>CAVQMZ010000006.1:0-488881 GCA_963713725.1 uncultured Bacteroidota bacterium
TCACGAATGGAGTAGTCCTTATTCAGGACGAGAAGATCGGCATCCCCACCGGCCCGGATCCTTCCCTTGAATTTCAGCTTTAAAATTTCGGCCACATTCGATGTGACCACCTTCAATGCATGATCAAGGGGAAGTTTTTCCTTCACCACAACATCAAGAAACTCAGAAAAGATGGTTTTAGGCTGTCCCATTTCCAGCTGAACCAGTTCTCCTTTATCATTAAAATGCGGAAGGGAACCATTGCCATCGGAAGTCATGGTAATATGTTCCACAGGAACCCCTGCGTTTAAAAGTTCCTTCAGGGCAGTGGAGGGTTTTACCTCGTATTCTGCAAAAAAGGGATATGAGCTTGTGGTAATATCCACGTATGCCTTCTTTCCATAGCGAAGCGCATCCTCGAAGATGTAGTGGTTCCGGTTACAATGGGTTGGAAAAAACTGCTTGTACTTCAACTCGCTGTTTGAAACAGCATCATGTAAGGGCTGAAAAGGATTTTTGGCATCTCCCATGTGAATATTTACAATGCCAGCCTTCCCACCCAGCATACCACCCACCCTGGCTTCAGCTGCGATGCGAATTAACTCAGTAGTGGTGGGACAAGAACTTCGATGATCGGAAAGTGCAATCTCACCCACCCCGATCACTTCATCGATCAGTGCTAAATCACGTCCAATGGATCCTGTGATGGTGGGCGTAGGGACCTGGTAGGAACCCGTGTACATCCAGGCAGAAACTCCTTCAGCCCGCAGGGCTTTCACCTTCATCAGGACGCTTTCAGGATTTCTTGTCATTCCATCTGTGCCCAGGCAACCGATTACAGTAGTAATCCCCCCGGCAATCATCTGGCTCAGTTGCATTTCGGGGGTTCTGGTGGATGGGCCTCCCTCGCCTCCGGCGCCTGCAATATGCACATGCGCATCAATCAATCCGGGAACAACAATTTTACCACTTGCATCAATGTATTGTATATCCAGGTTTCCAAGTTGACCCCTGTCAATTTTATCGGCGATGGAAACAATCCTGCTGCCTGCAATCAGAATATCTTTGACCCCTTTGAATTCAGGAGCATATACTTCAGCGGCACCAATTAGGAAAAAGTCTGGCTTTGTCATGTCTGCGGTATCAGGTATAACAGGAATTACTTCCTGAAAAAAAACGGATCAGGCTATTTAGCCGGATAGATAATAATTCCCCCCTCAAGCTCCTTATGAGCCAGGGGCAGGGTCTTTTCAATTATGGTCAATACTTCTTCAATTGATTCCTGGTCGATGGTCATGGTAATCCTGTAGTCCTCCGGAAAATCTTCACTAAGCGAAATCTTAAGCCCATACCTGTCCGCCAGCTTCCCTACTGCATCCTCAAGAAGCTCATTGTCGAATGAGAGGGTGGCAGACCTCCAGGTAATGGCTGAATAAACATCAACCTTATCAAGTATAAATTTCTCTTCTTCGGCAATAAATACTGCCTTGTGATTAGGAGTAAGAATTACACTCTGGCTTTTATGGGTGACGGGATTCATTCGGGAAATTCTCAACTTCCCCGCTACCAGTACGGTCTCAATGAAATGATCACCAGGATTTGCTTTCACATTGAAAGTTGTTCCCAGTACTTCGATTTCTACACCCGAGACAGATATTAGGAAGGGTTTAGCATCATCGTGCCGGATTTCAAAATAGGCCTCACCGCTGAGTGAAACCCTGCGTTCCTTTTTGGAAAATGCCTCGGGAGAAGTAAGGACTGTATTGGCATTCAGGCTTACCCGTGAACCATCGGGCAGAAGGTATTCAGCTTTCCCATCGGCTCCCCCCCTCAACTCAAGCATAGCTGGTTTTTGAACAAATTGCCTCACTATTCCCAAATAGAACCCTGCGGAACCAAGCACAAGACCAATGATGAGTATGGCCGCATATTTCCGGAAAAAAGACAATTCTCTTCTCTTTCCCGAACCCGCTTTTTGCATTGAAATCTGCTTCTGGATTTTCAGTAAAAGCGCACCTTTATCCAACTCATTATCCTGCCTCCTGACATCCTGGAAGTTTTCCCATTCAGCCTGAAGACGGTTCTCAGATTCCCTGGAGCGAAATACAATCTCTTTCTCCTTTCTACCGGCAATACCGAGGTAGAACCTGACAAATTGGTTTTTATCCTTGCTTGATTTCAAAACTTATTTTTTTACCCATTCCACAATGTATGAAGATTTTAAAAATATGAGGTTGCCCGGGTGAGACAACCTCATATTCAAGAAAAAGCAATTAAGCTATTTTACTACTAACTTTGAAACATAGCTACGGCCATTCACCGTGGCTTTTACAAAATAGATACCGGCCTGCACCTCAGAGAGATCAGCCTCCAGCTGATTCTGTCCGGCCTTAACCTGCATAACTTTGCTTATAAATAGTTTTTCCGACCATATCCACCACGCTGATATCAGAAAGCCCATTGCTATCGGAATTGAAATCGATCACCACCCTGCCCGATGTGGGGTTGGGATAGAGTGAAAGCCGTGAACTTTCTGCTCCAAGGTCTCCGATTCCGGTAGCCGCATCATTTACCACCAGAATATTATCAATCGCCAGGTTTGAGCCACCCGCAGCTCCATTCGGAATGCCTGTATCCGGGTTTGTATAAAGATCGGTAATTAACACAAAGGCAAACCAGACAGAGCGATCGTACCATCCGTCGGGGGCACTGGGTGTGATGGCCTCTTTCAGGTTTATTGAATGGCTGCTCAAACCTGTTCCGGGTCTTCCTACTCCTGCAGACCAGCTTTCGGGGGCCACTGTAAGCAGAATGTTGGCCTCTGATTCAAAGTAGGCAACTGTGGGAGTTACTCCGTCAAGCGCAGGAGCAATCAGAACCATGTAGTCATCAGGATAATTACCCGAGGAGGTGGTCGACATGGCCTGCCAGCTCAGGATCGTATTATCCCCGATGTCGATGGCAGGAAGAATCATCCAGTCATCCACTCTTTCTGTATTCTCCATGATCACATAAGAAGAAGCCATGGCAACCTGAGTACCAGCCAGCTCATTGCGGGTAGAAGTGGTTACCACCCAGGCGCTGTCCTGCCATCTCTCTTCACCTGCAGCCTGGGTATGTCCGTCATTATTGATAATGATCCAGTCCGATGGAATGAGATTAATATCCTCGAAATCTTCAGAGAATAGGGTTGTTTTACCCGCGCTTGCCACAGAAACTGTCACCACCCAATCCTGGGTGACGCCATCCTGGGCCGTTACTGTATAAGTTACGCCTGAAGAGAAATCCTGTGCTGCTCCACTCTCAGGAGATACCGTGGCGTTTTCTGATACGCCGATGGTGGGCACAAGTGCAGCAACATTGGTACCGCTGGGGACTTCCAGGCTCACACTGTGGTTGCTTGAAGAAATTATTCCATTTACAGCCGGATCCAGATCCTCAAACCGGAAGGAAACAATATCATTACCAGTGGATGGTGCATCTTTGGTCACTGTTACCACCCAGTCCTGACTGGTCATGCCATCCTCTGAAGTCAGACTATAGGTAAGTGCACTGCTGAAGTCATTGGGGGTGACGCCACTTTCCTGATCAGTATCCCCCACCTTCGCAGTGGATCCTTCGGTAAGCGTGTAGGTAGCAACCAGTGTCGTCAGGTCGGTTGCAAAAGGAACGGAAGCTGAAATTCCAAAGCCTGCCCTGTCAATAACTCCTGTAACTGCAGGATCAAGACCCTCAAATTTGTAAGAGGTAAATTCAGGCTTTCCTGAAGGAGGTAACCAGTCTTCGAAACTTGGGTTAGGAATCAGGTTTGCTCCGCCAGCCTCAGTAAAGCGGGCATTGTCCAGGAAAAATGAGGCAGAACCGGTCCAGTCAGCAGCCACATCGTACATGCGGATAATTACATAAGCTTTTACCGCTGTGTCGGGGACTGTTCCTGTGAAAGTCAGGGTTTGATAATCTGCCATGTCAACAGTATAATCACCTGAAGTGACATTGGCACCGTCGCCAGCTTCATCAATAAAACGGATGCGTTGATTCACTTCTGCTCCCGGATCATTGTCAAGCACATCGATTGAAAAATCAAAAGCTGATCCACCGCTGACATTGAAGGTGTCGCTCACAAAATAAGGAGTGCCTGTCTCGGTAAAAGTAATACTGGCTGCCACAAGGCCGTGTGTAAGATCATTGAGTTCCGGCACTATTTCGATGGGCACAAAATCAGAAGGAGAAGATTCCCTCCAGTCCATCAGGGTTGATCCATCCTCAAAGATAGGATCGGGCCAACTTTCGAATCCGGGATTCAAAATCAGGTTTGATCCGCCCCCCTCGGAATAGATTGCATTGTCGAGAAAAAATGTGGCAGATCCATCCCAATTATCAGCTACATCATACATACGAATGATTACATATGCTTTTACAGCTGTGGCCGGGGTTGTGCCGGTGAAAACAGCTGTCTGATAATCAGGATCGTCAACTGAATAGTCAGATGATGTTTCATTGCTTCCTGCACCATCTGCATCTATAAACCTGATGCGCTGGTTAACCTCCGCGCCGGGATCGTTGTCCAGTATATCAATGGAGAAACTGAATGCTGAACCGCCGGTGACATTAAATGTATCACTCACAAAATAGGGAGTACCATCCTCGGTAAAAGTAATCTTCAGTGCCTTTGTCCCTTCAGTATAAGAATCGAATTCTCCCTTCATACTAATGGGGACAAAATCCGAGGGAGAATCTTCCCTCCAGTTGTCGGGCTGAGCCATCAGCTGACTGCAGAAGGCTGAAACAGTTAGAAATAGTAAAATTTTTGATCTCATAGGTTTTTATTTAAGGTGATTATTATACTACTAATCACTATACACCCAACTATGCACATTCACTTAATCTCACCCCCGATTAAGTGATGTGCCTCGATCAGGTGTATATCATTATAAGGATCCTCAATACCATTATCTATGAAAAGAATTCTACTCCTGACCTTCCTGCTGTGGGCAGTTTCCTCTGTATCAAATGCACAGGGTACCATCAGAGGACAGGTCATTGATGCGGCTAACCTGGAAACCCTTCCGGGTGCAACTGTGCTCATTGAAGGCACAAGCATTGGGACCACAAGTGATTATGAAGGCAGGTTTACATTGGAAAGCACTTCCACTCAGGATGTATTACTAATCAGTTTTATCGGCTACCTCAAGGAGAGAATACCGGTGGGAAATCAGACAGAATTCCGGGTACTTCTTACACAGGATCTGGCGCAGATCGAGGAGGTTATGATCACAGCGGTTGGCATCAAGAGCGAAAAGAAGGCCATAGGATATGCAGCCCAGGAGGTCAGCGGGGAGGATGTCACAAGTGTGCAACAAACCAATATTGTAAATGCCCTCGGATCGAAAGTTGCCGGGGTCAATGTAACCAGTTCTTCCGGAACTCCCGGAGCCTCGGCCGACATTACCATCAGAGGCAGATCATCCCTTAGGGCCGATGGAAATTCACCACTCTTTGTGGTGGACGGGGTCCCCATCGACAACTCCTATGCCGGCAGTTATGTGTATGATTACTCCAATCGTGCCATTGACCTGAACTCCGATGATATTGCTACCATCTCGGTGCTTAAGGGAGCTGCTGCATCCGCTCTGTATGGAATCAGGGCCGCCAACGGGGCCATTCTGATCACCACCAAATCGGGCAGAGGTGCAGGCGGAATTAGAAAGAATATCACTTTAAAGACATCTTTTGGATTTGATCAGGTAAATAAACTTCCACAAAAACAGAATAAATATTCACAGGGCACCTATGGAAACTACTCCAGCACCTCCAATGCCAGCTGGGGAGCACCCATTGAGACCCTGAGGTATGATGGTTCCACAGACTATCCCAAGGATAAAAACGGCCGGATTGTGGACATGGATGATCCTTCCGCCACCGACCAGGTGGTAGTGCCCTATGAGAATACCGAGGACTTCTTCGAAACTGCCTTTACAAATAATACATACCTGAGCATGAGTGGGGGCAACGAAATGGGAAGTTATTTTCTTTCAGTGGGCAACCTGATACAAAGCGGAATTGTTCCCAAAACTGACTTTAACAGGACCTCCCTCAAACTTTCGGGTGATACAAAGCTTACTGAAAAAATGAAAATTTCAGGATCGGCAACTTACACCAACTCAAAAGCCAATCACGCCCAGAGAGGGAGCAACCTGTCGGCAGTAATGGTAGGTTTGATGAGGAATACCCCCACTTTCGACCAGACCAATCAGTCGGATGATCCTGCAAATGACCCGGAGGCTTATATGTACCCCAATGGGCAACAGCGTAACTACTACGAGCAATACGACAATCCGTACTGGTCGGTGAATAAGAACAGGGCACAGTCTGAAGTAAACCGCTTCATCGGAAATGCCCAGGTGGATTATGCCATCGCCCCCTGGTTAAATGCCCTTTACAGGATTGGTATCGACAGCTACACCGAACGCAGAAACTCTTTTTTCGATAACAACTCCAGCGATACACCCAATGGTTATGTAACCATCAGTACGTATAATTTTGGTGGCATAAACTCGGACCTTTTGCTCAATGCGGAAAAACAGATCAATGAAGACTTCAAAGTCTCCGGCTCATTGGGTCATAATTATTATACAAAAAGCACCTATACAAACAGCCAGAGGGGAGACTCCCTCATCCTGCCCAACTTTTATAATATCTCCAATACTGCGGTAACAGAGGGAAGTGATTACGAAACAAACTACAAAATTGTAGGTGTATTTTATGATGTGCACCTGGCTTACAAGGGATTTCTTTACCTGAATACCACCGGACGCAACGACTGGTCATCGACCCTGGCTAAAGGAAACAATTCATTCTTCTATCCTTCAGTGAATGTCAGTTTTATTTTCAGCGAAGCCTTTAATATTAAAAACAACTCTTTCTTTAATTATGGAAAACTCAGGGCTTCCTGGGCCCAGGTGGGGAATGATGCACCCCTGTATTCATTGCAGAATTACTACACCTCCATTACCGGGGGGGTCAGCGGACAGACGGCCTTTGCTACCCAGAGAACAATCGGGAACAACAGCCTACAACCCGAGACCACCAGATCATCAGAAATAGGAATGGACCTGAGGTTCTTTCAAAACAGACTTGGTTTAGATATTGCCTATTACCAGTCCACAAGTATCGGACAGATTGTGGAGGTTCCGGTGGCCTATTCCTCTGGATACGATCACATGATCATGAATGCCGGAGTCCTTACTAACAAAGGGATCGAAGCCCAGTTGTTTGTCACTCCTGTGAGCAAATCTTCTTTCAGGTGGGATATCATGGTGAATTTTACCAAAAATAAGAATATGGTAGATGAGCTGCCTGAAGGTATTCCCCTGCTGGATTTCGAAACTACCGGGGTAAGCAGTACCCGTTCTGTGGCCATTGAAGGACAACCCTATGGGGTTATCTATGGCACCCGCTATCTGCGTGATGACCAGGGCCAGATTCTGGTGGGAGACAATGGATATGCCCTGATCGATGTTCTTCCCGGGATTGTGGGAGATCCCAACTATGACTATTTACTGGGAATCACCAATACATTTACTTTCAGGGGACTCAGTCTGAATGCCCTTCTGGATATTAAACAGGGAGGGATGATGTACAATGGGACAAAGAATGTAATGAATAACCTGGGGACCCATAAGGATACAGAAAATAGAGAAGAGGACTACATTGTTCCCGGTGTCAATGTAAACACGGGACTGCCCAATCAGGTTGTTATTAAAAGAGACCGTGAATACTACACCGCGCAGGGCGGATTGGCAGGCCTTTCTGAAGCGGCTATGGAAGACGCCTCCTTTGTCAGGTTAAGAGAAGTCAGCATAAGCTATAGTTTTCCACAGAAATGGTTCACAGAATCTGTTGTAAGCCGGATTGATATCGGAGTAAGTGGAAGAAACCTTCTGCTTTTTACTGACTATTCCGGAATAGATCCGGAGACAAACCTGTCAGGCACATCAAACAGCCTGGGTCGCGACTATTTCAATATGCCCAACACCAGGGGTTATACCTTCAACCTGCAAATTTCTTTCTGATCTTAAACCAAGCTGAAGCATGAAATCAACTCAAAATATCTTCCTTACAACGGTATTCCTTGGAGCCCTATTGCTCGCCTCTTCGTGTGAACTCACAGATGCAAATATAAATCCCAATAGTCCAACCGAAGTACCCGCAAATGTACTGCTTCCCTATAACGAATCTCGCATTGCAGGCATGATGTGCTCTACACCCCAGGTAATGGCGGGCATATTTATGCAGTACTATGAGGGGATCGATAACCACCCCAGTCAGGTGCAAATCTATGTGATTAACGAAGCTCTGTATGTGGACTGGGACTGGAATGACTATTACGACGGGCCTATGATCAACCTGGTAAAGATGATTGAAGTAGCTGAAAAGGAGGGATCCTTCTACTATGCGGGGATTGGGAAAATTATGATGGCGCTCTGCCTGGGGAATGTGAGTTCCATGTGGGGAGATGTACCTTATTCGGAAGCACTGTTCGGGGCTGAAATCTCTTCCCCGGTATATGATGCTCAGGAACTCATTTATGAAACCATCCAAAATTTACTCAACGAAGGAATTGCATACCTGGACCAGGAGTATGATGGGTTGAAACCCTCTACAGATGATATCATTTTCGGGGGAAATATGACGAAATGGAAAAAGACGGCTTACGCCCTTAAAGCCCGTTACTATCTCCACTTAACAAAGCGTAGTGAGGATCTGAACTTCGATCTCTCTCAGGAGATCCTGAAAACAGTTGATGAAGCCATAGCCTCCAGTAATGAAGATATGGAATACCCCTTCGGTTATTCCGCGGCAGAGTATAATCCCTTTTATTCTTATACACTTCTGAATTACATTCTACCAAACCCCACCTTTACAGGATTGTTGAGTGCCCTGAACGATCCGCGCAAGGATTTTTACTATAAAAAGAAATTCGGGGTTGCCACATTAAATGGATCTTACTTCAGCTCCACCAACAGTCCGGTTCACATGATGACCTATCATGAAATGAAGTTTATTGAAACAGAAGCCAGGCTGCGCATTGATGAGAATGACCCCCTTGCCGAGGAATCATTCAGGGAGGCAATAAGAGCCAGTATTAACAAAATATCCAGCGAAACACTTGATACGTCACTAGTAAACAGCTACGTGAATACCAATGCTGTACTAAAGGGGTCCTTTGACGACAAATTGAAAAAGCTCATGCAGCAAAAATATATAGCCCTGTTCTCCTCCATCGAATCATGGACCGACTTCAGAAGGACAGGTTACCCGGAATTGACTCCAAACAAAGGTGGGGATCATAATCAGAATCCCGGAGGGGCAATCCCCCGGAGACTGGCTTACCCTCAGACCGAACGTTTATACAACCAGAATTTCCCGGAATACCTTCCAAATCTCCAGGACAGGTTCTGGTGGGATGTGGAATAATCTGACCCTTTCTTAATAACCAGGATTCTGATCTCCGGGGTCAATATGGGGATTTGAAAGGATCTCGCTTAAGGGAATAGGGAATAACATCTGATCTTTCGAGATAACTGTGGGAACCATTAAAATGGCCCTGTTGGTTCTAATCAAATCGAACCAACGCTTTCCTTCAAAGGCAAATTCAATTTGCCGCTCTCTTTCTATGTGCTCCCACAAAGCGTTCCCCGGAGGCATATCGATAGAAGGAAGACCAGACCTGTTCCGAATAAGATTGATCCCGTCCATGATGCTCTGATAATTTCCAAGGGAATCCAGAAAATACTCGGCCTCGGCTTTGATGAATAACAACTCGGCTGTGCGGAATATAATCACTTTATCAGTTCCAGTGGTCAAATCGGAATACTTGTTGGTGTAGTACTTGTCCTTATAATCTGCAGCAATGAGAGGATAGCGCTGGTCAATCTCCTCCACAGAAGATACCAGTGCTGATGTGGGTGAATTCTCGTAACGCCCTCCCAGTGGATAGGGCAGATGATATTCGGCAAGCCGGTTCTTATCATTAACATTAAAGGGAACATAAAAGAGAATTTCCCGGCTGGGGTCGCTGCTGTTGGAAAATAGGTCTGAAAAGTCATCCTCCAGGTAAGAGATTGAATCGAACACCTCGGCGGCATAAGAAAGTGCTGAGCTGTATGAGCCCATGGTAAGGTGAACCATTGAAAGAAGTGCTTTGGCCGCGTTGACAGTCGCCAGGTGCGTTTGCTTATTACCAATGTTTCCAATAGCCAAATCCAAATCCCTGAGAATCTGGCCATATACTTCATCGACTGGGGACCGGGGCAGAAAGTGATCCCCCTCAGATTCAGTTGTGGGTTCGAGGGGCAGGGGCACAGCACCATAAAGTCGCACCAGGTTAAAGTAGTGCAATGCCCTTAAAAACCCCAGCTGTCCGAAAAAATCAGCCTTCTCGGACTCGCTCAGAAAATCCACATCCTCAAGTTTAAAGAGCATGTAGTTAACCCGGTTGATGGCCGTATATATCTCTCTCCATATTCCCTCAACAAGGATATTATCAGCCAGAAGACTGTTATCATCGGTACTATAGTATTCTATCTTCGTCCCTGAAGCCTGACTGTTATCCGATGCCAGATCACCCACGATGATCAGATTTCTTCCATAATAGTGTTGCAGTTGTAGAGCATCGTATGAACCGACCAGGGCAGCATATACATTTTCTTTCGTGCTGAAAGCCTCATCGGCCGAGATGTACATCTTTGGATCCAGATCGAGGTGGCTTTCGCAGGCGCTCAGTGCAAACAATATGAAAATTAAAACTTTACGCATACACCCAGTAATAAGGTTTTGGCCTGGGGACAGGTAAAAAAGTCTGTCCCCAAAATAATTGAATTGGTACTGTTGTAATTCACTTCGGGATCCATACCCGAATAAGATGTCAGGGTAAGAAGGTTCTTTCCGGCCACATAAAACTCCAGGGATGATAAACCCGAATTCCTGATCAGCTTGCTTTGAAGATTGTAAGTCAGCTTGATGCTCTTAAGCCTGATATATGATCCATCTTCCACAAAACGCGATGATACCCGGTTATTATAGCTGGAAGCCTTAGGGACCTCGGAGATGTCGCCCTCTTCCCTCCACCTGTCCAGCACAGCTGTGGTCTGGTTGCCAATGGAAACCGTTTCAGTATAGAGTCGGGTGGAATTGAAGATACTGTTTCCGTAGGAGTAGTAGATCAATAAATCCAGTCTAAAGGATTTATAGGCAAGGGAATTGTTAAATCCACCAAAAAACAAAGGGAAAGGGGTGCCGATCCTGGTGCGGTCAAGATCATTGATGATCCCGTCCTCATTGATGTCCCTGTAGATCAGCAATCCGTTTTCCGGATTCACCCCCTCTGAGATAAAACCATAAAAAAATGATACGGGTTCTCCCACCTCTATGCTGCTGGAAGCTCTGCCAATATTCCTGATGGGCTGATCCTCATATAGCTGCATAACCTTGTTCTGGTTTGCCGAGAAGCTTAAAGAGGCATTCCATTTAAGGGCCTCCTTGATCACATTCGCCGTCAGTTCTATTTCAAAACCCTGATTCTGAATATCCCCAATGTTTGAAATGAAATACTCGAAACCCGAGGAGGTGGGGATCGGGGTTTCCAGCAGAAGATCGCTGGTCCTTTTCAGGTAATATTCTGCAAAAAAATTAAAGCGACTTAAAAGTTCCACATTGACCCCGACATTTAATTGTTTTGTGGTTTCCCATTTCAAATCGGGATTGGAAAGCTGGTAGGGAGCAATCCCGGCTTCTCCATAATAATTGGCTCCGGCAGCAAAGAGATCCAGGGCGATAAAATCTGCGATCTGATCATTCCCGGTAAGTCCATAGCTGGCCTTTAACTTCAGTTTGGAAAAGACACTTTCCTGGTTCCAGAATTCTTCCCTTGATACGTACCATAAACCAGCTATGGAAGGAAACCAGCCATAGCGGTTATTTTCCCCAAATTTCGATGAGCCGTCTCTTCTAATATTAAAATCCAGGATGTATTTCTCCGAATAGTTGTACTTGAAGCTGGCGAATAAAGAATTGGAAGCTGCATCCAGTTCATTGGATGATGCTGTGATGGGGGTGGCTGCATCCTGCAGAAACTCAAAGCTGTTTCCCGGAAAGTTTTGAGCCCTTAAATAAGTCCCGTGTCTTCGGTAAGAGTCCACACTGAATCCTCCCAATATGGAAACATGATGTTGCAGCTGATCGTATTGATAACGGAAATAGGTGGAGTTATACAGGTAAATGGTGTTGTTGGTGGCTTCGATGCCCAGGCCATTGTATTTCGCTCCCTGACGGGTGTTTTTCGGTGCAAAGGTCTGCTCGCCAAGGTTATAAAAATCAACTCCGGTCTGGTTTTTTATAAGCAGGCTTTCTGTTACCTGGTAATTCAGACTTAAGTTGAACAGATTCCTGTAACTGTAAGCCAGGTTTTTTTCTTCATTGGCTATGGATACCGGATTGGCATAAGGGCCATCGTTGTTATAAGTGCCATCGGGGTTATAAACCGGGTACACCGGCGGCATACTGATTCCCACAGGCAGGGGTCCGTTCAGGGACTGATCCCCCTCCACCCTCCCATTCTTTGAATAGGTAAATCCATTCCCTACTTCAAGTGAAAACTTTTTACCGAACTGGTAATCATAATTTACCCTGAAACTATAGCGACTATAGTTGCTTCCGATAACGATACCCTCCTGGTTGAAATAAGCTCCACTCAGATAATACCCCGACTTTTCATTACCCCCGGTGGCGGACAGATAAATATTGTATGTGGGAGCCACCCTGAATACCTCATCAAGCCAATCGGTATCCACCTCATTGGCTTCAATGTCTTCCTCAGAATAGACCGGAGCCTCCCCGGCATCAATAGCCTCCTCATTCACCAAAGTTTTCCATTGTTTTGCGTTCAGCATGGGGAGTTTTGCTGTGGCTTGCTGCATTCCATAATAGCTTTCGATCTGGATCTGATTTCCCTGATCCCCACCCTTTTTTGTATTAATCAGGATGACCCCGTTGGAAGAGCTTGCTCCATATAAAGATCCGGCTGCTGCATCCTTCAGTACACTGATGGATTCAATGTCGTAAATGCTCAAATCAGTGATGGCATCAATGCTTTGTCCACTGAAATCAAGTTGTGAATAGTTCCCCCTGATGGCCGGCACTCCATCCACAATATAAAGGGGACTGTTTCCCGCTGTAATTGAGCTGATCCCCCGTATGGTAACGCTGGTGGCCGCCCCCGGTGTACCAGCATTATTCTGCACCAGAACCCCGGGAAGAGAAGCCTGGAGGGAAGCATTTACCGATTCTGTATTTAACTGTGTGTATATGGTAGGATCGTGAACTGCCACAGAACCCGTGATAAGATCTTTGTTCTCCTGGCCAAAAGCCACCACGACAATCTCATCCAGCGCTTTTATATCCTCTTCAAGGAGTACCATGAGAGAGGTATCACCCCTGATCTCTGCTACTTGTGTCTTAAATCCAACGAAGGAAAATTTAATATTCTGCTGATCCGCTGCAAACTTAAGGCTAAAATTACCTGCCGAATCACTCAGAGTACCATGCTGATTGTCCATTGTGGAGATATTCACCCACTGTAGAGGCACCAGTTGTTTGGAATCAATCACAGTCCCCTGTATGAGGTAGAAGTCCTTGATTGAGTGGGTATTCAGAATGATGGTCTTGCCTACTATTTCCCAATGGAGATTAAACCCAGCTGCAAGCGCTGCAATAACAGATTCCATGGATTGATTGTTGAATGAAAAAGACGCCCTTCTTTTGGTGTCCACCTCAGACTCGCTATATGCAAATTTATAAGAGGTGGAAAAGGAAATCTCCTTCAGCATCTGCTCTAAACTTTGATCTTCAAATTGAAAGCTATAATTTCCTTTCCTCTGGGCATAGCTATTGGAAGAAATTACTGTCAAAAAAAACAGCAATAAACAGGAGAGTGCAATATTTTTAAAACTCAGATTCAATTATTCTAATTCCGGAAATTTCATTTCAAATTTAACCATTATTTAAATCAAGGGGCTTATAGTCATCCAAACATCCGGCATCCTTCCCCTCAAACTGGATCTGGTAAAAAGACACCTATCCAGATACCCTAAGCAAAAATAAGATGGAAATTTTCATGTAAAAAAATGCTGAAAAAAACTTTGCGGCTAAAAAATATGTGTAAGTTTCGGAAAATTTTTGAATCCTAATTATTAAAAATAGAATTGATGAATCTAGTAATAAAAAGAAGCATGCTTCTTACCATTTGTGCCCTTATGGCACTTACCCTGAACGCACAGTCCAAGAAAGAAATCGGCCTCCAGTTATGGTCGGTGAAGGATGATATGGCTAAAGATGCAGCGGGAACCGTTGCAAAAGTGGGCGCGATGGGTTATACCTTTATTGAGACCGCAGGTTATGCTGATGGAAAGTTCTACGGAATCGATCCCGAAAAATTCAAGGAAATCGCCAATGAAGCTGGTCTTAACTTTTTATCCTCCCATACCAGTCATGCGCTTCCCGATTCGGATAAGTGGGATGAAGCCATGAAATGGTGGGATCAGTGTATTGATGCCCATGCGGCAGCAGGGGTGAAATATATTGTCCAGCCCTCGATGGACAATAAAGGTTATGGTTCCCTGGAAGATCTGCAGCGCTACTGCGACTATTTCAATACTGTGGGCGAAAAATGTAATGCCAAAGGTATACGCTTTGGCTATCACAACCACGACAAGGAATTCGAGGAAGTTGATGGGATCGTGCGTTACGACTACATGCTTCAGAATACCGATCCTGAAAAGGTGATGTTTCAACTGGACCTCTACTGGATTATGGTGGGTGGAAAAGATGCGGTAAGCTATTTTAAGGAATATCCGGGACGTTTCGAAATGTGGCACATCAAGGACAAAAAAGAGGTAGGTGCCAGTGGTGAGATGGATTTCGAATCGACATTTAAAGCAAAGAAAAAGGCCGGCATGAAACACATTATAGTGGAAGTGGAAGATTACAGCTACACCCCATTGGAGAGTGTGGAAAAAAGTCTTGAATTTTTACAGAATGCCAAATACGTAAAATAGGGTAAAAAAAACGGTTACTTATATCATAAAATTGGCATATTTATTAAATTGAGATTCGATTTATCCTTGTATGAAAGCGAACAAGCAAAGGGTCATTCAGGACTTTGAGAAAGTCAGCACTGACATCCAGGAGCAAATAAAACTGGTTTATCCAGAGGGCTTTAGCCAGCACCTTATCAGCTTTAAGAATAAGGACGACCGAACTGTATACGCCCTGCCCTTCGAGACTGATGAGAAGATTTATATGATCCGGATGACGGTCGACAAAGCCATTCAAATCATTGAGGATGATTCAGATTATGACGATGACGGCATTCTGAAGGACAATATCAAGGAGAAATATCAGGACGAACATTCTGATGTGGAATACCTGTCGGAAAATGAAAATTACGACGAGGATTATTAGTTAAGATCCTGATCTTAAATCAAGTAATTCTTTTATGAAGTCTGTTCTCACCTCCCTGATCTTTCTTTCCCTCTTTTCCTGTTCAATACTGTTTAGTCAGAGCCAGGACCAGGACTTGAAGGATCAGCACCAACGCTACTACAAGGAAGTGGAGAAGATCACACCTCACATACAGAGGCTGGTTGATGATCTGGCAAATGGTATTGTGGTTGAGATCGAGAATGAAAAGATCTATGCTAAAAGCAGACTTGGGAAATTCTATCAGCATGTGGATTATGCACCCGCCTGGAAAGATCTGGAGGCGCTTAGCCAGGCCATTGAAGCCCTCGAAGGCTCATATGACGACGGACTGGTTCCCAAAGATTATCACCTGGATGTCTTACATTACATCATAGAAAAGATAAAACGGTCAGAAGCTGAAGGCCTGGTTGACTACGAATGGGTAGCCAAGTTCGACCTGCTTTTGACCGATGCCATATTGCTCTATGCCTACCACCTCATGAAGGGTAAAATTGATCCATACAGCCTGGATGTTCAATGGAATTTTGGGTATCCAGAATTGCCGGGCGGGGATGGAAAACTCCTGGCTCAGGCCATTAATCAAAATACCCTTCTGGAGGAAGTTCAAAAGCTTCGTCCGGATATTCCATCCTATGCAGACCTGATGAGGGAATTGTCCGAATACCGCCTTTTAGCCGAGCATGGGGGCTGGGGAGAAATCAAAGCGGGGGGCAAAATTGATCCGGGTGACTCTGATCCCAGGATCATAAATATCCGGCGCAGGCTGGAGGCTACAGGCGACCTGAGCAATCTGAATGAAATGGACAGTGATCTTTACGATGCTTCACTTGAAAAGGATGTTCGTTATTTCCAGGACAGGCATGGACTGGACAATGATGGAATCATTGGGAAAGGGACCTTTGCAGCCATGAACGTGCCGGTGGAAGAGAAAATAGATCAGATCCGGGTAAACCTGGAACGATTCAGGTGGGTCACGCATAATCTGACCGAGAATTTCATCATTGTCAATATTGCACGTTACCAGGCCTACCTGGTGCAAAATGGTGAAGAAACCTTCCGCACCAATGTAATGGTTGGTACGGAGCAGAATAAAACACCCGTATTCAAGGCCCAGCTACAGTATATTGAATTTAATCCCACCTGGACCGTGCCCCGTTCCATAACGGTAAAGGAGATGATTCCTAAGATAAAAAAAGATTATAACTATCTGACTGACAGGAACATGGTCCTATTGGACCGGTCGGGAAACATCGTCCCCATGTCATCGGTCGATTTTGACGCCATCTCTGCAAATAATTTTCCCTACACCATCAGGCAGGAACCTGGACCTGGAAATGCCCTTGGAGAGGTAAAGTTCATTTTCCCCAATCAATATGCGGTGTACCTGCATGACACGCCGTCAAAGTATCTCTTCAGCAAGGCTTCCCGCTCCTTTAGCCATGGTTGTATCCGTACACAAAATCCCATAGCTCTGGCCGAACAGATTCTGGTGGGAAGCAAATGGGACAAGCAAAAGATTCAGGAAACCCTGGATTCGAAGAAGACTACCCGGGCAAACATAGATGAAACCTTGGATGTGCTTTTATTATACTGGACATCCGGCTTATACAAGGAAAGTTCAACTTTCTTTTTCCCTGATATTTATGAAAGAGATAAGCCTATCCTGGAGAAGTTAGACCGGGATGTGGAAAAGGTCGTTTTTTAAGAAAGCGGGATCAAACTAATCGGCGAGGATCGAATTCTCAAGGTAGTTGTCGTCATCAGCGTAGATATAGAGACAGCTGCCTCCCTTAATCAGATCGATGATTTCTTTTGAGTCCTCCACGGGGACAGCCGGACAGCCAAAGCTGCGTCCGAGCCTGCCGTATTTTTTTATGAAGTCCTCACTCACATAGCTGGCACTATGTATCACAACAGCCCTTTTCCTGGCATTGTCATTAAAGCCCTTTTCAAGTCCGTCGAGGCGCAGGGAGTAGCCATGCTTGCCATAGTAAGGCTCCGCTGTGGAATACAGACCCAGGCTTGAGGAATTAGAACCCTGTGCATTGGAAAACTTTACAGCCTTATTCTGACCTGTATTCTTCCCATGGGCCACATAGGTATAGTAGAGGAGTTTTTGCTGCTTCAGATCCAGGATGAAGAGGCGTTTCTCGGTGGATGGTTTTGAGAAGTCAATGATGCTAACTATCTCTTCATTCTTATACTCCATCTCATCCAGGCTTTCCATGGCATTCTCAAAGATTCTGAAATCCAGCTTTCCTTCCAGATCACAGGCATGGAAAAACTCCTCGGCTCTATCCATACGCTTTGAAGGATGGGGAGTGTTTCCCTCCTCCTCAGCAGGATCAGCCAGGTTAAAACCTGAGATCAGGAACACAGACAATATGTATGATATTATAGCCATACTTCTCAACAAACGACTAATAATTGACAATTATTATGCCAGAATCCTCAGCGAATATCATTCAATTATGTATTTTAGCGGCGCTAACTTACTCGTGATAATCAAATAAATGACACAAAAGCTGCCTTAGGCCTTCAGCCCGGGCATGATGTCTGTGACAAAGGGCATCATATGTACCCACCCCACGATATAAACTTTAATGCAAAATTAAAGATTGAATAACTATGAAAATTGTAATTGTAATTGATGCCTGGAATAAGGGAAACGGAGGGGTTGTGGTTACCCATACCCTGGTTAAAGAGCTGCAGGCAAGAGGACATGAGATCTCGCTGGTTACCACTGCCGGAGAAGCTGCCTCAAAATTTAACGGAAAAGTGACTGAGATCAAGGGTATGTATCTGCCTGGCATCAGGGAATCCCTGGAGAGTATGGGTTTCAAGTTTGGAGTAGGCATGGGGCAGAACAGGAAGTATCGGAAAGCCTACAAGGGAGCAGACCTCATTCATGTGGTCTTTCCATTTTTCATGTCCCGGAATGCTGCAAATGTGGCAAAAAGGATGAAGATTCCAATCCTGGGCGCTGCACACATTCAGTCCCAGAATCTGACCGGTGCCATGGGAAAGGATAATAAGACGCTGGACTATATTTTTAATACCTGGTTTAACTTTCAGCTATTTAACCGGGTTCCCGCCATACATTGTCCCTCACAACACGCTGCTGAGCTCTTAAAGTCCAAGGGAGCCAAGGCCCATCTGCGGGTGGTGTCCAACGGTATTCCAAGAGAGTTCGTCCCCATGGATAATCCGAAAAGACCCGATTTCTTCGGGGATAAATTTGTGATCCTGAACATAGGACGCCATGCCATGGAGAAAAGACAGGAGTCTATTATTGATGCTGTCCTTCAATCAAAATATAAGGATCGCATTAAGTTACTCTTATGCGGAAGGGGTGAGGATACAAAAAAACTAATCGAGCGGGGCAAAGAGTTACCCGTGGAGCCCCTTATAAAGTATATCTCCGAGGAGGAGAAGCATCTTTACTATAACACGGCTGATTTGTATGTTCATGCCTCAGGCGTAGAACTTGAAAGCCGAACCTGCCTCGAAGCTGTGGGTACCGGAATGCCATGTCTCATTGAAGATTCAAAGCACAGCGCATCTTCGCAGTTTGCCCTGGACGATCGTTTTCTTTTTACCACCAATGGTAAAACTGAAATGACAAAAAAGATCGATTACTGGTATGAACACAGGGATGAACTTCCGAAGTTGAAGGGAGAGGTACTTAAAAGTGCTGAAAAATACAGAATCGATAAATCCATAGATGCTATGGAAGAATTATACAATGATGTGGTCGAAAATAAGAACCTGTCATGAAATTAGTTTTTGTAATTGATAGCTGGAATAAGGGAAATGGATGCATTGTGGTAACCCATACCCTTGCAAAGGAACTGCAGGACAGGGGGCATGAGGTATCCCTGGTAACAACCGCCGGTGAGGAAGCCTCAAATTTCAATGGTACTGTAAACACAGTTCCGGGTTTCTACATGCCCGGGGTAAAAGAGGCCATGAAGAATATGAAATTTCTTTTTGGCGTGGGCAAGAAGAAGGTATACCGGGAAGCTTTTAAGGGAGCTGATGTGGTTGAAATACTCTTCCCCTACTTTATGGCAAGAAATGCCGTGAAGGTGGCCAGGGAGATGAATATCCCGGTGATGGGAGCCTGTCACATCCAGTCCCAGAACATGACCGGTGCCATGGGAAAGGATAACAAGAGCATGGACAAATTCTTTAACAGCTGGTTCAACTATGAATTATTTAACCGGGTGGATGCCATTCACTGTCCCTCGGAATTTGCTGCTGATCTGATTCAATCCAAGGGAAGCAAGGCTCATTTCAGAGTAATCTCCAACGGAATTCCCAGGGAATTTGTTCCCATGAAAAACCCTGAACGACCCGATTTTTTCGGAGACTATTTTGTGCTGATGAATGTGGGTCGTCATGCCATGGAGAAAAAACAGGAGACCCTCATCGACGCCCTACTCAAATCAAAGTATAAAGACAGGATTAAACTTTTGCTTTGCGGAAAAGGTGAAACCACAGAACGCCTCATTGAAAGAGGTAAGGAACTGCCCGTAAAGCCCATGATCAGATTTATCTCAGAAGAAGAAAAACTTCTTTATCTGAATACTGCTGATTTGTACATGCACTCTTCGGGAATTGAACTGGAGAGCCGTTCCTGCCTGGAAGCCATTGGATGCGGACTGCCCTGCCTGATTGAAGATTCACCCAACAGTGCAGCCAGCCAGTTTGCCCTGGACGATCGTTTCCTGTTTAAAAGCGGAAACATAGAAGAAATGACTGCCCGGATCGACTTCTGGTTTGAGCACAGGGCCGAGCTTGCCAAACTGAAGGAGCCCACCCTTAAAAGTGCAGAGCAATACCGGATTGATCAATCCATCGATGCAAAGGAACAATTGTATAAGGACGTGATTAAATCACATTTTAATCCTAACGGCTTGCTTCCAAAAGGAGAAAAGATTGGTCCGCTGATTTTGAAAAAGGTACCCGAGCAAGTCTAAGTCATGGCAGATAAGATCGAACGACCTGAGATTCCCACCGAAGAGATCATTGAGGTTAATAACTCCAAACCCATTGATTTCCAGAAGCCCTATCGCTTCATCTATACCCAGTGGTGGTTTCTTCTGATATCGGTTCCATTTACTGCCCTTGTGGCCTTCTTACTATGGCTGGCTTCCATTTTTTACTATGGTTTAAGGGTTGTTGGCCGCAGAAAAGTCAGGAAACTCATGCGCAAAAAAGGCTGTATTGTAATGAGCAATCACTGTCATTACCTGGATACTGCCTATGCCAGTGTGATCCTCTGGCCAAAACGCCTCTACATTTCAGTTGTTCAGCGGAATTTTGAAGTTCCCATTGCACGAACCGCGCTCTGGTTGGTAAATTGTTTTCCCATTCCGGCATCAGCCTCAGGATTAAAGATGATTACATCTTCTGTGGGCAGTGTACTTAAGAGAAAAAAACATGTCTTGTTTATGCCTGAAGGAAATCTGGTATATTTAAGTCAGAAAATCTATCGCTTCAGATTGGGAGGCTTTCAACAGGCCTACTATCATCAGGCCCCTCTTGTTCCCATTGTGTATGTCCTGAAACGACGCAAGATTTTCGGAAAAGAGATGTCAAAGCACTGGGTTAAAATGATCTGTGTATTTGGAGATCCGGTTTTGCCTCCTCCACTCAGGGATGATCAGGAGCTTCCCAAAGAGGAATTGCAAAATATGGCTGATCAGGTTGCGGGCTGGATGGAAAGCACAATTCAAACATACCAGGCCAGATTTAAAGACGCAAAAACAAGCATCTGAAAATGGAATTTGCGAATCGTGTTCTGAAATATAGAATACCTTTTTTTTTAGCAATAATTGCCATTTTAATTCTATCCGTACCGGGCTTCCTGAAAATGGATGTTACGGTTGAAATATCCGACTATTTCATCGAGGGAGATGAAGCTATAGAACATCAGGAACGTTTTGAGGAAATTTTCGGGAAGACCAACTTCATAGGAGTTCTGTTTGAAAGCGAAGATGTGTTTTCCAGGCAATCGCTGGAGAAGCTTCATGAAATCGGAGATAGCATAGAGAAAAACATCCCCTGGCTTGAAGGTATTTATTCCATCGCCCATCTGACCTACAGTGAGCTGGGGCAAAATGGATATGACTTTGACAAGGACGGTACCCTCAGCTCCGGCTCACAAGATTATGAAGGCACTACTTCAGCTATCACAGGAGATCCTTCCCTTTCGGGGACACTCTTTTCAGAAAACAGAAAGGAGGCCTGGATTCTGGTTCCCTTAAGCTTTGATGATGAAGAGAAACATCCCGATGATTTTGAATTGGGAGAACTGGTATATACAACAATCTCGGCTATAGAAGGCGGTAGAAATATGACCATCACTGCTGTGGGCTCGTCCGTTTATGCGCATCGCAAAAAGGCTGAAATGCTGAACGATCTGAGCAAAATCATGATCCTGGGCGCAGTGATCGCCCTGATTCTTTGCATCATTATTTTCCGCCGCTGGCAGGCCATTATTGCTACCCTGTCCCTTATTTCCTTCACCCCCGCCATCGTATTCGGAGCCCTGGGCTGGCTGGGTTTGTCGGCCGACAGCGCCTTTATCTCGGTTCCCATCCTGCTTACCATGGGAGTCAGCATCGGAAATGTGGTTCACATCAATCACTTTTTCAGATTGGAATTTAATCGAACAGGTCAGAGGAGAGCGTCTGTGGTTTATGCCATCGGGCGCACCTGGCGGCCCATCTTGTTTACTGTGATCACAACCATCACAGCCCTGCTGTCCTTTACCTTTGTCCAGGTAAAACCCATTATCTGGGTTGGCCTGGTATCAGCGGCATCCATTTTTGTGCTTTATGTACTTTGTATGTTATTTGTCCCCATCGTCCTTTCCTGGGGAAAAGATGGAGAAGTGTTCCCGGAAAACGAGGATAAAAAGACAGTGTTTGAGTTGTTCTTTGATATCATTGCCAAATATAATATCCGCTATAAGACCCTCCTTATTGTGATTTTTGCAGGGTTTACCCTGGCCGGATTTTATGGCACTTCGAAGGTGAAAATCGACTTTAATGCCGAGAAAATGATGGGAACAAAACTTGATCACATGAAGGATCAGGTTAAAATCAAAAACTCGGCCATTGCCTCCAATGAATTTATGGATCTTACCATAGAGGGTGAGGCCGGTTGGTTTAAGGATTCAGCCTACATAAGCAGGCTGGAGGCCCTGCAGGATAAAATTGATTCTCTACCCCTGGTGAAAAGAACCACTTCGGTATTGCAAATGACAAGCAAGTTTAACCTCCTTCAAAATGATGGTGAGGCAGAGCATTTTCTCACCCCTAAGAAGCAGGCGATATTAGACTGGCTGTTCTACCTCATCGAAGATTTCGACATGGACCTGCTTTTCAAATGGGTCACTGAGGATTATTCAAGTGCCAGGATTTTAATTGAAATGTCCGACTTCTCTTCGCGGGAAATCCAGGACAATATTCATCGGATAGATGAGCTGGTAGGCGAGTATTTTCCGCAGTCAAAAGATCACTTTTTAAGTGGCTCAACTTACCAGATGGCATTGATGAACCAGTATATCACAAAGGGTCTGGTAAAGTCAATCGGCATCTCCCTGGTTTTGATCACACTGCTGATGATGATTTGTTTTGGAAATATACGGCTGGGCCTGATCGCCATGTTCCCAAATGTATTTCCGGTTATTATTTGCGGTGCCATTGTGGGTTTCGCAAAAATCCCCCTGGAATTTGTGACCATGACTGTAGCCCCCCTCATCCTGGGTCTGGCGGTAGATGATACCATCCATTTTATTACGGCCCTGAAGACGAACATCACCAAATCAAAGGATTTCCAAAAGGGGCTGGAGAGTGCCTACAGGGAAGTGGGGGTTGCCATTACAAAAACCACCATCATCCTTTCGGTCACCTTCCTGGTCTTTACCATTTCCGATATCAGGAGTACAGTGAATATGGGGATTCTGACCTGTGCCGGTCTTTCAGCGGCCTACCTGGCGGATGTTTTCATCGTACCCCTCCTGATTAAATGGATCAGGCCCTTTGGGTCAAAGGCATAAATAGTAGTCTCAGTCAAGAGCTGTCATTTCAGGCATCGGGATACATCTGAGCTGTTGTGCGATTAAATAAACTACTGCTTGTTTTTCTGCTCAGAACTCTGGTGAGCAGGAAACAGGTCAGACGGTTGTTCCATCCGGGAATAAAAAGCGCCTTTTTACCCAGCGCTTCAAGGGCTCCCTCAGTCACTTTATCCGGAGTCATTACCGAAGGCCGGATTCTTCCATACCGGGGATTGGTCCCAAGGTAAGCGGGAGTAGATGTGGCGCCGGCCACACAGGCCATCACATCAAAATTTTTTGATTTAAGCTCGTGATGCAGCGACTCTGCCAGGAGGATGTTAAATGCCTTTGTTGCACCATAGGTCGCCAGGAGTTGCGCACCCCACAGGCCAGCCAGGGAGGCCATTAAAATGATTCCCTTTTTCTGCCCGGGATTATCGGTATTGAGTTTCAGAAGGCCATGGACCAGGTGGATGGGCGAGGCTGCATTAACTCCCAGGTAGGTATCCAGATCCTCAGGTGTATGCTCTTCAAATCGCTTTACCCGGCTGTATGCAGCATTATAGACCATCAGCCTGCAGGAGGTTTCACTGATGACAGCCAGCATTCTGGTCACGCTTTCTTTTTCCGCCAGGTCGAGGTGGAGCCTCAGGGTGCGGATTCCGTATTTACTTTCAAGCTCATCGGCCAGGGTATTCACGGGCTCCAGCTGGTGGTCCACCATGATCACATTCATGCCCCGCTCTGCCAGGGCGATGGACCAGGCTTCCCCCAGTCCTTCCGCAGCCCCGGCCAGAAGGCACCACGACCCGTAAATTTCCTTAATATCCTTCATGTGAATATAAACCTGTTATGCCTTTCGGATCAGATCCAGTAAGATCCGGTCCAGTTTGTGGCCATGCCAGTCTTCGTAATCCACATCCTTTCTTCCCGAATCCAGGATACCAAAATCACCCCTGAAATTCCAGAGGGCAAAGCCAATTCCGTTGGAGCCAAGTATATCCACCACATCTCCAAACCAGGCAAGGAATACCTCATGGGGAGTTTCAGTATAGCAGCCGCACTCACCGCAATGAACACCGACACCAGATTTTGCCAGCTTGATCCAGGGCGCATAAAAATCCTCCAGCATTTCTCTGCTTAAATACTGGTCTCCAACCTGCCCGGGATACTTCAGCGGAGGCAGATCATCGAAGTCCTTCATGGCCCAGGGCGCCTTATAATGTGAGATGATGTGGGGATAGTAGCCCCTGCAACTCTGTGCTATGGGCAGATGGGCTATTTCCGGAATGACTTTTGATCCCACCTCGTTCCCATCGGCAATAACCAGGTGATTGGGATTCTCCTTCCAGATAGCATTAGCGGCCTCTTCAGCTAATTTTGCATAGATGTCTCCGGGCACCTTTAGCTTCTGTGCGTGCTGATTGTTCATGTCATCGATCATGGCCGGTTCATTCAGTAAATCGAAGCTGATTTTATCCCGTGAGATATCCTTATAGCGCCCGGCCCACATGTTCCAGTGCCAGTAAAAGGCCTCCTGTGCCGCCTCATCCTTCCAGAGATTATAGGGTTCATGAAATCCTGCATTAATACAGTAGCCTGGCGCACGGTGCAGGTTAATGCTCACATGCATATTATATTTATGCGCCATGGAAACCAGCTTATCGACCCGCTCCAGGGCCTCTTCACTGATCTGATATACCTCTTCGGGAGTGATGTCCCTGCTGCGGTCAAAATCCAGATAGGATGGATAGGCCATGGGAATTCTCACAAAGTCAAAACCCCAGTCCGCCATCCACTTTAAATCTTCCTCGGTGGTCCCACCATAGGCTCTTTTGGGATTTGGGGAAAAGAAGTCCAGCAGGTTAAAGCCCTTCCATCTGGGCAGGGGATTCTTTTTAATTTCACGAGCAGGCATTGAAAGGACTGAGTTACCGGCAAGGCTCACTCCTCCGGTCAATACTGCTGCCTTTTTTATAAAATCACGTCGGTCTGCATTGTGCTTAGCTTTCATTCCATAAAGTTACGACTTACACAGGCAGTCTCAAACATAATATTTTCAAGTGATAAAATATTATCTAATTATGACATAATATTTATGTAATGTGTTCTACATAAGGTTTTAAAGATGTATATTTGTAAATAGATACTTTACTTTATCATGATATTATAAAGTTAGACTTTATGTATACACGATTTCTCGGCATTGAAGATGTTCAAGACGACTCTGTTTTTCTCTGGGGAGCAAGACAGACAGGCAAGAGCACTTTATTAAAGAAACTGTTTCCCAATTGCAGGTATTACGATTTACTAAAGGGAGAACAATTTGAACGTTTGAACCGAAGACCGGAACTGCTACGCGAAGAATTAATCACAAGCCAGGAAAATGAATTGATCATTATTGACGAGGTTCAAAAAGTCCCTCAACTACTAGATGAGGTCCATTGGCTGATTACTAACCGAAATCTCAGGTTTATTTTATGTGGTTCAAGCCCCAGAAAATTAAAAAGGTCTGGAGCAAATCTTCTCGGAGGAAGAGCCATCCGTAATGTATTATTCCCCCTGGTCAGTAGGGAGATTCCTGACTTTGACCTTACAAAAGCAATTAATAATGGAATGCTGCCAAGACATTACCTAGCTAAAAATCCAGGAAAACGCTTGCAAGCATATATCGGGGACTATTTACAAGAAGAGATTAGAGCTGAAGCCCTCACAAGGAATCTATCAACTTTTGCCCGATTCCTGGAGATTGCTGCTATTTCATCCGGAGAGATGATGAACTACAATAATATTGCCTCGGAATGTGGTGTAAGTGGTCCCACCATTAAGGAGTACTTTTCAATTCTTGAAGACACAATGATCGGGTATATGATACCGGCATATAAAAAAGTAATAAAACGAAGAGTAATTCAGGCTCCCAGGTTCTATTATTTCGATGTGGGTATAACAAACTATTTATTAAGGAGAAGAAAGCTGGAACAAGGATCGCCCGAATATGGAAAGGCCTTCGAACAGTTTGTTATTCAGGAATTATATGCCTATTGCAATTATAATAATATTGACCCCGGAATAAGTTATTGGCGGACGGCATCTGGTTTGGAGGTTGATGCAATCCTTGGAGATGCAGAAGTTGCCATTGAAATCAAATCATCAAAAGAGATCCACTCTCATCATCTTAAAGGTCTTAAAGCATTTGGGGAAGAGCATCCCAATTCAAGAAGGATTGCAGTCTCAAATGAACCATACAAAAGGCTTACCCGCGGAGTTGAAAGTTTACCCATTTCAGAGTTCTTGCAAGACCTTTGGGAGGGATCTATTATTTAAATCCTTTCAGGAAAGTTGCACTTTCCGGGTAGGTATCCGGAGCCATTTCCACATAGAAGTTTTTCACCCCGCCTTTTTTGGAGGCCTTGTAAAAGTCATCCCAGTCAATATCACCCTGTCCGATGGGTACCTGGGAGTCCTTCTCAGCCGACCAGTCTGAAAGATGGGCAGAAATGAAGCGTCCGGGATAGGCCCGGAAATAATCAGCTGCCTTGTAGCCGATATTAAACACAGCCAGTTGGAATTGCATCTTTACCAGGTCGGGATCAAATTCCTCCAGTAAGACATCATAGATCAGTTTACCATCTCTTTTCTCAAACTCCATATGGTGATTGTGAAAGACCATTTGCTGACCTGCGGCTTTGGTCTTTGCCCCAATCTCATTCAATTCCTGTGCGGCTCTGCGATAATCATCCATGGAGGCATCGTCTCCCAGCCAGAAAGAAGAACACACCATTTGTTTCATTCCCATGGCCGAGGCCCATTCGATCCGGTTATCCAGGCTGTCGCGCAGTTCACCCATATTAAAGTGAGAGCTGGTACATTTTAGTCCGGACTGATCGATAATTCCCCGCATCTCAGCATTCGAAAGTTGATTGAGTGGCTCAAAGCCGGCGCTGGAGTATCCCAGTGGGGAACACATTTCAACCTCGCTGTAACCCATGGCAGCCATCTCGTTAAGGGTTCCGGCAAAGTCAGCAAACAGACTCTCCCTGATGGTCCACACCTGGAAGCCGAAGGGATGTTTATTTTTCACCGGCAGGCTTGCAAGCATATTTACCGGGATTGAACTCAAAAGGGCTGTGGAAGCAAGAGCTGCTCCTCCATTTTTCAAAAAGCTTCTTCGATTGGTTTTCATAAGGGTGGGGTTTTCGTTTGTTAAAGATAGGTTTTCTACCCAAAACCCCAGCGCCTATTGCGTCTTTACAAACTTGCTTATCCCCCTGAGCTCATCGGACTCGATCCAGCGGAGGATGTACATGCCCGGATTAAGATCATCGATATCCATTTCCATCAGCTGATAACCTTCCGGACAAAGTTCAATGCGAACCACCCTTCCATTTATGTCCATGAGTTCTATTAATCCGGATTGCTCTGTCCTGCCTCCAAAATTCACAAAAAGTGAATGATTGGCCGGATTTGGATATAGCTCCAGGCCTTGTATTTGTGAAGCAGGATGGAACAGACCCACAGTTTCATCCTTATAGTCCACTACCGCCTGCAAAATTCGCCCGCTGCTTCTTTCCTGCACGAAGGCAGCAATCCCCAGGTCGTTAATATCCTCGATATAGGGTGCATAGGGCCATATATTAATCCTGGTATCGCTATCTCCCTTTCGCCAGTTATCTCCCAGAAGTTTCCCTGCTGGTGTGGGTAGCATATCAAGTACGACATTTCTGAATTGTGTATCCCCATTGCCTCCCAAATAGCTTGTTACCGTGTGTTCAAATACCACCAGGTAGAGCTGCACATTTTCATCATAGCGATCAGCCCGGCAGCTTACTGTGGCTTCCGCCTCAAGGCTTGTCACCATCCAGTTTACGTTCAGGTCGATATCAAAAACCGGAGTTTCCAGGCTAAGCAGTCTGAGATGATCCTCCAGTGAATGCCCGCTTAGCTCTGAAAAATCATAGCGATGATCGTTGGAGAATCCACCGTCAAGGATTACATAGGGTACATTGGGAACTCCGTAGTTACCTGACCTGGTCGAAGAAGGATCGGGATTATTCAGATTCATGAGATCGTTCCCGGGATAGGCCATATGATATTGCAGGTCGATGATATCCCCGGAGTGGGTATTTGCAAATGCATCCACAATGTCATCGGCCATTCTTGCTGTATCATCCGAAGAATTTGTAAAGTGCTCCAGCAAGCTAAGTTTTGTGCGCTCAGCAATTTGCAGCTGATTCACTGCCATACCCTGGTTGCCCACTTCCATCCGGCCATTGCTTGAGATGACAATTCTCAGATCCACATTCGCTTTTCCCTCCAGCTGATCCAGATCATGGATGGCTGTCACCCATTCCGTATCAGGAATAAACTCTTCAAGTCCCCATCCTATACTGCTTCCCCCGGGCATATTAATGATGTTGGATACATTATACCACTCTATTCCCGGAGTATCATCACCAAGGGTGTGCCATCCCTCATCCATTATATCCCTGTACTGAAGCACAGCTCCATTGAGATAGGGAAAGAAAGACCTCATCATTTGCACCCGGATCAGGGGTCGCTCGATTTCCCTAAAATCAAAACAGGGACTCTGAATCCAGGACTGCTCATAGTAGTCAGGTTCTCCCTGAGGCAGCTGGGTGTACCAGGCCTTATCGTTGTCATCAGGAATATATCCGTTAAAATCGGGGATACCCCAGGTCCAGCTCTCCAATTGCTCTTCCGACCGTACCGTCCATAATCCTTCTGATGCATCAAAAGTTTCGAGATAACCTTCACTGTCCAGCTGGATGGTTGGCCTCAGTACAAGTTCTTTTTCCAGATCACTATCACATCCTCCCCGGTTTCTGATGTAAAGGGAAACCATAAATTCATCTGGGGAAGTAAAGAGGTAATCCAGGGTATCACTCACAGAGCTTGATCCAAACTCATCCATAATACTTCCATCACTGCCTTTAATGGTCCAGATAAGGGTATCCACAATGGCGGATCCGTTGGAGCTCTGATTTACAAATTTTACTGCAGATCCCTCGCTAAAACAATCACTGAGCCAGGTAAAGTCTGCCACGGGCTTAGAGTCTATGACAGCTTCCATTGAGCTGAAGGAACTACAGCCATCAAGGGATATGGCCTTCAGAATAATGTTCTTCAATCCCGTTTCCTGGTATAAATGAACGGGGTCAGGTTTATTGCTGTAATTATTTGCTCCACTGCCCGGGTCACCAAAATCCCACATCCAGGTCTCCACAAGCTGGGGATCATTAGTCTGGTTTTCAAAACTCACCTGCTCTCCTCCCTCTGGCAAACACTCGGAACTAAGGGCAAAAAGCACCGTGGGTGCAAACTTAATGTCCAGACTATCCATTGAGCTGGCCCTGCAGCCATTCTCAGTCTCTGCTATACAGCTAATCCAGATTCTTCCAGGATCAGCCTCAGAAGGACTAAAAAGGAAGCCTTCCTCACTGTTCCCCGTTACCCCCGGGCCTTCAAAAACAACATTGGGCATATCTGCCTGAAGTATAAAGGGACTCTCATTCTGACAGTAGGCGCTGTCATATAAATTCAGTATCCGTGGTTGATCTATAAATTCAACCGAGAATACAGTGCTGAAGAAGTGGGGTATCAGATCAACATAGTGGTACTCGATGGTGTAAGATCCCGCATCCAGCAAATCAGGATCTATACTTGCTGTATTATCTCCATTGTCGGTCAGTCCGGTTACCGGCTGGGAGGCAGCATCCAGTAAGATGAAGGAGCCCGTGCTGACCGGAACATTCATCACGCTGATATCAAAGGGATCCTCACCCTTACAAAATGCATTTGCCGGGATTAATATTGCCCCTTCATTTCCAAGTACGTAGACGAGGGCGCTGTCCGCACTGATACAGCCATTGTCGTTGGTATAGGTATAATATATCGTGTGAGGTGAATCAATGGTATCAGCCAGATCCGGGTAAAAATAGCCGGTGGAAGAGATTACACCGGGTCCCGTGAAAGTACCTCCCGGAATATTTGCTTCAAGCTGAACAGGATCAGCATCCACATCATATCCTGTGGCAAGGTTGATGATTTCCACAGCACTCACCTCATCCACCTCAATAAGGAGCTCTCCATTAATCATATTCTCAACTCCGTTCACATCCCTAACTGAGCTGATCAGATAGGTGGTACTCTTGGCTGGGGCTACCGTAATCTTGAAATCGGGTGAGCTGATATCCTCAAATGTGGTATTGTTTATACCATCATCCAGATCAAAGCTCCAGGGGGACCTTCCCCTGAGATGTACGCTGAGCTGAATTACTTCTCCTTCGCAGATCCGGGACGGACCCACAAGTGTGGCTTCGGGAAGATCTGTATAAACCTCAAGGGTGTTTGGCTCAATAATCTGATAGGGATCTCCAATATTCCCGGCCTCATCCATCATTATTATGTTCGCTGCCAGGGAGCCTGGTGCAACCGGGTTATCGCCCGTTTCAACCACCAGTGAAAGTTCATATACACCATCACCCAGTTCAGTCAGCATCAGCCTGGATGAACTCAGGGGGATTCCGTTTACCTGGCTTCCTTCGGCCAGTGTATAGTCTGCACCATCAGAACTGATGGTCATTATAATGCTTCCTCCTATGCCCACAGCCTGTGAGGGCACTTCCAGCCTGATAATAACAGGAAATATTGCATCGATGGGATCATTGTCCTGCCTAATGGGCTGATCATAAACCTTACTGTTCATATCCCCATCCGAGATTTGCAGTTCAGATACAGGAATATCCTGTTGAGCCAGGAAGCTGTTTCCTCCTTCGACTATGGTAAATTCTGCCTGATACTCCGTAGCTGATAAACGATCAAAGCCTTCAAGGGGATATCCACCCACTGAACCGGAAACCAGGGTGTAGGCCACACCTCCGTCATCGCTTACTCTAATGGAAACCGGAACCACATCTCCGATTTTCATGCTTTCATTGGGAATGCTCACATCCAGCACCTCCACAAACCTGTCAAAGGTGGCCGTGATTTCATGGTCTGCTGAAACATTGGTAAAAGTATATTCGCGCAGTGGCCCCTGGCTTTCACCATCCACTAGCACATCCAGTATGCTGTAGTCCGGATCGGCCTTAATCTCAAAACGCTGATCATCGCCCCGATCCACTGAAACCTTTCCTTCGGGGTAAATCTGCCCCCCCTCACCGGCACTTGCAATAATGGTATTATTTTTAGGAACAAAGGTGGCATGTATGGTATGATCGCGTGTAACAAAGGTGAATCTGTAGCTATCAACAGGTCCCACACTTACGCCATCAACAAGCACATCCTCTATTAAATAGTTATTATCGGGATTAATGTCGAAGGTCTTACTTCTGAATGTCTTGACTTTTACCTCCCCGTCCGGATCAATTTCACCACCCGGTCCGGCTGTAGCCGTAATGATATGGGTCGCGGCGAAAACAGAGTGTGTCCCGGCAAAAAGCAATACTACCGCCATCAGCAGTGCCGGCAGTAGTATTCCCTTACCTGGTCTTATTTGATCCGGCAATCTCAATTTGTTGGTTTTGTAACAAATACAAGTTAAAAATGTATTTGTTCAATTCACATGACTTTGGCTAAAAATAGGGAATCCACTCCATGAACAGGTAATCTGATCAGGATATTTGGCAAATATCAAGGCCTTAGGTCTGAACAAGCCCCTTTTCGGGATGAAGGAGGCATCAAGTGAATAAATACAGAAAATAACGCTTGTCGCTTATAATTCACCATTCGTCACGCCAAACACGCCGTTCATCCCTGTTTTTTCGCCTTTATCCTAAATCATATTGGCGGGCTGTCCGGTGGAAGCCAGCACACTGTTCCATAACCAATCCCTGGGATCGATCTTTTTACGCCGCGAGACGGCCAGGGATATGGGAACATGCGTAAAGAGATTGTTCCAGTATCCGACAACCATTCCGGTACGACCCGTCATTCCGGCATGAACGGCATTATGTCCCAGGAGGAGACAGAAGGCAGAATCATGGGGATTGGCAGGTTGACTCCGGATGATGTAACTGGGATCAATATATTTGAGATTGGCTTCCTTTCCCCTGCTTTTAAAATGCGCCTTGATGGCGTCCCTGAGATAAACCCCGATATCCCCAAATTTTGCATTTCCAGATTTATCCCGGTCAACTGAGGATGAGAAAAATTCCTGACCGGCACCCTCCGCAACCACAATCACAGCATGTTTTCGGGCGTCCAGTCTTTTTTCCAGGGCCTCCAAAAAAGCCTCCAGGGAAAAAGGCACCTCGGGTATGAGACAGAAATTAACCTGGTTATCAACCAGAACCGTATACGCTGCAATAAAACCTGAGTCACGACCCATCAGCTTCACAAGCCCCACGCCATTTGGTGCTCCCAGCGCTTCAACATTTGCTGAATAGGTGGCCCGCTTTGCCTCTGAAACTGCTGTTTCAAATCCAAAGGTTTTCTGTACAAAGGAGATATCGTTATCAATGGTCTTTGGTATGCCTATCACGCTTATTTTTAGCCCCCGCTTTCTGGCTTCCTCGCTGATGGCCAGGGCGCCTCTTTGAGTTCCGTCACCGCCAATGCAAAAAAGGATTCCAATCTTCATTTTTTCCAGGGTATCTACCATGACCTTCGGATCCTGATTGCCTCGTGAGGAGGCCAGAATGGTACCTCCCATCTCATTGATCTGCTCAACTTTTTCTATGGTGAGACGAACAGGCTCGTGTCCAAACTCCGGGACCAGACCCTGGTAGCCATATTTAAATCCATAGATTTCCCTTACCCCGTATCGATAATGAAGATTCATGACAATGGCCCTGATTACATCGTTTATACCCGGGCATAGCCCTCCGCAGGTTACAATGCCACAGGAAAGATTTTCCGGATCAAAGAAAATTTTCTCCCTCGGACCTGCCTCTTCAAATGAAGGTGGAACTTCATTTTTGTCCAGGTAGGCTGTAAGATCCTCCAGTTTTCGGTTATAAAGGACATGGTCATCTTCATCAAGGAAATCAACCCGCTTGAGCGGGGATGATAGTGTGCATTCACCCAGCTTTTGAATTGCAAAATCTTTATGGTTCATCCTGGCTTGCTGTTGAGATTCGATTATTTCAACCCGATATTACAAAAAATAAAGGAAAAGACAGTGGTCAACATTGGCTAACTTCGAAGCCTCATGAGAAAACAGATTCTTTCGGCTCTCTTGCTCCTGGTCTCCCTGTTATTTACAATAGATGCCCAGAAAATTATTGCCTATGCCCCTTACTACAGGAGCTTTACCACAGGTTTTGATTTTGCCCTCTACACCCATGTACACTTTTTTGCCGTATGGCCCGATTCCACCAGAAACCTGATCTGGCCCCGACAGAAAGATTCCACCTCTCTCCACCAGAAATACAGGCTGATTCTGGGCCAGACATTTAATTAAATAGGCTGGTGTTTCAGGTCAACCCTGATCTCCATATTCTCTGCTATATTTTTCCTGACCACACCCGGTATCTTGATGCCATAGTCCTCTGGATTTAATAAGAATTTCGTCTTTGCCCTGATCCCCTCCTCGGTAACTTCAACGCTTCCCCCAGCTGAAACCTGGTTTGTCACACCATGGATGGTCATCTCCCCTTGAATCTCCACCTCATAAACCCCATTGACCGCATATTTCACCCCGGTATTATTACGGATATTGCCCCTGAAGGTGGCTTTGGGGAACTTATCCGACTCCACATAATTCTCATTGAAGTGTTCCTGCATCTTTTTCTTTTCAAACTCAAAGGCGGTCATTTCCACAATGATCACCACCTCCCCACTTTCAGAATCAATTACACTGGCCACTTCATTATTTTCTGCAGTAATGTCCTCAAGTACTGTGTGGGAATAAAAGACAATATTCCCTTCATTGGTGAGGTACTTTCCCTGTCCCAGCAGGGCTCCGGGTAATGAACCAACCATGCTCAGCACAAACAATGCTGTAAATGTTCCTCTTTTCATCTCTGCCTCCTTTATTTTTTAAGTTGAAAAACCCTGGATATATTAAAGCCCAGGTGTATATCCCCATCAAGCCACCGGCCCGTGGTATGTCCAAGAAATGCATTCTCCCTCATTCCCACCGAATTGGTCATAATAATCTGGAAGACGTGTCCCCCGGTTTCAATGTCAATTCCCAGGGAAAGGGGATTGTAGAGTGCAGTGGAGAGGGCCTCCCTGTCCGAAATAAACAGATAAAAGTACTCGGCATTTACAGAAATCCTTTTGGATAATTTAAGTCTTGCACCTGCCCCAAGGGCAAAAATATCATTGGGATCTGCAGCCGTAGCCACCAGGTTCTGGTGAAGATAGGAGGGTGTAAGCTGAAGAGAAAACCCTGGACTGAACTTCCGGCCTAGCATCACCTGGTGGGCATAGGAGAGCCTCTGATAAAACTGGTTTTCCAGTTCAGGATCCTCCCATCTTAGTCCGTTCACATAAATGCCTGCCATGTAGGAAAGTGAAATGGGCATTTCCTTTAATCCGGTGGACTGTCTGAGTATGCTCACCTTGGTAAATCCATCAATGGTCTTCTCAAAAGTACCCCTCCCAAGGCCTACCATGACCCAGTCTGTAATGCCATATTCAATACTCAGATGAATATGCGCCTGGTCGAGCCCGAAGAATTCATATGCGCCAGAGTTTATGGTTCCGAAACGGTGCTCGATCCTCACATCCATCTCCCCTTCCGTCATTCTTTCAATGGAGTGCCCGTTTAGTATCCGTGTGGCCTTAAAGGTGGCTGTTGTATATTCGGTTCTTTCTTCCAGGGTGGAAAGAAGGAGTGAATCCAGGTCCTGCCCCGAAAGGATCATGAAAGTGCCAGAAAGGAAAAGGCCGATAAGATTTAAGGAAGTTCGGAGTGTAAGCATCATCAGTATGTATTAATTGTCAGGGGCCCCTTGATTGGCCCATGCTTCGATGACAGAAATGGAGCAGCTATCCAGCATTTCAGCCCCTCTGGGCATGGCGGGAAACCCATCTTCATGCTTGATTGCACCCACGATCGAGCCGGATAAGGAAAATGCATCCTCGTAATCTTCAAATGCGATGCCCCGTCCAAAATCGGGGGCATTCGAATTGCTGTGGCATTCATAGCAGTTGCCGGATAGAATCGGAACCACATCCTCAGTATAGGAAACATTCAGGGTATCACACAATTCAGCATCCGGATAAAGGGTCTCCAGATTCTCCCAGGTACAGGCGGATCCCAGTAATGTAAAAATTATAAGTATGGCTGGTTTATTCATTTTTTGTCCCGCTTAGTCAAATCAAAAATAGGCTTTACAGGCGGGAATTCTTCGTAACCAGGGTCACAGAGAATTCTTATAATTCCCTAATTAACAAATTTTTAACAGAGCCACAGCCAAACATTGTGATGTAGGTTACATTGCTTCCACAAGCCCTTGATCTAATTTTACCATACCTCAAAGAAGAGCAGCAATATCCCCCCTTCAAATCAGCCTGTCTACAGACAGATGCATGGCTTATGATTACTTGAATATGTACAACAAAAACCATAAAAGATGAAAAACAACTTTACCAGAAAAAGGAAGATCCGGATACTCTGGACCTTTACACTGCTTGCTGCGATACATTTCGCTGCAAACGGTCAGACTTCACATTCCGTGGATGTAAGCAATAACAAATACACCCCGGCAGAAATTACCATCAACCAGGGGGACGAGGTTACCTGGACCAATTCCGAAGGCCGGCACAATGTAAACGGCCTGCAGTCAAAATTTCCTTCCAATCCGGAATCATTCGGAAATGACCTGGGTAATGGCTGGGAGTTCAGCCATGTTTTTTCCCAGCCTGGAGTGTATGATTACCAGTGCGATCCGCATGTGCAATTTGGCATGGTGGGGAAAGTAATTGTATTGGAGCTTCAGGTAGATACACTGACCATTAATTTTTCAAACATGACCCCTCATGTGGGACAAAGCGGTTGGGTTCTTGTCACGGATGATGATACCGGTGAGGAGATAGAAAGATCAAGTGGAACCATCGAGGAGAATTTCACATTGAAGGTCCCGGGAATTGTTGCCGGGAACTCCTATACGGTTGACATTTTCGCGGATCACAATGGCAATGGAAAGTATGATGCTCCACCTGCAGATCATGCCTGGAGGTACGAACTTGAGGAGGTAAGTTCCAATGAAGTATTGGATTTTACGCATAACATAGAATTTACTGACATTGAATGGGAACATCGCGCAATCGTAAATTTGAGCGGCATGAGCCCTCACCTGGATCAGGAAATCTATTTTGCCCTGATCGATATGGAAACAGGGGAAGTGATTGACCGGGAGAGTGAGATCGTGGAGGAATCTTTCAGTGTAGAATTAAGTGAACTTATGGAGGGCAAATCCTACTATGTGGATTTCTTTTCCGACCACAATGGCAACGGATATTACGATGCCCCTCCCGCCGATCATGCATGGAGAGTTGAAATACCAGGGGCAATGGGTGATGATACGGTGGATTTTGTTCATAATACCGGTTTTACAGACATCATGTGGAAGCACAGGCTCAGGCTCAGCTTATCCGGAATGGCCCCTCATCTGGGCCAGGAACTGACCCTTTTTGTGAGGGATCTGGCAACAAGGGAAACCCTTGACACGCTTGTAACATTGATAGAGGATGAAGAATTTGATCTCAAATCCTATGTGCTCGAACCTGGAAAAGATTATGTGGCAGATTTCTATTCAGATCACAACGGGAATGGTGTCTATGATGCTCCCCCTGCCGACCATGCCTGGAGGATAGAAACCGGCGAGGTGATGGGAGATGTGGATCTGGAATTCCAGCATAATATCAACTTTACGGATATCTCAAGTTCCCTCGGACCAGACATCCTGCTGGCTGATGATCCGGAACTGGGGATGATCCTTACTGACTGGATGGGGTTCACCCTATACTACTTCACAAAGGATGCGCTTCCCGATACTTCACTTTGTACAGGTGGGTGTGTGGATAACTGGCCCCTCTTTTTCATCGAGAACCCTGAACCTGGTGAAGGCCTGGATTTGGAAGACTTTGGTGTCATTGAGCATCCCGAAGGGGGAATGCAAACCACCTATAAAGGCTGGCCCCTCTATTACTGGAAAAACGATCTTAATCCCGGAGAAACAAGTGGCGAAGGGGTAGGGAATGTCTGGTTTGTAGCCAAGCCCGATTACAGCATCATGCTAATGGATGGTCTTCTGATTGGTAAGGATGGTGTGACCTACAACGGCTCCTACGAGCCAGGAGAAGAGATGGTTCAGTATTTTGTGGATGAATATGGGAATACCCTCTACATTTTTATCAACGATAACTATGATCAAAACAATTTTACAAATGAGGACTTTAGCAACAATGGAGTTTGGCCCATTTACGAAGAGGAACTTCAGGGTGTTGCTTCAACATTGGATAAATCCCTGTTTGCAAGCATTGATGTTCACGGACGCCAGCAATTGACTTACAAAGGCTGGCCCCTTTATTACTTTGGTGGTGATGCTCAAAGGGGCCATACAACCGGGGTGTCAGTCCCAAGCCCGGGCGTTTGGCCGGTTGCCGTTATGGGCCTGGAAAATGCACCTGGTGAGAGCTCCATAGATGAATACGGTCCCGGATCAGGTCTGGCTGTATATCCAAATCCAGCATTCGATATACTGCATATCTCTTCAGATGAAGCGATCGAATCCCTGGCAGTAATCAATGTTTTGGGATCAAACATCCGGCAGTATAAAAACATCCAGTCTAATGATTACACCATTTCACTGGATGGAATTGATCCCGGCATTTACTTCCTGGAAGTGGAAAGCACCAATGAGCAGAAATTCATAAGGAGAATTGTGAAGAGGTAGAATTCTGACCATTGTGCAAAGCAGGTGGAGGGTGATCAATTGGTCACCCTCTTCTGTTTTCATTCTAGTGACTCATCCCAAGAAACATGCCCCCGAAATAAGGGATCAGCCAGAACAACCAGACAAATATGCTGATCCTGTGAAATTTCGTAAGCATAGAGCTTTCATGCTTTCGAATAACGATGGTAGCCCATATTGCATGCCCCAGCATCAACCAGAGTGCAATTTGCCCGGTGAGGGTATGGGGTTCAAGAATATCAAATCTGCCTTCAGCCATTTTATGCATGGCCAGCGTTCCCAGTACATCAAAAGTGAAACCTGTCCAGAAGGTAAGCACATGCCAGGGCTTCAGAATACGCGCGATTCTCTCAGCCCAGATTCCAATAGAATAAAAAACAAGTGCCAGTGTAATGAGAACAGAAGAAAGAATAATCATGGTGCAATTTTTTAAAAAACAAATATATGCATCAAAGCCAAAAAAGAAAGCTGTCTCAAACGAAACAGCTTTCCAGGTTAAAGTCCCTCAAGTTCAAAATGAATTTTTTAAAGCGGAATGGTCAGTATGTCTCCCTCCTGAGTCACATTATACTTTGCCAGGGATGAGGAAGCCGGTCCGTTCAAAACAGAACCGGAAGTGCTGAATACCGATCCATGGCAGGGACAAGGAAGATTTCCATTACTATGATTGTACGACACAACACATCCCTGATGGGTACAAAGGCTGGATAATGCAATATAATCATCCCCCGTGTTAATGATAATGATTCCCGACTCTATCACAGAGCCCCCGGCAGATCCAAGAGCGCTGTATTTACCCTCTGTCAGATCAATTGTAAGTACGTTTGGATCGCCACCACCCGGATCTTCAGGAATATCATCTTCACAGGAAGTTATCACAGCGGGGACAACAAAAAGCGACACGGTTCCGGCAGCAACATTTTTTAATAGTTCTCTTCTGTTCATAGCTAAATTATTAAAGATTTATAAACTATCTGATACGTCGGGTGCTTATCCCAAAGGGAAGATACAGAGGGCACGTTCTGATTAACGCAGTAGCAAGAGGTATAAGGCCCACTAGGCCCCACCAGGATTTAAAATAGATTCCGGCTGCAATTACGGCGAGACCCACCACAATCCTGATCCATCTGTCAGTAAGTCCCATATTTTTTTTCATGACTAAATAGTTTTTATTTAGTCCAAATATAGGGAGGCGTGTGGAAATTCCATGGTGACCAGGGTCACAAAGGCCTGATTATTTTAATTTTACCCCGTTCCAGAGAGATAAGCATTTCCTTTTCCATTTGCTTTAATAGCCTGGAAATGACTTCCCTTGCTGTACCCAGTTCACCCGCCAGCTGCTGGTGTGTGATCTCCAGCTCATTGTTAACTGCATGGTCCTTCAGATACCCGATCAGCCTTGTATCGACGCTTTTAAAAACAACCAGGTCCACCAGGGTCATTATTTCAGCCATCCGGTTGTAATAGAGTTTTACCACAAACTTCCTCCAGGAAGGGTAATACATCCATCCAGGCCCTTACCCTGTCCGCTTCAACAGCAATCAAACGCGTCCTTTTCTCGATGATTGCTTCAGCCTGGCTCTCCTTATTATTGAGACAGGAAGTGATGGATAGTATGCAGCTTTCGCCGGGCTCAATATGATAAAAAATGATCTCCCGTCCCGTGGGATCCAGCTTGCGAAGTTTAATGGAACCCTCCAGTACGATGGGGATGACCTTGATAAATTCCTGCTCCTTCAATACAATGGTACCTGGCTTAATTTCAATCACATCCATCTCATCCAGCTCATCAATGAGGGCCTGCTCGAAGGGAAGGTCAATGCGATTAAGATCTGCATTCATCAACAACAATATACGATAATTTTAAATTTCTTTTCACCCGCTTTTCATACTTGTTGTTTTAGTATCGAATGACAGTCATCACAATTTTCATTTTTAAACTTAAAACAACAAAATCATGAAAACAAAAAATATCATTATCGCAGCCATCCTTTTAGGAACCATTATCACACAAAGTTGCACCAAGGAATATGCCCGCATAGAGGGAACTGGAAGTATCACCACACAAACTCTTAATCTCAGAGATTTCTCCGGAATCGCAGCAGCAGGAGCCGATGATGTAGTCATCAGCTACGGACCCGAACAAAAAGTGGAAGTCACCGGACATTCAAATATCATCAGCAGGATAAAAACCGATGTACACAGTGGAATCTGGGAAATGGAATTGGAAAATGGTAATTATGGTCGCTACGAGTTGACCTATTACATCACGCTTCCCACCATTGAAAAAATCAGCTACTCGGGATCAGCGAATATTCGGATCGATAGTCCCATTGAAGCCGATTACCTGGAACTTTCCCTGATGGGTTCATGCTCGCTTCAATGGATTTTTGCTGAGTGCCAACTACTGCCAGGTGGATATTAGCGGATCAGGCGAGGTTGAAATCAGCGCTTTGAAAGGCCTGGACGTTAGCATTGAGGGCAGCGGAAATGTTTACTACAAAGGTTCACCTTCCATCAAGGATCATATTTCCGGTTCAGGAAGTGTAATCGATTCCAACTAGTAAGATCATTTTTTCGCAATCCTAAAAACAGGAAATCATGAAAAAACTAAGCCTTAACCTGCTGTTGCTATGCTCACTAACAATGAGCATAGCAGCTCAGGGCTCCAATAAATTCTTCATCGGCATCCTGCCTGATATAACCAGGGAAATTAAAGACAACGACGAAAAAGTATTCAGCATCAATGTATTGCCTCTGGCAGCTCAATTCTATCTGAATGATGTAGCCACAATCAGGCTGGCATCCATATTGAATATGCAAAGCGATACCCGAAGTCTGTCTAATGTGGGGGGACAACTTTCAGTACCCGTCTATCTACTGGGGAAAAAAACCACCGCTGTCAGCGGACTTTTTATGGCCCCGGTATTTGGATTCAGCCATAATAAAGTGTCCACATCCAATGAAATAACAGTGGCTCTTGAACCCGGGTATACCTGGGTTCTTGAGAAAGGCTTCACCATGAACCTCGGCCTGCAGCTGGGTGGCACCTATTTCACTGCCAGTGATGAAAGCGGAGGCTGGAGAAACCATACCGGGCTGAAATTCAGCCTGGGCTACACCTTTCGTTCAAAATAAACAGCAAAAAAATCAATCTCATGAAAAAAATAATCCTCATATGGGTCGCCCTCGTGGCGATCCATTTTCACACAAACGCCCAGACCCGCATCTCTGCAGGAGCCGGATACTACGGGGAAAATGTAACAAATCCCGGGCTTGTCCTTGAATTTGAACATGAAAAATTCCACGCTGAATCATTCTCCCTCCCACTGAGAGCCGATCTGGGATTTCATTCCAATCCTGACTATACTGCCATGACCCTTGATCTCCACAAAGGACTTCGGAAATATTTCAAATCAGGAATCTTCCTTGAGCAGTCAGTGGGTGTTGGGATCATTACCAAAAGCTTTAAGAGCTAATTACTGGTTCTACGACGATTATGCCAATGCCATCCCCCATGGTAATAAGCCCGTTCTGGGTTTTATGCCTTCGGTAACGGCCGGACTGGGATACAATTTCTCAAAAAACGATGAAGGAGCAGACCTGATCTGGATCAGACCCAAAGTATACTGGGACCTGGGATTCAGGGGACTCCACCTGCCCTACTGGGCCTTGCAAATCGGATTTACACACAGCTTTAAAACTAAATAAGATGAAAAAGACAATTCTATATATACTGCTGGTAACCCTGACTCTGGGGGCCTGCGAAAAATCAGAATACCAGGTGGCAGGTGAGTTTTTTCACCTCTCCCACAAAGGAGCCAACATGCCCGTCTGGGTAAATGGAAACTTCAGTTCCGATGTCATCCTTATCACCGTACACGGGGGCCCCGGCGACTCGGGAATGGAGCAGCATATTGCCCCGGGATTTCAAAATGCTTGAGGAAGATTATATCCTGGTTTACTGGGACCAGCGCTATTCAGGCATGACCCAGGGTCACTATGATCTCAAGACCCAGACTCCTGACCAGTTCATTGAAGATACCGATAAGCTTGTCCAGCTCATTCAGCACAAATATCCGGGTAAGAAACTGTTTATGATCGGACACAGCTGGGGCGGACAGCTCTCAGCCGGTTACCTGGGAAGGGATAATCATGACGATAATTTCAAGGGCTGGATCGACCTGAACGGGTCCCTGTATGGAGATCTGGAGGCCCAGATGATGAAGGATTATATTATGGAGCGGGTACCCGCAAAGATGGCCGAACCTGATGCCGACCAGGAATACTGGCAGTTCATTATCGATTTCTATGAGGAAAATCCTGCGCCGGGGAACTATTCAGCCTCCTGAGCCCTACTGGTACGTTGCAGCCGTCGGTGGGGAGTGTATACGACTACGAGAAATTCCAGGAGCTGGCTCCGGTTCCCTATACCGAATTGATATTCAAATCCATGTTCAGCCATGTCCTTCTATGTGGATGCATTTTATTCGGAGGAGACCTACGGACTCTGGGATGACATCAACTATACACCGGAGCTGGGCAACATCACCATCCCTGCCCTGATGCTCTGGGGAGCTGAAGATGGAGTGGTTCCTGCTGATCTGGCAGATTATGTTTACGAAAACCTGGCTACCGATCCCTCCATGAAGGAGGTGGTGAAGATTCCCGAGTGCTGCCACGGACCGCAGAATGAAACCCCGGAGACCTTTTACCAGGAGGTCAGCAGCTTTATTGAAACCTACAAAAATAACTAAGATGAAAAAGCTATATATACTTGCACTGGCCCTTTTTACGCTCTCCCTGGGAGCAAAAGCCCAGACGAACTTTAATATCGGAGCAGGTTATTTTGGACACACTGTCACTTATCCGGGTCTTGTAATTGAGGCTGAAGTGGAAAAGATGTTCTCAGAAAAGGCTTCCCTGCCCATACGGGCTGACCTTGGATTTTTTGTTCATCCCCGTCATAGCTATGGCCTGTTCCTGGATCTGAATGCAGGATTCAGAAGGTATTACAAATCCGGAATCTTCCTGGAAGAGAGTATCGGGGTGGGAGTTTTACAGTCCTTCCTGCACTCCGATGGTGTTTACAAGTGTGGATGATTCGGGAGAAGTATCAGATGCCTCCCGGGCCGTTCCGGTGGACTTTATGCCTTCGCTCACCCTTGGCATTGGATACAATCTCACCCAGGGATCCGGGAAACAGAACCTGATCTGGCTGCGACCAAAAATCTACTGGCAGCTCCCCCATAAAACGGAGTCCACTTACAACTTTGCTTTACAGGTCGGATTTACTCATACCATTAAATCAAAGTAATTTCAGAATCGGCCGTGGATTTGGCCAATGATTCCCCACAGGAGGTCTTTTTCAAAAAGGGCCTCCTGTTGTTGTTTCAGGGAGTAATAAATTCCCATTTCATTTCACCCGCTTTTCAATCTTGTTGTTTTAGATACAAAGACAGAAACACAACAAAAGCAAAACATTATGAAACCTAGATTTATACTACTGATACTTATTTGTCTGAGTCCGCTGGTAATCCATGGACAGCTGATAAAGCAGGCCTCATTTTCGGTGGTGAATGAGAATATTGCCTTTCCATTTACCACTTACACTCCACTGCATCCGGGAATTGAAGCAGGACTCACATTCTGGCAAAAGGAAAAGGAGCACTCTATTCAGCAGCTGAATGCAAACCTGGGCTATTTCTTCCATGAACGCATCGAGCATGCCTATTATCTGAATGGCACCTACATGTACCGGGTAAAAGTCAAAGGGTTTTTAAGCATTGATCTCTCTGCTTTCGCCGGATATATGCATACGTTTTACCCTGGAAACCTTTATGAAATAAATGCCGAAAGTGGTGAAATTTCCAGTGTCCAGCAATTTGGAAGGCCACATGCAATGGCGGGTATAGGTCTGGGTCTTACTTACAGGAACAGCAGCAGATTTGAACCCTTCATCAGGCAGGAAATATCTGTGGAAACTCCATTTGCAAACGGAATTCCTGTAATGATCCACTCCTTTCTCAAACTAGGTTTAAACATCAAATTTTAAGATTATGAAAAACTATATATTCCTCATTGTAATGGGCGTTCTGATTTCTGCCTGTACTAAAGATGATATGAACTCGGTTCTATATACGAACGATCCTCTGCCTTTTGCCGATTCAAGTGCGAATCATCCCAGGGCGGAAATTTACCAGTCAATTCTGGAAAACAATCAAAAACAGGGCCTCATGGGAGCCTCCTTGTTGATCAAAGACGAATATGGGTTGTGGATGGGTACTGCAGGAGTGAGTGATGCGGAAGCAGGGCTTGAGGTTTATAGCTCTCAACAATTTCTAATCGCCAGCATCACTAAAGTCTTTACTGCAGCGACCGTATTCTCACTTGTGGATAAGGGAATCCTTTCTCTGGAAGACCCGGTAAGCAAATGGATTAATCCTTCTCTTCTGGATAAACTGGCCAATGCGGATCAGGCAAAAATCAGCCATCTATTGAGCCACACCAGCGGGATTGCCGACTATTATACCCTTGCTTACGATATGGACCGGATGAATGCAGAATACAACAACTGGAGCTATGAAGAGATTCTTGCCTATGCCTACAAGCAGGATCCCACAAATGGTTTAGGAGAGACTTATTATTATTCAAATACCAACTTTCTGCTTCTGGGAATGATTCTGGAAAGTTCCACAGGAAAGAAGCTGGGGCAGATTTATGACGAGGAGGTATTCACCCCGCTGAATCTGGAAAGTGCTTACTATAGTTTTGATAATCCCATTCCAGAGGGATGTGCCTGGGGCTATGCAGATATGTATGGGAACGGACAATTTGTGCGCTCCGACTTTATGTATAAGGATGAGTTGCACACGGCCGATGGAGGGATTGCCATTAACGCATATGATATTGGAACTTTCCTGGAGAAGCTTATGAAAGGTGAATTACTCAGTGAAGAATCCCTGGCTCAAATGACTGATTGGTTTGAAATTCCTTCCGGCTGGGTTGACCCGTACTATGTCCACAGCGAAAGTGGATATGGAATACAAAAGTTTACCAAGGAAGCGGAATACAGCGTTGGTCATTCAGGAGCCATCACAGGCTTCTCTACAATGGCACAATACTTTCCCGAATCAGATTTCACCTATGTTCTTTTGGTAAACAGTTCATCCTACGATGCTGAGGAGATTGAGGCAAGCATATATGACGATTTTATGAAGCTTCTATTCTAAAATACTCCTCACTTCTTTTCACCCGCTTTTTAATCTTGTTGTTTTAGATACAAAGACAGACAAAAAACAAAAACCATAACACTATGAAACATCGAATCATCGTCCTTTGGGGACTCATAATACTGACACTGGGTTTGAAGGCCCAGGAAGAAGCAAGGGTAAACTCCTTTGGCCTGAACTGGGGCATGGGAAATATCATGAGGCAGGACCTTTCGGTCTCACCCTTTGTGCACAAGGACTGGTCTCCAATAAATGTGCGGCTGGTCTATGAAAGGTCAAATAAGCTGGAACAGCAGGCAAGTCTGAAATTTGGGTATTATACACCCAGAGTAGGTGAAGAATTTAAGTATAACTCATTTTATAATGGAGAGGAAATAGCTTATCCTCATTATTTTACAATGATTGATATAAATTATGCGCTTGGCTTTTCAGTTGTTGAAAAGGAAAAGTTTAAGTTTGTTTTAGGGGGTAAATCAAAGAATAAATTTTATGCATCCACCTATAATTTCGGGCCCTCCGGTCCTTCTCCGCTTTTTATTGCATTTGGGCTGGACATCTGGATGAATTTTCAGTATGATTTAAACGAAAAACACCATTTCAAATCAAATGTATCCATACCCCTCTTTGCATATATTTACCGCGATCCCTACCTCGCCCAGGATGACGAGTTTTTCGAGAATATATATTCTCATAAAGGTTTAAAAGAGCTGGGAGCTCGCATTAAGGACGGACAGCTTCAATCGTGGGGTTCATCTCAGAGTTTTGATTTCGATATAAGCTACGATTACTCTTTGAATGAGAAATGGGAGATCGGCTGTAAGTATCTTTTATCGATGAATTTCAACCAGAGACCGACAAAGTTTACCTAGATAGAGAATGTTATTTACATCAGTGGAACATTTAAATTCTAAGATCATGAAAAAATTTACATATATATTATTAGCCATTGCATTGCTTGCCTTCAATGCTTGTGAGAAAGCTGTTTTTGACACCGAGCCGGAGAATAATCCGGAAGCGCTGTTTGAGAATTTATGGACAACATTTTCTACCGACTACGCCGGATTTGAAGAAAGAGGAGTGGACTGGGATGAACAATACAATATATACAGGCCGCAGGTAAGTGACTCAACCAGTGGCGACGAGCTAAAAGAAATAATCAAACAAATGCTAAGGGTTTTTAATGATGGTCATGTTTCATTCACCACTCCCGATGCAGATGTATTCTATTCAAATCTGATAATCGACCAGAGGATTGATGATGAATTGTTTGATCTGGAGTTAATTAAGAGCAAGTATATGTCAGAATGATTACACCATGAGTGGTAAGGGTGGTAATACCTATGGATGGATGGGAAATATCGGATATCTGCACATGGATTGGATACACGACAATTTGCTGGAATTGAATAATATATTAGACTATTTTTCAGAAGCAGATGGCTTGATCATCGACCTGCGGCATAATGGAGGTGGAAACTTCACCTTTGCATTTTCAGAGTTCGGCCGATTCACAGATGAAGAGCGATTTGTATACCGATCCAAAACAAAAAACGGAAAAGGCCCTGATGATTACACAGAATGGTATGACTGGAATATATATCCATCCGGCGACTATTTTGACAAACCAATTGTGCTGCTGACTGACAGATATACCATCAGTGCAGGAGAAAGAGCTGTAATGGCTTTACAAACGCTGCCAAATCTTACCCATATGGGTGATACTACAAGTGGAGCCATAGCCACAAAAATCGGGAAAGAACTGGCCAATGGATGGTATTATTCCCTCGTCACTCAAAAAATTGAATTCAGAGACGGGATTTCCTACGAGGGTCCCGGATTACCTCCTGATATTTTTGTGAAAAATACATCTGAGGAGATGGCGGCCGGTCAGGACCGTACCCTGGAAGAAGCGCTGGCTCAATTCTAAGCCTATTTTCTTCACCCGCTTTTTAATCTTGTTGTTTTAGATACAAAGACAGACAAACAACAAAAACCATAACATTATGAAACATCGAACTTATCGTCCTTTGCGGACTCATCATACTGACACTGGGTTTGAAGGCCCAGGAAGAAACAAAAGTAAACTCCTTTGGCCTGAACTGGGGCATGGGGCATGTGAAGAGGCAGGACCTTTCCTTTTCCCCAATGATTCATCAGGATTGGTCTGCTCTCAATTTTGCACTTAGCTATGAAAGGTCTAAAAAACTGGAGCAGGAAGCACTGGTGAGATTCAGCCATTATGCACCACAGGTGGGTGAGCCCTATGAGTTCGACTTATACTTTAATACTGAAAAGTACTCAAGCTACCCACACACCTTCACCCAGCTTGATGTGACTTACGCACTGGGTAAAAATATCGTGGAACGTGGCAACTTCAATTTGGCGCTGGGAGGCAAGGCAAGGATCCGCTTATGGCCCTCAAATTACATGTTTGGCGATAACGGCAGTTTCGGCTATTATTTCTCCAACGGTCTGGATGCCTGGCTTAAAATGGAGTATAAACTGAACGATAAAAATCATCTCCGGGCGCATGTGGGGCTTCCCATTTTCTCCTTTGTGAGCAGATCACCTTACATGTCTCAAAATGATGAATACTTTGCAGATAACATAGAACACAATGACTTAAAATCGCTCATGAATTTTCTAAAGAGAAGTGAGATCCAATCCTGGGGTGTCTCTCAGAGTGTTGACCTGGATCTGTCTTACTACCATGCCTTTTCAGAAAAGTGGGAGCTTGGAGCCTCTTACTGGCTTTCCATGAACTTCAACCAGGCACCCACTCCACTGGCATCAACCGAAAATACGATTTTTATATCCACAAGACTAAAGTTCTAAATCATGAAAAAAACTATATATATCCTGATCATCTCCTTGCTTGTTGCAAGCTGCGATAATACACTCTACAAAACAGAACCTGAGAATAATCCCGAGGCACTCTTTGAAACCCTGTGGACCACCTTCCAGACCGATTATGCCCCCTTTGAGCAAAGAAATGTGGATTGGAATGAACAGTATCAGATCTACCGTCCCCAGGTAAATGCAAACACTACGGATGATGAGCTCTATACGATCTTTACTCAAATGCTTCGCTCCCTGAATGACGGCCATGTTTCACTGGTTACTCCCAATAGAAAAGTATTCAATTCAAATGTCTACTTCGACCAGGAAAAAACCGACAGCCTGTTTAACCTGGAACTCATTCAATCAAAGTACTTAAATAATGAGTTTACGGAAAATGGTGATGAAGGGAATGTATTCGGGAAGATTGGAAACATCGGGTACTGGCATCTAAAGTGGATCGGCGATAACCTGTTTGCCACAGATGATATCCTGAATGAATTTAAAAATACAGATGGATTGATCATCGATCTAAGAAATAACGGCGGGGGTGACATGACCTATTCTTTCTCCGAATTGGGGCGCCTTACAGAGGAAAGCAGGTTCACCCACCGATCCAAAACAAAAAACGGGACAGGACCAGATGATTATACGGAGTGGTACAACTGGGACCTGAATCCAGCAACACCCTACTTTAATAAGCCCATTGTATTAATTACTGACCGTTTTACCATTAGTGCCGGAGAAAGAACCACCATGGCCCTTAAAACACTACCCAACCTGATCCACCTGGGTGATACGACGAATGGTGCGCATTCAACTAAAATTGGTAAAGAACTGCCCAATGGATGGTATTATTCCGTAGTCTCCCCAGATTATAGAGTTTAGCGATGGTGCTGTCCTATGAGGGCATTGGCCTGATTCCGGATATTCTGAGTAAAAATACAATTGAAGAGATAGAGGCCGGGCAGGACCTTACCTTGGAAGCAGCCCTGGCTCAGTTCTGAACAAATAATAAGGCCGCAACGTTTAGTAGGAAGTCTTGAAATGCTTAATAGAAGATGACAAGAACTCTCGCCATACTGGCAATCATCTGTTTGGCAATGACTTTGTCTGCCCAGGATGCAGGGAAAAAAACTGAACATACCCTTTCCTTTAAGTCCCAGTACGTCCAGATCAAGGATGAATTTAATTATGGACTGGTGAACAGGGGACTGAACCTGGTGGGTGAATATACCCTGGTCTCCCACCTTGATCAAAACATATTCAGCTACCAGGCCGAACTGGGCTTCGGGGTGAATTATAATCAGGGGGTGGGGATGATGTGGTCTCTTAAACCCTTTGATTTTTTTTATGGATTCCGCCTGAATAACAATCCGGATATGCCTGTGACTCTGGGGCCCTACCTTTCGGGGTATTACAAGTGGTTTTTGTATCCCGAATTACAAAGTGGACATATGTTCTGGCTTTCTTCCTATGAAGTGGGTCCGCGCTTTCAGATCTCGCTGCCGGTTAAAAACAGAATGCTGAATATTTCCCTTTCGACTTCCCTGGCCAGTTTGAATTCAAGGCCCGAAGCACAGACCGAGCAATACTATTATTCCCTGACCCTCTCGGATTTTGTCAGCAATCCCCATTCCAATATGAGCTTCGGATCGGTGAATCTGTATAATCATACTGACCTCAGGATTGAACTGGCCCATCCTCCTGAAAAAGGATTCTCCATCGCCTATGAATTTGAGTTCATGGGCTACTTTCAAACACCGGCCTTCAGGTATATGGCTCACTCCATCAACCTGAACTGGATTCTTGGATACAAAAAATCGATATAATATGAGACTTACTCTTATACTGCTTGTCTCGTTCCTGTTCACCTCCTGCATGAAGGATGATCCCCTGAACCAGGCCTTTGTTTCAAGTGAGCCAAAAGAGATAAACGACGGACTGATCCTTTCCACTCCCCAGGCGGAAGGAATCGATGCTCAGAAGCTAAATTCCATTATCAGCTCCACCTATGAAAACGAAAATCTTTGGTCCATCAGGAGCCTGCTGGTTTTCAGGAACAACAGGCTGGTGGCTGAAACTTACCATAAGAATGAAAACGATATCACTACACGGCATCTGATCTGGTCCTGCACCAAGCAGGTGATGGGGATGTTGACAGGCATTGCAGTGGATCAGGGCCTGATTGCCTCGCTGGATGATCCCATGTCTGACTATTTACCTGAGATTCTCACAAGCCATCCTGACAAAGCTGAAATCACCATTGAACAGCTGATTACCATGCGCTCGGGAATTGATTACAGCAATGATGGAGTGGGCGGGGAAACCGATAAAATACTGCGGGAAATTCCTGATAATATTACCGACTATATTTTAGACAGGCCGATGATATACGCTCCGGGAAGCGAGTTCTTTTATAAGGATGGTGACCCGCAGCTGATGTCGGCTGTCATTCAAAGTGCTGCCGGCAAGCCCGCTGATGAATGGGCCGATGAGGTACTTTTTTCCAAAATCGGGGTCACGAATTATAAGTGGGTGAGGTACAAGGACGGAATCTCCCTGGGGGGATTCGGGATTGAAACCACACCCAGGGAAATGGCAAAAATGGCCATGTGTGTGGCCAATGGTGGAAGCTATAATAATCAGCAAATCATTTCAAATGAATGGATTGAGGAGATGCTAAGCGTCCAGGTGGAGATACCCGATGCTGACTATCAATTTGGATACTACTGGTGGCTTGATACCACCCGGAACATTCAATTCACCTGGGGACATGGCGGACAGTTTGCCTTCATAGTCCCGGATCAGGACCTGATTGTGGTGATGACTTCCATCCCGAATACCCAGGGTGATTACCAAATACAGGCTGGTGAAGCCCTGCCGGTGGTGGATCAGATCATTGAGGCCTGTAATCAGATCAGGCGGTCAGAATTCAACCCTGTAAGCCAGCAGGGGAATGATGCCGGCCATGGGATAGTCCTCTATGCTTTCGGTTTCGGGATTGTATTGAAGGGCAAAGGTGTTTATCCGGTTTGTTACATTTTGAATGTCCAGCGACAGGGTATGCTCCGTTTTTTCGCGGAAAAAATGGAGCTTGAAACCCAGGTCAATCCTGAAATAGTCTTTGGCCTGAATGGAGTATAATTCATCCAATAAATAGACACCCTGCCCTTCTTCGATGGATGCCTGCAGATCGATGGGAATCAGCCTTTTGCCACCCGCCCAGATCACCTTTAGATTAAGCCCCACCATTTTATTCTCTCCCCAGCTAAACTCTTTCCCTCCCACCAGGTTGGTGATATAATTGATGTTGTATCTTGAATTATACCAGTTTCCAGAGGCCTGTTTATATTTAGCATCGAAGAGTGAATTGGTAATAAGAAAATAATATCCTTCAGTAAAGAATTTCTGAAAGGTCAGTTCCAGACCAAAGTTCCTTGCTTCTCCAATGTTGGCAAGGGTATCTCCCGGATTTACCCCGCCAAACATGGGAACCCAGTATTGATCCGGATTGGTAGCTACGGGCAAATTGTTGATCTTCTGGTAGTAAGCTTCGGTTTTTATCTGCAAGCTTTTTCCAAACATCTTTTCATAGCCAAGTACAAAATGATGGGAGCGGGTCATTTGCAGCTCCAGATTCGGCAAAAAAATACTTCCATCGCTTAGCTCCTGTTCAGCAAAATACACAGGCAGGTTCTCATTCCTGCTGTGAAGGCCATAGCCAAAGGAAAGTTTTTGATGATGCGGCAGCTTCCGGGTAAGTCCAAGCCTGGGTTCCAGGGAATTGTCCCTGGCTAATGCAAAATAGGCATAATGAAGGCCCGCATTGAACATCAGCTTTTCAGATAGAGCATACCTGCCCTGGAAATAGCCCTGGTATAACTGGGTGTTGCCGGTGCTATTCAGAAGCGTTCGTTGTTCTCCTGTGGCATCGCGGATTCTGTGTAATAGTGAAAACTTAGCAGATTCATGATCAGACCTGTCCGCAGATTCAGTTTGCGGGACACTTTTCGGTTGTATAAGGTGCTGATTCTAAGTGCTCTGTTCTGCAGCTCATCGTAAAAGACGGGGTAAAAAGATCCCGCTGCTATCCATGTTCTCAAAGGTTTCCGAGCTATAGCTCATGGATTGGGAAACAACCGACTTTACATAGGATTTTTCATCGGGGAAAATGATGTGGCTCAGTCCAAGTGCATACATTCCGGTTTTGGTGAAATCCCTGTAGCCGTTTTCCGGGTTTTCACCCGCTGTTGTATCCGGTAGATATTGCTCATCATCATTAGCCTTCCCGCCGATCCCCCAGAGGGAAAAGGTCCCTGCTTTTTTTGTGGGCAGGTTAAACTTAAAGGATCAAATCCTGGTAATTGGGCAGGGCATTTTGTGAAAGATTCACATTAAAATTATCCAGCAGGGCAAAAGTGGAATACCTGTAATTGATGAGATAGGATCCGTCATAGCCTTTTTTGAAGGGACCCTCAGCAGCAAAATCGATGCCCAGGGCACCTGCCTGGAAAGAGTATTCCCGCTCCTGGCTGTTTCCCTTCCTCAACCTCAGGTCAAATACACCCGACAGGGCATATCCGTATTCGGCAGGGAAGGCCCCGGTAAAAAAATCCGATGTGCCCATGAGATTGGTACTCAGGATACTTACCGCTCCCGAGGTATAGCCCTCTTCTGCAAAATGATTAGGACTGGGAATCTCCACTCCCTCCATCCTCCAGAGCAGCCAGTTGGGTGAATTTCCCCGGATCACAATTTCGTTGGTGGCATCGTCATAGCCCGAAACTCCTGCAAATACCTGGGCCATCCGGGCCGGATCGCTGATGCTGACCGGATAACGTTTGGTCTCCTCTACGCTGAATGAAACGGAGCTCACTGAAGTCATTTGATTCAAAGGATCTCCCTTCTTATACGAGATGGATACTTCCCCTATGGACTCACTTCTTTCGGCTATCTCAACCTGCAAAACAACTTCCTTGGCCGAACCAAGGAGTATTTCAGAAAACAGTGCATCTTCATAACCCACATAGCTTACCATCAGGGAATGCCGGCCCACCGGAAGCTTGTCGAACCTGAAAGCTCCCCGTGCTATCGGTGCTTGTCCCCCTGACAGGGTCACTGTCCATTAATACAACCGTGGCAAAAGGCAAGGGGCTCCTGGAGTCCCTGTCACGTACCACTCCCCTTAAAGTCTGGGTTGGAAGATCCGACTTTGCCTGGCTTTTTCTTTCTTTTCCGGAAGGATAATGATGGTGCTTTTTACTTTTTCAAAGCTCAGACCGGTGTTTTGCAAACACAGATTTAATACCTCATCCACAGTTCCATTGTTTACCCTTATGCTCACCCTGGGGCATTTTTCAACCTCCTCATGGTTAAAAATGAAGTCTATATCTGTCTGATTTCTGATCTCATTCAGCACCGCTTCCACGGTGGTATCCTCCAGGGAAAGATTAAGCAGGGGGACCTGGGCCCTGACGAAGCGCTGAGGAAATAAAGGAGGCTATAACAAGCAATCCAGATCTCAGACAGAATTTATGATGTTGAGCCCTTGCACATAATGCCAACTTTAGCCGGGGGTTTATAATACCACGATGGTATTTTTCCTGTATTCAAATTTTACATCCGTTGTTTTTTCCAGCATCTCGAGGATGGTCGAAAGACTTTCTTCCCGATCCAGTCTTGCAGAAAAATGGAACTCCCTGGCCTCCGGCATTTTCAAATTCATAAGAGAAATCATACCAGCGGGCCAGTCGTTTCATAACAAGTTCCAGGTCTTCGTTGTGGAATTCCATTTTACCCTGCATCCATGAAATATAGGTGGATGCATTCACCTGGCTCTTAGTAAGATCTCAGCTGAGGAGCGTACATATGTGGCTTGTTCATTGGGTGCAAGTATCATCTGGCCGACCATTACTTTTCCCTCCACCAGGGTGGCTTTAAATTCAGGATCGTCGGCATAGGCAGAGATATTAAAGGAAGTCCCCAGTACCCTGGTGTCCATATCTGCAGTACTTACAATAAAGGGTAAGCCATTGTGGCTGACCTCAAAGTAGGCCTCTCCCTCAAGGACAACCTGCCTGACACTGTCCTGGAAGGATACCGGGAATTTTAAGGAAGAACCTGCATTGAGCCATACCTCTGTTCCATCGGCCAGCTGAAGATTATAGCCACCACCCCTGGGGGTTCTCAGCTCATTAATAAACGGTTTCCTTTTTTCGGCCGGGCTTTTCTTCTGCAGTGTAGCTCAGCAGCATTTCTTTATTGCTGATGCTTGCATCCCCCTCCTTCAATGCGGCAAGGGATGTTTCCGGTTCAAGTTCAATGCTGCTTCCATCGGACAGAACCAGCATGGCCTTTTGTGTCCCGGGAGTGATGTGCTTGTCAATTTCTGCAATACTCACAGAAGAGGGATTATTTAAAAAGATGTAGGCAAAACCTCCGGCAACCAGCAGGGGTAAAAGAATGGCTGCCGCATAGCGCAAAATCTTTTGGGGTGTAAATCTGATCGTTTTTGTTCCGAAAAGCTCATCTTCCAGATTTGCCCATACCTTTTCTTTATTGAAGAGGCCATAGATCTCCAGCTTTCCAAGTTGTCTTCGGGGATCAGTGGCCTGTTTATAAAGTGCCTGGTTCCCGGGATCGGAATTCAGCCAGAGATCCAGTTCCTCCTGCTCCCCGGGGGTGATGCTTCCCTTGATTTTTTTAGCAATCAGGTCGGCTATATGATAGGTTTCATTCATAAATGCAATACTTTCTCAAGACTAAAACAAGCATTCCCGAAAACGGGTGAAGGATTTTTTCATTTTTTTTCATTTTTCTACATCAGGCTCAGTAAAACCGTTTCAAACCTGGGCTCCAGCTTCTGTTTAAGTTTTGAATAGGCAATCTTTTTTTGTGTTTTTACGGTATTGATGGAGATGTTCAGTTCATCGGCTATCTCCTGGTTCTTCAATCCGTTTAAGGCAAGCAACATAATTTCCTGCGCTGATTCGGGCAGATTGCCTGATCTCCAGGTGAAGTTGATTGAAGGTCTCCTCCTCGATCACATGCGCTGTGAAATGCTGCTCCGATTCCAGTTCATAAACCAGGGCCGGCTCGTGCTTCTTCAGTACTGCCTGGTGTTTAATCTGGTTTAAGCATTTATTCCGTACCGAGGTATAGAGAAAGGATTTAATGGCGTTGATGTGGTCGAAGTCCAGCCGTTTTTCCCAGAAAGAAATGAAGGCTTCCTGGACCATGTCCTCAACTGCAAACTGATCCGGAACATACTTATACCCAAAAGCAGCAAGTGCAGAAAAATAGTGATCAAAAACCTCCCTGAAAGCCTTCCTGTCTCCTCGTTTTATATGCTTTATGATTTTCTTATGCACCCAGTATTCCGGCTAATCATTTTTCAAATAATAATAATAACAAAATTAAATCGAAAAGGATCAATTACACCCATTCCATTTTGTCCTGACTTTGTTACAAGGCAATCCCATAGGTAAGCTTTACCATGAGCTGGTTCTGGTCCTGCTGCCACCGGTCGTTAAGATCGGGCTGAATGTTGTGCTTGTAAACGATGTAGAGGTCTCCCAGGGGTGCAAAGGTCCACCGTAAACGGGAATAGGAGCCCACCGAAGAGGATTCATTGTCATACTGGACGAAAAGACTGATGTTCAGGTCCGAGCTGATATTAATGGCTGTCCGGGCTGCCAGCAGCTCTTTTTTAAAATCACCTGCCGGGATATACCCGATGTTATTCTCATACATAAATTCAAGGACCAGGAAGGACATAATCCGCCAGTTCAGCTGCAACTCAATCTGGTCAAGCCTTCCCCCGTAAAATCCGCCGGTGCTAAATTCAGCTTTTCCATTTAGAGCCCTTTTACTTGCAGTTGAAGCTTCCAATCCATAACGCACCCAGTGATAGGCCCCCGGTTCAATGACCACACCCTCTGCAATTTCAAAAGCTTCCTTCAGGAATTCCCCTGCCGGCCGAAGTTCGGCTTCGGCCTGGTCACCACTCTCAAAGTTCACACCCAGGGGAGTGACAGAAAAAGAGTAGCTTTCCCAATGATTGCCCAGATCGGTGTACAGTGAAGGACTGACTCTGAATCTGTACTGTCTCACCACACCGCTTTCAGGCCGTGGCATAAAATCTGCTTTTCCGGAATAGTTGTAGAAGGCTTTCCTGGCAACAAACCCCATGGAAGGATCAAAGGCATCGCCCACACGCCTGAATTGTAAAAACCAATCCCACAGGTCGTTGGGGTAGTCAATCTTGATACCCACCGCCGATTTATCCCCTTCCAGGCCCTCCCTGTTATTGATCATGGCCCAGGTTCCCACCAAAAAATTTTTACCCGATCCAAAGGTGGAGGTCTGGTAGGTAAAATCAACTCCCGTGGTCCAGGCCTGGCTCCGACCTCCGGGATCACCAATGGTGGCGATTATGCCCATGGAAGACTCTTTGAAAATATTCTGTTTAATCCTGACCACCCCCATTTTTGTGGAGGGAACCAGGGAATCCACCGCACGGGTCTGGGTCATCAGTCCCCCGAACTGGGTATTTTTCACCTTGCCGTTCACCTTGCCCCCCCACATGATGGGAACCTCTTCACTTTTGTAGAGGCCAATTCTTCGACTGTAAAAGGGCATCAGCTCGCGCCCCAGGCTCAGACCAAAATCATAAATATCAGCCCCCTCCAGAAAGAACTGCCGCTTCTCTGGATAGAGCACCGGGAAGCGGGTCAGGTTGGTTCGCCTTGAATCCACCTCGGTTTCGGCAAAATCTGTATTGACTGTGAGCTGCGCTGTGATGTCTGTGGTAATACGCTGGGTGATATCCAGGCTGGGCTTCCATTCATAGGAAGTTGGATTTTCCGCATCCTGAGTTGCTTTGCCCAGCATGGACACCCTGGGTGTGAGTCCGATTCCCCTGTTAAACTGTGGTAAGCCGGACAAAAGACCTGCGTGACGGGTCTGACCGATGGTGTAGTCCAGGCTTGCACCCGACCAGCGGTTAACTTCCAGAAGTCGCTGGACTCTGCGTTCCACGTTAAAGCCCCATGAATCGAGACTTTTATTGTAGGTTAGTGTGGAGACTGGAATCCTGATTTCGGCACTCCAGGAATTTTCATTTACCCGGGTTTGAGCTTCCCAGGCACCATCCCAGTTGGGATTTTCCGACTCGCCATTGAAGGATACCAGCGCATCATATCTTGCAGCAAAGGGATTGATGGCAAAAATATATCCATTCCTGCCATTCTGGTAGGTATCAAAAATTACCTTCAGGTAATCCTCATCGTCCAGATCCGAATCCCTGGCCTTGGAAAAAGCCACCACATCTTTGGGCTGATCATCGTAACAAATAAATCCCAGGTAAATATTTTTTGGAGTCACCAGAATCTTCACCAGTGTGGGAAAAGTAGGTCTTCCTCCTTCCACAGGCTCCACCATGGTAAGTGAGTTGATGGAATCGGCCTTTAGCCAGGCTTCCTCATCCAGTTTCCCATCTACTTTCAGAGCCTGTTCCGTAAATACGCTGTTCACAGCTGGCATCTCGCCTCCCTGGCCAAAGGCATAAATACTTAAAAGCTGAATAAGAAGAAGATATGAAGGGGCGTTTCATGAATGGCAAAAGTAAGATATCCATCCAAAACAGAAAAGCCAGCTGAGGATCTTATTCCGAGGCATGCTCCCCGCAGAAGAGCATATATTGTTTATTGGATTGCAGCTCGGCCACATTCAGGCGCACCTGAAGCCTTGAAAAAAACTTCATCAGTATAAAATCCGCCAATCTCATATTTCTCCTGTCAATCCAGTTCAGGTGTCCCTCATAACCCCGTATGATGCGGTCAGTAATGTTTTCGGTATGCTTAAATACAAGCTGGTTGCCGCTGGAATAATGATGATATTCTTCCTCGTTTGCATGAAAAAAGAGTTTTCGCTTGTTCCACATCCACATGGATTTTCCACTTTTTCCCGGTGAGCGGATGATGTCCACAATAAGAAAAACACCATCGCGGCGTAGCACCCTTTTAATCTGCTGGAAGAAGGCATTTTTATCAGGGTAATGAAAGGCACTTTCTATGCAAATCATCACATCGACGGAATGATCCTCGATGGAGGTCAGTTCCTGGGCGTTATCATGGACAAAACTTATGTCGGAATCCTTAGCATGTGCTTTTGCCAGATCAAGGTTGGCTTTGTTCAGGTCAATTCCAATGATACTTCCTGCATCATGATTCAGATCAATGTAGTGGCAATTCAGGCCATTTCCGCAACCTACCTCCAGCAGGTCCTTCCCCTTCAGGCCGCCGATGTAAGTCAGGCAATGTTCAATCAGGTTATTTTGTCGTTCTTCCAGGCTTTCATTCTCCTTCATATAGAAGGGGTAGTGTAACATATGAACTTTCCCAAAAGCATTGGCAAGTATCTCATTCATGGACCTGTAGTAGTTCTTAAAAGATCCAAGTGTTTGTATATAACGCAGTTTCTTCATCCCCGGGATTTCGGGCGAAAGTACAACAATTTTCGGAGGATGCTGCTGATCTCAGTCTTCAAGATTAAAAAAGCCTGTATTCCGAAATCCAGATCTCTGTTTCTCCGGGGAGCACATCCAGCTGGATATAGGGCTCCGGACAAAGGGTTGAGGAAATCGCCCAGAAGACGACTTTTTGCAAGGGCTTGTCCACAGAGATCTGAACACCTGCACCCGTCTTCCGGTTAAGAATTTTCACCTGATTATCATCGGCGCTGTCCCCAAATCCATCCAGGTGTAGGAAAATGGATTCTCCCTCTGACAGCTCTTTTTTAATCAGAAGTTTGTTCTGCTCCAGTTCCACAAGTGTTGTGTCGTATTCTTCACTGGACAGTTCGAAAGGGAAGACCACCTTGAAATCCGGCCCGGTCACTTCCTGGTCCATCACAAAAAAATTGTGGTTGAACTGGTTTGTGTGCATGGCCCTGGATCCCTTGTTTATCAGTGTGTGGATCATGATAAATCCGGGTTCATCCTTCGTAAGTTCGATCCGCTTTATATATTCATAGGCCCAGCCGGTTTTCCTTTTAAGCTTGTGCCTGAATTCGATCCAGTCCTTTCCCTGGTCCACTTCCCACTTTCCATGATCCACAATCCTGTAGGTCTTGTTCCAGATATATTCTTCATCGCTTTTCTCAAGTGCTCCGACTCCGATGCGAATGAATTCCCCGCCAGGATCGGCTTCATCAAACCCGGGTCCCGGATCTCCATAGGAATCAGCCGGACCGGTCAGGTCTTCATGCACAAGGGGATCATGGCTCTTTTTCCATTCACCCACATACTGATGTCCGCCAGACTCCAAGCTGTATATAATGCCAGACCAGTCAAAGCGAGTGGCCCGGTAATAGCCATGTTCAGCATCGGGAAGATAGAGTTTCATACTCACAAGCTCGTTGGAGATGGAGGTTTTTGGGGGATCGGCAGCCCCGGTCTGATTACATGCAAAAGTGGAAGTCATCAATAAAAGGATAAAAAGTTCAGGATTTGTCATTCCAGAAAGTATATGATTCAACTACGAAGATGGGAAAAAAATCAGGTCCCCCGTAAAGGTTCTTCCCTCACAGCTCAGGCCCTTATACTTTTTCAGCTCCAGTTTGTGATTGACTGCAAATGGGTTCTTGCTCCCATGTATCCCGGGTACTCAGTACCTTTATCCTTAAAAAATCTTACTCAGAAAAGCACCGAAATCAGTTGAAATCCGTAAACAATTTTTCACTAAATTTGTTCTGCTTTTGAAAAAGCCAAACATATTTAACTTAAACCAAATTGAAATGAAAAAAATCCTATTTGTAGCCGCAGCAGTACTTTTCTCGGTGAGCGTGAGCGCTCAGACCCTAAACGACTATCTGGAAATGGCCCGCGAAGTTCTCAAGGTTGAGAAAAAAGCAGCCGTAGCTGAAGCCATGGAATTAACTGAAGCCGAAAGTCAGCCCTTCTGGAACCTCTATAACGAGTACCAGTCTGCGCTCTACCTTGTTCAGAATAAGCGTATTGCCATTATTAAAGATTATTCCGATAATTTTGAGTCTCTGACCGATGAGAAAGCTGATGAACTCTGGACTTCAAGCCTGGGTTACGAACAAGAGCTTCTCAAACTGAAGAAAAAGTATTACGCTAAATTCAAAAAGATTTTACCCCTGGCTAAAGCTGCCCGCTTTATGCAGCTGGAAAACAAAATTGAAACCCTGATTGATGCTGAACTGGCCTTTGAGGTTCCCCTGATTGAAACCAATTAGAAAGACGAATTAAAGTGCTTTAGCCCCATGAGGATGACGCAAAGTCAATCTCATGGGGCTTTTCTTTTCCAGCTACTCGATTTTCAGCGTTTGAGCAGGATTGGTCCGGGCAGCTCTGAAGGTCTGGGAGCTGATGGTAAGGAGCCCGATGAATACCACAACAAAGACCCCGATCAGGATGGTCCCAAGCCCAAAATCAACACTCCTGGCCAGGTATTGAAGCCACATATTGTTGACCAGGTAGGCAAGAGATCCACCGATAATTGCAGCAATCAGCATCAGCCACAGATAGGACCTTGATACCAGGAAGACGATTTGCTTGACTTCTGCTCCGAATACTTTCCTGATACCTATCTCCCGGATCCGGGTTCGGGTACTGTAGGTGGCCATTCCAAGCAGACCGAAACTGGCGATAAGTATGGCCAGCAGTGCAGCAAAACCCACCACATACATGATATCCTCAAAGAAAGAGTAATAATACCTGATCCTGCCATCAATGAAATCACCGTTTAATTCATGGTCCGGATCGATCTTTTCCCAGCTTCTTTCCAGTTTATCAACCGTGGCGGTCATATCCGATGAACTCAGTCGCAGAAAGGCATGACGGTGGCTTGCCGGAATATATCTCAGGAGCATGGGTTTTGTATTGAGAAAGACTGCTGTGTACTGGTAATCCTTGATGATGCCGATGATTTCCACCAGGGTCGAATCTTCAAGGATGAGGGTGGTCCCGATAGCCTCCACGGTACTTCCCAGCTGGAACTGATCCACAATCATTTCGCTGGCGATAACAAATTTCTCGTTTCCCGGGCTCATGTTATCGGGGAAATTTTCTCCCGCAATTAAATCCAGACCCATGGTCTCGATATAGGCCTCATCCGCTGCAAAATAATGGGCTTCGAACTTTTCATCTTCCGGCCTAAGGCGAATATTAACTCCCCAGACACTTCCTTCGGCCGGAACATGGGAAGAGGCGCAGATATTCACCACCTCGGGAAGCTGCTCGAATTCTGCCTTTACTTTTTCGTAGTCTTTTCCCTGAAGGTTGATATCATACAGTACTTCGGCATCGAAGCCCAGCTCGGTGTTGATCATAAAATTCATCTGTTTAAAAATCAGCAGAATGGAAATGATGAAAACCATAGAGAATACAAACTGGGTAACCAACAATATTTTCCTGAGGGTAAGGCGACTAAAAAACTTAATGTTTGTGATGCCTTTTAGTACAAAAACCGGTCTGAAGGCCGAGATAAAAACCGCAGGTAAAACGCCAGAAAGGATCCCTGTGATCAGGGCAAAAATCAGGAACCACAGATAGATTCCCAGATTTTGCTCCGGCCTGATTTCCAGCATGGACATCATCTGCATGCCAGAAAAGGCTGGCAGGAGGAATTGCAATATAGCGATGGCAAGCAGCAGTGATAAAAGGGAAATCACAATGGCCTCAAGCAGAAACTGGAAAAGGATCTGGGACCGGAAAGCACCAAAGGTTTTTCTTATCCCCACTTCCTTTGCCCTCAACATGGAACGGGCCACTGAAAGGCTGGTATAATTAAAGGCAGCTGAAATAATGATCACCAGGGCCAGTCCAGCCAGGAAAAGAATAAAAACCCTGGGAAGGAAAACGCCCAGCTCGTTCCCCAACAAGCGACCCGGTACGATTTTTTCGAAGGGCTGGAGGTAGAAAGAATAATTCGTTTCATCATTAGCACCGTAATGATCTCTGCTGATCCCGTCCAGTATTTCCTGTATGCCAGTAAGGTCGGCTTTATCATCAAGGAGAAGGTAAATCCAGCTTCCCCATCCTGTCTCCCAGTTGTTTACAAAGCGGGGCTTCTCCCTTCTTTGATCAATGATTTCAAGGGTCGGAAGTGATATTAAGGCTTCAAACTGGATATGGGATTTCTGCCGGGTTTTTTCAAGAACACCCCTTACCTCATAGGCTCCCAGGGTGTCGATCTCGATGAACTTTCCTATGGGATCTTCACTGCCAAAAAATTTATCTGCCGTCTCCTGACTCAGCACCATGGTGTAAGGTTCATCCAGTATCTTTTCCTTTGAGCCCTTCAGCAATTTGAAATCAAATAGCTCAAAGAAGGCTGTATTGGTATACAGACCTTTGAGCGAAAGCCGGGTATCATTGTAGAGTCCTTCCCCATAAAAATCCTCGTTTAATATCACCACCTCATCAGCAATGGCATAATTATCCCTGAGTTCCAAACCCAGTGGGAAGGGATTGGAGGCAAAATTCAGGGACATAGCGGATAAACTATCCACCTGTTGAACCCGGTAGATTTGCTTGCTTTTTGAATGCATCTTATCATAGGAATACTGGTCCTGGATGACCACCAGGATTACCATGCATACTGCCAGGCTTAAGGACAAACCGAGAATATTGATCAGGGAGAACTCCTTATACCTGAGGACATTCCGAAAGGCAGTTCGAAGATAGTTTCTTAACATGGGGCTATTAAGTTTTCAGAATTATGGGAGCATTATGATTTTAGACGCCCCTGGGGAAGGAAATGTTACGACTGGATCAGAGCAGGCCTTTCTTAACAAGGGAAACTTTGAGCTCCTCGTGTTGATCCCAGAAATTGGCTTCAATCTCCCCCAGCAGATCCATATATTCCGGATTATCAAGCATTCCATCGATGAGGGGGTCAATTTTCAGGAAAAGGAAGGTCCAGTAATGGTAGTTTTCCTCCCGGGAGAATTTTTTCAATTCCTCTATTGCGACATCGCTATTGCCCCGGTAAGCATTATAAACAGAAAGACCCAGGTGCTTATAGATCGACCTGTCATTTTCCAGATAGGTACTGTACTTATCAAAAAGCTCCCGGGCTTCTTCAGTCAGCCCTAATTCTGAACAAACCACTGCAATTTTAATATCCTCTCCCCGGTATATATCCATATTATAGGCCTCCTTCATCTCCAGGAACTTCTTATAATAGACCCAGGAACGTTCATAATCTCTCTGGTAATAATAGATCTTCCCCACCTCCTGCAAAACATCCAGCCTGCTGGGATCCCGCTGCAGGGTTTTGATTAAATGATCCCTGGTCTGATTCAGGTCTCCGTTTTTAGCATACAGAATGTAGGCTTTTACCTGTTCAGCATAGAGGTTATCCGTATTATATTGTAAAGAACGACTAGCATATTCCAGCGCTTCCTCCACAAATCCGGATTGAATGAGGGCATTACTTACATGTAATAGGATGAAACTTGCCTCCACCGAATCATGGGCTGTAATATCCAGTTCCACCCCTTTTAAAGCATACTCAAGATATTTATTCGTGTTTGGCAGGACGCTGGTATAAAAATCCGAGAGCGTGTTTAAAACCAGGGCGGAATTGGGGTTGTATTCCAGGGCCTTTTCCAGATGCGGGACTGCCTGTTCATAAGCCCCGATATTCATGTAGTAGAAGGCTTTGGCTATCAGGCTCTGGGCCAGATATGCATCGTAAATAAGGGCCTTGTCCGCATAATGGTTGATGGAATCGGCATAGATTTTCTCTGAAAGGAGCATATCAAGGACATAATAGGCAATGGCAATATCTGCATAGGCATGGGCAAATTCCGGGTCCTGCTTTACTGCTTTTTGAAACCAGGGAATGGATTCCAGGATACCTTCCCGGGAGCCCCCGAAAAAAAGATCCTGTCCGCGTAAAAAATAGTCATAAGCCATAAGATCTTCAGTGGGAAGCTGATCAATCCTCTCCTCCTCCTCGGGTGTAATGATGGCCTCTATTTCATTTGCAATCTTTTTTGAAACCTCGTTCTGCAGAGCGAAGATATCAGTGGCCTCCCTGTTGTACTGCTCTGCCCACAGGTGCCTGTCAGTCCGGGCGTCAATTAACTGAATATTCAGAAGTATCTGATCTCCGATCTTCTGCCCACTTCCCTCCACAAAATAACGGACCTTCAATTCCCTTGCTATTTCCGGAATGGAAAGGGAGGTAGACCTGTATTTTTCTACCGATGTTCTGCTGATGACCCTCAAATCTTCAATTTTCTGAAGGTCATTCAGCACCGACTCCATCAGTCCGTTGATGATATATATGTTTGTGGAATCGTTGCTGTCGTTTTTAAAAGGCAGCACCGCAATAGACTTCTCTCCCTTTTCCAACTTCGCCCCCAACTTTTTCCCCGACTGAGCAGACTGCCCGGGCTTAAGCACAAAAAACAATATGGCTGAAGCAATAAGAACAAGCGCTGCCCCTGCCATAAGAAACTTGTGCTTGTTGAATGCGCTCTTAACCTTGCCGGGAGCAGGCTCTTCCCCTAATCGTTTTCCCACTTCTCCCGGTGGATAGCCATAGTGTTCGCGAAAGCATTTTATAAAGTAGGAAGTGCTGCTGAATCCGACCCTGTATGATACCTCGGAGACGGTATAGCTTTGTTCCATCAGCTCTTCCATGGCTGAAGCAAGACGCAGCTGGCTGATGTACTGACTAACCGAAAGAGAAGTGAGCTTTTTGATCTTCCTGAGCAGGTTGGAGCGACTCATGCCTATTTTCCCGGCCAGTTCAGAAACCCCGAATTGCTCATCGGAGATATTCTCTTTTATGATCTCATTGACCTTCTTAAGGAAGTCGCTATCTCTGGAGCTTAACGAGTGCATGGGGTTTAAGTTACAAAAGATATTTCAGACTGCAGATCCATAGCCTTTATTGTGTTTTGCGTCATAATTTATACTCCTGCGTCATGCTTATTAGTCCATCCATGAAACTTTATATCTCTTGCTTCAGCCTTAATTAATCCTGCATCAAAGATAACCCGAGCTTTACACTATCGAAAATTGTTAAACCCAAATAATCAAAAAATGAAAACACAAAAATCTCATTTCAAAAAAAGTACTCTTGGCCACTACGATGGCCGCAGTTCTTCTAACTTTATGTCGCCTGTGCGACCGGTACTAAGGACTCAGGCCAGGAGCAAAGTACATCCCCTGAGGAAAAGGTCGTGGTAAAAGCCCCCGACACTGATCTTCACACCGCCACCTTCCTTGGCGACCTTAAGTCAGTTCAACAACATATAAAAGCTGGCTCAGATCTGGATGTAAGAGAACCCACCATGGCTTCTACTGCCCTGATTTCTGCCTCCGTGTTCGGGAAAACTGAAATCGCCAGGGCGCTCATCGAGGCCGGTGCAGATTTAGACATCCAGAACAAGGAAGGATCTACTGCGCTTCACGGCTCCTCTTTTCTTTGCCGCACCGAGATCGTTGAGATGCTTGTGGCAAAGGGTGCTGACAAGACGCTGAAGAATATATATGGATCCACTGCACTGGATGGTGTCAGCGGCCCCTGGATTGAAGTGAAACCTATTTATGATGAATTTGCCAAAGCAATGGGACCGCTGGGATTAAAACTGGACTATGAACAGCTTGAAGAAACCCGCCCATTCATTGCCGATATGCTGCGCTAAAGCTTACAACTAAAAATCTTGAAATGAAAACGGCAGACAGAAGATACGATATAGACTGGTTAAGAGTAATTGCCATTGGACTGCTCTTAATCTATCACATAGGCATTGGCTTCCAGCCCTGGGGTGTATTTATCGGATTCATCCAGAGCGGGCAATCCCTTGAATCCATCTGGCCTGCCATGGCTTTGCTGAATGTCTGGCGGATCCCCTTGCTGTTTTTTGTATCAGGAATGGGCGTGGGTTTTGCCATCAAAAGAAGAAGCTGGAAACAACTTCTCCTGGAAAGAACCCGACGGATACTCCTGCCCCTTGTTTTCGGTGCGTTTTTTATTGTTCCTGTACATATCCTGCTCTGGCAAAAATATTACAGCCAGGATTTGAGCTATGCTCCCGGTCAGGGTCACCTGTGGTTCCTTACCAATATCTTCATCTATGTGCTGGCACTCTCCCCCCTCTTCCTTTATCTCAGGAATAATGAAGAGGGAAGGCTCAGCCGCTGGATCAGGAAAGGATTCAGTACACCACTGGGCTTTCTGATCATGGCAGCCTGTTTCGTAATTGAAGTCATCCTGGTTAAGCCCGAAATTTTTCCCATGTATGCCATGACCAAGCATGGCTTCATCATGGGTATGCTTGCTTTTCTCTTTGGATTCCTTGTTATACAAAGCGGACAGGTCTTCTGGACCATGGTACAAAGATGGAGATGGCCCCTTCTGGCCATGGCAGTGGCTCTTTACCTGGTCAGGTATCTTGTTTATAAACTGGAAGGCCCCAGCTACCTTTCAGCCATAGAATCCTGCATCTGGATCTTTGCTGTGTTGGGTTTTGCCAACAGGCACCTGAACCGCCCTGGCAAAACCCTGATCTATTTAAGCCAGGGTGCATATCCTATTTACATTCTGCATATGATCTTCCTTTACCTGGCCTCTTATCTCCTGTTTCCTCTGGAGATTTCCGTCTGGCTGAAATTCATTCTTGTTATAGTTTTTACCGGAGCGGGATGTTTTATATCTTATGAGTTAATCAGAAAAGTACGCTTTATAAGACCCTTGTTCGGATTAAAAAACTAAAACATGGAACTTAATATCAACTTGAATAATGTATCCGAAACTTGGATGCGCAATCTCACTAATATCTTATCACCTTACAGGAAGATATCTGGTCACCATTGTAAATCTGCAGGTAATATACTCCGGGGGTATCCAAAGTGATTTTTAATGTACGATCCCCTTTCGATATTACTTCCTTCAGCCTGATTTTTCGGACCAGAGCTCCTTTGGAATCAATGATATCAATCAGGCTATTGGCATCAGGTTCTTCAGCGAATTCAAGGGTGATAAAATCATCCGTTGGATTGGGATAAATTTTTATGGATCCCTGGGAATTTAATGAATTGATTCCTATCGTACTTTCAACAGTCAGGATCATGGTATCCCTGAATACGCAATCGTCATTGGATACCTGAACAGAAATTTTATAATCCCCGGGCCCAAGGTTCTCTCCGCTAATCTGCAGGTAGGGCTCCCTGCTGGTATCATTCCAGAGATAAGAAAATTCAACCGGATAGGGACCCAGAATCATAGACTCATCGTCCCGGATGGCCGTATCATTGCCCAGTGAAATGACGGGGGATTCATTGATTTGCAGCTCAAGCTCACTGGCAGGGCCTTCACATCCTTCCCGGGTTTGTGTCGCATAAAATACATAGGATCCGGCATCAAAAAGATCGGTTTCAAAAATATTACCCAGATGAATCAGCTGCTCAAGCGAAACATGCTCATACCATCGAATGCTATCCCCTTTAGCTTCCAATACAGGAGGGTCCTCCCCGGCACAGATGATTACTCCATCTGATTCAGGCGGGTCAGGTCTGGTTTTAATGCTCAGCTTTGATACCCCAAACGGGCTCTCACATAGATTGATTGTCTGGGTTACATAGTAAGTAGAGCTAACAGGTTCATCAAAATCAGGGTTTAGATTGGCTCCCGTATGAAGAAGAATTGTCAACTGTTCATCACTATACCATTTGATATTCTCACCCGTGGCCACCAGTTCCGGGATAGTATCACCATCACATATCTCCACGCTCCGGGTAAGCGGAGGAAGGGGAGTCTCCTCTATTTGCAGGTTCACTGTTGAAGCTGGACTCACACATTCCAGCAGTGTTTCGGTGGCATAATAGGAATAAATGCCGGCCTCACTCCTGCCCGTAGCAAAGTCTGTACCCGAATGCACCAGGTCCAGAAGATCCTCATCATTGTACCAAAGGATGTTTTCTCCCTGAAGGTTCAGGTCAGGAATGGGCCCACCTTCACAAGCAAATAAAGTGGTATCCCCTGGTGGTTCAGGTTTAGCTTTAATTCGTAAAACGATGGTGTCCGGGATGCTTTCACATTCTCCCGTGTTTTCGGTAATAAAGTAGCTATAAGAACCCGCCTTAACTTGCCCGGTCTGGTATTCATTTCCGCTGTGAAGCAGGTCGCTCAGTTGGTCATCACCATACCAGTTTACATTTTCACCATTTGCGACCAGGGTCGGAACCACTTCACCCTCACATAAGCTTACATCAGCACCACTGGGAGGGAGCGGACGCTCTTTTATGGTCAGGCTTACTGATGCGCTCTGGCTTTCACATCCATCCACCGTCTGGGTAACTTCATATGAATAGATGCCCGGAATATTATACGGGGCAATAAATTCATTACCAATGGTAGTATAGGCTGAGTCATTCATGATACAACGAACTGAGAAAGCATTGGAAGGATCATCGAATCTTGAATTCCATATTTGAGGTCTGTATTCCCAGTGATTCTCAAGGGACCTGGTGTACCCACTTGAGTTCCAGAAGGTAGCCCAGGAGTTGATTTCTTTGAATTGACCATCAGGGTTTCTCTTTCCACCCATCAGTGCATTGAACCCGGATGATCCGCCAACTTTGAGCTGGTTGCCCTGGTCAGTTCCCCTCCATTCAAAGAGAGTGGCCTCGGCCTGGTTCATGCCCAGTTCCATTTCAAGCTTCATCCAATCCTTATGTGAAGGGACCTCCCATCCCGCCGGACATATGCCCTGCGCATTTTCAAGTATTGAATAAGACATCAATTCATCCCACTGATACAATCCACCATAGATTGCTCCCAGGGAAGGGTCGTTGTTATAATAGTACTTTTCAATAATCTGGTTCTCGGTCTGATCCATGGACCCGTTTATCATGGTGCCAATATCCAGGTTTTCGCCCATCCAGACATCCTTACCATAACGAAGCATATTGTATGCTTTGTCATTTCGATCATCCTCATATATGCCCTCAGGAATGTCATGATACCATTTCACATTTTCTCCCTCTGCAAGCAGTATTGGAGCATCTTCCATGGCACAAAGCTCAAAATCGCTCACCACGGGAGGTTCCGGAGTTTCTCTCAAGTGAAGCCTTGCAGTATCGGGCAAACTCACACAACCTGAATAGGTGTTGGTTACATAAAATGTGTAATCGCCCGGAGTAAAACTACTTACATCCAATTTTCTGCCATGACTCACAAAGGCTGAATCATCTAAAATGCAACGAACAGAAAAACCATTTTCCGGTTCATCCCCTTTTGAGGCATATATCTGGTCAAATAGATTACTTAAAGTTCTGGTATATCCATCAGAAGTCCAGTAGGTGGCATAATAATCCATACTTTCGAAATAGCCATCTGTATTTCGCTTCCCACCAAATAATGATTCAAAACCTGAGCTAGCCCCCTGTTTTAAGAGAGCCCCCTCAATCGTACCCCTTAATCCTAAACGGGCAGCCTCTTCCTCACTCATGCCGAGGGCTATTTCCATTTTTTGCCACTCTTCATGTGAAGGAATATGCCAGCCCGCTGGACAAATACCCTGGGAACCAATCTCAGTGCTATAAGCCATCAATTCTTCCCATTGATACAGCCCTCCATAGGAAGAACCCAGGTCAGCGTCATCATTATACTGATACTTCTCTATTAAATCATTGTTTAATTGCATTTGGGAACCGGGAATTTCAGTACCCATATCAAGATTCTCCGCCATCCAAACCTGACGCCCAATATTTACAGTCTGATAGGTCCGGCCATTTCGTTCATCATAAAGCTCATTTGAGACGTTCCCACTATACCAGGTAATAATATTACCCTCGGCATACATGAATAATCCACTGTCTGTACAAAATGTCTTATCATCCACATACACCGGAAGAGGGGCCTGGATAATAAAAAATTCGGCCAGGGAGTATGGGCTTTCTATTCCCTCAATGGTCTGGGTTACATAAAACTTATAAGATCCGGGCTCCGTATCAGGAGGGGTAAAATCATTACCCTCATATAAGCGTATATTCAATTGGGGATCACTGTACCATTTGATGTTTTCACCGGAAGCATGCAGCAGACCCGGTTTACCCTGACATACCTGTTCATTCTCCACCTCCGGTGGTGATATCGATTTTAATATGCTCAAATACACCGGCAGGGCCACACTCTCACAATCAGAAAGGGTTTGAGTCACATAATAGGTATAAATCCCCACGGAAGTATGCCCGCTTGGGAATGAATTTCCCGCGTATACCTGAATACTCAGATCATAGTCTCGATACCACTTAATATCATTTCCGATTGCAGTCAGATCCGGAACGGTTTGTCCACTGAAGACCGTTACATTTTCTGCAGTGGGTTGAGGAGTGGAAAAGGATTGCAGATGTCCATAAATGTCCCTGGGACCCACGCATGCATTGGAATCATCCCCATCAGGTTCATCAGGACAGGGCGGGCAATGGGCGGGCTTTGGCCCGATGCCCCAGGTATAATAACCGTCACCATCCATATCTGTACACGCAATATCAGAGGTGCCGTAGTTCATGCTGGTCACAGGGCCGAAAAGCTTACAGGTATGATGGGGCCAGATATCGGTCAGATTCGTAACAATATATGCATATCCATTATCTCCCCACCAGCTTCCCCAGGAATTCTTAATTAACCACGCTGTCTGTCCTATGAGGCTGCTATTGTTATCAATGGTTACCCACCGGCTGGTCTCACTTGATTTAATATAAACCCTGTCTCCTGCATTCAGGGTTTTATAACCCACCAGTGTGATGGCATGCCTCCAGGGAATGATTCCTATTGCCATAGCCCCTTCCAGAATTAATTTTTTCAAATTATTATCAGTTCTTTCAAGGTAGTTCTGGTAAGACCCGATTTTGATTCTTTCATCTGGATTCAGACACATATTGCTACATACACCATTTGTGGCTGAATATGGAAAACAATTTTCTTCAACCACGCCGGCAGACCTGATATATTGAAGGGCCGCGGGTACATATCCTCCACTGCAGGATCCGGCATTGGCGCAGGATACTATTTGCTGCTCTGAAAGATCCAGATTCAAAGATTGATTATAATACAAGTTCACCAGAAGCTCAGTAGCTCCCACCGCCGCAAATGCCCAGCAACTTCCACATGCACCCTGATTTTTTACAGGAGTGACCCAATTCTGACCATGGCAGTCCGTCCAGCTGAATTCCTTTACGTAGGGTGAATCACCTGCACCCGATGAAACAGCACTTGTGTTAATCTCACTTTCATCTTCCAGTGCACCCGGCATTACAAAGATTCCGCCTGTGTAATACTCAAATCCATTCAGATTTGGTAAGCTTCCCCCGAAATAGGCTTTCTTCTCCTGGTAAGACAAGAGAGAAATTGAAGTCTCTCCTGCGATCCATGGAATATTCCCCTCCTCGAGCTTCTGGTTGATTTTTGTGATCTTAGCCCTTGATTGCTCCTGTTGACGGTTTGCACTCATAGCTCTTGCTCCCGGATCAGTCTTGCTGGTAACTATTTCAGTAAGTTGAAAGGAAGCGTCGATCAGCTCAATTTTCAGCAAGGATGGTTCCACATTATTGAGCATGGTGGTTTCTTCTCCTCTTTCGCTAATAGAGAAAGTCCATGAATCTGCAAGCAGTGTATATACCTCATATACCAGGTATTCATTGTACTGCTTATCCATGAGGATTACCCGGACAAGGCTCGAGTCTGCATTCAGGATAATATTCCCTGAAATAACCAATCCGCTGATGGGATCTGGATTGGTGAATGGTTCAATTTGAGCGGGAAGGGTAAATTGTTGCGTAATCCTTATTCTCTGGTCAGCTTGATTCTGAAGAGAAAATACATTTTCCTGGGCGTATGATGACAATACCATCACCATAACGGCCAGATTTAAAACTAGCTTTTTCATTGCAGGGGGCTTAAGCCTACTAAAGTTAGGACAATCTTAAGAGGAAAACAAATAATTGACTATCAATTCTTTCGGGCGCCCACAGCGCTGAGATCCACGAGTCCCTCTGGTCGGCATAAAACCATGAAAATAGGTGCTCTTTTGGAAATATTAAAAAAAAGCATCAACTTGAAAATCAAACTATATCCCAACTTATGAAAAGATCCATTTTTCAAGTTCTGGCCCTGGCAAGCTCTTTCCTTACTGGATGGTTCCTCATTGATTTTCTTACTGTTCACCCCGTGAAGATGAGCCTCTATCTTACGCTCACCCTCCTTGGACTACTGCTCCTGATCCTGTGGATCTATGCCCTTAAAAGGAAACGCTGCCGATGGATTGCAGTCCTGATTTCTGTGTGTGGATTTCTTGGGGGCTACATCATCAATGCCCACATTTTTCTGGCCCGGGAAGATTCGCGCTTTGTGCCCGAACTTACACGTCAGGCAGGAGATGAGGGCAAGGGTCATACAGCTGTGGTTTATTTCACCCATGGGGAGCCGGAAACTTATGATCCCATCGGATGGATCAACCAGTTCAGGGAGTTCGATGAACAGGGGATTAAATTTGTGCCCTTTGTGGCCAGGCCGGTTTTCGCCTATATGCTCAGGAACAGATACCTTATAATCGGCAAGAGCAACCACCGGCAGGTTCATCATGAAATGTTTCGTTCTCTTGAGAAAACTTATCGTATGGAAGGAGACTCAACAACACAGTTTTACATATGCTTCCTGGATGACGAACCCCGACCTGACGCAGCTGTGATTGAGGCATTAAACGACGGGGCAGATACCATCATCGTGGCGGATGTTTTCCTTACGATTTCGAACCATACAGCGGAAGGACAACATCTTATCGAGGAGCTTGAAGTGGAAGAAAAACTGGGGATTCCGATCATCTACACCGAGCCCCTGTGGAGTTCCGAAAAACTTCGGTCCGTTTTCCTTGAAAAGGTATATGCAAAAATAGGCGACACTCCAAAGGATGAAGTGGCCATTGCACTGGTTGGACACGGCCAGCCCGATGAATGGGACGTGGAATGGGCCACCGAGACAGAACAGGAAATGGCTTTCCGCGAGGAAATTATGAATTTGTTTGTGGATGATGGATTCAGGCGGGAAAACCTGGGCTCAGCCTGGATGTCATTCAAGGAGCCCAAACCGGCTTCCCTGATGGCAGATTTCGTGGCAAATGGCGCCACAAAAATATTCTATTTCTCCGCCGCCATATCTGCCGATGCCATGCACAGCCAGATAGACGTTCCCAGGCTGGTGGAAGAATACGATTATCCTGAAGGAGTTGAGACCATAAACCTGGGTGCCTGGAACAATCACCCCACTGTAATCGCCGCCATCCACGAACGCATCAATGAAACCATGGATGCACTTTGAAGGTTCTTTATCATATCAATCAAACAGGCAGGAGAAAGAGGGTTGGTAATAAGGCCAAATCGCTCCATAGAATGCAAAAGCTTGGCTTCCCTGTGCCGGAAAGCTATGTGATTCCCATGAAGGTTAAGGAGGCTTTCTCTCTTAATCCGGAAAAAGTCAGGGCACAAATACGCAATGAAATACACCCCCTTTCTGAGAAAAACACATCCTGGGCGATCCGCTCCTCAGGGGAGTTGGAGGACATGAAAAACCATTCTTTTGCCGGGCAATTTGTCACCCTGCTGGATGTCAGAGGGGCCGGCGAAATGATGGATGCCATAGAAAAAGTGTGGGAATCCGGCGACAGGGTCAGGGATGGCCTCTACAATTCAGATTCCGTGATGGCGAATAAACCAGCCGGCATGTCGGTGATCATCCAGGAAATGGTGCAATCCCAATGGTCGGGGGTAGCCTTCAGCATCAATCCGGTCACAGGCAGACATGAATTTGTAATTGAGGCCGTAAAGGGCAGCGGAGTGCAGCTTGTACAGGATGGGGTGAAACCTCATCGATGGACCTGGTGCCAGGGGAACTGGAACTACGAAGGCGAAGCTGAAGAAGATATCAAAGGGGTGCTGGAGCTGCTGGTGGATGGAATAAAGATCCTGAAAAAGGCCTGGGGTGGCGCTGTGGATATTGAATGGGCCTATGATGGCCAGCAGCTGTTTTACCTCCAATGCCGCGAAGTAAGCGTCAGCGAATTTCCATGCATTTATTCCAATCACATCTCCCGGGAGGTGCTGCCCGGAATGATCAAACCCCTGGTCTGGTCTGTAAACATCCCCCTGGTGAACAGTGCCTGGATCCGATTGCTTGAGGGTCTGCTTGGAAAGCTGAATATTCAACCAGAAGAACTGAGCAAATCATTTTACTACCGGGCCTATTTCAATATGGGAACCCTGGGCGCCCTTTTCAAGCGGATGGGACTTCCCAATGACAGCCTGGAGAGCCTCATGGGGCGAAAAAATCCTTCAGGTAAAAGCAGTTTTAAACCCGGGCTGAAGACCATGAGCTATGTACCAACCATGCTTGGATTTGTGCTCAAAAATCTAAACATTCAAAGGAAGTTCAGGAAAGAATTTAAAGGCATTATAAGCAGTACCGACCTGCTCACCGAAAAGCTGAAAAAAATGAAGGCTTCTGAATATCAAAGCCATTTCGAAGAGCTGCACAGGGTCGCTTCCCGGGCTGCCTATTTTAATATCCTCATTCCCCTCTCGTTTCAGATCAGCAACCGGATATTGCAACAAAAGTTGAAGAAAAGGCGAATCCCATATGAAAGTCTTGATTTCCATAAGGATTTCCCTGAACTATCGGCTTACGACCCCGGTGCTTCATTGTCACAATTGCAGCAAAGCTGGGCAAAACTGCCCGCTGACATTCGTAATCGAATTAAAAATGTAGCATCGCTGGATGCATCTAAAGATGACCTGCTCCTGAAAGATATTCATGAAGGATTTACAAAACTGATGGGGCAATTCGGACACTTCAGTGAAAGCGGGAATGATTTTTCCAGCACCCCCTGGCGAGAGGATCCCGACTTCCTGTTCAGGCAGGTTCGCCAGGGATCTGAAGGTGCTTCCGCATCCAGGGAAGCTTCTGCTAATCTCAACTTAAGATCCAGAGCTTTACCCCGCAGGGCGTATCGAAGAGCCGGCCGCTTCCGTCTTTACAGGGAGATGATCAGCTCTGAATACACCCGCTGCTACGGACTTTTCAGGGAACTCTTCCTGATCACAGGAAAGTCCTTCCATGAAAATGCCCTGCTTGACGATCCAAGAGATGTATTTTATCTGACCCTGGAAGAGCACAACAGCCTGATTGAAGACAAAGGGGAGAACGATGAGGGGTACTTCAGAAAGAAGGTAGCTGAGCTTAAGAAGGAGATGGATGTGTACAGCGAAGTGATCCTTCCGTCGGTGATTTACGGTGATGTCCCACCACCACTTCCCAGGAAAGATGCCAGGGTGCTTGAAGGCATTCCCACCTCCCCCGGGATATACGAGGGAGAACTGGTTGTGGTGCGAGGATATGCTGACTTTGAGAAAAAAGTGGAAGGCGCCATCCTTGTGATCCCCTTTTCTGATGTGGGATGGACCCCTCTTCTGGTGCGTGCAGGTGCCATAGTATCAGAATCCGGCGGAATTTTATCCCATGCTTCCATCATTGCCAGGGAAATGTCTATTCCTGCCATATCTTCCGTAGATCACGCCTGCAATCTCAAGGATGGCACCAGGGCAAAGATCGATGGTTCCTCTGGTTTACTCATTATGGATGAATAGCTTTATGGACATATTGATTGATAAAACATGGCTCCTGCTTCTTGTGGCTGCCATGACAGGCTACCTGGTAGGTTCCGTCTCTTTTGCCAGGATCGTCAGCCGCATTTTTGACAAAAACGGAAAGGTTAAAAAGATTGAGCGGAAGATTCCGGATACTGATATTACCCTGGAGTCGGATGCGGTAGCTGCTACGGCTGTGAGCCTTTCTTTAGGGAAAAAATTCGGGTGCTTAACCGCCATCCTGGATTTGCTTAAAGTTGGACCGCCGGTATGGTTCTTCATGCACTTTTTTCCCGACAGTCATGCTTTCCTCCTTAGTGCATTTTTTGCCATGCTGGGACACGTCTACCCGCTATACCATCATTTTAAAGGAGGTCGTGGCCAGGCTCCCTTGCTGGGAGCACTGCTGGTAATCAACTGGTTTGGGGTGCTGATTGCCAATGGGGCCGCTGTGATAGCAGGATACCTGAGCGGCTCTGTCCTGGTCATGCGCTGGGGGTGGATGCTAATGATGATAGGATGGTTCGCATTGTATTTCAGAGATCCGTATTATGTGGCCTATATTGCGCTTTCGAATATCCTCTTCTTTTTCTCCATGCGAAAGGAGCTGGCTACCAGCATAAAGATCGGCAGAGAAAGGAAATCAAGCCAGGAAGAAGTATCGGATTTTATGTTAATGGGCAAAGGACTTGGCAGGTTCATAGATCGTTACGGACTACCCGCACTGCTTAAAAGGCTATTGAAAAAGTAAAATTTGGCGGAAGATTTTTTCTCCGTTTTCAAAATGAATCCAGAGGGTAAATGTTCCAGGTTCAAAATCAGAAAGCTCAATTGTTTGGGACCTGGTGCCTATCCTCTCATCAGAAACAAGACTTCCGGTACTATTATAAATGCTAATCCGGCTGATATCCTCATCGGCATCGATTTGAACTGTTGATGCTGCCGGATTGGGATAGATCCGAACATCAGGCTTTAAGTATCCCTGATCAACATCACCGGATAATGGCAAAATAATCCGAAGGCGGGGTATAATTGCATCGACCCACCTGCTGTATTGAAGTTCGCTGGGATGCAATCCGTCGGAAGCGACCAGTGCAGTATTATTCAATCCCTCTCTGGATATGGGTGTGATATCAATATAGGCGATACCGTATTCTCCAGCCACCCTTCTTTTAATATTGTTATAAGCATCAATTTCCTCACTGATGTTCACATTACCTCCTCCAAAACGGGTGTAGGCGTAGTCCGGAATGGAAAGAATAAGTATTCTGGATCTGTCCTGGTCCACCACATTAAGCGCCTTATCGATGATGGTCCTCAGGTCTGGCTCATATGTAGCAATGGAAATGCCCTGGTATTGATTGTTTACGCCGATTAATATGGATACAAGATTATAGCTTTTCTTTTCATCGATCTTGTCATTCATCGCCTGAATCAGCCTGTTAGTAGTCCATCCGGTGGTGGCAATGTAATCGGGATTTTTGGCTGAAACCCCCAATATTCTTAATTCATCGATAAGCTGATGGGGCCACCTTCCAGAAATATCCACACTTTGACCGATGGTATAAGAATCGCCCAGGGCAAGCATAGAAACCTCTCCGTCAATTCTTACCTGCTGAGCCATGGAAGCAATATGAACCAAACTCAATAATATAATAAGCAGAACTTTATTCATGAACATATAAACAATTTCGATCTTTTTTTGTTTAACTTTTAATAATATTTATTAAACAATAACCTTAAGATATGAAAAATCAGGACCTCTTGCTAAATACGATCCCACAAAGGAGAAACGGAGTGAATGGCCACTCACATGATGAAATCGGGGATCATCATTTTTCCACCCGGCTTGAAACGCCCATCAGGGATGATGCCTTTTTATTGTCGGATGAAGAGAAAAAGGACAGGATAGCCGGACACTTTGCTGAAATCATGAAAACCCTTGGCATGGACCTCCGGGATGATTCCCTGAAGGGTACACCTGACCGCGTTGCCAAAATGTATGTAGAGGAAATCTTTTCAGGCCTGAATCCGGATAATAAACCGAAGGCAACCCTATTCAACAATCAATATCAGTATAAGCAGATGTTGGTGGAAAAGAACATCACGCTTTTCTCCACATGCGAACATCATTTTGTTCCCATTCACGGGGTGGCACATGTGGCCTATATTCCATCCGGAAAGGTTATAGGATTATCGAAACTGAACCGGATCGTACAATACTACGCAAAGCGACCACAGGTTCAGGAACGTCTCACCAATCAAATTGCCCATGAGCTTATGAAAACACTCAAAACCAATGATGTGGCTGTTATCATTGATAGCAAACACCTTTGTGTTTCTTCTCGAGGGGTAGAAGATCATTCATCGACCACAGTCACTACTTACTATGGGGGAAGATTTAAATCTCCCGAGAAAATAAATGAGCTGCAGAATTACATCCACAATGGCATATAGATCTGAAAGACTTCAGACTTCCGGCAGGTAATTCCGGATTCCTTCTTTGTAGGTTTCAAGCGCCCTTGTCCTTGCAAACTTGTGATCCACCATCGGGCTCACATATTGCGGCGTACCGTATTCCGGGACCCAGCGTTTGACATATTCCAGCTCCGGATCAAACTTTTTAAGCTGTTCCCTCGGATTAAAAATGCGAAAGTAGGGCGCGGCATCACATCCTGTGCCGGCAGCCCATTGCCAGTTACCGTTATTGGATGAAAGCTCGTAATCCAGCAGTTTCCTGGCAAAATACGCTTCCCCCATCCGCCAGTCTGTCATAAGATGCTTACAGAGGAATGAAGCGCACACCATGCGCACCCTGTTGTGCATGTATCCAGTTTCATTGAGCTGACGCATCCCGGCATCGACCATGGGGTAGCCGGTTTCACCACGACACCATCGATCAAAATCATCTTCATTGTTTCTCCAGGATATGGCATTGTACTTTGCCTTAAAATTCCGCGTCACAACCCCAGGGAAATGAAAGAGGATCTGCATGAAAAATTCCCGCCAGATCAGCTCCGATAGAAATACCTCATCGGAGGGTGCCAGGCCTGCAATAAGCTGCCTGATACTGATGGTCCCAAACCTGAGATGTGGGGACAGATAGCTGGTGGCATCCGGCCCTGGAAAATCACGCATATGGGGGTAATCCCTTAGCCTGGAAAGATCATAGGGAAGCACCTTAATTTCTGAATGTGTAAATCCGAGGGTTTCCATTGGCGGAAAGAATCCGGCACATTGAATAAAGCCCCCGGCTGTCACCCCTGCGGTCGTTGGGAATTCAGTCTTAAATCTTTCCAGCCATTTGCGCTTATAGGGTGTAAATACAGTATAGGGCTGGCCGTCATTTTTAAGTATTTCGTCTTCTTCAAAAATAACCTGGTCTTTGAAAGGATGAAAGCTAATCCCTCTGCGCTGAAGCTCTTCGCCAATCTGCCTGTCTCTTTCCAGGGCGTAGGGTTCGTAATCCTTATTCACATATACCGATTGGACCTCATAGCGTGAGAGAACTTCCTTCCACACCAGCAGAGGCTCCCCTTTAAAAATATGAAGGGAACTACCCTGGGAGTTCAGTTTCCCATGAATCTCTTCGAGCTGCTTATATATAAAAGTGACCCGCGCATCATCCACAGGCAACTCATTGAGGATATGGGTATCAAATATAAAAACTGGTAAAACAGGAAATCCCGATCTTAGTGCTTTTGTCAGCGCTGTATTATCCTCCAGCCTCAGGTCCCTTCTGAACCAGAAAACTGAAATTTTTTCACCTGGAAGTAGGACTTTTGTTCATATCAGGCCAAATTTTTTGTCCAGGGCCTGCTCTCTGTATTGAAAAATACCCTTCAGTTGCTTTCGAACAAACATCCAGTGGGCCAATGAACCCAGAGGCCCCATGGGTAGCCTGTAGGTGACAAGGTCGCTCATCAACACTCCTTTTTCAGTGGGGGCTAAACGATGCTCATGGTGCCATAGGGCATAAGGGCCCACCCTTTGCTCATCCACAAAATAATAGGATTCCTTTACATGGGTAATTTCTGTCAACCAGGTCAAAGGGATGCCCAGCAGGGGTCGAACCTTATATGAAATCATGAGGCCGGGATAAATTTTATCGGGAAGCCCTGGAGTTTTGATTTCAAAGCCCATATGGTCAGGAGTGATTTCCTGAAGGTTTGCCGGTGAAGAAATAAATTCCCAGGCCTCGTCCATTGAAGCTGCAAGCTCCACCTCTTCTCTTATCTGATATATTGCCATTTTCTGTCTGATCTTTTTAATCCTTTGCAATTCTGTTAATCATCCCCTGGAATATGAAGGAATGAAAAGGTAGTACAGAATACCAGTATATCCGGCCCCACAGGCCAAGGGGGCGGAAGGTTGCAGTCTGGTAAAGTTTGCTTTCAATAATCCGAAATTCCAGCCAGGCTTCTCCGGGAAGTTTCATCTCGGCAAACAAGATAAGTCGTTTTTCCTTCCGGCTGGCCAGCAGTACGCGCCAGAAATCCAGTGAATCCCCGGCCGATATTTCAGTATTGCTTTTTCGGCCCCTTCTTAAGCCTACACCACCCACAAGCTTATCCATAAATCCCCGCACAACCCACAACCAGTTACCATAGTACCAGCCTCGTCTTACCACCAATGGCCCATATCCGGTCAAGGACTTTATTCTCGTCTTCAATCACAAGCTGCTCTTTGATCTGTGAAGCAACCATGGGAGGGGATTTGAACCAGGTTTTTAATACCTTCTTCCAGGGTACGGGATGAGAGGGCATCTGTCCAGCTTGAAACGATCTCCTGCTGGGCAATCCTGTCAAATGCCAGTTCCACGGCCTCCCGGTAGGATAAAAGTTCAATTCCAAGCCTGTCTTTGAGATCGTTCTCCTGGCAAACAACTTCGACCTTCATGCTTTTCACGAGGTTAACCGCCAGCCTGTAAGAAGTGGATGTTATAAAATAGAGCCAGTAGGAAGACAATTTGGGAGTCATCACCGGAACCACAAATATGCTCCTCTTCAATTTCCTGACGCCGGCAAACTGCAGGAGCATTTCCTTGTAGGTCAATATGTCCGGACCACCGATGTCAAAACTTTGATCAAAGCATTCAGGATTATCCAGTACCCCTGTGAGGAACTGGACCACATTGCGTATGGCAATGGGCTGCGCCCTTGTATTTAACCAGCGTGGTGCCACCATTACCGGTAGCTTCTCCACCAGGTCACGAATGATCTCGAAAGATGCACTTCCCGATCCGACAATAATGCCCGCCCTCAGCGTGCTTAGATGGAAAGTCCCCTCTTCCAGGATTTCCTCCACTGCTTTGCGGGAAGACAGATGCCTTGAGAGTTTTTCCTCGTTTATTATACCACTCAGGTATATCACCTGGCGAGCACTTGTAGCATTGATCCTCTTTTTGAAGTTTTCTGCAGAGCTTCTTTCCAGATTTTCGAAATCACTCACCGCTGTCGACATGGAATGGATGAGGTAGTAGGCTGCGTCTATATCTTCGGGTATGTTCTTAAGACTTTTATCATCCAGGAAATCTACCTCAACAACTTTCACCTGATTTTTGTCAAATCCTGATCTGTCGAATCGCTCCTTATCACGAACGCAGCATATCACCTCATGTCCTTTTGATACCAGGACAGGTAGCAGCCTTTTGCCAATATATCCGGTTGCTCCGGTTAAAAGAATCCTCATAGCGCTGTATTAATCATTTTCCGGATTAAGTTTAAAACTGATAAGAGAGTGCAAGGCCCCAGGCTTCCTGCATGGGTGAAAAAGACAGCTGCTGCATAAAATCGGCCCTGAGGTTTCTGTGCAGCCCATACATGACCAGATCAAAGACAAAGAGAAAAGAGCCCTGGAGAATCACAGAATTTCCATAGCCGCGCAGCCTCTCCTCATTTTTTGGATATTTTGGTGCAAGGTACTTCAAAAAGAATCCCGTCGCCACATAAGCCACATCGATGCCTCCATTGATCAGAAAAAGCCGCTGACTTATTTTTTGCTTATTTAGTAGCTCCTCTCCGGGTAACAGGGCATAATCTGAGGAGAGGCTGTTGTAAAGTGCAAATCCTGCAATACCCAGATTTACAGTATTCCAGAAAAGATTCATCTGGTGAAAATAGGATGACTGCCCGCTTTGCTGACTCCAGCCATAGGCCCCGATGGTAATATTTGCAAGGGCCCAACCTCCCAGAATCCCCATTCCTATGTTGTTCAGCTCAAGACTTTTGCCATAAAACTCCACATAAGAGGATTGCCCCTGTCCAGACACTGGCAAAACCAGAAGTACAAGGGCCAGGCCCAAAATCAGCGATCGAAAAAGATTAACTCCACCAGATTTCATGGAAATATAACAAGCATCTGGTGAGCATGTTCAGTTAAATCTTATTAATTGGCTTTATTTCTGTCAAAATGTCATTTCAGATTGCCAATTGTTCAGTGAGTCCCCCGCTGGCATATGATTTGATCATTTTTTACCGAGAGAATTAACTTATGTTTAATTAATCAAAGGAGGATAAAATCATGACACTCGCAAGATTATCAAACAAATGGTCACCATCAGCCCCTTCTTGGATAGATAAGTTTTTTGAAGGAGACATGATGGACTGGAACACCTGGAATTTTACAGGTAACAACAACACCCTGCCTGCAGTAAATGTGAAGGAAAGTGATAACGAATACCAGATCGAAGTTGCTGCACCGGGGATGAAGAAGGAGGATCTCCACGTCAATTATGACAACGGCAGACTCACCATCTCTTCAGAGAGAAAAGAGGAGAGCAGAAAACAAGACGAAAGAATGACCCGCAGGGAATTCAGCTACCAGTCATTTCAACGTTCCTTTGCCATTCCTGAGGAGCAGGTTAATGCAGATAAAATCGGAGCCACCTATGAGGACGGCATCCTCTATCTTACACTGCCTAAGCGGGAAGAGGTGAAGCCAAAACCTGCAAAACAGATCAAAATCAACTAACTTTTCCAGAGGGTGCCTCAAATGGGGCACCTTCTCGATTTTCCTGGCCTGAGGGGGTCATTTCCACACGCATCTTCGGCAGGCTCTCAGGGTAATTCTCCTGCAGATAGCAGATCAGTTTCTCCCTGACAAGTACCCGAAGGTCCCAGCCTGTGGGAGAGTCGGCGGTTGACATTAATGCCCTGATCTCCACCGTCTTTTCGGTGGCATTTGTCACCTGCATTACATTTACCTTACCGTCCCACAAATCACTTGTCTCAAGGATCCTGGTGAATTCCTCCCGGAGTTTTTCAATGGGAACCTGGTAATCGGTATAAATGAATACCGTGCCAAGGATGTCGGCCGAAACACGGGTCCAGTTCTGAAAAGGTTTTTCGATAAAATATGTAGTGGGTACAATCAGCCTTCTTTTATCCCAGATCCTCACAACCACATAAGTAAGGTTGATCTCCTCAATCCACCCCCATTCACCTTCCACGATCACCACATCTTCAACACGGATAGGCTGAGCTATGGCAATCTGGAAACCAGCAAGTATGGAACCCAGCAATTTCTGAGCAGCAAATCCCAGAATAATGCCGGCTACTCCAGCTGATGCAAACAAAGAGACCCCGATTCTTTTTATCCCGTCGAAGGTCATTAAAGCAATAGCGGTCGCAATAAGGATCACAATAAAAATGAGGATCTTTTCCAGGACTCTGAACTGGGTGTATACCCTGCGTGCTTTTAAATTATCCTTTTCATCAATATCGTATTGATGCAGGACCAATTCCCGGGCCAGATTAATACCTTTAATAAGCAGCCAGGTAACGCAAAAGATAATGGCAACTGTTATAAACTGACCAAGCGATGCCGAAGCCTTTTCACCCAGGTTAAAAAATTCTTTCAGGAGGATGAAATCCAGCAGCAAGAAAATTACCAGGCTTGGCCTTTTGAACTTCCGCCAGGCCCAGTCAAGGGTTCCTTTGGGATTCTTTTTTCCCAGGCTGACGAGAATCCTGGAAAGCAAATAATATAGCAGCAGGCTCCCGACAATCACTGAAAGGACAATGATCCAGATGGAAACATCCGTATTAGCCCCTGAGGCCAGCTGATCAAAAAATTGATTGAGTGCTTTCATCATAAGTATTTTGAATTACAGATCGTTTCTGGCATTTACTAAGGTTGGAACATATAAGCACATTGAAAGTTCTAAGAAAAGGAAAAGAATCATTCTTTTTCTGTAATAATGACAAACATTTCGTAATTTACAATGTATTGTATATATCTATAATTCAAGCATCAATGCGAAACCCTTACGATAATGAAAGGTAACTACAAGCTTAATTCAATTCAGATTCTCAAGAGGGCCCTTATTATCCTGCCGGTATTTTTATTGCTGCTAAGCAGCTGTTACCCTTTAACGGTGACCTCCTGGAAATGGAGAATAAACTGGGATAAGGATATGAAAAAAGGCAAGGAAAGTTTTATGGAAAACTCAAGACCACAATTACCTGATCGACCCCCGAATATTATCATTCTACTGGCAGATGATCTTGGGAAATACGAAGTTTCAGCCTATGGTGTGGACCATATTTCAACCCCGCATATTGATCAGATTGGGCTTGAAGGAGTGATCTTTGAAGATGCCTATGTTACAGCTCCGACCTGTGCCCCTTCAAGGGCCGGGATTATGACCGGAAGGGTGCAGAACCGTTATGGTTTTGAGACCCAGGTCATGGAGTTCTACCCTACCAACATGGTGGAATATTTATCCGGAAAATATTTTGTGGAAACCGGCAGCTTTGTGCTGGAAGCAAAACCTAAATTTCCCTCTGAACACCAGGTTCATAAACAGGGGCTCCCTCCAACTGAAATTAACCTGGCAGAGGCCTTAAAAACCCTGAATTATACAAACGGGCTGGTTGGGAAATGGCACCTGGGCATCTCCAAAAACCATGTCCCCCTGAAGCGGGGCTTCGATTATCAATATGGTTTCTACGGGGCTTCCTCGCTGTATACCGCCGAAAGAAACTGGAGCCATATCATCAATCATGAACACCAGTCCTTCAGTGGTCAGCATCAGTGGAATACAGGAAGATACGGTGAGGCTGCGATTCTTGAAATGGGGGAAGAAATACGTGAAGAGAAATACCTGACCTATGCTTTCCGCGATAAGGCCATGGCCTTCCTGGAAGAGAATAAGGATCAGCCTTTTTTCCTTTACTGCACTTTCTCAGCGCCCCATGTGCCCTTCCAGGCACCGGTGGAATATTACTGCATGTACGAGCATGTGGAAGATGAAAACAAAAGGGTTTATTATTCCATGATTTCAGCACTGGATGACGCCATCGGTCAAATCCATCAGAAAGTCAAGGACCTGGGTATTGAAGACAATACGATCATTTACCTGCTAAGCGACAACGGGGGAGCCTCCTATACAAAGGCCACGGACAACGGACCCTTAAAAGGAGGCAAACTTAACCAGTTTGAGGGTGGCATCCAGGTGCCCTTCATGATGAAATGGCCGGCCCGCATTCCTGCAGGCATCCGTTATGAATACCCGGTTTCTTCCGCCGATATTTTTGTTACCTCCTTCATCAATGCCGGGGGTGCCCTGCCGCAGGATCGCGAGTACGACGGGGTGAATCTGATTCCTTTTGTGCTTGGCGAAAACAAAGACCGGCCTCATGAAAACCTGTTCTGGCGCGCCGATCATATCTGGGCCGTAAGGGATGGCGATTATAAACTCATTTTAAGCACCCGTGACGGTTGGGCCGAATTGTATGACCTCAGCACGGATAAATCCGAATCATACAACCTGAAAGAGCAAATGCCCGATTTGTATGAGAAACTCTACATTTTACATCAGCAATGGCAGGACGACAACCTTCCGGAAAAACCCATGTGGCCGCGCATCATGGACAAGATGTTTATCATAGATGGTAAGGAATACCTGTTCCCCGCTTAAAATATAAAAAAATGAAAAAGCTAATTATACTGGCAATTTTATTATCGGGGCCTTTGTCCGCAATGGCTCAGCAACCCAAAATGCACATTAAATTCTTCGGCGGATGGAATGCGAATGCCTTTGTATACCGCGCTGAGGGAGAAGGCACGGAATATCTGCATGGATGGCAGGCAGGGGGAGGCTTCAGGGTGATGAAGCGAAATGCTTTTGTGGAAGCAGATATTACTTTTCAAAACACGGGTATCACCTATGAGCTTGATGAGATCCTTGGCATAGACGAACCACTGGAACTCAGGGTCAGATCCCTTCAGGTTCCACTTAGCATTGGATATGTTCCGGTGAAAGAACCACTATTTAAATGGTTTTTATACGGTGGACTGGTGAATGCAATTAGCCTGATGGGCCAATACACTTTTGATGGCGAAACTGAGAGGTTCGCTCCGAGCGAAATAAAGTTGCATACTTATAACCTTGGGGCACGATTTGGTACCCAGATGGACTTTGGAATCATTAATGTGGATATGAGCTATACCATTGGGATTACCAATGCCTTTAAGAGCAGGATGCGCACCAATAGACATGGTGCAATGATATCGGTGGGACTGGCATTATAAGGCATATTTCTTACATTTAGGGAGATGGATGAAGCATTAAGGCAATTTTTCCGGTCCCTTGCGCCTTTTTCGGATGCCGAACTTGAAGAAGCAGGACTTTTTTTCAGGCAGAAAGCTTTGAGGAAGAATGAGTTCTTTTGCAAAGCAGGTCAATTCGCCGGGGGCATTGCCTTTGTGAAAGAGGGCATTTTAAGATCATTTTTTCAAATTGAAGAGAAGGAAACGACCACTTTTTTTCAGATCCCGGGCTCAATTGCCGTGGCCCTGAAAAGCTTCGTAAGGCAGGAAAAGTCCAGCGAAAACATCCAGGCACTTACAGATGCAGTACTCATGGTAATTTCCCGCGATGATCTTTACTATTTATACAACGAAAACTGGAAATGGCAACAGGTGGGAAGGGTGCTAATTGAAGATTATTATATCCACCAGGAGCAACGAATGACTACCTTGCAGAGCCTGACAGCCCAGGAACGCTATGCACAATTTTTCGCGTCTTACCCCAGGATATTTCAACATGTTCCTCTCCAATATGTAGCCTCCTATCTGGGTGTTTCACCGGAAACCCTCAGCCGGATCAGGAAATCACTATAGGCCAGGCAGTAAACGGGGAAAGAACCGGGGCGGAAATTCTTGACATATATCAAGAGAATCAAGCATTTATCTTACTAATTTGCGGTCGGAAATTTCCAATATATATAAGATTCTGGTAATGATAAAATATAGAGCGCTGCTGAACGCTGTAATCTCTTTACTTCTAATTTTTAGCTTTGAACTGAGCGGACAGCAGGAAGCCTCCGGGCTTACTCACCTTCCGTCCGATTCCATAAAAATAGAGCGGATCGAGATTGAACGCAACTGGATGACCTGGGACCGGATCATAAAAAAGGAGCTGCTCTTTGAAGAAGGTGACTGGGTAAGATTCGGGGAAATCGACACCTCCATGAACAAGGTTTGGAACATCGGGAATTTTGCAAACGTGGATTATACCATAAAAGAGGGGCCGGATGGAAATGTGATGGTAATTGAAGCCCTTGATGCCCTGCAGATCTACCCGGTTGTCACCATCGATTACAGCAGTGAAGATGATTTTAATTACCGTTTCGGCATTGGCGATGAGAATTTCCTGGGAAGCAATAGTGAAATAAAAGTAGTCTGGGATAAAAAACCAACCGGAGCGACATGGGACTTCCGCTTCAAGCTGCCACGGCAACTCATGTACAAGAACATGACCGTTGAGGTCGGCACCAAAGTCGGACTGGATACAAAGGTTTTTTATGACCGGGAAATTTATGAGGTGGATGGGAAAAAGGAAAGTGAGTACATCACCAGGATGATTGGCCCCTATCATAAACTGGACATCTATACCATCCTGGGTAATCCATGGCACCTGGACTACCGCTATCGTTTTTCACCCGATCTGACACTGCGCTACATGAATGATGTATATGACTCCACCCTGCTGAACCAGGAGGATTATAACCCGGATGTTATTGTGGGTGAGGGAAGCTACCGGTTCTTTAACGTACAGATCGCAGAATCAATCGGAACAGTGGATAAGCAGCGTCACAGAAAGAATGGATATACTGCAAGGGCCTCCTATGACCTGTTTGCCGGACTCCAGGGAACCAAAAGCCACCATGCCTTCAACCTGAGTGGCGAGTATCACAGGTCCTTTTCCCCTTTATTTCAGGTCAGCACAGAGCTGAGTACAGGATTTACCACAGCCGATGATCAGTACCGCTTTATAAAAGGATCCGGTGATGTACTGAGCATCAGGTGGGGAGAAATTTATGGAAAAACGTTTTACTCAGCTTATGCCGGCGGGCATTTTACCTGGCTGAATTCCAAATGGTTGTCCCTGGAAAATGCCTATTTTGTAAACTGGGGAAATGGAGCGGATACATATGCGGACCTTTTTAGCAGCAAACAAAAATTTTCTGTGGGAACCTTCCTTGAAATCAAGGTCCCGGTTGTATCCTGGATCGCCTTCCGATTTACTTTTATGTACGGGGGTCCGGGCCGGGAATGGTTTAAATTTAATATGTAAGCACGATGGATACAAAAAGGAGAAAAAGCAAATTCAGAATCTGGCATGCACTGGTAATCCTGCTGCTATTTATGGGTACCACGGTACTTCTGGATTCCATACGCAACTCAAAATTCGAAAGCTATCCGGAAAGGCCCGATCCCAAAATACCCCTGGAGCAAAACGAACTATATTACGAGCTGGTGAATGACGGTACAGATGTAGATTGGGGAAGGCTGTCGGGGACCCTTCAATACATACGGGGAGAATATGACTGCTCAGACTTCAGGCTGGTCAACCTGGTTCGTATCCTGTATGAATTTGGAAATGAGATCCCGGAAGAAACCCGGAAGCAAATAGAAGAAGTGCTGTTCAACTTCCGCTACTGGTGGGATGAACCGGGCGGGAATTCCATGTGCTACTGGAGTGAAAACCATCAGATCCTGTTTGCATCGGCCGAATACCTCATCGGGCAAAAATATCCGGATGTCCTCTTCCCGAAAAGCGGACTTACCGGCCGGCAGCACATGGAAAAAGCCAGGATCAGGGCGCTGGACTGGCTGAAGATGCGCTGGGACCATGGCTTTATAGAATATTATTCCAGTGTCTATTACAAGGAAGATATTGGTGCCCTGATCAACCTGATTGATTTTGCAGGCGATGAGGAAGTTGTACGAAAAAGCCAGATCATCATGGATATGCTCTTCTATGATGTGGCCTCACAGAGCCTGGGCACCATGTTTTCATCGGTTAGTGGCCGGGCTTACCAGAATAACAGGATGGGCAGGGAGGCTGCTGAATTCAGCGGTCTGACCAACTATTTATGGGGCGATGGGGAAGAGATCGGACCCCACATGATGTACGGGATGATGCACAGTACGAATTATGAGCTCCCTCCTGTGCTCAGTGAGATTGCTCTCGATACATCCAGGGTCATTATCAAACAGAGCAATGGCCTGGATCTCTCCGAATTAAAGGCCGAAGGCTACTATGGAAGTGATAACCGAAGCATGATGATGCAGTGGGGAATGGAATCTTTTACCAATCCGGAGATCGTCCGGAATTCCCTGGCCCATATTCGTAACTGCAATATGTTCACCAACTATTCCCTCAGGGATTTTAAAATCCTGAACTATAAATTATTGCACTGGCTGTACCTGGAACCCACCGTGGTCAGGATCATCAATCCCCAGACCAACGGCGTATCCATCCAGAAAGGTAACACTTACACCCTGAAGACTCCGGATTACTCCATGTACACGGTTCAAAATCACCAGGTGGGTGACTATGGCGACCAGCAGCATGTGTTTGGCATGAACGTGGGCAGAAGTTTCAGTATTTTCCACAATCACCCGGCCCTTGAAAAGGATGTTAAACGACAGTCACCCAACTACTGGGTTGGATATGGGCATTTTCCACACTCGGCCCAGGAAGGGAGGGTCAACCTATCCATTTATAAGCTTCCCAAAAAGAAAGGGATGATGGAATCAGCGCTGCTGGATTATACCAGGGCTTACTTCCCTGCCAACGACTTCGATACAGCTTTTATAGATGGCCGGTATGTCTTTGGCAAGCTGGGAGAAACCTACTGTGCCTTCATCGGAGCACAGGATTTTACTTTCAGGGATGAACAAAGAGACGATGTGATTCAGAAAGGGAAAAAATCCTTCTGGATCACCGAGGCTGGATCTGCTTCAGAGGATGGGAGCTTTGAAAGCTTTATGAGCAGGATCCGAGGCAACCCGGTAGATTTTGATTCTGAAAGGCTCTCACTGTCTTACACATCAGGAAAGACCCTGCATCAACTGGTTTTCGGAGGGGAATTTAAAATCAATGGCCAGGTGGTGGATACCCATTACAAACGCTATGATTCGCCCTATGTGAAGGCAGAAAGGAAGGATGCGACCATCACCTTCTCCCTGAACGGGAAAAGTCTCTTCCTGGATTTTGAAAATATGATCAGAAAGTATTAAGTAAAAGCAATGAATACAAACATTCACAGAATTAGTTTAGTGACACTGGTAGCAGCCCTGTTAACTGTTTCGCAGGTTATCAGTGCCAGGCCCCAATCAGAGCTTCAAACAGACAGTGATCCTGTAGAAATAGGGAACCGGATTGTAGCCAATATCGTGAAGCGCTCCTTCGGATGGAGGTACCAGAAAGCCTGCACCTATTACGGGGCCCTGATCTTTGCCGATGCCAGCGAAAATCCGGCCATTACCCGGCAGATGGAAGCGGGATATGAGCCCTACCTGCTTGGAAAACGGAAGCCCCACAGAGGACATGTGGATTACAACGTATTTGGAATATGGCCCCTGGAGATGTATCGTCAGACAGGTAAAGAAGCCTACCTGGAAATTGGAATCGGGCTCGCCGATCACGAATATGAAACGGTTCGGGAGGACGGCCTGACCAGCCTTGCCCGTTTCTGGGTGGATGATATGTATATGGTGGGATCCCTGCAGATCCAGGCCTATAAGGCCACCGGCAGGCAGTTGTACCTGGACCGGGCAGCCCTCTTCCTAAAAGTTTACTGCGATGAGCTGCAACGCGACAATGGCATGTTCCACCACAGGGAAGATGCCCCCTTCTTCTGGGGCAGGGGGAACGGGTGGGCTGTTGCTGCCCTCACCGAGGTCCTCCTGGTAATTCCGGATGATCATGAGTACCGGGGAGCGCTCCTGGAAGCCTTTCAAAAAATTATGAAGACCCTGGCTTCCTACCAGGGAGAAGACGGCATGTGGCATCAATTAATCGATGATCCTGCGAGTTTTCCCGAGTCATCCTGTACAGGGATGTTCCTCTATGGTTTTATTTCGGGCGTTCATCATGGCTGGCTCGACAGTGCCCAATACAGGCCCGTCATTCATAAGGGCTGGACGGCGCTGGCTTCCTATGTGAATGAGAAGGGAGAAGCCATGAACGTATGCATCGGGACCAATGCAAAGGATAGTAAAAAGCATTACCTCAACCGCCCTAAAACGGATGGGAATTTTCACGGTCAGGCCGCTGTCCTCTGGGCTGCAACAGCCATGCAGGCTTACATACAAATAAAGTGAAATCCACTTTGGCAAAAAGCTGAATATGGCTTATCTTGAATGCAAACAAGCCTGAAACTATTTTGCCATGAAAAGAAGAGATTTTATCAAGACAGGAAGCCTTGCTGCAGGCTCGATGATGATCAGCACGCCACTGATGGCTAAAACCGACCCCATCAGTATAGCCATTGTGGGAACCGGCTGGTGGGCCAATGATTTTTTATTGGATCCCATCCTGAAATCAGGTCAGTTCCTGATAAGCGGACTTTGTGATGTGGATGCCCTTGCCCTCAACTCCACTGCCGAAAAGGTACTTGCAGCCGGCAAGCCAAAACCAGAACTCTTTTCCGACTACAGGGAAATGTACGATCTTCCGGGTCTGCAGGCTGTGGTCATTGCCACCCCTCCCCACTGGCATGCCCTGCAATTTGTGGATGCCTGTGAGAAAGGACTGGACGTTTTCCTGGAAAAGCCCCTGAGCTGGGATATCCGGGAAGGTCAGGCCATGCTCAGTGCCAAACAAAAAGCCGGTACGGTCGTACAGGTGGATTTTCCACGCATTATGATCGATACCAATAAAAAAGTCAGGGATTATATTGAGAGTGGAGAGGCGGGAATAATCATGCAGGCCCAGGCCCAGATCCATTACAAGGAGAGCCCCATATTCGAAAAAGAAATCCCGGAAACTTTTGATTTTGAAACCTATTGCGGTCCTGCCCCATTGCAAAAATATTTGTGCCTTGAAGATGCAGAAACACCACGATGGAGGTCTCAATATGTATTCAGCCAGGGAATTATGGTCGACTGGGGCATACATTATCTACACAACATCAGGCAGGTTCTGGGCCTGGACATGCCCGGGCGCGTATCCGCCATCGGCGGCATCACCAGTGATTATCCACGCGATAATCCCGATTACCTGGATGTGCATTTTGATTTTGAGGGCTTGCCTGTTTACTGGTCTCATAAGACCTGGGGATACAACTATCCGGTGCCAAAGCAGCGGATCGGGGCATTTTATTATGGCGAAAAAGCAAACATATTTGAAGGGGACAATGCCTGGGAAATTTATCCTCATGGATCGGATGAGCCCATCATCCACGAGGCCACCCGGGTCACCGAAGATACCTTCATACAAATGATGCTTGAATTTGCCCGGGGGATCCGTTCAAATTCGAATGCCGGCATCACCAACACCTTTGAAGAAGCTTTGAAGACCACCGCCATGGTCAATTACGGAGACCTGGCCTACCGAACCAGGGCAGGTATGGATATCAATGCCTCAACTTTTGATGTGAGCAACAATGACAATGCCGCAGCCATGCTGAAAAGAGCATACAGATCTCCTTATAAGCATCCCTTTTCCTGATCAAATATGAAAAAGCACATCATATTCCTGTTGATTCTTTGTCTGACCCCTGGCTTAAGAGCCGATCCACCAGAACCCCCACCGGGAAAAAGGTGGGTGATCAATCCCCATTTTTCTGATGAGTTTAACGGAACCCGTCTGGATAGTACAAAGTGGTTTGACCACCACCCGGGCTGGATTGGACGCGAACCGGGCCTTTTTATGCCTTCCCAGGTTTCTGTGAAAGATGGCTTTCTGCAGATCCGGGGCGAGAAGATGGAAAAAGACAGCATTATACAAGCCTACGGGAGAGAACTGGTTTTTACCATTAAGGGAGGGGCTGTGAGATCCAAACATGAGGTCTACCTGGGCTATTACGAATGCCGGGTAAAGGCAGCGGCAACCACCATGTCCACTACCTTCTGGTTTTCGGGTGGAGGTGGAGTGGGCCCCAGGGGCTGTGACAGCTATCACCAGGAATGGGATATCCAGGAATGTATCGGAAGGAAGGGTGATTTTGACGGCAGTTACTTTGCCAGTGGCATGCATTCCAATGGCCATTACTGGTATACAGATTGCGATGACAAGCGCTTTGACCACCGGGCTCCACAGGTGAGGTTTGAAGATGATGAGCTGGCCTCCGAAAATTTTCATGTGTACGGAGGCTGGTGGCGGGATGAGCTGACAGCCAGCTATTACTATGACAACAGGGCGCCAAAGCATCAGAAGTTTTATGATGAAATATCCAGCGCTCCCATGAATACCCCCATGCATATGAACCTTGTTTGTGAGACCTATCCCTTTCCCTGGATCGAGCTGCCCACAGATGAAGAACTGGCTGACAGCACAAAAAATACCGTTTATTATGACTGGGTGAGGGGCTATAAACTTTTGGATGCCGGTGCTCCGGTCCCTGCAGACCTTCAGCCCGGAGTCCTCCCGGACATCTATGATGAAGGCCTTTTCTTCCCGGAGGCAATCCTGAAAATGAGTGCATCTGATAAGCTTACGATCCCATTGATTTACAAGCTCAACGAAGACCGGGATCTTCATTTGACCTTATATGATGGGGAAGGAAGCATTCTCTGGGAAAAAAGACTTCCTGTTTATGCGGGATATGCCCATATGGAAGTGGATTGTTCTCCTGCAGAAAAACTGGAAGCTGTGCCTGCTTATAAGCTGGTGGGGCAAATCCGCCCCAGGGATGGGGAAGAGATCCTGGACCGCAATACCCTGTATATTGACCTGTACTGAGCCTGTATCAAAAGCCCCTGAGAATGAAAAAATACTTCTTCGCGTTTATTGCCTTCCTTTCGCTGCTGGGTGCATGTACCAAAACCTCCGAAAGCAGGCAGGGTCCCTTCCCCTACACCGTCGATGAAAAAACAAAAAACCGGGAACTGAGTGCCGCCATGAAGCGCAGTTTTTACCACTACAGCGGCATTCATCCTGCCGAAAACGAGTTATATACCCAATTCAAATATACCCGGCTGGAAGGACTGGATTATCATGGTCATGACGGTACCATTTCCCGCCGTGATCCCTCAAAGATTATCTTCGAAAACGGGAAGTTTTATGTATGGTACACCTACCGCAATACCTCCAGCATACCCCTTGGACCCGATCAATGCAACGACACCATTCCATCCACTGACTGGGACCTGTGCGAAATCTGGTATGCCACCAGTGATGATGGTTTCACCTGGGAAGAACAGGGAGTGGCTGTTCCCCGCCCACCCAGACCCAATGTGGGTTGGCGCTCTGTATCCACCACCGACATCCTGAAATGGAAGGGCAAATATTATCTGTATTACCAGGGCTTCATGGAGGCAAGCGGTAAGCGTGGTGATTATTGCCCTGTGGCTGTCAGTTATGCCGACTCGCCCGATGGTCCATGGACCCCGGCGAATGAAATCATCATTCCAAACGGACCGGAAGGATCCTGGGATCAGTATGCCATTCATGATCCCTACCCCCTGGTGCATGAGGGCAAAATCTACCTCTATTACAAATCGGCATTCAACCGACCGGGCAATGTTTGGGTGGCGGGTGGCCTGGCCATCGCTGAAGATCCGCTCGGCCCCTTCCAGAAGCATCCCCTGAACCCGGTTTTAAACTCGGGGCATGAGGTAAGCCTCTTTCCTTTCAAAGAAGGCGTGGCCGCCATCATGGTAAAGGATGGAAACGAACATTATACCATTAATTATGCCAGTGACTGGGTAAACTTCCAGGTGGCTTCCTATTGTGAGCTGGTTCCCATTGCTCCCGGCCCCTATGTTCCCGATGCATTTACAAATACCACCAACGGGCAGGGAATCAGCTGGGGCCTGTCCCACTTCACCAATGCGGGAAAAAATGGCATCAATCAGCATTCCATCCTGGCCCGCTTCGACTGTGATTTAAGCCAGGATCTCCATGACCCGGTAATGAAACGAACCGGGATCTGGCATAATCCTGATGTGTATTTTAAGCAGGGCCTGAACGATCAACAAAAAGAGAGAATAAAAAAGCAAATTGAAAATCAGCCCTGAGGGGAGCCGGACTCTCCTTACTCATACCCGATGGCCCTGGGGGTCTGGGTGCCGCTTTCGTACCTGGCCCCGTCCTGACCCGTATATTCTTTAAAGAAGTGGTAGTAGGAACCATAGGAACCATGCTTATTCTCCTGCTCGATTCTTTCTAATTTCCACTCATTAAACCTGGCAGTGGCTGCATCCTGGTCCCCGATAAGGAAGAAATAATCATTTTTGGATAAAACATTACCCTTCCTGTCGCTTAGCTCCAGCTCCACATAAAACTTGCTTTCCACATCTTCCAAAACTTTCTCTTCGATGGCAAAAAGTGATTCCGCGCTATTTTCCTTAAGCTCATCCACTTTGAAGGAAGAACTTGATAGAACCTTACCCTCATCATTTTTGATCTCAAATTTTATATTACAATTTGAATAGGACTGATAATAATCATTGATCACCCATATATTGCCCACAAAAGGTTCATTTTTTTCCCAGCGCCTTTTTTTGAATTCGAAACTGACCAGCAGGGGCTGATAGGCCTTCTGCACAAAATAATAGGAGTTCTTTGGCTGCTGATAATTGTCAACGATGCCCCATTTCATATCGGGGGCATAGGTGATGTAATGACAGAGGGCAATGCCGCTCAGGCTGGGTTTATCCCGGCGAAAATGTTCAATCCCGTTCTGGAAGATAATGCCCTGGGCATCCTGGGTGGCATTCACAAATTCCTCGAGTGAACCCTTTTTTTCATCCCCGAATACATCCCAGTTCTGCATGCGCAAGCGGGTAAGGTCCGCCCAGTGATGTCCCCAGCTTAATCCCGGGGGCCACATTTCTTCCTCGGGAATGAATTTTTTCAGGCTTTCCACCGATGGAACCGAGGTAATGGCAAATTCCGGGACAATGGGATAACCATCGGCATGGGTCTGGTACCAGTCCTCGTGCAGCCATCTTCCCATTTCATAAAAATAACGCAGGGCATGCACGGCTTCCTTTGGTTTAAACCCGGCCGCCCGGGCCACATGGTCGGTCATGGGTGAATCCGGAACATAGGGCAGGTCCACATAGGCCTGCAGGGAATCTCCCAGGCGCTCGAGAAAGGCCCTTCCAAACTGGGGATCACGTGTTCTGAACATCATTTCCTCGCCACCTTCCATCATGATCAGCGAGGGGTGGTTTCTTCTTTCTTTCACCACACGCACACCTTCGTTGAATATTTCAGCCAGGTTTTCCTCATCACCGGGTATATTCCCCGTACCCAGGGGGATCATGTCCTGCCAGACAGTCATCCCCATTTCATCACAATACTGGTAAAACTCCGGGATTTCTGGGGGGTGCCATCCAAAAATCCGGATATTATTCATATTCATTTCTTTGGCCAATCGAATGAGTTCATAGTATTCTTCAGGGGAAGTACGGCCCACGAAGATATCCGGAGGGCCTCCCCAGCAGGCTGAGCGTATAAAGTGGAACTTGTCGTTGATATAAGTAGACCTTGGGAAGGTCACATCCACGTCCTTTACGAAGCCGGGATTCCATTTTGAAGTGACCTCACGGATGCCAAAAACAGTCTGGTTAAAATCATGGTTTACCGCTCCTTCTTTCAGGGAGATTCTCGCCTGGTAGAGGTTAGGCTCCCCCAGGTCCCATGGCCACCACAACAGGGGGTCTTCCAAATGAATGCTTTTCACCACCTTCTGAAGGCCCGGTTGAACAGATGCTGAGAACTCGACTTCCATTTTATCCATCTGGAAGTTTTTTCCTTCGAGGCTGGCTACAAAGGTCATTTCCTTTACTATATCCGTCGTATTCTCAACGGTCAGCTCAAGATGTACATCTGCCGATCCATCAGGATTGATTTGATTGTTGGCATACACATCATTGAAGCGTACCTTCCCGCTTCTGACCATCTTCACAGGGCGCCAGATTCCTATGGGAGTCAGGTCTCTCCAGTAATCTCCAAACCAGGGTGTTTTTTTCCCGGCCACAAAGGCATTTACCTGGGGAGGGGGATCCAGCTTTACCACCAGCATATTCCTCCCTTTCAGGAAATCGCTTTTATGGATGCGCAGTGCTTCATTGACATTAAAGCGGAAGGCAGAGAATACACCCTCATGCCTGCCCTGGTAATGACCGTTCAGCCAAACCTCACAACTGTAATCGAGCCCTTCAAAAACAATATCCACCACCTGGTTCTCCACACCTTCTGTCACGCTGAACTGGAGTGCGTACCACCATTCGTATTGCTGCACCCACTGGGCCTTTACACTGTTGCGCCCAAAGTAGGGATCCTCAATCACACCGGCCTTCCACAGATCCGTATACACATCTCCGGGTACTTTCGCATTGTTCCATACCAGGGTTTCGATATCCTCGGAGGGCAGCTTGTGCAGGCCCCTTTTTATCCCCTCTCCGGGCAGCATCATCTTAAACCTCCACTTCATGCCGCTGAGATCCCTCACCTGCTCCCTGTTTTCCTCATGGGAAAAAGTTGTGTTCGGCTGCGCCCACATGCAAAGGGGCAAAAGGCCCAGGGTAAGGGTCAGAATTCCGCTCCTAAAAATTTTCAGATGCTTTTTCATGGGATATAAACCTTTATATTTGAAAGTAATATATGAAATAATCTGTAAGACGGAAGCCACGGGGGTGTACCTGTTATATTCATGCAACATGACTACTAATGATCTTTGATTTTGTACAAAAAAGATGATGAAAATAAGAGCAAGCCTTCTCCTGCCAATTTCTTTTTTGATTGTATTATTTCAGTGTAATACCCCGGAAAATAAGGTGGAAATCCCAAGGCAGGCAAATGAATTTGTATGGATCTATAAACCCGCCGGAGATTACTTCTTCGGGCCCGACACCGAAAACCTGGTGGAAGGGGAATGGTACGAAGACTGGGTGCCCAATGACCATACCTTCGTAAAGGGTGATGATGACCTTTGGCATATATTCGGGATTACCCATCCCCTTGTGGAAACCGATCCTCTTGAGGACGGGATCCATGAAGGGGAATATGCCTCCTTTCATGCCATTTCATCTGCTTCAAATTTCAGGGAGACCCTGGAGGAAGGTCACTACTCGGATTTGCCAAAAATTCTCCCGCCCAGAGATCGTCCCGGAGAGATCCTTGCTAACCATGCTCCATATATTGTGAAAAAGGATGGCCTTTACCATATGGTATACGGTCATAGTCCCATTCGATTGGCGCTGTCTTCGGACCTGGTAAATTGGGAGCCCAAAGGAAATCTTTTCACAGAGGCTGAGGGAGAACATGACGAGGGCCAGCTCTTTAATGACGCCCGTGATCCCAATCTCCTTTTTCATGAGGGCCTGTACTACATTGTTTACTGTTCCTCCAGGAGTGTAAATTTAAGAGCATCAGAGGATCTGGTTCAATGGAGCGAACCCAGGACCATTTTTAAAACAGAGACTTTTGATCCGGAGTCTCCCTCCCTGATATACCACAATCAGACCTTTTACCTTTTGTTGTCCTGGATGGATCTGGGATCAGAAGAGATTGTGGCGCCTACCAGCACCTGACCTATGTGCTGCAATCGGACGATCCCCTGAATTTTGGAACAGACGACGAGAAACAGATTACCACTCTGAATGCCCACGCCCCTGAAATCTTCCAGGATGAAAAAGGAGACTGGTATATTTCCAGTGTGGAATGGCCCAACAGGGGTGTTAGCGTTGACCGGTTATTTTGGGAGGAATCCGACTCCTATATCGCTTCATTGGAACAATGGCAAAAGGAGCGGCTTGAGAGCCTCAAAGGCAAGGACGGCTGGCTGAACCTGGCTGGCATTTACTGGCTGAAAGAAGGAGAGCAAACCTTCGGATCCGATACATCCAACGACATCGTTTTTCCTGAAAAAGCACCGGCCTTTATGGGTACGCTGTCCCTGAAGGGAAAAAAGGTCCACCTAAAAGTTTATGATGGAGTAGAATTGTTTTACAAAGGGAAAGCGGTTGGGGAAATGGAGCTAAGCTACGACTCTAATGTCGACCCTTCCTACATTACCCACGGAGACTTAGCCTGGTACATCATGAAAAGGCATCACAGCCTTGCCCTCCGGCTCAGGGATTATCAGAATCCTGCCATAGAGGCCCTGGATTTTATTCCCTCCTATCCCATCGATCCGGATTATCGGGTGGAGGCAAAACTGAAGCCTTTTAAAGAAGTAAAAACCATTACAGTACCCACGCCCTTCCAGGACTATACCCAGGACTACGAATGCCCGGGGGAATTGCACTTCAGGCTCAGGGGGAAAAAAATGACCCTGCTGCCCTTTACATCCGGTGAAAATTATTTCATCATCATCTCTGACGAAACCTCAGGCTTGGAAACCTACGGTGGAGGAAGATTTTTGTATACATCAGCCGAAGCCAACCTCCGCGGCAAGATCCTCCTGGATTTTAACAGGGCCTACAATCCTCCCTGCGCCGTCACCCCCTTTGCAGCCTGTCCCATGCCACCACCGGAAAACCGCCTGCCTTTTAGAATTGAGGCTGGTGAGAAGGTCATTGCCGGGCATTAAGGAAAACTCAGTTGATCCAGTAGGAAAGTTTAACCACAATTCCCCTGTCCTTGGTTTGAAAGTGTTCCGGGAAAGCATTCTCGGTGTAGACGATGAAGAGATCCGAAACCGGGGCAAAGCGCCACTGGAAACGCATGTTCACATTCACATTGTCGATCTGGTTGTTATACTGAACCAGGGTTGTAAAAAAGAGCTTTTCAGTAAAAGTAATATCAAGGCGGGGGCCCACCAGAATCAGGTCCGCGCTGGTATAGGGCTCGGGCTGCAGAATGTGGTTATAGGTCAGTTCCAGGGAGAGACTCCCATAGGGCTGAACACGGTAATTCAGGTCCGTACTTAAGCTTAATCTTGTTCCCTTATAGTAGCCTCCATATCGCGCGCCCAGCATATAGGTAAAAAGCTGGCGCTGGTTGGACTGGTAGCTCAGAGAAGCTTCAAGCCAGTTAAATTCTTCTCCGGCAGGGATCATGGTACCTCCGGTATTTGTGGGATCGAAGGGTTCAAGCAATTTGAGATAGCCCTCCTCCAGGCCCAGGCTAAGGGAAGATCGGTCTATCCACGAAAGGGTGTAGCTCAGGTCAATCTCCCTGTCAGTCTGGGACAGATTGGGATCGAAGAACAGATCAGCTGAAAGAGACGGACCGTGCCAGGCGATTTTTTCTGAACCGGGATAAAACTTGTACCCCACAGTCGGACTGGTCAGGTAATATGCCCTTCGTCTTACAAAACCCATGTCGGCCAGGTAGTTGCCACCCACATACGATTGGCTCAGACCAGCAGAAAATTGTTGAGTTTCATATTGAATGATGGCAGCCGTCGAAAAGCGATCCCCTTCCTGGCCCGGATTAAAGGAGTAATGGTAAAAGGCTTTTCCCGTCCACTTATTATCTGCGCTGGCCAGGTTGAACTCTGCCCCCGCCACCCGGTTATAAGTGTTGGAGTGATAAGTGGAATCAGAGCCTGTTCCCAGAACCTGCTTATTGGTCATAAACACGCCCACATTGGAACGTTTCAGTACCTTTCGTTGCAATACTGCCACTGCATAATTGCTGGCCTTAATGCTGTCACTGGTGGCGGTTTGCATGTCCATTAGCCCCAATCGCCAGTTTTCTCCGGCTTTTCCACTTAGCCTTGCCCCTGCAATAACAGGCGCATCAAGACCAATCCTCCTGGAGAAGAAGGGGCGGGCCTCCCGGGAACCAAGGTTGGCAAAAAGGTCACTGTTCTCCAGGAAAAATTTTCTCTTCTCCGGGAAATAGAGTTCAAAGCGGTCCAGGTTTGTTTGCTGCCTGTCCACCTCAACCTGGGAATAATCAGGGTTGATGGTAACATCCAGGTTCATGGAAGTGGAAAGAATGACCTTGGCGTCCAGCCCTGCACTTCCGCTTAATTTTGCCTCCTCGCCGGCATCCTTCTGATGGGTAAGCTTGCCTGAAACATAGGGAATCAGTGAGAAGCGGACCCCTGCAGGGGGAGGAGGTTCTTCCCAGGAGAGGGTTCCTGTATAGGCCAGGTTTGCAGATTGAAACTGGCGTGGTACTGCTGCCCACCCTGATTTTTCATTGGACTTCAGATCCAGGCGGCTGAAATTGATTCCCCACTCACTGTCGCCCTCTTGATAGCGTACCGTACGAAAAGGAATGCTGAATTCAGCCACCCAGCGATCGGGGAAATTTTGAACCGCCGAACGCCATTTCCCATCCCACTCCAATGAAACATTTCCTCCGTCAGCCTGTATCCCGTCCCACTGGGCGCCAACAGCATTCACCCCGAAAGCAAAACCATTGGTCTGGTCATTATAGGTATCAATGGCAGCAAAAAAATTGTCATTACTCCCAAAACTCCAGTCCCGCCGCATGGACTCTGCAGGTCTTTTTCCCGGAAGGGTATCGTGGCAGATGATTCCCAGGTAGAAATGGGTATCATCGAAGGCCATCATCACCTCAGTCTGTGAATGGGCATAACCCGTATCGATGGGTGTTATTCTGTGAAACTGCTTGGCCCTGCCTGCCTCCTGCCAGATGGCTTCATCCAGAAATCCGTCCACCTCCAAAGGCGTTTTCGTTCGGATGGCATCCAGGCGGAAGCTGTCACGGTTCACAGCCTGAGTCTGGCCTTTAGATGGAAGGACCCAGGCCAGAAGGAAAAAGGAAGAAAGCAGGAAGTATAGTTTCATACTATTTAACAAGGCATCTAAGATAATAAAGCTGATCTACTGTTATTAAGATTCTAGTGATTTCGGAAAAACAATGATGTTAATCCTTATTTTTATGGCATGAGTAAGGGATATCTAATCATCATAGCGCTGTTTGCACTCATTACATCAGGATGCAGCAAGTATGGGTATGTGAGCCTCACCTACCCCATTGAACCCGAAGTCTACCTTCCGGATAATATTCATTCTATCGCCATTGTTAACCGCTCAATCACCCCGGAGGAGAAAAAAAATACCAAGGTAAGCGAAGCCATCTTCAGCACCGAAATCGGTTCAGATTTCCTGGCCTCCGATGCCTGTATCAAAGGGGTTTATGATGCCATCACGCGACTCCCGGGAACCGAGTTGGTCATCCCGGCCGAACTCAGGATGAGTGGCACGGGCACCCGTGAAATTCCTGATCTGCTGGATTGGGAAGAAGTGGATCAGATTTGTGAAAAAGAAGGGGCCGATGTTTTACTGGTCCTGGAAACATTCGATTCAAACACAGATCTCTTCGCCAAAACAGCTACTGAACAAATTACTTCAATGATCTATACCGGGAAACCAAAAATTGCACCACCCTCTGAAATGCAATTGCATGTGGCCGCATACTGGAGGCTCTATGATCCCGATACCCGTCGAATTGTCGACCAGTACCAGCACAACAGCAACACCGGAATACATATGGCCGGAGGAATCCCACCCCCGGATGCACTGCCCCGCGCTGCATATGATGCCGGTGTGGCCTACGTCAACCGCTACCTGCCAGATTCCTATCGTGTTAAAAGACAGCTCTACAAATCTACCAGCGGAGCGGCAAAACAACAGTTCAAAGCAGGATACCGGCGAACTGAAGTGGCCAACTGGGACGGGGCCATGGAGCTCTGGGGAGAGCTGACCGAGGATCCGAAACCCAAAACAGCCGGAAGAGCCTGCCTGAATATGGCCGTGGCAAACGAGGTACTGGGCCAAACACTGCCAGCCCTGGACTGGGCAAAAAAATCCTATGAAATATACAACGACAAACTGGGCAGGGACTATGCAAAGATTCTGCTCAAAAGAAAGGCCATTGAGGGGCTGTAGCAATTCCCATCCATCCGTGCGGAACCGCCATATGGAAAAAGACTCAATTTTGTAGTATCTTGATTCAGATGCAAAATGAAGTGAATCTTAAACAGGGAGCCTGGGTCTGGGACCGGGCATGGAGCCTAAAATTCCCCCAACACTGGACTGTTACAGTGTTTTCTCATAAGGATGTCCCCATTCTGGACGAAACTAATATCACTGAAAAAATCTCTGCACCCATTGGATCACAGGCGCTGGATAGAGATATTGAATCCGGGGATGAAAGTATTAATCATTTGTGATGATTTATCCCGCCCCACTCCTACAGACAAGCTACTTCCTATCCTGATAAAAACGCTTGAAAAGAATGGTATAGAAAAAAAGCACAGCTCCATTCTGATCGCTTCCGGCACACATCATCCCATGAATGACGATGAAATCAGGCTAAAGCTGGGAAAGCAAGTTGTGGATAGTTATAAGGTCCACAGGCACGATTACAGAAAGAAGGGTGTTTTTATGGGTACAACTACGCAGGGAACTCCTGTGTATGTGAACAAACAATTAAAAAAACAAAACCTGATTATTGGATTAGGTGGGATATATCCACACAGTAATACGGGATTCAGCGGAGGAGCCAAATTAATCCTAGGCGTTAGCAGTATCAGGACCATTCTGCATTTCCATCTGAAAAGAAAGGGAGCAGCGACAGGCGGAAATACGAATAATGATTTTCGACAGGATGTTCTTGATGCCGCGCGTCTTTCAGGTATGAACTTCATTGTGAATTCAATGATCAACAAGGAAAGGGAAATTACTGAGCTTGTATCGGGAGATGTGGAAAAGGCTTTTAATCATGGCTTAAAGCTGGCCAGAACAATTTACGGCGTTCCTGTACCAGATTCAGATCATTTTGACCTGCTTATAGCAGATACATATCCCTTTGATGCTTCCTATGCATTCACAAGGAAAGGCTGGTGGCCAGTAAGAAACAGCGCATTGGATTGCTATAAACTGATCATTTCTTCGATGCACGACGGCAAGGGCGGACATCTTGTATATCCCATCCCCAATGACCCTGGAATAAATAAATTAAAAAGGCTGTATTATGAGCTTGTTGCATTTGGATTGGCCCATTTTTTTACAAACACACTTGTTGTCAGAATGAATAACATATTTGCAAGCCTGGGAATCAGGAGAAAAAAATCCGGAGGAAGGAATCATTCTCCGGAACATGCAAAAGGAGCTGATTCAGAACTTCCCGGGGGTGATGTTGCCATTCTCCACCATGCCTCAGGTCAGGCAAGGAAAACACTCGAGAATCTGCCTAACAAGCTTTTTGAGACTCCTGAGCAATATATCCGGTATATTCAGGAGAGAGAAGGTGACAAAGTAATGCGGGTTGCGCTATACCAGGCTTCCTCATTGACTTTTCCAGATCAAGAAATAAGCTAAAAGATATCTTAAAAGCAGAATTTGCAGGCAATAGCCATCCATCCGTGCGGAACAGCCATATGGAAGCGGGGGCTGGCCAGCCGGGTATAGAATTCAAGCTGATGGGCCAGTAATTCAGAGCTCAGGGAAGCATCAAGATTTCCAATCCATGGCATTACCTTATCTGATGGAATTACATATGGACTGCTTTTATTAAGAATAAACCAGAGACCCGCCTCCAGGCCGGTATGAAGGGTACCCAGCCTGCCCTTACCCATAAATCCAATGCAGGCAAGATCAATAGAGAAAACTCCTTTTTCAAGCCGGATATCATAATTTATTATAAAGTCGTTTTGAAGCTGATACTCCCAACCCAAAGTTGGCCTGGAGGGGTTGGATACAGAATGTGCCAGCTCCTGTGTCCTGAATCCAAGGGAGGCTGGCCCCATAACACCCAATCGCAGATCCGAAACGATGCGCATCATTTTTTCGGGCATATTCACCACACTTACATGGGACAGGGTCAGGGTGTGAGAGGGATGGTCTAAGTAAAGACTCGGTCCCCGCGCAGCTGCAAATACAATCATGCTGCGCAGGAAGCAACAGGAAATATGCTGGTCCCGGGTTCTTGAACCTTCACCCCAAACAGAAAATCCGGAGAATACAAAAATCAGGATCGCGATAAGAAGGCTTTGCCGCATGTAACAAAGACGAAGAAATCTTTACACGAGGTCTATTTCACAAATTTCACCGAGGCGTAAAATTGTTTTGCGGTCGCTCAAAAGAATAGTTAATTCTCGGTTTTAACATCAAAGCTTGTAGTTTGCTGAAGATTTCCCGTCATTGCCTGATTTTTTTTGCATTTAATCCCCGGGCTTCCTATTATACTTTCCATGAAAGCTTTATCATCGCTGGTCCTCCTTATATTGGCCCTGGGGCTCATCCATGCCCAAACAAGTGTTTCGGATTATCATCAAAGATTGTATTATACCTGCAAGGTGTGGGGATATGCCAAGTATTATCATCAACAACTGGGAACGGACCGCATCAACTGGGATGAGGCACTGCTGAACACCTTAAAGGAAGTAAGAAATGCCACCTCCGACCATCAGTTTAATCAATCCATGATCTCCATGTTGGAAAAGGCAGGTGACTTTGAAACGCCTTATGGAGTTTTACCAGAAGTTCCCTCTTCCCTGAGAAGAAATATCGATCTGAGCTGGTTTGATGATCCACTGATAAACAAGGATCTGAGGGATTTCCTGAGACAGGTGGAGGAGCATTTCAGGCCCCGGGTTCACTGGTCGCTGGGAACCGGACTGGGGATCTCCTTAGATAGGGATAGTTCTTATTATCATTCCGCCGATTACCCCCCGGAGGACATCCGGCTGTTGGGCTTATTTCGCTACTGGAACATCATAAACTACTTTTTTGCCTATAAGAACATCATGGACCAGGACTGGGATACCACACTTCATGAAATCATACCTACCTTCGTAAATGCTGAAGATGCCTGGTCCTACTACCTTGCCATCAGGCTCCTGGCCACAAGGATAAACGATTCGCATGCCCTGTTCAGAGGACCGCTCCAGGATAAAATGAAAGGGACCTGCCACTCTCCCTTCCTGGCCAGAAACATCGAAGAAAAACTGGTGGTAACAAAGGTATTGCCAGAGATATCAGATCTCAGTCCGGGAGACATCATCCTGGAAATTGATGGCAAAAAGGTAGAGGATCTGCTTGACAGTGCCAGGATGTATACGGCTGGCTCGAATACATCAGTGATTGAATTTTACGCACACCAGGGATTACTCTGGGGGGATGCAGGGACATTTCAAGTGCTGATCGATCATGGGGACCGAAATGAAAACCATAGCTTTTCCAGGAATGAAACATACTACTCCATCCTGACCGCCCCTTCCCTGACCATGTGGAAGGATAAGGATCTGGGGGACGGCAACACTATAAGGATTGTTGATATGGGCAGTCTGACCGTGGAAAAAGTAGACGATTTGTTCTCTTACCAATCAAGGTATGATGCCTATATATTTGATGTTCGCGCAAAACCGCAGGGAACAATTTATTCCATTGTAGATAAGCTTTTCTCAGAAATGATCAATAATGCAAAAATCACTATACCGGACAATAACTACCCCGGAACCTATTACTGGTACGTATCTGAGATGGGTCATGGGACCACCAAACCCTATAAAGGAAAAGTTCTTATCCTGATGAATGAAAATACGCGGAGCCATTCTGAATTTACGATCATGGCCCTGGAACAATACCCGGAAGTACTGAAGGTCGGCTGCCAGACTGCTGCTGCCGATGGGAATGTAGCCTGGATATATTTACCCGGGGGGATTCATACCGCCTTTACAACAATGGGAGTTTTTTATCCGGATGGTCGGCCAACACAAAGAGTGGGCATGGTTCCGGATATTGAAGTGCGCCCCACCATCCAGGGGATTCGGGAGGGCCGTGATGAGGTTCTGGCAGCAGCCCTGATTCAGCTTGGAGGAACCTCACAGAGAGCGAGAAACCTGGAAAATTTTACGCTTTATCCCAATCCGGCCAGAGAGGTGCTTTATTACTCCTGTGGATCCCTTACATCAGGAACGACAGACATCACCATCCGGGATGTATCCGGTAAGGTGGTCAGAAAGTATACATCGCTCCCAGCCAGCGGGAATATCTCCCTGGCTTATATAAGCCCCGGAATTTACTTTGTTGAAATAGCTAAACTGGGTATAAAGAAACTGGTAATTGGAGGATGAGTGCTATCTGGAATGGGAGAAATTATTAAATCCGCATTCGATGCTGATATCACTTATGCTCTCATTTGTTTCAGAAAGCAATCTTCTCGCCTGAACAATTCTGAATTCATTGACAAAGCGGGTAAAGGTTCTCCCGGTGGACTTCTTCAATCCTGTTGCTATCCCTGGTAATTAATCAGATCTTTGATTTTCGGGCCAATCATAGCCTTTGCTTCAGCCTGAAACAGCACCCCCTTTTTTGCTCTTTCAAACAGGGCTGCGATGGCGTTCAATTCAGGTTTATTCAGAAACTCTTCTCCCAGAAAATCCTGTTTGAACTGAATATAGGTTTCGGAACCCGTTCGTGTGAATTTATCACTGAATCCACTATGAGGCAGCTTAGCACCAATCAACAGGAGTTGGCTGTTGTGAAAATATGAAGATCGGAGTTACAGTGAATACTTACGCATCAACACGATCTATTAGAATAATCAGTTAGTCGTAGTTTTAGTTAGTCGTTGTGAAACCGTCCCACAGATCTGAGGGACGGTTTCTTTTTACGCTATTTTTGCTCACCGGAATTGCCATGTAGAATCCAAATAATGGCTAACTTATGCGTCTCAATAATCCGGTATAAGAAAAAGTGATGATCAGCAACATAACTGATCACCAATAATTGAATAAACCAATCGAAAATGGCTATCAAGATCAAAATTATTCGCTCAATTGACTATCTGTCTGTATCCGATGATGGAGCCATTGAATTTGAAGAAAGTTATAAGAAACTTGCAACCCTGGCCGAGCCAAAACGTCCACCAGCTGATTATGAAATACTCCTTGACTTTCGCCGTACCCAGTGGATTCTGTCTACCGAAGAAATATACTCCTTTATACAGGCAATCATCCTGGTTCCCGATTCATTCAGGGATAAGCTTGCCTTTCTGGTGCTTCCGGGCGTAGGTTTTGACCGGACCTTATTCCAGGAACTCGGTTCAGACATCAAAGGAATTGATGTAAAGGCTTTTAGCAATTATGAAGATGCCATACAATGGTTCTACAATGGCTGATCTTATAGTCACAGGGATTATATACCCTTCAGCAAGCGACCCAGAATATCCGCTCCGGTATTGATGTGCTTATGATTTGCAGTCCATACGATTACCACATCTTTCTCAATGGGTGTGTCGGAATCAATCTCGCTGTTGCTTCTGAGTAGCATAATCAATGTGTCCAAATTTGCATTTTCATCCCTGATTACGATAGGGTCATGGCAATATTTCTCAATTCCTTCACCTTGTTTTGCCCCTCCATGTGTTTTTGATAAAAAACTTGATGTTCTCTTCGGCAAAAAACTGCAATAGCGGAGCCAATAATGAAGCCATGCGCAGTGCATTCCTGGAAAAATAGGCCTGTGGTACAATTTCAAGTCTTAACCTGGATGATTTCTCCGGTTTCATCCAATACAATTCGGTAAGAAACCTCATGTTGAGCAAGTAAGGGAAATGCAAGCATAAACAGTAACAATGCTATTGCGATAATCTCTTTTGGGTATCTCATAGGAATAAGTCCTTAAACAATTCCCAAAACCGAGGCCAGTGCAGTGGCCAGTCCCAGGAAACTTAAAAAGCCCACAATATCGGTTACAGTAGTTAGAATAATGGATGAGGATGAAGCCGGATCCTGTCCCAGCGATTGCAGTATCATGGGGACAAGAGCCCCTGAGAAACCGGCAATGGCCATAGATAAAATCATCGATATTCCAATGACTATGGCCAGCCCAAAAGAGGATGCCCATATAAAAACAATTAAAGAGGTGGTAATGGCTACAGCCACTCCGTTGATGGCCCCCACAAGAATTTCCTTACGAGCGACAACAAACCATTGGTTTATACTGATCTCTCTTAGAGCCAGACCCCTCATGGTAACGGCCAGTGCCTGTGATCCCGTATTCCCGGATTGCCCTGCAACCACCGGAAGGAAAACCGCCAGTACAGTAATTTTGGCAATGGTATCTTCAAAAATAGCCACCACAGATGCAGCCAGGAATGCGGTTGCCAGGTTTATTTGCAACCAGGGAAGGCGTTTTCTGACAGCCAGGGAAACACTGGATAAAGCTCTTTCTTCCCGTCCGGCTCCAAAGAGTGCCTGAACATCCTGAGAGACATCAGCCCGGGCAGCATCCATAAGTACATTGTTTCGGATCACTCCCAGCAAACAATTATTGATATCCACCACTGGCAGATTGATCAACTTCTTTTCCTCAAGTATGTGTACCACCTCGTCCCTGCGGGATAAGGCACTAACACTGATGGAAGGCCCTTCTGCCAGGTTCTTTAGTAGTTGGTGTGGATCAGAAATCGCAATATCCTGTACAGATACTGTATGGGAGAGGTGATCTTCATCATCAACCAGGAAGACCTGATACAGCTTCCGGTCCTTGAGGGAGCGAAGCTTTATTAAAGCATCGTTTACGCTCGCGTTGAGCCTGAAAGTTGTTACCCCGGTATCCATCATAAAAGCCGCACAATCTGATGGGTAAGAGACAAGATCCTGAATCTGCCGTGCCTTCCCGGCGGGCAGTAACCCCAGGCGGTCTTTTATGGCTGAAGCATGAAACCTTGAAATCAAACGGGCGGCAAGAAACAAATTAAAATGATCTATCACTTCTGCAAATCTGGCGGCATCCATATGCTCCAGGATACTGGATGCGCGGTCCGGATCCATTGTACTCAGGATTTCAGCTGTGACCTCAGACTCCTGATCCTTCAGGTAAGTCAGGGCATCACCAACCACAAATGAGGACAAGATCCTGGCTGCATCGCCCGGACAATTCTTAATATATTCATCAATCAAATATTGCTTTACTTCAGGAGTCGACATAATTCACTTTTTTATTCTTTCGTTGAGTCTCGTACTTCGGTGGCACTTCTTAAAAGACCTGCCAGTCCGAGGCGATACAGATCCCCCAGGGCGCTTACAGTCATTTGACCCATGTCTTCAACCCTGGTGTCGGACCGGGCCAGGATGGACCGTATGCTTTCCATGCTGATTACCCCAAGTAACATGGATGTATAGTCAACCACAGGAAGAGGGTGCAGGCTGTGCCACTCGGGCTGACTTAACACCGATTGAATGGGGGTCTCCGGGGATAGGGTGGTGAATTTGGTGATCATCACTGTTTTTATTTCTGTATCCGGATCCCCGATAATCAAATCTGATAAAGCTAAAATACCCACTAATTTCCTATCCGAGTTGATGACAAAGAGATGTGCCTGAATTCCCTTCTTATTTTTTTTAATGACTGTAAGGGCTTCTTTTATGGTCAGGTTCTCGGTGAGCGTAAAGGCCACCCGATCCATGTGTGCACCAACCGTGTGATCAAGGTAAATAAGAAGACTCCTTATTGAGTCTGCCTTTTCCCTGGAAAGTCTGTTCAGCAGGATTTCAGACAGATCCTCATTCAAATTTCTGAGCAAAACAACAGAAAGCTTTAGCTCCATGTATTCAAAAAGCAAAACAAGTTTTTCCTGGTTCATCCTTTCAAACACCACGGATATAATTTGGGGATTCATAAGCGGGACTACATCCAGCAGCCATTCCGCCGGAGTATCATTGAAAAAACCAACAAGCTTGTCTGCCCCTAAGTCTTCCAGTTTTCGGGCAGCCACTGGACTGTGTTCCTGCAGAAAACGTTGTAGAAGTATCGTTTCGGAATTCATGGATTACTATTTCCTAATTAAGATTGATTTTTCTTCGTTAAAATCCTTCGCGGGAATTATAATCTGCCCGGACTCTGACTCCAGGAGAACAGAAGTGGAAGTAATCTTTAGAATTTTTCCTTCATGATCGCCAATCCTGATCACGTTTCCAACTGTATAAGTACGCGCAATGTAATAGGACCCAAGGATATTGCTGACCGAGGTTTTTGCTCCCATTCCGAATGCCACTGCTGCACCTAAAAGGAGTGAGGCCAGCAGAATATAGGTAAGGGAGGTGAGAAATGAGATATCGATGCCAATCTGATCAATGGCAATAATGATTGCAATGATCAAAATAATGTATTTGATGACCCTGCTCAGCATTGAACTACTGTAAATACCAGCTTTGAAGGTCCTGCTCTTTACAAAATCCGACGCCAGCCGGCTAAAAATGATCCCGAAAAATATAACCACCACACCAGCCAGGAATTGGGGCAGGTAATCGCCCAGACCAGCAAGCCAGGAAGTAATTACAGGCAGACCGAGGATCTCGGTAAAAAGGGTAATGAAAAAGAAGATAATGATCCAAAAAAATGCTTTCCCAATAAAATTCCTGGAGCTACTAAGATTAACCTGCAACTGCCTTCCACTTAAATTTTTATTGATAATCCTGTCAAGGTAGCCAATAAAACGACCTACAAGGGATTGGATTAGTCGTGCAAAGAGGTATCCGATAAACAATATAATGAGACCCAAAATCAGCTTTGGGACCAATTCCAAAAGGAAATCCCAGAGGCCGGTAAGCATCTGCCTTGTTTCTTCTCCTAATTGTTGATATTTCATAAGTATTATATATTAAGACATTACCATCCCCTTTGGTCACAATAAACTCCAATTGACTAATAGATAAACTAGCCGAAGGCCCCTTTGTTCATCATAAGCACCTTATAAACTAAGGTAATGTCATCAAAAGAAGGGATCCCCCATGGGAACTACAGAGGGAAATGTCGGGTGGTTATACTGGCCTGAATTATAAAATGATAGTCTGATTGTAGACCTTGGATTAAGGAATAAAACCGGCACTTCCGTCCTGCTTAGCACTTCGGTCTCCATGAATCCCAGGTAAGGACGTTTTGCATTTTTATCATGATGGGTTGTCAGCAGAATGATTCCATCCTCAATGCTCTCGGAGAAGCTAATTATCTCACTTGAAATGGTACTCTGGCTTTCCAGAAGATGTGTATCACAAAATACATTCTTGGCCCCGAACGAATGGGCAATTTCTTTCAGCTTTTTAAGATATACAGGTCTAAGACCTGACCTTTCTTTCTCAGTGACTGCGATTACAGAAACAAATGCATCCAGTGCCGAGGCAATTTCAATAGCGCCGGAAAGCTTATCACTATATGCTTTTTCCAAATCAAGGGGCAAAATGAGATGTTTATGCTTGCCCATCCTTCGCCTGTTCACAACAACAACGGGAACAAGTGATTTAGAAACAATTTTTTCAGCATTTGAGCCTATTCTTGTAGTTCTCTTTTGCGATGAACCGGACCTGCCAATAACAATCATCTGGGCATTTAAATCAATGGATTTCTCGAGTACCTTGTGCTGTACATTCCCTGAAGTGACTATAAGCTCAAAAGGAATATTCTCCTCCTTATTCAGAATCTGATTAACCCTTTCCGAGAGTTTGCCTTCTGCTTCACGTCTGAGTTTGTGTTTAAATTCGTTAACTGTATTTTTATCAGCCAGAGATTTTTGATCTTCTATAACGTACATACAAGTAATCAAGGCATCAAGACTGCTGGCAATTAGCCTGGCATATTCCAATGCAAAATCAGATTGGGGACTGAAATCAATGGGGACTAGGATTCTTCTTCTGGTCATCTGGATTTGTTTATTCCTTTTGACAAGCTGGCATCAATTGGTCACATGCCAAACTTTATTTGATATAGACAGATATGCTGCATACTTTTACATAAAACCCCCTAAGCTTAGAACTTGGACAATTTAAATGATATTGACGCTGAGGAATTTCTGGCTTCCTTAATGAATTTTGCGCCCTTTGGAATCATTTCTGTTGACGATGAAGGAAAAATTAGCCATGCTAATCGTTTGGCAAAGGTCCTGCTCCAGATAAATCCACCAAATCGGAAAATTATCCAGGAGTCTGTTTTGGACCTGTTAGGTCATATACCATCTCTCCACAGTATACTATCAAGGTCCCTGGAAAAGAAAAAATCATTTAATACTGAAGCCATTAACCTTAACGAGCGATTTATTATCATCAAGGGAGTCCATATCCAAAAAGGATTCATCTGCATTATAAACGATGTGACAAAGTTAATTGAAATGGAAACCGGGTCCATCCAGTCCATCATCGCCGGACAGGAAAAGGAACGCCAACGCATAGCCAGGGATATACACGATGGTATCGGACCCCTGCTTTCCTATTCCAAACTTGAGTTAGACGCCTTCCTGGATGAATATGAGGATCTCCCTGACAAAATATCTGTGGAAAAGCTGCTGAATATTAGTCAGACACTGGATTCCATTACCAAGGACCTGCGTGATCTATCTCACCACCTGATACCAAGGCTCCTTGAAGAATTCGGACTATTTTCCGCATTTAGTAACCTGACCACCAAATTGAATAATTCAATCAAATCCAAGGTGGCGTTTTACAGCAATCTTGAATCTGAAGTCAGGTTTGACCGGGAGCTGGAGCTAAATCTCTATCGATGTGGACAGGAGCTTTTAAACAATGCGGTGAAACATGCCAGGGCCTCAGAAATACTGGTTCAGTTAATTAAACATGATCATAGCATTGTACTCATGGTAGAAGATGATGGTTTGGGTATTAAACAGTTTGAAAACAAGTCGAGTGATAAGGGCATCGGGCTGACTAATATAGAGACAAGGGTACGGACATTTAATGGGGAATTCCTGCTGGAGTCTGCTGAAAATAAAGGGACCACTGCGAGTATTGAGTTCCCTCTGAAATAGCTGAAAAAAAAATAAAAATGGATAAAATAAGGGTTCTTTTAGCAGATGACCATAAAATCTTCAGAGATGGAGTCAGATCAATTCTGGAAAAGGAGAAAGACATTGAAGTTGTGGGTGAAGCTGCCAATGGTAGTGATGTTTTTGAACTTATCAAACACCTGGAAGTGGACGTTTTGGTCCTTGACATCGATATTGGAAGACCCAATGGGATTGAGATCACTGCTTTGATCAGTAAAAGTCATCCGGAGACAAAGATCCTGATCCTATCCATGATGGGCTTACATGATTTTGTCATTCAGGCACTTGAGAAAGGGGCTATTGGTTTCTTACTGAAGAATACAGGAAAAGATGAAGTGCTGACCGCCATACGAAGCGTCTCCAAGGGAGACAGTTATTTCAGCAGAGAGGTATCAGCCATTCTCATAGAACAATTGCATAAGCCAGCCTCTACAAGAGGAAACAATACAGATATTCCCATATCCCCCAGGGAAATAGAAGTGCTCAAATTGATTGCGCAGGAATTCTCAAATTCCGAGATTGCTGAGAAACTTTTTATCAGTATCCGGACAGTGGATACGCACCGGCGAAATCTGCTTGAAAAACTCGGAGCAAAAAACACAGCTGGTCTGGTTAAGTTTGCCATCCAAAAAGGTTTTGTGGATTAAGATAAAACCATTTAGGCTGCTTCCTGAACAGCGATGATCTGACTCATCTTCAACCTTGCTCTGAGTAAGCGCATCTTTACAGCACTCGCAGACAGATCAAATTCCTGCTGCAGTTCTTTTACCGAATAATTCTTGCGGTATTTCAGATCCAACAATTGTCTTTCCTCTTCTGATAAGAGCTTAAGGTACTTGTCCAGGTTTAATTCCAGCTCTTCCCACCTCAGTCTTTTTTCTAAATCTTCCTCATCCATTTTATCCTCCAGAATTTGATGGGCCAGCTTTATATCCTCCTGATATCTCCTGCTTTTCCTGCCGGACTGAGTGATGCAATAATTTTTTGTAATGGAATACAACCAGGTTGAGAATTTCGAGTTTCCTCCAAAAGATTCAATACTGCATATGGTCTTCAATAATACTTCCTGGGCCATATCAAATGCGTCATCCCCATTCCCGGAAAAGGAATAACACTTTGCATAGACTTTCTGATAATACCTGCCATACAAAATCCCAACGCTGTGATTATCGCCCTTAAGAAACTGGCTTATCAATTGTTCGTCACTAAATTCTGAATACACTAAATTTTTCATCGTTCTACAATACATTAATATCTATGCTAAATGTAGTCCGGGAAAACATCTTGTGTCAGAGCATATAAGCGTATTTTACGGCAGGTATTTTTACATGATTTATAGGTAAAACCGCGGGGTTTTGTGCTAGGTATTTTACCTATCTGTTTTTAATGAAATGTGACTATTTCCGGATATCGTGTCTAAAGGGTAACTAAAACCATTAAACATGAAAGAACAGGTACAAATCTTCCTTGAGAGTTCACAGCAATTCCTTAATGAAATTGCCATTTCACTGCCTAAAATTATCGGCGCATTGCTTATTTTACTGCTGGGCTGAATCATTATGCTCACGGTCATCCTGGCTGTCTTTAATTCCCTCCAGCTGAACAGCGCCCAGGAATTATTCAACAGCATTATCTTGTTTATTCCGAATGTTATTGTGGCCCTGGTCATCTTATTATTTGGTTTTTATGCTGCAAGGTTTATTGCAAATGTTTTGTCATCTTCCCTGAAGAACATGAATGACAAAACAGCGGAAGTTATTGAAAAGATAGCCTACTTCGCCATAGTAGTATTTACTGTATTCCTGGTCCTGGGACAATTGAAAGTTGCTCAGGATATTATCACAAATGCCTTCATCCTTGTATTTGGAGCCATTTGCCTGGCATTTGGACTGGCATTTGGGCTGGGTGGAAAGGAGTCGGCTGCTGAAGTCCTGAAAAATATAAAAACAAAAAAAGAAGAGAAATAATAAGTAAAATATTATTTTATTGCCCGGTAGCAAAAAATGCGGAAACCTTTCCGGTTTTTTCTGCCGGGCATTTTGTTGCTTAAATATAAGACTGAATTATTATGACACTGAGTGAGTTTCTTGAATTTCACCTTTTGGAGACAACGGACTTTGATATTACCGTTTATGAAATCCTGATTGTCCTCCTCCTTTTTATTGCCACCATTCTTTTAATGAGGGTGTTAAAAAGGGTGTTAAGGGCCCGGGAGAGCCGGAAAGAATTTGATCCGGGACGCAGTCATGCAATTCTGCAAATCCTGAAATATGTCCTGTACATCGCTGTGATCCTGATTTCCTTTGAAATCATCGGCATCAAAATAACCTTACTTCTTGCCGGATCAGCAGCACTACTTGTGGGGCTGGGTTTGGGATTGCAGCAGATTTTTCAGGATATCATGTCCGGAATTGCAATTCTGTTTGAGGGAAGTTTAAAGGTGGGGGACATTGTAGAAATTCAAAATAACATCATTGGCCGCGTCATTGAGATAGGCCTGAGAACTTCAAAGATAGAGACCAGGGACAACATCATTATGGTCGTTCCCAACTCCAAGTTTGTCACGGATATTGTAATCAACTGGAGCCACAGTGAAAAAAGGACCCGTTTTCACATTGATGTGGGTGTTGCCTATGGATCGGATGTGGAGAAAGTTACCCGCCTTCTGCTTCAGTGCGCCGAAGACCTGAAAAATGTTTCCAATTCACCGGCTCCTTTTGTACGTTTTAACGACTTTGGAAACTCATCCCTGGATTTTCAATTGTACTTCTGGACCACCGAAACCTTTCAGGTAGAATATATCAAGAGTGAAATCAGGTATAAAATCGACGCTGCATTCAGGGCAAATAAAGTGCAAATCCCGTTTCCTCAAAGGGATGTACACATTAAATCAAAACCCTAATAAATGGGCCTACAATGTGGCCATTTCATCGTTATCAAAATTCCGTCGATAATATCCCATGTATTGCACTTTGCGCTCCAGGGCATCAAGCACTGCATTACTGAAATTCACTTTCTCAAAATTCTGTGCACTTCCCAGGCCACCCGGACTAAATACATTGATCTCCATAAGTTTGTCGCCCACAATATCAAGTCCCACCAGGAACATGCCATCCTGAACGAGTTTCGGACGGACGATTTCGGCCAGTTGCAGATGCTGATCGGTGATTACAGCCTGTCTCAGCTTGCCTCCGGCATGGATGTTACTTCTCATATCATCACCCGATCTAAGCCTTCTGAAGGCCGCATACTTTCCCTTATACTTCAATGGGGCTCCGTTCATCATAAAAAGGCGGGTATCGCCCTCATGTGCCGCCGGAAGGTATTCCTGGGCTATGATGTAACCATCCCTTTGCAAGGCTTCAACTATCTGGTTCAGGTTTGATTTGTCTTCTGGTTTGACCAGGAAAACGCCCGATCCTCCTGAACCCTGCAGTGGCTTCAATACAATATGGCCTCCATGCTCACTTGCAAAGTGCTTGATATCTCCCAGGTCACGTGTAATCATTGTGCGTGGCCTCACTTCCTCCGGGAATAGCTGAAAGTAGCTCTTATTCAGCGCCTTGGACAGGCCGTTTGGATCGTTCAGAACAATCACCCCGTGTCGCATGGCAATCCGGCCAAAATTGATACCTGCAGTGGCAGCCCAGGGGCGGTGAATCTCATTGGCTGGATCACTTCTGAGCATCAGTATATCCAGATCATCCACTGTAACCCGGTTCATGACCCTGGCTTTGCTCTGTAGTGCCTTCAAATAAGTTTCATTCGTCTTATAAACTTTCTTGGGAACAGAGTAGGCCCTGGCCCGGATGCTCTCATCCGGATCGTAGGCAAAATCACCCAGACCAATGACCCATACTTCATGGCCACGGTTTGTGGCCCACAACCCAAGACGGGTAGTGGTATAGCCTGTCTGTTCTGTCATTACATCATTTACAACAAATCCAATTTTCATATCTTATTGTTTATATAAGGTTAAAAATATGCTTTCCTTTTTTCAAATCTTCGAGCAGCGACAGGGATTGGGGATTTGAGAGGTACTGAGGGGAGAGAATAGCCGGTTGCAGGACCTTTCTTAACTGCAGTTCATTGATGATGGACACATCATCCAGTGAGAATTTACCTACAAAAAGGGGCTCAAGGTCACCACCGCCTCTTAAGTACTTCAGGAGCTCTACCAGGCCCCTAAGGTAAACAGCATCCTTTGTAAAACCGCCGCTCCTGTAAATCCTGGCTGTAAGCATGTAAGCGGTTCGCTGGGCAAATCCATGGGTGATATACAATTCCCTGAATGTATTTTGAAAGCTGGAGCCCTGAATCAGCATGTGCGCAGCAACAACGCGTCCGGCAAGCAGGCGGAACCGGGGAGGGCTCAATCCCCCCACAAGATATTCTGCGAGTACGGCCAGACCTTCCTGCAACTCATCGCTTCCGGCCAGACCGCCATGCAGTTGCTTAAATGGCTGCTTTAGACCATTTACATAGGTAAGCACATGGGTGCCAACTTCGTGCTGGATCAGGGCTTCCATCCTCGATTCAGGTATTTGGAGCCCTTTGCCAATAAGCAGGTTTCCATGAGACACCATCAGTCCGGCGATATCCTCACGGATCTGTACATTTGATTTAATACCGGGAAACACCTCGCGATACAAATCAATTTCCTCCCTGGCGCGCTCGGCAAACAGACGGGCATTGATCCGTTTTTTACTACCCTTATCGCGACTACGGGGTGAAATCTTCTTCAGGATGGTAATCGCCAGTTCCAGAAGTTCATCACTGATCTCCCCATAAAGTTGCATGCTCCCGAAGAAAAAATTTCTTGTATTTCGATCCCTTACCATGGAAAACTTCATTTCCATCTCCACCAGTTTATTATGGAAAAGGGAAGATAGTGCGGGATCTTCAATCCGGTCAAAGGGGATATCATATAGCTTTCTCTTCAACAGGGAGGGATCAAAAGATACGGGCCGGTAGAAGAATACAGGATTCTTTTGAAAGCTATTTTCCTTAAATATGCGCCATGAGGGCTCCATGTTCACCGGAGTTACGTGCATGAGGAAATCCATTGCATTGGTGATTTCAGCAAGCTTCTGATCCACTTCCCATACGGCCTTTACCATGGCCCGTCTTCCCAGGGCTTTATAGCTTACAGGAGAGGTGGAGGTCCGTTTCCGTGAGAATTCGTATTCTCCTTTTTTAAATGCTGTTGAAATTCCGCGGTGAATGGCTTTTAAAACCAGGGGGAATATTTCGCCGGAATCCGGATCCCTGTATATGGGAGAAATCTCAATCCCAACCATATAACAATTGTTCTTTTGTATTTCATCCGCTGTAAGCAAAGAGGGTAGTCCTTCCGGCCAGGGCCTCCTGGTATACTGTGTTGAAACCTTGCTTTGCTTTTTAGAAACACTGATTTGTTTCAGGGCTTTTTCGATGGCCTCAATGGTTTCTACCGGGAGGCGCGAAGAAGGAACTTTAATACGAAATGAGGGGGCCATTCTGCCCTCCTCTGGATCCACGATATAATCAGGAGATTCTTTTGACCAGATTTCTATGATGAGAAAAGCACCGGGACCCGGGGAACATACATCCAGAACAGCCTTGATCAGGCTTGAGATACCTGTTTTGTATTTGGGTGCTGCAGATGCAATTAAATAGGACGCCTCGCCTTTGATCAGTTGATCCGTTCCATTGTCATTCCTTTTTAGAGGCCGGCGGTAAATACACAGAAAGGGTAATTTCCGGTCGATATGAAGCCGGCCCATTGCCGGCAGTGTTCGCCGGACCAGGTTATTGCCTGATAAACGATGGCTTATGTCATCTATAAAACCTTGAGAGATTGCACTTTCTGCTTTTGTTATTACAGGACTCATGGTATGTTGTCATCTTGTCTCAAGATACTCTTTCTTTTGTGATTTCAGCCATTAAACCAGGAAGCGCTTGAGAAAGAGCTTCAGTGACGGCATGAATGGTATCCCAATCCGGCCGACCGGACCACTCGTCCATGAAGAATTTTTTCATCTCCACAGAAATGCAACATGCTGACTCCTTAAAATTGTTATGAACCCAGGTAGGGAAATACCCCCCCCGGAACTTAATATTCTCTCTCACATCCCATGTTTTCCCAAGGTACTCATAGGCCCTCATATCACTGATAAACCTGTCAACCACGGGTGCCCAGTAATCACGATCCATGGTTCCCGTTCCAATATTGATTTCCGGATTTAATTCGGGATCATCATGGGCAGCCTCTGGTCCGCCACGGCGATGGTTATAAGAGTGAAGGTCAAGAATAACGATCTTCCCTAACTTCTCTATAAGCTTGCTCAGGCCCTGGTGAATCTCCTGATAGATTTTTTCATACTGTTTCATAGATTGCTGAAGCGCCTTTTCAGAAAGAGGCTTCTTCCACAGGTTTAAACCCCAGGCATCAGCAGGCCGGACATAGATGGCCTTCTCAGGCGCACGGTTGAGATCAAATTCAAAACGGGATCTTCGCCCTATAATGTGATTCTCGCAAATATTTGCCCAGATTCCCGTATAGGGATCTTCTTCCCGCAACCTTTCCTTTTCAGACAGAGCTGTAAGCTTTGCAAGGTTTTCACTGAGTTTATGGCCATCATGAATGGCCGCGGCGACAATGGGTTTCGGACTTTTTAAGTCAATCACACAATACTCATTCATATCATTATGACTGAGATATGAAAAAAGGTCACATTTAGTTCCTTTTCTCCCGCATGACCAGGACCGGCACCTTTGAGTTTATGGAGATTTCCTTGCTTACGCTTTCCTGCAGGATGGATTCCAGCAAATGGTGCTGTTGTTTTACCACCACAGTCAGATCTGCCTGGCAATCCTCAACATAATGATTAATAGCCTCTCCCACCTTTTTCCCGTGAACGCTCTTAAAGGTATGCCGTTTATTTTTTGAAATGGCTTCCATAACCTGGCGATAGGGATAGGAGTTTCCCCATTCTTCTTCCTTATCCCTGGATGAAACATGAATAAAATGAATGCTGGCATCAAACAAGAGTGCATAATTAACTACATCCTTCAAATACATCTGGAAATTAAACAACTTTTTCAAATCAGTGGCGAATACGATATTCCTTACCGCTCTGAATTCACATAAATACGGGATCATCAGGAGTGAGGTTCTGTTTCTTTCCAATACGTTATCCCTGATGATATTCAGCTGTCTTTTATTGAAGTCTCTTTTCTCAGATATGGGGAGTACAATCATATCAACCTCTTCCTCCATGGCAACCTTTTTAATCTCTGGTAACAGGTTGCCATTAACAAAGCGGTAATCGAATCTTATCTGCAGGTCACTTGAGACGTTTGCATGATCCTCCAGATAATACTTGTTGAAGCTGCTTATTTCATTATAGGCTTTGAACCAATTATCCCTTTGTAGCCGGGCATATTTTTCTTCAGTGATATCATTCCCCACCTCAACCTTAAACGCATGCAGAAGGATCAGTTCCGCATTAATCTTTCTCGCAAATTTAATACCATGGATGTAGGCTTCCCGATAGATGGGATTATCCAGTTCAAAAGGAAACAAGATCTTTCTCATGGAAATTTGAGTTGTGGAAATATTATTAAGGGTAAAATGGTATAAAGTTGGTGATGAAAATTAAAGATAGAGTGGTATGAGATTGTGGTTATGGTTGAGAAAAGTGAATTTTTATTTGGAAATTAATTTGATTAGAGATGAGTGGGATATAATAAGGATGGAAAAAGACAGGTTTAAGGCATATGGTGAAAAAGTACACAGCATTAGGAGAAGTTATAACAAAATAAATATGCTGCAATAAAGGTTTAGTGAGATGTTCTCAAGTATATCAAAACAAAGCTAGAATACAAGGCAGAACCATGGCTGTTGGCTGTCTCCCCCTTGTTCTGCTTCGAAGGAGTAACTACAGGTTGTCACAAAGCAGCATTCCTGCGATCCAAGTAGAGACAAAACATTGATGACCGCTCGAGACCCTCAATTAGATAAACACTTTGCTGTACCAAAACGAAAGGGAATAGATAATGCACAGATGCTGTAAAAGGAGAGAATGCAGTTGTAGCAGAAGTCCCTGGATCTACTCCACAGCTACTCATTAATAGACAGGATCTCTTGCTACTACTACAGTTATATAGGCATCTACTACAACAACAACAATCTCTATGGAGATCCACTTGTAGCTCTTGATCTAGTTATAGATAGATATATGGCTGCTGAGCTGTCTATTGGCCAATAAGTTCCTTTTGGCCAGAAAGAACTCGGTTCTCTTCATGAAGAGAATCAGGTTAAAAGCCAGTGAAATTGAAAGTATTATGGATAATGCTATACACCTGTTGTCTGATTTAGTCCTTAGTGGCCATAACAAAATTCTAGATTAAAACAGGTCTTTTATCGCTTTAGACCATAGTCAATCGAAAGGTCACTTATCAGCATTAAGATTCCATGGAGATTTTCAATTCATTTTTAAGCGTGGATGTTGCACTTCCTCTTACCGATCCGCTGACAGGCATTGTGTTTTCATGGAAAGCGCTTGAAGCTACCGGAATATAAAAATGGCTGGTCAACATTCCATGACTGGGATCTAAACCAATCCATCCGGCTCCGGGCAAATAAGCTTCCACCCATGCATGTAATTCAAATTCAGGATTCGGACTATCGATGTATAAATATCCGCTTACAAAACGAGAAGCGATACCAAGATTACGCAACATATGTATCTGCATCCAGGATAAATCCCTGCAAGAACCATGTTTTCGTTTAAAGGTAATGTCAGGTTCCAGAGAATTCCCGCTTTCTCTTGTCACCAGGATAAAGCTTCTGTGTATCTCTTTGGTTAAGAGCAAAAGAAAATCAATGCTTTTCTTATCTGATTCATTCAGTAGCTTAGTGGAATATTTAATCATGGGCTCTGACAGGCCTGCTGTTTGCAGTGAAGGCTTAAGCAATTGTCTTGTTTTGACATAAGCAAAAGGCATCTGAAGAAATTGGAGGGATGAACAGAAAGTAAAGGGATTGTACTCATCTGTTTCAACTACAGAATTTGCGGTAATTCTAAGCTGATGATGTAAACCATCAAAACAGCAGAGCATTAGGTAGTTGTTTTCAATATCAATTTGCTCTGAAAAACCGGATGGTTCCGGCTCAAAGCTTATGGAAAAATGTTTTACAAAAGAATGGGGCGTAGTTTTCGGTTTGAACCTGAAATAATGCGGCTCAAAAAAAACATCCTTTGAATAAATATATTCGCTTGTATGTGATATCTCAAATCGCATCAGTCTTTAATCAAATATTTGTTCTTCCTGCTGCAATTCTTCCTCCTCTTGTGTGTTTTCCTCAGAAAAAATTTTATCCAGCCAGTTTTCAGGCAGATTGTTTACTGCTTTACTGAGTTTATTTTGCCAGATTTTGGATACTTTTTGTAATTACTGCTTCTTATAACGTTTTTCAATAATATCGAAAACTGTCTTTTTCATAATAGACAACATCGATCGGATAATCAACATCATTGGCGCTTATCCGAGTTTAATTAAAAGATAAAAATACCGCTTTTAATGCAAATTTCAAGACTTGAGTTGTATTTTAATACCCTGTCAAGTATGGGTTTGCCGTAGCCAATATTGCGAATGATCATAAAGGGTGAACCTTCTGAAATTTCCACCCAGTTTCCTTCAGGATAAAGCAGGTAGATCTTGTGCTCATCGTCATCCTGTAATTGTCCCCGAACGATAGCAAACAGATTAAAACTCAGGCCGGATTCCTGCAAGGCAGATTTATCTTCACTTGCCGCCCTTTTAACCTGGTTGGCAAAAGCATTAACAGCCTTATAAAGTTTGTTGAAATTTTCATCACTCTCCTCAATAATCTCTTTAAAATAAGTGATTGCCTTATCCCTTACCGATCGAAAGTCCGGAAGTCATAATAAAAAACGAATGCCGGTCTTTATTTACGGTAAATACTTTTTTGGCCCTGGTGGTTTCATGACCTGAAGTAATGCGTGTATCAGAAATTCCAACAATTCCCGATTTCACCTTTATGCCCAAGCAATATGTCATTGATTTTCTTTATTTATGGTGATTCATAACGTTTTCAACGGAAAAAAACGAGTCATATATGGCGATTGAAACATCATTTAATTGATCCTGAAAATTATCCAGATACTCATGCAATCCGGAAGAAAAGATTTCATTAATATCGGCATATTCCAACTGTGATTTTAACAGGCCAAGCTTACGTTCGGCAGTATTTGAGTAACCTGCCGGACTTCCTGTAATGGTATTTAAGGATTGTTCGGCATGCATCAGGCAACGCAAGCATGGAACGGGGAAAAACCTTGTCCAGAATTAAGAACTCTGAAATTTGATGCACCGTAAGTTTACCAAATCGTTTTCTGTACATATCATAGGCGCTGACTGATTTTAATACTGCAGCCCATTGAATTAAATCCAGGGGTGAACCAACAGCAGTTTTATCAGGCAATAACATGTGATATTTTACATCCAATACCCTGGAGGTTTTATCAGCTCTTTCAATGAGTTGACCGATTTTTCCAAAATGCCAGCCATCTGTACGGGATATAGTAGCATCAAAAATCCCGTATAATAACTGACAACCCTTTTTTACTTCTGTAAAGAAATCCCCTGGGATCCTTTTTTTGCCAGCGTTTCTTTTCTGTCTCATCTTTTACAAGATAGTACAGGTGATTTACCTGTTCCCAAACCTCTTTTGTAATATCAGGCCTTACGGAACGGGCATTTTCCGAACATTCTGTAATGAATTATATATGGAGTTGGGATTTTTCTCATCAAAACCAAGAAAAAAGATAACATTACTTTTCTCAACTTTACCATACAGAGATTCATATAATTTCCAATCTCCCGTAGTCACTACCAGGGGTTTCCATTGCGCAGAAACATCCGGTGGAAGTTCCAGCGTAAGATTAAAATTCACATCCAGAAAACGGGCGTAATTTTCAGCTCTTTCCAGATATCGGTTCATCCAGTATATGGTATCGGCAACTCTACTCAGCATAATCTGTTATTATATTAATTGTCATCAAGTACCCAGGTATCCTTGCTGCCCCCACCCTGGGAGGAATTAACAACCAAGAGACCCTTTTTTCAATGCAACGCGGGTTAAGGCTCCGGGGACTATTTTTAATTCTTTTCCGTAAAGTACATAGGGCCTTAAATCAACATGACGACCTTCTATTCCATCCTCCGTTAAAGTGGGAACACGAGACAGGTTAATGGTAGGCTGGGCAATATAGTTACGGGGATTGCTTTTTTATTTTACGGACAAATTCTTCCTGTTCAGCTTTTGTTGATTTTGGGCCAATAAGCATTCCATATCCACCGGATGCATCTGTTTGCTTCACAACCAACTTGGCAATATTTTCCACCACATATTTCAGATCATTCTCTTCGTCACAGATATAGGTCTGAACATTGGGTAAAACTATATCTTCTCCGAGATAATATTTTATGATACGGGGAATGTAGGCATAAACTGCTTTATCGTCCGCAACACCGGTACGGGTGCATTTACAAGTACAACATTGCCTTTTTTATAAGCTTTAAAAAGCCCCGGGGTTCCCAGTACTGAATCTTTTCTGAAAACCGAGGGATCAATAAAATCATCATCCACACGACGGTAAATCACATCCACACGCTGCAATCCTTTTGTGGTGATCATGTAAACAATATCGTTCTTTACCACAAGATCTTTACCCTCAACCAGTTCAGCACCCATTTGCTGGGCGAGGTAGGCATGTTCGAAATAAGCAGAATTATAGATCCCGGGAGATAAAACAGCAATATTTACAGGAGATGCCTTGCGAAAGTGATTCCAGCATATCCCTTAAACTGTGTGAGTAATCATAAACCGGTCTTACTCTCAATTTTTCAAATAATTCGGGAAAGGTTCTTTTTAAGAATTTCCCGGTTTTCCAACATGTATGATACACCGGAGGGACTCGCAGGTTGTCTTCCAGGACATAAAAACTGCCATCTCCGCCACGAATTAAATCAGTGCCTGTGATATGGCTCCAAACATTCTCAGGTGGTTTTAAACCTATACATTGTTCTAAAAATGTAGAGCTGGATAATATCAACTCCTTGGGAATAATTTTGTCTTTTATTACTTTCTGATCGTTATAAAGATCATCAAGAAACAGGTTTAAGGCTGTAATTCTCTGCTTTAAACCCCTTTCGATGAAATCCCAGTCTTTGCCGCTTATGATCCGGGGAATAATGTCTAAATGTAAAATACGTTCAATACCCTGGTTGTCACTATATACATTAAAGGTCATGCCCAATGAAAGCTGTGCCCTGTCGGTAGAATGTTGTAGGAAATTTAGTTTTTTCCATCCCATTTCCTTTAATCTTTCTGCAAACAGGGCATAATGGGGTTTGACTTTGTGTTTTCATCGATCATTTCATCAAAGAAACCATCTGTTTTATATTTACTTAAATTGAAGTTAGGCATATGAATAATTCGAATTTTTTGCAGTTCTATATATTAGATAACACATGTTAGTGTTATATGTTTTACTACCTGACAGATAAAAGGCTGTAGGTTTTTAAGGACCAAATGAAATGCTGCACTAAGATGTGATGAAGGGCTATTCCACTCTATAATGCAAAACTCACCATTTATAATTAGACATGACATTATAGATTGGTCACTTTTTGGGAATAAGAATTGATAGGACAACACTCATGGACAGGATCCCCAGAATGATGTACAGGGAAAACACCGGTTTATACCCGATCTGAACCATCCACTCATGGGCCATTAGTTTCAAACCAACAAAAACCAACAAGAGTGAAACTCCATGCTTCAGGAGGTAAAACTTTTCCACTACGCGTATCAAAAGAAAGAAAAGTGATCGTAATCCCAGGATGGCAAATATGTTTGAAAAGAATACGATATATGGGTCACGGGTGACTGCGAAAACTGCCGGAATAGAATCCAGGGCAAAGATCAGATCTGAAATCTCAATAAGTAATATGACCACAAAGAGCGGTGTGATATAAAGCACTGCATCCTTTCTGATAATAAACCTGTTGCCCACATATCTGGGAAAGACTTTTGATCGTTTTGACAGGAATTTCACAATTGGGTGATCCTGAGGTTCAATGCGGATTTCCTTGTTGCGGTCCTTATACATTTTAACACCAACATACAGCAGGTAGGCACCAAAAACATAAAGCAACCATTCGAATCGATTAATTAAGGCGGCCCCGGCGAAAATAAAAATGAAACGCATAACGATCGCACCAAGAATTCCCCAAAAAAGGACCTTTTTATATGCTGTCTTTCTTACGGAGAAGGCTTTTAGAATGGCCATAATAACAAAGAGGTTATCAACCGACAATGATTTTTCAATCAGGTAACCCGACAGATAATTGGTGGCGATGCTTTTCCGGAATAAATCCAGACCGTCCTTATAACTAAGCGTATCCATACTGAGGAAGGGGTAGAACTTATTGATAACCTGGTCCAATTCTTCACTGCTTCCAATTCCATGAATATGCTCTCCAAAGAACCTTAGAAACAGAGCAAATCCCAGAGCAAGCAGGATCCAGATACCAGACCAAATGCTTGCTTCCCTGACTGATACAACATGACTTTTTCTGCCTATTACCAGGAGGTCCAGCATTAATACCCCTGTGATGAAGCCAATAAACAGAATAAGAAACAGAATATTTTCTGACATTTGTAATATTTATTAAATGGGAAAAATTATGGTTTCTGATTGTTACTCTCCAGATCCCAACCTGCTACACCTGCAGAAACAATGAATTTCATTACTTCAGCCGGATTCATATCAATCGGCCTCACCCGTTCTTTCGGAACAATAAAAAGTTCGCCTGAGAAATTATATGAATGGGGGAAATATACCGCAACCTTCTCTTTTTCGTCGATAATAGACAGGTCATCTTCCGTAAGAAAACCCAATTTTTCAAGGTTTGATATGGGATTCACCAGTACCAGTACGGGCCTGTTAAACTTTCGTTCTTTCCCCACAAATGCAGAGAACAAATCTCTGAATGCCGAAAAGATCACTTTAAGTAAGGGAATCCTGATCAACACGCGTTTGAATAAAATTTTTATGGGACGCGCAATGATGGTCTGCCCAATCAATCCTATCAAAATGAGCATAATGATTACGACAACAAGTCCAAGTCCCGGAATGTAGATATTCAGGAGAGCCACCAGGCTTTCCTTTAGCAAGCTATCCACAAAGCTAAACACGAGGTAGATAATGTAGGCGGTGACCCCGATTGGGGCAATGTACATTATCCCCTGCAAAAAAAAGTAAACAAGTTTCTTCATATATTTTGATTATTCAGGAATTAAGACCACTGACACCTCGAATGGTCACAAAACCAGATATGATCTATGGATTACTTATCAGAACAGACAATCCGAAACGGAACCCGGCTTTTAGTGCTTTTTTCCGGACTTCCTTATTTCCTTTCGAAGCGTCTGCTGCTCTACAGCTGGCTTTGATAAAGGCCGGTGATAATGCTTTTCATGGCTTGCGATTTTTATTCAATGGCTTTCTGATTGTTGGAGTTCACAAATAAAACCGTACCCAGGCCATCATAGCCCTGAAATATTTTTTCCCCGTCGTGTTTGATCTGTTCCTCCCGAAAACCCAGAATGACCAGTCCGGCATCAGAGGATTTCTGATTGATCAGCGATTTGATATTTACCTGTTCGGTTTCGGGGATGATTTCTATATTCTTGGCAGTTATGGGCAACCTACCGGTTTGCACCAAATCTTCCATCCTTTTTTGAGTTTCAACAAGCTTTTCGGGCTTACAGGTTTCAAATATTGTAATATTCGCCCGGTGCCAGTCAGGATGACCCAGGATGATAAAACTTAACATGATCATCAGGTTGGCGTTATCCGTATCTATGCTTCTGATCCATACATGGATCCCATCCTTAAACTCAATTTGTTTCCTGGAGGTGCCAGCAATGCAAACATCAAAATTACCGGCCGCAACCAAAGAGAAATTATCAACAATACTTTTAAGGTTTTCCGGATCTTCCTTATCAAATTCGAAAATGACCATGTTGTTTTCCATGCCTGCAATACCCGGCACCTGGATAGTTTGTGCAACAGCCGAAGTGTAAGAAGGAGATATCAGGGTATCCACATAAACATGGTTCTCAACCCTGTCAAATTTTTCAATTAGCTTCTTTAAATGCTCCTGGGATTGTTCATAGGTGCTTTTGGAAAAATATCCCTCAATCAGGTGAATGTAAGTGCCGAATCCGTATTTATAAGAAATCCAGTTAAGTAATTTAAAGGCAGTGTTTCGCTTGAATGAATCCTCAGAAATGCAAATGGCACTCGGGCGCCATTCTCCACCGGTTTTTTTGCTACCCGATTTTTGGATATAAACCTGCATGTTCCTGTTTAACTGGAAAATGGTATTGGCAAATATAGCTTCCAGGCCTTTCCGGGTTTTATGGTAGTAGTTGATGTAAAGATAGATCAGGGTCATTAAAATAATGGCTGCCAATGCATAAGTTGAATTTATCTTAAACATTACCCAGACCGACACCACAAAACCAACCAGTGAAATGTACCACCTGGACTTAAAATAAGGACGATATGAGGGAGAAGAGCCAAAATGGTTCAAAAATGAGATCAGGCACAATGATCCATAGGTCACCATAAAAAACATGGATATAATTTCTGCCACTGCATTCACATTTCCCATGGCTACAAACACAATGGCTATGGCAGAAGTTACCAAAGATGCATTAATGGGCTCGTTATCTTTCTTACGACCCTTTGAAAGCCAGGTATTCAGTTTTTTCGAGGGAAAGGATTCATCAACAGCCAAAGCTTGCAATGTACGAGGCGCAACCATAATAGATCCAAGTGCAGAAGAGATAGTCGATGCTGCCAGTCCCAGAGGAATGACAATAGCACCCCCCAGCGCTATCTTGGCCATAATGAGCTGATTGCCTACTAAGTCTTCCGCACTGGCGGATAACGCAAGTTTGTAGATGATAAATATGTAGATGATCATACCTGCAATGGTAGCCGAGGTGGTCCCCAATGGAATCGACTTTGAAGGATCCTTTAAATCACCCGAAAGACCTACTCCGGCCGTCATCCCGGTAAAGGCCGGAAAAACAATGGCAAAAACAACAAAAAAACTTTCCCTGTTTCTTAATTCAGCGGTCAGAAATGAAAATTCAGAAGTGAGGCTATATTCTGTTTTACCCACAAAAAATAGGGCGATCGAAATAAATAGGATGCCAATCACGAAATAGAGTGCTTTCACACCCACATTGGCTCCCTTCTTAACGATTAAAAAGGCCAGCCCGATGGTCGCGGGAATACTGATTACCTGGCGGGGTAATTCGAATCCAAATCTTTCAGCTACAAAATTGAAAAGAAATTCAAAGGCCTCGGTAAAGGCAATGATATAAAAGGCCACACTGATGGCCTGCGACATATAAAGTGCAATTCCAATGGTTGCTCCAATATTCAGCCCAAATGAACGTGATATAATAAAATACTCTCCACCGCCTTCCACCCGCTTATTGGTGGCGATTTCGGAAATGGCCAGTGCCGTGGGGATAGTTACCAGGTGTCCCAGCAGGATAATCCCAAGAACACCCCAAAAACCGAGCGTCCCCACTGCATAACCAAAACGGAGAAACAGGATGGCCCCCAGGATGGTGGATATGGCTGTAAAAAATACTGGGGCCGTTCCAAATCCTTTACTTTTCGAATTCACCTGTGATTAAATTTAAAAAGGAGTTAATCACTGCTTCTTTAACTCTTTTTCGGCCTGATGCCAGTCTGATTCAGCATCACCAGGTCTTCCATCCTTCATCCTCATCTGATAGATTTCTTCTGCCCTCTTCCGGATGGATCTTTCAGTGACCCTAGGCTTAACCGGTGATTTTTTGCTGGTGCTTGCTTTTTTTGTTGCCATTGGCTTATGTTTATATTTTCTTTAGGACTCATCAGGTGAGTTTGGTCACATCTTTATACCCGGTCAAAGGATTATACCTGCAGAATCCTTGCTGGCATCCAGCTGTTTCCGGAAGCAATCTTTTCGCGATTTTAGTTAATCATTGTGAAACTTTCCCACAGATCTATGGGACGGTTTTTTTACTATATATTTTTCATATTCTGGCTAAGGATAGCCATTGCTTACAGAAGGTGTATCAAAGGAAGCGCATTTTAAAGTCTGTCTCCTTTTTTTCTGGACTTTTCATTGTAGTGCGATGCGAGTATCTCAATGATCTCGTTGGCCACCGATTCAATGGGCTTATTGGTCACTTTGATGACAGAAAATCCCCCTTTACGGAAAATTGACAGGGCATAATCCAGTTCATACCGAATCGTCCTTGGATCGATGTAGGTCGTAGATTCATCGAAGCCAAAATCCGAAAGCCTCTTTTTCCGGTGAGTAACAAGCCTGTTGGTACTGATATCAAGACCAAACACCCGATTTGGTTCAACCAAAAACAGTTCCTCAGGCGGTTCGATTCCCTGAACCAGAGGTACATTAGCCACCTTCCAGCCAAGCATGGCCAGGTAAATGCTGGTGGGGGTTTTACCCGTGCGGGAAATGCCTGTTAGTACAATATCCGCTTCAAGCATCGATTTGGCCATCAGGCCATCATCACTCGCCATGGTATATTCAATGGCCTCTATCCTGTCCATATATTCCTGGTTCATTTTCCTGAAAAGACCCGGTTCATTCAGAGGCTCCTGCTTCAGGAGAAAGGTGAGGTAGTTAAACAGGTTTCCCACCAGATCAAATTCAATGATCCCGAATTCCCTGCACCTGTTAACCAGGCGTTCACGGATTTTCCTGTCAACCATGGAATGCACTATAAACCCACCATTTTCCCAAACTTCCCGAATACCTTTTTCCAGATCTTTTACATCCCTGATATCAGGGATGATCTTAACCGGGATCTTGTTATCAGGGAACTGTACCAGTATGGATTTTACAATGCTATGAGTGGGGAGGCCTTTCCCTCCGGAGAACACATAGATGTGTGGATCGGTATATTTTTTTGAAGATGCACCCATTGTCAATCTATTAAACAGTAATCGCCTATGAATTTGTTAAGCAAAATACCCATTTTTTTCCAGGTCTTATAGAGAAATGGGGGAAACAAGCAGCCTGAACACTTCCAGCCAATGGCAAGCAGGGAAACCCTGGATTTTCAATCTTCCGGGTTTTACATATTAGTATTACTTTTAGACCTGCCAATTGAAATGTTGACCTCGGTCAGGGAGATGGGAAAGTCTACGGAAGTAAAAGAAAAAACGAAAGGAAAGCGGGCCGGATTATTCAGTGTGCTCGGACCTTACAAAGGGATTGTTTTCATATTGATAGTCATGGCCCTTGCAGGTAGCGCTGTAAACCTGCTCATCCCAAAAATCATTGCCCGGGGCATAGATGCCTACTCAGCCAACAAGCTCGATCTCAGGGTGGTTATTACAGAATTTTTGCTCGCTGCTGCCGGGATATTTCTTTTCACCCTGGTCCAGGGAGTGATACAGACCTTCACTTCCGAGCGGGTTGCAAAAGACCTTCGGACAAAAGTATCAGACAAAATTTCCCGTCAGACCTATTCATATATACTGAAGTCCGACCCGTCCAAATTCCTGACCAACCTTACTTCCGATATGGACTCGGTAAAGATGTTTGTTTCACAGGCCTTTGTCAACATCATATCCTCTGTTTTTGTGATTATCGGCGCCGCGGTCCTGCTGATCACCATCAACTGGAAGCTGGCCCTTGCTGTGCTCGTGATTGTACCGATTATCGCAGGTCGCCTTTTTTATGGTTTTCCGGAAAGTGAAGGTCATTTTCAGAAAGAGCAGGGAGGTCATCGATGCCCTGAACAGGATCATCAATGAAAGTATCCTGGGTTCGGCCCTGATCAGGGTACTGAATTCTCAACAACCTGAAAGCCAAAAATTTCTTGAAAAGAACCTTGAATCCCGCGACCTGGGCATCTCGATTGTAAAACTTTTCTCCGTTCTGATCCCCCTGGTCATGTTTGTCTCAAACCTGGCGGTGGTTACCATCCTTGCTCTTGGAGGTCATTTTGTGGTGGCCGGGACCCTTAGCCTCGGGAATTTTGCTGCCTTCAACAGCTACCTGATCATGCTGATATTCCCGATTATCATGATCGGCTTTATGAGCAATATCATCGCTTCCGCCACTGCATCCTACACCAGGATCAAAAAGGTCCTTGACGAACCCCCACCTAAAGAAGCGGGAAGTATCCTGACGGATATCAGGGGGAACATCCGGTTGGAGAATGTTAAGCTGAGCTATGGTGAAAAGCCCATATTGAAAAAAGTATCCTTCTCCATCGGGGAAGGAAGCAAAACAGCCATCATCGGGCCCACAGCGGCAGGAAAGAGCCAGTTGCTATACCTTCTTTCCAACCTGATCACACCTGATGAGGGAAAGATCGAAATCGACGGCGTTTCCATTGAGGATTATTCCAGAGAAGTGTTTCACAAACAGCTGGGCTTCGTATTCCAGGACAGTGTCCTTTTCAACATCAGCCTGAGGGAAAATATTGCCTTCAACGATTATGTAACGGAGGAATCCCTTGAAAAGGCCATCGATACAGCCGAGCTGGCCGATTTTATTGAGTCCCTTCCGGAAAAACTCGATACCGTGGTCTCGGAAAGAGGGACCAGCCTGTCAGGCGGACAAAAGCAAAGAATCATGCTCGCAAGGGCACTGGCCCTGAATCCGAAGATCCTCCTCCTGGACGATTTTACATCCCGGGTTGACCGAAATACCGAGAACAAGATCCTTTGCAACATCCAGAGCAATTATCCGGATCTGACCCTCGTGTCCGTTACCCAGAAAATTGCGCCGGTCAGGCATTATGATCAGATCATCCTCCTCATGGAGGGAGAGGTGATTGCATCGGGAACCCACAAGGATTTACTGGAACATTCCCCCGAATATATCCAGATCTACAGTTCACAAAAAAGCACACAGCATTATGAACTATGATCTGAACAGGGCAATGGAGAAAGGGGAAAAGAAGCTTCCCTTCTATGCTTCCATGCGGAAGATGGTTACCATCATCAGTGGTGAACGCCGCAATTTGAACATTGCCTTTGCGGCCATTTTCCTGAATGCAGGGCTCAGCCTTGCAGGGCCCTATCTGGTCGGTTATACCATCGACAATTATGTGCAGGCAAAAGATTACCATGGCCTGATGGTTTATTCAGGCATCCTGCTGGCCATGTATATTGCCGCATTTGCAGTCAACTACGGCCAGATGCGGTTGATGGGGGGCATTGGCCAGCGGATGCTGTATGCCCTCAGGAATTCCGTATTCAATAAACTGCAGGAACTGCCACTTGAATTTTTCAACCAGAACAAATCCGGAGACCTGATATCGAGGATCAACAACGATACCGACAAGGTGAACCAGTTCTTTTCCCAATCGCTGATGCGCTTCATCGGCAGCCTGATCTCCATGACCGGCGCTGGAATTCTTCTCCTGGCGATCAACCTTAAACTGGGTTTGGCAGCCCTTGCTCCCGCCCTGATCATCTGGCTTTTCACAAAGATCGCTTCCCCCTGGATCAGGAGGAAAAATGAAGCCAGCCTCAAAAGTCTGGGCAGCTTGTCCGCACAAATCCAGGAGAGCCTGGCGAATTTTAAGGTGGTCATCGCCTTCAACAGGCGCGATTACTTCCGGAGGCGATTTGCAGAGGCCAACCAGGACAATTACACCCGGTCGATACATGCGGGTATTGCAAATACGATCCTTACCCCGGTTTATACCTTTGCTTCCCACCTGGGTCAGCTGATTGTCCTTGCCCTTGGGATATGGCTGATTACCAGAGGTAGTTTCACCATCGGTTTGCTGATCAGCTTCCTTGCCTACATCACCAATTTTTACAATCCGCTACGCCAGATGGCAGCCCTTTGGGCCAGCTTCCAGCAGGCACTGGCGGCATGGGACAGGATTTCCAACCTGCTTTCATTTGAAAACAACCTGCCCCAGGTGGATGATCCCGGCGGAAAGAGTAGTTCATCCTACATTCATTTCAAAGATGTCTCTTTTTCATACCCTAACGGGAAAGAGGTATTGCACCAGGTAAACTTCGATCTGCAAAGGGGCAAAACCTATGCCTTTGTGGGTCCCACAGGAGGCGGCAAGACCACCACAGCTTCACTCATCGCCCGGCTCTTTGATGCCACAAAAGGATCCATCCTGCTCCAGGGCAGGGATATCAGATCGTACGCTCCCTGCGAAAGGGCTGCAAAGATCGGATTTATCCTCCAGGATCCCCTGCTTTTTACGGGTACCATACGCGATAACATCCTGTACGGTAATCCTGAATGCGCCGGTCTGCAGAGCGACCAGCTCGAAGAGGCCCTTAAAGAAGCACACATGGCTGAGCTTCTGGAGCGCTTCGACCTTGACCTTGACACCCCCATCCAAATGTCCGGGGACGGGATCAGCCTGGGCCAGAAGCAATTGATCGCTTTCATGCGGGCGATCCTTCGAAAACCCGAATTGCTCATCCTCGATGAAGCCACGGCCAACATCGATACGGTAACCGAACAGCAACTGGAGGCCATCCTGAACAAACTTCCGGCCACCACCACAAAGGTGATTATTGCCCATCGCCTGAATACCATCGAAAATGCCGATGAGATTTTCTTCGTGAACTCGGGAGAGATCATTGCAGCCGGTTCATTTAACGATGCGCTTGATTTGCTGATGCATGGCAACGTGGAAAGCTGAAAAAATGATTTTTGCCCTTCTATTGTTATTGTAGAGGTCCGGCCGCTTTATACGCAGATAAAAGACTATCCACATAATCGTTAACCCGCATGATCGAATAGGGTGAGACAGCTGCATTTTCCGCTGGCAGTTGTGCATCGAATTCCTCAATTACTTCCTTGAATTCAGGATGATTTGCAAGGTTTTCCCACTCATTGGGGTCCTGTTCTAAATCATATAATTCTGCTTCCCCGTTCGAGTAATGTATATAATGGTACTTTTCCCTATAAATGGAAATGTTCTTGTAGCCATAGGAAGTATAAACCGGGTGCTCCCATTCCAACCGGGGGTCCCTGATCAGTGGAACGAGGCTGTGCCCTTCATTCGCATCATTATCTTCAAGCCCGCATAATTCAGTCAAAGTTGGATACATATCTATCAATCCGACCTGCGCATCGCTTGATGTTCCGGGTGAGATGCCCGGTCCTGCAAAGATCAGGGGTATATGTGTGGAACGATACCATAATGAGTGTTTACATGTCCGGCCTTTTTCTCCAAGGTGATATCCATGATCTGACCATAGGACTATTACCGTGTTATCAGCATATTTACTCTTTTCCAATGCACGAAGCACCTTCCCCACCTGGTGATCCATAAATGCCATACAGGCAAGATAGGACTGGATCATGGATCCCCAGAGGTTTTCTTTAATCAACCACTCGGTATCAGGCATAGCCGGCATCTCGTGAATCCTTCTCGAGATCTCAGGCACATCATCCAGATCGTCCGGCCGGTAAGGGGGCAGGATCATTTCTTCCACGGGGAACATTTCATACCATTTAAGGGGGACGTGCCAGGGAACATGAGGTCTAATAAACCCTACGGACAGGAAAAAAGGAGCCTCATGGTCCTGGTCCAGTATTTCTATTGCCCATTCAGCAATTTTATAATCTGACATCTCGGAATCATCCATATCCAAAGGACCCCAATCCGTTGCCGTTCCGCGGGTTTCTGAGAACCACCGGGGATCGTAATGTATCCGTTCGTCAGGTTTTGGACCAAAACCCATCTCCGGGAATATCCCCCCGTAAACATCATACACTCCTGCGGCATCCCCATCGTGAAAAAGCTTTCCGACTCCGAAGCTTTTATAACCGGATTTCTCAAAAAAGTCGGGCAGATATACCGCTTCAGCTGCAATCCCGCTACTCAGTCTTATTTCCTTATCGTGAAGCTGGTAATAGATCCCGGTGGAGTGTGGATTAATGCCGGTATAAACGGATGCTCTGGATGGTGCACAAATCGGAGCCTGGCAATGGGCGTTTTTAAAGATGATCCCCCGGGTGGCAAGTCCATCGATATGGGGAGTTGATACATGGGGGTAATTCCCCAGGCACCCTGACCAATCATTCAGATCATCCACCGAAATAAACAGCACATTGGGTTTATCAACGCTCAGGGATACTGATCCGGGATTTCTGCATCCATACAGAACCAATCCTGAGATGATTACGATGGCACTTATGCTCACTGACTTTTTCATCCTCCTCAATATAGTAATGGAAGTGCTATTGTACGAAAACTTTTTCAGTATGAACGAATTCACCCGGATCAGAGAGACTCAAAAGATAAACGCCCGGATCCAGATCTGAGACCAGAATTGCCAAGCTGTTTGAGCCTGTGCTTCCTTTCTTCACGCAGACCCCCCGCAGGTCATATATCTTCCATGTAGTATTGGAAGGGTATAATCCATCAACCCAGAGAATATCTTTTGCAGGATTGGGATATACCCTCAGGTTTTTATCGCGAAAATTTTCCTTGCCCAGGGTAGAATAATCAGGTACTTCACCTGCCAGGTATATTTCCACAGGCAGACCATCATTCAGGGCCACGGTAAGAATGCTTTGCCCGTTTTCTGAAACAATACCCTCCACCTCGTTCTGATCGCTTTCTGTCAGAGTGAATTCACCATCCAGGGTAATGCTTATCACTCTTTCCTCAACGGCCAGGTAAGAACGTTTTTCGATGCCGAGTTCCGGCGAGGCGATTGAAAAGGTAACCCCAGTGTTTGATCCATCAGGTTTATACATGATCAGGCAAGGATCCGTGACCTGATTGACCAGGCCCGGGTATGTATAATTGACCTGGGCATTAAATATGGCATACCCGAATACCCCCGTATGATGTCTCAATATATGTGCATCCATGTTCTTCTGGAACACCGCATAGGGTTTCTGACCGGATCGGATCTCCTGGTCCAGTTCTTCCATCCTCCCCGTGCTTGCTTCCGGGATTACCATATATTCATATTGCGCATCCATGGGACTTTCTCCATGATTTATATACCCTATGCAATAGTTGCTTTTTTGATTGCTGGTATATGCCGAAGGATCTGTCTGATCATGATTCGGTGTTTGCTGTTCCCCTTTCCAAAGGTGGATGTCATCATTCCCTGGAACCAGGTAAAAGCCTGTTGTGTAATTACTGATCAACCAGTTCGCATTCTTCCCGTCCAGGATGGCAGCCTGATCCTGAATACTTCCGTTCGCCAGAACTTCATTTCCCGTATTATCTAATCTTTGATACAGGGTGGTTACGGTTGGATGTGATTCATCATTGTTGCTGATGCCAGATCCCAGCGCAATAAAAAAGTCCTCAAAAGCCCATGTGGACTTTTCCCACCTGAAGGTCTTATTGTGTGTATTTGGACCATATTTGGTACTGAATCCCAATCCTTCCCTTTCCTGAAAATCCATTGCGAAAACCCCGACAGTACCGTGGGTATTTACAAGTACTTCCTCATTTTTATTCAGGAATGCCAGGGCACCGCTGAATCCCCCGGCCTGGTATTCATCAATTCTTGCATACTCTCCATGCAGCATCGTCCAGGGCAGGACGATGGTGGTAGCCCCGGGATTGTAATTCCAGTTCCAGGTGCCGACATTATAGCCATTTCCGATTTTTTCGTCTCCCGGATAGATGATCTCGAGGGTGCCGTAGCTTTGATAGCGACCGTACCTGTTTGATGTTGCATATAATTCTGCACCCCATAATCCATTGGTGAATCCTTTCATGCCGGCCAGCCAGTCGTTTTTCCGGAAAATTCCAAGATTGGCATGGTTAAACTGGTAAAAACCTGAGCTTCTCGACAGGGGTGCAACAGCTGCATATCCGAAATCTGAGGATACGCCAAACAAACGATTGTATTCCCCGGCCAGTATGGTATCTGCGCTTGAAAGCCCCAGAATAGGCCCCCCTGCAATAGCCAGCAACTTCAGTGTATGCTCAGCATACTGGGAATCCCTTGCATGTGGTTTTCTTCCCGACATGGAGATGGGCTTCAGGCGGACATTGTTTCCAAATACAATCTGAGCATAAATCGCATCCCTGAATCTCAGGTAATTTTCCCTGTTGATCTGAAACGAAGAATTTGCCAGGTAATAAATCACCTTGCTGGCGGTTTTGAAGGCATACATGTAGTTGTCGTAGGCTGTCCAATGATGAAATCCGGTCCCGTCCGGTTTAATTCCGTTCGCTGTTCCTGATGTATGGCTCGCAAATCTTTCCACCCAACGTTTAAATCCTCTCATCCAGAGGAAGCGTTCGTCTGCAGTGGGCCGGTTCGCTGAATATGCCATCAGCGCATCGCCAAGGTTATACATGATATCCGTAGAGATGGACTCATTCTGTGCCTGGTAAGCATCATCATAAACGGGTTCCCAAAAATGATCAAATGTCTGATACGCATACATGGCATGATCAAAAAGAGACCTGATCGTATCATTAAAAGACCTGCTTATAATTACAGCGGCCCGCGCAAAATTATCAAAGCTATAGAGGCTGGAGGCCCCGCTGGTAGATATCAGTCCCTGACAAATCTGATCTGCCACAAGCCAAACAGTCTGGTTTGCTTTTTCGCGCACAATGGAATCATCGGGATGGTGCCTGAGGTGATTTGCGAAAGTTTTCAGGAATCTAACCGACTTATAATCATTTTTAACCGTGTTGCCCGTAATTACACCCTCTGAAACAACAATATTCAGGGCACTATAATTCGACAGGGCATCTTCCAGGTCTGACGCGGAAGGTGCACTCGTCCCTAAAAATTCGTCCATGTATCTCACCAGGATGGAGTCTATCTCAGCTTCTATTTGCGCATTGGATTCCAGCAGGGGCAGATCAGGGGTAAAGGCCACCTCGCAAGATGCGTTTTCACTTGCAAAAGCCGAAACAAAGGCCAGGGAATCCGCAGACAGGATGCTCAACAGGATGAAAATCAGACTGCCTGCTAAACAGGTTTTAGGGTAGGTTTTCGAGCGCATCATTCACTATTTTATAATGGAATCAATTAATCCGGATACACAATAAAATCGCTGTACTTGCGAAGGGTATACCAGGGATCGCCCGCTTCTTTGAGTTTCTTACCCAGAGCGATCAGCATTTCGTTAACTAGTTCAGGCTTCTCTTCCATTCCCAATCGCTTTTGCTGATATGGATCAGCAAGGTTGTCATATAAGTAGACATCCTCGATCATCTGGCTTTTAACATCTTCAACAACACTGAAGGTATATTCTCCGGTATAGATGCCCCGCTCACGCCCAAGCATAAGCAATTCAGCATCCTTCTCAAATATTTCTCCAGAGGGTTTAATCAGCTTTTTACTGAAATCCTCTCCCCTGATCTCGTCTGATATTTTATCGGCTAAACCAGCAAGACCCAGAACAGTCGGTAACACGTCCACAGCTCCAAAAAGAGATGTCTGAATCCCAGGTTTAAGCTTTCCCGGATAATGGACAATGAAGGGAAGGGCGATGGATTCTGTCTCCAGGACATTTTTGCCGGTTTTTCCATGACTGCCCAGCATTTCACCATGATCGGCGGTAAATATGACGATGGTATTATCCAGCATTCCAAGCTTTTTCAGTTCATCGAGGACAGTACCGATATACTTGTCAACACTGCTTACATTCGCAAAATAATGGCGGGCGTAATGAGCCACCTCATAGTCGGCGTTCTCCCTCAGGACTAAATCTTTCGTGCTGGCAAACTTATCCGTGTCATAATAGGCATGCAACATGCTCATATCCGTGTTTTCGTCGTTCCATGGATTGTGAGGTGGATTAAGCGACCAGAGAACGCAGAATGGTTTATCCGGATTTCTTTGCTTATGTGAGTTTCTCAGGTAATTTATAAGCAACTGAGCTTCATTTTTCGCTGAAAACATATGAACCCTGTGCAAATCGCCATCTTTTTTACCCTGAATAACTTCCGGGTCATTTGAATAGATCAGGGGATCGAAGTGCCTGTCTTTTATAGATTGGTAAAAGTATTCTATGTTATGTCTGGATGGACCCGGGGGAACATAGGTATCGTAAGTATTGATATATTGCCCCCCCGGAGCCTCAGTGGTCCCCACATAGGTTCCGTTCTCGTCAAACAGGGGTTCTGTTTTCACCCAGTGACATTTCCCAAAGTAGGCGGTATTGTAATCTGCATCGAAGAAATAGTCGGTCAGGGTCATAATTTCATCGTTCAGTCCATGCGGGCGCCCATTTTTGCAATTCCCCCATATCCCATTTTGTTCAGGATACTGTCCGGTCAGGAGCATCCCCCTGTAGGGGCTGCACAGAGGAAAATTGCTGATCGCATTGGTAAAAACCACCCCGTTCCTGGCCAGTTTGTCAATGGATGGCGTAGTAACAGGATCCGGACTTCCTATCACATGGTCTTTATAAGCATCATCCTGCCAGTAGCCCGCACTGTAGCGCCTGAGTTGATCAGGAAATATGATCAATACATTGGGTTTTTGATCCAGTTCTTTTTCACTTAGTGAACAGCTGTTTATCCCAATTACAAGCTGAAAAGTGATCAGCAAGCTTATGTATTTCATTTTTTTAATTTATACTTCCACTTATCCTGGACGGATTAAGCTGTGGATTGAATTGATCTTTAAGCCTTAACAAAGCTTCCACATAATAATAATCCGCATAGGTAAGGGGAACGTCTATTTCATTATTGTGCGGTATACTTCCAACACTATGCTTTAAGATGAAGTTGGTGTTCTCCCCAAGTTCGGCACTGTACGCTTCGGAGGACAGGCTCCGTATGATATCCAATGCTGCTGAAAAATAATCAATATCTGAATAACTGTCTAATTCCACAAGAGCGGAAGCAGTGATGGCAGCCGCTGATGCATCGCGGGGTTCCTCAGGTATTTTTGCAGCATCATAGTCCCAGTAGGGGATCCGATCTTCCGGAGTTACGGGATGATCAAGGATGAAAGCTGCGATGCCCTCTGCCTGGCGCAGGTACTTTTCATCTTTTGTATATCGGTAACAGACCGTAAATCCGTAAAGTCCCCAGGCCTGGCCCCTGGCCCAGCTGGATTCATGTGCAAATCCCTGAGCAGTATGCCTATGGCGTATGTCTCCTGTAATGCTGTCATAATCGATCACATGGTATGAACTCATGTCGTCCCTGAAGTGATTCCGGAGGGTCGTGTTCGCATGGTAAATAGCGATCTCCCTGTATCTTTGATCGTCCGTCAACACACTTAACTCAAACAATAATTCCAGGTTCATCATATTATCAATAATAACGGGGAATTCCCAGTCCCGTTTCGACTGCCAACCCTTGTCCACATCCCAGGACCTTATGCATCCCACCTTTGGGTTGAACCTTCCAATAAGAGTCTGTCCTGCTTCAACCAGGATGTCTCTGAAGGCTTCATTTCCTGTAAGACGATAGCCATTTCCATACGAACAGTTAAAAACAAATCCCAGGTCATGATAAAACGGCAAAGTGCTGTGATCCTGGAATTTCTTCTGAAAATGTTCCGCTGCTTTTTTCCATTTCGGGTCATTTGAATACTCATACAAGTACCAGCATGTTCCAGGAAAGAATCCTTCCGTCCAGTCAAAACCTTCATGGATCCAGTGAATGTTTCCCTCACTGCTTACTGTTCTGGGTATCTTTTCAGAGCTATATGCCTCCTCCAGCAACAAACCTACCTGTTTCTCCGCAAAGTTCAGATTCTCATAGATATTGCTTTGGTCCTCTTCGACAACCTGGCACCTCCCAAAGATCAGTATGACTACAAATAATCCTACACTTATACCCGTCGAAATCCTCATTATTTATCAATTGTGTTTTTATGTATTTTTAAAGAAGGGATATAAGCAAAGTTAACCATCAAATACGCTCAAAAATCACTGAAATTTCGAATGCCGGGAGGCAAAAATTGTACAGTGGATGCGTTTTGCATTGATATTCAGAAGGTATTCCCAAATCAACAGGACGAAAGGTGAACAATAGTATCCCATTTATTGAATGATATGTGAACTTATTTTTTTGAAAAACGTCCCTTCCACTTGCCTAAGCATACGACGACAAGACTCATAAATGGGAATTTAACTCATTGTTTTTCAGCCTTTCAGCGAATATACACCTTATTCATTTACCTCTGGTGCAATGGAATCTATACCGGAATATATCATCATTCCCGCTGATTCTGATATATTGTTTTGATTTTTAGGGAGCTGTTTCCCGGCAATCCGGGAAAAAAGCTAAGCTGCAAAACATTGAACAAATTTAGCATGGATTCCGAATTATTTTATCCCCCAACAGGAACCAATGGCTCTAACTTTGAATCATCATGAAACTTTTATTTTACATACGGGTTTTATCAGGAGACACTCCAATACAGTTAAACGACCATGCATTTTACTAGCCAGGATATGAAATATTTTTTCCATACCATTATTTCTGTCATCTTGCTTTTTTCGCTTTTTGCAGGAGTGAATGGTCAGAATTCGGGTTTTCTGACTGGCCGGGTGACCGAGAATACCGGATCAACATTACCGGGCACAAATGTCTTCATTGCAGGGACCACCATAGGAACCATATCTGATACGGAAGGAAAGTATACACTGAACAATCTCGAACCGGGGGAATACACGATTGGAGCACGCTTCCTAGGCTATGAAGAAGTTATATTGGAAATCGCTATTCAAGCCGGAAGGAATGATTTAGATTTCGAATTGACCCCAATGTCATTCTCCGTTGAAGCAGTGGTGGTGACCGCCCTCTATAAAGGCCAGCAGAAAGCAATAAATCAGCAGGTTAATTCAGAAACACTGGTGAATGTTGTTTCGGAGGACCGCATCAAGGAGCTGCCCGATGTAAATGCGGCTGAATCCATAGGAAGGTTACCCGGGGTCTCTGTAACACGTTCTGGCGGGGAGGGTACAAATATCGTAATCCGGGGGCTGCAACCACAGCTGAATGCTGTCACAGTAAACGGGATGCGTTTGCCATCCACAGCCTTGGATTCCCGATCGACCGGTCTGGGTATGATTTCAAGTGAGCTCTTATCCGGCATAGAGGTATACAAGGTCCCCACTCCGGATATGGACGCCGAAGCTATTGGAGGAACGGTAAACCTAACCATGAAAAAAGCTCCCAGGAATTTCGGAGGATCAGTGAAACTATCCCAGATCACCAATTATCTCGCAAAGGACCCTTTCAATTACAAAGCCTCCCTGCAAATCGGAGACCGATTCTTTGATGATAAATTTGGTGTCATTGCCCAGGCAAATGCTGAGCATATTAACAGAGGTACCCATACAGTCTATTCAAATTATCAGTATGACAGTGAGGAGGCACCTTATCAGCCGAAATCAACCAGTGTAAGATATTTCCTGCGGGAGCAGTACGTCGAGCGCTACGGGGGAAGCATAAACCTGGATTATAATCACAGACTGGGATCAATATCATTGTTCAGCTTTGCGAATTTGAGCATTACGAATTTCTGGGAGCAGAGCATTAACTTCTCCGATAATAATACGCTCAATTATGATATCACCGAAAGAGAAGTCAGAAATGTCATCCTGAACAATGCCCTTACAGGGAACTTTGAATTTCCCGGATTATCCATCGATTATGGTGGTTCATGGTCTCAGTCTAACCGAGAGGATCCGCTGCACTACAGCCTGAATTTTCAGGATCCTTCGGCAAATTATGACGATATAGGATGGGAGGTCTTTACCTATACACCTGAATATGTTCAGGATCTGGTTTCCAGGACCTCATATGACAGTTTATACCTTTTTAGGGGTGATTTCCGTCAAAATCCTACCAAGGAGCAAAACGCAATCGGTAAAATCAATGTTAAGGTACCTGTTCATATCAAGCGATACAATAACATATCAGGATTCATCAAGTTTGGGAGCAGCATAAAGACTACCATAAGGAGTTCGGAGCGCATCCTCGACGATGCGTATTCTATTTACTACCTGGAGGAGGAAGCACGGGGAATCGTCAGGGATTGGGAAACCCTGAACGGCTCAGTGATGACAGATGCGGACGCCAGATATTTTATGGGAAACCTGTTTGATATTGAGAATATGAATACGGCGAAGATCGGAGACGGGATCCTGGTGGGAGATATGGAGCCGATCCTGGACAGAAGTTCCACCAATTTACTGGGTGATATAGCCAAAAACTACGCTTACAGGGACAAAAGGGAAGCCGGCAATAACTATAAGACCCGGGAAACGGTTCTGGGCAGCTACGTGATGTTGAATTTTGATATTGGAAGAAGACTAAATCTCATTACCGGATTGCGTCATGAGTTTTCCGACAATACCTATGAGGGGATTTATTCAGATTTATCCGGTCCCATAAAAGACCTCAGGGGACCCTTTTTTGATACCCTTGCCACCACCTCCTATCACTTCCTTTTGCCCCACCTTCACCTTCGCTATAAGATATTTGACTGGTTTGATATCAGGTTTTCAAGTGCCAGGACACTCTCAAGGCCAAGCTACAACGCCCTCGTGCCCTCGTATGCTTTCTCACTGCAAAATACCCACATCGATGCAGGCAATCCGGACCTGAGATCTTATGTCTCCGATAACCTGGATGTCACTGCTTCGTTTTATTCCAGCCGATTTGGGATGATCCGGGTAGGAGGATTTTATAAGCGAATAAGCGATCCGTACTATTCATCCAGGATCATCCTTTACAATGACTCTGTAGCCAATTCATACGGATTTGACCCCTATTATAAAGGCTGGGAACTTCAGACTTTCTTCAATGGTCCGGTAGCAAAAGTATGGGGCTATGAAATTGAATTGCAGACCAGCCTCACAAACTTCCAGGCACTGCCAAAATTTTTGCGGGGAATCATTCTTTCCCTTAACATGAGCAGGCTTTATAATGACTGGCAGGTACAGACGGTTGTTACAGAATCCAGTTCAGCGCTCGATCCCATAACCGGACTGATAACCACCACTTATACCCAGGATATCTTTTACCGGAAAACAGCCTTATCCTCCCTGGTTCCCATGACCTTCAACGGGGTGATAGGCTATGATCATAAAGGTTTTATGTGCAGGCTTACGGCAAACTATCAGAGTGATGCCATAAAAAGCATAGGAAGCAAAGATGATGGAAAGGCTGATGTTTATACGAAATCTGCCTTCCGCCTGGATTTCTCAGCCAAACAAGATATAGGCAAAAGGGTAAGCATTACGCTGAACATCGCCAATATTACATCTGAAAGGGAGAGAGAATTCCTTTACGAACCACAGTGGATCAGGAGGGATTATCATTATGGAATGACCTCTGAGATCGGGGTGCGGATTAAATTGTGAGTGTTAATTTGAAAACAAAGGATAAACAAATTTTATATTAATTAAAACTAACAGACTATGAAAAACAGGTACTTTAAATTAATGATCACTGCCATTGGATTGGTCCTCGGGATACATCTGGTTGCGCAGGAGAGGATTGTGGTTGTGGAACCAGATGACGACCTGAATTTGAATGAATTTATCCTGGCCGACACCACTGCCGATGGAAATTGGGTGGATACGCTGAATACCGTGTATGAACTGAAAAGGAATTCGATTTACAGGGTATCAAAACAAATTGATGTTCGCGGAACCAAACTCCATATCCGTGGACAGGAAGGAGAAGGGCAAAAGCCGGTGATCATGCAAAGGATTAAAGAAGACGGGACCTATAATAAGCTCCTGTACACGAGAGGGGATGCCATCATTGAAAATGTCAGGATTACAGCGGAAGAACAGGGTTTGAATTATTCCTGGAATGCCATCAGACTACTGGGTGAAGGTTCAACCGTAATCTTCAGGAATTGCATCATTGAGAAACAAGGTGGAGCGGTAGCTGCGCTCTATGGAGAGGATGTTTCGGTGACCATTGACCAATGTGAGGTCCGCTACCTGGGGCAACCCACGCGTGTGACCGGCAACGGCAGGATAATTGATGGCCGGAAAAGTTCAAGATACGTGAAAGTTGTCGACTGTTACTTCTATAATGTCATGGCAACACTTTTTGCTGGCTGGGGTAATGAGCACAAGTATGTGGAATTTGACCACAATACCTTTGTAAACATGGCCGGGCAGAATCGTTTGTTTCAGTTCAACCGGATCGTGGATACGGTCAAGGTTACGAACAACATCTTTATGAATTGTTTCTTTTCCGGGGATTATCCTGCAAAAATGCCGGATGATAAAGCTGCTGATGCCTCTCATGGCGATTTTCCGGGAACACTGGCATATTTCAATGCCTATGACTCGCTTCCCCCTGACAGGAACCAATGGACCATTTCGAATAACAACATCTTCTACACGGAGAATTTTGCAGACAGCGTTGCCACTTATCCGGATACCGTTGTAATGCCAGCTATTGTATCACCTAACTTCGCAGCATGGCTGGGGGATGCTGTGGAAGATGTTTATTTTGAGGAGGTACTGGACTTTCCCAGTGTACCTGAAACTCCCACATGGGTATGGAAGAACTTTTACAATGACCCGGACCTGACCGAACACGGCTTTTTTGTTCCCGTTCATCCCCTTGCAGACGATCCAACCTGGTATAAATTTGATCCGAACAGCATCGATTTAGCCTACCTGGATAACAAGATTTCTGCAACTGCCGCAACCGATGGAGGGCAGGTAGGATCAAGGGTGTTTTCACTCATATCCACCGTTGGAATTGAAAGCTCGAAAAATCACTTCTCTGTGACTCCGTATCCAAACCCTGCCAGGGAATATGTGACTTTCAGTTTTTCGGACAGGATGAATGGTCAAGGAAAAATTGAGATCTATTCCGTAACGGGCCAGTTACTGGAAGAAACCCAGGTCGATGCTTACACAAAAGAAATCAGGGTAAACATCAGCGGGTTCTCAAAAGGACTCTATGTTTACAAGCTTACATCCTCGCAAGGCGGAATAGCTGGTAGATTCATCGTTGAATAAACAGTTCATAGTATTAGTAAGAGGGGCTGTTCCTTTTGAAACAGCCCCTTTTACTTTTTGCTTACATGGCCTAACGCTCACTATTAAACACTATGTTCTGAACCATTTACACAATTTCTCACTAAATTTAGCTCTCTATCCAGGTATATGTTAATTCGTGCTAAAACAAAGACACAGCTGCTTCGAATAGCACTGGTATTTGCCATGGTCATACCAGTTCTTACCGGCCTGACAGCCCAATCAGACCCTGATAGACAGGAAAAGGAACAGTTTATAGAGGGAGAAAGGGAAAAACTGGCACGTAGCGGGTTTCGTAAAGCCAAAATGCTCAACAGGGTGGAAGATCCTCAGGAATGCATTGCTTTACTGAAGGAAGATGGAAAATTTGCAGACCTTCTGTTCCTTCATAAGCAGTGGGATAGTTTAAATCAGGCGGGTGTTGATGAACAACAGATTGTTGGGGATTATATCGAAAAGGCCCTGGTGCGTCTATGGAGCATTGCCGAATTATTTAGAAACGGGAACATGCCCGGGAAGGATCCCGAAGCGTTGAGAAGACGGGTATTTAAATCCTATACCCTTTACCAGGAACTGGAACAGCGGCGACCAGACATCGGGCGATTTCACCAGTCATGTTTTGCTATGCCCAGAAGCGGGATCAACACCTACTTCTGCTTTTACGACATTATGGAGGAAATTGAAAGTGGCGACCTCAAAGATTCCCTTCTGGAGGCAGGAAGAGAGGCCATGATGGACATCGGTTTCCAGGCATGGACCCAACCCAGAAGGCTTGACAGGACCGATGAAAATGTCATCAGTGTGGACCGATTTCAGGACCACGTCTGGTGGGTCGGGGGAAATGCGCTAGGGTACAGGGCCTTGTTTGAGAGTGCCGCGATGATGTCATCGGTCGAAATGATGGATGTGATTGCGGAAGTATCCAAAAAATCCATCTCGGTGGTGAGCCAGACGACCTATGGTGAATCATTCTGGACCGAAGGTTTAACCGCTGACGGCGCCGGCTGGGGACATGGGATGCAATGCCTGGTTTGGGGCTACCCGATCCACGGGACCTCGGCAGCCTTGAACAACCTGAACCGTTTTCAGGGATCCCCCTGGGTGCAGAAACTCAGCAGGGAGAACATAGATTGCCTTTTCCGTTTCTTCAGAGCTTCCGCCTTCTTATACCACAAAGGGATCGAGCCACCGGCTTTGAGCAGGCAAAGTGCCAACTGGGAGGGGGCCACCCCCAGGGCCATCCCCTCCAACCTGCTGGTGGAAAATCTCCTTGACAACTGGACTTCATCGTTTACCCCTGAGCAACTTGCAGAACTAAGGCAATTCAAAAGGGAAGCAGAACAGCACAAACTGATCATGGAAAACTATCCGGATGGGGACTATCATGGAACAAGGTACTTTTTTAACAACGACAATTTTGCCAAAAAAACGTCGGCTTACTACTCCCTGATCAGCATGGCTTCGTTGCGTTGCGACGGCATCGAAAGCTTCCATAAGAAGGCGGATGCCTATAATCTGTACACATGCGACGGGATGACCTTCTTTCAGCGTGCCGGAAATGAATACAAACTGGCGATGGGAGCCTGGAATCTTACTGCACCCCCGGGTGTCACTGCCAGGCAACTTGATGTACTGCAGCCATTTACAAACTGGAGAGGCTATACCTCAAAACGTAATTTTGCGGCTGGAGCTACCCGTGGAGGTGAAAACGGAGTGGCAGGATTCATTTTCGAGAAGATGAATGCATCCGCCAAAAAAAATGTCAATGACCGGACAGGACTGGATGAAAAGAATCCGGATATTTTGGGTATTAAAGCCTTCAAATCCTATTTCTGGTTCGGCGACATGTTCCTTGCCATGGGGGCAGGTATTTCGGATTTGTCAGATTCAAGTGATCGCCCCATCTGGACCGTATTGGACCAGACATTGGGAAAAGATGAAATCCTTGAAAATACAGGTCTGCAAGAGATCCATGGGGAAAAGATCACCTGGGTAGAGAACAATGGTTTTTCCTATGCCGTTCTTCCCGAATACACGGATGGTGGGATCTTTTTCAACATTGAGAAACGTCAAACCTTTTACGATAGCCTGAATGTGGAAAACAGGGCCCTCGGGGAAAAACCAGAAAAAGTAGTTGTATTTCAGATGTGGATCGATCACGGGAATGAACCTGAAAATGCAAACTATGCCTATCTGGTTAACTGCAACCCGGATAAACTGGAGGAAATTCCCCGCGTATTGCAAAATGATACCCTGATACAGGCCGCCTGCTCATCCGACGGTAAGACCCTCGAGGCTATGTTTTATGCGCCGGGGCAAAAGTTACGCTTCGGAAATTACTGGTTCGAGGTTTCTGCACCCTGTGCATTCATGCTGGAAGAGAAAAATAAGCAGCTGTACTTTACGGTCTGTGATGCGAAAATGGATGAAAACCTGCGTCAGATACTTATCCGGACCAACCTGCCGGTCAAAGGTGATCACATTACCCGGCAAAAGGATTACCGTTTACTGAGCATTCCACTGCCCGGGGAACCCTACCGGGGAAAACCTGCCACCGTGCTGGTAAAAAACCGGAAGAGATTATTGCCTTCTGATGGGAACCGGGCGATGCAGTAAACCCATGCCCTTTTCAATTTGTCAAGCTGTAGACCTTAAAATTGTCCACTCTCATGTGGTTCTTATAGGTCCTGATTCCAAAATATCCTTCGTGATATGGTTCGGGATCTTCAAAATCATACACCAGCATCTCGTTGTAGTAATATTGTATATTTTGATTGTATACAATCAATCGAATCCTGTTCACCTTATTGGGCTTAATAAGGTATGATTCGTCGCTAAGATCATGTTCCGGCAGCACAGGCCTTTCTCCTCCGCCGGCATATCTTCGAAACCGTGTTTTGGTATTACCATGACCTCCCAACCCCACATAGTAGAGTTTCATATCATGATAGTTCTGAAACTTGCCCTTCCTCTGCTCTGAACTGGCAAAAAAATCATTGGGATAATGAAAATCCAGGGCCATCCAGAAACAATTCAGGTCTGATACCCTGTCATATACCCCTCCGCTATCGATAACAGAGGCTTCGTATTCAATGATAATATTTCCCTCGAATTTCTCCCTGAACCAAACAGTGCAACCCGAAGCATCATCAATATCCATCTGCTCATGCATAATTGAAACGTTCCCGCCGGGACCCTGCTCAATCACCCAATTATCAAGGCCGGATTCAAATGCATCTTCAGCGATGAGTTCACACCTGACAGCCTGACCCTTTATAAGGATGGATTTCTGCGGTGGATCGAATGCTGAATACAGCAGGAAAAACATAAAGAAGATTGAGGCAGGTATGATCATGAAATAAGCATTATTTTAGTTGCAAACAGTCTTGTGATAAAATTAATCTTTTCTCACAAAAGGGGTGATCCTATGATTCAGATCAGGGATAGAATTGTACAGGATCTTGAATGCGATCATGATATTAATCTGAATGATTATATCACAAATATGAACGATATTGCATATTCATTAAGTAATTCCTGTTTTCTTTGTGAAGGGCAACCTCATCCTTCAGCATGAAACGGAGAATTAGAAAAATTGATCAAGGTTTATGATTCGATTTGTATTCGGGTTGGTATTCCTGCATATCACCCTATTTATACATGCGCAAAGAATAGAGTTTGAATACCTGGGATTAAAGGATGGTCTCTCGCAAGTATCTGTAACCTCAATACTCCAGGATGACATAGGACGGTTATGGATCGGCACACGTGATGGAATAAACGTATACGACGGGGACCAGATAAAGACTTTCAGACCCGTAAGGGGAGATACCACCTCACTCCTGGACCACTGGGTCAAATCACTGAAAATGATAGGAGATCAGCTCTGGGTTATATCTCACAAGGGTATTTCGCGCCTAAATCTTCAAACTTTGAAATTCAAACGTTTCCCGTTTGATGGTATACATTCCGTCGTGGAGTATGACGAAAGGATATTTTTAGGAACCACAAAGGGTTTATTTGAACTGGATACAATAACGGGCGATTTTCTTCCTCGGGACGACATTTTCGAAATAAGCACCTCCATCAGGAGTCTATTCGTTGATCCAATGGGGATATTAAGAATCTGCAGTGATGAAGGTTACTATAAATACAACATGATCCAGGAGATCACTTCGAAGATCACGAGTGGAAAAGTAAACGTTGCATTCACTGATTCACAGAAGCAAACCTGGGTGGGTACCGATGGAGATGGGTTAATCCTTTTGAACAGGCAGGATGAAGTAATCCGGGTCTTTCGGCATCAGGAAGATTCTCAAAACATTGTCAATGATATCATCAGGGACATTGGTGAAGATAGTCAGGGAAATATCTGGATTGGGACCTTTTTAGGGCTTAGCATCATAAATCCCAGAAGCTTTGAAATTACAAATTACCAGCAGAATGAAGATCTTCAGAAGAGTCTCTCCCATAATAGCATTTATTGCATCTTCAGGGATGTACAGGGAACCATGTGGCTGGGCACGTATTTTGGGGCCATTAGCTTTTACAATCCTGATTATCACGTGTATAAAAGCTACCCGGTTGGTGAAAACATGTCCATAGGTGTTAATTACCATGTGGTGGGTGAAATGTTAGAGGATGGTAAGAATAACCTATGGATTGCCACCGAAGGTGGGGGTTTGGATTACCTTGACAGAAAAAACCAGGTATTCAGCCATTATAAACATTCAGCAACTCAGCCCGGAATATCTCACAATAACATAAGGTCCCTGTACCTGGCCAACAAGGATTACCTGCTCATTGGAACCCATTTGGGTGGCTTAGATATTTTGAATGTAAAGACCAAGGAGTTCGAAGTATTTAAGCACCGGGATGCAGATCCTTCTTCCATCCCTTCGAATATTATCAATGATATTATTCCCATTGGCGACGAGTTCCTGTTGGGCACTCATAAGGGAGTGTTTAAACTTGACCTGCTTGCACGTACCTTTTCACCTTTCATAGAGGACGAAGAAATGCGGGCTGAAATCGAAGATGCGGTTTTCTGCCTGTTCGAAGATAGCTTCGGAAATATCTGGATCGGGACCGAAAGCAATGGCCTGTTCAAATACAACCAGAAAACCAGGAAGTTGAAAAGGTATTTCCATAAGGAACACTCAGGATCGATTAAAAGTAACTCCATTAGCTGCATTTTTGAGGATCATCAGTTCCGCCTGTGGATTGGAACACTGGGAAGTGGCTTAAATCAATATATCCCGAAAGAGGACGATTTCATAACCTATTCAAGCACAACGCATCAGTTCCCAAGTGATTTTATTTATGGGCTTGTGGAATCGAGATATGGGAATCTTTGGGTTTCTACAAGCAAGGGTTTGGTTCTCCTGGATGTTGAACACAATCGTTCCTTTAACTACACATACAAAAATGGGTTCCCTCTCGAAGAACTGAATCATTGGGGACTATATCTGACAAGTGACGGTGAAATATTTGTGGGGGGCATCAATGGCCTTATATCCTTCTGGGAGAAGGATCTGCTTAAGAAGGCCACAGACTATTCCATCCTTTTCACCTCCTTGTATGTGAACAACCGGGAAGTCCTGCCCGGGGACGAATCCAAATTGCTTGAAAAGGACCTGCCTTTCACGGAAAGTATCACTCTTGAGCCGCGACAGAATAATATTACCGTACATTATTCCTCGAATAATTACGTTCGTAGTATCCAGGACAGGTACGAATACCAGTTGGAAAACTTTGATAATGGATGGATAAATGCGGAAGACAAAACTTCCGTGACCTATACAAATCTTGATCCGGGGAAATATAACCTGAAAATAAGGATCCTCAGCATAATCGATGATAGTGTGATTGACACCAAGGTGATGAAGATCATCGTAAATCCACCCATCTACAAGACCTGGTATGCGTACATTGCATATGCCATCCTTCTTATTGGAATTGTCCTCTGGTTCAATCACCTGTACCTGAGCAGGGTCCGCCTGGAAGACAATTTAAAGGCAGAGAAGGGTGAAAAGGATCAGATCCAGAAACTGAACGAATCCAAGCTGCGCTTTTTTACGAATATTTCCCATGAATTCAGGACGCCTTTAACACTTATAACCGCCAGTCTGGAGTCGATTATGGAAGATACCAAGACTTCAACCAGAAACTACCGGAAACTTGTCACCATCAACAATAATGCTGTCAGGTTGAATAACCTGATCACCGAGCTGCTTGATTTCAGGAAACTGGAAAAAGGCTTTCTGAAACTAAGCATTATGGAATGCTCCTTACCCGCATTCATCGAAGAGATTTTTGAGTCTTTTGTCGAGTACGCGTACCATCGCCAAATAGACTATTCCATCAGGAATCTGCCGAAATCTATGAAACTGTGGTTTGATAAGCCACAAATGGAAAAAGTCTTCTACAATTTAATATCCAATGCCTTTAAGGCCGTTGATGACAATCAGGGCATTGTCTCCGTAGTTATTAAGGAAGACCAGGGACACATTGACATCATTGTATCTGATAACGGACCAGGGTTGGCAGAAAGAGAAATAGGGAAGATTTTTGACAGATACTACCAGATAGACAGAATTAAGGGGAAACTGAAAGGCCAGGGAAGTGGTATCGGTTTAGCCCTTAGCCTGGGTATCGTGAAAGAGCACAAAGGCGACCTGCTGGTAGAAAGCAGCGAAGGCGAGGGGACCTCATTCATTGTACGGGTAAAAAAAGGATATAAGCATTTCAGTGCTGATCAACTGGCTAATGCATCCTCAGGACACACCGGAACCGAAGCTTTATATATCCCTTTTGAAGAAGAAGTCGAGGAAGTCGAGCAAGCCCCTGTGAGTGATTCCTCTCCATTGCTTCTCATCGTTGAGGATAACTCAGAGGCCAGGCGGCTACTAAAGAATATTTTTGATCCTTATTACAGGATCATCGATGCAAAAGATGGCTTTGAGGGTTTAAAAATGGCTATCAATCAGCAGCCCGATGTAATTATTTCGGACGTGATGATGCCCAATATGTCCGGCACTCAAATGTGCGCAAAACTAAAACGAAACATCAATACCAGTCACATCCCCATTATTCTTCTCACTGCCAGAACAGCCATAGAATATAAAATTGAAGGCATTGAAACAGGGGCAGATGATTATATTACGAAACCCTTTAACACGAAACTATTAAGAGCCAGAGTCAGGAACTTGATCCTGAACCGTCTCCAACTGCAGAAAAAATTCAAAAGCGATCCCAAAGCCGAAATAAAAGATGTTGCCCCAAATCCCATGGATCAAAAGATCCTGGTGCGGGCGACAGAAACAATTGAAAGATTCATTGATGATACTGAATTTGATGTAAATACCTTTGCACGGGAAATGGGACTGGGCCGAACCCGTTTATTCTCAAAAATAAAAGGAGTTACGGGATTAACCCCAAATGAATTCATACTTTCCATACGCCTGAAAAATGCAGCCAAGCTGCTGACGACCCAATCTGAATTGAATGTTTCTGAAATTGCCTATGCCGTCGGATTCAGTACCCCCAGGTATTTCAGCCGGTGCTTCCGGGAACATTTTGGTGTTTCCCCTTCGAAATACCTGATTACTCCTTCCAGGGAAGATTAATAAACTTTTCCATTCTGTAATTGTTTACCGGCCACAACATGACGAAAAATTAATCCGAACCATTTTTTACTTCCCTGGATTAATAGTTGTTACCGGAGGGAGAGATCATTGCAGCCGGTTCATTTAACGAAGCGCTTGATTTGCTGATGCATGGAAACGTGGAAAGCTGAATATATAATTGCACTTTTCAAAGGCTATCATTTCTTATTAAACAATATTTAATCTCATGATACATAAACCCACTTCCCTGTGGGCCCGTTTATACCTGGGACGTTCAGCTGTAGCTAGGTTCCGATCCCTGGGACATTCAAGCTCAACGGACCGGAGCTTGAAACCATCAAAATCGGATTCCGGCAGAAGGGTGAGCATTTCACCAAATGGAATTCCGGAGAGCATTGATTGCTTACAAAAGTGGAATGCATCATAGTATAAGTAAGATTAAAGATGGCGTAAAACGCTTATTTAACGCAAATAATGCAACGATAAATTTTGAGACGCAAGGATTAAAGTGTATTTTCGTTGTAAATTATGCAACGAATGAAAGTTTATATATATCAAAAAGATAACTGGCCAAACTTTACCTGGAAAACAGAACACATTGTCAATCTGCTCAGTGAGGCAAGAAACCTTCAGGGACGTTTGATGGGAAAAATGGAGTCATTAGGATTTGACCTAAGAAATGAGGCACTCTTAGATACCTTAACATTGGATGTTATAAAATCATCAGAAATCGAAGGAGAAGTTTTAAACCCGGACCAGGTTCGTTCATCCATCGCACGGAGATTAGGTTTGGAAATTGCAGGTTCAGTTGATTCTGACAGAAATGTGGATGGAGTTGTTGATATGATGCTTGATGCTACACAAAATTGCTTTAAATCCTTAACCGTAGATAGGCTTTTTAATTGGCATGCAGCCTTATTTCCAACAGGCAGAAGCGGAATGCACAAAATTACGGTTGCAGATTGGAGGAAGGACACAACAGGGCCAATGCAAGTTGTATCAGGAGCCATGGGAAAAGAAAAAGTGCATTTCCAGGCACCAGATTCCGAAATAGTAGATAATGAAATGCATCTGTTCCTGGACTGGTTCAACAATTACGATAAAACAGATATGGTAATAAAAGCTGCAATAGCTCATCTTTGGTTTGTAACCATTCATCCCTTTGAAGATGGAAATGGAAGAATAACAAGGGCATTGTCGGACATGATATTGGCCCGGGCAGACAAGAGTAATCAACGATTTTATAGTATGTCAGCCCAAATACGAAAAGACCGGAAAGGATATTATGAGTTACTTGAAAATACCCAAAAGGGGAATCTTGATATTACTGCATGGATATCATGGTTTTTGCAAAGCTTGATAAATGCTTTAAAATCTACTGATTCAATACTCAGGAAAGTGCTGTTCAAAGCTGATTTTTGGAACAGACACTCCATGACAATTATAAATGAAAGACAGAGATTGCTGATAAACAAACTTATAGATGGATTTGACGGAAAACTGACATCATCTAAATGGGCGAAAATTGCTAAATGCTCAAAGGATACTGCGATCAGAGACATTAATGATTTGATAAATAAAACCATATTACGAAAAGAGGCAGCTGGTGGAAGAAGTACTAATTATGAATTAGTGAAATGATAATACGCCAACTGTACGCCAAAAGGGGTAGAACAAAAACCGAACTTCTTTATTATCAGGTAGTTCGGTTTTCATATGGAGGTCGGTAGCGGACAGTAACTTATTACCTTTTTTAGGCATTCTATTACATCTTTATATTTCATTTCGCTGATTCTGATTCGCTTATGGATCAATGAACCACAAAATATGAGCATTTTGTTTGCCCCAAAAAGTATCTGTTTACTTTTTTGATGATTACCCAAGGAATTTATTCACCTCTTTAATGCCTCCAAAAACTACTTTTCTTTCCATGGACCTGATTCAGCCACACATGATACATCCCATGTTCTCCAAGATCTTGCCAATCTTCGATTTCTGCAGCAAGGCGGTCAAGCTTCCTGAGATACTTAGCAGCATGCGGATAGCCCTTATAAAACTTCCTGTCAAGTATGGATTCAAGCAATGCTCTGTAGATTACATATGCAGCCAACATCCTGGCTTCTGCTTCCATGGATTTTGCCATTGGTAATAAGGTTTCATAGAAGCGACCGTTCAGAGTTTTGGTACCAGCCATGACCAGAATACATATTTCAGCCTCATCAAATTTCTTAACATCAATAAGAAATTTGATGTCGGAATAGTCTGTTTTCCCATCATCAATGATAAAGCCGGCCTCATCATCAATCACCAGCTCTCTTTTCTCCTCTCCTATTACTTTCAAAAGCTTTTCCAGGGTATGCAGATTTCTGCTTTTTCTGAATGAGAGCCAGGCCAATTCAGCCTCCTTCTGTGAATCGCCCAACTGTCCATAAATCTCCAGAAGAATCTCACGCCTCTCCCTATCCATGAAAGTCTCATAGGAAGAAATCCTATTGATCCACTCTAAGGCTTTCTGGGGGAAACCAGATTCCAGGTAAACTCTCCCAATATCAATACAACTTGAAACGCTTGGCTCTTCCATTGATTGCATTCTAATTCTCTCAAAAAGCTCCGCATTTCCTGTTTGCCTCGCCAGAGATTCGATGGCCCTGAAATACTGGCCCTTTTGATATTTATCCTCCACTTCCTCTGACAATAATTCGAAAATATGAATGGCATTATTTGCTTCCTCTTCTCCCAGCATTTCCAGTCCCTTGTCAATCAATCCTTCCCTTATACTGTAGGGATCATTTGAATAGGTTTTTATCAGCAGATCAAGAACTTGTTTCTTATCCGTGCATCTGGAAGCGTACTGAGTAAATAAACTACGTGCTCCATATCTGTAAACATCACTTATGTAACCGAAGGAATCATCACAATTCTCAAATACAGCCTGGTCGGTTTCGAGAAAAGAGGCAATCAAAGACATTCCAACATCAGGATCAGGTTTTGCCTGTTCCAGATCTTCAAGTAAATGGTCCAATTCAGCTGCAAATCTCCTTGATTCTTTCCTGTGAATAAACTTCTTTCTCCGCTTCAGGCCACTGATCTTTCTCCTGAAACTTTTGATGATAACATCCGGTTCACTGATAAGCCGCTCGACCAAACGCTTTGCCATATCATCATGTTCAGTCATTTTTAACAAGGCATCTGCAAGTACTTCCGGAGGCAATTTGACCAGCTTCTTCTTTTTTCCCTCTTCCATGGCTATTTACTCTCAGATGTTACTTCTTCAATGCCTTTCTTTATATAGGAAATCAAGCTTTTTGAATATTCTATTGTCTCATCGGATTCACTGGCAAACAATTCTGCCAGGTTATTTTCATCATTCAATCCATTCTCAAGAATTCCTTTAATCCGTTCAACAAGCTTAGGATTTCCAGATACTATCTTACCAATCTCCCTACCCAGGAATTGGGAGGCTATCTCAGCCAATTCAATATCATCTGTAAACAAATCACTATGTTGCTCAAAGATTACCTCATCATTCAGATGAAAATAATTAATGATAATCTCAGCGATGTCATCAATATCATCTCTTCTAACCTCCGGCCTGTCATCCCAGGCAATAAGCTTCAGAATCACTATACCTGGCAAGGTACAGACCTTAAATCGTTGATCTTCTGTAATAATCTCCTCTGAAGCTTGCTCATATACTTCTTTAAAACCTTCTACATTCATACTGGTAAAACCAGTTCCCTTTACGGTGACAATTCCTTCACTTTCAAGATCTCCAAATGGTATTAGGTCAACTTGTGATTTATCCTTCCATATTAGAACAAATTCGTTGCCTTTCGAGGGGATGAATCCTTCCTCTTCAATCAAATAGCTTTTAAGATCATCGAAAACGAAAGAATCCTTTATCATTATTCCAAAATCTATATCGCTTGTTGCTCTTTTGGGTGGAAGGCCATGAACACCTTTCATCCAAACATCTCTGGCTGTAGCACCAACAAGGTAGAAGTCGATTCCAAATTTGATAAATCCACGTTCAAGTGCCAGAAATATTTCTTTGAATTGGCCCTCGTCACGAATTCTACTAAAGGGTATCCTCAATATATTGCTCATATATCTTCTGTGCTGTTTCTAGACATCTTTTTTTCCCGGTGGCCAATAAATCTGCGTAAGCAATAATAGGAGGAACAACAATTTTACCTGGTTCTATTTCTTTCCAGAATTTCTCATAAACAATCACATTACCTTCCGGATCTGGAATAAGTCTGTAATTCTTAATTAAATCAGCCTTCTTCTCATTTGTATACAGTGTTAAATATTCTGGTTGCAGGAATTTAGTATAAATATTACCAGCGGGTTCACCCCCCCATTGAGTCTGATTCTTATTCAGATCTATTTCCTTCCATCCAATAAAATCAGCTGGATTATTAAATCTGAAATTACCTACCTTCAAAGCGGGTTTAAGCTTATCTGTATAAGCAGTAATCCATTTTTGAAATAACTGATCTTTATTTGTCAGTTTTAATTCTTTCTTATTAAGCTGTAAAGCAAATCCCTGTAGAATTAAATCTTCGAGTATATACTGTACATTCCCATGTGCAATACCAGCATTTTTTGCTATCGCACGATGAGTATCATTTATGTCATTTTCATTAGTTAATAACAGAAGTAATGCCTTTAGTCCAGCCTTTGTAAACGCTCTTCCATATTTATCTTGATGATGATGCATTTTGCGTTTCCCATCAATCTTGAGAAGGATATTATCAGTTTCAATATTTATGCTCCCGTCCAAAACAATATATGCTATCCCATGCTCCACAAGTGTGCTTCTAATCTTTGGAAAGATATTCTCTGCAATAACCATGAAGGGATTATACTCCTGTTTTATATTAAACAGCTTTGTAAGCTGATATTCCCGAATTTCCTTTCTAATTTCAACATTAAATTTCAGAGTATGACCTTTGAACTCAAGCTTTATTATGCCATCAATATCTTGCTCAGCTTTCTCTTCCCAGAAAGCATTTATTTTTTGGTCAGCAAGAACTTCAGTAATGACTGTATGAAGTAGGTTGTCTTTTATTTTGTCCATTTTTCTCTTTTGTCCACGTAACGTGGTCATACAAATGTATTGAACAATGCTGTAAAAAACAAGTGATGTCGAAACTATATCTGTTTGGTATTCCGGATATTACTGATCGTGCAGGTTGGGAGAAAACAAACTTCCAGATATACAGTTGCCTGAAGTAACAACCAGTCTGAATGATTTACCCACAGAAACCTTGAGTATTAAACCAGACTCCAAAATTTGCCCAAAAGAAAAAACCGCTAAACGCCTAAATAATTGTCGTTTAACGGCCTTCTGAGGTCGGTAGCGGATTCGAACCGCTGTAACTGGTTTTGCAGACCAGCGCCTAGCCACTCGGCAAACCGACCAATATTTTAATTCATCATTGTCAAATCCGCTGCGGATTACTCCGCTGCGCGTCGTGAGCTCGCTCCCGGGGGAGCTCGGTTCGAACCGCTGTAACTGGTTTTGCAGACCAGCGCCTAGCCACTCGGCAAACCGACCAATATTTTAATGCTTTGGTAGCAAATTCACCGCAAAATTAGTAAAAATTTTCACTTCTGCTTCAGCAACCAGAGAACGCGGTCGTAGGAAATAATGTAATGAATAAGTACGATGCCCCAATAGATCCACCAGACTTTCGGATAATCCAGGTCACTCATCATCCAGCTGGCGGCGGTGAAAAGGGAAAGCTCCAGGAAAAGGCGGATGATTCCCGGAGTGGCAATTACCGTTTTACCCGAGCGGCTGGGATCATTGGGAACTGCAAAAATGCCCCAGAGAAGGGCAAATGCAAGGGGTAGCAGGATGGCAAACAGGATGCCCGACGTACCTTCTGCTGCATTGAAACCCCAGAGTCCAAAGGTGAATATAGCTGCCAGCTCCAGCAGGAATCTCAGGGCCAGATTTAAGGGATGTTTTCCCATGGCTTAATTAAATTAAAGGTCCATAATAATGCAATTATCCAGAGTATTGTATAAATTTATACAAGTATGAACAATGTCCCTGTCAACAATTTGTTCAATTTCTGGTTATTAAGTTAAACCCAAAAATATTAATAATGGAAAATTTTCAGGAAGTAATTGAAAGACTTTATGGCCTGGCTGTAAGGTATGGTGTAAAATTCCTCCTCGCCATATTGGTGCTTGTTGTTGGTCTGATCGTAATCAAATGGATCTCAAAAGCGCTTGTAAGAGGAATGAAAAGAGGAAATGTAAATGAATCCCTGATTCCATTCCTCAAATCCTTAATGAATATCCTCCTGAAAGTTATGCTGGTAATCAGCGTCATGGGCATGGTGGGCATTCAGATGACTTCCTTTATTGCCGTGCTGGGTGCTGCCGGTCTGGCTGTTGGATTGGCCCTCCAGGGCACACTTCAGAATTTTGCCGGTGGGGTAATGATCCTGCTTTTTAAACCTTACGAAGTGGGACATTTCATCGAAGCACAGGGATACATGGGTACAGTTAAGCAGATACAGATATTCACAACCATTCTGACTACCCCGGATAACCGCAAGGTAATTATCCCCAACTCACCCCTTGCCACAGGCTCGATCACAACTTCTCGGCCATGCCCACTCGAAGGATTGATTTTTCCTTTGGGATTGGTTACGCTGACGACATTGATAAAGCAAAGGCCATCCTCTTGAAAATGGCAGAGAAGATGAACGGGTATTAAGGAAGAAAATCCTCCCGTAGGTAATGGTGGAGGCACTGGGTGACAGCTCAGTGAACCTGAAGCTCAGAGTCTGGTTAAAGTCTGAAGATTATTGGGATGTATTCTTTGAGCACACCGAAGGGGCTAAGAAGAAGTTTGATGCTGCAGGCATCTCCATTCCTTTCCCGCAACGCGATGTTCATGTGTACAACCACAAGTAAACTCTTATTATAGCCTGTAGCTTAAAAGGTAAAGCCAATATTGACGTACCAGATGGGATTCCAGACGTCTGTCCGGGATCCCAGGAAAAATGAGACTGGTCCTATGGGCGTCTTGTAAGTAAGGCCCGCACCCGCACCAATATAACGGGCATCATCATTCCATTTAAAGATATCGTCCAACAGGGTGGAATTATCATCGGTAACAAAGATGAGGTTGGCCAGTGCTGAAACAAACAGGTTGGGTATGGGCTGAACCTGCACCCCCAACTTGGCTTTGGTATAATTCCCCTGGAGTAACTCATGGCTGTTCAGGCCCACGAAGGCGATCTGGTTGGCCCGCTGATTATAACGGTAGCCCCCCACATAAAAGTTATCGGTAAATGGTTTTTCATTCTTCGACAAGCCCAGTGCCAGCTCCGTGTTGAGGGAGACAATTTTTCCCAGGGGCAGGTAGTTTTCAAGGTCAACGGATAAGTGCCAGTAGGGATCTATTTTTTCCTTGTAAGTATCTTCGGCACCAAGACTATCAGGGAAACTAAATTTCTCGATGAAGTCCGTTTTCAATGCCTGACGGTATTTTAGAAAAACCCTGCTCCCCCTTGTGGGATAAAGATTGTGATTGTAAGAGTTATGCTCATAAATGAAATCAACAACCGGACCGGAAATAATAAACTTATCCAGGTACTCAAGCTCAGGCATTACCTCCTTAATATTCCCGGCGAGCTTTAAGGTTGAATAGCGATAAAAAAAATCGGCACCCAAATGGTTGTTGATTCCCAGGCTTTGCCTGAATCCTAAACCTCCATTATAAAAGGAGTGGCGGTAGTTTCCAATATCCTGGTTATTTGAATAAAAAGGCAGCTCCTCCCGCTCTCCCGTACCAAAAAGGGAACCAATAAAAGTCCGCTTCTTCCCAAGATGTATGTCATAGTAAAACCTGCCCTGCCCATTTTCGCTGAAATCAAAAGCCAGTTCAAGCCTTGAGCCTTCAAGCAGTAGATTGAAGTTTGTGTAATTCAGAATTAAGCCGGGACCAAAGGTGTTATCGTAATGAACAGCAGCACTGATGGAGGAGGATGCTTTTTCCTTTATTCTGAATACCAGCCGCTGGCCCTTCTCCATTTCTTCAAAATAGTATTCAATCTTATCAAAGAAGAGGGTTCCGAAAATCCGGTCAATCCCTTCATTCAACTGATCCGGGTGAATCCAGACCCCGGTTTCGATACCCGAGCGTGCCACCACAAAATCAGAAAGGGCGTCATTATCACTTAAGACCTTTATGTCACTGATCAGAATGGAATCATTGGCAGGTAGTTGATGTCTCTCAGGGGCCGCCCCCAGGCTGTTTACCGAATCGGCCAGTGCCCTCAATACATCAATCTGGGCCCTTGCTGCCTCTTCACCAAGGTTCATAATTTCCACTCCGTCAGTAAAACTTGAGGGGGAGTATCCTTCCAGGTCGGGTACAATCATATAGTCCACCAGGGGAACCTGGGAGGCAACATCCGCGGCACCCGATAAAAGAGAGGTTCTCGTAATGACACTGGTAAGGGAACGAAGCTGTTCGGGCTTCATCTCGCTGTCAAAGCCCACATAGACACCTATGATGATATCAGCTCCCATGTCGATGGCTTCCTGTACAGGGAAGTTTCGAACCACACCGCCGTCCACAAGGATGTGGCTTGAGTCCCGAACCACAGCTGTAAACACACTTGGAATGGCCATGCTGGCACGCATGGCTGATGAAATATCCCCGGTATTCATCTCCACCTTTTTTCCATGAAGGATATCTGTTCCTATGCAGGCAAAGGGATAGGGGAAATCATTAAAATCATCAACGCCGGCCTGTCTCCAGGAGAGCTCGGAAAAAAGCTCGGAAAGTTTCTGACCTTCAATAAGCCCTGCAGGAAGCTCCGGTTTCATATCATAGATGGGCAGGGTAAGGATGAAGCGGTTATACTCATACTTTCTTCTCATAAGCACATGATCCAGGGGAATTTCGTTGGTTAAAACACCACTCCAGTCCACGGTTTCGATGATGTGGGCAATCTCATCAGCTGAGTAACCGATGGAGTAGAGGCCGCCCATGATACTTCCCATACTGGTCCCGGTAATAAAATCAGGTTCAAGCCCCACTTCTTCCAACACTTTCAGCACCCCCACATGGGCCATGCCTTTGGCACCACCCCCACTGAGTACATATCCAATTTTTGGCCTGGCAGATGAGCTTTCCTGACCTGATAAGGGCTGAATTAATAAGAAAGATCCAAAAAGTAACAGGGAGGTGCGGAGTAGTTTTAACATGAATTTTGATTTTCCATTCAAAAAATTAGGGAATGTTTAAGATATAAAAAAACAGGATCATTCCCTGAGAGCTGCAAGTGCATCTTCCTTTGTGCCAAGCAACGCCGCAATCCACATGGTCCCCGGGAAATTCCTTAAAAGGATTTTTATAAGTATGGTGATGGGTACCGAAAGAAACATGCCCACAGGGCCCAGTATCATACCCCAGAAAATGAGGGAAAGAAATACAACGGTGGTTGAAAGTCCAAGCCCCTTTCCCATGATTCTGGGTTCGAGAATGCTTCCAATCACCAGGTTCACAAAAACATAAACCCCGATGGTCCAGTAGCTTTCCGGAAATCCCAATTGAACGATTGAAATCAGGAGAGCAGGAATGGCAGCTATGATGGAGCCTATGGTGGGAATATAATTCAGTAGGAAGGCAATCAACCCCCATAGGATGGCATAATCGACTCCGATAATCGCCAGGGAAATCCCAACCAGCAATCCGGTTGCCAGGCTTGTCAACGATTTTATATAGAGATAACGGCGGATGCTCCTGCTGATTTTCTCTACAATGTGAAGGGAAAAAGGACTGTGCTTTTCAAGAAGCCTGGTTTTGAAAAAAACGGCTTCAATTTCCGCAAGCAGGAAAACGACAAGAAAGATAAAAGTAATCTCCCCGCTTAAAAACTCCCTGAATTGTGCGAATACTTCATGAGTATTTTGCAAAATTGATGCCGGATGCGCCGCATGAAATTCATTAATAAAAGGAAGACTGATGCCCCGGGCTTCAAGATTCTGATGGGTCGCATCTGACAGGTCTTTTATCTTTTGCTGATAACTGGGAGCATCATCCAGGAAGAGGGATAAGGAAGATCCAATAAGCTCAATGAAACCAAAATAGAAAATAACCATTGAGGAGACCATAATTGCGATCGCCATGCCATGAGGCACATTTTTCTTCTTCAGCCAGACTATGGGCTGGGTAAAGATTATGCTGATAAACAGGGCCATCAATAAGGGATTGATGACCGACCTGGCGTAAATCACACCGGCCATGATAATCACAAAGCCTGCCAGTCCAAGGGCTGCGGGCACTTTAAATTTTCTATTGGTATTTTCCATTAATCAATGATTTATTAAAAATACACATTATTGTTGCTTCCGGGTACTATCGGAGCGAATATGTAGATCCCTCTGAGGGAAGGGGATTTCAATACCTGCCTTTTTCAGGGCCTTGTTGATGGATCCGTTCAGGTCGCTTTCAACCGCCAGGCGCTGATCAATATGGGTCCATGCCAGCAGTCTGAAATCCAGGGAGCTGTCTCCAAAAGCAGTAAAGTAGGCTTTGGGGACCGGGTTCATATCAACCAGTGGGTGCTCCACGGCAATCTTCTGTAAAATCCTGATTACTTCATCGGTGTCAGTGCCATAGGCCACACCAACCCTGATATCCAGTCTGCGGTTTGCATCCGAGAGGGTCCAGTTGATCATCTCATTAGAGATCAGGTTACCGTTGGGAACGATCACTTCTGCACCGTCAAAACTCTTAACAGAGCTGGATCTTAAGCCGATGGAACGCACCGCGCCGAGCAGATCCCCTACCTGGACAACATCGCCCACCTTAATGGGACGCTCAAGCGCCAGTATGAGTCCGGATACCATGTTATTGAAGATATTCTGCAAGCCAAATCCAATGCCCACAGAAAAAGCGCCCAGGACAATGGATAAATTCGACAATTTGATCCCCGCAGCTGCGGCAGCCAGGAAAAAACCGCTGGTAATAAGGATAATTCTCAGGAGCAGCGTAACCGTACTGGGTACTCCCTTGGCCGTTTCCACCCTGGGAAAAACATCCTTTTCAAGCACATGCCGAATGATCCTGGAAACAAGGATGGAGATCCAGATTACGATAATAAATATGGCAATACTCCCTATGGTGATCTCAGCATCACCCACCTTTATGCCATCAGTGAATAATCCATTAACCCATTCAAAAACAGCATCCTTGATACGGAATATGCTTAATGTGATTACAAAAAACAGGCCCCAGAGCAGGAGCTTTGCCACCATGGCTAATTTCTTGTAGATGTATTCGAAATCATCCCTGATGATATTAATCCTCTGCATAAAATTACTGGCCAGAATCAGATGGATCACAGTATCGGCAATGGTGGTCGCCACCTCAACACCAAAGGCCAATAGCACAATTTGTATGGGTATCAATGTGAAAAACTCAGCAAGGCTGAAGGCTCCTGCAAGGTTTGCAAATACGGCCACGACCAGGAGGACGATGAATACCAGGAGCATGGCCCTCAGGATCCCGTAAATAAAACTTTTTGCAACGAATCCTGAAACAGGCCTTTTCACTAAAAGCCAGACAAAAAGCGCGATGGCCCACAATGAGAAAGCCATCAGCACAGCCCGGAGTAGTATGTCAGGATTATAACTTAGCTGGTAAAAAAAGGTGAGCCCGCACAGCAGGAAAAGGAGAAGGATCCAGTTGCGTATTTTACTGCCAAAAAAGCGAATAATAATGATGATCATCGGAATCATCATAAGCATCAGGTTCAGAGATGCAAAAGTATGCGGAAGATGAGGCAGTGAAAAACGGATCAACAAACCAGTCAAAAAAAGTACGGTCACCAGGGGTGAATGAACCAGCACCTTTTGCATCCTTGTGAGTGTGAACTTCTCTGCGATCACTTTACTGTGGTTTTTCTTAAACCAGAATGCATATATCATCAAGCTGACCAGGATAATTAATATCACACCAAGGGGCTTCCTGAAATTTGCTTTAACAATTTCCATGTCAGTATTGAAAGACTTTTCAACCTGGCTGAGGTGCTTCTGAACCAGGGTAGTTTCAACCGGTTCAGACATGGATTCAAAAAACCCGGGCAACTCCCTGGTAAAAAATCTTTCTCCGACCAGCTCCCGCTGGCCCTCAACCCAGACCTGCAATTGTTCAAGGTTATTTACCTGATCCGTCAGCCTGTCCTCCTGTTTAAGAATCTTTGCAAGATCACCCTGGAGAAGTGTTTCTAATGAATCCAGCCGTTCCATAGTCCTGGTAATGCGACCGATACGGTCCCGGGGTATCTCCTCCGAAGGAAAGGTCTCTAATATTTGCTCCCAGTCCTGTTTATTTTCGCTCAGTAAATTTGAATAAGTGTTGAGGGCGCCTGCCTCGTCCGAAATTCTTTCCTGCAGGTGCTTTACTTCCTCAAGGTAAAAGTTTATCTGCTGTTCAATCAGGTCTAATTCCCGGTAGCTTATACCATTCTTTTCAATCACCATGGTATCCCTCATGAAGAGCCTGATGTCTGAGAACAGGAGATTTACCTCATCCGTATAACTGGATATTGCCTCCGGGGTAAAATGCTTTTGCCCAGCCTCCAGCATCAGGCTGTTAGATTCAGTAAAGGCCTCCGAGATTTGTGTGGCTTCAACATTTATAACCTCAATGGTATCTGATTCTGAGGCTTCTTGCTCATTTTGACTTTCAGCAGGGATCGTTTCCTGGCCCCACAGGGCAAAAGCTGAGTTAAACAACAGGCTGAGCATTAGCATGCATTTTAAGGTAAAACGCTGCATGAAATGTTGGGTCTTTTTCATTTAGTCTTTACATTTATTTCCCGTTTAAACTCTTCTTCGGGTTTGAGTTCCTGAATATAACCGACAATAAGAGAGATGGTTCACCCAATTCATCTTTTAGGTTGTAGTTTTGCTTTTGAATCCAATAAGTTCTAACTTACATCTGGCAGAAGGTATTTAACAGGCCTGCGTAAGCTTAATACTTATACCCAATGGCAAACCAAGCGAAGTGGTTAAGATCCATCACGGATTTCCTGGCGGAAGTAGGCGAACTTGCTTCCTTCATTTCCACTCTTTTCCGGAATCTGATCAGGCATGGTGTCAACGTCCAGGAGTTTTTAAATCAGTGCTACAGAATCGGTAATAAAAGCCTTCCCCTGATTGCTGCCACAGGCTTTATACTGGGGATGGTTCTCTCCCTGCAATCGGGTCCCACACTTGCAAAATTTGGTGCGGAAGCTCTTTTACCGGGCATGGTATCCCTTTCCATCCTCCGGGAAATCGGACCTGTGATCGTCGCGTTAATTGTAGCCGGGAAAGTGGGTTCGGGTATTGGTGCGGAGCTGGCATCCATGCGGGTTACGGAACAGTTGGATGCCATGGAGGTGTCCGGGGCAAACCCCATGCGTTTTGTGGTTTTAACCAGGGTTCTGGCCGTAACCTTAATGCTACCGCTCCTGGTCATATTTGCAGACACACTGGCCCTGGTGGGCTCCTATATAAGTGCCAGTGCCCTGTACAGTATATCCCTGGAGCTATATATTCAAAAATCCTTTGATGTGATTCATATGATCGATTTCATTCCGACGGTAATTAAGACCATTGTTTTCGGACTTTTCATTGGGATCATTGGTAGTTATAAAGGGTACAATGCCCGCCGGGGTACAGAAGGCGTAGGTGAAGCGGCCAATGCTGCGGTTGTTATCTCTTCGCTATCCATTTTTATCATTGACCTGCTTGCTGTGCAGATTACCCAATTATTAAGCTGATCGGGAATGGAAAAACAAGTCAATACCGGGGTGGTGCTCAGGGTCAGCAAGCTGAAAAAATCTTTCGGGGATTTTCACATTCTGACCGGGGCTGACCTTGATTTGAAAGAAAAGGAAAATATGGTAATCCTGGGGCACTCGGGAACTGGAAAATCGGTCCTTTTTAAATGTATTGTACGCCTGATTGAACCTGATGACGGCGAGATCACTGTATTTGATGAAAACATCCTGGCACTGAAGGATGAATCCCTGACGAATTTACGAATGCGTATTGGCTATGTTTTCCAGGGAGGGGCCCTGTATGACTCCCTGTCCGTGAGGCAAAACCTTGAGTTTCCGTTGAGGCATGCAAAAAAAACAAAACAGCCCCAATCTGAAATAGATGCCCTGGTTGAAGAAGCCCTGCTGAATGTGGGCCTGATAAATGCCATTGATAAGATGCCTTCTGAACTTTCAGGAGGAATGATGAAAAGAATTGGCCTGGCCAGAACCCTCATCCTCAAACCCGAAATACTGCTCTATGATGAACCCACCACCGGATTGGATCCCGTAACATCTGGTGAGATCAGCGAGCTAATATTAAAGGTACAGGAAGAATATAATACTTCATCCCTGATCATTTCACATGACCTGAAGTGCATTGAAATCACAGCAAACCAGGTAAGGGTGCTTAAGGAGGGAAAGTTTACCGCGGGCGGCACCATTGAGGAGATGAAAACGCACGAGGATCCTTTTGTTAACTCATTTTTCAAATAACCATAAAATCTGTTCACCATGCAATTCGACAGAGGAAGAAAAATCAGACTGGGCCTGTTTATCCTGTTGGGTACCCTGATATTCGTGGCGTTCTTTTACCTCATTGGCAGAAGCAGCCAGCTGTTCTCCAAATCGGTCACCCTCCATACCACTTTTCCGTCTGTTAGCGGACTTCGTTCGGGGGATCATGTGAAATTCTCCGGGATCATCGTGGGAACAGTCAGTGAATTACAGATCACTACTGATACTTCTGTGGTAGTGGATATGTCCATCGACCGCAAGATGTTGAAATTCATCCGTAAGGACTCAAGGGTGGAGATCAAACCCGAAGCCCTGATCGGGGATAAAATGCTGGTGATTTATACCGGTACCGAATCCTTTGATCATGTCTCGGAAGGAGATTTCCTGATGCCTGTCGGAACCATCCACCTGGAAGACATTGTACACCAGCTCAGCGGGGAACTTCATAAAGCCGAGTTCATCATTAACAACCTGGTGGATATCACCGATAAGGTGAACGAGGGCGATGGAAATGTGGGGCGTATCCTGAATGATTCCAGTATCGCCATCAAAATGGATCAATCGATGGATAATTTTGAGGTCATCACCCGGAACCTGAAGGAGCTTAGCCAGCAGCTGAATGAGCCTGAAAGCGATATTGGCAGGCTCATACACGATGATCAACTTACCCGAAAGCTGGATTTAATCCTGTTGAAGTTCGACAGCATTGCAACAAATGTTGAGACTGCTTCTGCAGATCTGGCTCTTACAACAAGTCAGTTAAGCCTGGCCAGCGAGGCGTTAAACAGTGGGGACGGACTGGTAAATAAACTCCTGTATGACAGCATATTCGCCGATTCCATAGCCATCACCATCGATAACCTGAACCAGACCCTTGTGGGAATCGAGGCCGTGGCCACCAACCTGCAGCACAAAAAACTCTTTGGCGGAACTAAAGAAAAAAAGCCGTCTAAATAGGGATTTTTAATCCTTCTTTAGACAGCCTTCCTGGTACTTTAATACGACCTAGAAATCGATATGGATTCCTGCATTGATCAGAAACCCGGAGTGGTTTGAATCGAAAGCATCATCCACAAAATATTTGTTGAAAGAATATTCGTAGTTGAATTCCACAAACAAAAAGAAGATATCAAGGCCCACACCGGCATCCACCATCCAAAGGGCATTTTTAACATCATCCTTGGTGATCTGGTCTTCTCCTTTTTTGATCTTTCCGGCAATAGATACGGCAGGACCCGCAAAAAGCCTCAAAGCGAAAGGTCCCTGTTCATGTCCCAGGAGGTGATATCCTGCATAAACGGGAATTTTCAGGAAGTTCTGGTCAAAATCAAACTCCCCTTCTGTTTCAGGGGTAATGGCTTTCGAGTTCCTGATAAATTGAATACCGGGCTCTACATAGAATTTGTCTCCGATAAGTACTCCTCCACCAAACTGATAGCCCATATTGGCAGCAATGTCAGTTCCTTCAGGTGGTTTGGTAAAGGTTGAAAAATTTATACCTCCACCTGCTTTGATCTCAAATTGTGCATGGCTAATACTTGTTGTGGCCAGCACAGCAACTAAAATAAATACGATTCTTTTCATGATGTCTGTAAATAAAATGATAAATATTATTACTGTTTAAGGTTTATTTAGAAATAATAAACAGAATATTTACAGAAATGTTCAATTGCCAAAAAATACGTTTTAACCTCTCTTCGCCCAGTTATCCCGAAGGGTAACCGTCCGGTTGAATACAAGTTTCTCTGGTGTGGAATCTGGATCCACGTTAAAGTAACCCAGCCTTTGGAACTGGAACTGGTCCAGGGGCTTTGTTTCCTTCAGTGAAGGCTCCACAAAAGCTGTGATCACTTTGAGAGAGTCGGGATTCAAAAATTCTTCAGGCCCCTTATCCTTGTGCCCTGCGGGGTCCGGATCGCTGAACAGTCTGTCATAGAGCCTTACCTCGGCTTCCACAGCATGTTTGGCCGAAACCCAGTGCAGGGTACCCTTTACCTTGCGGCCAGCTTCTGGTCCGCCGCTACGGGTTTCCTTATCGTAGGTGCAATAGATCTCGGTAATCTCCCCGTTTTCATCCTTAATTACTTCCTCACATTTGATAATGTAGGCAGATTTGAGCCTTACTTCACGACCCGGGCCCAGGCGGAAAAATTTCTTCGGGGGATCTTCCATAAAATCCTCCCTTTCAATGTATACTTCCCGCGAAAAGGGGATGGTACGGCTGCCCATGGATTCATCCTCGGGATTGTTGATGGTTTCCATCTCCTCGCTTTTATCTTCCGGATAGTTGGTGATGACCACCTTCAGGGGATTTAATACCGCCATCACCCTGGCTGCCTTCTTATTCAAGTCCTCACGAACCGCAAATTCCAGGAGACCAAAATCATTCTGGGCCATCACCTTGGTATAGCCTATGCTATCGTTGAAATTCCGGATGGATTCGGCTGTATAACCCCTTCTGCGCATACCAACGAGTGTAGGCATGCGGGGATCGTCCCAACCATTCACCAGTCCGTCCTTTACAAGCTTAAGTAATACCCGCTTGCTGAGAACGGTATAAGTCAGGTTTAAACGGTTAAATTCAGTTTGCCTGGGCCTGTAATCTCCATCTTTCAGATGTTCAACCAGCCAGTCATACAGGGGGCGGTGCACTTCAAATTCCAGGGTACACAATGAATGAGTGACTCCCTCAAAATAGTCGGACTGTCCGTGTGCAAAATCATACATGGGGTATACCTTCCATGCATCGCCCGTGCGGTGATGGGGATGGAAAATAATCCGGTAGATCACCGGATCACGCATGTGCATATTGGGTGAGGCCATATCAATTTTTGCCCTCAACACCCTGGAACCCTCCGGGAATTCTCCGGCATTCATCCTTTGAAAGAGGTCCAGGTTTTCCTCCACGCTGCGACTTCTGTATGGACTGAATGTACCTGCCTGGGTGGGGCTTCCCTTCTGACTGGCGATCTCTTCCGATGACTGGTCATCCACATAGGCCAGGTCCCTTTTTATCAGGTCAATGGCAAAATCATACAATTTTCCGAAATAATCAGAGGCATAATACTCCCTGTCCTCCCAGTCGAAACCCAACCAGTGGATGTCCTCCTTTATGGAATCCACAAATTCCACATCCTCCTTGGTGGGATTGGTGTCATCAAAGCGTAGATTACACTTACCTCCATACTTTTTTGCGATTCCAAAATCAAGGCAAATGGCCTTACCATGACCGATATGAAGATAACCATTGGGCTCCGGAGGGAACCTTGTATGGACTCTTCCACCATCTTTTCCATTGCGGAGATCCTCCTCCACCATGGCTTCAATGAAATTCAGGCTCTTCTTTTCGCTGTTTTCTTCTTTATTCTCGCTCATTGTCTGTGCTATTTCGGAAGTGCAAAATTAGTTAAATCTGCAAGAATTAAATAAATATCATACATTTCGGATATAAAGCTCCATGCCATGAAAAAAATACTGCTTCGCATCCTTCTCGCCCTTGGTGTTTTTATCCTGATTGTTGTAGCCAACTACTTTGTTTTCAATCTTATGGCCTCTAAAATCACGGAAGGCAATCCCATAAGCTCTTCCGGATCGGAGAATACGGCCCTGCTGGTCATCGACATCCAGGAAGGTACAACCGGCGATATATCTGCCATAGAAGGCTACAGAAAACAGTCAGAAGAGCTGATCGGTAATGTCAACCGGATCATTGAGGAAGCCCAGGAAAAAAACTGGCCGGTGGTCTATATCCTCTCCGAGGTGGCCAATCCCCTTATCAACCTCATTAATAATACCATGGCCAAAGGGACAGAAGGGGCAGAACTTGACCACAGGTTGGTTGTGGTTTCTGACCAGATCGTGGCAAAAAGAAGGAATGATTCCTTCAATAAAACAAATCTGGATCAGATCCTGGTGGACAGGCAGATAGAAAGCCTGGTGATTGTTGGTCTCGATGCAGAACACTGTGTATTCAGCGCCATTCAGGCTGCTCTGAACAGGGGCTACAAGGCCACAGTTATTGCGGATGGTATCATCTCCGGGAATGAGGAAAATAAAATCAGAATGATCGAAGAATTCAGGGAAATGGGAGTGGAAGTACTATAGGTCCCGCACCCATCGGATGGCTTCAGTGATCAGCTCAGGATAGCTCTCCAGTAAATCAACACCATGTTCCATTGCACCTTCTACAACCATCACAAGGGTAGGTTCTTCGGTCTGAGCACTTAAACTCAGGGCATCGATTTCATAGTCAATACCCTTGGCTACATTCTTATCCAGTTCGCCAGCGATATAAAACATCCCCCGGGGAACAAGAAATTCTTCCAGCATGTTCCTGCTTATGGATTCAATGGAAGAAGCAGCAAATCCGCCAATCACCTCCGGATACGAACTGGCCACAGTTGCTGCACAGGCTCCGATGGAAGCCCCGAACACGATAATATCCCCGGATCTTACAAGGTCCCTGCCTTCCAGGTAATCAAGTGTGGCATCGAAATCCTCCCTTGCCATCCAGGGTTCGTCAATAAGATCCAGTACATCGCCACTATAGCTTGAAGAACCGTGACCTCTGAAATCAAAAGCCACGCAAAGATTACCGTCCCTGGTCAGGGTATCCATGATCCCCGAGGCGTTCCAGGTGTTTTTTGTTCTTGAGAATTCATGCATGAATATCACGGTCCTGGATTCCGGTGTCAGTGCTGAAGCTATATAAGCCAGTTTGGCCGATATGATCACCTCATCCGTGGAGGCATAGCTTACAAATTCGCTGGTATAGCCCGAGGTGAACTCCATTATTTCGGACCAGATAATTTTTTCCTTTTCCTTCAGTTCGCAAAGCAAAAAATAATCGGTCATGGGAGCCAATCCGGACAGTCTGAGGGTCCCGGCCGATACGGCTACCTCATCCGAAATAAGGGGGTCCGTAAAATTTTCACTGCCAGAGATGGATATTTTAAGCGTGGTGCCGGCTTCAGGTGTATCCCAGTTAAGGATCAAATCGTTTTCACCCTCTGTTCTGATCTCCACTTCAAATGAAACCGGATCCTGCTCCGGATCCGCTTCCTGGCAGGAAAACATTCCAATAAGTGACAGGATTAATAAAATATTGTGTTTCATAGTATTGTGGGCTTGCCTTAAAAGTAATTCATTTCACTAAATTTGTCAAATGGGTAAGATTATCATAGAGGAGATGGAATTCTATGCCTTCCATGGCCATTACGAAGAAGAGCAGATTGTCGGGAACCGTTTTCTGGTCGATCTGGAGATAGAAACGGATCTGGAACCGGCTGCTGAATCCGACCAGCTGGAAGATGCGGTTAATTACCAGCAGGCCTACATTCTGATCAAACAGGAGATGCGCAGGAAAAAATCCAATCTCCTGGAAAACATTGCCAAGAGAATCCTGGACTCTCTTTTTGCAGAAATGAAAGGAATTCAGAAGGCCACGGTACGGATGAGAAAAATGCACCCTCCCATGGGTGGTCCCATTAGATCGGTGGGCGTTACCATGAGCCGCGGTCATGAATAAGAAAACCTGCCCGAAATGCGGAGCCAGGTTTCCCTGTGAGGGAGACAAGGATTGCTGGTGCGAAAAGCTTCAGATACACAAGGCACAGATGGTCGAGATTATGGGACTCTATACCGACTGCATCTGCCCCGACTGCATGAAAGCCTACGAAGCAAAGGAGTAGCTACCTGTTCATATAGGTATAGCGAATGATCTTTGTATGGGCGGCACCCATTTTTTCATAGATTCGCTCCGGATAATTTTGCTCATTCATGGTAATATCATAGGAAAAATCCATCACTCCGCTAGATTTTGACAGTGGATTGTTTACAAAGGACTCCCCGGTGAAATAATATTTCAGGTTTGAAAATGGATGATTCCCGGAGTCGTATGTCATCTCGGTGATTTCTTCCTCCCCGCCTGCTTCGAGATCATTACTTACCCTGCTTAACATATTTCCATTACCGTCATAGGAATAGGAAAGCTCACGCAAGGGGTATTCCTTTTGATTTCCTTTTTGAACCCCGTACTCAGTCTCACGTATAACCAGGTTTCCTTCATATTCATACTCGATATGCCCTGTATAGCTTGAATCCAGGGGCTCAAGGGAGCTATAGTCCAGATTTCTTCTGATCATCTGCACCTCCAGAATCCTTTCACCATCATAGGAAAACCAGTATTCGTCCTGCACTTTCTCAAGGACCTTCAACTGACTCAAAACCTGCAACTTTGCTGAAGCATCATACTTAAAATAGTGGGTCTGATGGTTGCTCCAGGTGATGTGGTCCAGCAAATCACTATCGGGGACATAATAAAAATCGGCAATAATTTTCGAGCTACTTGAGCCCATAACCACAGTAGCAGTCATGTTCGTGGGCAGCAAAGTTACCCGGGCATCTTCCTTGGAAATGATTTCACAAGAACTAAGCAGAACAAAAGCCAGGATCGAAAATGAAAAGAAGGAGCGTTTCATGATGCAGGTTGGTTAATGTGAGAACCAATCCTGTTTACGCGTTACATCTGTGAGTGGTTAAAAAATTTCCACCGGTGGGCCTATTCTGTTGATGAAAGGGTCACGAGCACCGGTAAATGGTCTGAGAAAAAGGAGCGGTCGCGGGAGTCTGTGAGGGCTCCGTAGCGGCTTACTCTTAACCCTTCAGAGACAAATACATAATCGATCCTGTCCCGGGGCCCATCGTCGTAGGTGAAACCATGAAAGGTAGCTACTGATGCATGCGGAGGCAACTCCGATACCACAAATGCATCCTGAAGTGAGGCCGAAATCAATTGTATGGGTTCAGATTCAGGGGGGAGGTTGAAATCACCACAAAGCACTACGGATCCGATCTCACCCGTGGATTCGGAAGTGGCGATTTCCGAGATCTTTCCCAGAATAAGGGCAGCTGAATTCTTCCTTGCCTCCACACCCACATGGTCGAAATGGGTATTAAAAACAAAAAGACTTGTTCCCCTTTCTTTGTCTTCCAGCTCCACCCAGGAACAAACCCTGCGACAAACAGCATCCCAGCCAAAAGTACATTCTTCCGGAGTTTCCGAAAGCCAGAATGTGCCCCCCTGCTTTTTTAAAAAGCGATCCTGATTGTAAAAGACGGCTGAATACTCCCCCAGCTGCTTCCCGTCATCCCTTCCCACACCTTCATAGGCATAAGCCGGAAAGGCTTCAGCCAGGTCATCCATCTGGCCGGGTAGTGCCTCCTGGACACAAAAAATTTCAGCCCTGTGAAACTTCAGCAGATTGATTACATCGGCCTTCCTGTATGGCCAGGCATGCTCACCATCACCGGCGGTATTCATCCTGATATTATAGGTGATCAACTCAAGGGGCTCCTGTGCCATCAGTCCAAGGCTCATCATACTTAAGCATACTCCAACAATCCACCTCATATCATTTACTTTTTATTTGTTGATTTTCCTTTCCAGTTTTTTTGCCGAAGGCGTAATGGATAAACCACCCAGGGCGGTGCAGCGTAATTCGTGTGGAAGGCTCCTTCCAACCCTGTCCATGGTCTCAATCACCTCATCCAAAGGGATCAGGTGTTCATAAGCCGCCAGGGCCATGTTGGCACAAACCAGGGCATTGCTTGCAGAGGATATGTTCTTTCCAAGACAGGGCGCCTCAACCCTTGCAGCAATGGGATCACAGATCATGCCCAGAGAATTTTGCAGGGCCAGGGAAGCTGCCCCCATACACTCTTCTACACCTGCACCCAGCAGCCATGAAATACCGGCTGCAGCCATTCCGGCACCTGCTCCGCATTCGGCCTGGCACCCCCCAATCTCTGCAGAGAAGGTAGAGTCCGGTGGCGATAAACAGCCCCACAAGGCTTCCTGCCAGCAGGGCCTTTAGGGCATGCTCCTCATCCAGATTAAGGGAATCTACCACGGCCAGGATGGCACCCGGAAAGGTGCCACAGGAACCGGCCGTTGGAGCTGCCACAATGGTTCCCATGGAGCTTTTTACTTCCATAAGGGCGGAAACATAAAGGGTGATTTTGTGAATAAGCTCACCTCCCACCAGCTTTCCTTCTTCCATACTCTTGAGGTAACCAGCCGATTGTGCTCCCAGGAGGCGGTCCTTAAAGCGGGTTCCCCGAAGTCCGCTTTTTATACCCGCCCTCATAATCAGGTAGAGCTCTTTCATCATCCCCATCACCTTATCTTCGGAGATTCCGGCCCTGGCGGTTTCATAGGCAAGGGCAAGCTCCCAGGCTGAGAGATTTAGCTTCTGATTATACTCCAGCAGGCCGTGAGAAGGTGTTAAAAGGAAGCTGCCTGTCTCCTGCCGGGCCAACCGGCAAAACGGGTTGAATTTTTCTTTTTAGGAAGCCGGGGCTTTTTTCTTCACCCCAGTCTGGACTTCCATCCGGGGAAAGCCACAGTTCCACGAGTTGGTCACCCAAAATGGAAACTTCCATTCCGTTAATCCTGATCACTTCGATCATCCCTCCCCCTGTGGAAACAGCCATAAGCTCCGCCTTCTGATCCGGATTCTCCAGGGATACCATATACAGGTTGGCCAGTTTATGGCCCGTATCACAGACTTCAAAATAAACTTCGATACCCGCTTCCTCCAGGTAGATATCCGGCTTAATCAAGCGCTCGTCATCGGCCTCGTAGCCCAGTAAGCCCCCCTTGATCCCCATATCAGAGCCCTGGCTCTCATGGGTGGTGGCCAGGGCATCGGCGGCATCATAACGTACAAATACCCTGCCGGGCCGTCCATCCATCAGGTCCCTGCATATTCTCCCGATCCGGAGTGCTGCGGCACTGTGCGAACTGGAGGGTCCACGCATGACCGGGCCCAGGACATCGTTGAAAATACTGGGGATATGCTTATAGCTTTTCATTCCAGTAGCGGGCCATGGTCCTTCTCAGATGCAGGCTCGTATTTTCCCTTTCCCGGATGGAGTGAGAACGCATGGGATAGGCCATCATATCGAAGAGTTTGTTTTGTTTAATCAGTTCATCCACAAGGATTTCGAAGCTCTGGTAGTGCACATTATCATCGGCCGTTCCGTGGATCAAAAGCAGATTTCCCTCCAGTCCGGCTGCATGCGTAATGGGAGATCCGTCCCGGAAACCATCGGGATTACCAGATGGAAGCCCCATATATCGTTCCTGGTAGGCTGTATCATATAGTTTCTGATTAGATACAAAGGCAATGGCGATGCCTGTTTTATAGAGTTCCGGAAAACGGAACATGCAATTTAATGTCATTGATCCACCGCCACTCCATCCCCATATCCCCACCCTGTCGGGATCCAGAAAGCTGTATGTCTCCAATAGTTTTCTGGCAGCTGCCGCCTGGTCCAGTGAGGCCAGGATTCCAATCTGACCATAGATGGATTTCCGCCATGCTCTTCCCCGTGGGGTTTTGGTGCCCCTGTTATCCACACTGATTACCACATATCCCTGCTGTGCCAGGTACTGGTGCCACAGATCTCCACCCGACCATGTGTCCTGTACCGTCGAGGAAGCAGGCTCACCATAGACATAAAAGATGACGGGATATTTCCGCTCCGGATCAAAACCCGGGGGCCTGATCATCCACGCATCCAGGATCTCTTCACCTATGTCAACTTTTATAAACTCCTTGGAGTTTAACCCCAGGGGGGCTAACTTTTCTTCCAGCTCCCGGTTATCCTCCATAACCCTCACCTGCTGGTGCTTCTTCACTTCCAGGAGAGATATCACAGGTGGGGTGGCAGCACTCTGATAGGTGTGCAGCGCATAACTGGCATCATCGGACATTACATAGCTGTGCTGGCCCTGCTCAGTTTCCGGGGAGATGCGCTGGGCCTGACCCTTGCCATTGAGCTTGCTCCGGTATAGATAGCGCTGGGTAAAGTTATCCGGAGAGGCAATGTAGTAGACATATCCGGAGCCGGGATCAATACAAACTACTTCCACCACATCAAAGTCACCCCGGGTAAGCTGGAGCATTTCACTGCCATCACGGGACACCTTATAAAGGTGCCTCCAGCCGTCACGTTCGCTCATCCAGGTGAAGTTCTGATCCTTATCGAGCCAGATGGGTGTATCGTGTAAATCAAGGAAGGCCTCATCACTTTCTGTGAGTATATTTTTCACCTCCATGTTTTCGATATCTGCCACCCAGACCCGGTTGGTATTTTGAAGCCTGTTTAGCTGCTGAATCATCACCTGCTCTGAGCCTGGAATAACTTCCATTCTCACCAGGTAATTATTGCGCGGGTCGCCCGGGATATCAAACCACCTGCTTTCTCCTCCGGCGGCCGGCACCACTCCAATCTTCACGGCCGAATTGGTAGTCCCCACCTTGGGGTAGGGGAAGGGAAGGGGGATGGAATAAATGGAATCCAGGTTATTGATCATATAAAAGGTACCGGTTCCTTCCGTATCCGATTGCCAGTACACAATGTTTTCACTGTTTTTGCTCCAGCGAAATCCATCCATGCATTTAAATTCTTCCTCATAAACCCAGTCGAATGTGCCGTTCACAAAACGCTCGTTGCCATCATGGGTAATCTGCTTCATAAGATCTCCCTCAACCTCCTCCACATAGATATTATTCCTGCTTACAAAGGCTACGCGGCTTTCATCGGGCGAGAATTTTGCAAACATCAGGGAAGAGGATTCCAGGGATTTGCCCAGCTGTTTTAAGCGGCCACTTTCAAGATTCAGAAGCCAGTAATCGCCCCGGGTATGATAGCGCCAGACCCGTTCTGTATTGGCAAAAAGAAGAAGGGTTTGCTGATCACCCGACCATGTGTAATCTCTTAACTGCAGGGGCCCGGACCTGCCCTGGGGAGTCAGATCAGCGGCCCCGACCAGGACCACCCGTTCTCCGCTTCTTACATTGTAGCGGATAATCTCCTTGCAGTCTGCCTCTGAATTTGCTTCCAGGGTGGTATAGTGCTCATTATCTTCCATCCAACGAAGGGATTGATATCCTCGGGTTGGATAGCTGGCGTTCTGATAAATATCTTCCAGGGTAAGTTTTGCTTCCTGTCCGGTCAGGGACATGCTCACAAAAAAAAGGATCAGGGTTTTAAGCAGGTGTTTTTTCTTTACAGTCATGGTATAATTGGATTGGGTGCTTAAATATAAATCAAAGTTTCTTAACTTGTTGCAAAGCAGGGACCGGTCATGTACAATTACGAACGCTACAACTTCAGAGTAATCACCCTGTTAATGGGCCTGATGGCTATCATATTCCTGGTGTATGACAAATATATCGGGGCCAGCATCTCCCTGGCCCTGGCCATCATGTTTAGCTTTTCCTATGAGGGTATTTCCATCGATCCAACTAAACAGCGCTACATGAAATATGATCGCTTTTTTGGTTTCCGGATAGGCCGATGGCAAGCCCTTCCCACAGTCAGTTATGTAACCCTGGTCAGGATAAATTTGAATAATCAGAGGAATATGGCCAGTCCCATCGTTACTCCCCAGCCCGGAAAGTCAACCAGGGCCTACAAGGTAAACCTGGTGGTTGAAGGGGATGTCCGTTACATTGCCATTTGCAGGGGATCCCTGGAGAAGATGACCAAAGAGGCCCTGAAACTTGGGAAGGCACTGGGGATAAGGGTTCTGGACTATACCACCCACGATAAAAAGTGGATGCTTTAAGCCATCGATTCCTATCTGAACCAGAAACCCAGTGAAAATACCCACTGATTGGGACGGGCATCCAGCTGATAGCTTGCACCTCCAACACTCACGGACTCACCCAGGGAACTCAGAGAACCTTCATACCGGGCATCCAGAGAAATCTTCGAAAGGTCGACTCCCAGTCCTACCTGGTAACCCCATGTCATGGATTGGGAAAAGAAGGTGTAGTCGGGATCCAAGTTTTGCACATCCCCACTAATGGATTCCTTCACCACATAGGATCCAACAGGGCCCAGGTTTATACGGGCAGGGCCTAACTTTACGCCCACAAGAAGCGGCAGGTCGACCCGTTGAAAATCTACATTATAAGTTGCTTGCAGCGCGTCATTCTTAAATTCCTCGATCTTGGCTCCACCATCGTTAAAATAAAGTTCGGGCTGGATGAATATCATGGCGATATTGATGCGGGTCTGAAATCCCAAATGATAACCCATCACCTTATCTCCGCTTATCAGATCATAAACATCAGAACCATCCTCTAAACCAGTCAGATCGGCGATTTTCAATGAGTTCAAACCAAGCCCGGCCTTAATTCCCCATTGAAACAGTTGTGCCTGTGAAGATTGTAGAAGGAAAAAGGAGGCCACGAGGATGAAAAGTAGTTTTTTCATGATATCACATTATTAGTTAATAAGCAGCAAACGCTAATTGTACGATTAACAGTGGGCTTTTGTTGCAAATAATTTGATACCATTAAGAATTATCTGCGTCTTCATTTTGGGCAGTCAAATCCCGGATAACGATGGAGGCCAGTGTACAACCAAATATGGCCGGTATATAGGAGATGGTACCCACTGTCGATTTTTTATTGGGCTCCCCCTCGACCGGGATGATCATCTCTTTGGGGACTTGCTCGGTGGAGAAAACAACCCTGAAGCCACCATGCACATCCATCTTCCTTAGCTTTTTCCGAAGGATGTAGGCCAGTCTGCAGTTATAGGTCTCCCCAAAATCGGCCTCATGGATCTGGGAGGGATCCAGCTTTCCTCCGGACCCCATGGAGCTGGCCAGCCTGAGTCCTCGGTTCAGGCTATGGTAGATCAGATAAATTTTTGGAGAAAGGGTGTCGATGGCATCAACCACATAGTCGAAATCCTCTTCCAGAATCTGCGGGATTCGCTCCTCCTTAATAAATTCATTAAGAACGGTAAGATCAAGTTCCGGATTGATTTGCCTTAGACGTTCACCCATCACCTGGACTTTATCCTGTCCAAGTGTGGCATGGGTGGCAGGGATCTGGCGGTTCACATTGGAAGGCTGGATGGTATCCGCATCGATAATGGTCATCCTGCCCACTCCGCTGCGGCAGATCATTTCAGCAGCCATTGAACCAACCCCTCCCATTCCAACCACAAGAACCCTGGCCCTTTGCAGCCTGTTAAACCGCTCCTGACCAAGAAGCTGAACAGTGCGCTCCTGCCAGTCATGATGTGTGCCAGTCAGGGTCATTTGTGATGCACTAAAAAACCTCGGCGAATCTTGGCAGGTAGGTTTTCACATTCTCCACGATCTGCAAGCGAAGCTGATTTAGTGAAACACCTTTTATTTCCGCTGCGGAGAAATACACCTCCCGTATATCCATTTCGCCTTCGTCGGTTTCCAAAAACATTTTATCCAGGGGAACCACTTTACAGGCCTCTATAATCTTGGGCTTATCCATGGCAATAGACTCCCCGAAGGAAATCAGAAAACCGGCCTTTACCAGCTCGGCTGCCATTTCTTTGTTTCCACTATATCCATGAATGATCATGGGAACAGATGGATTATGGGCCTTTGCAAACTCGATTATCTCATTAAATGCCCTGACCACATGAAGAATCACAGGAAGATCTACCGTCTCAGCTATCTCCACCTGTTTTTTAAATATCCTCATTTGAACATCAAGGGGAACATCAATGGATTTATCCAGACCAATCTCCCCAATGGCAAACACATTGGGATTTTCAGTGGAAAGACGAACCTTATTCAGGGTATCCTGCTCATCAAATTTTCCCGTATTATAGGGGTGGAATCCCACTGAATAGTAGCCGTATTCAATATCATCGGGGGGATACTCACTGGCCATCAGGCTGCGCAATACCCATTCCTGTATATTGTTGGCCTTTCTGTGGCCGTGAATGTTCACAAAGACTTTTTTTTCATCTACCATGATATCCCTTTTTAGATTCTTATATTTTCGATTCCTTGATTGATTCTTGAAATGACCTCGTCCTTTCCAATAAAGGCCGCCATATCAAACAGACCCGGACCCTTGGCCGCTCCAACCAGTACCAGTCTCCAGGCATTCATGATGGCACCCATGCCCCACTCCTTCTCGGTGATCAATCCTTTTACCTTAGCTTCAACAGATGCTGCATCAAATGGTTCACAGCCAGCCAGTGCTTCTGCAAGCAAAACCATCTTCTCCGGAGTATCAGCCTTCCAGCGTTTTCCCACCACTGCCGGATCATAGGTTTCGGGGGCTGAAAAGAAGAACCACGACTGATCCCAGATCTCGTGCATGAAGCTAATCCTGGGTTTAATCAGAGGAACCAGATCCTTAAGTTGCCCTTCTGTAGCCGTAATTCCATGTTCTGCGAGAGCGTCTGAGAAGGCAGGATAGAGTTCCTCGTCCGCTAATAAGCCTATGTGCTGGTGGTTGAACCATTTGGCCTTCTCCGGATCAAAGCGGGAACCCGATTTACCGACCTTTTCCAGCTGAAACTCATTGATCAGTTCGCTCAGGGAAAAGATTTCCTGCTCAGAACCTGGATTCCATCCCAAGAGGGCAAGCAGGTTGACACAGGCTTCGGGAAGATAGCCCTCTTCCCTGTAACCGGGGGAAACAGCGCCACTCTGGGGATCTTTCCATTCCAGGGGAAATACCGGGAATCCACCCTGCTCTCCGTCTCTTTTGCTCAGTTTACCCTTGCCATTGGGTTTCAGGATCAAAGGCAGATGGGCAAAGGCAGGCATAAGGTGCTCCCAGCCAAAAGCCTTGTAAAGAGCCACATGCAAGGGAAGGGAAGGGAGCCACTCCTCTCCTCTGATTACATGAGAAATGGCCATCAGGTTATCATCCACCACGTTGGCCAGGTGGTAGGTGGGCATCCCGTCGGATTTAAACAGCACCTTATCATCCAGTGTTGAGGTGTTGACCCTTACCTCCCCTCTGATCAGGTCGTCCATCACAATCTCCTGCCCGGGTTCAAACCTGAAGCGGATTACATAGGGGGTCCCGTTTTTAATAAGCGCTTCAAACTCTGAACTTTCCATGGTAAGGGAATTCCTCAGTGAGTCCCTTGCCCCGGCATCATAAACAAAGGTCTCTCCCTTTGCTTCCATGTCTTTTCTCAAAGCGTCAAGTTCTTCGGGGGTATCAAAGGCATAATAGGCAGAACCTGCCTCCACAAGATTAAGTGCATACTGCTCATACTGTGCCTTTCTCTCTGATTGCCTGTAGGGTGTAAAGCTTCCTCCAAAACCCGGACCTTCATCTGGAATAAGACCGCACCATTTTAATGCTTCAACAATATAATCTTCGGCTCCCGGGACAAAGCGTGTCTGATCGGTATCCTCAATCCTGAGAATAAAGGTTCCATTCTGCTTTTTTGCAAAGAGATAATTAAAAAGCGCAGTCCTGAGTCCGCCGATGTGAAGTGGCCCCGTGGGACTTGGAGCAAATCTTACCCTGATGTTATCACTCATACCTATTTTATCTTTGTTACAAAGATAGTATGTTCTTTATCATTTTTTAGCGACACAGAAAGCCCTAATTTCGCATTCAATCATTTTAACATCAATAAGCATGTACGGGAAAATCAAAGAGCACCTGAAGCAGGAACTGAATGCCATATCAGAAGCCGGTCTATTCAAATCGGAACGTATCATCACATCCTCCCAGTCGGCCGAAATACAACTGGAAGGCGGTAAGCGGGTACTGAATTTTTGCGCTAACAATTACCTGGGTCTCTCGGACCACCCACAACTGGTAGAAGCAGCCAAGGAGGCCCTGGATACACATGGCTACGGAATGTCGTCAGTTCGTTTCATTTGCGGATGCCAGGATCTGCATAAAACACTGGAGGCGAAAATCGCCGAATATTTCGCTTGCGAGGATACCATCCTCTATGCTGCATGCTTTGATGCAAACGGTGGTCTCTTTGAACCCCTGCTCACAGCCGAGGACGCAATCATCTCCGATTCCCTGAATCACGCTTCCATCATCGATGGGGTCAGGCTTTGTAAGGCTCAGCGCTATCGCTATAATAATGCCGACATGACGGATCTTGAGCAGCAACTGATTGCAGCACAGGAGCAGCGTTTCAGAATCATTGTCACCGATGGTGTTTTCTCCATGGACGGAAATGTGGCACCGGTGGATCAGATTTGTGCACTTGCAGAGAAATATGATGCCCTGGTAATGGTAGATGAGTGCCATTCTGCCGGTGTGGTTGGTAAAACCGGTCGGGGCGTCACTGAACTTTTTAACATTCGTGGACAGGTGGATATCATAACCGGGACCCTGGGTAAGGCTTTTGGGGGTGCCATTGGGGGATTTACCACGGGAAAAAAGGAAATTATCGAGATGCTGCGCCAGCGCTCACGTCCCTATCTGTTTTCCAATTCCCTGCCCCCGGCAGTGGTTGGAGCCGGAATCCGGATGTTTGACATGATGAATGAAACCAGTGAGCTACAGGAAAAGCTACATCAAAATACTGCATTTTTCACAAATAAAATGCAGGATGCCGGCTTCGACATTAAGCCCACCCAGAGCGCCATCTGTGCCCTCATGCTCTATGATGCAAAACTCTCCCAGGTATTTGCTTCAAAGCTTCTTGAGGAAGGGATATACGTGATAGGGTTCTATTTCCCGGTGGTACCGAGAGATCAGGCCAGGATCCGGATACAGCTTTCAGCGGCTCATAAACAGGAACACCTCGATAAGGCTGTTCAGGCTTTTATCAAAGTTGGAAAGGAACTAAAGGTAATTTGATCAGATCAGCCCGCGTCTATTCAGGCCTGTATCGGCAAGTACCAGTATGAAAATAGCAGAGAGGGTCGCGATAATCCAGGTGGAAAAATTCAACTCTGGGAGCTTCACTTTCGGGAGAATATCAAAATCCACTTTGAACTCGGGTAATTTCCATTCCAACCTTGAGAACAGATCCGAAAACAGATTCATGCCGGCCTCTGCCGGTTCCGCAAATATGATGGCGACTGCGACAGCGGCCAGGAGGAAAAAAACCAGGATAAGCCCGCCCCATTTCCCGATCAAAGGCTTATAAGACGGCTTAACGGTCTCAGGACTAATCAGTCCCATCACCCTGCCGGTAAATCCTTCGGGAGCTTGTACCAAACCGCTCTCCCTGAAAAGCTTCGAAAATTGTGGATCCCGTTCCATATTATATGATCGAATTTATTTCTGATTTAAGTTCTTTACTCAACACATGGTAGAGTTTTTTCCTCGACCGATGTAGTTTAATCCGGATATTGCCGCTGGTTAATCCGGTCACTTCAGCAATTTCTTCCAGCGACAACTCATCATAATAGAAGAGTGTGATCACCGTGGCATCGGTTTCGGGCAAGGCCTCTATGGCCATTTGCAGGTACCTCCGCCGCTCTTCTCTGCTCAACATTTCAAGACCACTAACATCCCCCTCGTTACCATCATCGTCTGGCAACTCATCCACCAGGTCGATCACTTTTACCTTTTTCCTGATCACGCTGATGCAGTGGTTATAGGTGATCCGGTATATCCAGGTTGAGAATTTTGATTTTTCCTGGAAACTCCCAATGGAGCGATATACCTTCACGAACACCTCCTGGGCAGCATCACCGGCATCCGCCTCCACGCTAAGCATTCTCAGGCAAATGGTATATACCATGTCCTTGTACTGATCAACCACCCAGGAGAAGCTTTCCCTGTCTCCTTCCTTTATCCGGTTGATGCGGGATATTTCTTCACGATCGTCCATGCAAGTAATAAGACGCAGCTGTTGGGATGATGTTACACTATATCAAACGAAAAAAAAATAAAAAAAGTTTACCTGAGTCTGTAACATGAGTCTTCGGGCTTGCGTCAAAGATGCAAATTACAGAAGTTAAATTAAAAACATAGAAATCATGTTAACCGCAATTTTAGTACCCATCTTCTCACTGGCTATCATATTTGGCATTGTATATGTAATTGTCACCGCGAAAAACCGTGAGCGAATGGCCCTGATCGAAAAAGGGGTCGATCCCAAGGATTTCCTGGCAAAACCAAAAACCAATAATAAAGACGGAATCATCAAATGGGCCCTCTTACTGGTAGGTGTTGGCATTGGCTTATTCCTGGGAAGTGTTCTTGATACCTACACCGGCATTCCGGAAGAACCTGCCTATTTTGCCTGTGCACTGTTCTTTGGGGGACTCGGACTAACCGGAGCCTACCTCATCACCAAAAACAACAACCCAGGAGGAGTAGCAGGCAAAGGAATATATTACCTCCTCGCTTAACCTGGCTCCGCCAGCTATAGGCTTCTTTAAAGGCATCCTTCCGGGGTGCCTTTTTTTTCTGAGCTAATATATACCAGATAGGAAGAAAAAATATTCGACCAATCGAAAAAGGCCACCCGAATGGGATGGCCTTTAAAACAAACAATTTCAACAAGCTATCCACATTTTGAGTGGCCACAATCTGTACAGATCAGGCAACCCTCAGTGTAAATAAGGCTTTGGGAGCTGCACTCTTCGCACTTCTGCCCCTCTTTGGCCTTGGTTCCGTTCGGGATGTATTTCTTCAGAGAGCGGACAACGCCGGCACTCCATGTATTAATCGATTCATTATCCAATCGCAGGGAAGAGATCAGGTTAATGGCAGACACAACCGGCATACCGTGACGCAGCACTCCGGAGATCAGTTTGGCATAATTCCAGAACTCGCTGTTAAACTGGTGGGAAAGTCCTCCCATGGTCACCTTATATCCGTACTTATCCACATACTGGAAGTCGTATCTTTTGGTGCCATCTTCATTCTTCATCTTCAGGATCTTACCCGTCTTTACCTTGGCGGGAATGGGGAAGGTATCCTCCTCTTTACGACCTGTGAAAATTTCATAGGGTTTTCCTTCCAGAAGACCTATGAAGGCAATCCAATCTTCATCATTATTCTTGAAGCGCAGAATTTCTGCATCCAGCGCCCTGGGTCGCTTGATAGGGAAATCAGCAATCTTTTCCTCCTTCTTCTTATCAGCGGCCAAAAGGACTCCTGACCGGGATCCGTCCCTGTAAACAGTGGCTCCCTTGCAGCCGTTTTTCCAGGCATGAATGTATAGTTCACCCACCAGTTCCTCCTTGGCATTGGAGGGAAGGTTGATGGTTACTGAAATGGAGTGGTCCACCCACTTTTGAATGGCTCCCTGCATCTTAACCTTTTGCATCCAGTCCACATCATTGGAAGTGGCCTTATGATAGGGTGAGCGCTTTACCAGTTCTGCCACATCCTCATCACTGAATTCTTTTACTTCCTCGGGATCCATTCCATTCACGGTAAGCCAGGTAAGGAAATTGTGATGGAATACATTGTACTCTTCCCAGCTGTCACCCACTTCATCCACAAATGATACCTGGGCCTCTTTATCGTTGGGATTTACTTTTCTGCGGCGTTTGTAAACAGGCAAAAAGACCGGTTCGATTCCGGAAGTGGTCTGAGTCATCAGACTGGTGGTTCCTGTGGGGGCTATGGTCAGCAGGGAGATATTTCTGCGACCATGTTTCTTCATCTCCTCGATCAGTTCGGGATCTTCCTTAGCCAGTCGCTTGATGAAGGGATTGTCCTTTTCCTTTGAGAAATCAAATACCTCGAATGGTCCGCGTTCTCTGGCCATATTCACCGAAGAGCGATAGGCTTCAAGGGCAACCGTTTTGTGAACCTCCACGGAGAAGTCAGTGGCGTCCTCGCTGCCGTAAATGAGACCAAGGGCTGCCAGCATGTCGCCTTCGGCGGTGATACCAACACCGGTTCTCCTGCCTTCCAGGGCTTTGTTTTTAATATTGTTCCAAAGCCTGATCTCCACACCCTTGATTTCTTCATCTTCGGGATCAGAATAAATCTTATCCAGGATCGCATCCACCTTTTCCAGCTCCAGGTCGATGATATCATCCATAATGCGCTGGGCAAGCCCTACGTGCTTCCGGAATTTCTCCCAGTTGAATTTGGCATCGGAGGTGAAGGGCTGCTCCACATAGCTGTAGAGGTTTATGGCCAGCAAGCGGCAACTGTCATAGGGACAAAGGGGAATTTCTCCGCATGGATTGGTGGAGACTGTTTTGAATCCTTTATCACTGTAACTATCGGCTACAGATTCATTGATCACAGTATCCCAGAAAAGAATGCCCGGCTCGGCTGATTTCCAGGCATTGTGCACAATCTTTCCCCAAAGTTCCCTGGCATCTGTTTCCTTGACATGGCTGGGATTATCCGAGTCGATAGGGTACTGCTGTGTATAGGTTTTTCCTTCCACCACAGCCTTCATAAACTCATCATCGATCTTTACGGATACATTGGCTCCGGTGACTTTTCCACTCTCCATCTTGGCATCAATAAAATGCTCTGCATCGGGATGCTTCACTGAGATACTCAGCATTAAGGCTCCCCTGCGGCCATCCTGGGCAACTTCCCTGGTGGAATTGGAATAACGCTCCATAAAAGGTACCACGCCTGTGGAAGACAGTGCACTGTTTAATACCGGACTTCCCGAAGGCCTGATATGAGAAAGGTCATGACCAACACCACCCCGTCTTTTCATGAGCTGTACCTGCTCCTGATCGATTTTCATGATTCCGCCATAGGAATCGGCCCGACCATCATGGCCAATCACAAAACAGTTAGAAAGACTTGCAATCTGGAAATTATTTCCAATTCCGGTCATGGGTGAACCCTGAGGAACGATGTATTTGAATCCTTCCATGAGATCGAAGAGCTCATCGTAGGAAAGCGGATTGGCATAACGTTTTTCAATGCGGCTGATTTCAGAGGCGAGGCGACGGTGCATGTCATCGGGTGTGCGCTCATAGATTTTACCCGCTGAATCTTTCAGGGCATATTTGTTTACCCAAACCCGGGCAGCAAGCTCATCTCCCTTAAAATATTTAAGGGAAGCTTTAAAGGCTTCATCGAAACTGTAGTTTTGTTTAAGCTTTATTCCTTGCTCTGATTGATCCTTTACGGAATCAGTTATAGTGCTTTCAACAAACGCCAGGTTCTTTTGTGGTACTGCCTTTTCTGCCATTCTTTTCGGTTTAATCAATTAGTTATTGGGTGGGTGCTTTATTAAACACCAAATTAGTCATTGGGTTTACTTGGTTCAATCTATGTTATCAACACGATTAACGGTAATATCAACAACTTTATAACACTCTGAATATCTGGCTCTTACAAACTTCTTCCTCTTCACTGGGGGCAAAGTATCCCTCACATCTCCTGGCTAAACTCGAAATATCGTTCTAAAGGTGCTGAAAAAGGGGTCTCCGTAACACAGATTTTCGGGGAATGAAAATAGAACAAAAACAAGTCTAAAAGGCGCGAATCACAGTCGTATTTATTAACAAGAAATCAACGTTTGAGCTAACTCCATGAATGGCAGACACATGACAAAAATCATAAAATAAATCTTACTTTCAATTTGTTATCCTACTGTATATTCTGACACTTATAAGCTTGTACGAAAAATCATTATTTTGCTACAGCTCAGTGTTGACGGGCCATCCTGCCTGTTTTTCAGGGCTGAGTTTTTGTGCTGAGTTTTACTGTGAAATCAATAGCAGCGGAGGCTTAAAAAAACAAGGGCCCGTCTGCTAAGACAGGCCCTTGATCACATGAAAAAATTCTTTCTCTTTAGAAGAAGTAACGTGCTCCGATCTGCAGATACCAGCACTGGGTATAATTATAATAAGTTGAATATGTTTCTGTCAGGTAATTACCATCCTCCTGAACCATTGAATAGCTTGGAACATTGCCTGCGTCCCTGCCTTCGTAGGTCAAAATCTGTCCGTTGTTTGAATTAAACATATTCTTACTAACACCCCATTCGCTGTTTAACAAATTACCAAAGTTCAAAAAGTCAAAGGTAATTTGTAATGTATGTTTGGTGTCACCTGCATCTATGCTGAAATTCTGTGCCAGACGCAGATCAAAGGTATGCACCCAGGGAGATCTGGCAGCATATGCTTCAGCATATTCACCTTTATGCTTGCTCAGGTATTTATCCTGTTCCATAAATGCAAAGAATGCGTCTTCGTCAGCAGCGCTTACAAACCGTATGTCGCCCCTTTCTTTCGGTATGTATATCAAATCTGTACCATAACCATCACCATTCATATCATTTGTATAGGTAAAGCTGTATCCACCGGCAGAATATCCGGAATAGAACAGATTAACTGAGGTTGACATATGATCGTTCAAATAAGGAATCGTGTAAGAAACAGAAGCAATAACTTTGTCTGGTATAACATATTGTGAACGCTGTGACCATGGCATATGGGGGCCATTCACCTGAATCAGTCCGTTGTATGCAGAGGAGGCAGAACTACCGGGCATACCTGAAACCTCATTGGATTCGGTATGCGTATAAGCTGCCATTATATTCAGGTTTTTAACAGGTTCTGCAGTAAGAGAGAGATTGACAGTGGCTCCCCATCCTTCGCTGGTATTAGCCAGAACGTAGGCAGCTCTCGAAGTATATTCAATCTGGTCATCATCAGGATAAATATACCTGTCATCAGCTCCGCTGAAACGCTCCCAGCTATCATCAGCTTCCATCAGGTTGTAGTTTTTCAGCATTACACCATTTAAACTGTTCGTGTACATACCTTCCAGTGTGGCCGACATCGGAAATGAAGTAGTAAAATTATAATCTACAGCCAGTGAAGTTTTCCATACCTGGGGCATTTTAAATTCAGGATCAACAGCATTAACATCACGCGGCAACACACCATCTTCAGGGGTAATTGTATTGGGCAAGCCCAGGCGTGAGATCATTTCATCCACATCTGTCATCATGGGTCCGGCTAAACCTGCCAGGGCAGGATCAACCTGGTTTATCGTCCAATCTTCATTATAGGTGGTAACAGCAGCATAACTACCCTGTACCATTCCTGCATTGGTTGGCATATTGGTGAAGAAAACCAGCGGTAGCCTTCCTGTAAAAATACCTGTTCCTCCCCTAAGCTTCAAAGTTTGATCACCCATTACATCCCATGTGAAACCAACTCTTGGTGAAACCCGAATATTTGCATCTGGCCATTCGCCGGTATTAATATTTGTACCACCATAATCCAGAGCAAGGATTGCATTGTTTGTGATAAGGTTATCAGCATATTTCAAATAATCGGCACGCAGACCAAAAGTTAACTTAAAATCCGAATTAAGGTTCCATTCATCCTGAACATAAAGGCCAAACTGGTTAAAAGCAATTTCTGCGGATGGATTAGCTTCTCCATCGTAGCCATAAGTCAGGGCAAAATCTCTTGGTGCAGCCTGATTTAAGAAGTCATCAATATTGGCATAACGATAATATCCCGTACCATTACGCATATAGGAGTTGTTTGCCATTTGATATTCAAAACTTATTCCTCCCGTAATTTTATGACGGTTTAAATAATAGGTTATGTTGTCTGTGATATTGAAAATATTGTTGTTGACACCGTTGTTCCAGGTAAACAATTCGTAACCTGCAGACATATATGGTTCAACTGGCTGAGGGTTACCAGACCCATCATCATACATAATGTCAATAAAGGGGAAGGGGTCAGATTCGGATCCCCGAACATCATTAATCTTTGTAAATGTGGTCAGGAATTGATTTGAAAGCTTATCTGAAATCCGGCTGTTCAAATCCACAGAAAACGAATTCACGATATTATCCATGGAGTAAAGGGAATTTGAAAAAGCCATGGAGTATTGAGAAATTCGATCCATATTCCTGTTACGGTAACCGGCATTGTTTGAATTTCCGTTCGTGGGACGCCATGATTGATTCTTGGTATAATTATATCGAAAACTCAATTTGTTGTCATCATTGATGTTCCAGTCGATGCGGGCTAAAAGCTTCTTGTTGCTTTCATCTGCAGGGTAATCATTGTAGGAGCCGGGATCATATCCATATTCACTCATTAAATGATTTTTAACCAAATCCATATCCCCGGTGCTGGTACGTGAAAGCATTTGTTCGGTATCGGCAATGCCGTTTTCGGATGGTCTCCAGGTGACAACCTGTCCAGGCTCTATTGCTAATTCTCCGCTGACAAAGAAGAACAATTTGTTCTTAATGATGGGGCCACCCAGGGTTACACCGTAAATGTTTGTTGATTCCGCATCACGGTCACCGAAATCAACATCTCCGATTTTATTTCCCCTCATATTCTGGTTGGTAAAATAAGTATAGGCTGAACCTGTAAATTTATTGGTACCCGATTTGGTAATTGCATTGATACCGCCCCCGATAAAATTTGTCTGACGCACATCAAAGGGAGCAATCACTACCTGGATTTCTTCAATCGCATATAATGAAATAGGGTTCCCGCCGCCCGGCAGGGCAGTACTCAAACCAAAGTTGTTGTTAAAATTAGCACCATCGACAGTGAAATTGGTAGAACGGCCATCTCCACCTGCGAAACCCATGCCGTTTGCATATGGCGAAATTCGGGCAATGTCGGCAATGCTCCTGTTAATAGTTGGCATGGAATTGATCTGGTCGTTCGAAATATTGGTGGTTGCCCCGGTCTTGGTGGTGTTAAATTTCGAAGGTCTGGAACCTACAATCACAACTTCAGCAACTGCAACAGCGCTTTCCTCAATTTGTGCATTTAAAATAAATGATTCACCTAAAAGCAGAGTAATCTCGGTATAAGAAGCGCTTGAGTAACCCACGTATGAAACCTCAACAGCGTAGGGCCCACCGGGTCGCATACCTTGTAAGTTGAAACGGCCTTCCTCATTAGTAACCGTTCCGTATTGTGTTCCGGAAGGTTCATGAACGGCTATTACAGTAGCCCCGGCAAGTTTTTCACCTGCTTCCGTTAAAACGGTACCATTCATACCTGAAGTGGTAACCTGGGAATAAGCAGGTAATGCTATTAAGCAAGCAAAGATCATCGTAAGTAATAACTTCTGAATGTTTTTCATAGACTTTAGGTTTAGATTAATCATTTATTTTAATGCGAAATTAATCGCACAGGGTTTAGTTTAAATTAAGAAATCGTTAAGAAATATTCGAGAGTGCAGCAGCAGGGTGTCATAAACTCAAAAGTAGGAAGAAATCCCGGCTCAAAAATCTATTATAAAACATTAACCGTTCTATTTTTTGCACACTCTTTGAGTAATTTTTGAAGTAGCTCCAATCCTCTCTGTCACATAGTTAGCAGCTATCTCGGAAGTGGTTTTCAACAGCTTCGGATTTTCCAATTGTTGATGAACGGTGGATAACAATTCACCTGCCCCGGAAACCGAAAAGGCAGCGCTACGCTCCAGAAGCTCACGTGCCTCGGAGAATTTCCGGAAGTTGGGCCCAAAAAAAACCGGTAAGCCAAAGGTGGCCGCTTCCAGAATATTATGTATGCCTTTGCCAAAACCACCTCCTATATAAGCCAGGGTTCCATAGCGATAAAGTTGAGAGAGGTGACCAATGGTATTTACGATGACAACCCTGCTCTCTGGGCTAAGCTTATTTTCAGCCTCTGTAAATAAAATACTACCCGGAAAACGTGCCAGGAGCTTCTCCAGATGACTCTCCGACAGTTCATGGGGAGCTATGATCCATTTCACATCGGATGGAAGTTCATTGTAAGCCTGCTGCAATAAAAGTTCATCGGGCTCCCAGGTAGATCCCGCTATGATCAGGGTGGAACCGGCAGCAAAAGCCTCAAGAGCGGGATGACTGTAAGCGGATTTGGCCAGCTGGTTTACACGGTCGAATCGGGTATCTCCGGCTACTGAAACATTTTTGAAGCCATGCGACTCCAGCAGTTCTTCTGAGTATTTGTCCTGCACAAAAATGTGGGTGAAAGCTGACAGGATCTTCCTGTACCACCCTCCGTACCACTTGAAAAATAGCTGCTCAGACCGAAAAATTCCTGAGGCCAGGTAGACCGGGATGCCCTTTTTCTTAAGCCGGATCAGGAAATGAAACCAGAATTCATACTTTACAAAAAGTGCCATCTCCAGGGGAACAGAAGACAGCAGTAAGCGCGCATTGCGTGCCGTATCCAGCGGCAGATACATCACATGATCGGCCAGGGGGTAATCCTTTCGTTTTTCGTATCCAGATGGAGAGAAGAAGGTGAGCAGAATTTTCCGGTCGGCACACTCCTCCCGTATGGCTTCAATGACCGGTCGTCCCTGTTCAAACTCCCCCAGGGAGGCACAATGAACCCAGACCACCCGATCGCCGGGTTTAAAGGCCTTTTGAAGATCTTTGAGCCATCCCTTTCTACCCCGGATCCAAAGTTTAGCTTTCCGGTTCCAGGGTGAGATAATAAGTGCGGCCAGGTAATAAATTCCTATCCCGATGTTGTAGATAATCCTCATGCTGCTTTAAAGTTCACATGATTATTCCAGGTAAGGCGACTGGTGATCCAGACCGCTATAAAGGCCGCAACCCATGAAACAAACCTTACACTGATTACAGCATCAAGTGTGTTCAGCTCGGACCAGATAACCGTGACTGTAAAGCCGGTAATAAGACCCGCGATCACACCCTGCCAGCTTACCTTCTTCCAGGTAAGGATCAAAAGGATCAGAGGTCCGAAGGAAGAGCCCAGACCGGCCCAGGCATAGGATACCATGGAAAAAATCAACTTATCAGATGTAAGGGCAATGATGAAGGCAATTACACCAATTACGATGGTAATGATCCGGCTGGCTTTAAGCAGGAAGGAATCCCCGGGTTCCTTTCCCAGGGTCCGGTGGAAAAGGTCCTCGATTATACTCGAAGAGATTACCAGTAACTGACTGTCAGCCGTGGACATCATGGCCGCTATGGCTCCACTTACAAATATACCCGCAAGCCATGCCGGAAGCAATTCATTGGCAAGGTGGGGCATTACCTTTTCAATATCATCGAACATTCCCTGCTCATAAATTCCCGCTCCAACAAGGCCCACAATTACAGCACCGGCAAAGGCCGGTATTACCCAGGCAATGGCGATTCGCCGGGAAATCTTTATGTTTTCAGCTTTGTCAATGGCCATAAACCGGGTAAGGAGGTGGGGCTGACCCATGTAGCCCAGGGCCCAGCTTAGTCCGCTTATGATCAAGGCAGCAGCTGCCCAGCCACTTTTCCCTCCTGTAAGGGAAAGCAGGGGGTGTCCGTCTGCGGCAGTCATTTCGGACAGTGGCAGACCCGTCTGGCTGATTTCTTTTAGCTCTATAAGACCCACAATAGGCAATACAACCAGGGTTCCGATCATAATAATACCCTGAACCATATCGGTCCATGCCACGGCAAAAAAACCGCCCATCATGGTATAAAAAATAATCACCACCGCGCCTAAAATCATGCCCGTGGTCTGATCCAGTCCGAAAGTGACGTTCAGGATTTTACCGGCTCCGTTGAACTGGGCTGAAAGGTAGAAGATGAAGAAAAAGACGATGATGAAGGTGGCCAGCACCCTTATGGCTGCCTGTCCCTTTTCAAACCTTGCTGCCAGGAAGGTTGGCAGTGTGAAGGCCCCGACCTTTTCTGTCTCCTCGCGAAGCGGACGGGCTATGAAAAACCAGTAGAATATGATCCCTGAAACACAACCCAGGGCAGACCAGAACTCCATCAGGCCGGCAGCATAGGCTGCTCCGGGAAGCCCCAGGAGCAACCAGGCACTTTCCCCAGAAGCCCTTTCGGAAAAGGCTACCACCCAGGGATTCAGTTTCCTGCCTGCAATAAAAAAATCACTGTGAGATTTATTGATGTTGTAGGTGATGAAACCCACAAGCAGGATAATAATCAGATAAACAATGAAGCCAAGAAGCGCAAAATTCATGCCCTAAGATAGAAAAAAGCCCTTAATTGCATCCACAGGAAAACTCGCTTGAACCCTCAGGTGAAAAGGTATATTCCAGTATGACCTCATTATAGGCTTCCCCTGACTCTGCTTCCAAATATTGGATATCCCTGATGACCATTTTTACATAGTTTCCAGCGGAAGTTTGCTGAAGCCACACCTGGTAAAGCTTTACAGTATCACTGGGTGTTTCGAATAGCAAACCCTCCTCAACTGCTGTATAATCCCGGAAAAAAGCATTGGCATCATCCAGACTGGGGAACTCTCCAACCAGGGCGAATCCATTAACACGGGCAGGTGTATTGAATCCGGGCTGTGAGGGATCATCAGAGCCATCAGATGGCGGGAAAGCCTCATTGATAATGTCCGGAAGTGTCTCACCCTGTTGTGGATAAGGATACATTTCTGCGTTCCCATAATGGAAACCATAGAGGTAGTAACTTTCGCTTCCCTGCAGCTGCGAGCTAAGTGTTATAATTCCTCCTAAAACAGGGCCCGATTCCTTCTCACATCCCGTAAGTATCACGAGAAAAGCAAGAGAGAAAAAAATCCCGATCCATTCTTTCATTTTTATTTTCATCCAATACATGCTACATGACTGCCATCAGCAGGTCAATATCCTTTGAGGGGATGCCAAATTTCCGGCCAATGGTATCATTGGTGAGTATTCCTTTATAAATATATACGCCATGACGTAAACCGAGATTCTCCCTGAGATGCTTTCCTTCACCTCCAAGCAGACCCATTCCCACAATAACCGGTGAAAATACATTGGAAATGGCTATGGAGGCAGTACGTGCCACGCGGGAGGGAATGTTCGGCACACAATAGTGAATCACCCCGTGCTTTACAAAAACAGGATCCACCTGGGTCCTGAGCTCAGAAGTTTCAATACAGCCGCCCCGGTCGATACTGATATCTATGATCACAGCGCCTTTTTTCATCTTCTTTACCATTTCCTCTGTGATAAAAAAGGATTGCTGATCCTCTCCCCCTCTGATTGCACCGATTACCACATCGGCCGAACGAAGGGCCTTCAAAATTACCTTTGGATGGTAAATGGATGTGGAAACCATCTGGCCCACCGCACCCTGCAGTCTTCTTAAGCGATGGATGGAATTGTCAAAGACCTTAATTTCAGAACCCAGTCCCATAGCTGCTCTCACTGCATATTCAGCCGCTGTACCTGCTCCCAGAATAACAACCTCAGTGGGGGTAATGCCGGTAATGCCACCAAGCATAACTCCCTTCCCTCCCCTCATATTACTGAGGTACTCAGCTGCGATGAGAATGGAAGTAGTTCCGGCAATGGCACTCATGCTCCTGACGGCCGGGTAACATTTATGCTCATCCTGGATCATTTCAAAGGAGATGGCCGTAACCCGTTTACGCATAAGCTCCCTTATATACTTCTCCTCCCGGTGAATTGAGGCCTGGAAGGAGGAGATCAGGGTCTGCCTTTCCTTCATCCAGGCGAGCTCCTCCAGGGACGGAGGGCTGATTTTCAGAAGGACATCACATCCGCTGAAAACTTCTTTCCTGCTCTTAACGATCATCCCCCCCCTTTCCGAATAGTCCGTGTCTGAATAATTGGCCGCACTGCCGGCACCGCTTTCCAGGGTCACCTCATGACCATGACCGGTCAGTATCTCCACAGCCTCGGGGGTAAGGGGAACACGGCTCTCTACGGCATGATCCTCTGAAGGGATCCCTATCTTGAGCTGTTTTTGCCTGGTTCCGACCTCAAGTGTCTCTTCCTGTGGCATCAGGCCTTCTTTGCGAATATCAAATGAGGAGGGTCCGGATTTTTCCATGATTATGACTGGTTTTTGGGAAACCTAAAATATAACAATTCCCCGCTAATGTCAAGAGATTTTATCATCCCGGCAGATCAAAGCGCAGCTCACGCGAATCATCCTTTTTCACTTCAATATAAACCATCAGGGCTTCTTCGGGGATAAGGTGAGCTGCCTTTTCCGGCCATTCGATGAAACATCGCTTCCCCGAATAGAAATACTCTTCATAACCCATATCAAAAAGCTCATCTGCATCTTCAATGCGATAGAGATCAAAATGAAAGATGGACTCTCCCTTATCTGTGAAGTACTCATTGACCAGTGAAAAGGTGGGGCTGTTTACATCCGCCTTTACGCCAAGGACCTTGCAAAGGGCCTGAATAAAGCTTGTTTTCCCTGCCCCCATCTCCCCGGAAAAAGCAAGAACGGGAATGTCTCCGGTGATGCCCAGAAAATTTGCAGCGGCATCCTGCAGGCCGGCAAGCCCTTCGATGACTATCTTTTTCTCCATCAGCGTGTCGGTGATAGTATTGCAACCGGGATAAGCATCTCCTCCATGGAGATTCCCCCGTGTTGAAAGGTATTCTTATACAGATTTACGAAGTGGTTATAATTGTTTGGATACACCATAAAATCACCATCGGTGGCGAAGATATAGGAGCTGCTCACATTGGCCTTGGTCAGTCCGATATCAGAAGGTTTAGTAATTTCAAAGACATCTTTCTTATTAAAATTCAGGTTTTTACCCTGCTTGAATCTGAGGTTAACCGAAGTACTCCTGTCACCTATCACCTTTATAGGATTGCTCACCCTTACGGCTCCGTGATCGGTGGTGATGACCAGCTTAACATCGTGCTGAGCAAGCTGTTTAAGGAGATCATGCACATAGGAATGCTGGAACCAGCTATGCATCAATGAACGGTAAGAGGCTTCGTTAAAAGCAAGCTCGCGAATCATATCCATTTCAGTCCGGGAATGAGAAAGCATGTCCACGAAATTGTATACCAATATGTTCAGGTCGAAGTTGAGCAGATCCTTGTAATTTTCCAGTACCCTCTTCCCGGTCTTCTGGTTGACAACTTTTTCATAATTAAAAGATTTGTTTATGCCCAGTCTTTTCAATTGCAGCTCACACAATTCTGCTTCATGGGCATTTTTTGCCCCTTCCTCATGCTCGTCCACCCAGAGCCTGGGGTAACGTGCCTGAATTTCCCCGGGCATCATCCCTGAGAACATGGCATTGCGGGCATATTGCGTGGCAGTGGGGAGAATGGAAGAGAATACCTCTTCCTCATCGGTACGGAAAAGATCAATGATCTCCTTCTCAATAATCTTCCACTGGTCGAAGCGAAGATTATCGATCAATATAACCACCACCTTATCGTGCTTCAGAAGCGGAAATACCTTCTCTTTGAAAACACTGGTTGATAAGAGGGGAGCTTCAGCCTCGTCTTTCCCGAACCAGTCCTGGTAGTTTGCACGAATAAACCTGGAAAACTCATGATTGGCCTCGGTTTTTTGCATGCGAAGCACTTCCTCCATTCCTTCGGCTCCACTCTCCTCAAATTCCATTTCCCAGTAGACCAGTCGCCTGTAAATATCAACCCAGTCTTCATAAGTCCTGGCCGCATTGATTTGCATGCCAATCTGACCGAACTGTGACTGGTAGCCCGATGTGGTTTTCTGGGTAACCAGCCTTTTGCTATCAATGTTTTTCTTTATGGTAAGAAGAATCTGCTTGGGATTAACGGGTTTGATAAGGTAGTCTGAGATCTTCCCTCCCAGGGCCTCATCCATGATGTCCTCTTCCTCACTCTTGGTGATCATCACCACCGGTATGGAGGGTTTTGCAGCTTTAATCTGTTCGAGGGTTTCAAGTCCGGATATCCCGGGCATATTTTCATCCAGAAAGATCAGGTCGTAGTCATTCTCCTCAACCAGTTTTACTGCATCAGTGCCGTTGGTACAGGTAGTAACCTTATAAGATTTCTCCTCAAGGTACAGAATGTAAGGCTTAAGAAGGTCAATTTCATCGTCGGTCCATAATATGTGAATCTGTCGTGTCATCAGTCTTGGTTCAAATAGTGGGTCAGGTAAAAAAGGTAATAGGGATTGTGCACCTTCTCCCCAGCAAGGACATTATAATTGTCCAGAGAAATGATCATCATTCTGTAGTTTGTCTCAGGAATGCCGGCAAGAATCTGGGAACTGTTTTCCCTGATTACATCAAGGTAGCGTCCTGCACCATCGGCATTCGTAAACATCTGAATCACGATCATCTGATAGCCGTCTATGAGCTCCAGCCTTTCAACTTGCAGATTATATTCATTAAAATTATCCAGGTTGTAATTCAGCAAATCAAAGCTTACCTGGTTGATATTCTCACCCGCCTGCAGAGCCACCAAAAAATAGTGCTCCTGCCCGGGATCATAATCGGTGTAGATTACCTCGGCCTCTTTGGCATCGTCGGCCTCTTTGATTACAGGGAAGGCCACATACATGTAGTCCACAAGTTCCTGGGCTTTAATTCCTTCTTCAGTGCCGGGATAATGGGCAATTAATGAATCCAGTTCGGTTTTCATGTCCTCCTTACCCGCCAGCGCTCCCACCGAAAGTGCTTTGATATACATAAATTTGGGAACAAGTGGATCTTCAGGATTCTGAGAGATTGCGCTGTCAGCATCAGTAATCACACCCTGGTAATCCTTCCCCTGGTACTTATCAAAAACCCCCTCGTAGAGCCTGGTTACCCTCATCTCTGCTTCTTCCAGCTCCTTAATATAGTTGGGGTTGGTTAATAGCTTGGTATAGTGTGAGTCGGGGTATTGGGCCTGAAGCTTAGCTTTAAAGGACTCGGCCATACCGGGCATTTGAGTTGAATTATAAAGCTCATACAGGTAATACATGGCCCGATCATTATACTTTCCCTCCGGGAAGGGGAAACGGCTCACCAACTCTTCGAATGATTGAATCGCCTCCTGGTAGTCCAGCAGGTTCTCCTTATAAATTACCCCCATATTAAACAAGGCTTCTTCCAGCCTGAGGTTGGAAACCTCCATGGACGAGTCGCTTAAAGGAATGCTTGCCAGGTAGTATTCCCTGGATTTATTATCAAAGACCGGGCTGCCATTTCCTCCATCTATGGAATCGCCTTCAGCAGCTTCGCCCGGATTCAGGGATGAGACCCTTTGTTTATTTTTCCTACGCCAGTTATCCTCCAGTTTGCGCTCTCCCCATTTCATCCTGAACTCGGGCTGACCAAAGCTTTTGGCATTCAGGTTGTAGAAATACCACACGCCCCCCTGTTGATTGGTCTGGCCACTTCTCTGGTTATCAAACTGCATGGATTGGTTGAAGGCCATGTCCTGCATAGCCAGACTCTGGGCCCTTGCAGCTTCCTCTTCAGCCTCCCTGACCTCTTCAATAATCCCATCGATGATGGTTAATCTTTGATCCTCTGGCAGTCCGGCCAGCATCTGCAAACTATCCTGAAGGATGTAGCTGTTGTAATTATATACCAGGCTGCTCAGGCTTGCCGATCGGAGTCGGAGCCCTTCATAACCCGGGAAATCCTTACTAAGGAAACTGACGGCCGAATCGTAGTAAGCTGCTGAGGCCAGGTATTCCGGCTCCTTATAGTAGATCTCGGCCAGGGTAAGCGACGAGAAGCCTTTCTGGTACTGATTCTGAACACTGGTGGACACAGATAGCCGATAATATTCTATGGCCAGTTCCCTGTCGCCCTCCTGGAAAGCAATGTTCCCAAGGGCAAAATAGATCTGATCTTTGTACTCCACGTTTTTACTATCGCGTAGCATTTTGTTCAGCAACTTCTTCAATTCCTCACTGTTGTCGCTACCCAGTTCGTAAACACCGGCCATACTTACCCTGGCATTAAAGGCCATCTCGTAAGGTGGATTATAGCGGGTTACCTGCTTGTATTTTTCTTCAGCCAGCTGCCTTTCATCCACTTCTTCATACAACTGACCCAGGATGTAGGTAAAGCGAATTTTTTCATTCTTGGACAGGCCTTTTTGAAGCATGGCATCCTCCAGGTGGGCAGCTGCAGTAGTGTAGCTATTGTTCTTCATGTCCAGCTGGGCGCGGGTAGTGTACAATTCTCCCAGGTACTCTTCAGGAAAATCACCATTATCGGCCATGGAAAGGGTAAGCCGTTCGGCCTCCCTGAGCTCACCAATCATAATATAAGCGCGTGCAAGCCAGGTCATGCCAAGGAAACGGATTTCATCGGCCGGGTAGGTGACCAGGACATGTTTAAAAGTCTCGGCAGCCAGGAAATAATCTCCCGAATACATATAGGCCCGCCCCATGAGCATGTAGCTGTCGTCCACCCATTTATTAAATTCGTTCTGATCGTAAAAGGCTTTATCCTTTGCCGTCTGATCTCCCTCCTTCACCTTGGGTTTTGCGGTAATTGAATGGTAGGTGATGACTTTTGTGGCCTTATCAACGGCCCTTTTCATATCGGGAGTGATGGACGAGTGAAGGGACTCATCTTCGTAGAGAAATATGGGCAGAAAGTCGGTGTAATCGTAATTTATGGATGTTTCAGCCTTCTCAATCCCTTTCTTATAGGCCTCAATACCATTGAAGTAAACGTTATAGTGGGATGTAAGCGCATGGTAGCCACGGCTCATCCCCGTATTTTTCTCAACACTGCAGGAAAAGAGTACAGCCATCATAAGGATGGTCGTAAAGCTCACCAGGTAAATCCTGAATGGCACAAGGGTCCGGATAATTGTGTCGCTCTTCAATTGAAACTATAATCGCTAAGCCTCAATCCCAAGGCTTACTAGATATAAACTGTTTTTGAGCTTGCTTATTTTATGCCACCGGGTAAAAAAACTCAGGCCATGTGAATATCAACCACCTGTTGAATTTCAGGAACCTCATTTCTTACAGCCATTTCAACGCCTGCTTTAAGGGTTTGCATACTGAAGGGGCAACCGTTGCAGGCACCCTTCATTTCCACCCTTAATACCATATCCTCAGTGATATCCACAATAGCTATATCGCCGCCATCAGCCACAAGATAAGGCCTGATCTTCTCCAGTGCCTTTTCAACCCTCTCTTTTAAAGCATCCATATCTACCGGTTTATTATTATTCTATTTACTTGTTATCTCTACTTTCCTGGTGGGTTCCAACTCTTTGTTCCTGGAATCCATAGCTTTTTCCACTGCCTCAGCAAGTTCACGGAAAATTTTCCCGCTGCTTGTTTCCGGGTACATGGCAACTGGCTCACCGGCGTCACCGGATTCCCTGATGCCCTGCACAATTGGGATTTCTCCCAGGAGGGGAAGACCCATTTTCTCGGACAGTGCCCTGCAACCCTCTTTCCCAAAAATGTAATACTTGTTGTCGGGAAGCTCCTCCGGGGTGAACCAGGACATATTCTCAATAATCCCAAGCACAGGCACGTTGATCTTATCTCCTGTAAACATGTTTATTCCCTTCACCACATCCAGCAGGGCGACATCCTGGGGGGTACTGACAATTACTGCTCCGCTTACCGGAACTTCCTGGACCATGGTCAGATGTACATCACCGGTCCCGGGGGGCAGGTCGATCAGGAGGTAGTCCAGCTCACCCCAGTCGCCCTGGGTGATGAGTTGTTTTAATGCGCTTGTTGCCATGGGGCCTCTCCAGATGACAGCATCTTCCGGCTTTATGAAAAAACCCACTGACAGCAGTTTTACACCGTATTTTTCAATGGGAATAATCCACTCGACTCCATCTTCTGATCGGGCTGCAGGACGTTGATTTTCCACATGAAACATCTTTGGCACTGAAGGCCCGTAAACATCGGCATCAATGAGCCCGACTTTTAAACCCTTTTGTCCAAGGGCCACGGCAAGGTTGGCTGCAATGGTGGATTTACCCACGCCACCTTTTCCCGATGCTACAGCCACAATATTTTTAACCCCGGGAAGAATTTCCCTTTCCGGTGGGGCTTCCGGAACCATTACCTGAACATGCTCAGCAGTAAGGGTCCCTTCTCCGAAGGCAAGATTTACTGCCCTTACACAGGCCTTCTTAATGGATTGAATAAAGGGATCGTTGGCCTTATTAAACTGAAGGGCAAGCCAGAGCTTTTCCTCCCTGTAAACAGCCTCCCGAACCATGCCCATCGCTACTATGCCCTCCTTTGTCCCAGGATGGCGAATGGCTCCAAGAGCCTCCAATATTTTCTCTTGCCCTATCTTCATTTTGCTCGATTACAATCAGCACAAAGATAGCTATTTTTTATTTAGATTAAGTTACTATAAGCCCAGTTCGCTAAGCGGATCCCAGAATAAGAGGTCAAAGTTTGTGATGCACATATCCTCTACGACTGCCCCTTCATTTTCCAATAACTCCTGCATGAGGTTTTCTCCCTGGAAGTGGTGTTTCCCGGTGAGCAGGCCAAGCCGGTTCACAACCCGGTGAGCAGGGACAAATTCCTCCTGTGTGTGAGATTGATTCATTGCCCAGCCCACCATCCTGGCAGCACCCGGTGACCCCAGGTAGGCTGCTATGGCTCCGTAGGTGGTAATTCTTCCATGGGGTACCAGCCTTACCACCTGGTACACCCGCTTAAAAAACCCGTCATTTTTTCCGGACTTACTCGTCTTCATCGGGCAATTCTTTTACCTCTTTTCCTGAAGGAAGCCGAAAGCGGATGAATTTAATACTGATGCCTTCTGCCCTGAACCTGGTTTCATAGTAAGTTTTTATGTTTAGGGCTTCATCCTGGCGCCCGCTTATGTCAAGGTCATCTGTATGCCAGTCAATTTCAAAACCGTTAAATCTTGCAAGCTCCAGAGTATAGGTGTATAATTCCAGGTTGTCGGTTTTTAAATTGATAAAACCACCATCTTTCAAAAACTGCCTGTAGTAGTTGAGAAAGACGTCGCTCGTCAGCCTTTTTTTCCTGCGACGTTTCTTCTCCTGGGGGTCAGGAAAAGTAATCCATATCTCATCCACTTCATCCCTATCAAAAAAGGAAGAAATGAAATCGATTCGGGTTCGTAAGAAGGCCACATTATCCAGGCTCTCTTCATGTGCAGTTTTTGCACCCCGCCAGATCCTGGCACCCTTAATATCAATGCCCATGAAGTTTTTTGCGGGATAGAGCCTTGCCAGACCCACGGTATACTCCCCCTTGCCGCAACCCAGTTCAAGCACAAGAGGCCTTTCATTTCCATATAACGCTTTCTTCCACTGGCCCTTTAGCTTATAGTCGCACTGATAGGCCTCATGGAAGTCGGGTTGAATGACCCTGTGGAGCGTTTCCAGCTCCCGGAATCGTTTAAGTTTATCCTTTCCCAAGTTATTCCGGACTTATTCGTTCAACCCTCAGTCCCACATCGCTTACCGGAAGCTCAGCCTTTCGCATGGCCTGTTCAATGGAGAAATTATAGAGCCCCGCTTGCCCGAACCGGGTCTGGCTTTTGTAAAGCAGGCGCAACTCCCTTAAGCGACCCGTACCCTTGCCTATCCACTTTCCCTCCGGAGTGGCAAGAATCAGGTTTACAGTGTCGCGCCTGAAATCTCCCCCCGGACCCTTAACGTTCACAAACATATAGAGATTGCTCATGGGATAATCGGTGGAGTGCCGCACCTGGACATAGATATTGTTCAGCTGAAGGGTGTCCTCAACCTCCATATCAAATACAGCAACATCATTCCATTTCCACATGCCATCTTCAAGGGTAACATATTTATCATAAACCATCTCCGAATCGCATGAAGCGAGCAGAAGAAGGGAAAATAACAGGCCAAAAAATCGCCTTGGGATCATGACTTATTTTTTTGATTGTGTGGTGGTGGACGACGCTTTTTCTTTTTCTTCCTGCCTCTGTTCTTCTCAAAGCGAGTCAGGCTCTCTTCACCGGCTCCGTTGGTATATTCCAGGGGTTTTTTCTCCTGCACGGCCGCAGCTTCAATGAGTTCATCAGGCAGTTTTCCCTCCCGGTTCATTTCCATGATTTCTGTGGCTCTTTCAACAGGAACCGGAATCAGGGCCTGTCCCCCGCCTCCTTCGTAGCCATACCACATGATTCCCCGATAAACATCGGTTTTTAAAAGATTGGCATTTCCGGCCACGGTCCTCAGCGGGATGCCCGGCTTGGGGAAATTTCGCCTGGCATCTTCATAACCGGCCAGTTCATAATTTAGGCAGCACTTGAGTTTTCCACACTGGCCGGCCAATTTCTGGGGATTCAGCGCCACCTCCTGTACCCTGGCCGCCTGAGTGCTTACCGAAATAAAGTTACTCACAAAGGTTGAGCAACATAACTCTCTGCCACAGGTTCCGATGCCCCCTATCTTTCCAGCTTCCTGCCTGGCTCCGATCTGCCGCATCTCAATCCTGATCCGGAAAGTTTCGGCAAGTACTTTGATGAGCTGACGAAAATCGACCCTTTCATCGGCGATGTAATAAAATATGGCCTTGGTATTGTCTCCCTGGTATTCCACATCACCAATCTTCATGTTCAGACCCAGGTCATTTGAGATCTGCCGGCTGCGCAACATGGTATCTCTTTCCTTGGCTATGGCCAGCTTCCAATTCTCTATATCAACATCTTTGGCCTTGCGATAAACCTTCTTCAGCTCCTCATGCTGGGGGTGCCTGGTTTTTCCTCGCTGTTTTTCCACGATCTCACCGGCCAGGTTAATGATTCCGATATCGTGGCCAGGAGAAGCCTCCACAGCAACAATATCACCTCTTTTCAGGTGCAATTCATTTACATTGGAATAAAATCCTTTGCGGGTATTCTTAAACCTGATCTCCACTATCTCGGGTATGTCATTATCTGACACCTCCCTCAGCCAGTCGTATGAGTCAAGCTTAGCGCATGAACTAAAATATAAATCTGCTGCTTGTGAATTATCTCCGGAATTCTCCAGCTGCCTCTTATTACAACATCCTCTTGCCTTCAGGCTTTCCATCATGCAAAAATAGGGATTCGGAGTTCTAAAACAAAACTGCTCTATTCTGTGGCTTCCGCCTTTATCATTAAGAGACGAATCACCCTGATGGAGAGGTCCATAAAAACGATCCTCGGGCTCCCGTTTGCTTCAATGTGGTTTGCGGCCAGCGAAAAGGCCTCCACCAGATCATGGATATTGGCCTCATGGATAAAAGGGCTGAATTTACCTGAGAATTCTGCTTCCTTCCTGGACATAAAATTTAGGGCGGGCTGATTCATGTGGAGCATGAAGTTCTCCCTCAGAAGCCGCAGTGAATAATCCAGCAATTGTTTCTGACGCTCTCTTCCGGTCCCGGCTATAGCCTCAACCCAATCATTGATTTCCAGAATGTTCCTGGAATAAGCCAGACGCATCAGTCGGGTGAAATGATCAAAATAGGCGAGTGCCTGCTCATCTTTCAACAATGTGGTGCGGGCTATATTGAAGTTTCCATTGGCCCTTCTTACCGCATCTTCAAGCAGATCCGGATCCCCTCCCTGGGTATTCATCAGTCCCTCACGAAGTAAGTTTTCCTCCAGCGGCGGGACATGAACAAGCTGGGTCCGGCTCAGAATTGTGGCCAGCATCCTCTCTGTACTCTCGGAAATCATCAGGATCAAAGTAAGCTCCGGTGGCTCTTCCAGCTGTTTCAATAATTTATTGGCAGCCTGTTGATTCATTCTTTCGGGGAGCCAGATCATAACAAACCTGTAATCCGATTCATAGGGTTTAAAGCCCAGCTTCCTGATAATGGCTTCACTCTCCCTTACACTGATAATCCCCTGTTTATTTTCTGCACCCACTGATTCATACCACTGATTTTCCGAGAGGTATGGGTTTTCCAGGAAAGCAGATCTCCACTCGCTCAGGTAAAGTTCTGTGCTCGGATCTTTACTCACCTTCTGGCTGGTCAGGGTGGGAACCACAAAATGAAGGTCGGGATGCACAAGCTTGCTGAATTTCACACAGGAAGGACAGACTCCGCAGGAATCATGTTCCCGGCGATCGGCACAGGCCAGAAACTGAGCCATGGCCAGAGCAAGACTTCGCTTCCCGGTTCCAGGTGGGCCAAAGAGCATCAGTGCATGAGGAACACGATCCTCATTTACCATGTTCCGAAGCCGGTTTTTGACTTCCGCCTGACCTATTATCTCTGAGAATAGCATGATTACGTAAAGTGCAAATGTAGCAAAAATCCGCCCCCTCCTTCAACTTTTAGCAGCTGAAAGTCATGCAACTGAATTTTCTTTTTTACCTTTGGGATTCCTAAAGGAAACAGAGAATTTTCATTTAAATTATATCAACATGCAACTCATTGACAATTATAACTTTGAAGGAAAAAAAGCGATAATCAGGGTCGATTTTAATGTCCCCCTCAGCGCACAGTATGTGGTAACTGATGATACCAGAATCCGGGGAGCTCTTCCCACCATTAAAAAGATACTGGGTGACGGTGGTTCCGTCATTTTGATGTCGCACCTGGGCCGTCCCAAGTCGGGCCCCGAGGAGAAATTTTCGCTCAAGCATGTGATCCCGGCTCTCAGCGATCTGCTTGGAGTGGAGGTTCTCTTTGCCGATGATTGTGTGGGAGAAGAGGCTGTGCAGAAATCTGCAGCTTTAAAGCCAGGAGAGGTACTTCTCCTGGAGAACCTGAGGTTCTATACTGCAGAAAACAAAGTCAGTACTGAAGATGAACAGGCTGCCACCAGGGTATTTGCCGAGAAGCTTTCCACCTATGCGGACGTTTATGTAAACGACGCTTTTGGTACGGCCCACCGTGCACATGCCTCCACCGCAGTAATTGCCGATTTTTTTGACACGGACTCCAAGATGTTTGGTTACCTGATCAACAAGGAAATTGAAGCCATGGACAAGGTGCTGAACAGTGCAGAAAAGCCAGTGACTGCCATCATGGGTGGCGCCAAGGTTTCTGATAAAATTCAGGTCATCGAAAACCTGCTGGATAAGGTTGATAACCTGGTCATCGGAGGCGGAATGACCTATACCTTCATTAAAGCCCGGGGCGGTAAAATTGGAAACTCCCTTTGTGAAGAAGACAAACTGGATGTGGCCACCGACCTTGTAAAAAAGGCAGAAGCCAAAGGGGTGAATCTGATTCTCCCCGTGGACCAGGTACTGGCAGATAAGTTCGACAACGATGCGCAAACAGAGATTGCTGACATTGATGATGGCAAAGAGGGCTACATGGGGCTGGACATTGGTCCAAAATCAGTGGCCCTGATCAGCGAGGTGATTATGAACTCGAGAATCATTCTCTGGAACGGACCCATGGGTGTTTTTGAAATGCCCAACTTCCAGAAAGGAACAGTCAGCATTGCCCAGGCCATCGCCGAATCCACTGCAAATGGATGCTTCAGCCTGGTTGGCGGTGGTGACTCGGTGGCTGCGGTTAACAAATTTGGACTTGCCGATAAAGTAAGTTATGTATCCACCGGTGGTGGTGCCATGCTGGAGTATATTGAAGGCAAGGATCTGCCCGGTATTTCGGCCATCAGGGGTTAACTATACAGCTTTTCTGGAATACCTTCGAAGAAAGCTGGGATTTCTCGCTGAGCTCGCAGCTCGGTTTTTCACGAAGTGAATAACCACCTTGCGAGAAAGTATTCCAGAAAGACTAAAATATAATGCCTGATGTAAATACACTGAAATGGAGCAGGCCTTCGATAAAGAGATATTTAGAATTGGAGATGACAAGACCTTCAGGGCCATGGCCCTGGAGGTTTTTCGTTTTCAGGCCGGGACAGTTCCCGTATACAGGGATTACCTGGCCGCCCTGAATGTTGATCCTTTGCAGGTGAAAGAGGTGGAGGAGATCCCCTTCCTTCCCGTGGAGTTTTTTAAATCTTTTCAGATCATCGTGGAGGGAAAAAATGCTGAGGTGGTTTTTGAAAGCAGCGGCACCACCCTTAACACACCATCAAGACATTATGTGGCTGATGCCGGCCTTTACCGTGAAAGCTTTGAAAGGGGATTCAGGCTTTTCTATGGGGATCCGGAAGATTTGTGCATTCTGGCCCTCTTACCCTCCTACCTTGAACGCGAAGGATCTTCCCTGGTTTATATGATGGATCACCTGATCAAAGCGTCGAATCATCCACAGAGTGGCTTCTACCTGGATAAGCTTGAAGATCTTTCTGATATCCTCCAACAAAGAAACCGGGATGGTCATGCCACCCTCCTGCTGGGGGTGAGCTTCGCCCTTCTGGATCTTGCCGAAACCTTTCCCATGGCCCTGGGGGATAACATCACAGTTATGGAAACCGGGGGCATGAAGGGCCGAAGGAAAGAGATGATCCGCAGTGAACTGCACGAGATCATCACCACGGCCTTTGAGTCTCAGCTCGGTTCATTCCGAATATGGTATGACCGAATTACTTTCCCAGGCCTATTCCGATGGAGAGGGCATTTTCCACTGTCCCCCATGGATGCATATTGTGGTACGCGATCCCAATGATCCGCTCTCGCTTATGGCCGGTGAAGAAAGTCCGGGAGGAATTAATGTGATTGATCTGGCTAACCTGAACAGTTGCTCATTTTTGGCCACAAGCGATCTTGGGAAGTCTTATGCGGATGGAAGTTTCGAGATCCTGGGTCGCTTCGACCATTCTGATATCCGGGGATGCAATTTACTGGTCTCCTGAGGAGATCTGAACCGTATTAATCTCCTCCACCAGGATGCTGAAATCCGATCCCCCGGATTTCCCGGTAAAACGGATGTTCCTGATCATTTCGTAGTCCTCCTTATCCCCGTTTTTAAGGGTGAGCTCAACCCTGATATAGATATTCGGATCTTTTGAAGGCTGATCATGCAAGACGGTGATCCAGCTTAGTTCATCGAAATTAATCTCCTTTCTTGTTCCGCCTCTGAGTACGGGAAAATCAGGTGAATTACAGCTAAAGGAAGAGGATGAACTTGCCCCGCTAATTACTGTGTTAACTCCCTTTATATCATTGATTTTTAAAATCACTCCCTGATCCTGCGCATTTCCAGCTGCAAGGAAAAATATCAGGAAGATGGCCGAATTTATACTTCTGGTTTTCATATCTGGGTTTTCATTAAAAGTTACTATATAACACTTAAAGTGCTAAGATTGTTATGTCATTCTCAGCTCACCGGTTCTTTCCTGTACTTGTGGGGGCTGAATCCATATTCCTTTTTGAAAGACCTGGCAAAATGAGACGGATTGGAAAAACCCACATGTAAGGCTATTTCTGTGATACTTTCCCGTCCTTCCAGTATCATGGCTGCCGCAGTTTTCAGCCTCAGCTTTCTGATCAGGGAGCTTGGAGCTTCCCCGCATATGGCCATTAGTTTCCGGTAAAGATGCTCCCTGCTGATGGCCATTTCCACCTGAAGGCGGCCCACATTAAAATCCGGGTCCAGGAGATGATCCGAGATGATCCTGAAAACCTTTTTCAGGAATTCTTCATCAGGATTGTTAATGGTAATTTCATCCCAGTCCATGCCAACCATGCTTGAGTATCTCTTCCTTAAGCGCTCACGTTGTTCCAGTAAATTCCCGATCCGGGCAATCAACTCGTCATTCCTGAAGGGTTTAAATATATAGTCGTCCGCCCCCAATTCAAAGCCGGTTTTCCTGTCCTGGCTGCTTGCTTTGGCAGTGAGCAGAATCACAGGAATATGGCAGGTAAGCTCTTCCTCCTTTATTCTTCTGCAGAGCTCCATCCCATCCATCCCGGGCATCATCACATCTGAAATCACCAGGTCGGGCAGCTCAGAGAGCACCTTTTCCAAACCCTGGCTGCCATCCCTGGCTTCAAGCACCAGGTATTCATGCTTCAGACTTTCCGCCATAAATGCCCTTAACTCCCCATTGTCCTCAACCAGCAAAATCCGGGTCAGGTTTTTGGAGTCCGGGACTGCGGCCGACCTAAGAGCCTCCACTTCCTCTTCCCGGTTTAAAATTTTTGAGCTGGGTGTCTCCGGATCCTTTAGCACATACTCTCTTTCATCCAGATGCTCCATGCCCAGGGGCAGCTCCACAATAAATACCGATCCCTGGCCCTCAAGGCTCTTCAGCAATACCTTACCATGCATGATCAGAACCAGCTCCCTGGTAAGGGCCAATCCGATACCCGTACCACCCTTCACTTCCTTTTCCACTGCATTCCCCCTGAAAAAACGCTCAAAAATTTTCTCTCTCTCCATGGCAGGCACACCCGGTCCGGTATCCGCCACAATGATTCTCATCCGGGGAGAGAGCTTATCCTGATCTCCTGCCATGAGCTTAATCCTGCAGGTAACGATCCCCGAGGGGGGTGTAAACCGGAATGCATTGGACAAAAGGTTGGTGAGAACCGTTTCCAGCTTGTCTCTGTCGAAATGGACCAGCAGTTCCCGGTCGGGAATATCAATTATGTACTTAATTCCCTTCGAATCCGCCATTGACTGAAACTCCTGTACCACCATCTTCACATGCCGGATCACATCGGATCGCTCAAGAACCATTTTCATATAACCCGCTTCGAGCCGCGAAATATCCAGGAGTTGGTTCACCATTCCAAGAAGTCGTTGACTGTTTCGTTGGATCAGAGCCAGCCAGTAATGAACCCTGGGGTCGGGATAGTCTTGCCGGGTCAGGTGGTCCAGGGGTCCGGCTATGAGCGAAAGGGGGGTACGTATCTCGTGGGAAATATCCGTAAAAAAGCGGGTTCTTAAGCGCTCCATCTCCACCAGTTGCAGATTTTTTTCCTGGAGCTTCCTGGTTTGACCGGCCACCTCCCTCTCCAGGATTAATTTTTCCCTGCTCAGCCTTCGGGTCCTGAATCGGATAAAGCCTGTAAGCACAAGGCCCAGGAAGATGGCATAGGATCCATAGGCAATTTTAGACATGTACCAGGGAGGTCGTATTATAATATCCATATTAATTCCATCGGAACTCCAGTTCCCGTCCCGAGTACTGCGGGTCACCCAAAAACTGTAATGACCGGGCTCCATGTCCAGATACTCTGCCGTCATATCCATTCCTGTGACCGAGGTATCCCGGTCCACCCCCTTCATAAAATAACGAAACTGGTACTCATTGGAAATATAATGCAGCACACTTATATGGGCATATTCAAGAACAGCGAATTTAAATTTGGGGTGGGTTTCTTTGCTTGACAAAATCATGCGATTTTTTCCTGCTGTTGCATCAGCATCCACAATATGGCGAAAATCAAAAATAACCACAGGGGGCGCAAAAGCATTCAGGGGAACCGTCAGGGGTCGAAAGCTAATAAACCCTCCCGGCTCGCCCACATACAGGCCTCCCGTTGAGGGATCAATGGAAAACATCCGGGAATAGGCCAGGTCTCCTTTCCACTCATGGCTGACAAACTCTTTACCGTAAACATCGGCCAGTTTCAATTTATGATTAGATTGGTGGGTGGCAATCCAGATCTCTCCCTCCCAGATATGGTTAAAATCCATATTTAGCCCATTATCCTGTTCGGAGCCAATGGAGTTCCCATGCATGCCTGCACTGTTATTAAATATCAGGTTTTCGGAAAGCAGTCCCCGGGCATCAAAACTGTAAAATCCACCTCCGATACCATTACTCCGGTTGTTACAAATCAGATTATGATGAACATTCAATAATCCTTCCCCATGAATAAAACCAACTACAAGACCGCCACCAATTCCCCGGTCATCCTTACTGTAAGTGGTATTTCCACTGACCACATTATTCCGGATGACCACCTCCCTCTCCAATGCAGTATCCAGGACGTTCTGAAAGAAGATACCCGCACCCACGGAAAGCCACTCGGCATTTATGCTGTTGTTCATGACCACATTATGCTCAAGCAAAGCCTTTCCTCTTATAATTCCCAGTCCTCCTCCCCAACCCTGGACCTCACGGATGTGATTCTCTCGGATAATATTGGATCTAAGGATGAGCTCAGATTCTTTTGCGACCTCAGCATATACACCACCTCCCATTGATCCGCGGACAGAGTCGGGAGAAATCAGGACATTCCCCTCAACGATGTTGTTGAGAATTGTTCCTCCCGAACGAAAAATAAGGATGCCGCCCCCAACCATATATTTGGTCGAACTCATGGCCGGGTCCAATATAATATCTGAAATGTAAGTCCCCATCCCGCCGCAAATGGTAAATCCGCAAAGGACAGAAGTCGTATCCTCTCCCGAGGACATGGTCACCACAGAAGCATGTGCCGGATTGGAATAATGGCTGCCATCTATGATGGTCGAGGATATATGGGAAGTGTCCCCATCCAGTAAAAAGTGACTGGCCAGGGTAATGCCTTTGCCCCTGAAAGAGATATTTTCAAAATAAAGACCATCGGCCACCAGAACAGTGTCACCGTCCATGGCAAGATCGATTCCAGCCTGAATGCTCGGGCAGTCAGCCGGCACTTTAATAAGCTGAGAAAAGACAGGTTGAGTCCACCCTGCCAGAATAATCATAAAGAGCCAAAACCATTTCATTTAAGGCCTTCCTATGATGCAATTCAGCAGAAGTTACAAAAAAAACACATTGGTGACTAAACCTGCAACATCAGAGGTAGCATTTTGCGCAGACACACGCTAATTTTACTTTATCAGGGTTCAGTGCAAACCGGACACAGAAGGACCCTTTCATAGTAAAAGGTTTAGTCAGATCGAGAAAGGGCATTTCAGCGGATGCCCTTTCTTCTTTTAATATCCCTTCCTTATTACCTGAAGGGTATTCATGTCTTTAATCTTGATACTAAAGGATCCTGACTCGGTCTTTCCGGATATACGCATGTATTTTGCCATCTCGTAGACGGAGGAGTTGTCATCCATATCGATCAGTTCCACACTGATATAGATGTTGGGATCACTGGCTTCCAGGTCGTGTCTTACCAGGATCATATACAGATCATCGAAGAATTTCATTTGCTTTTCCCCAAAGAGGTAGACAGGAAAATCGCCCGATCCATCCGCAGAGGAGGAGGTGGTATTTTCAATTACAGTGGCCATATCTTCCAAATCAACGATCCTCACTTTAACCGGATCCTGGGCAAACAAAGCCAGCAATAAAAATGTCAGGCTCAGGGAAACAAATACTCTTTTTGAAAACATTATTGTCAGATATTTCGATTAAGCCACAAAAATAGTCATTATTCAGGGGCATACAACTGCCACTCTGCGATGCCGGGAGGACCCTCCTTACGACTCACATAAAGCCTTACCCTTCTGACCTCAACAGGCTCAAATTTCCTGACCACACCATGACCCCTGGTGTTCAGGGTAAAAAGTTCCTCCCATCCCTTTTCTCCTTCCACTTCGACCCGAATTTCTTGCCTGTACCTGGGCCAGCGATCGGGCTCATCCAAACCCATGGCCCTGATCAGGGTGGCTTCCCCCATATCAAACTCAAGATAGCTTTCCCCCGTACTGTCGGCAGCTTCCCAGTATTCATGTGCGGAACCATCCGTAACATTGCTTGCGGGATGTTCGGGATGTTCACCGGAGGCTACAATGGCCTTTCCCAAAGAAGCCATGGTTTTGGCCACTGGCTCGTCTTTCAGTTTTAAAATAATCACAGAAGCTACAGGATCCGGTGCTTCTTCGGGCAAGGCAATGATAATTCTTTCCTTCTCTCTTTTTATCTTCAGTTTGTTTTTGGGATCCACCAGAAGTGCCGCTTCAGATACACGGCTGGTAAGGGGAACATTTAACAGGCCATCCTCAGGCCAATCGGTCACATGCAGATATAGCAAGTCTCCCTTGCGTGTGGCAGCGCCCCAGGAAAGGTAGTTAAAGGGTCCTGCTTTAGTGCCATAAATGGCCTCCCCGTTTACCCTGAGCCATGCTCCCATATCCTGCAGTCGTTCGATGCAGGGCTGGGGAAATTCACCCTCGGCGGTGGGACCCACATTCAAGAGAAAGTTCCCTCCTTTGGAACAGATCTCAATGAGCTTATGAATCAGCTCCTCTGACGATTTCCAGTTATCATCATAAGCATTGTAACCCCAGTGCCCGTTCATGGTCATGCAGGTTTCCCAGTCCCCTTCGTGACCTGTAACCGGCACAAACTGCTCGGGTGTTTTAGTGTCTCCGTCAATTCCCAGCCGGTTATTGGTGATGATATCCGGTCTTAGCTCCAGGGCTTCCACAAAGGGGCGGGTACGTTCTTCGTTCATCCAGGTGGGTGTATCCCACCAGAGAATGTCAAGGGGATAAAGTGAAAGAATCTCTTTGGCCTGGGGAAGTGCAATGGTCTCCAGGTAAAGATCAAAATCGCCCTTATGGGCCTCATCCCAGCCATCACCTTCTTTATATCGTGATTTTGCTCCGCCGGGATGGTTCCAGTCCTGGGCCTGGGAATAATAAAAACCCATCTTCAATCCTTCTTTTTGGGCCTCCTCTACCAGGGGGCCCAGCAAATCTTTTCCATAGGGAGTGGCATCTGCCACATCCCAGTCGGTCACTTCAGAAGGATAAAGTGCAAAGCCATCGTGGTGCTTTGAGGTAATGACAATGTATTTCATCCCCGCCTCCTTTGCCACCTTTACCCAGGCAGCCGGATCATATTTTACGGGGTTAAACTGAGTGGCATATTTTTTATATTCCGCCGAGGGAATTTTATTGCTAAGCATGATCCACTCGCCGTAGTTGGTATTCTCACCATATTTTCCGGCGGGTACCGCATAGACACCCCAATGGATGAAGAGACCAAATTTGGCCTCGCGCCACCATTCCATTCGCACATCTTTTTCACTCTTGACGGGATTCGCGGGCTCGGTTTTCGTGCTTGTGTTACATGCCATCTGCAGCAGCATGCTAATAACTATTGTACAGATCAGTGGGGCTTTTTTCATCCAACTAAAGTAATGAAAAAAGCGACTTCTCCCCTTAATTAGTCATGGGAATGATCTCCATGGGAATGCCCATCCTGATGATGCTCCTCAAGATGCTGTCTCAGCAGGTCTTTTCCATAATCATTGCCATTGGGAGTCCTCACCACGGTATGCACGTGCCAGTTGACCGGGTCCTCATTTGATTCCCCCTCTTTCACCACAAATACGGGTGGGTGATGATCATATTCGATCAAAACGACCGGACTGTGAATTCGGTAATAAAAAACATCCTCATCGCCTGAGCCACCTACCCAGGCAAACCAGGTATAGTCCAGTTGTGCCAGGATTTCATCCATCCTCACCTTAGCGCGGTCAGCCTTCATGGTTCCTATATATTCCTCAAGCAGATCCAGAAATAAGGCCAGCTGTTGATCAGAGAATCCGAGTACGGGAACGCCCACATAGGGTATTTCCTCATTGTCCCTGAAGCCCTCGCTGCGGGAGTACGCGTATTTCTTTTCCTCCAGCAGTGTTGCCAGGTTTTTTTGTTGGTCATTCAGTGAACGATAGAGCGCCAATCCCTTTTCCCCTTCATCAACAAAGGTTCTGATTCCGGCATTTGGACCTTCTTCTATGCAGGTCAATTCGGAACCCATGAAGGTAGGGGTCATCACCACCTGGTCACCCAGAACAAAATAGTTAATGATAAGGTGATGTCCGTCCAGCTGCCAGCCCCAGGGCTCTGTGGATGAAGGTATCCCCATAAAGGAGAACCAGTATTTATCATCCCCCAGCAAGGCGATTTCTTCCTCCCCCCGGATGCCCAGCTGAGTACTGATTTCTTTCAGGTAGGCCTCCATGGCCATTATGTTTTTCGCCTTTGTGACTCCATCCTTACTTAAGGCCGTTTCCAGGATATTAAAGGCAAGTCCCAGCTGCTGCTCATTCATTTCAAAAAGGGCAATGCCCTCTCTTTCATAAAAGTCTATGTTGTGCCACCTTCTCCATTCATCGTCATCAATTGGGAAAGTGCATTGGGCCCTTTGTTCCTCATTTAATGAAGAAAGAAAGAGCTCAACCGCTTCCTGCACAGGTGTGGTGGAAACACCTGTACTCTGGATGGGGAACCATCCTTGCTTCGGCACTACCGTCCGTGGTGATCCCGACGAAGGGATCCTCCAGGTAAGCCTTTTCTTTAGGAGAATCTGCATGCAAAACGGAGATGGGGGGTGCAGGCTGGATGCGTGGCTCTTGTGACTTTCCTGATTCAGTTGTTTCGCTTTTGTTTGTTCGGGACCCGCATCCGAAAAGGAAAACAAGTGCAACAAGGACAATGGTGGGTTGAAGGGTTTTTCTATGAAGCATTAATCAGGTTTTTTAGTGTGGTAGAGATAACAACCTCTATTATACTACTTTGTTCCCCTCCAATCTGTTAAGAATATCACAAAAGTTTCCGGGAACCGAATACCTTTTGGACTATAATTTAAACTTCCTGACCTATATTTTAATTCCCGCCTGATCTTTTAATCATTTTGAAATATAGTCTCTTGTTGCCGCATCCTCATTTGCAGGAACTTGCTTGTATGAAATTTCGATGTCTAACTAAAAAAACAAGAAACTATGAAACGTTCAATTTTAATGCTTTTGGTAATGAGCGCAGCCCTGATCTTTTTTGGCTGCGATAAAATGGAGGAAGTATACCCTGAATCCGAGGTGGCTGAAGAAGAAGTGGCTGCTTTTAAAGGTGCGAAGGCAGGAAATACATTTACTGGAATATGTACGAATGTTCTCACCAATTCAACAGCTTCCTTTACGGGCGTGGTGGAAACCCCTGTAATCTGGATGGGGAACCATCCCTGCTCGGCTATACCGTCCGTGGTAATGCCCACAAAGGGATCGTCCAGGTAAGTTTTCTCTTCAGGCGAATTTGCACGGAAAACAGCAATGGGAGGTGAAGGTTGGATACGTGGTGTATCTTCAATGGCAGTTTCGCTGTTGTTTGTTCCGGAGCCGCATCCCTGGAGGATTGCAAGAGCAATCAATATTAAGCTCAAACGATAAAGTATTTTTTGAAACATGAGATGGAGTTTTAGTGTGGTACATCTATAACCTGAATAGGTCTATTTTGTTCTTTATTAAGGTGTTAAGAATATCATAAAATCGATCCGCCTCCCCTGATCATGCCTGTCGATTAAATATTCATATATTAGCTATGGTTTATTTAGAAATTCTTTAGCGAACATAATCTATGTCGAAGGACTTCATGGATAATATCGAGCAGATTGTGCTTTCAAACCTTGGAATTGAAGGTTTTGGCGTAAGTGAGCTCTCCCACGAGCTTGGTCTGAGCCGTTCCCAGGTTCTTCGAAAAGTTAAGGCATCCACAGGTAAATCAGTCAACCTGCTGATCCGGGAAATAAGATTGCGTGAAGCTGCCAAACTGATTCAGGAAAGTGACTTTACGGCAGCGGAAATAGCATACAAAGTTGGATTCAGCAGTCCTTCTTATTTCAATAAATGCTTTCATGAATATTTTGCCTGCACACCCGGAGATTTTAAAAGGAAATCAGTTGATGACAAAATGATTCCGGGGGGCACTGCCAAAAAGGAAAGACCAAAAAAATCGGGCCAATTGCGCATCTTTGCGTTCGCAGCTGCTCTGATGGTGCTTGTTGCCCTGTCACTGACTTTCAGGGACAAACTCTTTCAGAACAAAGGAAGCCAGGTTCAGTCTGCATCCATCGCTGTGCTTCCTTTTCTGACACTCTCCGAAGATGGGGAACAGGAGTATCTGGCCGATGGAATTACAGAGGCCATTACCCTGGAATTATCTCAGCAGAATGACATTCGTGTGATTTCCCGCACCTCCGCCATGCGATATAAGGGTGAGAAAATCCTCTCTTCTGATATTGCGACAGAACTGGACGTGGATTTCCTCCTGGAGGGATCGGTTTTGCACAATGCCGACAGCCTGAGGGTGGTGGTTCAGTTAATTGAACCCTTCCCAAAGGAGAAGCATGTCTGGGCTGACAGCTATGATCAGAAATATGTTGACCTACTGGCACTGGTCAAAAAAATATCCAACCAGATTGCCAGCGAGGTGAACCTGGCTGTGAAACCGGAAGCAAGCATTTCCAGCTTATATCAACCGGATCCCGGGGCCCTGGATCTGTACCTGAGGGGGCGTCATTTATGGTATCAGCAAAATCCAGGATCCGTTCATGCCGCATTGAGCTATCTTCAGCAATGCATTCAAATTGATTCCGGCTATGCACCAGCTTATGCCACCCTGGCCGAAGCATATATCTCACTGAACAAGCTGATCCGCGACAACGAAGAAAAACTAAGGCACCGGGAACTGGCCCGTGCAGCCATCGCCAAAGCCCTTGAGCTTGACCCCCTGTTGGCTGCAGCTTATTTTACAAGTGGGAATATTGCAGGTAAATTTGACTGGGATTGGGAAGAAATGAAACAATTGGCTGAAAAAGGACTGTCCATTGACCCGAACAATGCCTTTGGCTATATCCTCCTGTCGGATTATTACCTTATCAGGGGAAAGCCTGATAAGGCGCTTGAAATGGCAATACTTTCAGAAAAACTCGATCCCATCAATCCCAGAACCGGCTGCCTTGTGGCAGAACGTTATTATTTAAGCGGTAATTATCAACGTTCCATCCGACAATACAAACATGTCCTGGAACTGTATCCTGCTTACGGATTTGCCTGGGATGGAATTGGTTATGCCTATTTTATGAGCGGAGACAGGGAGGAGGCCATGAAATCATGGCGGGAGTTACACCTGATCATGGGAAATGATTCTTCCGCCAGCATCTACGCAACTGAACCCATTGATGTGGCTTTAAATTTCTGGTTAAAAAAAGCCAAAAGTGAAGCTCCTCAGTATTGTTCAAATCCCACCATCATTGCCATGGCACATATATTTGTCGATGACCCGCTTGGTGCACTTGAATACCTGGATATTGCCTACAAATATAAAAATGAGGATTTACCAACCATGATGTTGCGGCCGCACTGGAAGGCCATATATGATGAACCAAGGTTCCTGGAGCTGGCAGAAAATATGAATGTTGCCATCTCTTATTAAACTCCATGCTTCATTATTACCATCCATGCAGCGATATTGCAAGTATTCGCTCCATCATTGATATGTTATAAGTGCCTCAAAATATGACTTTTACATTGTAACCAAAATCAATGTATTATGAAAACATTAAAATCAATCCTTGCTTTATTAATTGTAGGAGGCTTTTGTTCCATGACTGCAATGGCCCAGAATAATGGAAAATCCTCACAGGAAACATGGGGATCAGAAGCAGAACCTTTTTGTTTCTGGTGCCCCTGCGCCAACGACGGGCTTGGTGAATTCCTTTGCGGCATCATTGAAGTCAAAGTGGTTGGGAACTCAAAAACCGAACACTGGAATATAAAAGGGAAAAAATTAGTGGGATCGGAGAGTGGAAAAATTTACAGATTCAGCAGGACAGAAAACATTAAGTTAGAAACCGGAGAAATTATTATTACGGTCAGGACCACAGGTGAAAACGGGCTTGTCACTTACTATCAGCTTGTGGCCAACAATGAACAAGAAACCTTCTTTTGCAGATAATTTAACCTAAAAATCAAAGTCATGAAATTGTTCACATTTTTTGTCATTTGCATTACTGGCCTTACCACTTCCTTCGGACAGGACAAATTCAGCGTCCCTGAGTTAAGCCAGGAACAGGTTCAGCAGGTTTTATACAACCATGTGGCTGCCTATGCAACCTCGGGAATCAGTTATGCGAAAAGCATGGGGAAAACACCGGAAAGCTATGGGCGCTATGTGGGGGATTTATTTACCCCTTTCTGGGATCCGACCGCTGGCCTGCCGGGTTTTGCCAATCAGATTATGTTCATCCTTGCCGGCATTCATTATACCGGTGAAATGAAAATTGTGGAACAGGATGAACATTCAATCAGGATCCGGATGACGAATGTGGATATGCCTTTTAAACAGGGACCCATGCTCGGAGTAACATACGAGGAATATCTTGAATTCTCCTATGGAGTCCTGGTTGTACTGGCCGATTTCATGAAACTGGATTTCAGCCATGCCGTGGTCGATGATGGCTGGTATGAAATAAGCATTGCGAGTAAATAGCACCTATGCAGATTATCGACTCTTGAACCTGCCGGGATGATCTTTCCCGGCAGGTTCATTTATTTTATCTACCAGACTTATTCCAGAAAACCAGGTGGCATTTCCTTCCTTTTTTTGTAACTTACTCAATGTAAAAGTTTCGCAGTCAATAATTTGACAACCTCCTTCATGACTGAAATAGAAAAGCTGGACCGAATTGCCATCAATGTGAGATCACACAAGTTGCTCAGGCAGCTACTCACAGAAAATCCCATCCTGGAAGAGATTCTCCGCAACTCGAAGAATGAAACCGAGGTAGTGGTTGGGGTCAGGGAATGGATTGAAAAAAGCCTGAAGGACCGGGAGAATGCCTTTCGATTCTATCATGCAAGGCATGCCCGCCGGGAACTTTTTGAGAAGCTGGAGTGGCATGATTATGCCATTATCCGGATCCTGGACTACATCGATCATGCCGGAAAGGAATACCCTGACAAGAATCTGCATGATGAAATTGCCGTAAGTAATCCCCTCAGGCTGATATGGCTTGCAGTCACACGAGGAACCGGCGGGGCAAAGCCGGACTTTTTCATCGATATGATTATGCTGTTCCGGCAACTCAGGGGTGACAGCCAGTCAGCGGAATTCTCTCCGGAACGCGTTCATGAATGGATGGAGCGCTTTCCATCCGGACTGGATCCCAGGATCGTGAAACTCCGCGAGGAGAATAAGCAAAGGATTATGTTGATCCTCAAGGACCGGATTGGCAGCGATAAGGTCAACAGCCGTCGCTATTTTTTCGAGAAGGGAATGTCGGAGGATGAAAAAATGGAGAAGATGCATCAATGGTGGGAGGATTACCATTTCCACCTGCGCTTCGCCGTACGGTCACCCGATTTACTTAACAGGATGCTCGATCATTCCCTGGACCCTGATACCATGAAGATCTTAAAGGATGCTGAAAAGGCAGGGATCCCCTTCTTTGTAAATCCCTACTACCTTTCATTGCTGCATGTAAGGGTCCCCTATTTTGCTGTGGGTGCCGACCTGGCCATACGCTATTACATCCTCTACAGTCAGCAACTGGTGGATGAGTTCGGCAAAATCGTTGCCTGGGAAAAAGAAGACCAGGTGGTGGATGGAAAACCCAACGCTGCTGGATGGATCCTTCCTGAAGGGCATAACATCCACAGGCGCTACCGGAGGTGGCTATCCTGATTCCTGACACCATGGGCCGGGCCTGCGCAGGCCTGTGTTCCTCCTGCCAGCGCATGTATAATTTTCAGAATGGCCATTTGAATTTCAACCTGGAAAAGCTGGCTCCCGGGGAGGGGTGGAACCATAAACTGAAGGAACTGATGCGTTACTTCGAAGAGGACTCCCAGCTCAGGGACATCCTGATAACCGGAGGTGACGGACTGATGAGTTCCGACAAAGCCCTTCAGCTTATCCTGGATGAGATCATCCTGATGGCAAGACGAAAAGCAGAAAAAAACAGCAAGCTGCCCGAAGGAAAAAAATTAGCCGAGCTGGTCAGGGTAAGGATCGGAACCCGGCTTCCGGTATACCTCCCCCAGCGCATTTCCCTGAAACTTGTACAGATTCTTAAAAACTTCCGGGAAAGAGCATCGGAAGTGGGAGTTCGACAGTTCCTCATACAAACGCATTTTGTTTCTCCCATGGAGTTAACCCCGGAAGCCAACATTTCCATACAGCGACTCATTGCAGCCGGATGGACCATTACCAACCAACAGGTATTCACGGCAGCTGCATCCAGGAGAGGACACTCGGCTAAACTTCGCAAAGTCCTAAACGATGTGGGTGTTCTTCCCTATTACACATTTACGGTGAAGGGCTACATGGAAAACAATGCAGGCTTTGCCCCAAATGCCCGGGTGGTGCAGGAGCAGCTTGAAGAAAAGGTGGTTGGGAAGATCGAAGAACAATACCATGAAACAATTCGTGAATTCCCGGATGAGGCCAAACTGATGGTTGAAAATATCGAAGCCCTGAGGCGTTACTCTGGTTTGCCATTCCTGGCCACAGACCGCAATGTACTGAACCTTCCGGGGGTGGGCAAAAGTTTAACTTTCAGGGTAATCGGAATTACCCGCTATGGCAGGAGAATCCTGAAGTTTGACCATGATGAAACGCGTCGCCACAGCCCCATCATCCATAAAATGGGCAAAGTGGTCATCATTGAGTCCAAGTCGATTCATGAATACATGAATCAGCTGGAAGAAATGGGCGAGGAGCGGGATCACTATGAAGGCCTGTATGGCTATTCCCTGGGGCAGACTGAACCTCGCATCCCCGTGTTTGACTACCCGGAACCGGATTTCCAGATTTCAGAAGAAATGAGCAATTTGCAGCTCTGAGAAACTGAAGCATGACGAAAGCGATATTATTCGTAATTTATGGTCATGAAACTTATCATGGTAAGTCCACAAGACAAATAAAATAAACCGCTACTTGTGAAAACGCTGAAATCCGAAACAGTCAAACTGAAGGCCAAAAGAACCTTCATGAAAAAGGGATCCTGCTCCCGCACCTTTTTTTATCTGCTGGACCGGGAGTTCGGTTTTCCGCGTGATGAAGAGGAAAAGGCAATTGACCCCATGGCAGGAGGGATACTGCAACAGGGCTACCAGTGCGGAATGCTCTGGGGGGCATCCATGGCTGTGGGGGCGGAATCTTTTCGCAGAAACAAGACCGCGGGCGAATCCACTGCCATCACAATCCTGGCCACCCGGCACGTAATGAAATCTTTTGCCGACCGGACCGGCAGCATCGAATGTGAGGAGATCACCCAGTGTGATTTCACCAACAAAAAAGAGCTTTCTGAAGTATATGCTTTCAGGAAAATTTGTGGGCTGCTTTAAGCTTGCCGGGAAATGGGCTCCCGAGGCTTTGCAGGCTGCAAGAGAAGGATTGGCCACAAATGGACGCGAACAGCCACAGGAGACCCTAAGTTGTGCTTCGGAGGTGGTCAGGCTTATGGGTGGCACTGAGGAAGAGATGGCCCTGGTTGCAGGTTTTGCCGGGGACTTGGCCTGAGTGGCAATGGCTGTGGGCACTGGCTGCAGCCGTCTGGATGAATGCCCTGATCCATAACCGGAAAAATCCCGGAAAACCAACCCCCTATGACCCGGAAAGCAATGACACCCTGAAGGTTTTTTACGAGGAGACCGGTTACGAAATGATGTGCGACAAGCTATGCGGGCAACGATTCAACACGGTGGATGAGCACACTGAATTCTTAAATAAAGGCGGCTGCAAAAAACTAATAGGAATACTTGCAGGCACCGTGAGGCTCAATTAGTATCAAAAAAACCACAAATTCCCTTTAACTTATCTTAGCTATTTTTTCCCTGTAAAGCAGTCGCTCAGCTATTTGAGGCCTTCTGCGGTAGATCCAGGTAATGATTCTCCCTTCCAGGGTTAACACCACGTCCCTTCTTTTGGAAGCGATACCGGCCACCACTTCGCGGGCCACCTTTTCCGAGGACATAAGCTTCTCTTCGTCCAGGTGAGACTCGTCGTGGGGCTCACCAATATTATTCAGGGCAACACGCCGGATATTGGAACTCGTATAACCCGGATGAACCAGCATAATGTGCAATCCGGTTTTCCTGTTTTCGAGCCTTAAGGATTCCAGGAAACCATCCAGGGCATGTTTGGAGGCGGAGTAGCCCGATCTTCCGGGCAAAGGGGTTACCCCGCAAATGGACGATATACCCACTATACTGCCACCTGTCTGAAGAATATGGGGCAGAGCATACCTGGCACAATAGACAGAACCCCAGAAATTTGTATCCATAACCTGACGTAATACTGCCATATCCACATCGCTGAAATTTGCCCTCATGGAAATTCCTGCATTATTAATCAGGTAATCAATTTTTTGAAAACGCTTGCAGGTGGTCTCTACCAGCTCCCGGCAAAGGGACTCATCCCTTACATCAATCACAAAATGTGAAGCAACCCCTCCATTGTTCTCGATCTCCTGCCGTACAGCAATAAGATTTTCCTCTGTCCTGGAGGCCAGCATCACGCTCACGCCCCTGTACGACAACTCAAGGGCGATGGCCCGGCCTATTCCGGATGAAGCACCAGTAATAATGGCTACTTTGCCATGAAAGGGATCAAATATATCAGGAAGCCTGTTCTCTGCTTCTTTTGAACTTTTTGCCACGAAATCAGGAAATCCGGGAAGCTCCCAGTGGAAATTAAATTTCGACCTGTATAAAAAGCTTTTCATCTCTGCTGATATTATTTGTTCTTCAACAATCCCACCCAGGCCCAGCTTTTCAAGAAGCATGCCAATCCAAGTCAAATATATAACATTAAATACAATGTGTCATTTTTCATTTATTTTATGCTTGACGATAGTGAAAAAATGTCAATATGACATATAGAAATCAATCCTTCTTATGCTGAATCAGGGTAACATCCCCCTTCAGATTGAAGGCTTCCCCATTGAGGAAATAGCCGGTGCATATGTACACATACACATCCTGGTCACATAGCACTCCATTATAATAGCCATCCCATCCTATATTCACATCGTCACTGGTAAAAATCCGCTCACCCCATTGTGTGAAGATTTCAAGGTGGTAAATGTCTACTCCCTTCCACAGGGGATGGAATATTTTATTGGTCTCCCTGTCGTTCAGGTTGTAATAACCACCATTGCCGCCATCCAAGAGGGGTTTAAAGGCATTGGGGAAGATGATGGAACCTTCACCCTTTACTGTAACAATCTCGGGTTCAAAATTCTGTCGGTGCATCCATACTCGGTCCATACATCCAGCGAGATATCATACAAGCCTACCTCATCGTATAGATGTGAGGGATTCTCCTCGGTGGAAGTGTGGCCATCGCCAAAGTCCCACAAATAGCTGGACCCGTATTTTGACAGGTTATAGAGCCATACATGGTCATCGGGCAGCATAACAACATCATGCGATACCCTGAAATCCACCAGGGGCATCCTGTAAACCTCCACCTGGCGGTAGGTATATTCTTTCCCACCCTGCCCTGTGACAGTCAGCTTGACATTGTACAGGCCATAACGTTCATAGGTGTGTTCCGGCTCAAATTCTGTTGAGGTATTTCCATCTCCAAATTCCCACAGATAACTTTCTCCGTACACAGAATGGTTAGTAAACTGCACCGTATGTGGTTCACAGCCACCTTCTATTGAGTCAAAGACGGGTATGGGTGTGGCGGCAAGGACACGAATGCTGTGCTCCACAGAATCGGAACAGTAGGGTGTCGAAGCACTCAGCCAGATCCGGTATTCTCCCCAGCTTGCATAAATATGTGCAGCCGGATCCTCAAGCATGCTCTCTGTGCCGTCTCCCATGTCCCAGTGATAGTCCCAGTAACCTTCGTTGGTCATATTGGTGAAATCAACGGTCGATTCAGGATACATCTGGTGGGTGGGAGTGGCATAAAATTCCACATTGGGCTGGGCATATACATCAATGGAATCGGTATGGGAATCCACACAGCCATGCTGGGTGGTGGAAGTAAGGGTCACATAATAAACCGTATCATTCCCCGAGAGGTTGAAATAGAGGTTTGAAGGATCTGTGGTGGAGGCCGAGGTTCCGTCTCCGAAGTCCCACATATAGGTTTCACCCCTTGTGGATTCGTTCACAAAATAGGCGTAAAAAGGACTGCAGTCGCCGTCATTTACCGTAAAGTCGGCAATGGACCTGGGGTACACATAAATATCCTGCTGAACCGTATCGAGGCAACCAAAATCGGTGGTGGCAGTCATGGTGATTTCATAGGTGGCAATCTCCGCGCTCATATTTTCAAAAATGTGGCTGAAAGGGGCAAAGGAGCGGGTATCGATAAGGGTATCGCCACCAAGGTCCCAGCGGTACTGGTCGGCATTCAGGCTGGTATTGGTAAAGGGAACTTCGAAGGGTGCACAGTCAATAATCCTTTCGGTCTCAAAACGTGCCACCGGTTTCGGGTGAATGGTAATCTCAGCCGTGATTTCACTTGTACAGTTGAATTGTGAAGTGGCCAGAAGATGAACCTGCCTGGTTAAGGGGGCCCCGGTAAAATTTGTAAAGGTGTGAACCGGACCATCTGCCTCACTTGAGGCTCCGTCCCCGAATTCCCAGGAATAGATGTTCGCACCACTGGAAATATTCGTAAAATCGACCTCCAGCGGGTGACAGCCCTCTACCACACTGCTCGTGAATTGCGCGTTTATGGCAGGATATACTTCCACAGTTTTGGTGACTGAATCGGCACGTCCTGCTCCATTTTCTGCCAGAAGGGTCACCTGGTAGGATGCATTATTCACAAAGCTGGCATTGATGAAGGAATGGTATACCGGGTCCTGGTTACGGGTGATTGTATCTGATCCATCCCCGAAGCTCCAGGTATCGGTGCTTCCTCCAATGGAGGCGTTTTGCAACTGCACCGGAGAAGGCGTACAGGCAATATTTTCCTGGAAGGTAAAATCGGCTGTGATGTAAGGATGCACCACAATATAGATACATGGAATCCCGGCAAAGCAGATTCGATCCGTTCCATCAAGCCAGACTCGATAGGTGACATCTGATATACCCAGGTTGTTAAAGGTCTGGGTGGGAAAAACCTCCTGGGAGGTGGTTCCGTTCCCAAAGTCCCACAGAAAGTGCTCTGCTCCGTTGGAAAGGTTTGCAAAATCCACCGTAAGCGGATGACATCCCTGCAGCTGGCTGGGTGCAAAATCCACCTGGATGGCAGGTTCTACGGTAATGGTTCTGGAGATCTCATCGGTGCACCCCGCGAAATTCTCTGCCACAAGGGTAATTTCATAATCCTGCTGGCTGGAAAAATCATTATTAACAAACTGGTGGGAGATGGGATTGGTATTAAAAGTGGTGGTATCCATACCATCCCGAAGTCCCATCTGAATATGGAGGCATGAATGGATGAATTGATAATCTCAACCTCAAAGGGATTGCAATCCAGCATATCCGGCATGGTGAAATTGGCCTGTAAATAGGGATGAACCGTGATATCCACAAAGAATGAATCGGAACAGATATTGTTGGGGGCAAGGGATAACAATTTTACAGTAAATATGGAATCGACAGTCCCCGTATTGGTAAATATATCCCCCGGATTTTCAAGGTTGGATGTGGCCCCGTCTCCAAACTCCCAAACATAGGTCGATCCACCATCGGTATGGTTGGTGAAATTTACGCTGAGCGGGTGACACCCTTCGGTGGTCGAGCTCAGGAATCCTGCATCAATGCCCGGGTAAACGGTCACTGTTTTTACAATTTCACTCACACATCCATAATCATTTTCTGCGTGCAATATCACATCAAAATCCTGTGGAGAAGTGAAGTTGGTATTTACAAAGGTATGGGTCTGGGGCTCCGGAAGCAGTGTGTTGATCACGGTTCCGTCCCCGATCCCAGGTAAAGTTTGTACCGCCAATGGTAAGGTTTTCAAAAGTAACTTCAAAGGGTCCGCAACCCTGGGCATAGGGGAAGGTGAACTCGGCAATGATCTGTGGAAGCACGGTTATGGGCCAGGATACTGACTTCACACATTCCCCGTCAGCTGTGGAAGTTGTCAGTGTCACAAGGTAGGTCGTGTCAGAGGACCCAAAATTGCTAAAGGTGTGCACCGGGGAGTGCTCTACCGAGGCGGCACCATCTCCAAAATCCCAGAGGTAGTTGACCGCATTGACAGAAAGATCGGTGAAAGTTACCGTCAGTGGATGGCAGCCCTGCAAACCATCGGTGGAAAAACTTGCGGAATCTCCGGGTGAACCGTGATGTTCCTGACAAGGGTATTCGAGCAGCCCTCATCATTAAAAACAATGAGCTGGAGGGGATACACCACACTGCTACTGCCTGTGTTCAGGTAGACATGTGACAGAACTGCATCGGAAGCATTGCTCACAGGTGTACCATCACCAAAGTCCCAGAAGTACTGATCCACCCCAATGGATTCATTGTTGATGTCCACCGGGAAGGGGTGGCAGCCCACCACATCCTCCACGGTAAAAGCCGCTTCAATGTAGGGGTGGATTACCACATCGAAGGTGGCCGATCCCGGCAGAATTCATCGGAGGTGGCCACCAGCATGACTGTAAATACCGTATCATGCCTGAGTAAATTCCGGTCGTCGCGATGAATAGGGTTTTCCCCGGTCGACTTCCCCCATCCCCAATTCCCAAAAATAAGTGGCTGCACCTGTGGAATTATTCTGGAATATCATCTCCGCAGGGGAACAGGCCTCCTGGGAAACACGTCGAAAGCCGCCCTCAACTTCAGGATATACAGTAACCTCCCTCTGGATCTCATGAAAACAGCCCTGGAAATTATCCACCCTGAGGGAGATTGTATAAGTTTGCGGAACCGGTGTGCTATTTACATAGGTGTGCCTGAGTACAGGCCCGGATGAGTTACTGGTGGTCCCATCCCCAAAATTCCAGGCGTATATATCTGCCCCATAGGACTGATCGTTAATTATGATCTCGTCGGGGGGAACACTAGCCACGGTATCGTAGGCAAAGCTGGCCTCAATAAAGGGGCTGACCGTTATGGGATGGGAAGAGGTATCATGACAGTTGAAGGGTGAAATAGCAATCAGTCGTGCATCAAATACTATATCCCCGGACCGAAGAGGTTCCTGTATTCATGAACCGGGTTTTCTTCCACAGATGAACCCCCGTCACCGAATTCCCATAACCAGGTATTTGTATCACCTGAAGAATTATTTGAAAAGCTTACCTCCAGGGGCTCACAGCCCTCATCCCTGTCCACCGAAAAATCAGACTGGATTTCAGGAAAAACTGTAATGGTTTTGGTCAGGATCTCGGAACAACCGCTTTCATTTTTTGCCAGCAGGGTAATTTCATAGTCAATGGGCTGATCCGTTGTATTGGTGTAAACATTGTTAAATACAAAAGGATCCGGGGGAGGCGGATAGGGCGTTGCCGGATCATTGTCATATCGGAGCAGGGGGGTTCCATCACCCAGGTCATACTGCCAGGAATAGGTGCCCTCTGACTGATCCTCAAAACTTATCTCTAAGGGAGAACAGCCGGAAACCACATTGGTCTCAAAGTGGGCAACCACCGGTGTGGACACAAGCACTGTCAGGGGAATGGTACCGGAACCACAGGCTCCTGATACCTCTACGGTGTATTCATGGGGACCGGGGGGCAGGTTAATTGCAGTGGGTAGATTGATGTTGGCGTCATCCAGGTAGGTATCAGGTGTCCACTGATAATTGGTTCCCCCGAAGGCATACAGTTGTACTGAATCCCCGTAGCAGGCACGGACCACCGATGAGTTTGTCCCTGCTACTGTGGCCCCCACATTCAGTCCGCCAAAATCAGAATAGTAGCCATAATAAAGTCCACCCTGGCCTGCGCCCGGGAAGCCATTGATGATCGCCAGGTGGAAGATGCCACCCGTATTTTCCACCAGGTGCTGACCGATGGGCAGGACATTGGCATTAATGGAGTTTGTCAGCAGGGCCACCCAACCGTCACTGCCCTGGATTTCAGTAAAGGCCCCCGGATCGATGATGGTGGGCTCGGCATTTCCATCAATCAAAAATTTGTCCTCATTCCCTTTCTCTGTAATCAGGAAAAAATAAAAAATATTCTCTCCCTGCCTGGCCCGGGTAAAAGCCAGCTGTGTATTACCCGTACAACCAATGGCCGGAACCAGGGCCCCGCCCGGGTCTGGTTTGAAAGGGCATGCTGATAGACATAAATCGGTTTGGTCGCATCACCCGGGTTGGCCCTGGAGGTGATCCTGGCATACTTTGAACCATTGGGAACCACAATCAGTCCCTGTTCACCCTGGTTCAGGGTGGTATAGGGGGTGGAACCAATGGGCAGGCCGTCGGAATTGGTCACATAGATATTTGTATTATCCTCCGTGGCAACCACATAAATATGGTTGGGATTTTTTATGTCCGGTACAATATAATTATCTCCGATGATGTTCACCGGTACCAGCTGGTCGCCTGTCACGGGCTGTCCCTGGGATCCCGTATTCAGTGCATCATCCTTTATACAAACACTGATGGGCTTGGTGGATTCGATCCGTGTACCGGCAAGGCGATCGGCTGCCAATATGCTGTAGTTTCGTGGGAAGAGTGAGAAGGTCTGTCCCCGGTTCAGGGTAAGCACATAGGTTTCGCCGGGAAATACGGGCGTAACATTTGAGCCATAACTGGCGCCCTTTCCTGCTGGCAGGGTGAAGGTCACCTGGGTATTATCCTCCGTGGCTACTATGTCGATGGCAGAATAGGTGCGTGGTGTCAGGTTCCGGTTCGGGTAAGTGGTCTGGAAAGGCGTATAAAACAGGGTTCCCATACCATTGCCTCCCTTGAGGGTCCATAGATCGGAACCATAATCGTAGTTCACCTCCCAGTAAACATTGATCACATTGGTGGAGGTGATGTGCAAACCAAAATCGTTCGATCCCATCCGGGGTCAGGGGTTTATTTTCCAGCAAATTCCTGTTGGGATTGGCCGCATCATCCAGCAGGTGGGAAAGGTCGGCCTCTATGCCGGATTGGCAGCTATGTCCAGGATAATTTCCTGAAAACCGGTGGGATTCAGTGTGGCATGATAGGGATTTGCAGGCATGGTAATGGAGACCGTGGCCTCAAGTTCCAGGGTGGCAATTCTGAGCCTTCCCGGAGTACCACCGGTATTTCCACGATCGGAAATTCCGGAACCACAAACCCGAAATCAGTGTCCACCTGGGCATAAAGACCTGACGCAGAGCCACCCAGAAAGGATGACAAATACTGCCCAGTTAGGAAAAAAATTAAAAAAAATACGGCCCTTTTTTATCATCAAGCGGACTTCTTTCAAAACTATTTAAGCAACTATACGTAGAAACTCTTAGTTAAGTTATAAGGTTGCTTCAAATTATATAAACTGATGAAATTATATAAACCCTGTCTATCCCTCTTAATTAGTTTATTAACCCTTCCGGGAATCTCCCAGGTTTACTTGAGTGAAAGTTTTGAAACGGGATCAAAACCCGAAGGCTGGACCGAAGAGGGCGTTTATGGAAACGAACCCTGGAGATACAGGAACGGGGGTCACAGCCCCAATGACAACAACTGGCAGGAACCTGCCGATATTATTGACATTACCCGGAACCCTCCGGCTGCATATGAAGGGACCTACAACGCCATTTTCTTCAAACAGGGAGATAACAATGAACGCACCAAGCTAATCGCTCAAGAGCTTAATATGCTCAGGGCCACCTCGGTTGAACTGACTTTCTGGCTGTGCCAAATTCCATTGACATTCGAAGGGGCTTCGGGATGGGATGTGCTGAGGGTGTATGTTAAGGTACCTGCGGAAGATCCCTGGGTTCTGCTGCATGAGTACCTGGATCCGGTATTCGAGTGGGAAGAGCAGAAACTGAACCTTCCAAATCCTTCGGGATCCTATTATGTGGCTTTTGAAGGCCAAACACGGTGGGGTTACGGAACCTGCCTGGATAAAATTTCCATTGAAGAGACAGGAAACCAGCCCATGTACATAGGGGAAATCGGTTTTCAACAGTCCTTTTCCAATTTTGTCCCTTCCGGATCACCCGATGTACCCATCATGAGCGTGGACTTCAAGGTTTTTGGAAATACCGATTCGGTAGTACTTGACTATATCCATTTCAATTCCTTGAATACTTAGGATAATGATGTCGGAGCAATGGTCTAAAAATTTACACCACTACCAACCAGACCTTTGATAAAAACAATCCACTGGGTTCGGCCACCAGCTTTTCATCCGGAGTGGCAAGCTTTACCGGACTCAATCACACACTGCCGGCCGGACAATCCTACCTATGGCTGACCTGCGACGTGGAGACGGATGCAGGTCATGCAAACATTCTTGACGTAATGGTGGCTGAAAACGGGATCAGGGCCAATGGCTCCTGTATCCGTCATCTGATCAATCGCCGGATGGTTACAGGGAAATCTACGAAACCCGTTACCGTGAAGATTTTGAAGGAAACCACAACTGGGCCCTTACCGGAGAATTCGAAGTGGACACCCCCAATCGAATGGGGGGTATACCCGGCAACCCAAATCCCGATGAAGCATTCAGCGGTACACGTATCCTGGGAACTGATCTCACCGGGCTGGGCGCAAGAAATTAAGGCCTTAATTATGAACCCGGTTTAAGCGAGGCCGCATCCTACCTGGCCACCTCCCCCAATGTGGATGCCCTCTATTACAAAAATCTGAACCTGTTTTTCTCCCGATACCTGAATATTGAGGTATGGGATCAGGCAGCCATTGAGATCAGTACGGATAATGGCACTACCTGGAACCCAATCTGGGAGAATAATTCATATCTAAGTGATTTTCAATGGTTTCAGACTCGCCTATCTATCCCTGATGAATATTCAAGATCGGAAATGTTAAAAGTCCGCTTTAAGCTGGGTCCCACCGATGGCTTTAATAATTATTCGGGTCAATATGATGACATCTACCTGACCGGAGAATTTATTTCCAGGGATGTGGGGTCTCCCGATGGATAAGTCCCCTGAGTGGCAGCGGCCATACAGCCAGTGAAGATGTCGCCGTGGAAATTCGGAATACGGGGGTGCCGAAATCGTAGATCCGGTACCGGTGGCCTATTCCTTCGAATCGGGGTGCAGACTGGACCATCGACGATGTACCCAGAAAATTCCCGTTGGCGGGGCGGTTGAATTTACCTTTCCTTCAAGCAGCCGGCCTTTCCCAACCTGGCTACAGGCCTTCAGTCCTGGCAAAAACCACCATGCCCGGCGATCAATTTACCGGTAACGATCAGTTGGAAACGGAGATTTATATCATACCCACCTTTGTTCCTCCCTATCTGGAGGATTTCGAAGACGGAAATGGATCCTGGAGATCCTTGGGTAATGGAATCTGGGACATGGAACCCCAGCGGGAATACCATCAATAAAGCGGCTTCGGGATCGGTCCCTGGGTAACGGGCTTATCTGACAGGTATGGCAATATACTCGCACTAAGGGACCAGGTGGTGTTTCGAGATGATTTTGAAACCGAAAAAGGATGGACCTTTACCGGGGAATTTGAACAAGGACCCAGCAACATGCACCAGCCCTACTTTGCCAATTCCGGATATTATTCCATTGGGACCGACCTGACAGGGCTGGGATCCAGCTTCATCGTTACGAAAACGGGATCTCGGGGGTTCAGCCTACAGCGCAACTTCTCCGCCATGGATGTCAGCCACTTTACAGACCTCCAAGTGCATTTCGCAAGCTGGATCACCATCCTGAACGGGGATTCCATAAAGCTCGAGCTCAGCTCCGACAACGGTTTAAGCTGGCAAGCCTCTGGAAAAACAACGAAGGGGAAATCTGGGAATTTGGCTTTGCCGAACGGGTGTTGATGTTCCTGAAGCATATATTTATTCCACTGCGTTGCGTTTCCGATTCTCGCTTTTCATTCTTCAGCCGCAGGAGCAGTTGCCGAGGGATGGCATATTGATGATTTCAGTGTCAGAGGCGACCTGGTTGGGAATGTACCCGGATACATGAATTCACCCAGTTATGACCTGACCGAATGACAGGCCTGTATTGATGGCCAGGCTATGGCTTGATACGGAACAGGACGTGGATGGCGTGAACCTCAGTTACTCGCTTGATGATGGTGCTACCTGGACTTATTTAAATAACCCTTCCGGATATGATGTTTACTGGAACTGGTATACCGAAAACCGGTAAGGGCCCTTGGCCAGGATGGATGGAGTGGCCAGAGCAATGGCTGGATAAATGTAAAACACCTCCTTCCTGCACCCCTGATAAACCAGGCAAATGTGCAGTTCAGGTTTAATTTTGCAGCTGATAAAAACCAACAATCAGTTTGACGGTGTAGGGGTAGATGATATTGAAATAATGGAGGCCCCCGTGGATATCGACATGCTGGAGATCCTGGCTCCGGTCTCTTCCTGTGACCTTTCACCCGTTCAAACCTTTACTCTGAGAATGAGAAATACAGGTCTTTCCACAATCCCGGCAGGTGATTCACTGCAAATTGGGTACAGGTATTGCGTTCGGGTGATATCCAGACTGCCAAAGAAACCCTGATTGTAACCCAGCCATGGCCTGTTGGTACCACAGGGATAGTCCCCATGTCCCAGGCCCTGGATTTGAGTCTCAGCGGAAACTATGAATCCACGGTCTTCTTTAATTCCTTTGATCCCCATTTCTACGGTAATCTTTTCAAATGATACAGTAACCCGCTTCATCGAAGTAAATAAACCTGCCGTGGAACTGGGAGAGGATATTTCCACGGTACGGCCCGATACGGTTCTCTAAAGGCATATCAGGAGTGCCCGGACAAACTTACCTGTGGCAGGATGGGTCCCCGGACTCAACATTCCAGGTAACCACCGACGGTAAATACCATGTAAGGGTAAGCAACGGAAAAGGCTGTATTGCATCGGATACAATCCAGGTCCTGCAGCTGATTACCGATGTGGGTGTAAATGTTTACCTTGGCCCCCAGTCAGCCTAGTACTCCGACCAGCTAACCTGAAGGTAACAGTCACAAACCTGGGAACCGATACCATTGAGACCGGGGAAAGCATTTATGTGGAAGGGCTGATCAATGAAAGAGAAAGCTTCTCCGACCAGAAGTGCTGACCCAACGCTTTAAGCCAGGTGAATCATTCGACCACACCTATTCCAGGATCTTTGATTTCTCTACTCCGGGCGATTACAACATGAAACTGTTCACCCGAATGGGCGGAGACATGGTTCCGGATAACGATACCCTGTTTAATACCCTTCAGGTATAAGGTTACCCCGATGCCGACCTGGGTCCTGATACCACAGTCCTGGGGGCAGAATATATCCTAGTCCCGCTCCGGGGTATTTCCAGTACCTCTGGCAGGATGAGTCAACTGCAGAAACCTTCCTTGTAAACGAGGCCTGGATTGGGTTTTTACCATGTGACCATCAGCGATGAGCATCAGTCTACAGCTCCTGACACGGTCCTGGTCACCCTGAATGTGATGGACCTTGCACTGGAAGAGTTGCTTTCACCGGCCATTCCTGTGCCCTGTCAGAGTCAATTACCATATCGGCCCGCGTGAGGAACGCAGGGAACCGGGCCATTCCTTCCGGTGAACCCATTCAGGTGGGATATCAGATTGACGGCGGAGCCATTGTAATGGATCAGATAATTCTCTCACAGAACCTCCTGCCGGGCCATACCTTCGACTTCACTTTCTCCAACAGTGGGACAGTGCAGACCGGTCAGTGGTACGATTTTACCGTTTTCTCCGACTATGACATCGATTCAAAACGACTCAACGACACCATCATTACTTCAGTGGGAGTATTTGAAACACCTGACATGGATCTGGGAGATGAATTCCAGGTAATTCCGGGCTTTGAGCATACCCTGGATGCCGGTCCGGGATTTGTTTCCTACGAATGGCAGGATGGAAGTACAGACCAGACCTATACCATCACAACTCCCGGGGTTGGAAAGTACAGTGTGACTGTAACTGACCTGAACGGGTGTACAGCTTATGATGAGGCAGATGTGATGCTTGCCGTACCCGATGTTGGCATCCTGGAGCTGAGTTTTCCTGTCACCACCTGTCACCTCGAGAATGAGGAACATGTGGAGGTGATTGTTAAAAACTTCGGGAACTGGGATATTGAGTCCGGTGCCACCATTCCTGTTACCTACTCCATTAACGGAGCTGAGGAGGTAAGTGAAAGCCTTGTACTGGAAGAGGATTTTGAAAACGGCGCAGAGCTGAGCTATATCTTCAGCCAGGTGGAAGACTTCAGTGAACCCGGTCGTTATGATATCATGGCCTATACAAGCTATGAGTCAGACCTGGTTCCATCCAACGACATCATCCTTGTGAGTGTGGATCATTTTGGCAGCCCCATTGTGGATATTGGAATGGGATCAGACACCATGCTGATTTTTGAACCAATCACCCTTGAAGCAACTCCGGGCTATGCCTCCTACCAGTGGCAGGATGGCAGTACAGAAAGCGATTACCCCATCACAGATCCCACTGCGGGGTGGTACAGGGTGATTGTCACAGGTGAAAACGGATGTGCCACTCATGACAGTGTTTACGTGGCCTATGACAGGCCCGACCTGGCCATAGCCAGCATTGCCTCACCCGCATCATCCTGTGAAACAGATGCCCCTGCACTTGTATCCATGGAGATCATTAACAATGGTTATTACCGGATCTCCACCAGTGATACCCTTACCATTACATATTCGGTGGACGGCGGATCCTCCTTCATTGAACAAATTCAGCTGGACAATGAACTTCCACTTGGTGAATCAAGGATTCTGACCTTTACCGAAGCCTATGACTTCTCAAGTCCCGGGACCTACCAGATGCAGGTCAGCCTGATCTGGAGTTCGGACCAGAATATGGCCAACAATCTGCTTACGGGTAGTGTCACTACCTGGGAAAACCCGGAAGTTGCCATCAATGACGGAGCCGATACCCTGATTACAAATCTGCCTGCAACGCTGGAAGCCAGCCCCGGCTTTGCCTCCTATCAATGGCAGGACCAGTCAGCGGGATCCGCATACCAGGCCACACGATACGGGACATTCTGGCTTACTGCCACAGACGATCATGGTTGCTCTGGTGGTGATACAGTGGTACTGGTTTCTCTTACCTCCGCCGGATCAGGCATGGCAGCGGCGGGAGCCGTGAAAATTTACCCGAATCCTGTGAAGGAGCGCCTGCATGTGTCCATCGATCTGGATGTGGAAAAGCAGGTAAGTATAGAGCTTTATTCCATTACAAATGCCCTGATCTACCGGGAGGATGTGAAACAGGCCATGGTAAGTGAAAGACAGATTGATGTTCAGGACCTTCCCCCGGGGACTTATTACCTGAGGGTCATGACGGATTCACAAGCTCATAACTTCCTGGTGATTGTGGAATAATGTTCAGCTGATATCGGCGATAACAGTGTACTGGGTTTTGCTTAACGATCTGGAATGCCTGAACAGCTTCAGAAAGTGGGGTTGGATATCCGGATCCTCGAAATAGGACCATTCTCCTCTTATACTGAATGCGGGGTGGTAAGATTCCAGGTCACCGGCCTGTTTGACTCCAAACTGATAATGGTCTCCGGCTGTGGTTCCGGCTCCCCTGCGCATCTTCCTCTCCACCATCTTCTTGCGAAATCCCCGGGTGTATTTCTCATGAACCACCTCCATAACGAGCCTGGATTGACTGAAGGATTCGGCCATCCGTTTAAGTGTTTGCACCACCTGTTCTTTTGGGAGATACATAAACAGGCCCTCGGCAATGAAAAGCACCTGTTTTGACTGAAGCTTCTTAATCTCTGAAATCCAGGCCTCTTCCAGCACTGATTCAGCGAGAAGCCTGTAGCTAATATTACCACCCAGCAGATCCTGCTTGATCTTAATAACAGGCGGAAGATCCAGTTCCATATAATTGAGGTCAGCGCCCCCAAGCCTCCAGAAACGGGTATCCAAACCGCAGCCAAGGCTTACAATAAGCCCCTCAGGAAATTCAGCCAGAAAATCTTTGCATAGCACATCATACTTCCTGGCCCTGAGGGAAATATGCCTGGTGAGCATGGGTGAAAGCCTGGCGCTTAAAATCCGATTTCGGGAGTCTCCGGGAAGTGACTCCAGGAGCTTCCCGAGCAAGACCTCACCCATGGGATCCTTCAAAAGTGGCTTCGGCTTTCGGGACTCATAAACCCTTGACCGAAGGGTGATCAGGGCTGTTTCTGAAACTTCACTGAGTGGATACATTTCAAAGAATATCTACTGTAATTTACAAAAATTGATGGGTTCGGCTCTTTGAACTATATTTATTGCCTGGCTATTCCATATGAAAGAAATAGAAGACATTGTTAATTCCATTTATCCGGTATCCGGCCATTCATTGAAGCAGATCTCTGATTTAATTGAATTCCAGGAATACAGGAAAGGAAACTGTTTCATAGAAAAGGGGACCCATAATTACCATGAATATTTTCTAATTGAGGGTGTTTGCAGAAGCTTTGTTCTAAATCCTGAAGGGGAAGAAATAAGCATCGCATTTTTTAATCCGGGTACTGTTCTATCCCCTTACGTAACACGAACCATAGAAGGCATCTCAAATCTGAACTTTCAGGCCCTTACCGACATCAGGGTCGGGACGATGGATGCTTCAAAATTCCTGGACCTGATGGTCAATCATATGGACACCAGGGAATTCGGGAACATGGTATTAAAAATTGAACTGCAAAACAAAGTTGATAAAGAAATCGGACATGCTTCCCTTACAGCCAGAGAAAGGCTTCTGAAATTCAGGGAACAGTATTCCCTGTTGGAAAACCTGGTCCCTCATACCACCATTGCAACTTACCTGGGCATTACAAATATCTCCCTGAGCAGGCTCAGGAAAAAACTTATTACTTAGAGCCTCTTTTTATCATTTGTTAATGGATATCGCTTCCTGATGCCTGAGCTTTGTATCAGACATTAAAAGCAAAGCGATGAAAACACAAATTCAAAAAAGCATCAAACCATTCTGGTATTTAGCTGCAGGAATTATCACAATGACTGCCTCCCATTTTTCATTTAACATTGATTTGATGGGGTGGGTGGCCATGGTTCCCTTCCTTATTTACCTCAGCCTGACAACAGGGTGGAAATCAAGGGTGCTTTTTTCAGTAACACTCATGCTTACCTGGTCGGTGATTGTATCAAAAATTATCACTGATCCCATCCCCTATTTTATAATTCCATTATATGCAATACCCATTACCCTGTTCCATCTGCCCGGATATCTTTTATATGATAAATTCAGGAAGCTAAAATGGTCAGGATTGATTTTCCCGGCCACCATGGTTGTTTCCGAATGGATCCAATATACTTTTACTCCCTTTGGCAGCTGGGGTGTTGCCGCCTATACCCAGGCCAACAGCATTCATATACTGCAATCCTTATCCCTCTTTGGCCTGGCGGGATTAAGCTTTATCATATACTGGTTTAACACCGCAATTGCTGAGACCCTCTTGAAGCGAAAAGTGCATCCCGGCTTGCTGATTCCCCTGGCTATATGCGCTTTTATGCTCGTATTTGGCTCCCTAAGGCTTGAACTGGGGAAGTCAAAGGGAACAGAAACCATCAGCATGGCTGCCGTGGGCACCGATTCTGAAATCAGTGGATTACCGCTTCCCTCAAAAGAATCCAATGAGGAAGTCATTTATGACATCTTCAAACGAACAGCGAAAGCTGCAGAATTTGGAGCAGAACTGGTGGTATGGAATGAGGGCTCATTTTTCCTTGAAAAGAATTATGAAAAACAATGGCTTGATTCAATCGGCATGCTTGCCAGGCACAATAGTGTATCGATTGTGGCGTCTTATGTGGTCCCCATCTCGGAATCTCCCTTTCGCTATGAAAATAAATTTCAGTTTTTTAATCCCGATGGTTCTATGGAATTTGAATACTTTAAACATCAACCCGTGCCCGGGGAACCTGTCGTGAAGGGTACAGCTTCTCAACGAGTTAAAAAAGTTTCCGGATCAAACATTGGAGGGGCAATCTGTTACGATTATGACTTTCCCTACCTCGCAAAGGGGAATCGGAGAGCAGGTGCTGATATTGTTGCTTTACCCTCATCCGACTGGAGGGGGATTGATCCCCTGCACTCGAAAATGGCTGCGTTCAGGGCCATTGAGCAGGGTCATTCCATATTAAGGTCCACAAGATTTGGTCTTTCAGCCGCAATTACCCCCTACGGAGAGATGAGGACTCAAATGAGCAGTTTTGATGATAATGATAAGATCATGATGGCCCGCCTGCCGGCGAAAGGCATCGGCACAATGTATGCTAAAATTGGGGATGTTCTGGTTTATCTCTGTATTGCCTATCTCCTGTTCATCGCAGGCCTTGTTATTCTCGGAAAGTAGTACTAAGCAAGACCCTCCCTTTTTGATTTGGGAAGGCTTTCAACTACAATCTGATAGGAATGATCGATCCACTCCTTCAGCTGCTTATCACTGACACTGCCTTTAAGATTAACCCCGTTCCAGTGCTGCTTATTAAAGTGCCAGGCCGGGGTAACTTCGGGGTGCTGCCCTGAGTGCAATGGCCAGTTCCGGATCGCATTTCAGGCTGATGCCCCGGCTGTCCTCTGAAAGGTCCAGCAGAGCAAACATCTTTCCGGCCACCTTAAAAACCAGGGCTGTATCATTGAAGGGAAAACCTTCAGTGACGCCTGGTTTAGCGATGCAGTATTCGCGGATTTCTTCGTTGTTCATGAGCCAAAAAATTGTTTCATAAAATACAATAATCTGCGAATATTTCGATCTGCATTGATATTACCTGATGAAATACAACAATATTGTGGAGTAAAATTCCTTCTGTTTGATCAATCCATGATGGACTGGAAAGAGCTTATCACAATCTGTGATAACATATGTGCACCCTCAGTACCAACAACTGCTATTTCCTCTTCAATATATCAGGGATACTGAGATCTTTGCAAATCTTCCTGCAAAGATTCTCTTTAATATCTGAGTGTCTGGGAACAGTAGATATCTCTCCGGTACTTGTGTTTTTGTACAATGAGTGTCGGCCGCCTTCTCTTAATAACATGCAATTGTTCTGCTCAAGATATTTTATGAATTTGTTTCGTTTCACTACAAACTAAAGGAGAGTGTTTGAGTAATCAGCTTTTTTACACTTCTATTCTGGTTAGCCTTTTGACTATCTCGTCTTTCTTCAAACATAAGATTAATCGCATCTGTCAAGTTTTCCTTGGCTTCTTCAATTGTTTCTCCCTGACTATTAATTCCTGGAATTTCCTCAATATATGCAAGGTAGCCACCTTCTTCGCAGGGTTCAAATATAGCTGTCATTTCAATACTGCTCATGATATTTTCCTTTTGAACAAAGTTACAACCTTTTCGACAACTAGTCTCTAGTTGTATGTAAACAAATATGGTGCCCAGTTACAGTATAAAATAATTATACAATGACCTAATTCATATGCCAGCCAGGCCGGATGTCCTGTTTGTTCATGAGTATAGCATATTTGGACCACCCAAACAAAAGCATTTCGCGCTTGATGCCTACATTTAGATAATGTAACCTGAAACAGATTATGGACGAACTAACATTGTCGCTTTATTTTGGAAAAAGAAAAAAAACGAAAGAAAGTGGATCGAGGGCGCATACGGCCACTTTGCATGAACCGATTTCTCCGCTTATTATTTCATTTAAGAGGGAAGGGCGGTTCCATTATTTCATGATCAGGGTGAAAGAGGGTCAGGCTGCGGATGTCACCGAACAGTTAAGCAGTAAATAGGAGCGGATCATCCCGGAAGTTCCTTTCGAATGCAGCTACCTGGAAGATATGGATGATATTGGATACCTGAATGAAAAAAGACAGGCAACCCTAATTCTGCTATTCACGATTCTGGCAATGCTGATTGCCTGTCCCTTTGCCTTTTATGCCATTATCCGGTGGCTGCAACATTTCGCGTATAAAACCCATATGAGCTGGTGGGTCTTTATGCTTGCCGGGGTAAAAGCCATCGTAGTATCCATCCTGACGGTGAGCTGGCAAACCATAAAGGCTGCCAGGAGGAATCCTGTAGATGCGCTTCATTATGAATAATTTCTATCTGGAAGAGCTTTTTCATCTCCGGGATGAACTATATTTGCTCACTTTTTTAAGCCATGGCAAAGCTTTTCCAACCCAAATTGTTTTCTCTCATTCGCTCCGGGATAGGGAAAGAACAGCTTACCAATGATATTTTCGCCGGAATCGTAGTAGGGATTGTGGCCCTTCCCCTGTCAATCGCTTTTGCAGTCGCATCAGGTGTATCGCCTGAAAGAGGATTGATCACGGCCATTGTGGCAGGTTTTGTGATCTCCCTCCTTGGCGGGAGCAGGGTTCAAATCGGAGGGCCCACAGGGGCCTTTGTCATCCTTATCTTCGGAATAGTCAACCAGTATGGCATCAACGGCCTGATTATTTCCACCATGATGGCCGGGCTGCTCCTCATGCTTTTCGGAATCTTAAAACTGGGAACACTTCTCAAATACTTTCCCCATCCCTTGATTGTGGGATTCACCAGTGGCATAGCTCTTGTAATCTTTTCCACGCAGGTCAGGGACGCCCTGGGCTTGCCAATTGAAAAGGTTCCGACCGGTTTCCTTGAGAAATGGAAGGTCTATTTGGATCATATTGATCAGATCAACCCTGCTGCCCTGGCCATCACCGCAGGCACCATATTGATCACGGTACTCTCAAAAAAGTTAATCCCCCGTATCCCGGGCTCAATCATAGCCATCATCTTATTCACATTAATTGTAAAATTGTTTCACCTGCCTGTCCCCAGTATCGAGACCTTCTTCGGGACCATACCGAAAACGGTACAGTTGAGCCTCCCCGAAATCCATTTCCATGAGTTGGGTAAGTATTTTTCACCTGCTCTGGCCATTGCCCTGCTTGGTGGAATTGAATCCCTGCTTTCGGCGGTGGTGTCTGACGGTATGATCGGTGGCAAACACCGGTCGAATACGGAACTGATCGCCCAGGGAATTGCCAACCTGCTGACACCCGTTTTCGGAGGCCTGCCCGCAACAGGTGCTCTTGCCCGGACTGCCACCAATGTCAGGAACGGGGGAAGGACTCCCCTGGCAGGTATCACCCATTCCATTACCCTGTTGCTGATCATGTTGTTATTCGGTCAATGGGCCAAATGGATTCCAATGTCCTGCCTTGCAGGTGTCCTGATCGTGGTGGCATACAACATGAGCGAATGGCGTTCGTTCAGATCCATTCTGAAAGGCAACTATTTTGATATTCTTATTTTGCTGACAACCTTTTTTCTTACCGTTCTTTACGACCTGACAATCGCCATAGAAATCGGTGTTGTGCTTTCCGCTTTGCTTTTTATGAAGAGGATGGCAGACATAAGTGATAAAAGAATCCTCAATATCCTGGATACAGATGTCATTGAAGATTATAAGACGATCCCGGATGGCATTTCCATATTCGAGATCAGCGGTCCACTGTTTTTTGCCTCGGCCCGCAGGTACTCGGAAGTAATTGAGGAGATCGGTCTAAGGAGCAGGATACTCATCATCCGGATGAGACATGTTTCCTTCATTGACGAGACCGGTCTGAAAAACCTTCGTGATGCCATAAAAATACTCAGGGCAAAGCAAATCACTATAATCCTTTCCGGGGTAGCCCCGGAGGTCAGGAAAAACATCAACAAATTAAACGATGCCGGGCTGAATGATGACTTCATATGCGATTCCTTTAAAGAGGCCCTTGGAAAGGCAAATGCGGAATTGGGGATGATTATTTGATATTAAAATATTTGCTTTCTAATTCATTAACTGCCAGCTATATAATCAAAATAAACGTGTCCTTTAAAAAACTAATTTCAAATTCATCAAAATAAAATATCCGCAGCGTGTTTTTGAATTCAAAATATTCTTAATATTGCGGAAAATTATACCATTATTTTAGCGACAAAACAGACAGGCATTATCGTAGATAAATGAAATCGCCAAGATCGCAGTCATTGGCCTTCTCCACGCAGGAGGACGATGAAACATTTTCTCCGGCAGCTGAACCTCCATCCGGCAGAGAAATCCCCAGAAAGTCCTTAGAGAAAGATACTTTTTCATCCAGTCAAAGTAGTGACAGGACAAAGCGTTTCAGGAATAGGTATTACCATGATGTGGGCGACCAGGACTGGAACAGCTGGGCCTGGCAGCTGGGCCATAGTCTTAACTCCTGGGATCAGCTCCAGAGATTCATCAAGCTATCTCCGGACGAACTGCATTCGGCAGAACTGAAAAAGAAGCTTCCTATCAGGATTACTCCCTATTATGCAAGCCTGATGGATCCGGAGGATTCTTTGCAACCGATCCGCCGAACCATGGTCCCGGTTTTTAACGAGCTGATTCTTTCGCCGGAAGAAATGGCTGATCCCCTGGGAGAGGAAAACCAGAGTCCTGTACCCCAGCTGGTGCACCGTTATCCCGACAGGGTGTTGTTTCTCACCACCGGTGTTTGTGCAGCTTATTGCCGTTACTGCACCCGCTCCCATATGGTTTCAAAAAAGGACAAGGTTCATGCCCGGATTGCACAATGGGATGCTGCCCTTGACTACATCCGGATGCATCCGGAAATAAGGGACGTACTTCTTTCCGGGGGTGATCCCCTGACCCTGACCAATGCAAGGCTTGAATACCTTCTCTCGAATCTGCGCGCCATTCCGCATGTGGAGATCATCCGGATTGGCACCAAGGTTCCGGTGGTACTTCCTCAGCGCATCAGCCCTTCGCTGGTGAGAATGCTTAAGAAATATCACCCCCTCTTCATGAGCATACATTTCACTCATCCCGAGGAGATTACGCCCGAAGTACAATATGCCTGCAATATGCTTGCCGATGCGGGCATTCCGCTGGGGAGCCAGACCGTGCTGATGAAAGGGATCAACGACCAGGCGGAGATCATGAAAAACATGTATCATCTTCTTCTAAAAATCAGGGTCAGGCCTTATTATCTCTATCAGTGCGATCCCATACCGGGATCTGCACATTTCAGAACTCCTGTAGAGAAGGGGCTTGAAATCATCAGGGGCCTGAGGGGCTTCACCTCCGGATATGCCATTCCGCACCTGGTGATTGATGCCCCGGGTGGCGGCGGGAAAATACCCATCCTGCCTGACTATATTGAGGAAAAGAATGATGAGGGATACGTTCTGAGGAATTACCAGGGAAAACGTTTCCTGTATAAAGAGCCAAGGGCTGAAAAATAATCAGATATGTTAATCATCAGAAGGATCTCGGACGGTTCAATGCCCGTGGATCAAATAGCAATTGAACAGGTACAGCAAATTTTGAAAACGAGGTTTCCGGACCTGCGGAATGAGGAAATAGACCTGATTCCGGAACATTTAAAGAATCCCCTGAAATTCCGTTTTCGATCCACCCTCCTGGTGGCTGAAAACCGCAATGGAACTGTACAGGGCTTTGCCATGGTTCTGTATGCCCCGGACCTGAACTTTTGTTTACTGGATTATGTGGCTTCAAAAAAGGGTATAGTGGTAAGCGGAATCGGCAGTTCCCTCTATGAAAGTGTAAGAGAATTTGCCCGTGAACTGAAGGCTACAGGTGTATTCTTTGAATGTCTGCCCGACGAGCCCCTTGTGTGCAAGAACGGGTCTCTCATAGAGCAAAACAGGCAAAGGCTGAAGTTTTATGAGCGGTTTGGAGCATTTCCCATAGTTAATACCCTGTATGAGACTCCAGTAAGCCCGGAACAGGACGAATGCCCTCCCTACCTGGTGTGTGACCTGTTATTTCCAGGCTCTACACTGTCCAGAAAAAATGCGAAGAAGATTATCAGGGCTATCCTGGAAAGAAAATATGCCTATTTATGTCCGGAAGATTATGTAAGGGGAGTGGTGGATTCTGTATCGGACGACCCTGTTCAATTCAGGCCGCCAAGGTATATCAAGAATTATTCTCCTGCCCCCGCCAGCTCCAATGGCAGGAATGATAAAACCATCACCCTGATCGTCAATGATAAACACGCCATCCACCACGTTCGTGAACGTGGGTATGTGGAGTCGCCGGTACGAATTTCATCCATACTTACCGAACTTCAGAAAAGCGGCTTGTTTCGCGAAATTCCGGTCACCACGTTCTCGGAGGACCACATCCGCGAGGTTCATGAAAGGAAATACATCAATTATTTTAAAAGGGTTTGTGAAACACTGCCGGAGGGAAAATCTATTTATCCCTATGTGTTTCCTGTAAGGAACAATAACCAGGGCCCCTGCTGATGATTCCGTTCTGGCCGGATATTATTGCATTGATACCTTCACTCCTATAAACAGAAATGCATTCCTGGCAGCAAAACGTGCGGTGGACTGCTGCCTGACAGGCGCCACCGGTCTGTTGAAGGGCAGCGGTGCCGTCTATGCCCTGGTCCGTCCCCCCGGCCACCATGCAGAAAAGAAGGTGTTCGGCGGATTCTGTTACTTCAATTCTGCCGCAATTGCCGCCAATTTCCTGAGCCGTTATGGAAAAGTAGCCATGCTGGATGTTGACTACCATCATGGGAACGGTCAACAGGACATATTTTACGACAGAAAGGATGTATTTACAGTGAGCATCCATGGTCATCCTTCTTTCGCCTACCCCTATTTCTGCGGGTTTTCGGAGGAAAAGGGAGCAGGAGAAGGCCTCGGTTTCAATCTGAACTATCCCATGAAGGAACAGCTCACAGGGGAAGAATACTATAAGGTGCTTGGAAAGGCCCTGGCCCGGATAAAGCGGTTCCAGCCCTCCTACCTTGTACTGCTTCTCGGGCTGGATACGGCAAAGGGAGATCCTACCGGAACCTGGAGTCTCTCGTCAAAAGACTTTTACAGGAACGGAAATCTAATTGGAGGACTTAATATCCCAACCCTGATCGTACAGGAAGGCGGATACAGGAACCGGGTGCTCGGAACCAATGCCACGCCACTTCTTCCAGGGCTTTTATGATGCGATTAATTATAAAAAGAACTGACTTGCATGTTAATAGGACTCACATACGACCTTCGGGATGAATACCTGCAAATGGGATTCAGCGAAGATGAAACCGCAGAATTTGACCGGGAGGACACCATCTCTTCCATCGAGAATACCCTCGCAGAGCTGGGGTATAAAACTCAGCGTATCGGGCACATTAAGAATCTTGTCAGCCGCCTGAACCAGGGAGACCGGTGGGACCTTGTCTTCAACATTGCAGAAGGAATGTATGGAGCAGGAAGAGAGGCCCAGGTGCCTGCCCTGCTGGATGCTTACAGGATACCCTACGTGTTTTCCGGTCCGCTGATACTGGCACTGACCCTGGACAAAGCTCTGACTAAAATTATCGTGAGGGATGCAGGAGTGGCTACACCCGACCATGCAGTTGTTTATGACAGGGCTGACATTCAGAAGGTAAAGCTTCCTTATCCACTGTTCGTAAAACCCCTTGCCGAAGGCACGGGCAAAGGCATAGATCCTGAGTCGGTGATTTCTGGCCAGGCGCAACTGGAAAAGAAATGTGCTGAACTTTTAGACCGTTACCAGCAACCGGTACTCGTGGAAACATACCTGAGCGGACGGGAATTTACCGCTGGAATAGTGGGGACGGGTGAGGATGCAAGGTGCATCGGGGTGATTGAAATCATTCTGAAAGACAATGCCGAAAAAGGTGTTTACTCCTATGTCAACAAGGAAGAGTGTGAGGAACGGATCATTTACAGCCTGACCGACCAGGATGCCGTGGATGCATGTTCAGCACTTGCCTTAAAGGCCTGGAAGTGCCTGCGTGCAGAAGATGGGGGAAGGGTGGATATTCGTTTCGACAAAATGGGTAATCCTCACTTCCTCGAAATCAACCCGCTGGCAGGCATGCACCCCGAACACTCGGATCTGCCCATCCTGGCCGGACTATACGGAATTCCATATTGTGAACTGATGAGGATGATTATGGATTCGGCAGTCAAAAAAACCAAAAATGACATGTATGAGAGATCTGCTCATTTTAACTAATTCAATATCTGATCAGGCCTTGGAGGATGAACTGGATGTTCTGGTGCAGGCCGAAGCTGTTGAACGGGCCGCAAAGGAGTTGGGACTCAGGCCAAGACGGGCATCATTTGGCCTGAATCTTGAACCAGTGGCTCAAATCCTTGAGTGTCATCGACCCGATTTGGTTTTCAACCTGGTTGAAACAGTGGGTGAAAAAGGAGCCCTGATCCATCTCTGTCCATCCCTGCTGGATGCGTATGGAATCCCCTTTACAGGTTCCGGTACCTATTCCCTGGTTACTACCACCGACAAAATCAGGACTAAAAAAATCCTGAAGGATCATGGAATTCGCACTCCCGAGTGGATTCAGCCGGGCCAGAAACGAATGCCGGCAAGGAACAAAAAATACATCCTGAAACCTATCTGGGAGGATGGCTCTGCCGGGATTACTGATGAATCCATTATTGATGGGAAAACCATGGACCTCAACCGCCTTTCGAGGGATGGACTCCTGAAAGATGCCTTCCTGGAAGAGTATATTGATGGACGGGAATTTAATCTCTCTATGCTTTCAGACAGTCAGGGGCACGCAGTCATGCCGGTTGCAGAAATGTTGTACATGGATTACCCGGCAGCGAAGCCAAAAATTCTGAATTATGCTTCCAAGTGGGACGAGTCATCATTTGAGTATCATAATACCATCCGTTCATTCGATCTTTCCCCGGCGGACGAGACGCTTATTGAAAAGATGTCAGAAATCAGTATGCAGTGCTGGAAAATCTTCGATATGAACGGCTACATCAGGGTGGATTTCAGGGTCGATGATCAAAACCGGCCCTGGGTTCTTGAGGTGAATGCAAATCCGTGCCTGTCACCCGACGCAGGATTTGTGGCTGCCTGCCATCGGGGTGGAATTAATTACAAAGACATGGTTAACAGGATTATATCTGCTGCCAGATGAAGAAACCAGATCACATCCTTCTGCGCGGGGAAGTATACCCCGGAGACCAGGATCGCGTAAAAGCTGTCGTAACTTCAACCGGGTTTTTCAGGGAGGATGAAGTCCTTGTAGCAGCCGAACTTGTGGAGGAACGCCTTGAAAAAGGGGCCGCCAGCGGATATGAATTTCTATTCGCGGAAAGGGATGGTGAGATCCTTGCTTACAGTTGTTTTGGACTGATCCCATGCACCCTGCATAGCTACGATCTCTACTGGATTGCTACCCACAGGGATTACATGAACCGGGGCATCGGAAAGTACCTGCTGCAGGAAAGCGAGAAAGCAATCTTTGCCCTGGGCGGCCAGGGAATTTATGTGGAAACCTCTTCACAGGATCAGTATGCGCCAACCAGGGCCTTCTATGAAAAGAACAAGTATTTGCTTCAGGCCAGGTTTGAAAATTTTTATGCCCCGGGCGACGATAAGTTGGTTTACGTGAAAATCTTTCACGGCCAGGAACAAAATATATAAGGGAAACAGGGATCCTGTATTTTTAAGGCTATTCCGGTGCATAGAGCTGCCATTCCGCCATGCCTGGAGGACCCGCTTCCCGTTCCACATGCAACCTGACCCGGCTGGTCTGGACGGGATTGAATCTTCTGACCAGGCCATGCCCCCTGGTTTCGGCTGAGAAAAGCTCCAGCCAGGCCCCCATAGCCTGCAATCTCTCCACACGGGGCCCGGGAAACTAACCTTCGGCAGTTGGGCCCATATTCAATAAAAAGTTACCCCCTTTTGATTGGTGATGATATTGGGTCTGATCTCGGGCGCTTCCACAAAGGGCCGGGTCCGCTCCTCATTCATCCAGGTGGGCGTATCCCACCAGAGGATATCCAGGGGATAGCGTGGATGCCAAAAGCACCTCCGGCACTAAGATTCAGCTAAGTGTGGAGGGAAAAAAGGCAGAGGAAGTATGACGAACAAACGCTTCTGGAATTTGCTGGGGGGGCCTGGTGCGTCTGCCCCTTTCACCAGGTTATCATACAGTCTCATGGAATGCCAGTGGATGTAAACCCGGAATTTTTCTTATATCATATTCAAAGTAATCTGACACTAAAAAGCCAAGAATATCAAAGACCTTTAAAAGTTCATATCCGGAGCACTCATTTATTGTGATAACTCCAGACAATCTCTTTCAGCTATTCAATATGCAAACCTGAATACAACGCCCGGTCCTGTTTAAAATACTTCATCCGGGATTCTCAAATTATCATTATATTAGCAGCACTTAACGTACATTATACATTAATCTAAATCCCGGATCAAGACATGAAAAGAAGAGATTTTTTTACCAGTTCAGCCATTGTCGGCGCAGCATTACCCCTGGGAGTGGCCCCTCTGATGAGCTCATGCAGTGGAAATGAAAATAAAAGTAGAAGTAAGGCCAGCTTTACCCCTGAGCAACTGGGTATGCCTTCTTTTGCAAAACAGGCGCCCGACGGAAAACCCTTAAAAGCTGCACTGATTGGATGTGGCAGCCGGGGAACCGGTGCTGCAGTTCAGTTCCTGAATGCAGGGAATGACCTCTCCATTGTTGCCCTGGCTGACGTGTTTGAAGACAGGCAGCAACAATGCCGGAGATCCTGATGGAGAAGAAGAACAACAAGGTGGAAGACAACATGTGTTTTCTTGGATTTGATGCTTATAAGAAAGTGCTGGATCTGGATATTGACCTGGTCCTGATCGCCACACCCACTCACTTTCACCCGGATCAGTTCAAGGCTGCTGTGGCAGCCGGAAAGCATGTCTTCATGGAGAAGCCTGCAGGTGTGGATCCGGTGGGTATCCGGACGGTACTTGTGGCTGCCAAACAGGCAGAAGCCAAGGGACTGACCGTGGTAACCGGAAACCAGCGCCGTAACCAGCGCGATTACTGGGAAGCATACATGCAGATCAAAAACGGGGCCATCGGAGATGTGCTTTCGGCCACCGCGCATTGGAACCAGGGAGCATGGTGGAACAAGCTCAAGCGCCCTGAATGGTCTGATATGGAATACAATATTCGTAACTGGTTTAATATAAAATGGTTAAGTGGCGATCACCTTCTCGACCAGGGGGTGCATAACATCGATGTGGCCACATGGTTTACCGGCTGGGTTCCGGAAAAGGCAGTTGGCTATGGGGGAAGGGCCAGGCGAATGACCGGTGATATATTCGACTTTTTCAGCGTGGATTACCGCTATGCCAATAACAAACGGATGATGGCCACGGCCCGGCAGATTGATGGCTGCGACACGAATGTATCCGAATCGGTCATGGGAACCGAAGGTGTACTTTATACAGGGGGGCAAGAACATGCGGATCGAGAATATGAAGGTGAGGTCATATGGCAATATGATTATGAAGACAATCCCGGTGGTCGGGGGCCATGATCAGGAGCATGTTCATCTCGTGGAATCCATTCGTCTGAACCAGAAGGTCAACCAGGCTGAAGATATCGCCATCTCCACACTGGTTTCAATCATGGGCCGGGAGGCTGCCTATACCGGTAAGGAGATTACCTGGGAGGAAATCATGGCTTCCGACCTGTATTACGGTCCCACCGAATATGCCATGGGACCCCTGCCCGACTACAAGGAGGGTGTTGCCCCGGTTCCCGGCCGTGATCCAAAAGCTCCTCTATAGAACTATGAACAAAAAAGCAGGGAAATATAGGTGGAGGTGGATCTTACCCATAGCCGGGCTCATTATGGGAGCCGGAATGATAATCGGAGTAAACAGGGTCGTACAGCATACAAGCACCGATGAATATTGCCAATCCTGTCATATCCACACCGGGGCCGATGAGGCATGGACCAAATCAACACATTTCACCAATGAAAGCGGGGTTCGGGTAGGCTGTGCGGAATGCCACCTTCCACCCAAGGGTAGATTTCACGCATTTCCGCACCAAGGTCCGAACAGGACTCCACGACCTTTATGCCTATCATTTCAAAGACCATGAGTCCTTTGACTGGGAACGAAAGCAGCAGCTGGAGTATGCAGTGAACATCGTTTATAATGAATCCTGCGTAGAAATGTCATCAGAACCTGTATCCGGATGGCCTATCCGATGACGGGGGGAAGGCCCACCTCTATTATGAAATGAATGCCGAAAAACTGGAACTGCACTGCATAAACTGTCACCTGGATGTTGGACATCATCTTCCCGGCTACGAGCATAAGCAGATGACTGGGATTCCCGTATCAGATGAGGGTCACGAAGGAAGTATTTTCAGAAGCGGCCATTGTCACCGAATTTGAGGACTTCACCGAGTTTATTCCCAACACTTCGGTTTCCTTTAATATGATTGCCATACAGGGAGGTGACATTCCAGATGGGAAGTCCGGATGATGAGCCACTTACGGAATAAAAATGAGGGACCCGTCCGGACGGTAACGTATCATCCTTTCTTCATGGCAGAGGTGGAGGTTAGCTGGGATGAGTACTGGACCTTCTATAGCCAGACCATGTCCGAAGGCAGGCTGGCTCCGGAAACAGTTTATGCAAACAATGCAAGCAATCTGGATGCAATCAGCGGACCAACGCCTCCTTTCGGAAATCCTGGACAGGGCTGGGGAAGCGGGGACCGTCCCGCCATCACCATGTCCCATTATGCAGCCGTAACCTACTGCCAGTGGTTGTCCAAGGAGACAGGAAAAAAATACAGGCTTCCCACCGAAGCTGAATGGGAATATGCCTGCCGGGCTGGTACCCAAAGCCCTTATTTCTTTGAAGGAGATCCTAAAAAGCTTTTCCAGTGAAGGTTTGCGACAGCGGATTTTCGGTGCAGATACCACCCATATCAGCGGTTTTAGCGTGTATGCCCTTAACTCGGGGGGAAAGACCCAGGAACCATCCTTTGTGAAAGCAAATCCCTTTGGACTCAAGAATATGGCAGGCAATGTATTTGAATACTGTTCCGACTACTATTCGGCCGATGCATATGCTCAGACTGAATAGAAGCTAAGCGATCCAAAAGGGCCTCGATTCAGGAAGCGAGCATGTGATCCGGGGTGGAGCTTACCTTCAGATGCAGCAGAACTGAGGTCAGCCGCAAGGGCTTCCACCGAAACCGAAGCATGGTTGAAGACCGACTGCCAGCAACCCAAAAGCATCTGGTGGTACTCCGATATGAAAGGGATTGGTTTCAGGGTTGTGTGTGAGCCGGAATAGGCAGATGATCTTTTCAGAATTGCCATAACATCTTAATTCAGAAAGTATTTTTTTGTTATCTTAAAACACTTTGCTTTCAGTTTCTGATGAATATCAGCAGCCTACAGATTTAATGTTTGGTGGATGAGATATAAAAGATATATCCTGCTCATTTTTAATAAATTTAAAATCGCCCTGATTGATCTGGTCCCAATCATTGCGGTGGTGGTTTTTTTTCAAATGGTTGTAATACAGCAGCCCTTCCCCCAAATTGGAGAAGTCGTTTTTGGTTTCGTGTTCGTAATCATTGGATTGATGCTTTTTGTTGAAGGATTGGAGATTAGTTTATTTCCCATTGGAGAAACCCTGGCCTATGCCCTCGCAAAAAAGGGAAGCCTCCTGTGGTTGATGATTTTCTCATTTTCACTCGGATTTTCAACCACCATTGCCGAACCTGCCTTAATTGCCGTGGCAAAAGAAGCTGCAAGCATATCTTCCGATGCAGGAATTATTGAAAATAGCGAAAAAACCCGGGGATTATATGCCCTGGGATTACGATTGACCGTCGCATTTTCAGTAGGTTTGGCCATCGTTATCGGGGTATTGCGTATTCTGAAGGGATGGCCCATATATTATTTGATCATCGGTGGATATATTCTGGTGATGTTGATGACAGTAATTGCCCCCAGGGAGATCATTGGATTGGCCTACGATGCAGGTGGAGTCACTACCTCCACCATTACCGTTCCTCTGGTCACAGCTTTAGGAGTCGGACTGGCCACTGTAATCAAAGGACGAAGTCCTTTAGTCGATGGTTTTGGCCTGATTGCCTTTGCTTCACTTTTGCCAATGATCTTTGTGATGGCCTATGGTTTATTTTGGTTTAATTAATATTGGGTATATATGGATGGATTTTTGATGGATTTTGTCCTGGTATTGTTACATACACTGAGAGACATTTCACCCATCTTATTATTGGTTATTATTTTTCAGCTAGTGGTTCTAAAACAACCAATACCTCATTTAAAAAGGGTAATTCAGGGGGGTATTTATGTTGTGCTGGGGCTTGCTCTTTTCCTCGTTGGATTGGAAAAAGCGCTATTTCCGGTGGGGAATATTATGGCTGCTCAACTATCTGATCCTGAATTTTTAGGAAAGTCGGGAGAGGAATTGTCATATTGGGGGACATATTACTGGATTTACATATTTGCAGCCCTGATCGGGTTTGCCACAACTATCGCTGAGCCCTCGCTCATTGCTGTGGCATTAAAGGCCAGTGAGGTATCTGCGGGTACCATTAGTCAATGGGGACTTCGTATTATAGTGGCTCTTGGAGTGGCTTTTGCTCTGGCTCTTGGAACATTTCGAATCGTAACAGGAACACCATTGTATTTTTATATAATTGCAGGATATTTGGTGGTGATCATTCAGACCATATTTGCCCCAAAAAAACTCATTGCACTGGCCTATGATTCCGGAGGCGTAACTACTTCCACGGTTACTGTCCCCCTGGTGGCAGCTCTTGGATTGGGGCTATCAAGCGCAGTACCAGGCAGAAACCCAGCCTTGGATGGATTTGGACTCATTGCCTTTGCCAGTTTGTTCCCGATTATCACTGTCTTAGGATATACTCAATTAGTAGAATTGAAAACTCGATTTTTTAAAAATAAATACAAATAACGATGCAATTTAAATTGATTATCGCTTTTGTCAAACCCAGTATCACTGATTCTGTAGTTGATGCAATGAAGGAAGCAGGGGCAACCGGGGCAACCATTGTTCCCGCAAGAGGAACAGGAATACATGAGGCAAAGTCCTTCTTTGGCCTTAGTATTGAGGACCAAACAGATATTATTATTTTCCTCGTGGAAGAACATGTAGTAGAAAACCTTATGCAGGTCATACAGCTGGAAGGCAAATTTGATGAACCGGGTACGGGAATCGCTTTTGTTTTGCCCATAGAGCATATTGCCGGATTGACCAGTCAAATGAAAGAGTTCAAGAAGCAAGCCAGGGACAAATATTTTTGACAGGCCTTCACAATTATTAAAAACATTTATGTAGAAAACATGGATTCAAAAAGAAGCTATCAAAGTGCCAAGAATGTCATGGCGCAGAACATTATCTTTATTGACGGCATGGCCACAGCAAAAGAAGCGGTCGATATCATGCGAAGGGAGAAGGTCGAAGCCCTGATCGTCAATAAGCGCTATCCGACTGACGCCTATGGGATTGTGTCGGTGCATGATCTTATCAGGGGTGTAATTATTCCGGACAAAACTTCAGAGGAGGTTAATGTCTTTGAAATTATGACCAAACCTGTAATCAGTGTTCCGGCTGATATGGATGTGCGCTATGTCGCCAATCTGTTGACGACAGTGGGACTAAGGATGGCCCCGGTTGAGGAAAATTGCATGTATATCGGAATGGTAGCCCTTTCAGATCTGATATTGGAAAATTTGCTTTTTTAAGATCTGAAGATTGCACATTCAGGCGATCTCTTCGAGGCAGACAATCAATTGTGCTAGAACCATTTTTTCTTTCTGAAATATATAAGCATTCCAATTGCTACCGTTATAATAACCCCCCACATAATAAAGTAGCTGTATTGGTAATGAAGTTCTGGCACAAAATCAAAATTGGTCCCGTAAATCCCTGCTATGAAAGTCAAAGGAATGAATATTACAGAGAAAATAGTTAAGAATTTCATAATATCATTCAGCTTGCTGCTGATGGACGTGTGGTAGATATTTAATTGATCCGAAAGAATTTCCCGGTAACTATCAGATGAATCATTTGCCTGATCAATATTCTCCTGGAGCTCCTTGAAGTGAACATCTGTGTTCTCAGCAATTAAATCAGATTCAATCTTTGACAGGGCCAGAATCATCTCCCTGGCAGGTTTAATGCTTTTTCTCAGGAAATTTAGCTCTCTTTTATACATATTTATTTCTTCAATGACAGATTTTTTAGGATCCATGAGAAGGTCCTCTTCTATGCTCTCAATTTTTTCACCTAAGAAACTTATGATATAAATATAATTGTCAATAACGATATCGAGCAAGGCAAAGGCCAGGTAGTCAGTTCCCGAGTTCCTGATTCTCTTTTTTTGTTTCCTGATTCGTTCTCTCAAGGGTTCAAAAACATCCCCCTTCCTTTCCTGAAAAGAAATAAGGACTGATTTGGTCAGGATCAGACTCAGGTTTTCTACCGAGCTCGTATTGGTCTCCTCATCCAGTTGCAACATTTTTATGGATACAAGAATGCAATTGTCATACTCCTGGACTTTTGGACGTGACTGGGTATTCATCACATCTGCAATAATCAGTTGATCCAGCTGGAACGATTCAGCAATTTCCTTCATAATGACAGTATCATGCAAGCCGTCAATATTGAGCCAGGTGACTGAATCTTTTCCTTGATATTTCAACACCTCATTTAAGCTGGAAATGGAGTCTTCTGCAAGATTATCTGCATCATAATCAATAATACGCAACAGTACCTGGTCAATCTTTTTCTCGCCCCGAAACAATAATTCATCAGGGGATATCCCTATCTCTTGCTTATTCTTTTTGATAAATCTTGCCATCATCTTTTTTGCTAAAATTTCAACTAAACATTTTGATGTATTATACAGAGTACTGTTTTAGTTGGTGGTGAAGACTTCCCGGTTTTCGGACGTGTAAGTAAATATACTAAATATAAGCTCTCACGCATGCAAATCCAGGATCTCCCCACGCATCCATAATTTTGTCAAATAGCTGCAGTTTAAAACAACTACATGGTGACCCTGTTTAAAGGATCGGACTTTTCACAAGAGCTAATAAAGACTGACAACGTTTATAAAACGTTTCTCTACTTTCTGTATGAGGCATAATATCTCAATCCAAAACCTACATTTAAACCCTGATCGATCTGCTTGCCCAGTACATAACCTTCTGTTTTATACCCAAGGTCCAGGTGAAGACCCAGCTTTTCCATGATTCTATAATCCAGTGCAGCTTCGCAGGCAACACCCGCTCCAAAAATATCCTGGTTCCAGATGTCAATATATGAAGACAGCTGAAGCTTAGGACGATCGAGGATGTTTTGCCAGCCCAGACCCAGGCCCTGGTTCTTATAAGGGTTGCCGTATTTCAGATAGAATGTAAACATATTGCCCTTAACATGCAGGTAGTTGTTCAAATACAATTCATAACCCAGGGGAGATACATTAAAAAGGGTTCCGTAAGTCCAACCGGTAAAATGATCGCCAATAAGGAATATGGGCCTTCGGGTTTTAGAGCCATTACCAAAGGATCCACCCACTTCCCTGTAAAATTGAGGATCCAATAAACTGAAAAAGGATCCAAATATGGCAGATTGCTGATAAAACTTAACCAGGTCGGGGTTTACGCTGCTATCCGTCGGAAGAAAAACCTGATCGTTGGAATAATTTTTAAAAACCAGCAAGGTAATGTTGGCTGGATCACCCGGCGTATTCATCCATACCTCCGGATCTTTGGGGTCAATGGGTACAATAAGGGAAGTATACAGGGGATAAAAGATGCGATGGGCAAAACTTAAGCCTAAATCTTCATTATAGATCCCATTCTGAGCAATAAACTCTCTCTGGAGAGTCCTGATGGTCAGAAAGTTCACCTCAAATCCTCCGGTTACGGCAAGGGCCTCATTCACAAGGTTAATGTCCGAGGGCAAATGCATTGTGGTGTATGGAACCGGGATGGCGGCATCGTGAATTTTAAAGTAGCCACCCACCTGTTTTGCTCTTAAGGAATGTCCGAATTCATGGGTCCATACCACCTGAAAGAAAGTAGTAGCGAAATTAAACACGCCATAACTAATGTTTCCAAGCTTCTCTCCCATCAAAGGTTTAAGCTCTTTTCTGAAGGCATCGCTGATTACCCGATGCATTGCGATTCCATTGGTAGAAGAATTTCTCAGATCATACTGATTGTAAACCCCAAACTGATAGGTCCTGTGCCATAAACTATCCTGTGCCGAAAGTGAAACAAAGGCCAGTAAAAAAGCTCCAAGGAGCACGACTTTTTTTATTTGCTTATTCATGATATGTGTTTTTTAATTGCCAGTTAATTTTATTGAATAGGATGATTGCCATGAACCAAAAAAGCAAGACCCCGGAAAAACCAAAGGGGCCAAAGATCATGGTGTTCATTTCATCTTTTGAAAGAAAAAGGGAAGCTGTATCCAAAGATTTATAAAGTGCTCCATGAGCAAGCACTGCAACGAAAATGCTACGGGTTTTGAAATAGAAGAATTGAAACAGTATTCCCAGCGGAATACAGAACAGGAGCGTCGGTATAAATGCGATCAGCAAATTGCCCGGACCACCGATTAAGGGCTTCAGAAACAAAAAAGACCATACTCCCCAAAGCATACCACCAAGAATAAATGCGGGTACGGGCTTAAGGATCTTTAAGAGGCGAGGCAGCATAAATGCCCTCCAGCCAAGCTCCTGCCCCAAAAAAACGGGGATATTTACCAATGCACCCAAAAGTGCATTGATCAGGGATACTGCAATCAGACCCAGGCTGATGTTCCCAAAGAAAAAACCATCCTCTTTAAGGGCATAGATGATGTCTTCCCTGCTCTTTAGCAAATCCGGATTAAGAAGAACAGAAGTTCCATAGCTCAGAAAACAGATAACTGTGATCACAAGCGGGGCCAGAATCCAATACTTCCACCCTTCTATGGAAAAGCCCAAATCCTTACTTTTAAAAAAAGGCTTTCTTAGTAAAACCAGGTAAAGAAATGCGACTGTCAGACCAGGCAGATAAAGGACGATTTCATTAAGGAAATAAGCGCCGTTACCTCCTGACCAGGGACCAAACTTCAATGTAAGGGCAGCTGCAAAACTGATGATCAGATACCATAGGATTGTATATTTGATTTTGCTTTTCATTTGCTTTTGCTTGAAACTTCAAAAGCAAGATTAAGCGTACTAATTCAAAAATAAAAGCGCGTGGGATAGCTGTCAAAGCCGGAGGGACAGAATGCAGGAAATGTTATTTATTGGGACGAATGACATGGTCAACTTTTGCAATATATGACCTGGACACGGGTACAAAGGAGGTGGAATCTTCCAAAAATAACTTCAGGCCCTGGGCATTTCCTTCCACATTTATAACTTTATCGGTATTCACAATATAAGCTCTGTGGCATCTGATAAACCCGGGGTGCATGGCAAGGAGATTTTCCATTTCCTTTATGGTAAGCCGGATGGTTAAGCTTCTATCTCCGGTGAGAAAAATATTGAGATAGTTCCTGTCGGATTCAAAATACAAGAGATCAGAAATCGCGTAGGATTGAGATTCAAAGGTAATGAGTTCCTTGCTGGGTTCAATTTTTCGATCAGCACCCTCATCTGACATATTTACCGCCAGCTGGTAATATTTCTTGAATAGTTTCCTCTGCTCATTGATGATATGCAGGCTAACCGGCAATAGGCCAATGAGCGTAGTTGTAAAAATGGAAGACAAAATGCCTGTAAAAGACAAATCATTTCCCATGACATAGGCAGAGAGAAAATGAATGGCCAGAGAAATGGTAAGAAAGTGAATGACATACAATACAATTTCGTTCCAGACTTTCCAGTTCTTCTCCTTTTCAGGCTTTACAATCGCACTGAAAACAAGGATATTTACCAGGGCGATAATAAAGGTTACCAGCCCATAGTAGGACGAAATTAATAGTCGATACGGCGTGCTGTTATTTCCAACAAATCGCTTCTGAACGGAATAAAAAGACGAAAAAAAAGATAAACCAGCTTATAAAAAGGATCACTTTCAAGGCCTCCGGAATCCGGGCCGTATAGGGATATGGTTTATTTAAATTTTGAAATTTCATTATCACACTCACGAATCGAACCCTAATATATAATATTTTTCTCAAGGATAAATCCTGAAAAGCAGGCTGATACCATTTTGACTGAGGCCAGGGAAACTTGACTTTGATATCTGAATATCATACATTTAATGTGCAAAAATATAGCAGATGTCAGATAAAACAAACTTCAACAAAATTGTCTCCAACCCCGTTGCGCATACCTTCCTTGTTTATATAAGCGTGGGATGGCTTGTCCTTGAAATGACGGATTTTTTTATAAACAACTACAACCTCACGGAAAGGTTCCGGGATATTCTGCTCATAGCGATGATCATTGGATTGCCCCTGGCCCTCTTTTTTACCTGGTATTTCAGCCGTGACAAAGAGACAAAGGATGAAAAGGACATGCGTTTGTCCAAAATTTTGTGGAAACGACCCTGGTTCTCCATTCCTGCCATACTGATTCTGGCACTCGTGCTTTTTACGGCTGTGAGGTTTGTATACAACCACAACGCGGAAGATTCCAGCAGCCAAAGGGGCAATCAAGCGAAAACAGCTGCTTTTGACCGTGCCGAGGTTTCCCTTGCGGTTTTGCCATTTACCAACCTTCTGGGTAATGCTGAGCAGGATTGGCTAGTCTCCGGTCAGCACGAAGCATTGATTCATGAACTGTCCAAAATAAGCCAGATCAGGCCCTTTCGGATTATTTCCAGAAGTACAGTGGATGCTTTTAAGGATCGAGATAAGCCTGCTGCAGAAATTGCCAGGGAGATCAATGTGGAATACCTGGTGGAAGCTTCGGTAATCGCCTCTGCCGACTCGGTCTCCATTCAACTAAGGTTGATCCAGGTAAATCCGGAAGAGAGCGTGGTCTGGGCCGAATCAGCTATCACTGATTTTGCTCATATCCTTAGCTTTTACAACAAGCTTGCCGAACAGATTGCCCAGAGAGTAAATCTCGAACTGACTCCTTATGAAACCGATCGTTTATCCAATACCAGGGAAGTAAATCCAGAGTCCTACAAAGCATATCTCCGGGGAATGTATCATCTGAACGATCTTACTCCTGAAGGTCTGGAAAAGGGACTGGAATACCTTCATCAGGCAGTGAGCTTTGATCCTGCTGAGCCCTTTGCCTATGCCGGACTGGCCCTGGGTTATCTCGAAATAGCTCATGGCCCGCTGGATCCAGGCGATGCACTTAACAAAGCCGAAGCGGCAGCCTCCCAGGCTTTCAAGCTGGATACAAGCATGGCTGAGGTATATGCAGCACTGGCTGAGGTTTATCTGTATGATGAGTGGAAATTCGACCTTGCAGAGGAATATTTTCTAAAGGCTCTGGAGATCAATCCAAATCTTGCCATTGTCCATTATCACTATGCCTGGGCACTTTATCTCTTCGGCCATCTGGATGAAGCTATTATAGAACATGAACTGGCTCAAAAGTACGATCCCTTTAATCCCTTGCATACTGCGTGGCTTGGAACATTATATTCAGCAAAAGGACAAAATGAACATGCCATTGAGCTTGCCCTGGAATCACTTGAAATGAGAGAGGATTACGCTTCAGGATATTTTGTCCTGGGCTTTGCCTATCTGTATTCGGGACAGGAAGAGAAGGCCATTGAAGCCCATCAGAAACTCATGGAAGTACACCCATGGTGGTCATGGGCCCTGGGTTATACCTATGCAAGGACCGGTCATATCGATGAGGCAGAAGAAATTTTGGAGCAGCTTGAAAATTCCAATATAAATGGTTGGGCTGCCTATGGCTTGATGACCATCAACACAGGTCTGGGTAGAATGGATGAGGCCTTTGAGTGGTTAAACTATGAACCACATCATGCTTTCGGAGCATGGCCAGCCGTAATGGATGAGTACGAAACCTTACGAGAAGATCCTCGTTTTGAGAATTTTCTGGCTCGTCTTAATCTGCCTGATTAGCGAGCTTCAAGGGGAAATAATAGGTTCTAATTTTGTTCTCCCCGGTGGTATTTAACGGCATGTTTTTTTGCTTTGATTTCGAATCCTGTCTTTTGCCCAAACACGTAGGCAAAAGACGCCCCTAAATACAGAATTTGAGAAGTATAATACACCCATATCATAAGTATTACAATGGCACTTGCTGCGCCAAACCCAGAATTTATACTACTCTTTCCCAGATACATTCCAAATGCCACCTTCCCAAGAAAAAACAGGACAGAGGTAAATCCCGCAGCTATTAAAGCAGTCCTCCATGGTACTATGGCATTACCAATGAATTTAAAAAGAAGCGTAAAGAATATTATGATCAGGGAAAAGGAAATCAGATTCTCATATACATGCGCATTGACAAGAGCCTCAGGAAGGAGTTCCGAAAACTTAATAAGCAGACTGTTGATTGTTACGCTCAATAATAGAATGAAACCGACAGTAAGTAGATAAGCCAGGGACATCAAATAGCGCATAAAAGAATCGAAAATACTTTTTTTTGGTTTTGCTTTCAGTCCCCAAATTGCATTAATGGATCTCTGTATCTGGTTAAACATTCCGGTAGCTGCTAACAACATAGCCACTACGCCAATAATTGCTGCAAAAGAATTGTCATGATGCAAATGTTGATTATTAACAATTGCCTCAAGTTGTTGTGCCCCCTGGTCCCCAACAATGCCATCCAATAAATTGTTCTGTATATTTGAAATGCTGTCCGGTTTAATTATTTTTCCCAATAAATAGGTGATAATCACAGTGATGGGAACAAAAGAGAAGACCGTATAGTAAGATAAAGCGGCACCCTTTTCGGAGGTATTGCTGCTTAAAAAATGTTTGAAAATATCCTTTATAAACTTCATCTCAGTATGTTCTCATTTCGAAGGCAAATTTACATATTTATATGATGCCAGTGTTGGAAATATATCTTCCCGGCCATTCTGAAAAGCAGTGTCGGATCTTTTAAAGGAAAGCCTGCTTTAACATATTCCGGGAAGAGGTACACAGCACCTTTAACAAATACACTTTTTATTATGCTTTTTTTCCTATTATTGTACCCGCATCAAGACAATTAGTCACATTTTGTATAAGCAGACGGTAAGTAAATGAAAAACAGCTATTTCGATTTAATCGAGCAAACCTATTATTTCCCCCAGGAAGGCTTTGACCTGAGGGAAGGAAACCTGACCTTCCATGGGGTTTCATTAAAACACCTGATTGAAAAACATGGTACACCCTTTCGGTTTATCTACCTGCCAAAAATAGGGGACCAGATTAAAAAAGCCCGCAACCTCTTTAACAGGGCCATAAAAAAACATCAATATCAGGGAAAATACTACTTCTGCTATTGCACCAAATGCAACCACTTCTATCATGTGATCAAGGAGGCCCTTAAGCATAAGGTTAACCTTGAAACTTCCTCTGAATTTGACATCGATCTCATTCTGAACCTTCACCAGAAGGGCAAACTGGACTCCGATCGACTCATTGTTCACAACGGTGTAAAAACGAAAGAATACCTGAGTAAGATTCTATCCCTGCAGGATGCCGGCTTTAAAAATTCCATCATCATCCTGGATAGCACCGAAGAGTTAGATCGCCTGCTGGATCTGAAACCGACCCATAAGGTAAAAATCGGACTGAGGATGGCCATCAACGAAGAGGCGCAATCGGCATATTATACCTCCAGGCTGGGTATTCCTCCGGGTGAGATCATCGATTTTTTTAAGAAACGGATCCGCGACAATGAAAATGTCGAATTAAAAATGCTCCACTTTTTTGTGGACACCGGAATTAAAGACACCCTTTATTACTGGGGAGAATTTCAGAAAGCCCTCAAGCTCTATGTGGAATTGAAAAAGGAAAGCAAAAACCTCACCTCCTTTAACCTTGGCGGAGGTTTCCCCATACGTAACCACCTGGGCTTCGAGTACTCTTACGAGTATATGATCAATGAGATCATCAAGAACATCAAAGAGGCCTGTGTTAAGGAAAAGGTAATGGAGCCCGATATATTCACCGAATTCGGAAGGTATACGGTTGGTGAGGCCGGGGCAATCATTTTTAAGGTTCTGGAACAAAAACAACAAAACGATACTGAGACCTGGTACATCGTCAATAACAGCCTGATGAATACCATTCCCGATGCCTGGTCCATCCATGAAAAATTTATCTTACTCCCTGTGAATAAATGGGACAAAGAATATGGCCGTGTGAACATCGGGGGAATCAGCTGTGATCATTCTGACTATTATAATTCAGAGGATTTGAACCAGGAGGTACTCTTACCCAAATATAAAGTGGATGACAAAGAACCCCTTTACCTGGGTTTCTTCCATACCGGGGCCTACCAGGACTCAATCAGCGGATATGGCGGCATCAAACACTGTCTGATCCCGGCCCCCAAGCATGTGATCATAGACCGGGATTCACAGGGTAATATAATCGACACTGTTTACCGCGAGGAGCAATCGGTCAGTGAAATGTTTAACATACTGGGATATAATGGATAAAAGGCGTGCCTTTGCAGGGATCGATGAAGAGTATGCAAGCTATGAGCAGGCCCGAATTCTTCTACAATCCATTCCCTATGACGGCACCAGTACCTGGGGAAAGGGAGCCGACAATGGCTTCGGGACTTTTCTGGAAGCTGCTGAGAATATGGAGCTGTACGACATAGAGAGCGATTCCGAGGTATACAGGCAGGGCATACATATTCTGGAGGAGATCGCAGAAAAATCAACGCCTGAAGCAGTTTACCTGAAGGTCCTCGAAAAAACCAAAGAACTTCTTAAAAGCGGCAAGTATCTGACCTTTTTTGGTGGAGAGCACTCGGTGAGCATTGGGATTATGGAGGCCTTCCGGAAGACCTATCCGAACCTGACTGTGTTGCAACTTGATGCCCATGCCGATCTGCGGGAGGAATACATGGGCTCCCCCTATAACCATGCCTGTGCCCTTCATGCCGCCAGCATGGAGTGCAACCTGGTCCAGGTGGGAATAAGGAGCATGGATGAGTCGGAGAAAAAATTTCTGAATCCGGACCAGTGCTTTTTCGCCCATGAGGCCCATGGGGACCCTTCCTGGATGGAGCGCTCCATCGAAAAGATGAGCGATCAGGTTTACCTGACCATTGACCTGGATGTACTGGATCCTTCCATAATGCCCTACACCGGTACACCTGAACCCGGGGGTATGGAATGGTATACCTTATTGAGCTACCTAAAAATGGTTTTCCGGGAAAAAAATGTGGTGGGCTTTGATATTGTGGAATTCTCCCCCACAGGCGATCTGAAAGCTCCTGGCTTTCTTGTGGCCAAACTTTATTATAAACTTCTGTCCTACAAATTCTGCCTGTAAAATTTTACGAAAATGAACGATCACAAAGGCCCCATCGGTGAATTTATATTGAAGCATTATAAGCATTTTAATTCAGCAGCCCTGGTGGATGCAGCCCGGGCTTATGAAGAACAGCTGGATAAGGGAAATAAAATGATGGTGACCCTGGCCGGGGCTATGAGTACGGCCGAGCTGGGCAAGTCACTTGCCGAAATGATCAGGCAGGATAAAATTCATATCATCTCCTGCACAGGCGCAAACCTGGAAGAGGATTTGATGAACCTGGTGGCCCACAAGCATTATAAGCGAATCCCGGAGTACCGCGATCTGACTGCCGAACAGGAGCGCGAATTGATGAACGGCGGACTGAACCGGGTCACCGATACCTGTATTCCCGAGGAGGAAGCTTTCCGGCGCCTTCAAAAGCACGTATTTAAAATATGGAAGGACTCGGAAAACAGGTCTGAACGATATTTTCCCCATGAATACCTCTACAAGCTACTCCTTTCAGGCGAACTGAAGCAATACTACGAAATTGATCCCGCCGACAGCTGGATGCTGGCCGCTGCAGAAAAGAACCTGCCCATTGTAGTGCCGGGCTGGGAGGACTCAACCCTTGGAAACATCTTTGCCTCCTACTGCATCAAGGGAGAACTTCAGGCTTCCACCATGAAATCGGGCATTGAATACATGGTCTGGCTGGCAGACTGGTATACGGATAATACGGCAGATACTGGAATTGGCTTTTTCCAGATTGGCGGTGGCATAGCAGGTGATTTTCCCATCTGCGTGGTCCCCATGCTTTACCAGGATCTGGAAAGAACCGAAACCCCTTTCTGGAGCTATTTCTGCCAGATATCGGACTCCACAACTTCCTATGGATCTTATTCCGGAGCCGTTCCCAACGAAAAAATCACCTGGGGAAAACTGGATGTGGATACCCCCCGCTTCATTGTTGAATCGGATGCTACCATAGCCGTGCCCCTGATTTTTGCCTACCTCTTAAACTGGTAAGAGAAATTCTTCCTACTTTCCCCCTGGCATATGAGAAAGAAATTATCCAAAGGGGCTCTTTTATTAATTGCTTTGATTCTGGTCGTGCTCGCCGGTAACCAGATTATAATTGCCTTGTTCAGCAGATTTTCGGAGAAGCTGATCCTCGAAAATCATGAACTTAATGCGCTCCAGGAGTTAAAGGGGGCTCTGGGAAAGGTATTAATATATGACAATCAGTATCTGGTAAATCACGAGAAAGACATCAGGACATCGGTAAACCAGGCCAATATAAAATATCATGAGTGCCGTAAGGTAATCGCCCCTGTTCCTCATGGAGAAAGCTGGAAAAAAATTGAGTTTATGTTCGAAAGTCTGAATGAGAATGTGAACCATCTGATTGAATCTGCTCCGGAAGATGGAGTCCTACAACACATCATATCCCATCAAATCCTGGACCTGATCGCCCAGGTGGAGACAGAGATTAAGGAGAGTGTTGAGGAGATCAATGAATATGAGGTTAAAAGCAAGAAGGTGAAACTACATGGCACCATAACTGTGGTGGTAATCGGTATGCTGCTCATCCTTCTTTTGACCATTGGCAGCATCAAATTTATCAAAGGGCTTACCCGTCCCATCGAACAGCTGCTGGATGGCATCCGGAAAATCGGAGAGGGAGACAGGGACCTGCGGGTTCAGGTCGATACTCATGATGAATTTCAGGACCTGGCTGCATCCTTTAATTTCATGATCGATACACTGAATAAAACCAGCATTTCGGAAAAGCACCTGAGTAAAATTTTAAATAATCTTTACGGAGCCTTGATCGTTACCGATTCAAAAGCCATGATAAGATCCATAAACGCAAGCACCTCAAGCATGCTCAGGTATAAGGAAGGGGATCTGATCGGCAAAAGTATTAAGCTCCTCTTCAAACCAGATGAGCTCTCCGTTTATGAAGGCGAGAATGAAGAAACAAAGCTCGATGAATTGGCTCTTCAGATTTCTAAATTAACCGAGATGATCGATAAGGATGAACATGAAATTCCGGTTTATATGACTTCCGTGGTGATGAAAAGTGGAGATGGGAATCCTGAAGGCATGGTCGTTGTGGGGCATGATCTGACCAAGGAGAAGGAAAAAGAGGCGCAAATGGAAAAACTGCGAAAGGAGCGGATGATTGCCATTCACGAGGCCCAGGAACTGGAACGACTAAGGCTCTCAAGGGATCTGCACGATGGCCTGGGACAGCTTTTAACAGGAATTTCCTACTCCGTTCAAAAACTCAGCGAGGAAGAAAGCATTGATAAAGCGTTTGCAAGTCGACTTGAAGACCAGGTTAATGCGGCCATCCAGGAAGCCCGGAATATTGCACAAAACCTTACCCCTATTGTGCTGCGGGATTTCGGTCTTGTGGCTGCCATTGAAAATCTGGTTCAGAGAACGAACCAACTGAATAAGACGCGGTTTATATTTAGAAGCTACTCCTTCACTGAACGCATTGACGAAAAACTTGAAAAGGCCATCTTCAGAATTTGCCAGGAAGCCGTCAATAACATTATCAAACATGCCGGTGCAGTGGAGTCAACTGTTGAGCTGTACAGGGTGGAGGATATGATTGTTCTTGTTGTGGAAGATGACGGACAGGGCTTTGATACCGCATTGCTGTATCAAAAAGAAGGTGAAGGCGGGCTCGGGCTGATCAGTATGCAGGAGCGTGTAAGTGCTTTTGACGGTGATCTTGTGATCAACTCGAAAAAGGGAACCGGGACTGAGATTGTGGTGGAAATTCCCTGCAGGAAAAAGAAAAAGAATGAAAAAAATTAGCATCTTAATCGCCGACGATCATGAGGTCATCCATAACGGGGTTGTGGACATTCTGAAGTCCTTCGAAAATCTAAAGATTTGCTGCCATGCCTATACCGGGAAGGAAGCTCACCAGCAGGCTGTGGCACTTAAACCTGATGTGATTTTTATGGATATTTCCATGCCCGAGTTAAACGGGATAGAGGCCACCAGGCTTATCCGCCAGGAAAATTCCCACTCCAAAATCATCGCCCTTACCCAGTACGAAGAAAATGAATATGTACTCCAGTTTTTGGCAGCAGGGGGAAATGGTTACCTGCTGAAGAACTCGAAAAAGGGAGAATTCAAAGATGCCATAGAGGCTGTTATGCAAAACCAGCGCTACCTGAGTTATGAACTGTCCCATAATTTGCTTAATTCCGTAATCTCCAAGGAGGTACAGGATGGTGAACAAAAGAAGGTTCACCTCACTCGAAGGGAGATTGAAATCATTAAAAAAATTGCCGAAGAGAAGAATAATCAGGCGATTGCCGATGAGCTGAATATCAGCCTTCGGACCGTGGAAACCCACCGCAGGAACATCATGCAAAAGCTGGAAGCAAAGAGTGTAATTTCGCTCTTAAAATACGCCTCTCAGCAAAAAATCATCGACCTCTGAGACCTCTGAGACCTCTATTGCTCCTTCCGGAAAATAATTTCTACGTGTTTTCTGGTATATAAAATACCATGAATGTACGATTGCCCGCGGGCCATTGTGTATCTACTTTTACAGCAGACTAAGGGCTAATTTTTTTAACCTGTACAGCATGAAAAACCTTTATATAATTCCCATTTCCCTGCTTTTGTTTTTTTTCTCGGCCTGTGCCAACAAGACCATTGAAAATCCCTCTGCAGGAGAAGCTACTTTTGTGGGCTCAGAGGTCTGTAGGAGCTGTCATACTGACAAGTATGACGATTGGGCTACCACCGGTCATCCCTACAAATTTACGATTATTGAAGATGGCCAGGAACCCCTTTATCCTGCTGAAGCCATTAATTTTCAGTCTACCTGGATGGCGGAACTGGGAGACGGATCTTACGAGTGGAGTGACATTGCCGGTGTGATTGGTGGTTACGGATGGAAAACCCGCTTTGTTGGAAAAGACGGACATGTCATTGGAACGGCCAACAGCGAAAATTCCCCCGGCCTGGGACATAACCAGATTAACTTCTTCGGTGGAGAAAATCATGGCTGGTCTGATTATCACACAGACACAGAAACAGTTTACAACTATTCCTGCTTCAAATGCCACACCACCGGGGGAACAACTGAAGGTACATGGCTTGAGGGAGTGGATGGTCTGGGAACCTTTTCAGAAGGGGGAATCGGCTGCGAGAGCTGCCACGGCCCCGGAAGCACTCATGCCGGTGCACCCTCTGATCAGAATATCGACCGGGTATACGAATTTGCCCACGCTGACAACAGCCTTGGCGGTCTGGAAATAAACGGAGTGGTTCAAAGCCCTGATCCGGATGGAAACGATGTTGTTTTTTTATGCGGAACCTGTCACAACAGGGGATATGCTAATCCCATTGATGCGAGTGGAGGTTTTATCAAGCACCATGAGCAGTGGGACGAATTCGTGGTTACCAGGCATGGTAAAGGCGGACTTACCTGCATAACTTGCCACGACCCTCACAAAAGGACCATCTGGGATGGAGATGGTATTAAAGCCAGCTGTACCTCCTGCCATTCGGATAAAGAAGCAAATACCAAACACAATGCAATACCAACATGTGTCGACTGTCACATGCCCTATGCTGCAAAATCAGGCACACAAATTGGTGAGAGTGGGTACAGGGGCGATGTTCGTTCCCACCTTATGACCATTATCCCGGACACAGAAAGCATGTTTACCGAAGACGGAAACTGGGTTCGTGATGATGATGAGCGTCCTGCTGCACTGAGCCCTGCCTATTCCTGCCTGGCTTGCCATAATGACGATCCCAATGATGGTATCTTTGATTTGACACTTAACTTTGCAGCCTCCTATGCCAAGAATATGCACGCCACAAAATAACTCCTATACTATATATCAAGCAAAAGAGGCTGTATCAAAAGGTGCGGCCTCTTTTTTATGACAAAGTTCGATCACAAGTTGCCATATGCTTCGCTATAGACCTGATAATAGGATTGTCCAGGATAGCACCCTCCTTATTCATTTCAGATCCCTGCAAATAGACATATAGCTATAACTGTCCCGCAAAGACAAATGTTCAAAGCCAGAATCCTTAAGAAATGCAGAGTCTTATTCATTTGAAACTGACAATCGGCCATTATCGGCCTATATCGCAAAGGCTTAGAGCCGCTCCTTGATTTTTTCCAGCACTACCCTGTTAGAGAATTTTGTGCAGTGTCCTTCCATGGGTGAAAACTCGATCACTGCATCCGAGTGGGGATTCTGAGTGGTCTCAAGAAACTCGCTGAATGCCCGCGTGGCGGTATTGAGGTAGAAGTGATCCATGTCGCCCATCCAGATATAGATTTTCCCATCGATTTTGGGGCCCAGATCAGCCCAGTTTTCCCTGGCATGAATTTTAAAATCATACTTTTTCCAGTGCTCCGCTACTTCCTTATCAATTGCCCCGGTAATAGGATCAATCAGTGCTTTGGGGAGGCCATTATCCCCTTTAGGAGAATATAGCGCAGCATGGGCGCTGAACTGACCTCCCGAATTTAGGTAGGTGTTGGAGGCACCGATGACGTTTTCATATTGGGTGAACTTCCTGAGCAAAATAAAGGGTTCTCCATTCACGTTCCTCATGACTGGTCTTTCAAGCCCGAAGCGCGTGACAAAAGCATTCTCTTCCTCGTAGATGTTCACCAGCTGGTAGTTTTCAAATTCAACTGCGTCAGGACTGTAGGAGAAACATCCGCCAAAAAAATCGGGATAGTAGAGCTGGAGACCCAGGGATACCCAACCACCGGTGGAACAACCATCCACGAAACGAGTGTCGGGGTTGTCAGTTCCCCTGTACTCAGATTCTATATGGGGAATCAGCTCATTGATCAGTGAATATCCATAGGGTCCGCTGTTCTCTGAATCCATCTGGTATGAATCACCGAAGGGACCCTCTCCATCAAGGAAGACGCTGATAAGCTCTGGAGCATCATCCGAGTTCCACCAGTTCATGAATTCTTCATTAGCGCTTAACCGGTTGACCCGGGTATATCGGCCACCATAGCCGGCCACATTATAACGGATGGGATAGGCCTTATTCTCATCGTAGTCCCCTGGAAGCAGAACAGATGCTTTCAGGTGCATTTCTTTCCCCCACCAGCTGGAAAGGGTGTCGCTTTTCATTTCGACCAGCCTGACCTGGGGGTGTTCTGCCACCTTTGTGGCTTCGATTACCTGGTCAAGGGAGACTTTAATATCCAGCGACCTGTCCACCACCACCTTCTGCTTAAGACTGAAAATATTACCCGGGGCATTGATCCCCGACTCATCGGTATCCTGGTCCCATAATACCTGGAGATTGTATTCTCCCTCAGGCACTCCGTCAAGGTCCCATTCTGTAGTTTTCATCCAATCCATAGATTGGTCAAGTACCAGTTCTTTATCCGCTTTCACTCCTGACAGGTTGATGGCAAAAATATGGTTATTCACCCATGGCATGGGCCAGGTCTGGGTGCGGGGCTCTGCCATCTGATTCTCACAAAGGAAGAGAAACAATCGACCCTCTGGCTTAAAATCTGCCTGTAGCTCTCCGGGAATGGTCAGACTGGCTTTGATACTGAACGCTCCGGACTGAGCCTGGAGACTTGAAGTGATTCCCAGGATAAGGAGGGAAACAAGAATAAATCTGCTTTTCATTATATCTCTTTAAAACAATAAGACATAAATTGCCACTTTGTTCATTTTCAGGAACAATTTCCCTATGGCTTTTCCTGAGGGCTCATTCGACGGATGCAAAAAATGCATTCTCGATGTGTTCTATCTCCAGCCCGGCTGGAATGGTAGCTCACCCCGATCACATCGAAACGGCAGGGACGGCGACAATCATAGAGGCGGATAAAGGCATCTGTGGCCAGTACAATATTTCGCTGCTTGGCAGGGCCCACAACTTCCCAGGGCAGGTTCACCTGGTTTCCCAAACGTGCCTTTACTTCCACAATGACCAGCTCATTGCGGTAAAGCGTCACCAGGTCCAGCTCCCTTTTACCCCAGCGCCAATTGCTTTTCCATATATGGTAGCCGCGGGCTCTCAGATACGCTGCAGCCACCCTTTCAGCCTTCCTTCCGGTATCGCATTGATTCATCGCTTTCGGTTTTTAGCTTGATGTGACAGGAAGGAAAGAATCAGCCATTTATCACTATCTTTGTGCCACTCAATCCCAGCTGACATGACAACAAAGAATTATAAAAGACACCTGATTACCTCTGCCTTACCCTATGCCAATGGGCCCATTCATCTTGGTCACCTGGCCGGGGTTTATGTGCCCTCCGATATCTATGTCAGATACCTTCGCAGTCGCAACAGGGATGTGATCTCCATCTGCGGTTCGGATGAACACGGGGTACCGATCACCCTGAAGGCAAGGAATGAAGGAATTACCCCCCAGGCTGTGGTTGACCGCTACCATGCCATTAACAAAAAGGCCTTTGAGGATTTCGGAATTGCATTCGATATATATTCCCGGACTTCTAACAAGGTGCACCACGAAACCGCTTCAGAAATCTTTAAAACACTTTACGATAAAGGTGTTTTTATTGAAAAGACCTCTGAACAGTATTACGATGAAGAGGCAAAATCCTTTTTGGCCGACCGCTATATTACCGGAACCTGCCCCCACTGCGGAAATCCCTGTGCCTATGGCGACCAGTGCGAGCAGTGTGGTACTTCCCTGAGTCCCACCGACCTGATCAATCCGGTTTCCACCATCAGCGGGAGCCAGCCGGTGCTGAAGGATACCAAACACTGGTTTCTTCCCCTTGACCAGTATGAACCCTGGCTTAAGGACTGGATCCTGGAGGGACATAAGGAATGGAAGCCCAATGTTTACGGACAGTGTAAATCATGGCTGGACCAGGGCCTGCATCCCAGGGCAGTAAGCCGGGACCTTGACTGGGGCGTACCGGTACCTGTGGAAGGTGCCGATGGAAAAGTGCTCTACGTGTGGTTTGATGCGCCCATTGGCTACATCTCAGCCACCAAGGAGCTGACCCCCGACTGGGAGCTTTACTGGAAGGATGAAGAGACCCGCATGATCCACTTCATTGGGAAGGATAATATCGTATTTCATTGTATCGTCTTTCCCACCATGTTGAAGGCAGAAGGCAGCTACATTCTCCCGGAAAACGTTCCGGCCAATGAATTCCTTAATCTGGAGAACGACAAAATTTCCACCTCCCGCAACTGGGCCGTATGGTTACATGAATACCTGGAAGATTTCCCGGGTAAGCAGGATGTGATGCGCTACGTACTTTGCGCCAATGCGCCGGAAAACAAAGACAACGATTTCACCTGGAAGGATTTCCAGAACCGGAATAACAACGAGCTGGTGGCCATCCTAGGGAACTTTGTAAACCGGGCCATTGTGCTGACTCACAAGTATTATGAGGGCCGGGTGCCAGAGATTGGAAATCTTCTGGACAGCGACAAAGACGTCCTTGCCGAGATCGGAAAGATTGGGAAAAGTGTTGAGCAAAGCCTGGAGCTTTTTCGCTTCAGAGAGGCCATCAAAACTGCCATGGACCTTGCCCGCCTGGGTAATAAATACCTGGCTGACACCGAACCCTGGAAGGTAATTAAAACCGATCCGGAAAGGGTAAAAACCATTCTGAATATATCCCTGCAAATCACGGCAAACCTCACCCTTTTACTGGAGCCCTTCCTTCCCTTCTCCATGGAAAAACTCAGGGGCTTTATAGGCTTTGAACCCACTGATTGGGAACTGATTGGTGAGACAGATCTTTTAAAGGCCGGGCATGTGATTAATAAAGCCGGATTGCTTTTTGAGAAGATCGAAGATGATCAGATCCAGGCCCAGATCGACAAGTTGCTGAGGAGCAGGGAAGAGAATCTGGAGAGTCTTGAAGTGGCACCTTTAAAAGAGGAAATTGCCTTCGATGATTTTACAAAAATCGATCTGCGCACAGCAACCATCCTGGAGGCCGAGAAGGTGGCTAAAACCAAAAAACTGATCAAGCTGAAAGTCGATCTTGGTTTCGAAGAGCGGACCATTGTTTCCGGCATTGCTGAATACTACGAACCTGCAGAACTGCCCGGGAAAAAAGTCTGCGTGCTGGCCAATCTGGCTCCAAGGACCCTCAAGGGAATTGAATCCCAGGGTATGATCCTGCTTTCTGAGAATCCCGACGGCTCACTGTTTTTTATTGAGCCGGCAGATGATGCCGTGAACGGTTCGGAGATAAACTAGTTATTCATTGGAGAGGAGCCAAACGGATTCCATCCCAGCTTCGGTCTTCAGACTTGCCAGTCTTCTTTCTGCCTCTACCATGCTGGGAAAGGATCCTACGCTGACCCGGTACATCCGGTTTTCAGTGATCATTACCTCGGCATGATAACCCATTAAATTGAGCTTATCCTGTAATTCGCTGGCATTTGTAAGATTCCTGAAGCTTCCCGCTATAAGGAAAAAATGATTGACATCTTCCTCAATAACAATAAGCTCCTCGGGAGCTGTCACATCCTCATCTGTGAGTTCCGGAGCCCCAATGGGTTGCTCTGTTTCACCGCTCGGATCTTCCTGAATGCTGACATCAGGCTGAACAGCCGGCCCAGCCTGAGGCTGCCGGGTTTGAACCTGGTCTCCTGCTGCACCTCCTCTGTCAGAGGGAATCATCAGTAAAATCACCAGAACCACAATAAGAATTCCGGCTACGATCCAGATGACCCTCCATAAAGCGGACCTTTTACTGGATTTTTGATTCTCCATGGGTCCTTGTGGCGTGGATATCCTTTTGGAAAGTGGCCTGGGGCTTTGACTTTTAACGAGCTTTGCCACAGGTTTCGGTGTACTTTCTTCCTCAGGCGCTTCTTCCTCCTTTATGTCCTCATCCTCACTTAGCTCCAGAATGGGGCCCCTGTCTGGTTCAAATTCACGTTCTCCTTCGGGCTCATCCAGACTGGCTGAAAGATCCAGGGTCTCCACCTCATCCAGGGGCAAGTCCTCCAGCTCCAGAAGATCCATGGTCCCCAATCCGTACTGATCTTCATCCAGAACCCAGGAAGGATCCGGCTGAAAGTATACTTTCCCCTCGTCATCCCTGCTGAAAACGCCAGCATTGACCAGTGAATAGGACTCACCCTTATCCAGGGCAAAACGAATGGCATCCACCAGTTCCAGCACCTGCTGTTCAGCTTCCTCCCTGCCTACCCCTCCCGCCTGGGACCAGGTCTCTGCAAGCAGACCGTCATCTTTACTGAAACTGCTATCAAACCGGATCATCAGGCCCGGTGGATCGATCCGTGCGGAAGAGCTTGGAATTCCTCCTGCGGACTCTTTTACTTCCAGGTTTCCAAATCCGGGCAGAATAAGCCTTTTTCGCTCTTCCAGAAGTTGTTTGATGCTTTCTCCGATGGTCACTTTTCGCTCTTTTATCGGGTAAAAGTAGTCAGAATAAAGCCCTTTTCAAAACCAATTTATCAAGCCGCAATTTTTAGTATATTCGTACATGGAACAGATTAGAATGGTAGACCTTCATGGTCAGTATCTAAAAATCAAATCTGAGGTAAACAATGCCATCCAGGGGGTTATTGATTCCAGCGCCTTCATCAAGGGTGGAGAGGTAATGGACTTCCAGGAAGAGCTCTCCCGCTACATGGATGTGCCCCATACCATCGCCTGTGGAAACGGCACCGACGCCTTGCAGGTGGCCATGATGGCCCTTGGGCTGGAGCCCGGGGATGAAGTGATCACAACCCCTTTTACTTTTATTGCCACAGTTGAAGTGATCAAACTCCTGGGGCTTAAACCGGTATTTGTGGATGTGCTGAGAGAAAGCTTTAATATTAACCCGGCTTTGCTTGAAAAGGCCCTTACAAAGCGAACCAGGGCCGTCGTGCCGGTTCACCTCTTCGGCCAGTGTGCAGACATGGACCTGATCATGGACTTTGCCAGAAGCGCTGGTATTTATGTAATTGAGGATAATGCCCAGGCAATTGGGGCAAACCACACTTCCCACGATGGCACCATCCGTAAAGCCGGAACCATCGGACATATTGGAACCACCTCCTTCTTTCCCTCCAAAAACCTGGGGGCCTTTGGAGACGGTGGGGCCCTTTTCACCAGGGATGAAAGTTTCGGAAAGAAACTTCGTTCGCTGGTTAACCATGGCATGAGTAATGAACGGTATTATTACGATCAGGTGGGTGTGAACTCCCGGCTGGACACCATGCAGGCAGCCATCCTCAGGATTAAGCTGAGGCACCTGGAGGAATATCATGCTGCAAGACAAAAGGCGGCGGCCTACTACGATCAGGCCCTCTCGGAACTTGCTGAAATACAGATCCCGGAACGCTCAGCCTATTCTGATCACATTTTTCACCAGTACACCTTAAAGCTGGCTCCCGAAAAGCGGGAAAAGCTGAAACAATATTTAAGCGAAAAGCGTATACCATCCATGGTTTACTACCCTGTCCCCCTCCATCTTCAGCGTGCTTACAAAGATCTCGGGTACAAGGAGGGCGATTTACCGGTTTCTGAAAGCTTGTCAGGCCAGGTACTCTCCCTGCCCATGCACACCGAACTGGAGGAGGAACAGCTGGCCTACATTTGCCAGGAAATTAGAGCTTTTTTTAAAGGATGAAGATGAAGGAGTTTTTTGCACATGAAACTGCGGTGATTGACCAGGGGGTTGAAATAGGAGCCGGAACCAAAATATGGCATTTCAGCCACATTATGACCGGCAGTGTAATCGGGGAAAACTGCAACCTGGGTCAGAATGTGGTGGTTTCACCGGAGGTTATCCTGGGAAAAAATGTGAAGGTACAGAACAATGTCTCCATTTACACGGGCGTTATTTGCGAAGATGATGTATTCCTTGGGCCCTCCATGGTATTCACCAATGTGATTAATCCCAGGAGTGCCATTAAGCGCAGGGAGGAATACCTGAAAACCGTGGTGGGAAGAGGAGCGACCATAGGTGCCAATGCCACCATAGTTTGCGGAAACGATATCGGAGCCTATGCCTTCATCGGAGCCGGGGCAGTAATTACAAAGGAGGTTTTGCCCTATGCCCTCATAGTGGGGAATCCCGGAAAACAGGTGGGCTGGATGAGTGAATACGGACACAGACTGGAATTTGATACCTCCGGCATAGCCACCTGCAGTGAGAGCCAGGAGAAATATATACTTGAAGAAAACAGGGTCAGGAAAATAGAAGCGTAAAATGGAGAAGAAAGCAGTAAATTTTGCGCTCATTGGAGTGGCAGGTTATATAGCCGTAAGGCATGTGAGGGCTATAAAGGAAACGGAGAACAGCCTGGTGGCCTCCCTGGACCGATTCGACAGTGTGGGATTCCTGGATTCCTATTTCCCGGACGCCGATTTCTTTACAGAATTTGAGCGTTTTGATCGCCACATAGCCAAGCTGAACAGGCAGGGAACAAAGGTGGAATACGTGAGCATCTGCTCTCCCAATTACCTCCATGATTCTCACATCAGGTTTGCTTTGAGAAACGGGGCCGATGCCATCTGTGAAAAGCCCCTGGTATTAAATCCCTGGAACATCGATGCCCTGGGTGATTACGAGAAAGAGACCGGCAAAAAGATATGGAACATCCTGCAGCTAAGGCTCCACCCTTCTATTATTGAGCTCAGGGAGCAGGTGAAGAATGGCCCTCCCGATAAAATCTATGATGTGGATCTTTCCTACATTACCAGCCGAGGAAACTGGTATCATTTCTCCTGGAAAGGGGACGAGGAAAAATCGGGTGGTGTGGCCACCAACATCGGCGTACACTTTTTCGATATGTTATCCTGGATTTTTGGCGAGTTCAAACAGAATGTGGTTCATGTACTTGAGAAGGACAAGGCCGCCGGATACCTGGAGCTGGAAAAAGCCCGTGTGAGGTGGTTCCTGAGTATCGATTACGATGACATCCCCCGGGATATTAAAAAAATCAATCAGCGCACCTACCGTTCCATTACGGTGGATGGAAAGGAGATTGAATTCAGTGGTGGCTTCACCGACCTGCACACCATTTCCTACGAGAAAATTCTCCAGGGAAAGGGTTTTGGACTGGAAGCCGGAAGGCGCTCCATCCAGGCTGTATACAACATAAGAAATTCAACGCCCATCGGTCTGAAGGGCGACTATCATCCCATAATTAAAATGAAATAGCATGATTTATAATGACCTGCTGAGCGGGAAGAAAAAGATGGCCGTCATTGGCCTGGGTTATGTGGGCCTGCCCATTGCACTGGAATTTGCCAGGAAAATATCGGTGATCGGTTTTGATATTAAAGCCGACCGTATAGATTTAATGAAACAGGGAATTGATCCCAGTAACGAACTTGAAACCAAAGATTTCGAAGGATGCGATATCCAGTTCACTGCAAATCTTGAGGATCTGAAGGAGGCCGCCTTTTACATTGTGGCCGTACCCACTCCAATTGACAGTCATAAAAAACCTGATCTTACACCTCTCTTGTCGGCAACCAGATCGGTAGGAAAAGTACTTTCCGAAGGCGACTATGTGGTATATGAATCCACGGTTTATCCGGGCTGCACTGAAGAGGACTGCATCCCCCTTCTGGTGGAAGAATCGGGCCTGACATATATCGACCAGTTTAAGGTGGGTTTTTCCCCCGAAAGGATCAATCCCGGCGACCGTGAACATACCCTGACCAAAATTACCAAGGTAAGTTCGGGATGTGATGCAGAGTCGGCCGAGGAGATCGCCCTTACCTATGAGCTGGTAATCGAGGCCGGAGTTCACAGGGCATCTTCCATCAAGGTAGCCGAGGCAGCGAAGATCATTGAAAATACGCAGCGCGATATCAACATCGCCTTTATGAATGAGCTCTCAATGATCTTTAATAAGATCGGAATCAATACCTACGAGGTACTTGAAGCCGCGGGCACAAAATGGAACTTTCTGAAGTTTTATCCCGGACTGGTGGGAGGACACTGCATTGGCGTGGATCCCTACTACCTCACCTATAAATCCATGAAGTTTGGCCACCATGCCCAGATCATCAACGCCGGAAGGGGAATCAACGACTCCATGGGTGCCTGGGTGGCAAGGCAGGTTACCCTGAAACTCTCTGCATCCTTTCCAAACCTGAAAGATTGCCGGGTGCTGGTAATGGGTGCCACTTTCAAGGAGAACGTAAGCGACATCCGCAACTCCAAGGTGGCCGATGTGGTTGATGAACTGAAAGAGTTCGGTGTCTGTGTGGATGTGGTTGATCCTTACGCTTCCCCTGATGAAATCAAGGAAGAGTATGATTTTGAACTGGCCGATTCCATCTCCGGTCCCTACCATGGTATCATCGTGGCAGTAAGCCACACCGAATATGCAAATCTGGATGAGGACTATTTCATGAGCATATCACTCCCGGGGGCTGTATTTGCAGACCTGAAGGGGATCTACAGAGACAAGATCAAAACATTAAATTACTGGAGTCTATAGTTATGTCCACAATTCTTGTAACCGGCGGAACGGGCTATATCGGGTCACATACCACCGTGGAGCTGATGGAATCGGGTATGGATGTGGTAATCATCGACAACCTTGAAAACTCCAAAAAAGAGGTGATCGATGGTATTACTGAGATTAGCGGGAAAAAACCCCACTTCGAGGAGGTGGACCTGCGAAACCGGGCAGCTACCTTTGCCGTTTTTGAAAAGTACCCCGACATCGAAGCTGTAATCCACTTTGCTGCATACAAGGCTGTGGGTGAGAGTGTCGAAAAACCACTTGCCTATTATGAGAATAACCTGCTCTCCCTGGTGAACCTGCTGGAGGCCATGAAGCAGTTTGGGGTAATCAACATCGTCTTTTCATCATCCTGCACCGTATACGGTCAGCCCGAAAAGATGCCCGTGACTGAGGATGCTCCCATACAGGTAGCCACTTCACCCTATGGCAATACCAAACAGATTTGCGAAGAAATATTACGTGACGAGGTGGCCTCCGGTTCCGCCACCCGGGTAATTGCGCTGCGCTATTTCAACCCCGTGGGAGCACATCCTTCGGCAAAAATAGGGGAACTGCCCCTGGGTGTTCCGGCTAACCTGGTCCCCTTCATCACACAGACAGCCATAGGGCTCCGCGAAGAGCTCAGGGTATTTGGAGATGACTATAATACTCCTGACGGATCAGCCATCAGGGATTATATTAACGTGGTGGATCTGGCCAGAGCTCATGTGGTGGCCATCCAGCGCCTGATTGATAAGCAGCAAAAGAAACCCCTGGAAGTTTTTAACCTGGGAACCGGGACCGGGCTATCGGTTCTGGAGGTGATCAAAGCCTTTGAAGATGCCACCGGGGAAAAGGTGAACTATAAAATTGTGGACCGGCGTGAGGGAGATATAGAGCAGGTATGGGCTGATACCCGCTTTGCCAACGAAGAGCTGGGATGGAAAGCCGAAAGAGGTATAAAGGAGACGCTTCAATCGGCCTGGGACTGGGAAAAGCGCATCGGGAAAAAAGATTAACAGGAGATTAAACACTGAAGAGATGAAAACGATATTGGTAACAGGTGGTGCAGGTTTTATTGGTTCCCATGTGTTAAGAAAGCTTGTGTTAGGGCATCCCGAATACCAGATAATCAATCTTGACAACCTGACCTATGCAGGTAACCTTGAAAATCTGGAGGATATCAAGGATCAATCCAACTACCTTTTTGTAAAGGGCGACATCGTAGACGCTGCCTTCCTGGCAGAGCTCTTTAAGGCACACAAAATCGAGGGTGTGATCCACCTGGCGGCCGAGTCGCATGTGGACCGCTCCATTGAAAGTCCCATGGATTTCATCCACACTAACATCATTGGAACCGTGAACCTGCTCAACGCCTGCAGGACCACATGGAAGGATCAAATGGAGGGAAAATTATTCTATCATATATCAACCGATGAGGTATATGGCAGCCTGGGATCTGAGGGGCTCTTCACCGAAGAAACTGCCTATGATCCCCGCAGTCCTTACTCGGCCTCCAAGGCCAGTTCGGACCACCTGGTAAGGGCCTATCACCATACCTTCGGCCTCCCGGTGGTGCTTTCAAACTGTTCAAATAATTATGGTCCCAACCAGTTTCCCGAGAAACTGATTCCACTGGCCATCCATAACATCATCCATATGAAACCCATTCCCATCTACGGAAAGGGAGAGAATATCAGGGACTGGCTCTTTGTAAAGGATCATGCAGATGCCATTGAACAAATATTCCACAAAGGTGAGACCGGAAAAACCTATAATATCGGGGGAATCAACGAGTGGACAAACATTGATCTGATCAGGCTGCTCTGCCGCATCATGGACTCCAAGCTTCAACGCCCGGAAGGTACATCAGCAGGCCTGATCACCTACGTAAAGGACCGCGCAGGTCACGACCTGAGGTATGCCATCGACAGCAGCAGGATTACAAAGGAATTGGGCTGGACCCCCTCTCTTAAATTCGAGGAGGGGCTGGAACTTACCGTTGACTGGTACCTGGAAAACCAGGAGTGGATGGAACGCGTTACCTCAGGTGCTTACCAGAGCTATTATCAGAAACAATACGAAGAGAGGTGAAAAAATGCCCGCCTATCGGCGAGCGTTAGTAGGTTAATGGTTAGAGGTTAGTGGATAGTTTCGATCCTAACATAATAACATACTAACCCCTAACTTTACTAACCCCTAACTTATTAACCCCTAACTAACTAACCCTAACGTGACCCGAACTTTTAACAACTTTTATTTCCTCGGCAGGCCTGAAACATCCAGTCTGGTATTTGGCATGCTCATATCCTTTGTGTCTTTTACAGTCAGGATAATATCATTAAAGTCGTGATCACATGATTCGGCGTTAACCCTGATATCTTCAAATGTCAGCACGATATCATCACAATCACTACTTAAAAACAGGGTTGACTGCTGAGCCTGGTCCTTGTTAAAGATTTTGTCTGTGAACTGTGTATAAACACCCTCTACTGTCAGACCGTTTTTCCATCCCTGGGCAACAATGTAAAAACCGATTACGGTTCCTGCCGGAAAGCTTCCTTCACCCAGTTGTACACGGTCACCAAAGTCCAGTCCGCCGCCTTCTCCAACTTTTGATACGTTTGGAAATACGATGTTCATTTCAAAATCATCGATGCTTTGCGGGGGGTTATCCTCAGGATAGGTATAATAACCGAAAGTATTTCTCCATCCGGCTCCTTCATCAATGAATGAAACATAAACCGGCGTTTCCTCTGTCACCTTGATATTCAGGACAGCGCTTTCACTGAAAAGGTCAGCATGAATATCTCTTACATCCACCCTCTCGGGGAATAATTCTGAAATATTTCCCATTAATGATTCACAGGGATCGGTAGGCTCAACATCGTCGGGAACCCCTTCGTCAATACTTATTGCAAGAATTTTTAATCCTCCCAGTCCGGTGGCAACAAAAATCACACTGTCTTTGGATTCCACAAAATTTGCGGATTGGGCTTCGCCAAATTCCATAGCCCCCAACATCCATAAGTTATCTTCATCTTCTGTAATCAGTCCGCCAACATAAATACCGGACTCACCATTTCCTATCAACACAAGGTCGCCATTGAGTGATACACTATTGGTAACATGGTTTTCATCCAGAGCACCGGAGGGTGTTTCTGGTTTTGGAATGCTTTGTTTCAGGCTCCCATCGAGATTGAGAATGGAAAGACCTCCCTCATTCAATGCGGCAAAAATGTACTCATCTGAAACAGCGATTTCAGATTTAGATTCCGGGATGCTGGCTCCGCCAACATTATAGGTTTCAATATAAGAGGCATCAGCCAGGTTGAATACATTCACACGCCCTTCCTGACCCTGCAATACATAGAGGTAATCTTTATTTGCATCAACTGAACGGGCATCGGAGATTTCCTCCTTACCTGCTTTAGCATAAGCGGCATCAAAAATAGTGAGATCTCCAGTGGAACCGCTGGTTGTATATATTCGACTGGCTGCTACCTTAATATCGGTTCCTGCAAAGGAAGAAATATCGATAATGGCATCTACTTTTTCAAAGGCCATCGTTGCATCCAGTGATATCACTTCCATAAATGCGGGCGAGACAAAGCCTTTTTCTTCAAAGTCTCCTGTTGCACCAACCACATAAATTTTTCCATCTGCATAGTCTACTGCACTTACATCAGTATTTGGAAGAATGGCGCTTGAAATAATCACCGGATTCTTTATATCAGAAACATCAAATATTTCTATACCACCCTGCCATTTTGGCCCGCGGGTGTTATAGGTAACAAAAGCATAATCATCTTTGATGGTGACATGGGTTGCCTGCAGGGTATTACCCTCGTAAACCGGAGGATCAACTTCGGCCCTTAATTTAAAAGCATAATTCTTTGTCAGGTCGATTTCCGGAAAAGCACCAGTGCCCTTAAACTGTGAGGAATTTTCCTTATCCACAATGGGTACTATTTCATTTTTGTACCTTATTCTTGCGTCCAGCTGGGCACGATTGCTATTGATCAGCAAATTCCCATTTTCAATATATTCACCCTCTTGATTATCATTTGCTAAGGGATCTTTTTCGCAACTAAGCAGCGTAAATACGGCAAATAATATAAAAATTACTTTTCCAGGATTTTTCATGGCTTATCTTTAAGTTATTCTCTTGTCCCTTTTACTTGAATTCTTCAGGAAAGTTGCGTTTAAGCCTTCTAGTTTTGACAAAACACCCTTTTTTTAGCATGGGAAGAGCGATTGCTGAGAGGGTCCATCATCACTGGAAAAGGGCATTTGGTGGAAAATATTTAATGATACTGATCCCCTGGAAACTACTCCACGGTGACGGATTTGGCCAGGTTCCTGGGCTGATCCACATCACATCCCCTGATCACAGCAATGTGATAGGCGATGAGCTGCAGGGGTACCACGGATGGTATAGCCACCAGGGCCTCATCGGTCTGAGGAATCTCAATCACATGGTCGGCCATGTTGCGGATTTCCGTATCCCCTTCGGTTACTATGGCGATAACCACACCATTGCGGGCCTTTACTTCCTGGATGTTGCTCACAATCTTCTCATAGGAGCTGTCATGGTTGGCAATAAATACCACGGGCATTTTCTCGTCAATCAAGGCAATGGGTCCGTGTTTCATCTCCGCAGCGGGATAACCTTCCGCATGGATGTAGGAAATTTCCTTCAGCTTTAATGCTCCCTCAAGGGCCACCGGGAAAGAAACTCCGCGTCCCAGGTAAAGGGCATTGGTTGAATCCTTATAGATTTCAGCAATTCGTTTGAACTCATCATTCTGTTCCAGGATCTTTTCAATTTTTTCCGGTATGGCATTCAGCTCACTGATCAGCTCAGCGAAGCGTGCATCGGAAAGTAGTTTTTTCTCCCGCCCGATCATAATGGCCATCATGGTAAGCACGGTCACCTGGGCGGTAAAGGCCTTGGTGGAGGCCACACCAATCTCGGTACCGGCGTGGGTATAAACCCCGGCGTTGGTTTCCCTTGATATACTCGATCCGGCCACATTGCATATTCCCAGAACCAGGGCGCCTTTATCCTTGGCCAGCTGAATGGCTGCCAGGGTATCGGCTGTTTCACCACTCTGAGAGATGGCAATCACCACGTCATCGGGACCAATCATGGGATTGCGGTACCTGAATTCGGAAGCATATTCCACCTCAACGGCTATTCTTGCCAGATCCTCCAGGAGATATTCCCCCACCAGTCCTGCATGCCAGGAGGTTCCGCAGGCAATGATTACGATCCGCCTGGCATTCACCAGCTGGTCCTTCACATCGTGCAGACCACCCAGCTTGATTTCATTGCTGTCGGGAATGATCCTTCCCCGGAAAGTATCCTTGATGGAGCGGGGCTGTTCGAAAATCTCCTTCAGCATAAAGTGTTCAAAACCCTGCTTCTCAATCTCTGAAATTCCCAGATCAAGGGTTTGTATATTAATACTGGTGTTATCTGAAGTAAGATTCTTCAGGACCAGCTCATCCCTGCGTATCAGGGCAATATCATCATTGTTCAGGTAGATTACCCGGTCGGTGTACTCCACAATGGGAGTGGCATCGGAGGCGATGAAATATTCCTTGTTTCCCAGGCCGATCACCAGGGGAGAGCTTCGGCGGGCAGCGATCATCAGGTTGGGTTCCTCACTGGAAAGCACAACCAGTCCATAAGCGCCAATTACTTTTTGAAGGGCACTGGATACGGCCACTTCCACACTCACAGTCCTGACTGGTGTAAATATACTCGATCAGGTTGGCCAGTACCTCGGTATCGGTCTCAGAGTAAAAGCTCATACCTTTATCGATGAGGCCCTGCTTCAGCACGGCATAATTCTCAATAATACCGTTATGGATGATGGTAAACAAACCCTTCTCTGAGCGATGCGGGTGGGCATTTAAATCGCTGGGTTCTCCATGGGTGGCCCACCTTGTGTGGCCGATTCCAATGGTACTCAGGGTTTCTTTTCCCCGGACAAAATCTTCAAGTTCCTGAACTTTCCCCTTTTTCTTATATATGGATATGTCTCCGTTGAGAAGGGCTACTCCTGCCGAATCATAACCCCGGTATTCCAGTCTCTTTAATCCTTTAATCAGTATCGGGTAAGCATCCTTGCTACCGATATAACCTACTATGCCACACATTTGTTAATCCACTTTTATGTATACTATCTCCAGCCTTATACGTTTAGGATTGGTATAAAGGTTACTCCAAATCTTAGAAACTTCTGGTTTTGTTTTAGAAGAGTAGGTTTGCAGCACAAAACTGTTGGGTAAATCGACTCCGTCGACCATGGACTGAAAGTGAAGTGGAATATTAAAACGGTAGTTAAAAGTCGTATCAAAAAACATCCCCTTGGATTCGGCCCTCAGTTGCCCGCCGAACTGGCTGTCATCCCCTGAAGTTCCCTGGTAGATTACCCGTAAATCCTGAAGAGGCACGGTACTGTTCGCTTCCTCTAAAGACAATATCAACAGGCGAGAAGCCAGATCCTGGGGAGGCAGTCCGCCCAATTCTTCCGGGTAGGTGTCAAAGACCAGTGAGGCTGAATTAATCGCCACTTTGCTTCCTTCCTCCTCAAGCCACTCGTCCAGCCCACCAAAAGAGAAAGCTGTATTCAATCCTGCCATTCCCTGTACCATGCAGTAGGGTGATTCTATTTCCGGATTGTCTATAATCCCCTCCACTGCAGTGCCCGAATAGTCATGCTCAAAGACATTGATTTTCTGTGAAGTGAACTCATTCACCGTAAAAGTAGCCCAGCGAAAGTCCCGCTCAATGGTTGAGTCTACCTCTGTACTGTCATTGGCATACTTCATCGACAGGCGGGTAATAATGTTGGAGGGTAAGACAACAGCAACTGCTCCTTCACTTGATGCTGAAGTAGCGGTTACATAAAAGCCCTTGAAGTAGTCTTTAAAAATACTGTCATTGGCAAACAAAGCGCTGTCATCCTGCACATCCAGAAATTTTTGAATAAAGGCCTGGTTCTTGTATGAGCATGGGAACCGTATCCCCTTTCTGTGGCGTAATGGTTACCTCGGCCAGGATTTCAGGATCATATGCCCCTTCTGTCTGGAAGTTGGAGTAATAAATTGAATCCTTATAGATGCGTTTGATGGATTCATGTAATTGTATGGTAAAAGGCGCCTCGTCATCTCCGTAATAATCTGAAATATAAAGGGAGAACATAAGAGAGTCTATTTCCGTATTGGGAGCCGGTTTGTAGCTCAATGTGGTATTAATATGAGTAAAAAGACTTGCCTCAGAAATTCCGGTAAGGGTATCTGTCAGTGTTCCAAGCAGGTAAGGTATTGCCGGATTCAGACTATGGTCAGAAGTCTCAAGTGGTAATCCGGATATGGTGTATGCAGGAATCTCAATAATGGTATCATGAAACAGGAAAACCTGGTCACCCGGAGGTAAAAGATCCTGCCCCAGTTCAGGCTCCCAGGCTGTACAGGATGAAAATAGCAAAATTGTGGTCAAAATGACCGCACCAACCCACAAATCCTTCTTCTTCATCTTACTTTAAATGCAATTAATCGTTGAGGATACTGTCATAGAAAACGGAGAACTTGTCTACATATTCTGTATCAGCTAAATAATTAAGTGTGGGTTTCCCGGAATCCTTCATCACCTTTAATACCGAATCCGGCAATGTTTCGCTACCCTGAACCAGACCGTCTGAATAGTTAGCAGCCAGGGTAACCAGGTTTCCATAACTGGGATCCTGCACAATGGATACATGTTCCGGGGAGACTCCATCCACAAGAAGCTTGTCCTTAAATGTTGGATCCAGGGGCTTATCGAAACCATTATTATACATCGAAAATACAACTTTTGAATCTGCAAAAAGCGGATCCTCACGGTAGGCTTTCTTTATATAGAGGGGAACAAGTGAGGTGAACCAGCCATGGCAATGCACCAGGTCAGGAGACCAGCGCAGCTTACGAACTGTTTCAAGCACACCCCGGGCAAAGAAAATCATCCTTTCATCATTGTCCTTGAAAAATGCACCCTTTGCATCGGCAACGGTATGCTTACGATGAAAATAATCTTCATTGTCAATGAAGTATACCTGCATCCTTGCAGCCTGTATGGATGCAACTTTAATAATCAGCGGATGATCCGTATCATCAATGATCAGATTCATCCCTGAAAGCCTGATCACCTCATGGAGCTGATTCCTTCTCTCATTAATACTCCCGTATTTCGGCATGAAGGTTCTTATCTCCTTGCCTGTCTCCTGGATAGCCTGGGGTAAATTACGGCCGATCTGGGAAAGTTCCGTTTCTGGCAAATAGGGTGTAATCTCCTGAGAAACAAATAATACCTTTTTACTTTCCATCGTATAGCCTGCTTTTAAAATCATGCAAATTTACTAAAAAAAAATGAGATCAATTTATCTATCTTTGTCCGGACAACTGAGAGATGATCGTTTACAGAACAAAAGAAGAGCTTATCCGGCACCTGGATGAGCTTCGCAGGAAACAAAAAAGCATCGGTTTTGTTCCCACAATGGGGGCCCTGCACAGTGGACATATATCCCTGGTAAACAGGTCGGTTAGCGAAAATGATTGTACGGTGGTTTCCATCTTTGTGAATCCCACCCAGTTCAATGATCTTTCCGATCTTGAGAAGTATCCCAGAACCCCCCGGGAAGATCTTGAACTTCTTCAGGAAAACGGAGTAGATCTTGTATTTATGCCTCCCGTTAGTGAAATTTATCCCGAAACCGACAAAAGACAGTTTGACCTTGGAGGACTCGACCTGGTCATGGAGGGAGCCACAAGGGAGGGGCATTTTAACGGAGTTGCCCAGGTCGTCTCAAGGCTTTTCCAGATGACAAATCCCAATCGGGCCTATTTCGGACAAAAAGATTTTCAGCAACTGGTCATCATTCGCCATCTGGTCAGGATTATGGATTTGAACATAGATATTGTGGCCTGTCCGATCATCAGGGAGAAGGATGGTCTGGCCATGAGCTCCAGGAACGTCAGACTAAATCCCAGGGAACGAAAGCTGGCTCCTTTCATTCATAAGACCCTTGCCGAGGCAGCCACATTAAAGGGAGAACTTTCACCCCCTGAACTAAAAATGTGGGTGTCTTCCCGCTTTGAAGACCAGGCCCTGATGGAGCTTATATACTTTGAAATTGTTGAGGATAAAGAACTTAAACCCATAATTTCCTGGGAAGAGGGTCTGAACAAAGTGGGATGCATAGCTGTCATATTGGGGGGGGTAAGGCTTATAGATAACATGAATTTTGATTAACTTTGCACCAAGAAAGAGGTAGATATGAATATCGAAGTTGTTAAGTCAAAAATACACAGGGTAAGCATCACCGAATCTAATCTTAACTATATCGGCAGCATTACCATCGATGAAGACCTGATGGATGCAGCCAATCTGATAGAGAATGAAAAGGTTCAGGTCGTGAACATCAACAATGGTGAAAGGCTCGATACTTATGTGATCACCGGTGAACGTGGAAGTGGGCAGATTTGTATGAACGGACCAGCTGCCCGGAGAGTTGCAGTGGGTGACATCGTCATTATCATTTCCTATGCCTCAATGGATTTCGAAGAAGCAAAAACTTTCAAACCGGCACTGATCTTTCCCGACACCGCCACCAATAAACTAAGCTGAATCATTTGAAAAAAACCCTTTTACAGATCCTCAGGATCGTCGGATTCCTGGCTCTGGGCATCCTGCTGCTATATTTTGCTTTCAGGGGAATTGCCTTCAATGAACTGGCCTCCATTCTAAGGGAAGCAAATTTCTGGTGGATTGGTCTTTCCATGTTTTTTGCGATTCTAAGTCTCTTTTCCAGGGCCCGAAGATGGGTCCTGCTCATTGAACCCCTGGGCTTCAAGCCCAGCTTCAAACACACCTACCACGCCCTGATGATTGGTTACCTGTCCAACTTTGCCCTGCCACGCCTGGGGGAAGTAACCCGTTGTGTAACGCTTGGAAAGCGGGAAAAAATTCCCGTGGACTCCCTCATTGGTACCGTGATTATTGAGCGGGTAACCGATCTTGTGATGTTGTTGATGATTATGCTTGTGCTGATCATCAGCTGGGCTGAAAAATTCGGAACCTTCTTTAACGACAACATTTTTTTACCCATGCAGGAAAAGATTACCGACACTTTTGGCGGAATGATTCTTTTCTGGGTGATGCTGGTTGGTGTGCTTGCCCTGCTTCTGCTGCTTCTCTATCTTCTCCGCAAGCCCCTGGGAAAAATTCGAGTTATTCGTAAGATCGCTGACTTTCTTATGGGTATCCTGGATGGATTGAAAACCATCTACAAGATGAAGCGGAAATGGGAGTTCATCCTCCATTCGGTTTTGATCTGGCTGCTCTATATTCTGATGACCTGGGTGGTTGTTTTTGCGCTGAAGGAGACAGCAGGGCTCACTTTCGTGGATGGAATATTCCTGCTGGTAATTGGCGGACTGGGTATGGCCGCTCCGGTTACAGCCGGTTTTGGAGCCTTTCACTGGATCGTTTCCCGGGGAATGGTTTTTGTATACGGACTCACCCTTGAGCAGGGAGGTGCCTATGCCATCCTTGCACACGAGTCCAACTCTATCCTGCTTATTTTACTGGGAGCCCTCTCCTATATACTCCTGATGCTTTCACGCAAAAAGAAAACGCCTACCGAAACAGGCAATTAATATGCTGAGCTACGAAAACATTATTCACAAACTGATCACTCCCGGGGAAGCCGGAGAGATATTCTCCCCGGAATTCAGAAAGAATAAGAGGATTGTTTTTACCAATGGCTGTTTTGATGTGCTTCACCGTGGACACGTATACTACCTCGCAAAGGCCAGGGAGATGGGCGATGTTTTGGTGGTTGGACTCAACAGCGATGCCTCGGTCAGCCGATTAAAAGGTGAGGGAAGGCCGGTTAACCAGCAGAATGCAAGGGCTGAAGTACTTGGAGCACTGGGCATGGTGGACTACATTATCCTTTTTGAGGAGGACACCCCATTGAACCTCATCAAAATGGTGAATCCCAATCTCCTGGTAAAAGGTGGCGACTATCGCGTGGAAGACATCGTAGGATACAGGGAAGTTATTTCCCACGGCGGCAAAGTTCTCACCATCCCCATCCTCGAAGGCTATTCCTCTTCCTCCATTATCAACAGCAAGTAATTTTCCTCACCACCTTCCCTTGAAAGCCCAATTTGTAACAGAAGGGATGTTCTTGAAGAAACCTGGCATTTTTTTGCGCAGCAAAACAAGCACGTTGCGAAAGAATATCCCTTCTGTTTCCTACCTTTAGGCTTTCAATTATAAATGGCTAAGACAAAAACTGTATACCTGTGCCAGAGTTGTGGCGCTGATTCCCCCAAATGGCTGGGGAAATGCCCCTCCTGTGGTGAATGGAACACCCTTGTGGAGCAGAGGATCTCCAAAGGACCGGTGAGTTCAGGCTCACGGGAAAACAGAACCCTGGTAAGGCCACAAGCCATTGAGATGGTAAGTTCCGAACATGTGGATCGCATTGACCTAAGAAACGGGGAATTCAACCGGGTGCTGGGTGGAGGAATTGTTCCGGGATCGATGATTCTGATTGGTGGAGAACCGGGTATCGGGAAATCCACGCTAGCCCTGCAGGTTGCCCTGCAAATTGACCGGAGAACATTATATATATCAGGAGAAGAAAGTCCTCAACAGATAAAACTGAGAGCAGACAGGCTGGGAGTAGGGACCGGGCAGTGCAGCATACTGGCAGAAACCAGCCTCCAGGTGATCCTGGATCAGATTCGTGAGGCTCAGCCCCAGCTGCTTATTATCGATTCCATCCAGACCCTCTTTTCAGAAGATCTTGAATCGGCTCCCGGCACGGTATCCCAGGTGAGAGACTGTGCGGCCCGATTGTTAAGAGAAGCCAAAGAGAACCACATGCCGGTAATCCTAATCGGCCATATAACCAAGGACGGTAACATTGCCGGGCCCAAGGTCCTGGAGCACATTGTTGATACAGTTCTTCAGTTTGAGGGGGACTCTCACCACCTCTACCGGATCCTGCGGGCCAGTAAAAACCGCTTTGGATCCACCTCGGAGATCGGAGTGTTTGAAATGACCGGTGAGGGCCTGAGGGAGATTACCAATCCATCTGAATTACTCATCAACCAGCAACCCCCCGACCTGAGCGGCTCTGCTGTGGCAGCCAATGTGGAAGGCATCAGACCCATCCTTATAGAGGTACAGGCCCTGGTCAGTTCGGCCGTTTACGGAACCCCCCAGCGCACCTCCACAGGATTCGACACACGACGACTGAGCATGCTGCTGGCCGTTCTGGAAAAGCGAGCCAGCTTTAAACTGGCCAGCAAAGACGTATTTATAAATATCGCAGGCGGTTTAAGGGTGGATGACCCTGCAATAGATCTGGCGGTAGTGGCTGCCATCCTGTCCTCAACAGTTGACATCCCTGTTGATCAGTATACCTGTTTTGCAGGTGAGATTGGACTGTCGGGTGAGATCAGGCCTGTGCACAGAATAGAACAGCGACTGGGCGAAGCCGATAAGCTGGGTATGAAGAGAATTCTGATGCCTGCCTTCAACCGAAAACGCGTAGACGCCTCAAGGTTTAAGCTGGAGATTATTGAAGTGGCAAGGGTCCAGGAGATTCCGAAACACCTTTTTGGATAAAGATCCTCTGTAAGCTCCTAAAAATCCTCGAAATTGCTGTTGCTGTCCGCCTCCATGATATCCGGGCAATCCAGATCCACATAAAAATCCATAGGTTTGACAAATTCATCCTCCTGGGTAATTCCAAGTGTGGAGTCGGCATAAACCCTTTGCATAAATTCGGCATAAATGGGAAGGGACATATTTCCACCGGCTCCCATGCCCAGCTGGTCGAAATGGATCGACCGATCCTCACCACCCACCCAGGCTGCAGCAGTGATTTTGGGTGCCAGCCCCATAAACCATCCGTCACTCTGATTTTGTGTGGTTCCGGTTTTACCTGCCAGTTCCCCCGTAAACTGGTAACGGGTTCTCAGGCGGATACCTGTACCAAAATAATTGGTCCCCCGATAAGATCCATGCATATCAACCACATTGCGCAGAAGGGTAAGCATCAGGTAGGCTGTCTCCGCACTGATGGCCTCATTTTCGTTGGGATGAAAAGTAGAAATGACGTTCCCGTAACGATCCTCAATGCGAGTAACATAGTTGGGACTCACATAAATGCCGCTGTTTGAGAAGGTGTTAAAGGCACCCACCATCTCTTCCAGGGAGATATCGGAGGTTCCGTATATCATACTGGGAACCGGATCAATGTAAGAGGTAACACCCATCTTACGCATCAGTTTGATTACGTTGGCCGGATTAAAATTCTTAAACAGCCAGGCCGACACCCAGTTATGCGAATTGGCCAAACCCCACTTCAGGGAGACCTTTTTACCCGCAAAACTGTTTGGCGGAGGAACCGTCGGGGTATAGGTGGTGTCCTTATTGTCAATAATGTTATGAAAGGTAATGGGCACCAGGGGAATCATTTCGCAGGGAGAATAATTTTCCTGCATGGCGAGCAGGTAGAGGAAGGGCTTAATGGTCGATCCCACCTGTCTTCGTCCCTGAACAACATGCTCATATTGAAAGTAATTAAAGTTATGTCCACCCACAAAGGCCCTCACCTGTCCGCTTGATGGATCCATGGCCATAAATCCTGCCCTCAGGATGTGCTTCATATAAATAATGGAATCCATAGGGGTCAAAATGGTATCAACAGGCCCATCCCAGGTGAAGAGGTTCTTCATGGGAACCGGCTGATTGAAAGCAATGAGAATGGAATCCCATGACTTCCCATTTGCATGCATAATTTTATAACGATCGGTCCATCTGACGGATTTATATAGGATGGCTTTGATCTCCTCCTTTGAAATATCTTCAAAGGGTGCATTGGTCCTTCCCTCCTTTTCACGAAAAAATGCAGGTTGAAGCACATCCTTCATCTGATTATCAAGAGCCTCCTCGGCATACTGCTGCATTTTGTAGTTAATGGTGGTATAGACCCTCAGCCCATCCCTGTAAAGGTCATACTGAGTTCCATCCGGCTTATAAACCTTATTGATCCATCCATAGAGGGGATCATTGGCCCACCTCAGAGAATCACGCATGTATCTTTCAAGGGTCAGATTCCCTGCATTCACTCTTGGAGGCTCTGGCTTCGAAGCATTCATAAATACCCTGAGGAAGGTCCGAAAGTGCCTGGCATTACCTGTGAGGTGACTGGCCAGGTTATAATCCACCGTGATCGGGATCTGTTTGACAGAATCGGCCACACTGCTTTCAAGGTAACCGTATTTTTCCATCTGGCTGATTACGGTATTTCGCCTGGCCCAGAGCCCGTTCGGGATTAATTCTTGGATTATACGCGGTTGGTGCCTTTAGCATTCCCACCAGGGTGGCAGCCTGTTCAATGCTCAGCGAATCGGGAGAGGTATTAAAAAAGGTTTTAGCGGCCGAATTGATTCCAACGATGGAACCCCCACCAAAGGGCACGGTGTTCAGGTACATGGAAATAATCTCATTCTTGGTGTAAGATCTCTCCAGCCTGACACCGGTATTCCACTCTTTAAATTTATTTACACCCAGGCGGACCGATCTCCCTATTTTGGTCTTCCTGATGGTTGTATCCCTTGGAAAAAGATTTTTTGCCAGCTGCTGGCTTATGGTACTCCCCCCGCCTTCATTCTTACCCAACAAAACAGAATATACAAGTACCCTTGAGAGCGATCGGACATCAATTCCGGAATGTTTGTAGTACCTTACATCCTCCGTGGCAATCAGGGCATCAACCAGATGGGGTGCAAGTTCATCAAAGCCCACAAAGGTCCGGTTCTCAACAAAATACTTTCCCAATTGCTCACCATCTTCTGTGATAATTAATGTGGCCAGATTGGTCTGAGGGTTCTCTAACTCCTCAAAATCAGGCAGAAAGCCCATCTTTCCACGACCGATCATAAGCATAATCAATATGAACAATACCAGTGGTAAAGTGTATAAGGACCAGAGGATCACTAAATATTTTGTAGTTTTGCCTGATTTTTGGGCCATGGTTAGCTCGGTTTGCGTCAAAAATAGTAATTATTTAATTTATTCAGTGGCCGTTTACTTAACGAGGAAGTAGGAAAAATATGATAGAGAATCTGGTAATAGTAGAATCACCCGCCAAAGCGAAGACAATTGAAAAGTTTCTTGGCAAGGCTTATACGGTGAAGTCGAGTTTTGGTCACATCCGCGATTTGGCTAAAAAAAACCTGGGAATTGACATTGAAAAAGGCTTTACACCTAAATATGTAATCCCTGCAGACAAGAAAAAGCTGGTGAAAGAATTAAAAGATCTGGCAAAAAAATCTGAAATGGTCTGGCTGGCCACTGATGAGGACCGCGAAGGGGAGGCCATTGCCTGGCACCTCTTCGAAGAACTGGGACTCGAGAAGGATAAGACACGCAGGATTGTATTTCACGAGATTACAAAGGATGCCATTGTTAATGCCCTGGAAAATTCAAGGCATATCGATACAGACCTGGTCAACGCTCAGCAAGCAAGAAGGATTCTGGACCGACTGGTGGGCTTTGAACTCTCTCCCCTGCTCTGGAAAAAAGTGAAGCCTTCACTCTCGGCCGGAAGGGTCCAGTCTGTGGCTGTTAAACTGATTGTGGAAAAGGAGCGTGAAGTTCAGGCCTTTGAAGCAAAAAAATATTTCAGGGTCACCGGCACCTTTAATGCCACCCATGCCAATGGTACCTCCGCATTAAAAGCAGAATTATCCAAACGCTTTAACTCATCTGAAGAGGCTGAAAAATTCCTCTCTATATGTAAAGAGAGTGATTTCTCGGTGGAAAAAGTTGAGAAAAAGCCTCTGAAAAAATCCCCGGCACCCCCCTTCACCACCTCCACCCTGCAACAGGAAGCAAGCCGGAAGCTGGGTTTCTCTGTAAATCAGACCATGTCCGTTGCCCAGCGACTCTACGAATCCGGTAAGATCACCTACATGAGAACTGACTCGGTGAATTTGTCCAAACTGGCCATAGGAAGCGCTGCAGCAAAAATCAGAGAAAGCTATGGTGAGGAATATCTGAAGTCCAGGAATTTCAGCACCAAATCCAAGGGAGCCCAGGAAGCACACGAAGCCATCCGTCCCACCTACCTTGATCAGGCAACAGTGGAAGGGGCAAGGGCTGAGCAAAAGCTCTATGAGCTGATTTGGAAAAGAACCATCGCATCGCAGATGAGTGAAGCAAAGCTTGAAAAAACCACCATCAGCATCAATATTTCTGGTGCAGAGGAAAGATTTGTGGCTGTAGGCGAGGTATTAAAATTCGACGGATTCCTGAAAGTCTATATGGAATCAACCGATGATGAGCAGGAGGAAGAAGCAAAAGGATTGTTGCCACCCCTGAAGGTAAATGATGCCCTGAAGCGGGACAGAATTGAAGCCCAGGAAAAATCCACCCAGCAGCCCGCAAGATACACCGAGGCCAGCCTGGTTAAAAAGATGGAAGAACTTGGAATCGGCAGACCCTCCACCTATGCACCTACCATTTCAACGGTTCAACAACGGGAATATGTGATTAAAGAAGACAGACCCGGTAGCCAGCGGGAGATGCAGCAGATCGTATTAAAGGGAGAAAAAATCTCCAGTAAAATGGTTTCCGAGAATTTCGGATTTGAAAAGGGCAAACTTTTCCCGACCGATATCGGAATGGTGGTTAATGATTTCCTGGAAGATAATTTCCAGAATATTATGGATTTCAATTTCACCGCATCGGTCGAAAAAGAGTTTGATGAAATTGCTGAAGGAGCCCTGAACTGGCCAAGCATGATTGACCGCTTCTATAAGCCCTTCCACGAAAAAGTTGACACAACCACTGAGACAGGAGAACGATCCAAAGGAGAGAAACTACTGGGTACTGATCCAAAATCAGGGAAACCCATCAGTGTGAAAATTGGGCGTTTTGGCCCCATTGCACAAATCGGTGAAGCCAGTGATGAGGAAAAGCCGCAATTTGCAAGCCTCCTAAAAGGACAGAGCCTTGAAACCATTACCATTGAAGAGGCCCTTGACCTTTTCAGACTTCCCAGAACCCTCGGAACCTTTGAAGATGAGGACCTGGTCATTGGAGTGGGTCGCTTTGGACCCTATGTGCGTCACAAGGGAAAATTCTTCAGCCTTGCAAAAACTGATGATCCCTATACCATTCTGGACGAACGCGCCATTGAAATTATCAGGGAGAAAAGGACCCAGGAAGAGAACAGAAACATCAAACAGTTCGATGAAGAACCCGGCTTGCTGGTTCTTAATGGCAGATATGGACCCTACATCTCCTTTAATAAGAAGAACTTTCGGATTCCAAAAGGAACGGATCCCAAAGAGCTGAGTCTTGAGGCTTGTCGTGAAATCATCGCAAAGGCAGATAAAAAGAAAAAATAAACTTCGGACTTTTGTCAGACTTTAGACTTATGTTATGGACTTAAACGCATACTTCGATCCCGTCAGCCTTGAAAGGCCTGAATTTGAGTATCTTGATAACAGTGAGTCTTTCAGTCACCATATCTCGGTTCATACCCCCGATCTTCCCATCAGGGAACTTGACAAGCACCAGGTGGCCATTATCGGAATTCCCGAGGACCGTAATGGATTTATCAGCGGCAGCAAGGAGGCTCCCGATGCGGTAAGAGACAAACTCTATCAACTTGCCACCATCAGCCGGGATCTGAAAATATACGATCTTGGGAACATCAAGAACGGAGGTTCGGTAAACGATTCTTATTTTGCACTGAGGGACATACTCCTTGAATTAAAGGAGCGGGGAATAATCTCCCTGATGCTTGGCGGATCCCAGGACCTTAGCCGGGGTGTTTTCCTGGCCCTGGAGAAAGAGCCCGGACTTCATCATGTACTCACCATTGATTCCATGCTCGACTTCTCGGAATCATCGGACAGGCTGCATTCAAGAAACTATCTGAATCAGCTTCTAAAACCGGATTTCAGGGAGCGCTTCTCCTTTACGAACCTTGGACACCAGGCCTATTTCACTACCCCGGCACAGATGAATCAACTGGAAAAATCCTACCTGGAAAGTATTCGCCTGGGCATGGCCCGCAGTAATATGAGATTGTCCGAACCCCTGATCAGGGATAGTGAATATATCAGTATTGACCTGGGTTCGGTTAGGCACTCCGATGCACCGGGTGCATCCATCCCCTCTCCCAACGGTTTTTTTGGGGATGAACTCTGTCAGATCACCCGTTATGCAGGATTAAGCGAAAAGGTGGGACAAATTGGCTTCTTTGAATTTAATCCCCTTAAAGATGTAAATGACCAGACTGCCCATATCACCGCCCAGGCGGCTTGGTATTTCCTGGACGGACTGGCTCACAGGGTGAAGGAAAATCCGGTGGATACCCCTGAACACATAAAGAAATTCATTGTCAATCTCGATGTGGCCGGCCATGACATCATTTTTCATAAGAGTAAGCTTTCTGATAGGTGGTGGATGGAAATTCCTATAAAGAATCCTGCCACAAATCACAACTTTTTTGTTTCATGTTCGTATGAAGATTACCAGCTGGCCTGTAAACAAGAGATTCCGGAACGCTGGTGGCGTTATTTACACAGACTGGGTAATGAAATGGAATAATTTACGTTATTCCTTTACTTGTCACAACCCTCTGAGTTATTAACAATTGGGCATTAACATTATTTGTTTGCTCTAAGTATTTTTGCTTATTTTACTTAGCTTAAAGCAAGCCCGACAAGCCCTGAAGAGAATTGAGTGCCTAAATGAAGAGACTGATAATTATACTTGTTTTTGGATCCCTTTCTGCGGGAATTTTGGCCCAACAGGACCCAAAATTCACCCAGAATATGCTCATGACGCCCTTTTTTAATCCGGGCGCAATGGGTAGCAGTGAAAAGATCTGTCTCATCGCAGCCTTCAGAAACCAATGGACTGGTCTCCCCAATGGTCCCACAACTACCACTTTTACAGCTCATGCACCCTTCAGCCTGCTTGGACGCAGACATGGTGTGGGAGTCAATCTTATGAGCGACCGGCTGGGTTTCAGTCAGGATTTCATTTTTAATGCCGCCTATGCCTTCAGAATGAATGTGGGAAATGGGAACCTGGGAATTGGTGTGAATGTAGGGCTTGCAAACCCCTCCATCGAACCCGAATGGTACGGAGCTGATGTGATTACCCCCGATTCCGATCCCGCCATCCCTTCAGGAGGAAGTGGATTTGGTCTCGATATGGGGGCAGGTATCTATTACAACACCGATAATATGTACGTGGGGCTGTCCGCAAGCCACATTTTCGGCTCTGTGGTTTTAAAAGGTGATGAAAGAGATTTTGAGGCTAACTATAACAGGCATTTTTATCTGGTTGGCGGATACAATATACAGCTCGCAAATCCAATGTTCGAAATTTTGCCTTCTCTGATGCTTCAGAGCGACGGAAGATCACACAATCTGTATCTGAATACAAATGTGAGATACAATAAAAAGTTCTGGGGAGGAGTTTCTTATTCAGTTAGAAGCGCAATGTCGATACTTGTGGGCCTTGATTTAATGAACGGACTTGGGATAGGATACTCTTATGATTTTGATCTTACACCCATGATGCAATACAACAGCGGATCACATGAAATAACAGTTCGTTACTGCTTTGATGTCAGTGTTGATAAGAGTCCGCAGAAGTATAAGAGTTTAAGATTTTTGTAATTATCTTTAAATGGTTATTGAACCTATTAAGCGTTGTACTATGAAACGTATTTTGATTTTAGTTTTTCTTGGAGCACTCATCGCTGGTTGTACATCATACAACACCGGTGAACTTGTGGGAGTTGAGGGTCGAAGGGCCTACGCTGAACCTGTGCCGCACGGGATGGTCCCCATCCCCAATGGATCCTTTGTTATGGGACCCAGCGACATGGATGTTTCATGGACTCAGAATGCCATGTCACGAACTGTGGCAGTGGATGCATTCTGGATGGATGAAACTGAAATAACCAACAACGAATACCGGCAATTTGTGCACTGGGTTCGTGATTCCATCCTGCGCAAAGAACTGGCCAGTATGAACCCGGATCTTTATGCCCTTAAGGATGAAGAAGGACAACCCTTCCCGGATAAAGATGATGAACCCGTCATTGACTGGAATGCGCCCCTGGATCCTAAAAAGGACAGAGATGGAGACATCGAGATTGCCCTTGAGGAAACCGAATTGTACTATACAGGTGATGACAGGTTATCCTACATTTCAAAAGAACTCAATGTCACAAAACTTGTATATAACTATTACTGGGTTGACCTGAGGCAGGCAGCATCTTCAGCTAACAGATATAAGGTTGACAATAATGGTGTTGCCACTTATTCTGGGTCAGTCGTCAGACCCGACGGTACCCCGGAAGAAGTTGTGGGCAGGTCCTCCTTTGTGAATAAGGACTGGGTTCTGGTTTATCCCGACACTCTGGTATGGATTTCCGATTTCACCTATTCATACAACGAGCCCATGACCAACATGTACTTCAGCTCTCCTTCCTACGATAACTATCCTGTGGTTGGTGTAACCTGGAAGCAGGCCAATGCTTTCTGTATCTGGAGGACACAATATCTGAACTGGTCACTGGTAAGAAGCAACCAGCCCATCGTTCAGGATTACAGGCTTCCCATCGAAGCTGAATGGGAATATGCAGCCCGAGGTGGCCTTGACCACAGCATGTATCCCTGGGGTGGAGTTTATCTCAGGAATATGAGTGGTTGTTTCATCGCCAACTTTAAACCTCTGCGTGGAAACTATACCGATGATGGTTCCATGTATCCCTCAAGGGTGGCCCATTATGCTGGCAACCCCAACGAATACGGGCTTTATGACATGGCTGGAAACGTGGCTGAATGGACCATCACAGCATTTGATCCATCCGCCTATGTATTTTCACATGATATGAACCCCTATTACAACTACCAGGCAAAACCCGATGACCCTGCCGTAATGAAGCGTAAGGTGATCAGGGGTGGTTCATGGAAAGACATTGCCCGCTACCTTCAGGTTAGCACAAGGGATTATGAATATCAGGACTCAGCGAAATCCTTCATTGGATTCAGATGCGTACGGTCATATTTAGGTGACAATTAATTAAATACTTGATACAATGGGAATTACAGAAATAGTTCAAAGTTCGGGCTGGAAAAATTTTACAGCTAAGCTTTATGGCTTTGGAGCTTCAATTGTTATTATCGGAGCACTATTTAAAATCATGCACTGGAATGGTGCAGGTATCGCACTTACAGCAGGTCTGCTGATTGAGGCAGTCATTTTCTTCTTTTCTGCCTTTGAACCACTGCATGAGGAACTTGACTGGACACTTGTGTATCCTGAACTTGCAGGCATGTCCGATCCGGATGAAATAGATGAGTACAAGGAACAGGCCATAGCTGACAGGAATGTTGGTCTTCAGAAATTTGATGAACTGTTCCAGCAATCCCAGATAAACGCTGAAGATGTCAGGAGTTTAGGTAAGCACCTGAATACTATCTCCACCACAACAGAATCCATCGGAGACATTACCGCTGCCTCTCTGGCAACAAAAGAATATTTCAATAAGATGGGGTCTGCAGCCCAGAATATGGACAACGTGGCTACCGCCTATGGAACCAATACGGGTGAGCTGAACGAATCTGTATCTACTCTGGCAGCTTCATACAAAAATACAGCCAGCCTGATAGATGCAAAAGGAAAAGACATTGCCGATAAGTTTGCTTCTTCCAGCGCCAACCTTACAGCCACTTACGAGGCCATGTCAGGTGAGGTCAAGCAGGAGCACACCCAGATTTCCCAGAGTCAGAAGCAGTTTAACAGCCAGCTGGATGCGCTGACAAAGAATCTTGCTGAACTGAACAGCTCATACACTGACCAGGTTAAGGGAAGTAAAGACTACCTGCAAGGCACACAAGGGGTTTATAAAGGCCTCAGTGAGATGATCGCCAATTTGCAGTCCTCTGTTGAAGAGACAAACAAATACAAAAGTGAGATCGTTAAGCTTAGCGAAAGTCTGTCTGAGCTGAATGGCGTATACGGAAATATGCTCTCCGCCATGAGCATCAGAAAAAAGTAAATCAATTCATTAATCCTGATTTATGGCACACGGTAAAGAAACACCGAGACAAAAAATGATTGGCATGATGTACCTCGTGCTGACAGCAATGCTTGCATTGAATGTGTCAAAAGAGGTATTAAATGCTTTCATTTTGGTCGACGAAGGGCTTGTTACCACCACAAAGAATTTTGCTGCTAAAAACGCCAGTTTATATAACAGTTTTGCTACAGCCTATGCTTTGAATCCAACTAAAGTGGGAGACTGGAAAGACAAATCCGACCAGGTACATTCACGTTCCGACGAGCTTTATGATTTTATGCATGAGTGTAAAATCTCCATCCTTGAAGTCAAAGAAGAGAAGGCCATCGAAGATGGAGAGATGAATTGGGACGAAGTTCAGGCCAAGGATAATATGGACATTCCCGCCCAGATTATGATTGTGGAAGGGAAAGCCTCCGAGCTCAAAGAGAAAATCATAGAATACAGGGAATTTCTGACCTCAATGATCGATGATCATGAAAAGTATGGCGGCATTGTAACCTCCATAGAGGCCATTCTCACCACAGAATTACCCGACGTTCATCTGGAGCACGGCGGTAAGAAGGTGGTCCCCACATGGGAAACAACTTATTTTGAACAGCTTCCACTTGCATCCGTCATTACCCTGCTTTCCAATATGCAGGCCAATGTGAGAAACGCTGAAGCTGAAATGCTCAATTTCCTTATGGGACAGATTGAAGCAGGTGATATTCCGGTTAACGCACTCAGAGCAGTGGTTATGGCCGATCGCAGCCTGGTATTCCCCGGGCAGGAATACAAAGCACAGGTTTTCCTGGCTGCCTATGATTCCACCAAGATGCCGGACATCGTACTGGATAATGGAACAAAACTGGATGTTGAGGCTGGTATGGGATTCTATTCCACCACCTCTAACTCTCTTGGGATGAAAAGCTGGGGGGGAACCATCAAACTGGACAACGACGGGGTGATCACCGAACATCCTTTCAAGGCAGAATATGAAGTGGCCGAAGCAAATGCCACCATCTCTGCAACAGCCATGAATGTATTTTACCGTGGCTTGAACAATCCGGTTGCCATCTCTGCAGGAAGTGTAGCTGAAAGTTCGGTGGATGCCCGAATCACAAGTCCTCACAGCATTCGCAGGACCAGGGCTGGTGAATATATTGTAAAACCTGGCGTTCAGGGTGATAAAGCCACTGTTAGTGTTTACGCAAATATCGACGGCGTTTCTAAACTGATGACCCGCATGGATTTCAGAGTATTGGATTTACCCACACCAACAGCAAAAATTCAGGGATCCCGGGGTGGTAAAGCCAACCTTACTGTTGGTCAATTGACGGGGCTGCAGATCGTAGAAGCCGAAGCCGAGGAATTCCTCTTTGAGGTTGATTTCCAGGTAACCAGCTTTACCATCGGATTTAATGACAACGCCGGAATCTGGGTGGAACGTGAATCCAACAGTAACAAATTTACATCGGAACAAAAAACGATCTTCCGGTCCATGAGGGCTGGTCAAAGGATCTCCATAGAAAATATCAAAGCCATAGGACCTGATGGAAAGGTTCGCACACTTAGTCCAATTAACATAACTGTGAGATAAAATGATGATGAGAAAGGTAATATTTGGAGCGGCAATTCTAGCCGGATTTGCAGTAGCAAGTTCTGCTCAGAACGTGAACACATCCCTTACACCCGGAAGTGCACAGGTTATAGCTGAAACTCAGTCTCCTTCTACAGATGTATACACCAAGGAGACCATCATACCCGAAAAGAAACCCGTCCCCTATCCCTATGTGAGGGAAGCCGATGTAATGTGGGCAAAGGATGTTTGGCGCACCATCGATCTGAGGCAGAGAATGAATTTCCCGCTCAGATATCCCATTGAGGGAAAAATGTCTGGTGGAGACCGTTACAGCCTTTTCGGCTTACTGATGGAGGGTATCCAAACAGAGGAAATTACTCCTTATGAGTACTTACCCAACATTGGTTGGAAAGACCCCTTTGCAAAGCTTACTACGCTTTCTGATATTTATAAAAGGACTGCCGGGGATACCATTCCTAAAGATGATGGGTCCTTCGATTATGTACAGCAGGGAACCTCCTATATCTGGCAGTTTATGATCCAGGAGCAGTGGTTCTTCGATAAGAAGCATTCTGTGATGCAGGTAAGAATTGTTGCCATAGCACCTGTATTCTTCAATCTCTTTAATGAATTGGGAGACAGGCTTCCTCAACCCACAAGGAGTATACCCTTCATTGTGTCCTTCCCTCAGTGCAGAAGGCTGTTTGCTACCAATGCCGTCTACAATCCCAACAACGATGCCCAGCCCATCTCCTTTGATGATCTCTTTTTCCAGCGCCGTTTTGCCAGTACCATTATGGCTGAATCAAACGTTTATGGAAACAGGGCTCTGGCCACTTACAAGACCGGCCAGGACATCCTGCTCGAGGCCGATAAGATCAAGAATGATCTTTTCATCATGGAACATGATCTCTGGGAATACTAAAAAGCAACATACGAGCCTGCGAGCTCAGCAAAGCTAACATTACATATCAAAGCCGCGTCTCATCAGATGCGGCTTTTTTATTGGTATCTCTCTGATATACTTACCATTCGCTTAACCTGGCTTCGCCAGCTGTAGGCTTCCTCAGGGCTTGAAAAACGGCCTATCTCATTGAAAAGTGGCAAAAACTATCGGGGTATTATCATTATTAGTTAATAAGCAGATAGTTTATATCTCTGCAAAGACATTTAATATCCTGTTATTCATTTTAATCGTTAATAACTTGATACTAAATATCTATTCCTCTTTCGTCAACATCCGCCCCATTGGAGGGGGCAAAATCACGATTTAAGTGAAGGCTGGGTGCTGCGAGGAGCTTCCTTCTCCTTCCCTGTCGACGGCGTATGTTATAAGGCCCAATGGGTATGTGACGACGATGCCTTAGCCAGCCGAAGGCTGGGTGCTGCGAGGAGTTTCCTTCTCCTTCCCTGTCGACGGCGTATGTTATAAGGCCCAATGGGTATGTGACGACGATGCCTTAGCCAGCCGAAGGCTGGGTGCAGCAAGGAGTTACATACCCATTGGGCCTATCTTATAACATTTCGTCGCCGATCTCGGTTCTAATTTCGTTGACAAACTGCTTAATCTTCTGCTCCTCCTCAAGGCGACAGATCAGGATGATATTACCATTCTGAACCACTATATAATCCTCAAGTCCCTGCAGCACCACCAGCTTGTCATCCTGTACATTGACTATATTTCCGGATGAATCATGGAGGAAAACATTCTTTCCGGTCACAGTATTTTGCTTCTTATCTTTCTCGAGCTGCTCATAGAGAGAACCCCAGGTACCCAGGTCCGACCATCCAAAATCGGAAATCAGGACAAATACATTTTCTGCCTTCTCCATGATCCCATAATCAATACTGATATTCTTGCAGGAGCTGTAGGTTTTTTCAATAAACTGAGTCTCGTTTGCTGTTCCGTAATACTTCTTTCCTTCTGCAAAAAGAGAGTGAATTTCCGGAAGATGGGCATCAAATGCTTTCATTATACTTTTAAGAGACCAGAAAAATATCCCGGCGTTCCAGTAAAAGTCACCGCTTTCTATAAATACCTTGGCCAGTTCAAGGTCAGGTTTTTCGGTAAATGTCTTCACCTTGCGTAATCCTGTTGACTCATAGCCTTTAACCTTCTCCTGGTAGGACTGTATATATCCATAACCCGTTTCGGGTCTGGAAGGAACAATCCCCATGGTAAGAAGGGCATCATTTTGCTCCACAAACTCAAGGCCATGGTTCACATATTCCAGAAACTCTGCCTCCTTAACAATAAGATGATCAGAAGGGGCGACTACAATATTTGCTTCCGGATTTTTCTGGAGGATGCGATAATTTGCATAGTCGATGCAGGGTGCTGTATTTCTTCTCTGGGGTTCAAGCAGGATATTCTCCACCGGAAGATCGGGAAGCTGCTCAATGATCAGCTCCTTATATTCCAGGTTGCTTACAATGAATATCTGTCTGGCAGGCATCAGCTGAATAAACCGGTCATAGGTTTGCTGGAGCAGGGTTCTGCCCATTCCAAGGATATCAAGAAACTGCTTTGGACGTTCAGTTTTGCTCAGAGGCCAGAATCGGGATCCAATCCCGCCAGCCATAATTACACAATAGCTATTTGTATTCATTTATTTTCTGTAAGTTACCTATTACTTAAATATAGCTGGTTTTTAAATAATCCTTGGTTTCACAGAGATGTTTTATACAATATTTGATATATTTCGCGATCTGACTGACCAATAAAACATTTTTTTTCTTAATTGTGAATTTACTCCAACACATAGGATCTTATATTCTCCTTATCAAAAGGAGCCTGAGCAGACCTGAGAAACTCTCAATCATTTATCGGCAAACCATGAAAGAGATTGAGAAGCTGGGGATAGACTCTGCCCCCATCATAGTAATTGTTTCACTCTTTGTGGGCGCTGTAATTACCATTCAATCCAATTACAATATAGAGAACCCCATGCTCCCCAGATACCTTGTTGGGCTTACCGTTCGGGATTCGCTCCTCCTTGAATTTTCATCCACCATGATGGCGCTGATTCTGGCCGGGAAAGTTGGATCGAGTATTGCCTCAGAACTCGGAATGATGAGGGTTACAGAACAGATTGATGCCCTCGAAGTCATGGGAATCAACTCTGCCTCCTACCTGATACTCCCAAAAATGATTGCCGCAGCCTTCTTTTTCCCCATTCTGGGCGTATTGAGTATGGTTGTGGGCATGCTCGGTGGATATCTTGCCTGCGTGATTGGAAATGTGATTCCACCGGCAGATTATATTTACGGCATACAATACGGCTTCAGGTCTTACTACATAGGCTATGCCCTTACTAAAGTGGTGTTTTATGCCATCATCATTACCACGCTTTCATCCTATCTTGGATACAATGTGAAGGGCGGAGCCATTGAGGTGGGAAAAGCCAGTACAAAATCGGTTGTGCAGAGCAGTATCCTGATCCTAATGGCAAACCTCGTGCTCACCAGATTAATACTCCAATGATCCACGTTAAGAGTTTATATAAGAGCTACGATGACAACCATGTCCTGAATGATGTGAGCGTCACCTTTGAAAAGGGAAAATGCAATATGATCATTGGCAGGAGCGGATCGGGGAAAACTGTGCTCCTAAAATCCATTGCCGGGCTGATCAAGGTAGATGAAGGCGAAATCTGGTATGACGATCAGAATTTTACGCAGATGAATGAACGTGAACAGCAAAAAATTCGAAAGGAAATGGGCATGTTGTTTCAAGGTGGCGCTCTCTTTGATTCAATGAGTGTTGAGGAAAATGTGATGTTTCCGCTGGACATACTGACGTCTCAGACCCGGGCTGAAAAAATTGAGCGGGTAAATTTCTGCCTTGAACGGGTAAAGGTAAGTAGTTCAAACCATCTGTTCCCCTCAGAATTAAGTGGGGGCATGAAAAAACGGATTGCCATTGCCAGGGCCATTGCGCTTAATCCCCGTTACCTTTTATGCGATGAACCAAACTCGGGTCTTGACCCTGAAACAGGTATCGTCATTGATAACCTGATCAAGGAGATTACCCAGGAATATGATATCACCACCATTATCAATTCTCATGACATGAATTCAGTGCTGGAAATTGGCGACAATGTGGTATTTATTTATCAGGGATGCAAATGCTGGGAAGGAAGCGGAACAGAGGTATTGAATACTGATAATGAAGCCCTTAACAATTTTGTCTTTGCCACCAACATGGCCCGGCAGATCAAAAAATAATAAGATCGGTGTTTAGTTGACCAGGGGCAAGTCCACTTTCTCCTTATATCCGAATAGCAAATTAAAACCAAACCAGAGATTTGCTGACCGGGCATCATCGGGCCAGAACAATACATTCAAAGCATTATCTGAAACCACATAGAGGTTAACGGGCCCTGCATTCAGGGACAACCCGAATCCAATATTTCGAAAATAATTGCTCATATAAGAATAAGAAAGGCTGAAATTCAGCACCCTTCCCGTACGGAAGTTCGCTGAAGCAGTCACCTGTTCAGTCACCTTATTATTTAGAAAATCGGTTCGTGACAGCAATCCGAAATTGATACTGGGCGTTACATCATAGGATACTCCCAGAAAAAGTTTTGTACTCAGCCGCTTGCTATAAATTGCATCGGGTGTAAATACCACAAAACTTGAAAGACTGTCAGCAAGCGTAATAATCGAGCTATCAATAAAATCGCCCAGGGTATAATCATCACCAAGGTCAAAAAAATTCAGCTCAAATCCTGGAAAATCATATTCAGTTGTGTAATCAAGCTCGTGAACTTCATCTGTCCACCTGATATAGGCCAGGTCAACCAGGCTGGCACTGATCTGTAACTCCTCAAAGGGCCGGTAAGAAGCACCCAGATCCAATCCAAAGCCCAGGTTTTTTCCATTGAACATATAGCTGTATACCGTGGAGAAGGTGGGATTCTCGAGCGCTTCATCAAGCACGATATCCTCGATCATATCATCGTCATCATAAGTTACCTCTGCAAATGGCAGGGAAGCATTAAATTGCATATCCGATTTCAGGAGCCAGTCTTCCGTAGAGGTGTAGAGGGATAGATTTGAACTTTTGGTAGATATATTTCCAATCCCAAACAAAACCTTTGCCCTGGCCCCTACGGTAAGATTGTCCAGGATTTGTCCCGACCATCCCACGGCAATCTCATCAAAGGCCGACAGGTCGACTGCCATACCATCCATAGTATATTTTTCTCCCGGGGGAGCACCGTTAATCAGAAGTCTGGCCATATCACCAGGATAGTAGATGTTTCCATCCCAACGACTGGTTACATCCATGGAGAAGAAACCCACATCCGTTCTGAATCCAAAGGAAATCGCGGAGGTTCCCATATCAGTTATCATGGTATTGACAGGCTTTAGCTTATTTAGAAAAGCATCCGTATTGCCTTCGGGATGTAGAAAAGTTATCAGGGAATCTGACTGCATCGGGTTGTGGTAGACGATATCATTCCAAGCCAGTGAGCTTGATGACACATCTGCAACAAGGGGCGCAAGCATGGGAATCCCGATGTAAAAATTACAATTGGGCTGATAGGCAGGGTTCACACGGTTTGCCTGGGGTACTCCCTTCATAAAGTAGAGGGTATTGTTGGGCTGTGCCTGAACAGATAAAGCACTCCCCAGAAATATAAGCAAGACAACAATCTCCCTGACCCCGGTTTTTATGTTATAGCTCATAGTATTCAGTTTAAGTCCCCGGTATTAAGTATGGCATTGACTACAAATGATATCTTGTAATCCAGTGCATACTCGGCATAGATCTTCACAAAATCATCATCATCACCCTTGGCGGAATGCATGCCTGCCCTGACCCTCATATAGGCAACATCGCTAATAAGGCTGATTTTGTCAGTATCAAAGGTTGAACTGATATCATCTTCAGTGGCCTCAATAAGCTTTCCATCAGCATCAACTATGGCTGGATCCAGCATCACACCCCGGCCATCAAACACCGAATCAAGAACCACATGGTTTTCATCCTCCATGTATATTTGCAGGGCCATTTGGATGGCCAGCTCGTTCAGTGAATTCACATCAATTTGAAAATAGGTGACCACATCCTGGTTTAGTTCACTTCCAAATTCAACCGTTTCATCCAACCAATAAATGGTATCCGGATAAACCAGGTAATAGCGATCCCCGTCCTCATCTTCCAGGGAATAGTCCTCGTCAGCAATTACCTCTGCCAGATTATCCATGTCAAAGCCTCCGTATATGAGCGGGAGTGCAAGAGCCGGTTCCGTTTCCATCTCGTCTGAAAGCAATTCGAGGTCAAAATTATCCTTCATACAGGAAGCCAGGAACAGAGTTCCTGCTAAAAGAATGAGGATTCCGAATTTGAATATTTTCATGGCCTACTCAATTGAATAATTATATAAAAAGTTATTGGCACTGCCTACGATCAGGTTAAACCTGCTGTCCGATCCCGCGAAATAACCAATGCTGTAAGGTGTTGTACCCTCAATGGGGAAACCCTCATAGAGGGAGCCGTCGGCATTGATCAGATAAATCCTGTTCCTCGACCGGTCAGTAATACCTATCTTAATATCTGCTGCAGAGAATTTATAGATGTCCGGCATTTCACTTATCCTGTCCCTGACCCGATAGCTAAACAATCTTGTCCCATCCTGTTTGAGAAGGCTCAATTCATCCCCGGCTGCAATGATAAACTCAGGCACACCATCCATATTCATGTCCTGCATTCTGAAGAAATGGTTGCCAGGCAAATCCAACTCAAGCAGAGTGGTCACTGTTCCATCCAGATTTATACTTATCACGTTCCCTGAACTATCAGTTGAAATCCATCTTGGATTTTCTTCCATAATATTCATATCAAGCGTGAAGGAATTCCTTTCTGAAAAAACAACCCGGGTTTTGGGTTTTATCCGTTCTTTTCCCTGGCGATTTAAAATGTAAGCCCGGGTTCCGTCCTTCACAAGGATGTAATCTTTTACTCCAATTCTGAAATGCTGAGGAGCGGTACTTACAAGTGATTCCGTCTTCCCAAAATTCCACCCTGGGATCACACTACCCTCAATGTTATAGAGATAGATTTTTCGGTCTTTCCCTGGAATGAAAATCCTGTAATCCCTGCTTTTGTCATAGTCGAACAGTGCAAGAGGAGCTGATGCCTCTGATCTGAGTGTTACCGGATATCGTTCCACATAGTTCCCGTTGCGGTCTATTAAGTGAAGTTTTCCGGGCGTATTAAACAGATATTGAAGCTTACCGTTTTTGTAGAAATCCACCTGGTGTAAATCTCCCAGCATGGGACCGTCCAGTTTCAGTTTCCACAGGACCCTTCCGGTACTATTGATCAGGTAGATCTTATGGGCTGCATCCTGGATGAATATCTCCTTCTCCCTGGTGTTGTGATTGAGTACCAGTGAGGGTTTGGAAATTGCCGTGGAATCAAGCAGGCTTTCCCATACGGTAAGTGCCTTTTCCTTAATCTGGGAAGCATACTTGAAGCTGAGACTGTGGTAAAACATTCCATCCTCTGAGCTGTATTGGGCCACTATTCCAGGAATTCTTCGCAGAAAAAGTTCCATGGCATCCAACATTTCAGAGGCATCCTTGTTCAAAACATCCCTGCGGTAGTCAAGGTAGTGGAAGGGCTTGATAAAGAAGCTTACATTGCTGCGGTTAGACAGATATTCCGACATGTCCTTAAAAACAGGATCACTGATGAAAGTTTTATGCAGAACATTCTGGTAAAGCACCCTTGAGAGCACTTCAACTGAAGGTCCGAAAATCAGATAATTCTCGTAAATGGTGAAATATTTGTTGAACAGGTATCCGGGCAGCAGGCCCTCCGGGTAGAAATCCGGCATCCGGTATATATTGAAGCTGGTCTGATTATCCAGCTTATAGGTGTAACGATAGGAAGACATATCGAAGGCATTCACCTGCAGATATTGCTCAATCCAATTCATCATCACCTCGGTACTTTCACTCTGACTGCGGGTTTCTGCAACAAAAATCTCCTCCCGGGGATGATTGCTAACACCTTCCATGGAAAACCAGGCAATCTCATCGTCAATAAGCTGGATGAGGTCTTCAAGGGGGTCAAGGCCATACTTCCTGGTCAAGGCCTCCTGTTCCCGGACAATTTTAGGCCATCTGCCCAATCCAATCAGGTATTCTTTCATGTCCCGGGCAAATTGGGTCCTGTCACTGATTCCCATGTGAAGGAAGGACGAGGTTCCGGAGGGCATCATCTCATGAAGCTCGATTTTAACCGGCGACTGACTGTCAAAAACCTTAAGAAACAGGGGCTCGTCACTCTTGGCAACAGTCATTCCATTAAGGATGATCGCATTCTCCTTAATGTCCAGATCAAGTTCTCCCCAGCTGGCAAGACGGGAAAGGCTGAGAAGCCCGGACCAGCTATCCTCATTTAAATAGGGATAAAACAATTCGTGTATCCTGGGATAATTTACGTAGATGTTTGCATGAACATAGCGTCCTGCTGTGGCACGAACCCTTTCCAGTTCAATGTCTTCCGAAGGATCGATCCCGGCATGAATGGTCCTCACGGCATGCTCAACCAGGATGGAAGAGGGTCCGGTAAGGAATATACCATTCACACATGCAAAGGTGAATTTACCCGGGATGATTTCCGGACTCCCTGAAACATCAAAGAGGGTTTCAGAATCATACTTTCGCTCATTGACAATGGATTCATCCCCAAGCAAAGCCAGAATGATCTGCTCAAATTCATGGTCATTATAATATCCGATATAGGGTATGTAGATCAGTGGAGTAAGCTGCTCCTTTCCTTTCAGGTGTATGGAAAGGCTCATGCCTTCTTTCGATAAAAGATTATAGAGGGCCTCACTGGAATTTACATGAGAAAGGATATTCTGAAGAAGGGAATCAAGTCCGTTACGTCCGGTAGTATTCACAAAATCGATCCAGATTCGGTTTTCCGACAGAAATTCTTCAGCCATATATTCGTAGTCCAGCCCCTCGATAAAAAGAAGGGCATCATCCGGAACAGCCTCCAGCACCTCTATGGGCGTGATTTTATCCAACTTTTTCAGAAGAATTATACCCACCAGGCCAAGGCATATGATCGCGAATAGCCCAACATAAATGAACTTTTTTAACATAAACCGCCGATTTAAATCAAAAATAGGCATTTAGCAAGCAGGTTCCGGGGAAAATTACCAACACAAAGCACCCGGCATAAATGGTATAGTATTTGCATGATATTGCCTGATTTTTCAGGCCATGAAACTACCTATAAGCTTCATTGTAAGCGTCTTGTTTTTAGTCAGCTCACTGGAGGCCCAGGAGATTATTGTTGTCAATGCAACTGATGGGGCTCCCATTGAGCATGTGGCCGTTTTTAATAACTCCCGTGAGAGCTCAGCAATAACCGATACCCTTGGAAGGCTTGACCTCTCCATTTTTTCCCTTTCCGATACCATAACTTTCCGGCACCCCTCCTACCTCACAGTTCACCTCCCGATGGGAGAGCTAAAGGGTCAGGCCAGGCTTGTTCTGGAAAGAAAAAATGTAATGATAGATGAGTTTGTTATCTCAGCATCCAAGTACAGGGAAAGTAAGCTGACCATACCCTACATGGTTGACGTTCTGGAAGAGTCCATGCTCATGGAGAGTACCGGGCTCACCGCTGCTGATATACTTGAAGGCACCGGAAACATCCTGGTTCAAAGGACGCAGGGAGGAGGGGGAAGCCCTATTCTTCGCGGATTTGAGGCCAACAAAATCCTCCTGGTGGTTGACGGTGTCAGGCTGAACAATGCCATTTACAGGAACGGACACCTGCAGAATTCCATCACCATTGACCATTCCATCCTCGAACGGACCGAGGTGATTTTTGGCCCTACCTCAATTATTTATGGCAGTGATGCTCTTGGAGGGGTCATTCATTACTATACCAGAGAACCAGATCTGGCAGTTGACGAATCCATCCTTTTTGCAGGCAATGCCTATACCCAATTTGCCACGGCAAACAGAGGATTCACAGGTCATCTTGATTTTTCCCTTGGAGGAAAGCGCTGGGCTTCACTAAGCAGCGTTAGCTATAAGAATTTTGGGGATATTCATATGGGATCCCGCAGGGATCCAGGCCTTGGGGGACTGGGGAAAGCATATGCACTATGTGGACCAGGTTAAGGGGATGGACTCAACACTGAATAACCCGGATCCCCTGCGTCAGAGGAATACCGGATATCAGCAGGTGGATTTCATACAAAAAATACGCTATACCCCATCCATCTATGTGGACTGGGTTCTGAACCTGCAATATTCCACTTCCTCTCAAATCGACAGGCTGGATAAGCTGAACGACTACAGTGGGGAGCATCTGAAATATGCCCAGTACTATTACGGACCCCAGAACCGGCTTCTGGCCTCCCTGAAAAATGTGCTTAAGAAGGACAACCTGTTCTTCACCAACATAACAAATATTGTTGCCTTCCAGAGAATTGATGAGGACCGCTATTCAAGAAAGTTCAGGAGCGATGAGCTGCTCACTCAAAAGGAGGATGTTTATGTGTACAGCCTGAATACCGATCTCCTGAAAGTCTGGGGGCCCAGTCATAAAATAAACTATGGACTGGAGCTGAACTATAACCAGGTTGGATCCGAAGCCTGGTATGAAAATACCATGAGCAGCGAAAAAACCCCCACACAAACCAGGTATCCCGAGGGAGGCAGTCAAACCTGGAATGCATCCGCCTATGCCAGTTACAAATGGATTACTGGTGAAAAAGGAGTGGTGAATGCGGGTGCCAGGTATAGCAGGGCCGGCCTTTCCTCGAAATTTACAGCGGGCATTCTGCCCTACGATCAGATTCAGATTAATAACGGTGCCTTGACGGGAAGCCTTGGCTTCATCTATTCTCCCAATAAAAATTGGCAGTTTAATGCCATCCTATCTTCCGGCTTCAGAAATCCCAATGTGGATGATTTCGGCAAGGTCAGGGCCAAAGATGAGTACATCACGGTTCCCAACGAGAACCTTTCTCCCGAATACTCATACAATGCCGAGATAGGCATCAGTCAGGCTGTGGAGGGTATTATTAAAATTGAGCTGGTGGGCTATTACACCTACCTGAAGAATGCCATTGTAAGAACCCACCACCAGATTAATGGAGAGGATTCCCTTCTCTATGACGGGGACTATTACCAGGTGACGGCAAACTACAATGCTGCCCGGGGAGTTATCTATGGCAGCTCATTACGGATTATTGTAAATTTGAGCAAGAATATCGCCCTCAATGGAACCCTGAATTATACCCGCGGGCTTAATCTGAGTGACAATGTTCCGCTGGGACACATTCCGCCTGTTTTTGGCCGGACATCCCTTAGCTACAGGCGTGATCGCTTCTTTATTGATCTCTATGCGATTTACCAGGGATGGAAACATCTGGAGGATTTCTCTCCCTACGGTGAGGATAATGAGGGCGAAGCTATGGAATACGGATTTCCCTCATGGTGGACGCTGAATATAAAAGCCGGCCTTAGCCTGGGTCAGCACGTGGACCTGATGATGGCTGTGGAGAATATTATGGATGAGTTTTATAAACCCTATGCATCGGGAATCAGTGCCCCGGGCAGATCTTTAATACTGAGCGCAAGGCTTAATTTTTAAATGCCAGATATTAATCCGAATATTGAAGAGGGCTGGAAAAAAATTCTCTGGGAAGAATTCCAGTCACCCTATTTCAGCGAGCTGAAAAGCTTCCTTGTTCAGGAGACCACCTCCCACAGCATTTATCCACCCGGGAAACTTATTTTTAACGCCTTTCAGCATACCCCCTTCGACAATGTTAAGGTGGTCATTCTTGGACAGGACCCCTATCATGGTGCCGGACAGGCTCACGGACTCTGCTTCTCTGTGCCTCAGGGCATAAAAGCACCTCCTTCCCTGGTAAACATCTTCAAGGAACTCAACTCCGATCTGGGAATGGATATTCCCGCCCATGGGAACCTTGAATCCTGGGCCGACCAGGGGGTATTATTGCTGAATGCCACGCTCACTGTAAGGGCAGGAGAGGCAGGATCTCACCAGAAAAAGGGCTGGGAAACATTTACCGATGCCGTGATAGCCAGGATATCCGAGCATAAAGAACTCAGTGGTATTTTTCTCTGGGGAAGATATGCCCAGGCCAAGGAGGCCCTTATAGATGAAAAGAAACATCTGGTTCTGAAAGCGGCTCATCCCTCACCCTTTTCTGCTTACAACGGCTTCTTCGGCTGCCGCCATTTCTCCAAATCCAATCATTTCCTGAAAGAAAGGGGAATCGAACCGGTCGACTGGAGCCTGTAAGGTTTTTTCACTAAGCCCGACCAAATAAGCAAATTGCGGAAAATACCTTTGGCACGCTATTTGCAATTAATTAGTCGACAGTTCATCCACCATATCCCCAGATCACCAGGGGCCAGGTCCGTCTCCAAGAGGCGGACTTTTATTTTTATATAGCCCTGACCTGCATTAAAACAGTCAGCTTAAAAATGAGATTAAGGAAGCCTCCCCGGCTCTATACCATACATGGGAAGGTGAAACTGCCCGATAAAGGTTTTGTCCCTGACCATCATCATTTCATCCCCGGTGAATTCCTCTTCCAGGGCAGATTGCAGTTCCTCTGAAAGGTACATGGCGTATATTTTGTCATAGTTGCCCTGGCTCACAAGGCTCCTGAAATCGGGATAGTCCCCCCTTGCATAGCAAATGTCCATATGCTCATTTTCACAGGCCAGCAGAAGGGATATCATCATAGAGTATTGACCCTTTCCAAGTAACATATAATCGGATATGATTAAAATACGCTCATCACCAGAAAAATAATCCCGGGCATCAGAAAGATGCGTGCGACAATCAAACCTTTTATTGGCACAGAGCCGATCGGCCCTTACTTTTGATGAGTAAACCCCTCCTCCGATCATAAGCAAGAAAAGAAGGGTAAAAACATAGGCATTTCTCTGGTAAAGCTCCTTAAAGGCCCAGCCCATCAAAAGGAAAAAACCCAGGTAATATAAGAGATGGTAACGGGTCAGAAAGGAGGTAAAACTTTCCCTTAGCTCATCCACCAGTAAGAAAATCAGAATCCCTGCAAAAGAGAAGAGGAGCACAAAGTATTTCTCCTTCCTGTTGCCTTTCACAAGCAGGGCCACTGAAGCTGCCAGGAGAACCAGTCCCACCAGCCACATGGAAGCCACACCAGGCCAGCCTGATGAGGATAATTGCATAAAGAGATCGATGGAGCCTTCCACATGCATGCCTGCCAATCTGAAAAGGCTGTGCTTTCCAAAATGATCTCCTATCTGCCATGAAAGGGCCCCCTGTATATCAGCCCTGTTGATGTAGATATAGACTAACCAGGGGAGACTGCTCAGAAAAATCAGGCTAACACTGAAAATCAGGGGCTTCCATTGTTTTTTTGTAAAAATCAGGTAATAGATGCCCTGGAGGAAGAGGATGAAAAAGTTCAGGATGGTGATATGTATAAAAAAGAAGCCGGTGATGATGTAGATGATCCACCACTTGCGGGTATTTTTATCCATGGCCATCAGGAACACATAATGAAAAATGGCCATTGCAGCCGCCCATAGGATATAATACCTGGATTCCTGGGCGTAAATCTGGATAAAGGGTGATACAGAATAAAAGCTCAGGGTAATCCAACCCGCCAGGTCTGAAGAAAAGATTTTCCTGGCCAGAAGGAAGAGAAAGGGCAGGGTCAGAAGGTATACAATCACTGAGAAAAAACGGAAACTCATATAACCATCACCAAAAATCCGTGTCCAGAATATCAGGTAGTAATAATGCCCGGGGGTCAGCTGGGGCATTTTGGTCAACCCAATAATTTGTTCAAAAATTGTAAAGTCCCCCTCATTGATGGCCAGGAGATTCATGTAATGGTCTTTGTCAACAACCTGATTCACCGGCAGGGCTGAAGCGTAATCGGCCATAGAGATGCCCGAGGTATGCAGGATGGTGGCAACTTCATCATCCCAGAAAAACTGCTGGTCAAGCTTATAAAATTTGAGTCCGCTACCAATCAGTATAATGAGCATATACAGGTAGGGCTTTCCAAGGAATTTTTGAAAGGCTGTCATGTGTGGCAGGATAGGTTGAAGCTATAACGCAGTCCTATCTTGCTCTGTTCTAAGGATATGTGCTTTTATGATAATTTTAACACCTGTCAAAAGGGACGGTAGCCCAGGATTTCCCTCACGTCACGGACAGTTTTGGAGGCACTTTCACGGGCCTTTTCTGCGCCCATGGTGACCACCTTGCGCAGGTAGGTATCATCATTGTAGATTTCATTAATGCGCTCGCGAATGGGGGTGGTAAACACGATAATATCCTCGGCGAGCTGCTTTTTCAGGTCCCCGTAGCGGATGGTACAGTTGTTATAACTGTCTTTAAAATGCTGAACGGTATCGGGAGTGGAGAGCAGCTCAAGCAGGTAGAATAGATTGGCAATGGGTTCGGCCATGGGGGCGTTGGGCTCCTGGGGACCTGCATCGGTCACTGCGCGCATCACTTTTTTACGAAGGGCAGCAGGTTCATCGGCCAGGTAGAGACCGTTGCCTTCACTCTTCCCCATTTTACCGGTTCCATCCAGGCCGGGAACCTTGATCAGTTCTTCCCCGAAATTATAGGGCTCGGGCAGGGTAAAATACTCCACACCATACATGTGATTGAAACGCTTGGCAAATTTACGGGCCATTTCCAGGTTTTGCTCCTGGTCCTTACCCACGGGTACCTTATCGGCATTATGAACAAGGATGTCTGCAGCCATCAGCACCGGGTAGGTAAGCAGGCCGGCATTTACATTCTCGGGTTGCTTGCGTATCTTCTCCTTGAAGGTGGTGGTCCTTTCCAGTTCGCCCACATAGGCGTTCATGTTGAGCAGGAGATAAAGTTCTATTATTTCCGGAACATCACTCTGAATATACAGGGTTGCAAGCTCAGGATCCAAACCGGCTGCCAGGTATTCCGAAAGGACCTTCCGGATGTTGTTATGCAGATTTTCAGGCTTGGGGTGGGTGGTCAGTGCATGATAATCGGCCACAAAAAAGAAGCAATTATTCTCCTCCTGCATCTTCACAAAGTTCTTTACTGCTCCAAAATAGTTACCCAGGTGAAGGTTACCTGTCGATCTGATCCCGCTTAATACTGTGTCCATGCTGCAAAACTATAAAATGTTATTGAAAAACCGTACTTTTGTCAGCATGACAAGCACGCGTCAACATAAAGTATCAAAGCTCCTGTTGAAAGAGCTTGCGGATTATTTTCAGAAAAACGGTTCTGCCCTGTGCAGCGGAAAAATGGTTTCTGTAACCGTGGTACGCATCAGCCCCGATCTTGGCGTTGCAAAAGTATACCTGAGCATCTTCCCAAGCCAGGATATGGAAGCGGCCGTTAATTCCGTTTCTGATGCTGCACCCATGATCAGAAATGAAATGGGTAAACGGCTGAGGAATCAACTGAGACATATTCCCGAATTTATTTTCTACCCCGACGATTCACTCGATTATATCAACAATATCGAGAACCTCCTAAATGATTGAGAATGAAGTATGATCCCATTAAGCGCAGCCTGGGCAGCGTTTTCAACACCACCCCTTTTCTCAGAATATTCTTTTACCGCCTGCTGGACCTTCTCCTGCTTCGTTCATGGCACATCCGCCGCGAACTCCGTGACTTGAAGAGGGAAGGATTTAAACCGGAAAAGATTGCCGATGCCGGTTCGGGTTTCGGGCAATATGTACATTATCTTTCAAGGTCATACCCGGAGTCAGAAATCACCGGCCTGGACATTAAACAGGAGCAGGTGGATGACTGTAATCAGTTTTTTACAAAACTGGGAAAGCAGGACCTGGTAAAATTTCAATATGCCGACCTGACCCAGATGGATTTCAATGAGGAGTTTGACCTGGTTCTCTCGGTGGATGTGATGGAGCACATAGAAGATGACAGGGGTGTGATGCTTAATATCTACCAGTCCCTTAAACCGGGCGGTTACCTGTTCATATCCACCCCCTCCGATCAGGGCGGATCGGATGTTCATCATGAACACGACGAGTCCTTTATTGATGAACATGTCCGGGATGGTTATGGTGTGGAAGAGATTACTGAGAAACTGCAGGGTGCAGGATTCAGTGATATTAATGTAAAGTACTCTTATGGAAAACCGGGTAAGATATCCTGGAAGCTTTCCATGAAGTACCCCATACTGCTTGCCAATGTCAGCAAACTTTTCCTGCTCTTACTTCCCTTTTATTACCTGCTGGTATATCCCTTCTGCTTCCTGCTGAACCTGGCCGATGCAAGAGGCAGCCATTCAACCGGAACCGGGCTTATTGTGAAATGTAAGAAGTGAACCTATCCTTCTATATAGCGAGGCGTTACCTGCTGGGTAAAAAATCCCAGAATGCCATCAACATTATTTCTACCATATCTGTCATCGGAGTCACCGTAGGCACCATGGCTCTGGTAATTGTTCTGTCGGTTTTTAATGGATTCGACTCGGTGGTTAAATCCCTCTTCAGTGCCTTTGATCCTGATATAAAGATCTCAGCGGTGGAGGGAAAAACCTTTACTCCGGGTGAGCTTCCTGGCAAGCTGCTTTCACTTCCGGGCGTGGAGTCGGTCTCCGAGGTACTCGAGGAGAACGTGCTATTGCTTTATGGAGATAAGCAACACATCGCCACCATAAAAGGAGTGGATTTATCATATACGGCTGTCAGTGGTCTGGACTCCATGATTTACGAAGGTAGCATGAAGCTGAAGGATGAAAATCGATCCTATGCTGTGGTGGGACAGGGGGTGGCCTATCATCTGAGAATCGGCCTTAACTTCATTAATCCGCTCTGGGTATATACCATCGACCGTAAGGCCCGCATCAATATGGCCCAACCGGAGGAGTCCATTCGAAGGGATTTTATCTATCCTTCAGGGATCTTTTCCATCGAGCAGGACTTCGATTCCAGGTATGTCATTGTACCCATTGAATTTACCCGCAAGCTGCTCTCCTATGAAAATGAGGCCACTTTTCTGGAGCTGAAGCTGAATCCAGACTACCCGGCCGAAGATGTCCAGGAAGAAATTGCAGCCATGGCCGGAGATACTTACCAGGTTAAAAACCGGGAGCAGCAGAATGCACTTTTTTACCAGGTGATGAGAACGGAGAAATGGGCCATCTTCCTGATACTCACTTTCATTTTAATCATAGCCTCTTTCAACATCATTGGCTCACTCAGCATGCTGATCATCGACAAAAAAAGAGATATTCTCACCCTGAGGAACATGGGAGCTTCAAACCGGCTCATCGAAAAAATATTCCTTGTGGAAGGATGGTTGATCTCCATCAGCGGAAGCCTCCTGGGAATGGGCCTGGGCACAGGGATAAGCTGGATTCAGCAACGCTTTGGTGTAATTAAGCTGGCTGGCAGTGGCTCCTTTGTAATCGATGCCTACCCTGTTCGAATTGAGGGTGTTGACATCCTGCTGATCTGGGTCACCGTCATCCTGATCGGATTGGTGGCTGCCCGTTACCCGGTCCGACAGATCTCCCGGAAGTACCTGAGCAGTCTTGATTAAGCTCCAATTGTTTAAAACTTTGTAAGCCGGCTACGCTGAGATACTATAAATTTATCGGTGCAACCAAAGGCTGGTGGATACTGTATTATGGTTAACCGGCTCACTCTTTATGAAAAAATTAAGGATCGCCTTTCTTATTTTCTATGCCCTCATCATATCCCTGGGTGCGGCAAATGCCCAGGATGTGATTATTTCGGGTGTGTCCAGTACCCCGGTAAGCTGTGGAAACGGTTCAGATGGAACCCTGACTGTAAACGTTACCGGAGGTGTTGGCCAATATACATACCTGCTGGTACAGGGTGCGGTTGCAGTGGAAGGTGCGGGTCCGATGGCCTCTTCTACCTACACCTTTACAGGGCATGAAAAATACACCAATTACATCATTATTGTCTCTGACCAGAGCACCGGCACCCAGGATGGATTTTCTTTTGGAACCATTGGTGGGCCCGACCCTGTTTTTATAACTTCAGCACTGAAAACTGATATAAGCTGTAACGGAGTTGACGACGGAAGTATTGATGTTACGGCCATAGGAGAGAGTGGAAATTATATTTTCGACCTGGCAGGTCCGGAAACTCAAAGCAATACGACAGGGAGCTTCACAGGCCTCCCGGAGGGTGACTATACGGTTACGGTAAGAGATCAGAATGGATGCCCATCAACAGATATAACACCAGTGATAAGCATCATAAGACCTGCACCCGTCACCGTTTCAGTGGACGGAGTCCTGCCCGCCGCCTGTTTTGGGGAAGCCACAGGCTCAATTGAAATCACACCCGGAGGAGGGGTCCCCGGGGGCGGAGTAGCTTATACCTACGCCTGGACAGGGCCCAAAGGATTTACATCCACTGCTCAGGATATTTCCAACCTGGAAGCGGGCGACTATTTTGTGAGTGTATTTGATGGTAACATGTGCCAGGCCGATGCAGGCCCCATCTCGATCACCCAGCCCCCGCAGATCACTGCCCTGCTCACCGGGTCCACTGATATCACCTGCTTCGGTGATGCCAACGGAACCGCAAGCATGACGCCAGGGGGAGGAACTGGTGCTTACAGCTACTCCTGGCTTGGACAAGTTAATGGTTTGGTCTACAATGAAAAAGATCCTGTTAATCTTGCGGCAGATACCTATAATCTCACTATTTCAGATGCAAGCAGTTGTTCAAGGACCTTCATCGATTTTGTGGAGATTCTTGAACCTGCTGCCATATCTGCAAGCATAGTTCAGGTGGATGTGGATTGCTTTGGAGCAGCCAACGGATCCATTAACCTGAGTCCGGCTGGAGGAGTGGCTCCCTACCTTTTCGCCTGGACAGGCCCGGGTGGATTTACTGCCAGTACAGAAGATATTTCCAACCTGGAGCCTGGAGCATACAGCGTGACCATCACCGATGCAAACGGATGTATTGTTACCTTCCCCTCTCTTGCCACCATACTGGAGCCGGCTGAAGTCCTGGCCATCCCCCTTAAAACGGATATCTCATGCGGAGGTCTGACTGACGGATCAATCGATATTACAGTAAGTGGTGGCGTTCTGCCCTACGCCTTCTCCTGGACCGGACCCGGCGGGTTTACCTCCAGCAGTCAGAATATAGGCGGACTGGCAGCCGGAACCTATAACCTTGTCATAAGCGATGCCAATGGCTGCATCATCAACTTGCCGGCCATTGCGACCATTGTTGAGCCAGCACCCATCATTGCTTCCCTTAGCTCGCAGATCAATATTCTCTGTTTGGGTGATGCAAGCGGCTCTGCTACCATCGATGCAAGCGGAGGCACAGGAATATTGCTTTATGACTGGACCAATGCAGGGGGAATTACAGTATCTACCGATCAGGATCCCACAGGATTGCCTGCGGGCACCTACTCGCTTACTATCAGCGATGCAAACGGATGTAGTATCTCCTACCCAAACATGCTTACCCTGAGCGAACCCCCGGCTCTCATCTCCACCCTGACCGAGAGTCATGTCTCATGCTTTGGAAATGGCGATGGCAGTATCACCGTTTCCACCACAGGCGGAAACGGAAGCTATGAATATTCCATTAACGGAAACCTGAATCCCTCTTACCAGCCGGGGAATGTATTTATGGGACTCGGACCGGGACTCTATACCGTCTGGACCAGGGATGCTAATCTCTGTGTGATTTCAAATACGGTCACCATTATCGAACCGGCTCAAATCCAGATAGCCGAGGAAGTCATCGGCGGACCCATATTATGTAATGGAGATGCCAGCGCATCAATCAGTATTAACGGTGTAAGCGGGGGAGTTCCTCCTTATCAGTACTCCATTAATGCCGGTACAGACTACAATCCCAACAATCTGTTCAGCAATTTAACGGCCGGAGATTACCAGCTTATGGTCAGGGATGCCTCAGGATGTGAGATCATAGGTAGTCTGCTTACCATCACAGAACCCGCAGAACTCTTTATTGCCAGCTATGTACAGGCCGATATAAATTCCTGTTATGATGCTCCGGAAGGCAGCATCCTCATCACTGCAGGAGGTGGCTCTGGCACAAAAACTTACACCCTCAACGGCAACTTAAGCAATACAACGGGCAACTTCCAGAACCTTCCGGGTGGTAACTACACCATTAATATTACAGACCAGAACTCCTGTAGCCTGGATACCTCAGTAGTGATCATTGCCCCACCGGCAATTGTGGTAAATACACTGACACTGACCGATGTGAAAGGCTGTTCAGGCGATGCTTCCGGATCTGTGTCCATATCCGGATCGGGTGGAACGGGAAGCATCACCTATGCACTGGATGGAGGAGCCTTCCAGGCATCCGGAAACTTTATCGGACTTCTGGCTGGCAGCCATACCCTTAGCATTAAAGATGCCAATGATTGCACGCTGGATACGGTGGTTTCACTTTCAGAACCTGCGCCCATAATCATCAACTCCGAACTGCAAACCCCCATAACCTGCAACGGTGCATCCGACGGAGTCATTGAAATTCTGGCTTCCGGGGGGACAGATCCATTACTATACACCCTTATGCCGGGAATAATTACCAATGCAAGCGGCCGCTTTGGACTGCTGGCTCCGGGAGACTACACTGTTGAAGTAAATGATACGGAAGGCTGCGGACCCGTAATTTCATCCCTGTTTAGGCTGGCAGATCCTCCTTTATTCACACTGGACTCAGTGGAAATGACGGATATTACCTGTAATGGTGCGGACAATGGAATCATCAATGTATATGTCACTGGCGGGATACCGCCCTATGAATATTCGGTTGACAATCAGGCAAGCTGGCTAAGCGAATCCTCCATTGCCGGACTGCCTCCCGGAAGCTACGAGGTATTTGCCAGGGATGCCAACCTCTGTACCGAATACGGCGGTGCATTGACCATGACCGACCCTGCCCTGCTTACCATCTCTGCGACCGCCACCGATATCGCACTGTGCGCCGGGGATACCTCCGGGATAATTGACATTACAGGAAGCGGAGGAACAGGTGTACTGATGTACTCCATTAACGGAACAGACTTCCAGTCAAGCGGAAGCTTCATCAACCTGCCTGCCGGAGATTATACTGCCCATGTACTGGATGAGTCAGCCTGCACGGTGACAGCACCCGTCAGCATACTTGAACCGGCACCGGTTATGGCCACCATCGTCAAAACCGATGCCACCTTTGGTAATCTGGGATCCATCAACTTCACCGAAACTTCCGGTGGAACTGGACCCTATGCCTACAGCATTGAGGGTCCGGGAGGAACATTCTCAGCGGAAACACTCTACGAAAACCTGGAAGTTGGGATCTACCATGCCGTAGTAAGTGATGTAAATGGCTGTATCTATGAAGAGATGATAAATATTCTGGATGTCTTACCCCTGGATGTGGTCGTAAATGTGACCAATATCTCATGCTTTGGCGAGATGGACGGGAGCATAGAAATGGATCCCCAGGATGCTGAAGGTGCAGTTGAATATTCAATCGACAGTGGACAAAACTTTGTACCGGAGGCTCTTTTCGAAAATCTGGGTCCGGGTACCTACGACCTGGTGGCCCGTGATGCCGCCGGAAAAGTCTTTACGGGAACAGCCAGTGTTACAGAACCACCTGAGATCAGCCTTTCAAGAACAATCACACCGGCCGAGTGTAATGCCTTCAGCGAGACCGGAGCCATACAAATAAATGTTACGGGGGGTACACCCGGCTATACCTACCTCTGGTCCGACGGAAGCACCCAGGAGGACAGGGATGGCATTTTTGCCGGAAGCTACAGCCTGATTACCACAGATGCCCGCAACTGTATGCGCTATGACACCATTCTTGTGAACAGCCTGGTTGTGGTTGATGCCTATGCGGGCAGGGATACCACCATATGTTTTGGAAGCTCGGTTCAACTCTTTGGAGCGGGTGGGCATACCCCATCGTGGTCACCCACCACCTTCCTCTCCGATCCGGACATTGCCAATCCGGTGGCCATGGATGTCACAGAAAACACCAGCTACGTGCTGACCATCTCAGAGGAGGCCAGTGCCTTTGGCTGTTTTAATACCGATACTGTGACCATATCCGTACTGCCCCTTACCGGACTGGATGTCACAGCGGACACCTTCATCATCAGGGGAGCCTATATCCAGCTAGAAGCCATGGGTGAGCCCTTCAGTTTATACCGATGGGAACCTTCCGAAGGCCTGGATAATGCGGCTATTCCAAACCCGATTGCCACACCCCAGCAATCGACCAGCTATACCGTTTATGCAATCAATGAAAATGGATGCGAGGAGAACGCCACCGTCAACCTGGAGGTGATTGAGGACATCATGGCTTACAATGTATTCTCGCCCAATGGGGATGGCATAAACGATTACTTTGACATCAGGAATGCCGACAGATTCCCGGAAATCCTGGTTGAAGTCTACAGCCGCTGGGGCGATATGCTATTCCAATCGGTGGGTTATGATGACAGTAAAAGATGGGATGGCAGAACCCGGGGCCGCGAAGCACCCCTCGGCACTTATTATTTTGTGCTTATTCCATATAGCGGGGCAAAGCCCATCACCGGCAACGTAACTATTATCAGGTAGCATGAGAAGAATATTAGCCATACTACTGTTTACGGTGATTGCAGGATCAGGAAGCCTGCTGGGACAACAATTGCCCCAGTTCACCCAATATATGTTCAACGATTTTGTAATCAACCCGGCCATTGCGGGGACCCAGAACTATTATCAGATCCGCACCAACCACCGCTTTCAGTGGGTGGGAATGGCCGATCCTCCCATGACCAACTCCATAGCCTTTTACGGACCCAGCGAAAAATATGACATGGGTTTTGGAGGATATATTTACAATGATGTTACAGGCCCCACCAGCAGGACAGGGCTTACGGGTTCCTATGCCTATAATATTGCTGTCGCGAACCAGATGAGGCTATCCATGGGGATTTCCTTCAGCATGATTCAGTACAGGGTCGACGGGACCCAGTTGAACCCAAAGGATGTATCTGACCCCAGCATACTGAATATGGTCAGCACCTCTTATATGCCGGATGCCGGATTGGGTGCCTATCTCTATGGAGATGGATTTCATGTTGGACTTTCTGTTTCTCAGATCCTGAACAATAAAGTAAAGGTATTTGGGTATAAATCGGACGACAACAGGCTTAAGCCTCAGTTTAACCTGACGGCTGGATATCGTTATGAAATTAATGCTGACTGGGCGCTGGAACCCATGACCATTATCAAAACCACCACCCCAAAAGAATTCAGTTTCGACCTCACTGCTAAAGTGGAATGGAAAAAAACAGTATGGGGAGCGGTCTCCTATCGTTACCATGAAGTGCTTGCCCTTATTATCGGCTACTCTTACCAGGACAGCTTTATTTTCGGTTACGCCTACGATATAGGAATCAACTCAATACGGAAATATAACTCGGGAACACACGAATTGATGATCGGTTATCGTTTTAATGATGTAAAATAAGCAATTCATGCGCTCCCGGATTCTCCTTCTTCTACTTAGCCTGACACTGGCCTTTGCAAGCGGCTGTTCAAAAAAGACTACAATTACCGGAAAGGATTTTATTCCCCGGGAAGAGTTTGTGAATATACTGGTGGATCTGCATCTGATTGACGGGATTACAAACGACAGGAAGTTCTACCGCTATTATGAAGATGTGGATTCAGTGGATCTGCTGGGTCCCATCCTGGAGAAATACCAGGTAAGTAAAAATATGCTTGACACCACCCTTTACGAGTACAGCAGGTATCCTGAGATCTTCGATCAGGTGTATAATGATGTGATGACGAAACTGAATATTATGCTGGATGAGAATGATCTGGAGGACATTGGCATGGAAGACCTGGAGTTTCAGTAAATCAGCAGGGTCATAAATACCACTGCAAAGCCAAGTAAAAACCCGGTATAAACCTCTGCCGGGCGTTGTACTCCCAGAAGAAGCCGTGCTGTGCCCACCAGTCCTGCGGCCAGTATTCCCATAAGCATAAAACCCAGCAGGGGTGTTTCATATTTGAGAACTAAGGTGAAAACCAGGCCCACAATTCCGCCAAGTGCAGCTGTATGTGCACAGATTCTGAATTTCAGAGTAATGAACATCATCACAAAAAGCAAAATCGCTACGGATAAGACATAAGCATGAATGAGATGGCTCAGGGGCAGGCGCACGAAATATATGTAAGTTATAAAGTAAAGTATCAGGATAATCATGTAGGGCAGGAAACGTTCCTCCTTCTGCGCATCCTGGAGAGAAGTTATCAGGTTCCTGTAATAAAGTACAGGGATCATCATTAATGGAAAGAGGAGGGTTCCAAGGGCCATCACAAAAAGGACAGCCTTTTTTGCAGCCGGATCAAGCAGTGAAAGATAGGTTCCTGAATTGAGAATCAAAAGGAGGCCTATGGTGGGCATAAGCAATGGATGGAAGAGGATGGTTATAACCCGTGCAGCAGACTTCATCACAAGAACTATAATTCTTTTCTGAGTCTGGCCACAGGAAGATTAAGCTGTTCCCGATATTTGGCAACGGTTCGCCTTGCGATCTGGTAACCTTTCTCATTGAGAATAGCCGAAAGCTTGTCGTCGGTAAGAGGTTTTCGCTTATCCTCACTGCCTATGCAATCCTGTAGGATTTTTTTAATCTCCCTGGTGGAGACCTCTTCACCGCTATCGGTTTGCAGGCCTTCTGAGAAAAAGTACTTCAGGGGATAAATCCCAAAATGCGTCTGAATGTACTTGGAATTCACCACCCTTGAAATTGTGGAAATATCCAGATTGGTCATTTCAGCAATATCTTTGAGAATCATAGGACGCAAGCTGGTTTCATCGCCTTCATAAAAGTAATCCTTCTGATAGGCCAGAATGGCATTCATGGTCAGTAGCATGGTATTCTGTCTCTGCCTGATGGCATCAATGAACCACCTGGCCGAATCCAGCTTCTGCTTCACAAAGGTGACGGCATCCTTCTGATCACGGCTGGCATTTGCCTTATTGGCGCTGTAATTCTCAAACATGTCGGTATAGGTCTTGCTGACCCTCAGTTCAGGCACATTATTTGAATTCAGATAAAGTTGTAACCCGCTTTCAGTTTCCTCGAGAATGAAGTCCGGAACGATGTGCTGAAAAGACTTCCCCTGAGAATCTCCCATGGCACCACCCGGTTTGGGATTAAGCCTTAAAATCTCATCCAGTGCCTCTTTGAGTTTATCTTCCTCAATGCCCAGGCGTTGGGTGATTTTTTCATAATGCTTATTGGTAAACTCATCGAAATGGTTTTTAAGAATTTTCTGGGCCAGGGCAAGAACAGGATCACTTAAATCCTTGCGGTTAATCTGGAGTAAAAGGCACTCCTGAAGGCTGCGCGCACCCACACCAGCAGGATCAAAATCCTGGATAATCATCAATACCTCATGCAGCGCCTCGTAGGAGGTTTCCATTCCTATGGAAAATGCAAGGTCATCTGCAATGGCTTCAATCTCCCTGCGGAGATAACCGTCATCATCGATATTCCCAAGTACATACTCGGCAAGCAGCTCCTGGTCCTCATTCAGTTTTCTGAGACCCAGCTGAGCCTTCAGCTGTTCTCTGAAAGAACTACCCATTGAAAAGGGGATTTCTTCCCTTTTCTGGTCACTGGACTGGTTGTTTGAACTCAAACGGTAGCTCGGAATCTCGTCGTCCTGCATATAATCTTCCAGGGAAAACTCTTCTTGTTGCTCGCTCTGCTCCTCCTTCACCTCCTCCTGTTCATCATAGGAATCGTCAGCCCCCTCTTCCAGTACAGGATTCTCTTCAAGTTCCTTTTTGATGCGTTGCTCCAACTGTATGGCGGGAATCTCCAGCAGCTTGATCATCTGGATCTGCTGGGGAGATAGTTTCTGAAGTAGCTTTTGTTGAAGCCTTTGTTTAAGCATCGATTATTTTTCTAAAATTCAGCACTCTTGGGTGTCCTTGGGAAGGGGATTACATCCCTGATATTGCTCATACCGGTTATAAACATAATCAGTCGTTCAAATCCAAGACCAAATCCACTGTGCTCCACTGTTCCAAATTTACGAGTTTCCAGGTACCACCACAATTCATCCTCAGGAATATTCATTTCCCTCATTCTGTTCAGCAGGTTATCCATCCTCTCCTCACGCTGTGAACCTCCGATAATCTCCCCTATCTGAGGGAAGAGAACGTCCATGGCCCTCACCGTTTTCCCATCTTCATTCTGCTTCATGTAGAAGGCTTTGATGTCCCTGGGATAGTCGGTAAGTATAACCGGGCGCTTAAAATGCTGCTCCACAAGATAACGTTCATGTTCCGATTGCAAATCTAATCCCCAGTGCACCGGGAACTCAAACTTCTTCCCGGACTTCATCAGGATGTCCACAGCCTCAGTATACGTCTTTCTTTCAAAAGGGTTATCCATTACAAAGTGGAGTCGCTCCAGAAGCCCCTTATCCACCATTTTATTGAGGAATTCCAAGTCGTCCTGGCAATGCTCCAGGGTATACTTTATCAGATACTGAAGAAAATCCTCCGCCAGATCCATATTATCGTGAATGTCATAAAAAGCCATCTCAGGCTCAATCATCCAGAATTCGGCCATATGCCTGGGCGTATTGGAATTTTCCGCCCTGAAAGTAGGTCCAAATGTGTATATAGAAGAAAGCGCAGTGGCGCCCAATTCTCCTTCAAGCTGACCCGATACGGTCAGGTTTGTGGGTCTGCCAAAAAAGTCCTGGCTGAAATCGATCTCCCCTTCTTCGGTTTTAGGGGCATTCTCCAGATCAAGGGTGGTTACCTTGAACATGGCTCCTGCTCCTTCGGCATCTGAAGCAGTAATAATGGGGGTATGCAAACAGAAAAAGCCCTTGTCGTTATAATATTTATGGATGGCAAAAGCAAGGGCGTGCCTGATCCGGAAGACAGCTCCAAAAGTGTTGGTCCGAAAACGCAGGTGGGCATTTTCCCTCAGGAACTCGAAGGAGTGACCCTTTTTCTGAAGCGGATACACTTCAGGATCGCAGTCACCCAGAATTTCGATTTCCGCTGCCTGAATCTCAACACTCTGTCCCTTTCCCAGGGATTCCACCAGCTTCCCGCTCACACTGATACTCGATCCGGTAGTAACCCGTTTCATGGTCTCTTCCGGAAATGATGCCAGATCGGCAACAACCTGGATGCTATGAATAATGGTTCCGTCATTAACGGCGATGAAAGCCACCTGGTTATTTCCTCTCCTGGTCCTTACCCATCCTTTCAATAAAACATCCCTTGGGGTTTCAGTGGATGCCAATAGTTCTTTTACAGTCGATCTCTTCATATGTATTGCTTAGAAAGCTACAAAAATACAATTTTATAGATTTGCAATCGTTAACTTTATAATCTAAAAAGATTCGATTATTTTTACCAGTGCTTCAAAAACTTACAACATGGAACAAGTGAAGAAATCCATCATGGTTACCTGGGATTTTTCGGCTGTATCCTATTCCGCTTTAAAACATGCCTTAAGGATGTCGCGCATAGTGAAATACAACATTGTGTTATTTCATATTGTGGGGGAGCTTTCTGAAATTGAAGCCGGAAAAGAGAAGATGGGAAAGGTGGTTGAGGAGGTCAAAAAAGATTATGGAGAAGATGTGAGTTATTTTGTACACCACGGTAAAATCTTCAAAGAAATAGCCGAATACGCCTCCAAAGAGGAAAACAAGGTTGATCTTGTGGTTATGGGAACACACGGGATAAAAGGTTCCCAGAAGTTTTTCGGGAGCTGGGCCCTGAAGGTGGTGGCCGGTTCAGCAGTACCTTTCATAGTGGTCCAGAGCGATCCGCCTGAAAAGGACCGTTACAGCGATATTGTCTTCCCCATCGACTTCAGATCCGAAAATAAGGAGAAACTTCAATGGGCTATTTTCCTGGGAAAGTATCTCAACTCAAAAATCCACCTCTATAAAACTCCCATTGGAGACAAGGATCTACAGAAAAAGGTCAATGTCAATCTGAATTTCGCCATCCGCTTCCTGATTCAGAACAACATTGATTATGAAATACACACGGCTCCCAAATCGGGTAATTATCAGAAAGAATTACTTGCTTTTTGTAAAAAGGTAAAGGCAGACCTGATCCTGATTACCACCACCAAGCATATTACCAAGGTTGATTATATTTTTGGGGCCAAGGAGCAATACCTGCTCTCCAATAATGAGAAAATCCCGGTGATGTGTGTTAACCCAAAGTCCAATTTTGCAAAGGTGGGCCAGTTTATGTATGGCTAATTCTATTGTTGTCCAGGGTATTTCCTTACGTTACGGCTCCCAACTTGCTGTAAATGATGTATCTTTTACCGTTTCCAGCGGTGAAATCGTGGGCTTCATCGGCCCAAACGGTGCAGGCAAGTCCACTACCATGAAGATCATCACAGGTACGGTCACACCTGACCAGGGCAAGGTACTGATCGGGGACAGGGCAGTTGGTGACCATTTAAAGTCGATTCGGAGAATAATCGGCTACCTGCCCGAGAATAACCCGCTTTACCTTGAGATGTATGTACGGGAATACCTGGAATATGTGGCCGGTCTATATCAGATTAAGGGGGCTAAAAGAGAAGAGCGCATCGCAGAGCTTATTGAGATGACAGGGCTCAGTCCTGAGTCACATAAAAAAATTGGCAGCCTCTCCAAGGGCTACCGTCAAAGGGTGGGCCTCGCACAGGCCCTCATCCACGATCCGGAAATCCTGATCCTGGATGAACCCACGACCGGTCTTGATCCCAACCAGCTTATAGAAATACGCAGGCTGATCTCAGATATCGGAAGCCAGAAGACCATCCTTCTCTCCACGCATATCCTTCAGGAGGTCGAAGCTATATGCGACAGGGTAATCATCATTGACAAGGGAAGTATAAAGGCTGATGACAGTTCAGCAAAGCTGAAACAGAAGGGAACGGGAACTTTCCGGACCATTCATGTAGAGCTTGATGCCCCTGCTAAACCGGAAATCTGGGAAAAGCTCCCGGCCATCCAGACTGTAAAGGCCCTGCCCGGAAACCAGTTCCTCCTGGAGAGCAGTAAAAAAAGTGATATCCGTGGCGAAATTTTCAAGTTTGCTGTCAGTCAAGGCCTTACCATTTTATCCCTCTCGATGAAGGAAAAGAGTCTTGAAGACCTGTTCAGAGAAATCACAAAAGCATAAGACTCTGATTACATGAGAAATACAGCGCAAACAAATTGGCATTGTATTTGTTTACATTATTCATATATTTACCGATTCAATTTTTTAACCAATTGATAACCTATGATGTTACGGACAATAGTAATTTTTAGTGGACTTCTGATCGCAGGTGCCCTTTCTGCGCAGACAATGACCGATGTGATTAATGAATTTAATGCTGGTGTTGAAAAAGTCAACAACCAGGAGTATGATGCTTCACTGGAGCATTTTAACCATGTTCTGACTCTTGCCGAGACCGTTGGAGATTCCGCTTCAGAAATGAAGACCAGTGCCGAAAAGCTTATACCGGCCAGTTATTACAAGCAAGCCATGATGTTCCTGAAGAGGAAGCAATATGACAATGCCATTCCCTATCTGGAGAATACCATTGAAACCGCTGCTCTTTATAATAACAACGAAGAATCCAGCCAAAAGGCCAGCAGGTATCTGATGCAATCCTATATGGTGGAAGGTCAGCGTGCATATAAAAATGAGTCTTACGACGAGTCTCTTGCTTTTTTCGATAAGGCACTGGCTATGAATGGAAAGCTTTACCAGGCCCACCTGGGAAAAGGTATGGTTTACAGGGACCAGGATGAGATTGATTCCATGCTTGAGGAGTTTGATCTGGCCAAACAGGGAGCCCTGGGCAAGAACGATACCAAAACCCTTGAAACCATCAATACGGCTGTAGATGGCTATTTCAATACCATTATTAAGGAAGAATTCGAAGCCATCGATCCCGAGGAACCGGATTATGAATATGTGTTTGAAGCATGTGAAAATGCACTCAATGCCAACCCGGATAATGCCAGGGCCTACTATTACATGGCTATGGTATATAACAATCAGGTAGAGTATGATCAGGCCATTGATGCAGCCCTCAAGGGCCTTGCTTCAGAGACTGATCCCATCTGGATTTCAGCTCTGAATCTCGAGCTTGGAAGCGGCTATCAGAATACCGCCGAGTATGATAAGGCCTGTGACGCACTTAACAAGGTTACAGAAGATCCCTTCCTTGCAAAGGCTGAAAAGAAGATTGACTCCATCGGATGCAATTAATCTACTTAAAAAGTATTTAGATCAAAAGCAGCGTTAAATACGCTGCTTTTTTTTGTCACATAAGTGAAATTTATTTCCTTTGTCATCTCGGTGGAGAGATTTGACTGATTGCAACCACATAAAAAAAATGCTAAACCAGGAGATTTCAAGACGATCAGTCCCTCCCGCCCTGTTTTTATTTAACTCTTAATTATAATAAACATGGCATATTTATTTACTTCCGAATCGGTATCAGAAGGACATCCCGATAAGGTATCAGACCAGATATCCGATGCACTGCTGGATGCGTTTCTGGCTTACGATTCTCAATCAAAAGTTGCATGTGAAACCCTTGTTACAACCGGACAGGTTGTGCTTGCCGGAGAAGTTCACACCGACACCTACATTGACGCACAGCAGGTGGCCCGCGATACCATTAAAAAAATTGGATATACCAAAAGTGAGTACCAGTTTGAATACAATTCATGTGGAGTAATGACCATGATCCACGAACAGAGCCAGGACATTAACCGCGGCGTCGACAGGGAAGATCCCATGCAGCAGGGTGCCGGTGACCAGGGCATGATGTTCGGTTATGCCACTGACGAAACCGACAACTACATGCCTTTGCCCCTGGATTTGAGTCACCGTCTGCTCATTGAAATGGCAGCCATTCGCAAGGAAGGCAAAATCATGACCTACCTTCGTCCCGATTCGAAATCTCAGGTTACCATAGAGTACGCCGACGATGATACTCCCATCAGGGTACATACCATCGTACTTTCCACCCAGCATGACGATTTTGACGAGGATGACGAAAGAATGCTGAAAAAGATACGCACCGACATGAGGGAGATTCTGATCCCGCGTGTGGTCAGTCTGCTTCCTGAAAGGATCCAGGCCCTCTTTGATGATAATTACATCCTTCATGTAAACCCCACAGGCAAATTTGTCATTGGTGGTCCCCATGGTGATACAGGTCTTACAGGTCGTAAAATCATCGTGGATACCTACGGTGGAAAGGGAGCGCATGGTGGTGGAGCATTCTCCGGGAAGGACCCCTCGAAGGTGGACCGCTCGGCAGCTTATGCCGCAAGGCATATCGCCAAGAACATGGTTGCCGCCGGGATCACCAGCGAGGTTCTGGTTCAGCTTTCCTATGCCATTGGCGTTGTTGAACCCATTGGTGTTTTTGTAAACACTTACGGAAAATCCAAGGTGGAAATGAGCGACGGTGAGATCGCCGACAAGATTGCTTCCCTCTACGACCTCAGGCCTGCAGCCATCGAGAAGCAACTGAAACTCCGCAATCCCATTTACTCAGAGACCGCCTCATACGGACACATGGGACGTAAGCCCCAGACAATAACTAAAACCTTCAGCTCGCAGTACTGGGATGATAAGGTCATAGAGGTGGAACTCTTTACCTGGGAGAAACTGGATTATGTGGATACATTTAAGAAAGCCTTCAAGCTTTAGATTATGTTTTCAGGAATCGTAGAAGAAGCCGCCACGGTAGTGGGGCTGGTCACAGAGCAGGACAACCTGCACATTACCATGTCTTGCTCATTTACCAATGAGCTAAAGATTGATCAAAGTATTTCACATAACGGGGTTTGCCTCACTGTTGTTAAGATTGAAGACGATACCTATACGGTAACCGCCATCCGGGAGACTCTGCTGAAATCAAATCTGGGCCTGCTCAAAGTGGGTGACAGGGTAAACCTTGAGCGCAGCACCAGGCTCGATTCAAGGTTGGACGGACATATGGTTCAGGGCCATGTGGATCTGACTGCCATCTGTAAGGAGGTCGTCGAAGCCGACGGGAGCTGGTACTTTACTTTTGAATATGAGCCCACCAGTGAGGAGCACATCACTGTGGAAAAGGGGTCTGTTTCGGTGAACGGAGTGAGCCTCACCGTTGTGAACTCAAAGGATACCAGCTTTCAGGTGGCCATCATTCCTTTCACCTACGAAGTCACCAATTTCCATCAGTTTGTACCCGGTAGTGTGGTGAACCTCGAATTTGACATCATCGGGAAATACATCGCCCGGATCCTGAAGGCCCAGATGGGAAAATAGCCTTTCGTATGTTATAGAGTAGCGCCTTTCTCATCATTCAGGATGCCTTGTTTACTATCTTTAGTCTTCAAATACTAAAAGATGCAAAGCATACTCGTCCTGGGCGCCGGCTTATCCTCCGGTTCACTCATCCAATACTTCCTTGACCAATCCGACAGGGGTTGGAAAGTTCGTGTGGGGGATATCAATGTCGATCTTGCAAGCCAGAGAATTAATGGACATCCTGCCGGAGAAGCCTTCCACTTCGATGTTTTTAATCACCAGCAACTTGCCACTGAAATCCGTCAGTCTGACATCGTTATCAGCCTTTTACCGGCACGCATGCACTACCTGGTAGCAGAGGCCTGTGTGGAGCTCGGAAAGAATATGGTAACCGCTTCCTACCTCTCTCCTGCCATTAAAGCCCTGGATGAAAGCGCCAGAAAAAAGGGCATTGTGCTGATGAACGAATGCGGCGTGGATCCGGGCCTCGATCATATGTCGGCCATGCAGATGATCGACCGGATAAAGCATGAGGGAGGTTTACTTAAAGCTTTTGAGTCCAGTACCGGGGGCCTTGTGGCTCCTGGCTTTGACAATAATCCCTGGCAATACAAGTTTACCTGGAATCCAAGAAATGTGGTGCTGGCAGGAGGAGAAGGGGCCAGGTTCCTGCACAATGGGAAATTCAAATACATCCCCCATCATAAGATTTTCAGCCGGACTGAAATGATTAAAGTTCCCGAGCTGGGGGCTTTTGAAGTCTATGGAAACCGTGACTCTCTGACTTACCGTGAGACTTACGGCCTGCATAACCTGGAAACCATGTTCCGGGGAACCATCCGTCGTCCTGGTTTTTGTGAGGCGTGGGATATCTTTGTCCAGCTGGGTGCCACCGAAGACTCCTACGTGATGGAAAACACGGAATATATGAGCCACCGTGAGTTCATCAACAGCTTCATGAAATACCGGACTGATATTCCCGTAGAGACCAAACTGGCACTTTACCTTGGAGTGGATGAAGAATCAGAAATGATGGACAGGCTACGCTGGCTGGGCATCTTTGAGAAAACTATAATCGGAGTGCCGGGGCTTACGCCGGCCCGTATTCTACAAAAGATTCTTGAGGCAAAGTGGAACCTGGATCCGGGCGACAAGGATATGATTGTCATGCAGCACCAGTTCGAGTTTATGTTGAATGAGAGGCATCTTAAAAGATCCACAACCCTTGTTTTCACTGGAAAAGACAGCAATAAGACGGCCATGTCCATGACCGTTGGTCTTCCCCTGGCCATGGTGGCCAAACAGATCCTCACGGGGCAATATAATGAGCCGGGTGTCCAGTTGCCCATCACTCCTGCCATCTATAATCCTGTTCTCCAGGAGCTGAATGAATACGGTATTCGTTTTGTTGAGGAAGAAGTTCAGCTCTCGTAGTTGAAAAGAGCCTGGGTGGCAAAGTAAAGATCCCGATAGAAATTTAATTAACTATACGACCATCTTTCATGGTGATGATGCGATCGGCCATGCCTGCCAGATCCCGGTCATGGGTGACAATCACCAGGGTTTTTCCAAACTCCTTCCGAAGCTGGATGAATAGCCTATGAAGCTCCTTCTTATTCTCCGAATCCAGGTTCCCTGAAGGCTCATCGGCCAGGATTACCCCGGGGTCATTGATCAGGGCACGGGCTACCGCTACCCTTTGTTGCTCTCCACCCGAAAGCTCCGCCGGCTTATGGTCGAGACGTTCAGAGAGTCCGAGGAAGTCAAGGAGTTCCTTAGCCCTCCTCTCAACCTCTTTTCTTGGTCTGCGAGCAATGAAACCCGGTATGCAGACATTCTCCACCGCATTAAATTCAGGCAGCAACTGATGAAACTGAAAAACAAAACCAATATTGCGATTCCGAAAGCGGGCCAGCTGATTCTTAACCAGGGTATGGGTATCAATCCCATCAATGGAAACCACACCCGAATCCTGCTTCCCAAGGGTACCGATAATCTGCAGGAGGGTTGTCTTACCAGCACCTGAGGGGCCTACAATGGAAACCACCTCATTCTCTGCGATGTCAAGGTCAATGCCCTTTAGCACCTGCAGGTTTCCATAGGACTTGGTAATTTGTTTTGTTGTGATCATCCGGATTTAAAATATCATGTAAATATAAATAAGATAGACCACAATCATCAGGCCCCCTTCCCAGCGGACAATTTTTGCCCGGGAAGCCGGCAACATCATAAACAGAAGAAGGAGGGTCACGCCAAGCATCCAGGGTATATCAAAATGTGAAATGGCCGGATCCACAGTGATGTTTCCAATCACACCGGTAACACCAAGTACGGAAAGTATATTCATGATGTTGGATCCGATGATATTTCCAATGGCAATCTCTGTCTCCTTCCTGAAAGCGGCCACCACACTTGTGGCCAGTTCCGGAATACTTGTTCCCACAGCCACCATGGTGATTGAAATAACCCGTTCCGAAACCCCCATACCCTCAGCAATGATGGCCGCATTCACAACCAGTAAATCGGCACCCAGGGCCAGTCCCCCACAGGAGGCTAAAAAGATGAGTCCTGCTACCCATACCTTCATCTGCTTTTCCCCGGCAAGTGCCTCCACTTTTGCGGCAGGATTCCTTTTTGCCTGCATTACTGCAACACCCAGGTAAGCAGCAAGCAGAAGGAGGAAAATAAATCCTTCCAGGCGAGTTAAGGTCCCATCCCATGCAAAGGCAAAAAGTAAGAGGGATATAAGCATCAGTGCAGGCCAGTCCTGCTTTACCGAGTTTTTGGGTACAGGAATGGGAAAGATCAGGGCCGTAATGGCCAGTACAAGCAGAATATTTGAGATATTGCTTCCCACCACATTGCCCATGGCAATTCCCGGTAAGCCCTTTATTGCCGCCTGGACACTTACCAGAAGCTCAGGTGCAGAAGTACCAAAAGCAACCACCGTGAGGCCAATAATCATAGTGGGTATCCGCAGGCTCTTGGCAATCACCACACTCGAGTCAACCAGATACTTTCCGCTAATAAACAGAAGAACCAGTCCGACCAATAAAAGAAGATAGGTTTGTGTCATGAATCAGATTGAGGGGCTAATCCAGGTTCATGTTCTTTTTCACCCCTTTCACAATTTTATCCGCATCTTTACCCAGGTTCTTCTTGATGACATCACCATCCTTGGTGAGGTTTTTGGTGATCACTTCAGTCTCCTTGGTGAGGTTTTCCTTGATCTCATTGACCTCTTTGGTAAGATTACTTTTTATCTCCTTGAAATCCTCCATCACTTCAGGAGTACTGTTCTCAAATTCCCGCTTAATATCATCCGTAGCTCGCCGGAACTCTTTCATGCCTTTGGCAAAGGTCCTGGCAAGCTTGGGTATCTCCTTGCTTCCAAAGAGTAATAGCGCGATCATAACAGCAAAAATTACCTCCTGCCCACTGATAAATAGTATTGTCCCAAACATCTTTGCAATGATTTACGCAAATATAGCAATTCCGGAGTATATATTTCGCTGCTGCACCGTATGCCTCACATCCGCTAAGGAAGCCGCAATATATATACCTCCATAGGAATGGCAGCATACATTAAAAAAGGCTATCAGCGGAAAACTGATAGCCTGGACGTATTGATGATCGGAAAAAAACTTTCCGTGTGAAGGGGTATTCCCTGACCTAGTTTGTCGAGATGGTCAGCATATAATCTCCCATTGCCTCATCGGACTCCACTTCGTAAGTCCAGGAGCCAAAATATTTGGAGGATGAATCTTTAATTGTGATCGACTGGGTGAGGGTTACTTCGGCTGAGGAATTGATGGCCTGATCCTTAAAAACCTTTCCATCGGGATACAAAAGCCTGATCTTAATTTCGCCGGAATTTACCTTTCCCCTGATCATGATTCTGAAGTTCCGGGTATCCTCACCCACTTCGAATTGTCCTTTTGAGGTATCCGAACTCCCCTTAAAGGTGTTTCTTAAAGTGAGCTGGCTTTGGTTACCCTCGTCGTAAGAGCTGATGAAATAAGAGTCAGAATCACCCGGAGTACGGTATATCACCCTGGCACGGGAGGATGCACTGGAGGATCCACTAGAGCGAGCGAGTTCCTCAGCCATAATTTGCTGCTCTTTAAAATACACCTCCTGTTCCTTCATTTCTTGCTTCTGCAGCTCAAGCATCTCCTTTTTGGCTTTCAGCTCTGCTTCCTGGGCAGCTTTTGGCGGGGCAGGAGGTATATCCTTACTTTGCGCCTGTACCTGGGAACTGTGCAAGGAGAAAATGATCAGTCCTGTGATGATTCCAATATATCTTATAGTTTTCATGTCTGTGGATTTTACGATTTACTTACATTACAAAAATACCATGAGAAAGCGTACAACTTGGTTAATGCCAGGTTAACGATTGGTTAAGGGCTAAGGAAAGGTATTATATTAGCTCTATATTAATCGGGATGAAAAGCAGAATCCTCATCTGGTTATCAGCTCTGGCACTCATTGTATTGATTGCCATGCAGTTTATGTTTGTTACGGATACCTATGTAACAAAACAAAAGCAATTTGACGCCAGGTATGGAAACCTGGTGAGAAAGGGAATGTCTGTTTTTAGCAGTGAGGACTACAACTATGCTTTTGATTCCCTGATGTATTATCTTGATAATCTGGCACTGGAATATATATACGGTGAACAGGACAGCCTTCACGGTCCTCCGGGAGAAGTTTTTCTGCAATCCATGACAGATTATCGGGAACCAGAAATTTATCTTCGGGAATTCATAGCCAAAGCAGGGGAAGAACCGGATTTTTCCTACCACGTCCAGCTTAATGAACTCTACCTGGTGGACCTGGGCTTTGAGCAGAGGGTATACCCGGATAGTGCCCTTCTTCCCCTGGCCCCCGCAAATGCCCTTCTGGCCGGATCTTATACCTATGAACGCAATTTTTTCAGGATTTCCTATGACTTATATGTCGACTTTCAGAACCGGAATAAAATGATCTGGAATGAGATGTGGCTCATCCTTTCGCTTTCTGTATTTACCCTCCTGCTGGTGTTTACAGTATTTTATATCACCCTTAGGAACATGCTCTTGCAGAATCGATTGTCGGATATGAAAACCGATTTCATCAATAACATGACCCATGAACTAAAAACCCCGCTTTCGACCATTTCTGTGGCTTCAAGTTCGCTGGGGAATCGTTCAGTGATCCAGCAGGAAAAAAAGGTGGAGGAACTTTCCCACATCATTAAAAAGCAAAACCGACACCTTTCCGAACTGATCGACAGGATCCTGGATATCAATATCTGGGAACGAGACCAGGTGAGACTGCAAAAGCAAAAGGTGCAGACTGAAAGCTGGATTCGGGAACTGGTGGACGCCTTCCTTTTAAAACAGCAGGATTCCGGACTTGATATTAACCTGGAATATAAAAATATTCCGGAGATTATCCTGATGGATGAGGTGCATATGTCTACCGCCATTAATAACATCCTGTCCAATGCTGTAAAATATGGACATCAGCCCTGTAAAATCAAAATCCTTATAAGTGAAAAGAATGGTTCCCTGGATCTTGTCCTTTCAGATAACGGACCGGGTATACGAAGGGAAGAGTTGAAACACATTTTTGAGAAATTCTATCGGGGGAAGGAGTCAAAGAAAAGGGTTATTAAGGGACTGGGGCTGGGACTCTACTATGTAAAACAGATCACCGAGGCCCACGGTGGAAGTATTACTGCAAGAAGCACTCCTGGCAAGGGAGTGGAATTTAACATTCAAATACCCATACAAAATGGAGATACTGCTGGTTGAAGATGATGTGGACCTTCAGAAGGTACTCGCTCAATATCTTGAATTATCCGGGTTCACTGTACACCGTGCCCACCATGGGAAACATGGCCTGGAACAGTTCCGAAAACATCATTGTGACCTTTGCATTCTGGATGTGATGATGCCGGTCATGGATGGTTTTACCCTGGCGGGTGAAATCAAGAAGCTGAACCCTGAAATGCCCATCATCTTCCTGACTGCAAAGAATCAGAAAGAAGACAAATTGAAAGGCCTGAAACTGGGCGCTGACGATTACATTACCAAACCCTTCGAAGCTGAAGAGCTGGTACTCCGCATTCACAACATCCTGAGACGGTCAGGGAAGGGGGATTTAAAGGAAGTCCGGCTGGGCAAGCTTCAGGTCCGGTTTAATGAATTGCTGATAGAGGATGGGAAGAAGAAACACGCACTTACTCCCAAGGAATCAGATTTGCTTAAATATCTCATTGATCATCCCAATACCCTGCTTACCCGGGAACAGATCCTGGAAGATTTATGGGGACAAAACGATTATTTTATGGGACGCTCCATGGATGTCTTTATATCCCGCTTAAGGAAATACCTTCAGGCTGAAGAGAGCGTATCCCTGGAAACAAAAAGGGGTGTGGGATTTATCTTTAAGATTTCCTCCCACACCCCCTGATATTTAGTTCAGGAAACTTTATTTTCTCACGGTTCCTTTCAGAACGCGAGTTTTTGAGTCACCCTTTATGGTATCATAAACAACCGGGGTTGCAATAAACAGTGATGAGTAGGTACCTACCACGACACCAACCAGCAGTGCAAAAATGAAACCCCTGATCACATCACCACCGAAGATAAAGATGGCCAGCAAAACGAAGAAGGTACTCATCGAGGTAGAGAAAGTACGACTCAGGGTACTGTTCAAAGCAGAGTTGAAAATATCCTTTCTTTCACGCTTTTTCTGCAATCCCACAAACTCCCTGATCCGGTCAAACACAACCACCGTATCGTTGATGGAATAACCCACCACGGTAAGTATCGCCGCAATAAACGATTGGTCGAGCTCCAGTGAAAAGGGCAGGATGCCGTTGAAGATTGAGAATACCCCCAGGACTATCATTACATCGTGCACCAGTGCTGCAAGAGCTCCCAGTCCAAACTGCCAGTTTCGGAAACGGGCCAGTATATAAAGGAAGATAATCAGCAGTGAGGCAAAGATCACAATAACAGCCGTACGCTGAATGTCATCAGCAATGGTCGGCCCTACTTTGTGTGCACTGATAATATAATCCTGGCCGTTCAGGAAATCATCCAGCTGAGCATCTGCCGGAAGATGGGACTTCAGGCCATCGAACATCTGGGCAACAATAATAGAATCAACTTCCGGACTATCATCATCAATGAGATATTTTGTGGTCACCCTGACTGTGCTCTTGTTTCCGTAGGTAATAACCGTGGGAGTCACCCCAAAGGCCGCTTCAAGCTCATCCTGAATCACAATGGTTTCAACATCCTGAGGAAAGGCAATTACATAATTACGTCCACCTGTGAAATCCACACCCAGGTTAAGACCTCGTGTGGCAAGGGAGCCAATACCAGCTGCAATAACCACAGCAGAGACAATATAAAAGATTTTCCTTTTCCCAATGAAGTCAATTTTCGTGTTTTTGAAGAAATTGCGGGAAATCTTTGTGTCGAAGGTAATGTTTATTCCTTTGGTCAGCATTCTTTCATACATCAGCCTGGTGAGGATGATGGCACTGAATAAGGAAGTCAGGATACCTATAACCAGTGTGGTGGCAAAACCCTTGATAGGACCTGTTCCGAAGAAGAAAAGGATCAGGCCTGTAAGGAAGGTGGTTATCTGCGCATCAAAAATGGCAGAGTATGCGTTATTGTAACCGTCCTTGATGGCTGCCTTTAAATTCTTTCCGGCAGTAAGCTCCTCCCGGATCCTTTCATAAATCAGTACGTTCGCATCCACCGACATACCAATGGTAAGTACAATACCGGCAATACCGGGAAGAGTCAGTACAGCCTGTAAGGAGGCCAGTACACCCATTAAAAAGAACATGTTGGCAACCAGGGCTATGTCGGCTACCATACCAGCCCTGCGGCTGTAATAGAAAATCATATACGCCAGCACAACGATGAAGGCGATCATGAAGGAATTCATACCGTCCTTTACCGATTTTGCACCGAGTGACGGTCCAATAATCTCACTGGATTCTACGCGAGCACGGGCAGGCATTTTACCTGACTTCAGGATATTGGCAAGGTCATCCGCATCAGCCTGCGAGAAATCTCCGGAAATAGAGGAGCTTCCTCCCTTAATCTCTTCATTAACATTAGGAGCGGAATAAACCAATCCGTCAAGTACAATGGCGATGGACTGCCCTACATTCTCCCTGGTTATATTAGCCCATTTTTTTGCTCCTTCAGCATTCATGTTCATGCTCACATTGAACTCCCCGGTATAGGGATCAGTACCAACCCTTGCATCGGTAACAAATTTGCCCTCCATAACAGGCTGAGCATTGCGGGTTGCTTTCAGTGAATGGAGCCTGATAAACTCACCATTGGCACCATCTGCCTGAAAATGCCAGGCAAAAATCATGTCAGATGGAAATAATTGCCTGATCTGTGGAATACGCAAGTATTCGTTGACCTTGGCCGTATCTTTAATAAGTACAACACCTACGGTTGATCCGGGAATAAACTGACGCTGGTTATCCAGATAGGGAGTCAGAACAGCAAGAAGAGGATTCTCACGGTAAAACTCAGCTTCCTGATCGCTCAGGGCGGCAGTGGAATCCAGATCGGTAAGCAGGTCGAGTCCGGTGGTATCCAGGAGATCTTCCTGAGGAATGTCCAACAAGGATTCGTCTGTAGCTGCAGGTTCCACTATTTCACCTTCAGCAGGTTCAGTATCGCCGTCGGAAACTTCATCAGCGGCTAAAATGGCAGCCAGTGATGTGTTGGCCTCATCAAGGTAATTCCATACCTCAGCAGCCTGGAAAGTGGTCCAGAACTCCAGGTTGGCGGTTCCGGTTAAAAGTTTAGTAACCCTTTCAGGTTCCTTCACACCGGGAAGTTCAACAAGGATCCTTCCCTGGCGTTCCAGCTTCTGAATATTCAGCTGAACAACACCGAAACGGTCAATCCGGTTTCTTAATACATTATAAGAATTGTCAATGGCTCCTTCTGCAGTGGTTTTCAGGTATTCCACAACCTCCTGGTTGGTGGTGGTGAAATCGATGGATCCCCGGGTCTCCGGAGTCATGAAAAACTGGGCAAGCTGCGCTCCCGGATTCAGTTCCTCAAAAGATTCGGCAAAGAGGTTTACATAATCGGACTGACTGTTGGCCTTTTTAGAATTGGCCAGGGACAAGGTCTCTGTAAATACCGGATCGGTCAGATACTGGGGAGCCGCAATGGACTTAATAATATCTTCAACAGCGATTTCAAGAATCACGTTCATTCCACCCTTCAGGTCGAGACCCAGATTAACCTCTCTCTCCTTACACTCCTGGTAGGTATACTTTCTGAAGAGCACATTGTAAACAACCTCTCCCTTCATTGAATCCAGGTACGAACGCTCGATCTGCACATCACCATTGGCTGCCTTACTTGCATCCTTTTCTACCTTCTGGGCAAAAACAGTAAACAAGAGTTGGTATACACTGACGATGGCCAGAAGAATCGTAAAGAACCTGATTGCGCCTTTATTCTGCATTTTTAACTAGTTTATTGATAGTAACTTGCTTAATTTTTCTGAATAGGCCGCAAATATAGCACTATTTTTTTGCACTTAAGAAGGATGCCATAAAAAAATGCGCAACTGCCATATGATGCAGCTGCACATTTTCAATAAGTTAAACCACTAAAAATATGATCCTTACATAAGGGGTCAGAAAATTTTCAAGTCATCGAGCGACTTCATGACCTCCTTTACACTTTCGGCCGATGATTGCAACAACTTTTTCTCTTCCTCATTCAGGTTGATCTCAATGATCTCTTCAACCCCGCCTTTTCCAAGTTTTACAGGGACACCCAGATAGATATTCTTCAATCCGAATTCCCCATTCAGGTAGGAACAAACCGGGAATACCCGCTTCTGATTTTTCACAATGGCTTCCACCATTTGAGCTGCTGCTGCACCTGGAGCATACCAGGCTGAGGTTCCCATCAGGGCAACAAGTTCTCCTCCGCCTTTACGTGTTCTGTCGACAATTTTGTCAAGTTCCTCCTTGCCGAGAAGCTCTGTAACAGGAATTCCACTAACCGTGGTATACCTGGGTAGCGGAACCATGGTATCCCCATGTCCTCCCATCAACATTGCATTGATATCATTGGGAGAAACATCCAGGGCACTTGCCAGAAACGCCTTGTAACGTCCTGTGTCCAGAATCCCGGCCATTCCAAATACCTTGTGGGGTTTGGTATTTGCTGCAAGGTAGGCTGCATAGGTCATTACATCCAGGGGATTGGAAACCACGATGATAATGGCATCTGGCGAATATTTGATCGCTTTCTCGGTAACCTCTTTGACAATATTGGCATTGGTCTTAATAAGGTCGTCACGCGACATACCCGGCTTCCGGGGTAAGCCCGATGTAATCACGATAATCCCGGAACCTTCTGTTTTCTGGTAGTCATTGGTCGATCCGGTGACACGTGTATTGAAGTTGTTAATTGATGAGCTCTGCCATATATCCAGAGCTTTTCCTTCAGCCAGGCCCTCCTTGATGTCCAGAATAACAACTTCATCTGCGAGATCCTTGTGCGCTATCACATTTGCGCATGTTGCGCCCACGTTTCCGGCGCCAATAACAGTAATTTTATTCATTGATAGTAGTTTTTAGGTTAACGTCTAATGTCAAAATAGGTTCATTATATAATTATAGAGCTGCCATAAAAGTAAGAATTTCCATAAACCGGTCGTCCTGATATATATCATAATCGCCCGAGCTTAAATTGCTGTATTTTTATTCTGGTGGAAAAGGCAGCTTATATTTTTTCAGGATTTCCACATAACCCGGATAGGATTTAAAGTGTTCATATCCATCAAGATTGCTTGCCATATAGGGAATGTTCAGATATCCTTTCTCATATAATTCTTCCAGGCATTCATAGGCCTTATCATATTCGCCTGCTTCTATATACCACATCTTTTTTGTACTGAGATGCATCTGACAGCTCTTTCCCTCTCTTACATTGTCTTCATTGCTTTTCAATATAGCTTTGACAGCAGGAACATAGCCCTTCTCATGAAGGGTGTTTTCGACAGTCAGTATATCATCCTCATCCCAGCAGACGAACGGTTTCCATTTCTCTATCCATACATCGTAATATCCAGCCCCGCGATAGGCTCTAAATATATTTACTGCTGCGAGCGGATAGTTAGGTACAAGGGAAAGGGCTTTCTCAAAGTGCTCGACAGCCGATGGATAATCGCCGACATCAAGCATAACAACTGCATATAAACTAAGTATCAGTGGATCCAGGGGATCAAGCTCCAATCCGACCTTTGCATGGATCAGTGCTTCATCGTGTCTTCTCTGGCAAAATAGATAATGGGCATAATGCAACCTGCAAAGTGCTTGATTTGAATTCAACTCCAGAGATTTTTTGAAGGCCTTTTCTCCTTTCTCCCAATCCCATTCGATCCATACGGCAGTTACCCCCTTTGCATAATATGCAAAAGCTGAATTCGGATCCAGCTCCAGCGCCCGATCCATGTATAGATTAATCTTTGGAGTGGCCATATTTTGCGGTACCATTCTAAAATAGGCGGAAAACATCCATGTCACCGACATTCCCGCAAGGGGATCGGCCCAGTAAGGGTCCAGGTCCATGGCCCTCTGGAAATAGTCCCTGGCCATTTGAAAGTCTTTCGCTGTCAGCTGATTAAGGTGATACAGACCTTTCAGATAGGCGTCATAGGCGTCTGGATCTACTATTTGCTCTTTCGCAAGTATATCCTCCTCATCGCTCGACAATTCTACCAGTACCTCCTCAGCTATCTGTTTGGTGATACGATTGTAAAGGTTGAGGGCCTGGCCTTTTTCCTCCCTGTAATCGGCCACCCAGAGTTGTTCTTCGTCACCGCTGGTCCTCACCAGGCGGAGCTGAATACATATGGTATCACCCAGACAGGTAACGGCAGTCTCCAGGGCAGCATCAACGCCCAGCTCTAATGCAATTTCGGGGATGGTCATATTCTTTCCTTTAAAAGCATTGGATGAAGTCCTGGATTTAACCTGTAAACCCCCTACCCGGCCCATATCTGTTATCAGGGAGGAATGCATTCCGGAAACCATGTTTTCCAGCGCATCATCGCCGGTGAAATTATCAAAGGGAAGAATAACCAGGGATTGAATATCACCGGCCTTTAACTCTTTGGATCCGCCCACAATATTTAAGGTCAACAAGCCTGCTATTACCACAAAACTCACATAGCTTGCAATTCTCCAGGCATTGGGGACCTTCGTTTTTCCCGTGCTCTCAGCCTCATCAAGTGTTTTGGTCTTTTCAATTCCCTCGGGTGTCAGGTCATAGATCCAGGCCAGAATAATAGCCAAAGGAAATCCAACTGCCAGGACCACTACCACAAGGGTGGCGAGTTTTGGAGGTAGGTTAAGAGGTTCGCTTAGGTTATTCACCAGCTCAATGAGAACAAAGGCTGCTGTCGCATACACAGTGATTACATGCACCACCCTGCGGCGCTTTAGCTCTTGCCAGAATTGAGGTATTTTGCTTGGTTTCTGAGGCATCTATTCTATTAATAATCTGACAGATTCCTGCGTACATAATTTGGTGGTTTGCCTGGGGGAAAGGGCATCTCTGATACAAGTTGGTTAGATACAAGTTACAACACTATTCAATATCAGTCAAACTAGCAGCAAATACTTGACATTGGTTGTGATTTATGGTAAATTGAGGAAGAACCATCCCCTCATGCTATGCAAATCGATTTGTCAAAATACCTCACCGACTGGTATAAGGAAGATTTGTCAAAAAACATCTTCCCAGGGCCAGTGATTACCATCTCCAGGGAAGTGGGATGTCCGGCCAAAGGAATTGCCACATGTTTAACCGAGCACCTCAACAAGATTAAAAAAGGACAGCTTAAAAAACATCCTTGGAGATGGATCAGTAAGGAGATTCTGATGGAATCGGCCAAGGAACTGAAGGTTGATTCAAGCCAGATTCAGCATGTATTCGACTATAAAAGCCGGGGAGTTCTTGAGGACCTTTTACTGGCCCAGTCAAAGGATTATTATAAATCGGACCAGAAGATCCGTACTACCATCGCCAAGGTAATCCGAAAATTTGCCAATGAAGGAAATGCCATAATTGTCGGGCGCGGAGGCGTTGCCATTACAAGGGACATTCCAAAATCTCTGCATATATTTTTAGAGGCCCCCCTGGAGTGGAGGGCCATCAGGGTGGCTGAAAAAATGGATTGTTCCATAGAGCAGGCCAGGGGTCATGCACAGAATATTGATAAAAAACGCTCTCACTTCAGGGACTATTTCCAGGGAAAAGGAAGCGACTATACCCGTTTCGATATCAAACTGAATTGCATGACTTTAGAGGCCCAGGAAATCGTGGATATCATTGTGGGAGCTCTCCGTGCAAAAGCAATGCTCTAAACCAGAACCTTTCCAGTCATTTCAGAGGGCCGTTCCACATCCATGATGCTCAGCAGGGTGGGTGCCACATCTGCCAGGATTCCCGCTTCAATCTTTTTGTAATCATTTGTGACCAGGATGCAGGGAACCGGGTTCAGTGAGTGGGCCGTATTGGGCGAGCCATCTTCGTTGAAGGCGTGATCGGCATTGCCATGATCGGCGATGATCATCACATCATAATCCTGTTGCCTGGCAGCTTCCACCACCTGACCCACACAAGCATCTACTGTGGTGATAGCCTTCTCGATGGATTCATACACGCCGGTATGACCCACCATGTCGCCATTGGCGAAATTCAGACAGATGAAATCGGGTTGATCTTCCTTGATGGATGCAATTACAGCATCCTTAACCTCCACTGCACTCATTTCGGGTTGCAGATCATAGGTGGCAACCTTGGGTGAATGCAATCAGAATACGTTTCTCATTTTCGAACTCTGCCTCCCTTCCTCCGGAGAAGAAAAAGGTAACATGGGCATATTTTTCTGTTTCAGCAATTCTCAGCTGACTCAGTCCGGCTTCAGAAATCACCTCACCCATGGTTTCAGTCACATTCTCCTTATCATAAATCACATGCATTCCCTCGAAGGTAGCGTCATAGGGAGTCATGGTGCAGTAATAAAGGGGAAGGGTATGCATACCCATCTCAGGCATATCCTCTTGGGTCAGCACAATGGTAAGTTCTTTTGCCCGGTCATTCCGGAAGTTAAAAAAGACCACAACATCGCCTTCCTCAAGGGTTCCCAGGGGCTCGCCTGCGTCATCCACAACCACAATGGGTTTGACAAACTCATCCGTAACACCTTCATCATAAGATTTTTGAATGGCCTGGATTACATCAGTGCTGGCTTCTCCCGTTCCATGGACCAGAAGATCGTAAGCCTCTTTTACCCTTTCCCACCTTTTATCCCTGTCCATGGCATAGTAACGGCCGATGAAAGAAGCGATTTTTCCATTGGATGTGGAAAGATGCGTGTTCAGCTCTTCCATATATCCCTTTCCACTCCTGGGGTCAGTATCACGCCCGTCGCCAAAGCCATGGATGAACACATTTTCAAGATCATATTTTGCGGTCATGTCACACAACTTGTAAAGGTGCTTATCCAGTGAGTGGACCCCGCCGTCGGATAGTAAACCCATGAAGTGAACCTGCTTTCCCTTTTCTTTTGCATATGTGAAAGCCTCAACCAGGGCCTCATTTTCGAAAATGGTATTGTCCCTGCAGGCTATATTAATCTTTACCAGGTCCTGGTATACCACCCGTCCTGCCCCAATATTCAGGTGTCCAACTTCTGAATTCCCCATCTGTCCGTCGGGTAGTCCCACATTCTCGCCAGAGGCAAGCAGGTAGGATGAAGGATACTCTTTCTCCAGGCGATCCATATTAGGAGTATCTACCTGGCTAATCACATCGGCCTTATCTCCTTTTCCAATCCCCCATCCGTCGAGGATCATCAACATTGTTTTCTTTTGACTCATATCTTGTTTCTTGAATAATCAATTGACAATATTCCGGCTGTATTGTTCCCTGTAAAAAACCGGAGCACAAAGATAGGAGTTTTTTCCCATGCTATATTTTCTCCAACGTACCTGTTTAGCTTTGCTAAAAAATGCCAGGTTGTATCAAAAACAAACCTGGGAACAAATACTGTTGAAAGCTGTTTCATCAGTGTAAGCATCCATGATAATAAATGCAATTCAAATCCATTCACCTAAGCATCACAATTGCAGCCCTACTCCTGAATGCATGCTCATCTCAAAACAGAAGTCAAATGAATGAACACAGCCATACCAACGCCCTGATCAAGGAAAGCAGTCCCTACCTGCTCCAGCATGCCCACAACCCGGTAAACTGGTATCCCTGGGGGGAAGAGGCCCTTGAAAAGGCCAGAGGGAAGACAAGTTAATCATTGTCAGTATCGGCTATTCATCCTGTCACTGGTGTCATGTGATGGAGCATGAAAGCTTTGAAGACAGTACCGTAGCCCAATTGATGAATGATCATTTTGTTTGTATCAAGGTAGACCGGGAGGAGCGACCCGATATCGATCATATCTACATGACCGCGGTTCACCTGCTGAACCAGCAGGGCGGATGGCCCCTTAACTGCATCGCCCTTCCCGATGGCAGGCCCATATGGGGCGGAACCTATTTCCCAAAGGAGCAATGGATGAGCGCCCTGACCCAGGTTAGTGACTACCATCAGAAAAACCCTGAGGAGACCAGGAAGTATGCCCAGCGTCTTGCTGAGGGGATTGAACAAAACTCTATTTTCCAGGCACAGGAAACGGATCAGCCCATGACAAAAGCTGAGCTTTCTGAGGCAGTGAAAATATGGTCTGCCAAATTCGACATGAAACATGGAGGTATGCAGGGGGCTCCAAAATTTCCCATGCCCGTAAGCCTTGAATTTCTGCTTCAGTACGGCTTTCAGCAAGACGATCAGGAGGTTCTGAATTTTGTATCCACTACACTGACCATGATGGCCCGGGGGGGAATTTATGATCAGGCAGGTGGTGGCTTTGCCCGTTACTCGGTGGATCCTATCTGGAAGGTCCCCCATTTCGAAAAAATGCTATACGATAATGCACAGCTGATAGGCCTGTATTCCATGGCCTACCAGGTATATGGGGATGAAAATTACAGGCGTGTGGTGGATCAGAGTGTTGAGTTTATAAAAAGAGAAATGACCAACAGCGATGGCTCCTTTTTTAGTGCCCTGGATGCTGACAGCGAAGGTGTGGAGGGGAAATTCTATGTCTGGAAGCGTGAGGAGCTGGAGGAGATCCTGGAGGGAGATTTTGATCTTTTCTCCGAGTTCTATAATATCAATGAAACCGGTTTCTGGGAGCACGGGAATTACATCCTTTACCGCACCGACAATCCGGATATGTTTGCAGTTGAGCAGGGCTTGGATCCGGAGGCATTTCTGAAAAGGATCAACAAATGGAATCAGATGCTGCTTGAGGCCCGAAGCGAAAGGATACGACCCGGACTGGACGATAAATCACTCACTTCGTGGAATGCCCTGATGATCTCGGGCCTGTTAAAATCATACAGGGCCACAGCACAGGCGGATCATTTAAGAATGGCCACTGAATGTGCCTCACAGATCAGGGATAAAATGTGGAGTAAGGGTGTTCTCTATCGTAATTATAAGAAAGACAGGGTAAGCATTCCGGGCTTTCATATCGACTATGCCCTTATGATTGAGGCCTGCCTGGACCTGTATGAAACAAGCATGGACGAAACCTGGCTGGATTTTGCTCTTGAGCTGACGGAAAGCTCAATGGAAAAGTTTTATGATAAAGCCTCCGGGATGTTCTCTTATAGTGCCATGGATGAAGATGTATTCATCACCCATCACCAGGAAATCCAGGACAACGTAATCCCTTCTTCAAACTCGGTGATGGCAGAATCTCTTTTCAGGCTGGGACATTTACTGGTAAAAAGAGAATACCTGGAGATCTCTTCCAGAATGGTGGAACAAATGGGTACCCGGATCGGAAAGTACCCCAATGGTTTTTCGGGCTGGGGGAAGCTGCTGCTGAAAGAACTTTATCCCTTTTATGAAGTTGCAGTGGTGGGGCCCGATGCAGCGAATATTCTTTCGCAGATCCAGTCCGAATACCTTCCCCAGGTGCTGGTGGCAGCAAGCACAGCTAAGAGCGAACTCCCCCTCTTTAAAGCAAGATATGCCAAGGATAAAACCCATATCTTTGTGTGTCGGGACAATGTATGTCAGTTACCGTTTGAAGATCTGAAAGATGCTAAAGCAATCTATCATCATCGATAAGCTCAGGGAGCTTAAAGAGTTAGCCTGGAACCTTCCTATAAAAGATTCCAGGAGCCACCGCTTTGCAAAAAAATATGCAGCCACCGCCAAAGAACATATCACCCTGGGGGTAAAAGCAGTTGGAAAGGAAGCAGAGGAAACTGAAACCATGGCCCGCTCCTTCTTTAAAATGCTCGAGGCCAAGCTGGATCTCAGCGGCCGGACGGAGCCCCCCACAGAAGAGGAGGTAAAAGCCGCAATTGAACAGCTCAAGGATGTGGGCCGCTTCTCCATATTTGCCACCCTTGTCATCCTCCCCGGAGGAGTTATTTCTTTGGTAGGTTTGGAAATCCTGGCCCGGAAATTCGGAATCAAAGGCTTTAACCTTGTACCTTCATCCTTTCAGAAAAAAAAGGCCTCCAACCTGCCTGCCAATCCGGAAGATTAATTCTGGTTTGATTTTTGATCTATGTCTGTTGCACCAATAAATCAGAAATCTTGAAAAATCTGATCTTACTATCCCTGATCCTTCTTCCCGCGGCCATGCAGGCTCAGAAGGTGTATAAAGTGGAATATGATTCACAGGCCGACCTGAAGGTATACATCGTAAAATATGAATCTCAGTGTGATCTGAAGGTTTTCCTTGTGGAGTATGAATCTCAGGCCAGGGAAGACGGACTCTGGTATTTTGTAAAATATGATTCACAGGCCGACAAAAAAGTTTATTTTGTGGAGTATGAATCTCAGGCCGACCTGAAGATTTTCATCGTGGAGTATGAGTCCCAGGCCGGCTGGAGAAATCAGGAAAAACAGCACCTTCTGTTTTAAATATGATATAATATGAAAAGACTTTTCCCTGCGCTTACCATCCCTTGCCTGGCCCTGCTGCTTACTTTGAATCTCATGGGTCAGACGAATTATGATCTTCATGACTGGCCGCAATGGAAGGGCCCCGACCGTCTCGGTAACTGGCACCATGGTCCGCAGGTGGACAGGCTCACTGAAGACCGGGTGACAAAGATCTGGGATGTGGCTGTGGGAAGTGGATACAGTGGCCCCACCGTGGCTAACGGCAGGGTATATGTCATGGACATGAAGAAAGGGGCAGAAAGGATCCTTTGTTTTGATGCTGCAAGTGGAAGGGAGGAATGGGTTTTTACTTACCCGGTAAGTTACAGCGTGGGTTACCCCACCGGTCCAAGGGCTTCGGTACTGATCCATTCAGGCAAAGCATATGCCTGGGGAACCATGGGACACCTGCATTGTCTCGACGCCATAAGCGGGGAGGTGATCTGGAAAATCTCCACAGCTGAAAAATATCAAAGTCCGATGCCCATATGGGGCATGGCATCCAATCCCATTATGGTGAACAATCAACTCATCGTTCAGGTGGGCGGAGCACAGGGAGCCTGCCTGGTGTCCTTTCATAAGGACAGCGGTAAGGAGCTTTGGAGGGCCCTGGAAGACGAGGCCTCTTATTCATCTCCTGTTCTCATTACCCAGGCCAGGAAAGAGGTCCTTCTGTGCTGGACTGCCGGTAAAATTTCCGGACTGAACCCCGTGGACGGAAGTATATACTGGTCCCTGCCCCTTCCTCCCTTAAAAATGGTTATGAATATTTCAGACCCGGTTTATGATCCGCCCTATCTTTTCCTGAGCGCCTTTTTCGATGGCTCCTACCTGCTGGAACTGGATCAGCAAACCCTGTCTGCAAAACTTGTTTACCACCGCCATGGAAGCAGTGAGCGTAAGACCGATGCACTCCATTGCTGTATCTCCACTCCAATTGCGCGCGAGGGCTTTGTATACGGAGTTGACTCCTATGGCGAGACCCGTTGCCTGGATCTTGAAACCGGCGATCGCATCTGGGAAGATCTGACCCTGGGGCCCAATGAAAGATGGGCCAATATTCACTTTGTTAGCCAGGATAAGCAGGTGTGGGGCTTTAATGAAAGCGGAGAATTGCTGCTTGGGATCTTAAGTCCTGAAGGCTACACCGACCTGGGTCGGGTAAAGGTCATTGACCCAGTGAAAATCTCTCCCAACCCAAGAAATGGAGTGAACTGGGCCCACCCGGCTTTTTCGGGAAATCACGTCTTTGTCAGGAGCGATTCCAGGCTCATTTGTATTGAAATAGCAGGTAATTAATTCAGGCCCCTATTCGCATTCATTCCAAATGTAAAATTTTATAGTTTTAGCAAAACTACACACTAAAACTACAGCACCAAATGAGCGGTTTTTTCGGAGCAATTTCCAAACAGGATTGCGTTTACGATGTCTTTTACGGCACCGATTACCATTCGCACCTGGGAACCAAAAGGGCAGGAATGGTTTTCTATAACAAAGAAGAAGGGTTCAGAAGATCCATTCACAGCCTGGAAAACGGCTATTTTCGGAGCAAATTTGAAACAGATCTGGAATCGTTCAGCGGAAACAGTGGCCTTGGTATTATCAGTGACACCGATCCTCAACCCATCCTTTTTAATTCGCACATGGGAAGATTCGCCATTTGCACGAGTTGCCGAATGGTGAATATCGAAGAGTTGGAGAACTACTTTCTGGATAAAAAAAGTCACTTCACGGAAAACTTCCAGGGGAATGTGAATCCCACAGAGGTGGTGGCCAACCTGATTTGCGAGGAGGAGGACTACGTTTCAGGCATAGAACGGGTATATGATAGGGTAAAAGGATCCTGTACCCTGGTGATCCTTACCCCTGACAGGCTTATTGCGGCAAGAGATAAACTGGGAAGGACTCCTGCCATCATCGGTAAGAAGGATGGATCTTATGCAGTAGCCACAGAAACCTGCTCCTTTCCCAATACCGGTTACGAAATTGAATACTACCTGGGACCGGGCGAGATTGTGGAGATAACTGCCGATGGATATAAGGTTTTAAAACCAGCCGGAGAGCAAATGCAGGTCTGCTCCTTCCTATGGGTTTACTATGGATATCCACCCTCCTACTATGAGGGAATCAATGTGGATGAGGTTCGTTATCGCTGCGGTTCCTGCCTGGCCAAAAGAGATACCGTGGAAGCTGACTTTGTATGCGGGATCCCTGATTCGGGCGTAGGCCATGCCATGGGCTATGGAAATGAAAAGGGAATGGCATACAAAAGGGCTTATTCAAAATATACACCCACCTGGCCCAGGAGCTTCATGCCCCAGAACCAGAACATGCGGGACCTGGTTGCCAAGATGAAACTCATCCCCAACAAGGCGGTGATCGAGGGTAAAAAAATGGTCTTCCTGGATGACTCCATCGTCCGGGGAACCCAATTAAAAGACAATACAGCCGACCTGAGATCTGCGGGAGCAAAGGAAGTTCATATGCGTATAGCCTGTCCACCGCTGACCTTTCCCTGCAATTTCCTGAATTTTTCACAATCACGTTCCACCATGGAGCTGGCTACACGCAAGGCCATCAAACAGCTGGAGGGTGAAGAGAGAGACCTGGAGACCTATGCTGATCCTAAATCGGATAAATATAAAGCCATGGTGGATCAGATTGCAAAAAACCTGGGGATTGATTCACTCATCTACCAGGACCTTGGCGATCTGGTTGAAGCCATCGGGCTGCCGAAGGAGAAGCTATGTACCCATTGCTGGGACGGATCCAGTTATTACTGAGGTTAAGGACCTTTCGTCTGAATTTTTTACTATGCGTGAATTAAATTAAACCCAAACTTATGATACCCACTCGCAACTTCGATTTGCTGGAAAGATATGTTACTATTTTTCCTAAACACAATGCTTTTGCCGAAAAAATTGCTGGCAAATGGGAGTTCTATACCGCCGAACAATACAATGAAATTGCCCATCACTTTGCCCTGGGACTCCTGGAGCTGGGATTTAAAAAGGGTGATAAAATTGTTACGGTTAGCAATAACCGTCCACAATGGAATTTTGTGGACATGGGCATGGCAATGTTAGGGGTGGTCCATGTTCCGGTATACACCTCCATGAATGCACGAGGAATACGGCTATATCCTGGAGCATTCCGATGCTAAAATGGTCATCGTTTCGGATCAAAAACTCTATGACCTGATCTTCCCGGTTTCGCAAAAGGTAAAGACAGTCAAACACTTTTTCACCTTCGACAAAATTAAAGAAGCCGCAAATTGGAAAGAAGTCACCGATCGAGGCAAAAAAGCTAATTCAGATAGCAGGGATAAGCTTGATGATATCAAACGAGAGATTCTTCCCGAAGAACTCGTTACCATCATCTACACTTCAGGTACCACAGGCCGCTCCAAAGGCGTGATGCTCTCACACAATAACCTGGTGCAAAATTTCCTGGCCGCATCCCAGGTATTCAGACTTAATGAAGAGGACCGTTACCTGGCCATCATCCCGACCTGTCATGTGGGTGGCCGTATGGGGAATTATCAGACCCAGTATGCCGGGGCCTGTGTGTACTATGCAGAGAACATGGGGACCATCGCTATAAACCTGAAGGAGATTCAGGCAACGGGTTTTGATGCTGTACCCAGGATTCTGGAAAAGATTTACGACAGCGTGATTGCCAAAGGGCGAGCCCTTACCGGTATAAAAAAGAAGCTTTTTTTCTGGGCAGTTGAACTGGGACTCAGATACCAGCCACATGGCGGTAACTCCTGGTTCTATTACAAAAAACTCAAGATCGCAGACAAGCTGATTTTCAGCAAATGGAGGGAGGCCCTTGGCGGCCACGCAAAAATTGTGGGTTGCGGAGGGGCCAGCCTTCAACCCCGGCTGGAGCGTCTTTTTTGGGCGAGCGGTCTTAAGATTATTAATATGTATGGCCTTACTGAAACCTCTCCAATCATCACCATAAACCGCACCGAAAAAGGAAGGTGCAAACTTGGCTCAGTGGGAACGGTCATCGACGGAGTGGAGCTGAAAATTGCCGACGACGGCGAAGTACTCTGCAAGGGACATTGTGTAATGCTTGGCTATTACAAAGACGAGGCACAGACTAAATCTGTCTTTGATGAAGAAGGATGGTTCCATACCGGCGATGTGGGCCACCTGGAGGATGGAAAATTCCTGATGATTACCGATCGGAAAAAAGAAATCTTTAAACTTTCCAACGGCAAATTTGTGGCACCCCAGCTCATTGAAAACCGATTGAAAGAGTCAGCCTTCATCGACCAGGTAATGGTGGTGGGAGAACATCAGAAGTTTGCCAGTGCCCTCCTGTTACCCGATTTCAAATATTTAAAAGAATGGCGGGCCACCCAGAACCTGCCCGATGGTAAAAATAACCAGGAGCTGATCAAACAGCCGGAGGTTACTGCGGCCATCAACGAAGAGATTAAAAGGATCAATAAACAGCTCCAGCAATGGGAGCGGATCAGTCGCTCACAACTCGTTTCGGACGATTGGTCTCCTGCAAGTGGTGAGCTTTCGGCCAGCCTGAAGCTGAAGCGCAAGGTAGTGGCTGAAAAGTACACCGACCTGCTTGACTCCATCTATCAAAAACAAATCTGACAATCGGGAGATATGAGGATAGAAGAGGTAAGAGACAAAAAAAACAAAAAGGCTTTTTTAGCTGTACCTAAAATCCTCTATAAAGGAGAAGGTACCTGGGTTTGCCCCCTGGATAAGGAAATCGAATCCATTTTTGATCCTAAAAAGAACGTCTACTTCCAGCATGGAGAAGCCAGCAGGTGGATCCTGAAGGATGATCAGGGAAGGCTGAAAGGAAGAATTGCAGCCTTTATCGACCAGAACACAGCCACCAAACAGGACCAGCCCACGGGGGGCATGGGCTTTTTTGAGTGCATCAACGACCAGCAGGCAGCAAAGCTGCTTTTCGATAAAGCCCGGAATTGGCTAAAGGAGCGGGGCATGGAGGCCATGGACGGGCCCGTTAACTTCGGGGAGACTGATAAGTACTGGGGCTTGCTGGTGGATGGTTTTACCCATCCATCTTACGAGATCGCATACAATTTTCCCTATTACCAGGATCTTTTTGAAACATATGGTTTCAGGACCTACTATAAACAGGAGGGCTTTCACCTTGACATCACCAAACCCCTGCCTCCACGCTTCCAGAAAATTGCTGAGTGGATTTCCCGCAAACCTGACTATGAGTTCAAACATTTTCAGTGGAAGAAAACCGATCAGTTTGTAGAAGATTTTGTGACGGTTTTTAACGAAGCCTGGGCCTCATTTAAAGAGAATTTTGAGCCGCTTGAAGTGAGCTACATCAAAAAAACCCTGCAGAAAGCCAGGGCCATCATCGACGAGGAGTTTATCTGGATCGCCTACAACAAGGGGAAACCCATAGCCATCTACCTGATGTACCCCGATGTAAACCAGGTCCTGAAGCACCTGGACGGCCGAATGACACTTCCTAACATGCTGAAGTTTCTATACCTTAAAAAACGCAAGACCATGACCCGTGCCAGGGGCGTTCTGATGGGTGTGGTTCCTGCATTTCAGGGCATGGGTGTGGAGGCAGCCATCATCCTGCAACTGGTGAAGGTATTTGAACGGAAATCGCATTTCACCGAAATCGAGTTCTCCTGGGTGGGCGATTTTAATCCGAAAATGCGAAAGATCTTCATTGGAGTTGGGTGCAAATCGGTTAAACACTACATTACTTTCCGCTACCTCTTTGACCGGGAAAAGCCCTTCAAGCGCTACCCGATTCCAGTAGAGGATGAGGAAAAATCCTCCAAATAATATAACTTGGATCTATGACTTACGATTTTATCATCATTGGCGGGGGACTGGGAGGTCTCACGGCCGGTGCCAAGCTGGCCAAAGAGGGAAAAAAAGTATTGCTGCTGGAACAGCATGACAGGCCCGGAGGATGTGCCACTACCTTCAAACGGAAAGAATTCACCATGGAAGTGGGCCTTCACGAAATGGAAGGGCTCTATCCCAGGGACAACAAACTGAAAATGTTTGAAGACCTGGAGCTGCTTGAAAGGGTGAATTTCCTGGAGCTGCCGGAATTCTACCGCTTCATTAATGGCCGGCAGGATATTGTCATTCCCCACCAGGTGGAAGAGGCCAAAATAGTGTTGAAAGAAGCCTTTCCAGGAGAAGAAGAGGGCATCGACGCCTATTTCTGGCACATGGCAAATGCCAAAAGGGTCATGGTACTGAATCGGAATCAGCCCGAAAAGAATATCGGGCAGTTCCTGGATGAAATTATCACCAATGATGATTTGAAACTTGTACTGCTGGGCAACCTGGGCTATTACCACGATGATCCATACACCCTATCATGGTATTATTACCTCTCTGCACAGAACAGCAATTACGGCGGAAGGGCCAATTATATACAGGGCGGATCACAAAAGCTCTCCGATGCCCTGGTGGATATTATCATTGAAAATGGCGGAGAAGTAAAACTCAGGCAGCTGGTTACCCGGATTGATTACGCCGGCAATAAACCGGTGGGCGTTACCTACAGCTCTACCAGGGCTAAAGATAATACGCCATACTCGGCCCGGGCAGCAGATATCATAGTGAATTCCGCTTTACCTTCCCTGGCTGACGGTCTACTCTCCAAAGCAGATGGTAAAACATTAAGCGCTCAGCTTCCCGGTCAGAAAATCGGGGCCTCCCTGCTTACGGTATACTATGGTTTCAACAAAGCTCTGAAGGAGGTAGGCAACCAGCACTATGCCACCTTTGTATTTGATTCGGCCATTAAGACCCAGTCCGACATTCTTCCCAATAATAGAAGCGATTTCAGCACCCGGAGCTTCACCCTGGTGGACTACAGCCAGGTGGATTCCGGGCTGGCACCCGAAGGGAAAAGCGTTGGAGCAGTCTGTGCCATCGACTATGCTTCCGATTGGGAAAACCTGACCAGGGAGGAGTACCTGCGCATGAAAGCCGATGTGGCCGATATTATAACCGATCGTTGTGAAGCCTTCATCCCCGGATTCAGGGAGGCGGTTGAATATGTGGAAGTGGCAACTTCCCTGAGCGTAAAACGTTTCACCCTCAATCCGGAAGGTGCTGTTTACGGATTTGCCCAGCTGCCAAACAGAAATATGGACTACCTCTCTGCTCTTCCCGAAAACATTCACATTGCCTCAGCCTGGGGTAAGCTGGGTGGTGGTTTTTCGGGGGCCTTTATTAATGGTTATAGAACAGCTATTGAGCTACTCAATCGGAAATAAGCGGGTATTTACAACTCACTTTTTACCGGCCGAAGCAGCAGTTCCCTTAATATGGCGCTCGGATCATATCCAAGATTGATAATCTTGTGCAAAGCCTGACAGATGGGCAAGTCCACATCATGTGATTTAGCTAGCTGAATCACTGCATTCAGTGTGGGTACACCTTCAGCAAGTCCTTTAAATTTTTCGTTTGTTACAAACTTTTCTCCGAACTCCCGGTTTTTGCTGTGTTTGGAAAATAGCGTGGCCTGGTAATCTCCAAGATGTGCCAGGCCATATACCGTCTGTTCATTGCCCCCCAATACCCTGATCAATCGGGATATTTCTCTTGATCCCCGGGACATCAGTGCACCTTTCAGTGCCGATAATTCAAGTCCGTCTAACATACCCGCGGCAAGCCCAATGACATTTTTTGTTGCTGCACCAAGCTCATTACCGATTAAATCCTTTCCAATGTATAGCCGGATCAAAGGACTTGAATACATTTCGATCAGCGCATTAGTCGTTTCAATATGCTCTGAATCTATTACCATGCAATTGGGGATTCCCTGCACAAAATCCTGAACATGACCAGGACCTAACCAAACTGCAACACTACAAGCCCCCCTGGTTTCTCTCTGTACCACACGGGTCAATCGGGTACCCGTATTCTGTTCTAAACCTTTCATACAAAGTACCATGGTCTTCCCTGCCAATAAATCCGGAGTTAACTTTTTACAGAATACACTTAAAGCTTGAGAAGAAATGGCAATGAGAAGATAATCGGAATGGGCTAAAGCTATATTTATATCATCACACAGTTCAACGGCATCCGGAAGTTCTATATACTCGTTCCTGCGGGTTGACTTTAATTCTTTGAATCGTCTGGATGAGGGCTTACCGTATAATATGGTCTGGTGACCACAACTGGCAGAATACCACGCGAGGAAAGTGCCCCACCTGCCGCTGCCTATAACTGTTGTTCTTTTCATATTCTCTTCCAATATTACAGCATCACACTGATCAGAATCTGCTGTGAGTGCTGCACACCCTGGCCTTCAATCATGTGAATATTCCATCCGATTTTTGAGGAGATGCGCGGATTTTTGAAGGGATCGATGAAGAGGTCTATCCTCCCATAATTTCCCGACCGGTAGAGCGGGTCACCATAAACAAGAAAAGGCGCTCCTCCCAGGTAGCAGGTCCCCTTTATCCCAAAAATTCCATAGCGGGCATCCAACTGTGAGAGCCAACCGCCAGTCCAGACCGGGTCTGTATCGCGTCTCCACACATAGGTGCTTACCCAGCCTGAGTTTAGATCCAGCTCATCAAGCACCCACTTATCGGAAAGGTCAACACCAACAACTCCTAATATAGAACCATCATCCCGCAATATGTTAGAAGGATCATATTCTGCCGACCTGGCCAGGTGGTAGCGCGTCGTAATCGCGGTCAGGTAAAAAATTCCCGTGTGAAAGGTGGCATCCAAACCGGCCAGGATACCTTCGCGGGTTTCGGCGGTGATCCGCCCGGTCCAGTCCACCCAGCCATGCACACTTCCCCATCCCCAGGCATAGGAAACTGATGCTCCCTCCATATTGGGTCTGTAGTAGTTCAGGGTATCGGTAAGCAGCATCAGGGGATAGTCCAGCACCTCCTTCCTGGGAAAGGAGCCAAAGAGAAAATCGAGCTGCTCCGATTTGAATTGGTAATAGATGTCGAGCTGGGGCATCACCCCAAGGAATTCCCCTCCGAATTCATACATGTAATTGATTCCCAACTTCACCGAATGGAGGGAATCAAATCCAAATGAAACACCCGGGTTGATCCTGGCTCCAAAGATGGTCTGATGGTCCACATATGGGGTGGAATACTCCCTGTTATCCATAATCCCATCAAATCCAATGTAGAAACGAGGGGCTTGAGCCATTCCCACAGAGAATAGTAAAAACAAGAGGGTAATATGGGCCAGAAGGCGTTTTAAAGTTATCAAGTTGGACCTAAAGATAAGATAATCTGAAATTCACTAACTTTGGAATATGGGAACAATAGAAAAATTACTAATCAGAATTAAAAGCTCGGTTATGGACACAGATCCCGATGCTACCATTATTCTTTTTGGTTCCTATGCACGAGGTGATCAAATTGATTCCTCCGATATCGATTTGCTAATTCTATTAAATAAAGATAAAATCAACAGAGAAGACGAAAAGAGGGTGAAATATCCTCTTTATGAAATTGAATTCGAAACCGGGCAAATTATTAGCCCTATCGTTTTTTCCAAAGGTGATTGGAATAAACGTCACCGAATTACTCCTTTCCATAATAATGTGATTAAAGAAGGTATTACATTATGAATGAATCTGAAAGAGCGGAATTGGCCAATTACCGTCTTAACAAAGCCATTGAAACACTCCATGAGATTGATATTCTCATCCAAAATGAACTGTGGAATACAGCCATTAATAGGATGTATTATGCCTGCTACTATGCTGTCTCTGCTTTGCTAGTAAAAGATTCCATTCTAGCTCAGACTCATTCGGGTGTGCGTCAAATGTTCGGATTACACTATATAAAAACCGAAAAAATCGATAAAGAACTTGGTAAGTTTTATTCGGACATATTCGATAAAAGACAGACGGGAGATTATGAAGATTTTATTGACTTTTCCAGCCAAGATGTGTCCGAACTTATTCCTCGAGCAACAGAATTGATCGAGAGAATTAGCCAGATACTTAAACAGTAACAAGTGCCTTCGATGTCCGTTCAAGGTAGTCATCCACCTGGGCTTCATTCTCAAATCCAACAATCATCATATCCACACTGCCCAGTCCCATTACAAACTTAATGCTGTTATCAATTTTTTCCGCATTCCTCCTTGATGTCTCCGTTGGCAACCAGTTTCATGCCGATTACACCCTTCCCGGAAGCATGCATATCATGGATCACCTTCACCACCTCGGCCGGATCGGGCTTGTCCATGGCAATTCCGTAAGGATTGATCCTGGCATGTAACACATCCACCCAGGGATCCTTCACGGCAGTTTTCATGGCCTCCAGTGAATGTACCGAGGTTCCGTGGGCCTTAATGATTCCCTTGGCCTTCAGATTCTCCAGAATATCCATCTGCTTTCGCTCGTTATCGGTCCAGTCGGCATCCACCATGCAATGAATCTGTACAAGGTCAATATAATCGGTCCCCAATTCCTTCCGGAAGCGATCCACAACCACATCGGCATCGGGCCGCTCGTCTTCAGGGATCCCCCCTTTGCGTGTCCATATTTTCGAGGTAAGCATCAGCTTATCCCGGTCCATGGTTTGCATGGCTTCATTCATGATGCCATGGGTACCATATGTATCAGCACAGTCAAACATCCTGAATCCCCTGTCATAGGCGTGCCTGAGCAAGGCAATACTCTTGTCCTTCTCCTGCCTGGTCAGGAAGGAGGTTCGATCACCCGCCCAGACTCCGGTTCCAAATCCCACCATAGAGGGCTTCAGTCCGGTTTTCCCAAGGCTTACAGCCTGAAGAGGGTCCGAAGAGGTGAACCTTCTGGCTTTACCATAAAGCGGATTCTCAAACATCAGGTGAGCAGTGCCAAGGGCGAGAGCCCCTAAAAAATGACGGCGATTCAAATGCATCTTTTCCATAATTAGATAGTTTGACTTCAATATAAAGCAAAAAATATTTACAACAAGCGAAATTTGTGATTTAACACAGCCTTTAACGCTATCAGTCCGACTTTAATTTACAGAATATCAAAGTGCTGAGCACATATGATAATGAGGTGCCGGCTACTTTCCCGGAATCCACATATCCTGTGGAGTTAATCCCAGTTCACCAATCATCTGGATGGCATAGTCCATTCTTCCCAGGCTTTCGGCAGTGACATTGTTGGTGCCGAAGGTAAATTTCAAGCCGGCTTCTTTGGCTTTTCTCAGAAAGGCCGGACTGGGGATGTTCCTGCCACAGTTAATCTCAAGGGCCACTCCACTTTGCTTCAGGGCAGCCACCACACGATCGATTCTCTCCCCGGTCCAGAGTTTATCATACTGCCCATTAATCTCATCGGGAAGAAAGGTGGGATTCACATAAATGTCGATGGGCTCGCTTGTCACGATGGTCACAATCCGGTCCACCAGCTGATCCATAAAATCCTGGGGATCACCCACCTCAGTTTCTTCCTTGATCCAGGTGCGCATCCTCTTTCCGTCGTTGTTGGTCCAGGTCATGGCATCGGTAAATACATAGTCGAAACGCTCCCGGCTCTCGGGGCTGAATATGTCTAGCCACTCTCGACCTTCTGCCTGCATGGCAAACCAGGTGAAGGGAGAAGGCTCATAGGAATCCAGAAAGGTATTCAGCTCTTCATCCGACTCAAAACCCATCTTCAGCCCACAGTTTACGGCAATGCCATAGGTATATCCGTACTTCCGGGCCTGGGCCAGGGCATCCTCTTCGGTCATGCCGCCCTTAAGGTGGGTATGCAGATCAATCAGAGGGAAATTAGCTGTGGCAAGCCGCACGATTTGCTCCTCGAAAGCCAGGTCTGATGGCTGAGCCCCAGGTGTGGGCAGATCGTCGGCCAGTGCTTTTACCCTGATATTTTTATAAGCCACCCTGCTATCCGGGTCATGACACTGGAAGGCAAATGTCCCACCACTCTCACTTAACTTACGGCCCTCCCAACCTTCCGGTCTCCAGAGCTGCGAGGGCTCGGTGTAATCCGAGGCAAGCATATCATTAATGTAGGTTCGTACGGTCTTACCCTGCACCACAATGCGGTAGTTGAACCACTCGTTGTCAGGTACCACCTGCTTCCATATATTGCGCACGGCATAAATACTTCCGGTCATTTTATGCTCAACATAATCGCCGGGATTGGCGGGGGGCTTGGCCGAATTAAAGACCTGGCATTCATAACCCTTTCCTGGCCAGCCATCGTCCTGGTATTCGGTATGAATATACACCCCTGAATTGGATCCGGGCGTGGTAAGCACATCCACACTGAGTTCAAAATTTTTGAAATTGTGGTCCATTAAGGCTCCTGTATAAAACAAATGTGAGCGCGGACCGGCAGTTACAATAGCGCCATCATCCACAATCCAGGATTCCGGATTTTCATTGGCGGTCCAGCCATTCAGGGATTCTCCGTCAAACAGGCTGATCCATTCATCCGAACTACAGCCTGAGACAGCTATCAGGAGGGATGCTAAAAGAATATTAAATATAAATTTCATGCGATAGGATTTATTTGATAAGCGTACGATAATTTATAAATGTACGAAATTGATACACTTTTATTAAAAAAGGTTAATACTGCTTTATAACTTAAAGATCCGGCTTCGTTTTATGGTGAAAATTAGTACTTTGGGCCTCCAATCCAAAATCTGAAACTTATGACACTTTCAAGACGAAATTTCATAAAAGCAGGAGGTGCGGCTGCGGCCGGAACCATGGTATTGCCACCCCTGTTAACATCATGCAACAATTTACAACTTACTCCGGACGTGAAAAGCTACTTAGACCATTTTGAAGTGACACCCCAGATGCTGCAAAAAGTAATTGCAGAAGCCATGTCAAAAGGGGGGGATTATGCCGACCTGTTTTTTGAACATACGATTTCGAATAGTCTGGGCCTTGAAGATGGGAAAGTAAACAGCGCAAACTCCAATGTGGATTACGGTGTAGGTGTAAGGGTGCTCAAGGGCGACCAGACCGGCTTTGCCTATACCGAAACCACCAGCCTGCAGGACATGTTGAAGGTGGCTAAAACGGCTGCGAACATTGCCAATGATCCGGTGACTTTCCAGAACAGCAAAATCATAGAGAAAGAGATTCCCAATTATTATAAGATCTCTCAGAAATGGGAAAACTCCACCGTGGAAGAAAAAATTCCTTTTGTTCAGAAGCTGAACGACCGCCTTTTTGAACTGGATGAAAAAGTAAGCAAAGCCAGGGTTTTTCAGCGCGACGAAACTTCCTATGTGATGTTTTACAGCTCAGAAGGACTTCTCACCTGTGACTACCGCCCCATGGCCACCCTGGGGGTAGTCTGTGTCATGGAGAAGGATGGACAAATGGAAAATGATTACAGCGCCCGTTCCATCCGCCAGGGATTTGAATTCCTGGATGACAATGTGGTGGAAGAATTGGCCCAGGAAGCCATCAAAAAGACCAACTTCCTTTTTGGTGCCGGAAAACCCAAAGCCGGGGAGTTACCTGTAGTTCTGGGTGCCGGTGGATCCGGAATCCTGCTGCACGAGGCTATGGGACATCCCTTTGAGGCCGACTTCAACCGCAAAAACGAATCCATCTTTTCCGATAAGCTGGGCAAAAGCGTTGCAGCAGACTTTATCAATATTGTTGAAGACGGAACCATGCCCCATAACCGGGGATCGATCAACGTGGATGACGAAGGCAATGATGTGAAAAAGGTTTACCTGGTCAAAAACGGGGTGCTTGAAAGCTACCTGCACGACCGCATCTCTGCCAATTTTTACGGAGTGGATCCCACCGGAAACGGTCGCAGGCAATCCTTCCGCCATGTACCTATTCCCAGGATGAGGATTACATACATGGAGAATGGACCGCACAGCACGGATGATATCATTTCCAGCGTGGATTATGGAGTCTATGTGGACAACTTCAGTAACGGACAGGTGAAAATCGGGGCAGGCGACTTTACTTTCTTCGTAAAATCGGGTTATCTCATTGAAAACGGAAAACTGACCGAGCCCATCAAGGATATCAACATCATTGGGAACGGACCCCAGGCCCTGGCCGATATTACCATGGCAGCCGGGGATTACAAAACAGCCACCGGAACATGGACCTGCGGTAAGGGCGGCCAATCGGTTCCGGTTGGAATGGGTCTTCCCACCGTTCTTGTGAAGAAACTGACCGTTGGAGGAACCAGTGCATAAACTGAAAACTTGAGATCATGACCAAAGAAGAAAAATACAGCATAGCAAAATGGGCCATGGAACACGCCATTCAGAATGGTGCACAGCATGCCCGCGTTTCCATATACAACAATAACAGCAGCCAGATTGAGGTAAGGGATGAGAAGATCGACAAGCTTCAGGAATCCAACCGCAATGGGATGCGGATCAACCTTTTTGTGGATAAGAAATACTCCAGCATCTCCACCAACCGAATCACCAATAAGGAGGAGCTGGGTAAGTTTATCGAAGAGGCCATAGCGGGTGCGCGCTACCTCGCAGAGGATGAATTCCGTTCCCTCCCCGATCCTGAACTTTACTATAAGGGGGACGGACCCGATCTGAAAACCGTGGACCCCTCCTTTTCTTCAGTGGATCCGCAGAAGAAGATCGAGAGTGCCTTTGCCCTGGAAAAAGAGGTGCTGGGTAAAGACGAGCGCATACTCTCGGTTTCAACTTCCTACAGCGATGGCATGAGTGGCAGTGTGATGGTGGACAGCAACGGCTTCGAAGGTGATAGCGAAAACTCCTACTACTCCCTGTATGCATCCGTATCAGTTACAGATGGTACAGCCCGGCCCCAGGGTGGCTGGTATGAATCTGCCATTTTCAGCGATCAGCTGGTGCGGAAGGATATTGGAAAAAAAGCCCTCGAAAAGGCGCTGGAACGCCTGGGTCAGGAAAAAATAGAGTCGGGCAAAATGCCTATGATCGTTGAAAATAAGCTGGCCGGAAGAGCCCTGCAACCGCTGATTTCTGCTCTCAACGGGAGCGCCATCCAGCAAAAACAGTCCTTCCTGATTGGCATGAAGGGTGAAAAGATCGGCTCCGATTTGCTGGATGTAGTTGATGATCCCTTTATCGTATCCGGAAGAGGCTCAAAGCTTTTCGATAACGAGGGTATCGCAACCAAAAAGCGGGCTGTGATTGAAAAGGGCGTGCTTCAAACCTACTACATTGATACTTACTATGGTAAAAAGCTGGGAATGGATCCTACCTCCGGTAGCACCACCAACCTGGTATTTAAACCCGGCACAAAAGACCTGGAGGGTTTACTTGCCGATATAGACCGTGGTATCTTTGTCACCGGTTTTAATGGAGGTAACAACAACCAGGTAACCGGTGATTTCTCTTACGGAATCGAAGGCTTCCTGGTAGAAAAAGGCAAAATCGTTAAGCCTGTAGCCGAAATGAACATTACCGGGAACTTCAAAGAGCTCTGGAAAAACCTGGTTGCCGTTGGCAGCGATGTGGATCTGACCCGCTCATGGAGACTCCCCTCACTGGTATTTGACAAGGTCGACTTCAGCGGAATCTAAAAACACTCTCTAAGGCGACCCAAATCGCCTCTGAACCGGATATTGCAGCTGCGATATCCGGTTTTTTTGTGCTTCCTGATTTCCATACGACGATAAAATCCGACTTGTCACATAAACCTTAACATCTAATGTCAGATTATCAAAAGGATTTTGCAATTAGTAAACTAATTAGTTAACTTTGTTATGACTCGGAGAATAATCTTTTATAGGAAGTTTTTTATTGAGTTTTATAGAGAGCAAAACAATAAAGTCCAGGAATAGATTGAGTACGTTCTTGATCTAATAAGGTTTGAGGAGAGGGTACCTATCAAATTCCTTAAGTTCTTGAAAGGTACAGATGGCATCTATGAAGTAAGAATTCTCACAACTTTCAAAAATGTAAGAATTCTGTGTTTTTTCGACAAGGGTGATTTGCTTGTATTACTGAATTGCTTTATTAAGAAAACTCAAAAGACGCCAAAAAAGGAAATTGAAATGGCCGAGGCGCTCAAAAAAGAATACCTGAATAAGAAATATGGAGAATAGCATGAATAATATAACTGACTTTGAAAAAATCCTGAAGGATAAATACGGTGAAAAAGGAAATCCCAGGCGGGACAAATACGATGCCGGCTCTCTGGCATTTAGGCTTGGAGCAATGTTAAAAGCAGCCAGACATGAGGCGAAAATTACCCAACAAGAACTTGCTCGTAAAACAGGTACGAAAAAGAGTTACATCTCTAGAATTGAAAGAGGGAAAAGCGACATTCAAATATCCACCTATCATAAACTAATCGAAATTGGACTTGGAAGGAGGCTAAATATTTCTATTGGGTAAGAATAAGGAGCTGAAAATAGTTTTTATTGTTTGGCTTGGCTCACATGCAGAGTACGATAAGATAGATGTTAAAACAGTAAAATATGAAAGCTAAAATATTAAAATCAGAGCAGGAATATAATGATGCCATCGATCCCGACAGCCCAAAAGGAGAAGAGCTTGAGCTTCCATCCCTGCTGGTTGAAAAGTATGAGCAAGAGCATCATCAAATGGCACCTCCGAATCCCATTGAGGCCATAAAGTTCAGAATGGAGCAAATGAATCTGAAGCAAGCTGACATCGCGCCCCTATTTGGAGGAAAAACAAGGGTATCGGAAGTATTAAATGGAAAGAGGAGCTTATCCTTAAAAATGATTACCCTGCTAAACAGATACCTGGGAATCCCTCTGGAGTCATTGATCCATGGGAATAATAAAATAAAACTAGAAGCCGAAAAAAAGGCTCAGCTTCTAAATATTAGCTCCATCCAGGAATACTTTAAAAATCACCGAACTGCAATATTATAGGATGAAGCAATTTGAGAAAACCTCAACTGAATAATGAGACTTTACGAAACTCTTCATCAGATGAAGAAAGGAGAATCTACACAAAGGACCTGGTAAGGGATGTTCAAAGGCATGCATACTCTGGTATTGGAAAACCGGAACCATTGAAATATGATTTGAAAGGCCTTTGGTCCAGGAGAATAGACCAGGAGCACAGGTTGGTATACCAGGTGAATGAAAATGAGCTCCTTATTTATTCCTGCAGATATCATTATGATAAATAGTATCGAGAACTTGTATTCCTGGGACCATTATATTCTAATTGGCAAATTACGCTGCGCACTTTTTCAGATAGTCATCTTGAGCTTCTGCGTACCGGTAACCCTCGGAGAATATCCAGAGGAACCTACTTCAATGGAGTACCTGACTTACTATCTCAACAAAGCTAAAAATAGTTTTACGCTATCGTAATGACCAATTAGTATAACTTTTGGTCATTACGATAGATAAATATAACTTTATAACAAAAAGATGTTTACCAGAACCCTTGAAAACATAGTAAAAAGGAAGACTGACAGCGGAAAAGCTATTGTGGTTGTTGGGGCAAGACAAGTTGGAAAAACAACCTTACTGAAAGAAATCCTTAAGGATAAAAAATTCTTATTTCTTGATGCCGACGATCCTTCTACAAGGAGTTTACTGCAAAATCCTACTACAGAACAAATAAGGACATTTATTGGTGAATATAAATATGTCTTCATAGATGAAGCACAAAGGATCTCAGGAATTGGTGTGACTTTGAAAATTATTACAGACCAGTTTAAAGGAGTTCAATTATTTGTCAGCGGCTCTTCGTCATTTGATCTGGGTAACGAGTTGAATGAACCTTTAACAGGCAGGAAATGGGAGTACGAATTATTCCCCATCTCGTGGGAGGAATATGAAAATAAAATCGGGCTCATCAAAACGGAACAACAAATTGAAAACCGATTGTTATATGGGTTCTATCCAGAGGTTATTAATAATCAAGGGAAAGAACGGGAAACCCTAAAAAACCTTGTAAACAGCTATTTGTACAGGGATATTTTGGCGTTTTCGGAAATTAGAAAACCTGAAGTCCTTGATAGCTTATTACAGGCTTTAGCCTTACAGGTAGGAAGTGAGGTAAACTATAATGAACTATCTAAGCTTATTGGCATCAATAAGGTTACTGTTCAAAAATATATCAACATTTTGGAAAAGGGATACATTGTATTCCGACTGAATAGTTTTAGTCGAAACATTAGAAATGAAATAAAGCAAAACAGGAAGATCTATTTTTATGACAATGGCATCAGAAATATGATAATTGGTAATTTTAATCCTTTGAATTTAAGACTTGACAAAGGTGCTCTATGGGAGAACTTTTTGATATCCGAAAGGAGGAAACAAAACCTGTACAAAGACACATTTGCCAAAATGTATTTTTGGAGAACAAAACTGCAACAAGAAATAGATTATATTGAAGAGAAAGCCGGGAAGATTACAGGTTTTGAATTTAAATGGAATAACAAAAAAACGAAGTTTCCTCAAAAGTTTCTTACAGGCTATCAAGCTGAGGGATTTGTAATTGACAGAAAGAATTTCAGAGAATTCATTAAGATCTAGGAATTTCTGGATAAGCAAAAATTGTAGTTTTAATGTAGGATTCCCTTTTTTCTCAGCCTTAGAATGAGAGTGGATTATTCAGGACATATGAGAAAAGGTTATAACTATTAGGGTAGCCGGGTGCCTGCACAAAGGGATCGGGGCTCATGATGAAAATAGCTATTGTTCAATCTGTATTTCAACTCTAGATTGTTGGCTGATTTTTCAACCTCTCAAGCTCCTTCAGAGCTACGGGTCCCATTTGTATGGCAAATTTGCGGGGCCAGGGATTACGGGCCGAACGGTCCATGATTACACCCGGGGGCGGCAGACAAATGAAGTTGCTGTTTTTCCAGATGATTTTTTTCTCCACCACCTTGCCAGTCATATAATCACGGGCTTCCTCCTCAGTGCAGAGAAGCAGGCTGGATATAACCTGCTCACCCAGGAGGATGATGGCATAGGGATTGGCTATTTCAATCTCATCACGAATCCACTGCATGCTCTTATTGGCGTAGTGCATGTATTTGGATTTGTTCTCCTTAATCTCCTTGCCCAGGCGATGGTACTTTTTTACTGCATCGTCATCAAAAAGGTGAACCTTTACCAGGCTGGTGAGCCAGCAATCTTCCCTTTTGATTTCAAGGGTTTCAAGAATCACCTCGGAAAGCTCCTGACCGGTGAACGAAGATCTTACCCTGGAGCCGTCAAAGTAGGGCTCAATGGAGAAGGGGGCCAGAGCATCCATGAGGGGAACATCAGGAATGTCCTTTTCAAAATAAACACGGGGTGCAGGCGATGGCCCGATGATCATAATTTTCCCAATGGCTGTCTCTATGGGCACAACCGTGCGAACCGGGTTGCCATGCAAATAGCTGGTGTCTTTGGGAAATTTAATACTTTCGGTGTACTCCTTGAAGCATTTCTTCTGGTATTGATGAATTGTCAGTGGTGCCATTTCGAAAAGGTTTATTGACAAATTACAATTTTTCTGGAAAAAAGCACCTTAATCCGGAGATAACTGTTCTTATTCCGGCTTGAAACAAAAGGCTGAGGGTGATATTCCCACACGAAGGGTGTCCAGGGGAAGTCCGTCGGGCGCAAATCTGTATACCAGTCCGCGCTGGACATAGTCAACCGCATCGGATATATAGATTTCTGAAGTAGAGGGATCAATATTCAGGCCATAATATCCTCCGTTGAAGCCTGTCCCATAAGGACTTTCAATGAATATCTCGGGTTCCTGAACCGGGCTGCCGTAAAGGGGAAGACGATAAAGATTCCGGTTCAGAAACCAGAGTGTGTCACCACCTCCGTTTATGTGTAAGGCAGTGGGTTTATCGCCAGGCTCAAAACTGTGCACAAGGACTGCCTCTTTTGATCCGGCTTCGATTTTCATCAGGCCCGGAATATCAGATCCGTAGGGACTACCTTCAAATCCCCCATCACACAGCACCCAGAGATTATGCTTACGATCCATAGCCATGGAATTAGGCTGTTTGAGCACTTCGATGGAGTCCAGCACTTCATCCTTTTCGGAATCTATTACCAGAATCTGGTTGTCAAAGCTCCAGCAGTTGGTGTAAACAAACTTTCCATGCTGGAGAATCTGCTCGGTCGAGTGCTGCTGATATCCTCCTGCCGGATTGCTCACATCGATGGAACCGGTGACTTCCATACTCCGGGGGTTTACAATGGTAATAGCCCTGGCATACAGATCGCTCACATAGGCTTTGTTCTCGCTCACAAAATGCATGTGGCGGGGTGAGGTGAGTCCGGTGATTTTTCCAACATACTGAAAGGTCGAGCTGTTGATCACATAGATTCTTCCACTGTTATTCACCACCACGTAGGCCAGGCTGTCCCTGATGGTCATGGAGAGGGCCACATCACCCAGGGGCAGGGCATTGGTTGAGAAAAACACATCATTGAGCAACTCACCGGTATTCAGGTCATAAAAGGAGAGGGAAGCATTTCCATAGGTGAAATTTCCCTCATTGACCACAAAGACTCCCTGGGATTTCTCCACATCCAGCCTCTCAAAGTCCCATAGTTCATCATCCTTCATACAGGCGCCAAGTCCCGCCAGTAAAAACACCGATATGAGAAAAATACGCACCCCTCTTAAATATTAAATTTCAAAACCACCATGTAATTCCTTCCCGGCATGGGACGGTAAAGGACCGAATGATAGCTCTCATTAAAGAGATTATAAATCTTAAACTCGGCTGAAAGCCTTACTTTTTTAATTCTGAAATTGGCCCCCGCTGACAGATCGTTCATGATATAGGGATAGAGCCAGTCGCGCCGCGAAAGATCGTTACTGGAGGTGGTGTATCTTTCACTGTAAGCATTATACTGGTAGGTAATGAAGTAGTTTTTGTAGCCCAGGTTCATCATCATGTTTCCGGAATGCAGGGGAATGTAAACCAGCTGTTTTCCGTAGGACTCATCTCCCCACACAAGCGGGTCCCCGTGGTTCAAGGACCGGGTATAGGCATAGGTGGCTGTAATGCCATAGGTAAATTTACGCAACTCACCCCGAAAACTCAGATCATACTCCAGCCCTGTACTCAGAACCTCCTTAATATTGATGGGTTCCAGGTCCATACGGGACGAGGGAATCCACATGATCCAATTCTGAATTTGCGAACGATACCAGGTAAGACCCGTTTTAAGATCAAGTTTCCCAAAGGTTTTTCCGTACTCCAGTCCCGCTTCCAAGGTAAAACCCTCCTCGGGAAGTAAATCCGGATTTCCATTGGGTTGCCAGTAAAGATCATTCAGGGTGGGCATGTGGTAATTTCTGGCCACGCTGGCTTTAAGGATCAATTTCTTACTCTTCAATATTCGGTAATCCATCCCCAGAAAGGGAATGAAGGGTACTGCCTTACCCTCGACCCACTCCTGACGTAGCATCAGGTTCAGGTTCAGTCGCTCCCCAAAGGACTTTCTCAAGGCAGCAAAAAGGGAAACTTCATTGCGTTGTTTTTGGTAACCCAGCCCGCTGACAGTATCCCGGGTGTCCACATCATGATGGTTCATATCCAGTTTACCCTCTAAGGAAAGATCGGATCCAAAATCGCGGTCATAGGAAAGGGTGTTGAGGAAACTGTTCTGCTGACTGATGGAATAAACATCGGGTATGGAGCCCAGGCCTGGCACCTTTCTCAGGCGGAGGTAATCCATCTGCGTCCCCGAATAACCCGATCGGAGCATGAAATTCCCAATGGGTGCGTAGTATTTCCAGCTGGCTACTACCTTGTGATTTGCCTGTTCCTCTTCGTTCAGATTTGCGTTGTCGGGTCCCTCGTAGGAGGTGGGCCATGGGATGGCGCGCTGACCAAATTGCCCCCAGTAGAGGATGGATACCAGATGGTCTTTATGGGGGCGGACATACAGCTCCTGAACAAGCCCATATCTCAGGTAGGCTCCGTTCTTATTGGTGTCCAGGGGATTAAGCACTTCGCCAGTTTCAGGATCCAGGTTCCCAATCCCCCGGTTGATGAAGGTGTAATCGTTTTCCGATTGATTATGATAGAGACGGGTGGTGGATCTAACCCATTTATTGCCCAGCCCCACCTGCAGGTACTCATCAAAGGTCCGATAACTACCCATTCCCTGGATATAGCTATAGTTATTCTTTTCTCCCCACTGAGGCCGGTTTTCCAGATTAATGGATCCACCAATTCCGCCTCCCTGGTCGGATATGGAGGCTGCCCCGTGCTTTAAAGTCAGGTCATCAATAATGTAAACCGGGATCAGGGAGAAATCAACCATGCCCAGCATGGGACTTGAAATATTGATCCCGTTCCAGCTCACCCGGGTATGGGAAGGGGCGGTTCCCCGAAAGGATGCGCTGGCCATGGCTCCGCGTCCGTTACTTTTCACAAACACCGAAGTGTTTTCCGATAATAGTTCTGAAAGGGAAAGGCTGGCCTTCTCCCGGAGGATGCTTGAGTCCAGAAAAGTAAGCTTCAGCCCGGCTTCCTCCTTTAAAAAAGACCTATGCCCGGTGACCTCAACTGCTTCGATGGTAAACAGAGAGTCCCTGATTCCCTGGGGGAAGAGTTGGACTGCCATCATCAGGCAGAGTATTATGGACAAGCTTCTCTTATTCACCTCACCTTTTCATTAGTCTCAGAATATGCGCAGATTCTCCAGATCCTATCTTCACAAGATAGATTCCCGGCTCCAGATCGGCGCATGAAATAACACTTCCTTCCTGGTAGTTTTCGAGCTGTCTCAGCAGCCTGCCGGAAACATCAAAGAAGGTCAGGGGACTGCTGCCTGCTCCCCTTATTTGAAAGTAGTCCCGCGCAGGGTTGGGAAAGAGTCCGGGTTTATTAATATCATGGCTTTCATCATCTGCGGAAGTAATCGTCGTAACAATCGTGGTACTTGCAGTAGCCTGAAGTAAAGGCTCCCGATCCACTGTCAGAGTAAGTGTCAGAGGACCGGTTCCCCTCACTCTCAGCACATGATTTTCATCCACCTCAGCCCATTCCTCACTGCAGCTCCAGCTGAAAGCAGCACCTTCCACAGGCCTCCCCGAGCTGAAAAGAAAGGGCTCCAATTGCAGGGAGGAAGCAAAGGTTTCGGGAGGAAGATCTTTAATCACAACTTGTGCCAGCGATCCTTTAGTGCCTGGAGAAGGAGCAACATCCACAGCTCCTGTGACCTCGGTGCTCACTTCACCCAGGAAACCGCCCTGGTGTAAGATCCCGCTCTGCACCCTTATAAAATGAATTCTTTCCAGATCCACATAAAGGCCCTCTTCGTCGACTGCCCAGCTGATGTCAAAGGCATCGCCACCCGAGTTTTCCACCTCCGGGGTATATGGATTATCGGGCAGGGTATGGGGTGCTGATCCCCTGACCTGGTTATCGGCATATCCAAAAGCCCTTCGGGCTGAAACCAGCAGGGGGGGATGATCCACATCCACGGCTCCTACAAGCCTGGTTCCTGTGTAAAGAGCTGCATCAGCATCAAGGGCCGGGAAGGAATCAGCAAGTGGATAATAGGGCTGCTGATGCACGGAGTTTGCTTTGATGATACCCTTCTCACCTTCCCCGGTTTCCCAGGGCACATCGGTGGCCTCACTTTGATCCGGATTGGTATAGGTAACTGCGAAATCTCGCTTTGTGGAGGAGAAGTGATGGTCACTTCCTGCAAGCTCATACCAGGTATCATCGGGCAGCCCATTTCCATTTTCATCTTCCATTACTGAAACAATCCCCGGCTCCGACCACTGGGCCATGGGGTTTCCAAAGATGGAAAAATCCATCCCGAAAGGATTATCCGGATGATTCTCTACAGCTTCCTCAAAGCGGAAAACCACACTGCCTCCAAAGGCCCCCAGGCTCACACTTCCATTAATTCCACCCACAAGCGAGGAGGCAGATTGGGGAGTGCCCCAGGGTGCACTGTTGATAAACTGACCGGGAGCAGGCCTGTATTCAAGTACCTCTGAAATATACTGCGCCTTTGCCACTCCCATGCAGAGCAGACAAAAAATCAATATGTGAACTTTTCTGAGCACGGTACTATAGCTTCTGAATCATCTTTGAGATTACGCCACTGCTATGCCTTATCCTGATGATGTATGCTCCGGAGGGCTGAGCACTGATATCTACCTCCTGTCCGGGAAGCAGCTGCCTGTTATGAAATACTTCCGTTCCGGTGATGTCATATATGCTCACATCCATTTCCCCTGAGTTGTTGGAAGAAATTACAAAACGACCCTCGGAAGGATTGGGGTAGAGATTCACCACCGGTGTGGGATACATCATCTATCCCGCCAATAATTTCCAGGTGAACCACAAAAGTATCTTTAGCTGAGAGCCCGCCCAGGCTGCCTTTCACTATGACTTCAAAATCCTCCATTGCTGATTTTACAAGCGCACAGGTATTAATAATCAGTGAATCTCCCTCCTTGGAAATAATTATGGGGCATTCAGGATTATCACTTGAAAGCGCTTTTACAATCAATGAATCGGGATCATCCGGATCGCTGAAAACTTCGCTGAGGTCAACGATATGCTGAATTCCATCGGTAACGATGTCCATGTCGGGCAGGGGATTGGCCACATAGGGTGCTGCATCGGGATTAATCAGGAAGTCGTCCATGCAGAAATAGGCAGGGGTATTCATGCCCCAGTCGCCATTGTCGGAAGACTCCAGTCCAAACATCAGGCTATCCACTTTGCCAAAGGACGAGAGGTCTACCCACTGCCAGGTTTTGATGATATAATCCTTCTCAGACTCATCAAAACGGTAGTCGGCCAGGTAATACTCAATGGTATCGGTGGATGCTAAATCCTTAAAACCCCAGACCATCATTTTAAAATAATCCGGATCGGATCCATCGGCTCCTCCGAACTTTTTGGCTGCCCAGTCGCCCTGCTTCCATGGAGAGTGCAGCATAGGTGGAGTTGGTCACATAAAAACCTTCCGGGGCATGGGCCTTTTCAGGAAAATCGATCACCACAGGTCCATATCGACTACTTACTCCATAGATTCCGCCGGGGTTTCCTCCTCACCAGCAAAACCCGCTCCGGTAATGGCACTGTACTGATTCATATAACCGGGGGTAGTGCACATCCGAGGTATTTGAATAGGCCCAGCCACTCCAGGAGAAATATTCAGTATTAAAGTCATTGTGAAAACGGGCCGGACCCGTGCTAAAACTTCCCGAGCCATCGGATCCGTTCCAGTAACTTTCGGCTCCAGGGTGAGATCTTCAAAATCAGAAAGCAGGAAATCGCCTTCCATTCAGGCCAGGTTCCCACCTGGGTGGAGTCACTCACGGAGCGTCCATCGCTTGTGCCCTCAATCGCCAGGTTCGATTGTCCGGCCAAACCAAAAGTCCCTGATCAAGCTATCTACCACTAATGATCAGATCGGCCACACTGATCATCCGAACAGGGTAATGGATAGCTCACCCTTCAGGATCATCCAGGTCCTTAATATAATTTGATAAATCATGGGTGCCAGGGCCTCCGTTTCAAAGCCTGTGATTACAGGAAGAGGAGAAATCACCCCGGAGGATAGTCAGTGTATGCAGATCTGCCACGGCCTGACCATAGCCAAGGGTGAAGATGCTGTTGCCAAGGTAGAGGAGCTGTATAGTCTCCCCTGGATTTGACCATGCCCAGCCATTCGGCGGAGACAGCAAGGGTATCGTAGTTGGCTCCTGCTCCTGATGTACCGTTCCATTGTCCCAGCACATTGGTCCCACCCCAAAGATTCATGGTGAACAGCACATTTCCCCCTGCATCAACTTCACAATCATAAAGCCCCATGGGCAGATCGGTCAGTTTTTCAGCATCTGCGAGGGTCAGGGCAGCTGCATCCGGAGTTTCAATGACAGCGCTAAGAACCTCACGAACTGATGCGATAGAGTGCATTGGGATCGGTAAAAGAAGAGGTCCCAAAACAAAGATTATTCCTGATATCCAGAGCGATACCGGCAGAGCTTCCTCCCACATCCACGATCTTCCGATGTGCATTCGAACCAGTGGTATCCAGTAAAAAGATGCCGCTGGGTGTCATAAAATCAGCACTGTTCAGGCCGGAAACCAGCACCTTGTCACTTCCAGAAAACCAGGTCCCAGTTGGATGGCATTTTGGCCATTAGTTTCCATTCTCCTGTGGCCACATCGACCCTGTAAATTCTTGCATCTTCATTGGCCAGATCGGTATAGCCTGCCCAGAGGAAGTTCCGTCGGGAGAAATATTCAGGAAGGTGGGATAGGCATCCACTTCATAATCTGCAGGCTTACCATATTTTTTGCTTACTCCGGCAAGTAAAGGATCCACCTGGTAGATGGTATCTCCGTCGTTGTAATAGAAATACTGCAGGTTCACATCGAAAGTTTGAACCGCTTTTGATTCCGGCGAAAAATAGGCCACCTTCATGCCCTCCTCGGGCTGAAGATAGTTTTGTCCGTTGATAATAAGGCCTGAAAGAAACAGGCCCAGAAGGGAAAAGTAAAATATGTTTCATTCTGCTACGATTTTAATATTTAAAATTAAAATTCGCAGCTAGCGATAGTGAGGCGAGACCAATGACAGATTGTTGATCAGCTTCCCGTTCACCGCGGGCTGCAAAAACTTAGTGTCAATGGCAGGTCTTCTGACTTATCCGGATTTCTGAAACCTTCCCATTCTGATCCCGGACGGGATTCTATGAACAGTGGTTTGCATTCAGAAAAATGCCCATTATGGATTCACAGCAGCGGGAACTGTTACCGATTCTAACGGTATTCCCTTTTCATTCCACCGGCAAAGCCGGTATGTGGAAACCAATGATTAAAACAAAAGTATGAAATAATACTCTTACGGAGTCCATCCGAAATCAACATATTCCCAATCCACATTCCTCTCCATCAAGATGAAGTAACAGAAAACCTTCCTGGGGAAGACTCTCGGGTTTATTGCTCCACCACCGGCCCTAACGGCTCCGGCGGTAATGAAGTGAATGCTGGTTCTGAACAAAAATATCCTCCAGGAAATGAAGGTGGCCCTGTAGTACCAGTCGCAGATTGTGTCCCATAAAAAGGCTCAGCACTTCAAGGGAGTTTGTAATAATCCCACCCGGGGTATTGGCAGCCAGGCAACCCTTTGAAAGCTGGGTGGCGGAGGTGACAAAGGGGATGTGCACACTCATGCCAATGGGAGTCTTCGCATCCACTTTCTCAAGATCACCCTTGAGCCATTCGATTTGCTCCTCGTCAATTTTACCCATATAGTGGCCGTCTTCTCCCCTGTAGATCGCGTCCAGTACTATAAAATGCCAGTCCTTATGATCGAAGGAATAGAAGCGCTCCCCAATTTTTTCCTCAAACATCTTTTTACCAAATTCAGGATGCTCCTCAATACCCTCTTCATCCCGATGCCATCCATATACTTCGTGGTTACCAACTGTATTGTAAACCGGCATATCCAAATTGCCCGATACATCCTTGTAGAGCTTGTAAAGGGAGTCTGACCTCCCATAGGTCTGATTCAGGGCATCCATAACCAGGTCTCCTCCGGTTAATACAAAATCGGGATTGATCTGATTGATGGTATCGATGGCCATTTGAAAACCAGCCACCGCATTAAGCTCGGGTTGCAGGTGAATATCAGTCAGAAAGGCAAAGGAGAATCCCGATTCCTTTTCAGAGGCTTTCGGGGTTTTGGTTGAATTACATCCCACCATCAGGAAGAGGGACAGGGTGATCAGAACAAATATGTTTTTCATGGGGTCAGGTTTTATGCGGAAAAGATACAAAAATATTTCATCAGCTCTTGACACAATCGCAAATTAATACGTATTTTTGCGTATACAATCGCAATCTATCATGATTTACAGGCAAATAATCGACCGTATGCTTTCGAAAATGAAGGATCAGAAGATCCTGATTATATACGGTCCAAGGCAGTCGGGGAAGACCACCCTCCTGCAAATGCTGGCTGAAACAATGGACGATAAAATCAGGTGGTGGAACGGGGATGAGCCAGACCATCGCATCTCTGCAAAACTCGACCAGCACTGAGCTTAAAGGAATCATTGGGGATGCAAAATTCGTGTTCATTGACGAAGCCCAGCGCATCGAGAATATTGGATTATGCCTTAAACTCATTGTGGACAATATCAAAGGTGTAAAGGTTATTGCATCCGGATCCTCTGCCTTTGATCTGGCTAACAAAATAAGTGAACCCTTAACTGGACGAAAATGGGAATTTTTCCTCCATACCCTCTCTCGCCGGGAGTTGGCTATACACAGCAGTCAGGAAGAGGAAAATCGCCTGCTGGAGAAAAGGATGATTTATGGCTACTACCCGGATGTGGTAAACTATCGGGTGATGAGGCCGAACTATTGAGAGAGCTGTCAGATAGCTACCTCTATAAAGATATTCTCACCTGGGAAAGGATTCAGAAACCTGAAAAACTGGAACGTCTTGTCAGGGCACTTGCCTTACAACTGGGAAGCGAGGTAAGCTACATTGAATTGGGACGAACCTGTGGCATTGACAATGAGACGGTGGAGAAATACATCTCCCTTCTGGAAAAAGCCTTCATCGTATTCAGGCTTCCCTCATTCTCGAGAAACCTGAGAAATGAATTGAAGAAAAGCCGGAAAATCTACTTTTTTGACAACGGCATCAGAAATTCTGTGATCAATCAGTTTGGACCTCTGAACTCAGGACTGATACAGGTTCTCTATGGGAAAACTTCCTTGTCTCAGGTCGCAAAAAGATGATGTCAAATGCAGGTGCACGCGTGAATAGTTACTTCTGGAGAACCACAGCACAACAGGAAATCGACCTGCTCGAAGAGGCAGATGGAAAATTAAATGCCTATGAAATGAAATGGAATCCGGAAAGGAAATCCCGCATTTCGAAGACTTTCACAGCGGCCTATCCGGATGCCGGTATCCAGACCATTAATCCCAAAAATTATCAGCCTTTTTTGGGATCAGAACATTAGGCTTGCTCCTGCCTTTACTTCATTAAAGCCAAACGCTTCATGGATTTGACCAAGGGCAGGATCCTTGGTGCAGTGGGAGGGATAAACCTTCTTTACACCCGCCTCTTTCATCCACTCCAGGGTACGTCGTAACTGATGGTTCACTGCAATAAGGTGAAATCCGCCAATCACCGCCTCAACCCTGTCCTCGCCTGTCACCTTCCTGGCATGTTCCACCATATTACATATGCCAGAATGAGCACAGCCCGAAACCACCACAAGGCCCTTCTCTGTAATACAGGCCAGACCCGAATCATCCATGATGAAATCGGGAGACCCATCTTCCAGGATGTACTTTGTGGTCTTAGCCTCAAAATCATTTAACCTGGGTACCTCACCAAGAAACCAGAGATGCTCTGAGAGTTGAACCGGTTCACTGGAAGTCCAAAGTCAAAACCTTCCTCTATCCTGGATCTGTTCAGGGCCAATCCGATATTCTCCCCATCGAGCCGGCGAAAACGTTTGACAAAACTTCCGGGATGACACAGTAAGGATATTCCACTGATATACTGTAAACCGTTGCCATGGTCCCAGTGCCCGTGACTCAGAATGATCTTTTCCACTTCATCCAGATTTATTCCCAGTATCCGGGCATTGCGGAGAAAGAGGTCAGAAGCTCCCGTATCAAAAAGGAAGCTTTTATTGTCTACTTCCAGCAGGAAAGAAAGGCCATGTTCGGATAAAAATCCGTCCATGGCCTTTGCTTCAGATAAAATGGTCAGTTTCATGAAACAGCTTAGTTTTTCCAGAACTCTTTTGCGATTACCTCAGCTGCCTTAATGAGGGGATAGGCTGCCGGTGATGCAGTGAGCATGGGATGGGTACCGATCTGGGACAGTCATCAGTTCATTCACATTCATCTTGTTCTGAATGATAAAGCCAATAATATTAATCAATTCTCCTGCACTGGAACCTCCCACAACTTCACCCCCCAGGATCACTCCATTCTCTTTACCGGCAATGAGCTTCACAATTTGCTTGTGGGGATTGTTCAACAATCCGGGGTGCCTGTCAACACCGGCAAAGGTACCCGTGATAATATCAAAACCCTCGGCTTTAGCCACGGTTTCGGTCAGTCCGGCAGCTCCAAATCCTGTTCCGTTCAGCGCCGTGGAAAAGATGGCAATGGTTCCGCTAATGGTTTTCAGGGTGGAGAGTTTGAAAAGATTCATACCGGCTACCCTGGCTTCGGCACAGGCAATGGAAGCCAGCATGGCCTTGGAACGTTTCCTTGTAAAGAAATCCCTTTTCTCGGCGCAATCACCCACTGCAAAAACATCGGGATGGTCGGTGCGCATGTATTCATCCACCTTGATAAAGCCATCGCGGTTAAATGCCACATCAAGAGTGGATGCCAGCCGGGTATTGGGTTCATAGCCCACCGAAAGAATCACAGCATCAGCCTTAATCATTTCAACAACTTCTCCATATTCAATTTTAACGGCCTCAACTTTCTCCTTGCCCACGATTTCCTTTACTGCTTTCCCGGTCAGAATATGAATTCCCCTTTCTTTCAGGATAGTTTCAGCTTCTTCGGCCAGGTCCGCATCAAAAGCAAGGGGAAGGACATGGTCCTGTACTTCTACCAGGGTCACATTTTTTCCTGTCTTTTTCAACTCATCCGACATTTCGATGCCAATAAATCCGGCTCCGATCACGACGATGTTATCCAGACCTGCCAGTTTCATCTTCATGGCATCCAGGTAAACCAGATCCTTGGGGACGGTATATACATTCTCCAGGTGAGATCCTTTCAGCCAGGAGGGAACAATCGGTTTGGATCCCGTGGCCATAATCAGCTTATCGTAAGCAATTTCCTCTCCATCCTTCAGTTTACAGGTCTTCGCCTTCCCGTCCACTGAGCTGACTTCATTCACAAGGATGTCCACACCCGCCTTGATCAGTCCACCATCGGGTAAAATATCCTGCTCCGTTTTTTCCAGGGTGCCAAATATATAAGGGATTCCACAGGGTATCGCCACGTTTTTTTCCTTCCGTACAAGAATTACGCTCTTTTCGGGATAATGTGATTTTGATGCCAGGGCAGCACCAAGTCCTGCTGCACTGCCTCCGATGACTAAAACATCTGTATTTTTCATGATCTTTTCTTATTAAAATGATTGTTGTTATTGGGTGACTACATTCTCAAAATATTTTTGGGCATTACTCAGCAGCTTTCCACTCTCCTTATCAGCAAAAACAAGCCTGGTACTGGATCGCGATACCAGTTTCTTATCCTGGTTATAGATCCTGTAGTGAAATTCCAGGCTGGTTTTCCAGGGCGGTACAAGCTCCGTTTCCACAGTGATGGTATCACCAAAACGAAGTGGGAAGGAATACCGCGTCCTCATCTCGGCCACCGGCATAATGATGCCCTCATCTTCAAGTCGTCCGCAATCTATACCAAGCATCTTAAGAAGCTCCATCCTGGCTTCTTCCAGGTAAAGGGCATAATGTGAATGGTGCACATATCCCATCTGATCGGTCTCAGCATAACGGACCTTGATTGTAGTTTGATGTTTAATCACGCTTTCTGATTAAGGGGGTTTTACATTCTGGACAGGTATGGGAAAAGCAGGGCACACCAGCCTGGTGAAGGATCTGGTAATCGCACTTTGGACATTCGCAATACTCATCCAAAACAAATCCCTTCACGTCATTGCCCTTCATCTCCTTCCAATCCCGTATACTCTGGTTGATGTGCTCAATATCTTCAGAACCACAGGAAATGCATTCCTGGTGCTCGGCTTCGGGATGGTGAAAAACCGTGGTACACTTGTGACATCTGTACCATTGTTTATCAAACTCCACATCGCCTCCTTCAATTACAATGGACCGGCCTTCGGTAAATGCCCGGGCAAGCTTTTGCAGACAGGAGCTGTAGATCCTGGTAAAAGTGGGCCTTGAAACATTCATGAGTTTTGCCGCTTCTTCCTGTTTCAGGCCCGAATAATCGGCCAATCTCAGGGCCTCATATTCTTCGTATAGAAGGGTGACAACTACGGCATCATCAAAGGGAACCCCAATGGGTTTAAATCCCTTTAAAACCGGAGGAGACATTACTTTTCGATCTTGCTTGCTTCGTGGAGACATGCTTTGCTATATGAACGTTTGTTCACAAAGATAGTGAACATATGTTCATTAACAAAGAAATAGAAGTCCTATTTCCAGTAAGTAAGTTTCCTCCAGACCCATTTCTGGGGTCCCTATTACTGAACTTGTAAGAATCGAGAAAATGAAAAAATCTACATCAGCACAACGATCAAGAGTGCCTTAGGTACATTAACCCTATAAATGAACTTCGAACTTTTAAACAGACTTGTGAGCAGGTCCATCTTTTTCTGCGGGGAGCTGCAATATCTAGAGTTAACCAGTCCCTGACTGTTCGGAATTGGCTTTTTGGTCTCCAGATAGTGGAGTACGAGCAAAATGGCGAAGACCGGGCGAAATATGGGACCGAGCTATTAAAGCAACTTGCAAAAGGGCTGAGTAATGCAAACATAAAAGGCTTGTCAGACCGGAACCTGAGAAACTGCAGGCAGTTCTATCTTATATATCCAGAGATAAGTCGGATATTATCGGACTTTGAAATACCTGTTTCAATTTGGCAGTCGGCGACTGCCAAATCTTTAAGGGAGCTGAAAAAAAAAGATTATAAGGGAATTAATCCCAGAATATTACTATCCAAATTATCCTTCACACATATCATTGAGCTGACTGAGAGAAGAAGATACTCTGAAAAGAGTCCTTCTATGAAGCTCAGGCTATACAGGGCAACTGGTCAGTAAAAGAATTGCAGCGACAGATTGGTAGCATGCTATATGAGCGAACAGGTCTTTCTTCTGATAAGAAAGGTCTGATCCTGGACATCAACAAAAAAGCTGATCTATCTACACCTGAAGGGATTTTGCGTGATCCGTATGTTTTTGAATTTATCGGGCTGAAACCCAAAGAGAAGTTTACTGAAAGTAATCTGGAAGAGTCACTTATCAGCCACCTTCAGGTATTCTTACTGGAACTTGGCAAGGGATTTTGCTTTGAAGCCAGACAAATGAGGCTGACCATTGATGGTGAGTATTACTACGTTGATCTGGTATTCTATCACCGCATATTGAAGTGCCATATCCTCATTGATATAAAAACCCGTAAGTTCAGGCATACCGATGCCGGTCAGATGAACTTCTACCTAAACTATTACAGGGACAATGAGATTTCAAAAGGCGATAATCCTCCGGTGGGAATCTTACTTTGTACAGATAAGAATTCTTCAACAGTGAAATATGCCACTGGTTCATTGGATAATCATCTGTTTGTAAGCCAGTACCAGATCCAGTTACCCACAGCCAAAGAGTTAGAAAAGTTCATCAAGCAGGATATCAAGATGCTTTCAAGTAAGTAAGTTTCCTCCAGGCCCACTCAAGGGGTCCCTGCCGGTACCTATTCAGCCACAGTCCGGTCAGTACCAGCTGAAGCACCCAGATTCCAATTACGATCAAAACCTGGTATTTGCGCTCCACACTTCCAAAGAGGCCAAAGCCCCAGCCATAAAAGATCAGGGTAGTGAAAAGGGTCTGAAAGATATAGTTGGAAAAAGCAGTTCGCCCCAGCCCGGAGAAGACCTTGATAAAGGAGCTGAACCTAAGTGATTTTACTACCAGCATGATCAGTCCTATATAACCAAGTGCCACGGCCAGACTGCCCACATAATTGTACTGATTTCCCAGGAACATGGAATACTCCAGGGCCCATCCATTTCGGAAATTAAGCCAGATCCCCAGTCCTGACAGGACATATCCCGAAGAAAGGCCAATCAGGCTCAATCGGATATAAAAGGACCTGCTGTGTCTGGCGGATAAGAATCCCTTTTTTAAACAGGAACATCCCCAGGAGCATCATGGAGATCACCCTCCAGCCGGTTTCAAAATAGAAAACAGTGGTTTGCATGCTGATGGTATGGGCTACCCTGACCTTCATTTGTTCCAGCCAGCTCCCCTGCATGTAGGCCACAGATTGTGCCAGGTATTCAGCATCAGGACTCCAGATCATGAGCATTTCATCTCTTGACTCCTTATCCCAGTAGGGCATACTATAGGCCGACAGGATGGATAAAACCATGGGAATAAGGAAAAAAATCACGGCTGGCCAAAGGAGTTTGTTTCCATCGCGCTTTCGAAAAAACCAGATCACCATACCGCACAGGGCATAACATACCAGGATATCACCCGACCAGAGCAGGTAGCCATGGATCATTCCAAATAGCAGAAGCCAGGCCATGCGGCGGAAGTGGAGTTTTGCTGCATGATCACCCCGCCTCAATGGCATTTGAAATGAATATATACACTCCCGCCCCAAAAAGGATGGAGAAAATGGACATAAACTTCCCACTTGCAAAAATATGTGAGAAGATCCATACCCATTTATTGATGCCTGTAAGATCCCCATAAGCTGTTGGATTAATATAGGCTGCCGATGGCATTGAAAAACTCTGGATATTCATGATCAGGATGCCGGCAATGGCCACCCCTCTCAAAAGATCTAAGTGATGGGATTCTTTCCTTTTGCTTCATTCAAGAAAATTACAAAGTTCAAGTTATGGAATCTGTATGAAATATTTGTTAACTATCTTCATGGCACAGTTTACCTGATCTGCATCACTATGAAAGGATTACCCATTTCCAGAAGAAAGGCAATCGCCACCCTTGGCCTTGGTACTGCATCTCTTTCTCTCCCTTTGACCTTAAACGCCAGGGAAAAATCTGAACGATCTGCGTTCCGCTTCTGTCTCAATACAAGTACCATCAGCGGTCAAAAACCCGACCTGCAGAAGCAGGTAGAAATTGCCTCCAAAGCCGGGTATGACGGAATCGAAGTGTGGGTCCGCGACGTACAGGCTGCCCTTGCAGCGGGGTCCACAACATCCTCCCTTAAATCCTTCATCGACGATCATGGAATCAGGGTGGAAAGTGCCATTGGTTTTGCTCCCTGGATGACTGGAGGAGAAGCCGGATTTGACCCAGATGGAAGAGGAAATGAACATGCTTGCCGGGATTGGATGCCTTCGCATTGCTGCTCCTCCGGCCGGGGTTCCGGGTGATCAGCCCCTGGATCTGTTTATGGCCGGGGAGAAATACGCTCTCTTGCTTGATTTGGGTAGAAAAACAGGAGTAATGCCCCAGCTTGAATTCTGGGGATCATCCCCTGTGTTGTGGCACCTGGGACAGGTCCTGATGATTGCTGCAGTTGCAGATGATCCTGATGCGCGGATTCTGCCTGATGTATACCATCTCTTCAGGGGTGGAAGTGGTTTCGATGCATTAAAAATGCTAAATGGATCCCTCATTGACATCTTCCATATGAACGACTACCCTGCTGATATACCCAGGGAGGAACAGACCGATGCCGACAGGGTATACCCGGGAGACGGCGCTGCGCCCATGAAACAAATTCTGACGGATCTGCGTAATATGGGGGGTGAAAAAGTGCTGTCCCTTGAGCTGTTCAACCGCAGCTACTGGGAAGAAGATCCCCTGGAGGTAGCCAGGACAGGACTGAAGAAGATGAAGCAGAATTTATTACTTTTGTGATCACAGGCAGATGAAGGGCTTAAAGTACATAGCTGTTATGCTCCTGGTCAATATTCTGATATTGATCGGACATAACCTGTGTACCCCATCACCATCATGTGGCCTCCCTTACTCACCCCTCTTCAACGAGTGCCCCTCATCACATGAATGCCCCGATACCAATCATAAGCATCATGATGAGGATCAGGCACTAAAACACTGCCATGCATTCAACAACATTAGCTTTGTCAAGTACAATGCAGCCCAGCTTCCCTTACCCGAGAAGCTCTCATCTTTTATGATTATTAGCAGATCCGGGAGCTGTTCCGGAGATAAACCCGGGCGTTTCCTATACCGCCCCGGTTATTCTCAAGCTTCTTATTCCTTCAGCCGAATTAACAGGGACACACTCCCTGAGGGGCCCTCCCGTGCTTGCCTAGTACCCTTTTTACCCTGTTTTCTTTCAATAATAATCAGTACTATGTATAAATACATGATTGCACTTGCCCTGCTTTTTGCATGGGGGTGCCAGCAAAATCCGGAAGGATCTTCTCAACCTGATCCAGACAATCACGCACACAGCGGTGAAACAGAACAACTAACCCTGTTCAGCCAAAATGCAGAGTTTTACATTGAGTATGAAACGCTTGAGGCCGGTATGGAGTCCGAGTTCCTGGTGCATATCACCCGGCTCGATTCCTATAAGCCTCAGGCTTCTGGAAATGTTAGCATCGAAATCGATGGTGTTTCAGGCACTTCCGGTAAGCCGCACCAGCCGGGCATCTTTCATATCCCCTTTACCCCAAAGAAAGCAGGAGCCTTCCATGTGAACGTTTCCCTGTTATCGGACGGGGTGGAAGAGTTGGTTTCTGGTCACATTCATGTGGAAGATCATGCTGCTGAGGATGCACACTCCGCTGCGGGTCATCAACACGAAGCTCCGCCCGTGGGCGAAATCAGCTTTTTAAAGGAGCAGGCATGGAAGAACAGTTTCATGGTATCCGAGGTACAAAAAGGGCCCATCTCCACGGTGATCCTTACCAGTGGGGAGCTTACTCCAGCCCCGGGTAAAATAAACCGGGTGGCCGCCAATATCGGGGGCATTGTGATCTTTGCAAATAAGAACCTGGTTCAGGGGCAACAAATTGAAAAGGGCAGTCTTCTGTTTACCATTTCAGGAAGTTCTTTACCCCAGGAAAATTTCGAATTACAACTCCGGCAAGCCGAAAATAATCTGGAATTAAGCAGAAGTGAATACCTCAGGCACCGAAAGCTCCATGCACAGGGGGTTATATCGGACCGACAGTTTTACGATTCAAGGGCAAGTTATCAATCCGACAGCCTCAACTATTACAGTCTGGCCGCAAGCACTTCGGAAAACGGACTGCAGGTTTATGCCCCATCCTCGGGAAGCATCCATGAACTGAATGTTTCTGAGGGAGAATATGTTGAAACAGGAGATATTCTGGTCACCCTTTCCTCAGACGAAGTTCTCCTGCTCAGGGCCGATCTGCCTCAACAATATCAACAAATTGCCAAGGATATCTATGATGCCAATTTCCGTCTGGCATACACTGAGGAGGCCTACTCGGTATCCGATTTTGGAGGACGTCATCTTGCGACCGGACATTCAGCGGCGGAAAATGACCACTACCTTCCCGTCTATTTTGAGTTGAAGAATGACGGGCGCTTGCTCGAAGGTGCCTTTGCAGAAATTTACCTGCTTACACAAGCCGAGAAGGAAGCTGTCATCATACCCCGGAGTGCCATTTCGGAGGAGCAGGGTACAAACTATGTCTATGTCCAGGTAACAGGCGAGAGCTTTACAAAACGAGCCATAAGGATCGGAAATAGTGATGGACTTATGTTGGAAATCACCGATGGCCTGATGGCGGGTGAACGCATCGTCACCAGGGGACCCATGATCATTAAAGCAGCTTCCATGGTAACTGGAGCGGTGGGCGATGGACATTCACATTAAAGAAGACAATCATGCTGAATAAAATCATACAGTACTCCCTGAACAACAGGATGCTGATCATCTTCCTCTCGGTCATGCTTCTGGTGGGCGGCCTGCTTACCGTAAAAGAGATGGAAGTGGATGTGTTTCCGGATCTAACTGCACCCACAGTGGTGGTGCTGACAGATGCCCATGGGATGGCAGCTGAGGAAGTGGAAACCCTGGTTACCTTCCCCATCGAATCATCCCTGAATGGTGCCACCAATGTGCGGAGGGTACGCTCGAGTTCCTCCTATGGCTTTTCCATAGTCTGGGTGGAATTCGACTGGGATACGGATATCTACAGGGCCAGGCAGGTGGTAAGCGAGAAGCTTCCCACCATTGCAGCCCTGCTTCCTGATGGCATTGAAGCCCCCATTCTTGCGCCACAAACATCGGTTATGGGCGAGATTATGCTGATTTCGCTCACATCCGATTCTCTTTCTCTGTTCGAGCTGCGGACCATAGCCGACAAACAGGTTAGGCAACAGTTGCTTTCGGTCTCCGGAGTGGCCCAGGTGGTGGTGATGGGCGGTTACCCCAAAGAATACCAGATCCTGGCAAATCCCTACAAAATGCATTATTACAATGTATCACTCGGGGAGCTCATCGAGACTTCCGAAAATACAAACAGCAATGCTTCCGGGGGGGTTATCAATGAAAACGGACAGGAATACATTGTAAGGGCCACCGGACGATCCAGCAGCCCCGATGACATTGGCCGCTCGGTAATTAAAATCAAGAATCAGAAACCCATAAAAATTGAGGATGTGGCCAGGGTGAAAATTGGTCACCCCGATCAGATCGGCGATAGCTACCTTGACCGGGAAGAAGCAGTGATCCTAACCGTACTGAAACAACCCGGGGTGAACACCCTTCAGCTTACCGAAAAGGTCGATCTGGCTCTGGCCAACCTTTCACAGACGCTTCCTGCAGAACTGGAAGTAAATTCCTCCATTTTCAGGCAGGCCGACTTCATCAATACTGCGGTGAACAATGTCTTCCGGGTGCTCATGGAGGGTGGCTTTTTTGTGGCGCTTATTCTCTTTTTATTTCTACTAAATGTGCGGACAACTGCAATTTCGTTGATTGCCATCCCCCTTTCACTTCTGCTTTCGCTCATCACTTTAAAGCTGCTGGGTTTAAGCATTAATACCATGTCGCTTGGGTGGCATGGCCATTGCCATCGGGGCCCTGGTTGATGATGCTATCATTGATGTGGAGAATGTGCTAAAACGCTGAAACAAAACCATCCGAAAGCCGGAAGCTGAGAAGGAGGGTACACTCAAGGTCATTTATAAGGCTTCCGTCGAGATCCGTTCCTCCATAGTTCAGGCGACCCTGATTATCATTGTGGCCTTTATTCCTCTTTTCTTCCTGTCGGGAATGGAGGGAAGAATGTTAAAGCCCCTGGGAATCACCTTTATTGTATCCTTGTTGGCATCACTCGTGATAGCCCTGACCCTGACCCCGGTTCTTGCCTCTTATATGCTCACATCCCCATCCCAGCTAAACAGGGATGAAAGGGGAGGAAACAGATTGGTCCAAAAACTGAATGTTTGGTACGAAAAGGCCCTGGACACCATTCTGAAGCTCAGGATACCGGTGATTGCCGGATCCCTGGTCCTGTTTGTACTTGCACTTATTATGTTTTTCCGACTGGGAAACTCCTTCCTTCCCGAGTTTAATGAAGGTACACTTACCATCACGGCCACGACACTTCCGGGCCTGTCGCTGGAACAGAGCAACCAGTTTATGGATCAGATTGATGCTCAGCTGATGGAGATTCCGGAAGTAAAGTATGTGAGCCGCCGGACCGGAAGGGCCGAACTCAACGAGCACAGTCACGGTGGATCCAATACGGCTGAGATAGATGTGCCCTACGAATTGGGGAAGCGCAAACATGAAGCCTTTATGGAAGAGGTGAGAGACAGGCTCTCCACCATCGGGGGAGTAAATCTGAACATCGGACAACCCCTGGGTCACCGCATCGATCACATGCTATCGGGAACCCGGGCCAGTATAGCCATCAAATTATTCGGACCCGACCTGCAGACCATGTACCGTGTGGCCAATGAGATCCAGGGTGAAATTTCAGGGATTGGGGGCCTTGTGGATATCAATGTGGAACAATTGGTTGAAATACCACAAATACAGATCAGGCCACGCCGTGAAATGCTGGCCAGGTATGGCATTCCCCAGAATACCTTTTCAGAATTTGTGGAAACGGCCATTGCCGGAAGAAAATGCGCAGAGGTATATGAGGACAACCTGAACTTCGACCTGGTGGTAAGATATGATGTACCCTACCGGGCCAGCCTTGATGCAATCCGGAATACCATGATGGATACTTATGACGGACACAAGATTCCCCTGAGATATGTGGCGGATGTGATTTCAACCACCGGTCCTAATACGATAAACCGGGAGAATGTCCAGCGCAAGCTGGTGATTTCTGCCAATACCGCCGGAAGGGATCTGGGCAGTGTGGTAAGCGAATTACAGGAAAGAATATCGGAGCATGTGCAGCTGCCGGAAGGATACCGGCTTGAATTCGGAGGTCAGTTTGAAAATGCACAAAGAGCCTCGCTTACCCTGCTGATTACCTCCCTGCTGGCCATCCTGGTGATCTTTGTCATCCTCTTCCAGGAATTTAAAAGCGCAAATCTGGCCGGCGTGATCCTGCTGAACCTGCCGCTGGCCCTGATCGGGGGTGTAGTGGCCATACGCCTGACTTCTCAGGTGGTTAGTATCCCATCCATCATCGGATTTATTACCCTCTTCGGGATCGCAACCCGGAACGGCATTCTGCTGGTATCCCGCTACAGTCACCTTCGTTCTGAGGGTGTGGGACTGAAAGAGACCATCATCAAGGGATCGGCCGACAGGCTAAATCCCATACTGATGACCGTTCTCGCCTCAGCCCTGGCCCTTCTGCCCCTGGCCCTGGCCGGAGATAAGCCGGGCAACGAGATCCAGAGTCCCATGGCCATAGTGATTCTGGGCGGACTGGTAAGCTCAACCCTGCTCAACCTGATCGTGATCCCTTCTGTCTATTACATGTTAGAAAAACGAAAGCAATGAGAAAAAAGAACATACATTTCTGGCTGACTCTGATTTTCAGCGCCATTCCCATCCTGGCTCATTCACAGCTTCCACCGGAAGATCCCCGCGATGAACCCTACATGAAACTGGTGCTGGAGAACAATCCCACCCTGCGGGCTGCCCGCGAAGCCTACCAGGTCGATCTCCTGAAGGCCGGCACCGGGAACTCCCCCCAAAATCCTGAGGTAGAATTTGGCTACTTGTTTGGAAATCCCAGCGAGATTGGGAACCGAATTGATTTCAGTGTCAGCCAGGAGGTGGATTTTCCCACTACCTACATACACCGGTCAAGAGCAAGGAAGATCCGAAACAGCCAGGCGGAACTGGAGTACCTCCTTGCCAGGCAGGAGATACTTATGCTGGCCAGGCAGCTTATGATTGAAAGCATCTATCTGAACCATAAGCAAAAGCTGCTGGAAGATAGACTTTCACAGGCCCGTGCCATCTATGAAGCTTTTCAACAGAAAGTGGCTGCGGGCGAGGAAGACCAACTTTCCCTCAACCAGTCCAGGATCCACCTGGTCAGCCTCGAGAGTGATTACGAGCAGACCCGTACAATGATGCTGAATAAACAGCTTGCGATTAAGGAAGTTACTGGCGGAAACATTGTTGATTTTACTGAAACCATGCTACCAGCTGGCAGCAAAATTATCAGGGATTCCATAATAAGTGCTTACAGGCAAAGCCCAGATCTATTGCTTTACCAGAAAGAGCTGGAATTAAAAAGGGAAGAACAGAGTGTCATGGTCGGTCAGAATCTTCCAAAGCTCTCAGCTGGATACTATTCTGAATCTGTATTGGACGTGAAATTCAAGGGCTTCCAGGTGGGACTTAGCATTCCCCTTTGGGAAAATACCCATACCATCAAAAATGCCAAATCTGAGGTGGTTTTTGCCGAAGCAGATGTGCAGCGCTTCACCTTTCAGCTTGAGAAAGAAGTGGAGCAAATGCTGAACCAGCTTGACAACCTTGAATTACGGATACAAAACCTGGATGCAGCCCTGGAAACTGGTAATTCACTTGAGCTGCTCGCCGTCTCCCTCAACAGCGGAGAAATAAGTCTTACAGAATACTTTTATACATCGGATTTTCACTTCAGGAACCAGCTCCTGCTTTTGGAATATAGAAGAGATCGCCTGCTGCTGGAAGCTGCCCTTTTGAAGGTATATCTATAGAAAGTCTGTTAAATCCGCAAAGAAAGATTGAAAAAACAAGGGCTACCTATGGCATTAGCAGCCCCTGTTTATCTTCTACTTCATGGTTTCGGAGAGGGCCATTGGGTAGGCCTTGCGAAGTTCTTTCTGCAGATCCTGCTCCTAACTGGTCATAAGGTGCCCCATACTTCTCCATGGCCAGATCCTTTCGGAAGGAATAGACAACATTGTATACCATGTCCACCGTCTCCACATACTGTCCATAGGGTATCTTTCCATCATATTCCAGGGAAATCACATATCTGCCATCCTGCTTATCACGGATGAATTTCTGCAGGTTCTGATCCACATCCCTGGGAGTGCTGTTCCTGGCGGTAAGGTCTATGACATGGACCGTTCCTCCATTCTTCTCAACTTCTTCTTTTTCCAAAACCTTTGCATCCAGGGGAGGCAAAAGCCTGGGCAAAGCTACAACATTGTAAAGCAGGGGGGATAGATTCAGGTCCCCATGGGGATAGCCTCCCTCTGCAATGTGAAGTGCATTTATTCTTCTGAGTTCCTGCCTGATTTGATCTACAAGAACCATTGGAATATCCCTGTCTATAAGGAATACCGCCGTCATGGAGTTCTGGTCAAGCTTACTCAGTTTGCCTTTTTCCTTATTTACCAGAGCTTCAAGATCCACCAGGGTAAAGCCGGCACCGTTAAAGGTCATGCTTGTACCACCGCCGGCATCATTTCCATAAGATATTCTGAAAAGTTTCTTTTCATCAAGCAGGCGGTATTGAGAAATATAGGGTAAATCCAGATCCTGACCTTCAAGTATATCATCAAGGGTATTATCAGCTTCGGACTTGCGGTATTTTGTTCCCTTGTTATCATTCCACCAGATGGTCAGATCATCCCCCTTAGTCTCATATTTCAAACTGACCCCGGGAGCCCCTTCTCTTTGAGATAATACGAGTCCGCTTTCTTCAACTTGCAGAGAATAGTTGCGTATCTCCAGGCCCTCTTTATAGGAGATCTGATCCTTCTGAATAAGAAGAGCAGAGCTAAAATCGTCTTTGCTTTGTTTAATCCATAATCCAGAGAGGTCTGGATCAGATAAAGCACTACTTCCCTTCAGGGTAAAATCTGCAAAAAGGAAGAATACAATTATGGCGAAGGGTGCTACCATTGCCGCTTTGAAGCGTGCAGGTATACCCGATTTATTTTTATTCATCATGGCAATTCGTTTTTTAATGGGTTTTAAATTGAAGTTGTTTACCAGTTCAACAGAGTGATACCCGATCACCTGTTTCAGTAATAAGGATTGATAGTCAACCCGTTCAACTCCCCTGTCTATAACCTGCCGGTCGGCAATATACTCATGCGTGGTTTTCAGGGCTTTCCTGATCTGCCATGCAATGGGATTAAACCACTGAAAAACGGCAAGTGTGTGTGCAAACAGGTGATCCATGGAATGCCTTTGTTTGATGTGTGCCTTTTCATGTTCCAGCACCTGGTCCAATTCAGGATCATCGAATGATCCCTGGTTAATAAACAAAAAGCGGAAAAAGGAGAATGGGGAAATCTGCTCCTGGATCTCGACCATCCGGAATCCATCCTGCCGGGTAACCCTGTTTCGTTTGGCCAGCAGGTAGAGACGGACGACCAGGTATACAAACCTGGCCAAAAAGTAGATCACCCCACATATATAGATAATCAACAAAATTTTTGAATACGAAATGTTTCTTTGAGTTTCTGCCATCTGATCTCCGGCTGTCGGGGCTACCCCTCCCTCTCCCATCATGGGCATTCCAGGGTTCGCAGCATCAACTGTGTGCCTGACTCCGGGTTCAGTCCCATAGTCGGCGTTGATCAGGCGAATCATTTCCTCATAGCTATCCCGGACCTTCACGATGCCAGAAGCCGTATGTTCCAGGGAGCTGCCCCCGGCCACCCCAATATTCACATGCAAAAGGGGAACAGTCAAAGAAAGTGCAATACTACCCACCAGGAAGATTCGGTTGAAATTAAAATAGGTTTCCTTCCTTAGAAACAACCAGTAGGCCAGGTAGAGCAGCGACAGGCATATGCCCGTCTCCAACAGGTATATCATAAAATGTACCATGAAAAAGGTGCTATTTGCCTTTTCTCTTCTTCAAGATCTTCCAGCATTCTCATGGCCTCATCCAACTCATCCACATCCAGGTCTTTTTTCTCCGAAAAGAAAGAGACCACCTCCTTCATTGAGTTGCCAAAATAGTTTTTCATTAAACGACCCATCTGGTCCTTGCGATATTCCTCACGGGTGATTAAAGGAAAATACTGGTGGGATCCACCATAGGTTTTATAGGAGACAATCTCCTTCTTCACGAGCACCCTGACAATGGTCGAGATGGTATTGTAGGGAGGCTGTGGTTCGGGAAAGTTCTCCTGGATATCCTTGATGAAACCTCGTTTGAGATCCCACAGTATTTGCATAATCCTTTCTTCTGCTTTGGTCAGGGTTACCATTTGTCACCTTTTTTAGTTTGCACAGAACAAACATATAACTTATATTTTAGTTATCCTAACTTATTTATAAGTTATTCAGCTAAATGATAAATTTTAAGCTCTGAGCACTTCTTCCAGGCTGCTCAGAGCCACTTTTTTCTTTTGAAGAAAAACAGCAATGCTACCGCAACTACAATGGAAACAATCCAGAAAATCAGGTAAGAATACTTAAAGGATAATTCGGGAAAGTGCTGAAAATTCATACCATAAATCCCCGCAAAAAAAGTCAAAGGAATAAATATGGACGCAAATATGGTAAGCATCTGCATAACCTTATTGGTCCGGTCGTTCATAATGATACTATAGATATTCAGATGATCGGAGATCATGCCGTTATATAGCTCAATGGCCTCTGCAGCCTGATATACAAGTTCATTCAGGTCTCTTATAAATGGCATGTACTTTTCCTGGAATATTTCATTGTCCGACTTCAATACCTGCAGCATAAAGTCTCGGACAGGTCTTACGGACTTCCTTAAATATGAAAGCTCGTTTTTTAATATGTGGATGTCCTCAATAAGCTGGGGGTCTGCCTTTTTAAACAGCCGGTCTTCCAGTCCCTCGATCTGCCTGCCTATGGATTCCACAACCTGCAAGTAGTTATCCACTATTGTATCCAGAAGGACATAGGCCAGGTAGTCAGGATCGATAAACCTTACCCTCTTTTTAGTATTACGAATTCTCTCTCTAATCAGATTAAAATCATTTGCCGTTTGCTCCTGGAGGGTTATAACAAAACGCGCTCCCAGGATGACCGTGCACTGGGTAGCAGAAATTTCTTTGTGCACCTGATCATACTTTGCCATTTTCAGAATAAATACCCCCATAGCGTCACTCTCCTCGAACTTGGGCCTATGGTCTGTATTGAGAATATCTTCCAGTAAAAGAGCGGGTATCTGAAAGAGTTCTCCCAGCCTTTGAATCATTCCAACATCATGAACCCCCCAGATATTGATCCAGGAAAGAGGCTCAGAATCCTTGCATGGGGCAGCTTCCTCGATGCTCTCCAGCTCTTTCTCCACCAGCTCTTCGGCACTGATATCCATCAAGCGGATGACAGCATCTTCCATCTTCTGCTCACCAATATGAACAGGAGTGCCCGGAGCTTGTCCAAGAGATGCTGACCTGTCTTTTAGAAATCTTGCCATGGTTAAATATCAGCTTTTATAATGAACTTCAATCTTCAGACCAAAGATTATAGGCGCCTGTCAGCAATATTTCAGAAAGCCCTTCCTCTAATATTTCGGTATACCCATCCCGGGTAACACCTGTCTTAACCGGGACTTTTCTAAAAGTCAGCTTATCGCCATTATCCTCAATCCTGATCCAGACAAAATCCCTGTCTGGTTCTCTGATCAAGGCATTTTCCGGAATGGCCATGGCCTCCCGTTCACAGGTAATAATCCGGGTTTCCACAAAAAGGTTATTCACGAAAGTTCCCATGTCTTCGGGTTTAATCCGGGCAATGCACTGGATCGTCTTTGTATCTGTATCAACCGACTTACCAATGTTACTTAAGGTGGCTTCAAATTCCTGATCTTCATTCCCGGGTGTATAATACTTCACGGTCTGACCCTGAGCTAAGCCTGACAGATCACTTTCAAAAAGCCAGATGTTCAACTGCAGCTTGTCAGGATCTACGATCTCCATGACAGTTCGCTGGGGCTCCAAAAACTGTCCGAGCACCAGCTCCTGCCTGCTGACCACCCCCTTAATGGGTGAAATCACTGAAAGAACAGGCAGGATGATTCCTTTTTCCACAGCACCCGGATCGATGTTTATCATCCTTAAGCGGGTTTTCAAACCCTCGGCTCTGGCCTGCATGGTCCTGTATTCGCTTTCGGTTCTTTGAAAATCCTTAAGGGCCACAATATTCTCCTCGGTAAGAGCCTTGAGCCTCTGGTAGTCTGATGCAAGGAGGACCAATTGTTGGACCACTTCGGCATAATCCTGTTGAAGCAGAATGATTTCATGGCTCTGGAGGGCAAAAAGCACGTCCCCTTTCCTCACCCGATCGCCAATCGAAAAATTGAGTTGCATGATCCTTCCTGAAATCAGTGTGTTTATATTCGCTTTTCCATAAAGGGTGGAGCCAATATTCCCACTTGCTTTGATCTCCTCACTGAACATCCTCTGCTCAGGTGCTCCCACCGTCATACCGGCACCATCAAACTGCTCTTTTGTGAGTATAATTTCACCCGATAGACCAGCTTCAGCTTCTTCGGCTGAAGACAGCTCCGACCCACCTCCACCATGACAGGAAACTATGAAGACAAGAGCCGGGAAAATGAGGAATATGATTGCTTTCTTCATAAACGTTATATTAATTCTCAAGTGTCAGATAATTGATCTCAAGCACCAGTTCATTGTAATTATAAACATTTTCCAGATGGTCAATCTGAATTTGTATGGCCCGATCCACGCTCAGGGCAAAGCGGAAAAAATCAATCTCGCCTGCCTGGTAACTCAGCCTGGATGAACGGAACAATTCGGTCGACAACGCTTTCCCCGTATCCTCATACTGCTGAATGGCATCTGCATATTTTTTCAAGCCCGACTTCAGTTCAGCCAGTTTGCGGTTATACTGGCTTGTGTAGTGATGCTGAAAATTGGAACTTGCCTCCATGGCATATTTTTTAGCATTTACTTTTGCCCGCTGTTCTCCAAAAAACAGGGGAATTCCCAATCCCACTTCAAACCCCTGGTAGTGCTCGGAACCGGTATAGTGGTTGGTCCCGTTAAAATACCCCAGGCTAAGATCGGGAAGCAAAAGGTTTTTTTCAAGTTTAAGCTCTTCTTCCAGCATAAGTGTGGCCTTTTGCCAGTATAGATATCCGGGATCCAATTCCACACTGTCACCCCTTACAATCAGCAAATCCTGGGACCCAGGGGAGATAGTGAAAGCACTGTCGTAATTCATCAGCGTTTTCAGATTCGTATGTGCGATGTCAATATCACGCTGCATCTGCTTGAGCAATAGGTGCACTTCCTCATAAGACAATTGGGCATTAAGCATCTCAACGTTGGAAAGGTCACCCCTGTTGTGCCTGTTTTTTGCAGCCAGGGAAACCTGGGCAAATAGACTGTCCACCCGGGCATAGACCTGATATCGGTTCTGAGTGAAGCCTAATTTAAAGTAAGCCTGGGAGAGATTGCGGGTGAGTTGTTTCTTTTTTCCCTCATATTCGTTTATGGTCATATCATACGCCAGGGTGTTGGCCCTCTTTCTGGCAAAATAAACTGTGGGGAAATCAAAGCGCTGCTCCCCTCCAATTACACCTATGGGATAGCCATTTGAAGCAATGTTGTTTTCATCATAGCTATAATATACAGCGGTTTTATCAATGTTAAAGGCGGTTTTGATCAGTGCTTTGCTCTCTTCAGCCTTCAGCCGGTAAGCCTTCAATTCACTGTTATTTTCATAGGCTATACCCAACACCTCTGACAGGGTTAACAGCCCAGGATCAGCTTCGCCCGGGACCTCATCCTGAGCGTCGGCCAGTGAAGGAAGGACAAGTAAAAGGATCAGGGAAGCCACCCTGTGGCGCTTAACTCCGGGAGGCCACAGGCGAATTCCCTTTATATCATCAACCACTGCATACAAAAGGGGCAGGGCGAGCATGGTAAGCAGGGTGGAAGTGACCAGCCCGCCGATCACCACGGTGGCCAATGGCCTTTGGACCTCCGCTCCGGCCGAAGTCGATATGGCCATGGGAAGAAATCCAAGTGCAGCAGCACCAGCGGTGAGCAATACAGGTCGAAGGCGTTCACGGGTTCCCTTTAACACCCTTTCCCTCATATCGCTTATCCCCTGTTTCTTTAATTCCTTCAAATGTTCAATCAGTACAATCCCGTTGAGCACCGCAACACCAAACAGCGCAATAAATCCAATCCCGGCAGAGATACTGAAAGGCATTCCCCTGATCCAGAGCAGGAATACACCTCCGACGATGGAAAGTGGGACTGCTGTAAAAATAAGGGCAGCTTCCTTAAAGGAGCTGAAAGCAAAATGCAGGAAAATAAAAATCAAAAGCAAAGCTATGGGAACAGCCAGTTTTAACCTCTTACTTGCATTTTCCAGGTTTTCGAACTGACCGCCATAATCCACAGCATAACCAGCGGGTAGCTCCAGGTTCTGAGCCAGGATTGCCTCGATATCATTCACCACCGATTCCAAATCACGGTTTCGCACATTCACGCTTACCACTACCCTCCGGCGGGTATCATCCCTGGAAATTTTAGCCGGACCCGTTGAATATTGAATCTCTGCCAGTTCACTCATGGGAATCTGCATTCCGTTGGGCAATTCCACCGGGAGTCTGCGGATATTTTCAATGTCGGTTCGATAGCCGGCCTGCAGGCGCACCACCAGGTCAAATCTTTTTTCTCCCTCAAATACCACACCGGCGGCAGCTCCGCCGAAGGCCATGGTCAGATATTGGTTCAGCATCTCAATGGAAAGCCCGTAAAAAGCTACTTTTTCTCTTTTATACTTTACACTCATCTGGGGTAAACCAACTGTCTTTTCCAGGATAATGTCGGCAGCACCGGGCACATCGGCAATCAGGCCTCTAACCTCCTGGGCCTTTTCGGCGAGTATATTCAGATCCTCCCCGAAAATCTTAATGGCCAGGTCGGCTCTCACCCCCGTGATTAACTCATTAAAACGCATCTCAATGGGCTGGGTAAATTCATAATCAATACCCGGAATCACTGTAAGCGCTTCTTTAAAGCGATTCGCCAGTTCCTCTTTGCTTTCAGCGGCCACCCAGGTGTCCTTGGGATGGAGCTTGATAATCATATCGATTTCCTCCATGGACATGGGGTCGGTGGGAACCTCGGCGGCTCCTATCCGGCAAACTATCTGATCCACTTCGGAAAACTCATCAATCAGTATGTTTTCCATTTGGGTGCACAATTCCACCGTTTTGGATAGTGAGGTTCCGGTTTTTAATACAGGCTGTATTACGAAATCACCCTCATCCAGGGTGGGTACAAATTCTCCACCCATTCTGGAAAAAATTACTCCGGTTAAAACAAGGGAGCTAATGGCCAGGCCGAAGATCACCCCCTTGTGATCGTAAGACCAGCGAATCACCGGATCGTAGGATCGATAAAAAACCTGCATGAAAAAACGTGTCAATGCAAATTGTTTTTCCTTCTCCGGGCGCAGAAAGAGTGCAGAGGCAACAGGCAGCCAGGTAAGTCCGAAAAACATGGCTCCCAGCAGGGCAAAGCTGAATGAAAGTGCCATGGGGCGGAACATTTTTCCTTCCACCCCGACCAGTGATAGTACAGGAATAAATACGATCAGAATAATCACCTGTCCGAAAATGGCAGAATTCATCATTTTTGAGGCACCTTCAAAGGTAATCCTGTCCATAACGGTCTGCTTCTCCTCCCCGCTTTTACCATCCAGCTCACTTTTGTTCAAAGTCAGCCGAATAGCAATAAACTCTACGATGATCACCGCCCCGTCAATGATAATCCCGAAGTCAAGCGCACCCAGGCTCATCAGGTTGGCATCGATTCCAAAGAGATACATCATCGAAATGGTAAACAGAAGGGACAAGGGTATGATTGAGGCAATAACCAGACCCGAGCGCAGGTTGCCAAGCAGAAGTACCACAATTAGAAAAACGATGATACAACCAAAGAGGAGGTTTTCCAGGACGGTCAGGGACGTTTTCCCTATCAGTTCGCTTCGTTCCAGGATCGGATTGATAAAGACCCCTTCTGGAAGGGTTTCCTGAACCTCAGCCACCCTTTGTTTCACATCATCAATTACCTGGTTGGAATTGGCATCCTTCAGCATCATGATCTGTCCAAGTACCTTCTCCCCTTCACCATTGGCAGTTATAGCCCCAAAGCGGTTGGCGCTGCCAAACCCTACCTTCGCAATATCCCTCACCAGGATAGGAATACCATCAATATTGGAAACCACAATATTCTCAAGGTCTTCGAGGGAAGTCACCAGGCCGTCGCCCCTGATAAAATAACTCTGGTTCTCCTTTTCAATGTAGGCACCACCCGCCACACTGTTATTGCTTTGAATGGCCTCAAAAACTTCGGGCAGTGTGATTCCCATTCCCTTGAGGCGCTCCGGATTGATAGCTACCTCATATTGCTTCAGAAATCCACCCCAGGTATTCACCTCCACAACGCCCGGGATTCCTGAAAGCTGGCGTTTAACCACCCAATCCTGGATGGTACGCAGTTCCATGATTGAATACTTATTCTCATATCCCGGCTTGGTATCCAGTATGTACTGATATATCTCGCCCAGCCCCGTGGAAATGGGGCCCATCTCAGGCGTTCCAAATCCTTCGGGAATATTGGCCGAAGCCGATTTGATTTTCTCGGCTATCAACTGGCGCGGCAGGTAGGTTCCCATCCTGTCTTCGAAAACTATGGTTACCACCGAAAGACCGAACTTGGAAATGGAACGAATCTCGGTAACCCCTGGAAGGTTGGACATTTCCAGCTCCACAGGATAAGTGATGAATTGTTCCACATCCTGGGTGGAGAGAGAGGTTGAAGTGGTGATGACCTGAACCTGGTTGTTGGTGATATCGGGAACTGCTCCCAGGGGAATCTGAAGAATTGAATATACGCCAAAGCTGGCCACGAAAAGTGTCAGAAGGATGACGATCAGCTTGTGCTTAATACTCAGATCAATAATCCTGTTAAGCATAGAGGGTTTTACTTTAACAGATAAATTTCAATACATTCCTGTATACTAATGTAAGTAAAAAATGATTAAATTAGGGTGTACGAAGCACCTCAACTTTTTTTTAAATACAGACAATGAAAAGGACCCTCACCTTTATGCTGATTGTCTTGCCTCTATGCCTTTTCAGCAAGTTAGATGGACAAGCAAATTCTTCAGGAAAACCCTCCCTTTCCGACACCCTCGAGCTCTATCCGGTTACCGTAGTGGCTTTACACCCCAAAGCCGGTGAAGCAGAAGGGCTTAAGCTGGAGTACTCCGACCGGCTGGCCCATGACGGCGGGGCACTGCTCAATCATATCAATGGAATCTCTTCCATTCGTAAAAGTGGCGTATATGGATTCGACCCCGTATTAAGGGGTTTTAAATACGACCAGCTTAATGTGGTGATCAACGGGACTCAGACTGCCTCAGCTGCCTGTCCCAATCGCATGGATCCACCCACCAGCCAGATGGCTCCCAACATGATACAGCGGATCGAAGTTCTGAAGGGTCCCCAGGGCTTGCGTTATGGCTGCTCCTTTGGAGGCACCATCAACTTTATTCCCCTGCCCTCGCAATTTTCAGAAAGCGGACAGGTTTATGGTCGTCTCTCAGGAGGTTACGAAAGCAATGGGAAGGTGATCCGAAGTGAGGGAATGCTGGGGATGAACAATAGCTGGAGCGATCTGGCCCTGTTTGCATCATGGTCGGATGGAAATGATTACACCACGGGGGATGGGGCCACCGTCCCGGCCAATTTCATGCGTTCGAGTTTCGGTGGAAGCCTGGGCCTGAAGCTCTCCGAAAGCCAGTTTTTAAAGTTAAATGTCACCCGTAACCTGGCCAGGGATGTGGATTTTCCGTCTCTTCCCATGGACCTTCGTACAGACGATACCTGGCTGATCAGTCTGGATCACGAGGCCTTTTTTAAAAACACTCACCTGGCCTCATGGAAGACCTCCGTATACAGCTCCCTGGTGGATCACTCCATGGATAACTTTGAAAAACCCCTTGACCCCAGGATGGTGAATGCAGAAACCCTGGCCAAAACACAAAATTATGGTGGAAGGACAGAAGGCAGCTGGAGCTTTGACCGTTCCCGTCTCTATGCCGGTTTTGACTTCAGGCTGGAAGCTGCTGAAGGAACCCGGGAAAGGGTCTTTCTCATGGGGCCCAACGCCGGTAATATTGCTTATGACAATGTGTGGCAGGATGGTCAGATCATCCGTTCCGGCTTCTTTGGAGAGTACCATATTCGCGCAGGAGGAATCCGTTGGATGGCATCGGCACGTATGGAACTCAATGCTTCGGGGATAAATGATCCTGACCCTGAATTCTCAGCACTTTATCCTGAAACAAGTACCAGCCAGTTTAATCCCGGTCTAAGCCTGGGGGGAACAAAGCAGTTCACCGAAAGCTTTTCCCTGGGCTTTTGGCTGGGAAGGGCCCAACGAAGTGGGAGTCTGACCGAGCGCTTTATTAACTATTTTCCTGTGGGACAAGACCCCTACGAGATGCTGGGAAATCCCATGCTTGATCCTGAAATCAATAACCAGGCCGATGTGAATTTACGTTGGTCATCTGAAAAGACTGTAATACAACTGGACCTCTTTGCTGCCTATTTACAGGATTTTATTTCCTCCTACATCGACACGACCCTTAGTCCGAATATACCCAGCAGTCCGGGTGTCAGAAGATACAGCAATATTGACAGGGCATTTAAAACCGGCTTCGAAACATCCTGGAGCCAGCTCCTGCCGGCCGGACTTCAGCACCGCTTCTCTATGGCATATACCTGGGCCCAGGACCTGGTTAAAGATCAGCCTTTGCCGGAAATTGCTCCACTGGATTTGAGCTACCACCTGTCGGGTAGCTACTTTAAAAGGAGACTCTCCCCCTATGCAAACTTCAGGTACGTGCTGGAACAAAACAGGATATCGCCCGAATTCGGAGAGAAAACGACACCCTCCTTTGGCTTGATCGACCTGGGCCTTTCCTTCCAGGTACACCGGATATTTGGCATCACCGCCGGAGTGCAGAACCTGCTGGATGCGAACTACTATGAACATCTGACCCGCTCATCAAGGGGGGCAAATGCACAGCCCATTTACGCTCCCGGACGCAGCTTCTTTCTGTCCTTTAACCTGGATTTCAGATAAAGGATTAGAGTTTAAGTCTATTTTGACCTGAACCAGGGAATAAACCGTGGAACCCGCTTGATGTAGTCTGCGTAAGCAGGATATTTACCCGAGGAGATGGATTCACTGAAATTGCTGCTTCCCAGGAAGAGCAATACCAGCAGGATGGCACCCATCACCGACCAGTTGATCCATTGTCCTGTAGCCACCACACTGAAAAAATAGAATACAATCCAGATGGCCTGCTCGGCGGCATAGTTGGGGTGACGAACCACTCCCCAGAGCCCGGTATCAATAAAACCCTTTTTATATTTTTCAGGCAGATCCCCACCCTTTTCCTTCAGAATTCGCTTTTGCTTATGGAAGTTCCATTGCTGCTGATCAGCGACCAGCTCAATAATAACGAGACCTATTAAAAGTACGGCAAGGATCCAGTCTGCATAAGATAGTGGCCCTCCTTCCATACTTCTTACAGCAGGAAGGGTCATCAGCAGGATCAGGCCCATCTGGTAAAAAGAGATAAAGAGGAAATTGAAAAGTACCCATTTCCATTTGGCGGCAAATTCCGGCTTTGCCCTCAAAACGGCCCAGCGGTAATCCTCATCGCCGGTCCAGAAGCGGATGGAGTATCCGCCCCGACGGGAGAAATTATAAGTCAGCCTGATTCCCCATATACTCACGAGCACAGCCATCAGAACAAGCCTGGGTTCAAATCCAGATTCCCAGGCCACAACCCAGACATAGGCCATGGGGATAGTACTCCATAATTTATCCACCTGGCTGTAGTTTTTGGCTATGGTACTCACCAGGAAACATAAGCCAGCCGCAATCAGGTAGATGAGCACCACTTTGTAAAGTGTTGCGCTTTGCAGCGCACTTAAAGGGTCATCAAACCTGAAGGCAATAAAGGGTATTACAATAATGGTCACCAGTAGGGCCAGGACAGTCTTCCACATATCAGGGTTCTTTAGTTAGCGGAGACAAATATAGCTAAGTTGGGAAAATGATACAACTCAATGAAACACCAGCACAGCCAGGCATACAATGGTGATTCCTGTAAGTAAGGCAATGGGGCCCAGTTTGCGGACCATCTTTAAACCAGAGAAGTCGCCTTTTTTTGCTTTCCCGGAGGCCAAACCCATTACAACAATCATCACAATCAGGAGAACCACCAGTAAAAGTTTGGCAATCAGCAGTGGGTTTGAGGGCAGAATTGCCCAGTAGGGAGTCATCAGATATCCCCCGGATATGATGAGCATCGTTAGTCCGATATGCCCCATGGTACCCATATACTGGGTATTGACGATAAATTTAAGTGCTTCGTCCTTTTCCAGTTTCGCGGCTCTTTTTCCAAGGAAAAAAAATGCAAAACTGGTCCCTACACCCATGACAAGGCCCAGGAGGTGAACAATCAACATAACTTCTCTCATAACAATTGGCTTGGGTTAATACGGAAATAAAAATAAGGAAAAAGCACCTCGCAGCACCTGAAGACGCACATTATAAAGCTAAACAAATGTTAAATCTTCACCGCTTCGATGATGCTCTGATGGGAGATGGTGGGGTGGATTTTATGGATTCTGAAAGCGGATGCCCTAAGCAGGTTTTCCCACTGGCCAAGTGTCCTTTCTTTTCCTCCGGCAGCCGCCATCATCAGGATGTCGGTCATCTTGCCAAAGGACGGAAGGTTGCCTTCATCCAGAGCCGATTCTATGATCAGGAGCCGGGATTTCTGAGCCATGGCCTGATGGACATTGCCAAGGATCTTATCGGAATCCTCATCGTCCCAGTCGTGTAAGACATTCTTTAAAATATAAAGGTCTCCTCCAGCCGGTACAGACTCAAAGAAGTCGCCTTCAATAATTTCCATCCTTCCGCCAAGGGAAAAACGCTCAATAATGTCAGGGGTTCCGGAGACAACCCCAGTGAGGTCAAAAATACGCCCCTTGCTTTTAGGGGCCTTGTTTAAAATACTCGCCAGAAACAGTCCTTCTCCTCCACCTATATCAATAATATCCCTGTAATTCTTATATGGAAAGGCTGAAAGCAGAACGGGAACCTGCATCTTTGAGGCGCTGCTCATGGCCTTATTAAACCATTCATTTTTTTGCTCATCATTTCCGAAATGTTCGAAGAGGGCCCGTCCCGAATGCTCTTTCCTTACCGTTTCCCCGGTCCTTACACTGTCTATAAGGTCCCCGAATATCCGGAACTGGTTCCGGTTCAGATGGAGCAGTATAAGATAACGAATCTGATCTTCCTGCAGGGGAACTCCCAGGGGGGTAATTTTAAACTGTCGTCCCTTCAATTCTTTGAAGATTCCATGGGAGGCCAGCATGCGCAAAACACGGTAAAGGGAATCCGGATGAGTTGCCGTAAGATCTGCCAGATCGTCTATGTCTCTGGGTCCTTCCTTGAGCAGGTCGGCAATGCCAAGCTCGGCAGCCACGCTGATTCCCGCCGCCAGCCACATATTATGTGCCATCTCCCACATGACTACGTTTGGGTGGGTAAAACGTCGGTTCATGCGCAGAAAAAAGTAACGTATTTTCTGGGTGACTCTTACAAAAACCAGCGGGGGATAAGAAGGTAAATCCGGATCGTTTCTCATTTGCTCAATGCTCAGGGAATATCGCCTGCTGGAAGGTAAGGAGCTTTTGGGTCCCTGCCAAAATTTGCGTGGTTTTTCGTTTATTGCATTGTTTATAGAATCAATAACTATATCTTATTCCGCAATACGTAAACCTGCCCAGATGAAAGAAAAAGAGATTAAAGTCGACTTTGAAGATCACCAGCTGATTCTCTATGCTGAAAAAGAGGACGAATCCATAGGGCCGATCCTTTCCGGTTCCTATATGGCCAAAAATCATCTGGCCGACTTCTACCAGATCTGGGGGGGTCTTGAAAAAGAGCTCTTCGGAAAGCTTGTAAAGCGCGAAATCAGTCCCATCGTCCGCTTTAAGGAACTGGAGGAACTCACTACGGCCGAACTTGCCTCCAGAACAGGATTATCCAAACGAAAAGTGAAACGACATCTCTCATACGGGAACTTTTTAAAAGCCAGTGTGGAAGATCTTCAAAAATATGCCGATGTATTTAACATCCCCGTAGCCAATTTTTTTCAGATTATCTCCACCAAACAGGATGATAAATGGAACATGGGATATAATGCCGAGGCTGCCAAACAAATGGAGCTGACCATTTCTCAGGAGAGGACTGAGAATCCCCTGCTCGTGATTACTAATCCTGAAAAGAACAAATCTTGAGTTCCATAGCCTATAAACACAACATGGGTGCCCACTGTGAATCTGGCGCCATAACTAACCTGTTAAACCACAAAGGATTAGAGATATCTGAACCCCTGGTGTTTGGCTTGTCAAGCGGAATCTTTTTTGGATATATGAAAACCCCAATGAGAGAATTCCCCACCATTTTTTCCCGCATCAGGCCAGGGCAGATCCTGGAAAACTTCTGCAAGAATACAGGGGTGGCTTTTGTCACCAAAAAATTCGCCGATCCCGAAAAAGCAGAAAAAGAACTGGATGCGCTCCTGGAGCAGGACATCCCGGTGGGACTGCAGGTGGACTTTTTCTTCATGGATTTTTTCCCGCCCTGGCACCGGGTCCACATCAATGTTCATTACATCGTGGTAATTGGTAAAGAAGATGAGCACTACATCGTAAGTGATGCCTATCACCCCACCATTGCCCGACTGCACCGGGACTCCCTTCGAAAGGGCCGTTTTGCTAAAGGAAGCATGGCTCCCAGGGGCTTCATGTTCTACCCGGGAGCGATTCCTGAAGAGATTCCCATGAAAAAGGGAATCAGAAAGGGCATAAAAAAAACAGCCTTCAACATGCTGAAGATTCCCATGCCCTTCCTCGGGGTTAAGGGAATCAGGCGTTTTGGTGATAAACTCTCAAGCTGGCCCAAATATGCAAGAAACGAAGAACAGCTGGCACATAATATTTTTATGATTACAACCATGCTGGAGGATCAGGGAACCGGGGGTGCAGGATTCCGCTATATTTATGCCTCATTCCTGAGAGAGGCTGCAACTATTCTGGATGAACCTGTCTTTAAAGAGTACGCGAGCCGAATGATGGCGATTGGAGATGACTGGAGAAATATCTCTCTTTTTGCCTCCCGGATTGCCAAAAAAAGAGAGCTGGGAGAAACAAAGCTGATGGAGCTGGGGGAGATGATTCGAAACATTGCTGATCAGGAATACCGTTTTTTTTCTGATCTTAGAGTTGACAATGCCTGAAAGTGCTATGGATCTTATGTCGCAGATGAGCCTTAAAGATATCAAACTTGAAGTCCGGAAACTGATTCTGGAAATCCTGAATATTGAAGATGTTCAGCCCGGAGGAGATTTTTACAGATATCTCCTTGCTGAGCGGAGAAAACAGCCTCACCATCGATTCCATTGATGTGCTTGAAGTGGTGGTTGCCATACAGAAGAAATTTGAAGTGAATATCCGTGATCAGAATCACGCCAGGCTGATCGTGAATACAGTGGACAGCATATCTGAGTTCATTCAGTCACAACATTGAATATTTTTACCATCATACTGGGTACCCGGTTCTCGGTCCTGATGAGAATGCTTACGCGCAATGGGATATCACTCCGCCCTGTTTACCTGGCCAGATTGATAATGCTTTTAATGAATTCCCTGATTTCCTCGACTCTCATCCTGGCTGAAAAAAAGAATTACGGAAAAAAGATCAGGGAGACAGACATTTCTTTACCCCCCATTTTTATTATTGGTCACTGGCGCACCGGAAGTACCCTGCTTCATCAACTCCTCAGCCTTGATCCACAGTTCACAGTACCTACCATGGTGCAAACCACCATCCCGGATCATTTCCTGTTCAGCACAAAGTACTATATCCCCATTCTGAAGAAGGCCATGCCTAAAACCCGTCCCATGGACCACGTGGCCCTCTCTCCACTGCAGCCCCAGGAAGATGAGTTTGCGCTGATAAGAATGGGCTCAGAAAGTCCCCTGGAGAAGCTGATTTTTCCTTCGGGAGGACACTATTTTCTGAGCGAGTATGGGACTTACATTCCGGCCGGAAAAGAACTGGCAATATGGAAAAAGAACCTTTATACCTTCTATAAGAAAATCACCCTGCAGGAAGGCAAACAGATTGTCTCCAAAAATCCCTATCACACCATGCGTATGGAGCTGCTGGCTGAGATGTTTCCCGGTGCAAATTTCATTCACATCACACGCGATCCAATGGTGGTGGTTCCCTCCACCATCAGAATGTGGGATATTGTAGCGGAACAGAATAAGCTTAAAAAGGGATGGAAGCGTCCCTCTGTCTCCGAGGCTGCATCTGTATTACGAAGCTATCTGGACCATGTGTCTCAATGCAGTAAGAAACTGGTAAACCCCTTCACGGAAGTTCGTTTCGAGGAACTTGAACAGGATGTAATAGGGGTTCTGAAGCAGATCTATTCAGACCTGAACATCCCCTGGTCTGATACCTTTGAAACAGCAGTTCATGAATTTCTTTGGGTCAATAAAGGCTTTGAGAAAAACACCTATAAGCTCAGTAGGGAGGAAGAAAAAATCATACAGTCCATCTGTCAATTCTGACTAAAACAACTCTCCCTGTGCAAGTGCCTTCTCCAGCCGGAGCAGTTTTTTCTTGGCGGCCAATCCACCTGCATAGCCGGTTAAGCTGCCATCGCTGCCCAGGATTCGGTGACAGGGTACGATAATCGAGATGGCATTGGCCCCATTGGCCGAGGCCACAGCCCTGATGGCCTTTAAATCTCCAAGCTTTTCAGACAATCCGGCATAACTTTCTGTTTTCCCATAAGGTATCTTTAGCAGCTCCTGCCACACGCTTTTTTGAAACTCACTACCGACCATTAAAAGGGGAAGGTCAAAGAGTTTTATTTCGCCAGCAAAATACGCGGTCAACTGCCTGCGGGTCTCGTCCAAAATATCAGACTCTCCCTCCTCATAGCGGGCCTGCAAACCGCCCTGTATCCGCTGATCGATGGAGGATCTCATTTTCCGGTAGCGCCAATCGCAGAGGCAAAGCTGCGGCCCATAAGAGCCGATGATTAGCTCTCCATACTCAGTCTTAAAATCGTTTGTTTGTATCAATCCCGACATCTCCTCACAAGTTAATATTATTTTGTACAGCCACCCATGTTTAATATTTTAAGCTGTTAATTAAACATTTAGGCCAAACCCTTGTTAAGCTTTTATTGTTATTAAAGAAAAAACGATGCAATGAAAAGTGTATCCGTCATTGGTGGAGGATTTTCCTCTCTTTCAGCAGCCTGCTACCTGGCCAGGGCCGGTTTCCAGGTGGAGCTTTTTGAAAAAAACGCCACCATTGGAGGACGGGCAAGGCAATATAAGGAGGCCGGTTTTACTTTCGATATCGGGCCCACATGGTACTGGATGCCCGACATATTTGAGAAGTTTTTCAGCGATTTCGGTAAAAAGCCTTCCGACTATTATCAACTTGAAAAGCTTGATCCTGCTTATAAAGTGGTCTTCTCCCAAGACGATTCCATCGATATACCCGGCTCCACTAAAGAGATCATCGAGGTTTTTGAAGCCAGGGAAGCCGGTGCAGGGAGGCAACTGGAGAAACTGCTCAGCAGCGCAGCATATAATTACGAAGTGGCTGTTAAAGATGTGATTTACAAGCCAGGCAAATCTCCCCTAGAGCTTGTCTCCCGAAAGACCGTCCCGAAAGTCGGACAATTCATCCAAAGTATCAGTCAACTGGCTAAAAAAAGATTTAAAGATCCGGGATTAAGGCAGATCATAGAATTTCCCGTACTTTTCCTGGGGGCCAAACCTTCCGATATTCCTGCCTTCTACAGTTTTATGAACTATGCCGATTTCGGACTGGGAACCTGGCATCCCCAAGGGGGGATGTACTCGGTTGTCAAGGGCATGGAAAAACTGGCCCTAGAGTTGGGTGTTACAATAAATACCCAATCTCCGGTAGAGGAAATCATAGTGAAGGGTAAGCGTGCTGTGGGCCTAAAGGTGGCTGACAGGCTGATCAATTCAGATCTGATAGTAAGCGGGGCCGACTACCATCATTCCGAAAGGCTCCTTGGGGCATCAAACCGCACTTATTCTGAAAAATACTGGGAGGGTAAAACTTTTGCACCCTCGGCCCTGATGTTTTTCCTGGGTGTGGACAAGAAAATAAAGAATGTGAGGCATCATACCCTCTTTTTTGATACATCTTTTGATCAGCATGCCGTCTCCATTTACGACAAACCCGAATGGCCCGAAGCCCCGCTATTTTATGGCAGCATACCAAGTATGACCGATCCTTCTGTCGCACCGGAAGGAAAAGAGGCGCTGATCTTCCTGGTTCCCCTGGCTCCCGGCCTTCAGGATACGGAGGAGACCAGGGAAAAATATTATCATAAAATCATGGATCGCTTTGAGAAACTCACCGACCAGAGCATCCGCGATCACATCATAGTAAAGAAGTCCTATTGTGTAAATGATTTCATCGAAGACTATAATTCCTATAAGGGCAATGCATACGGACTGGCGAATATCCTCAGTCAAACTGCCTTTTTGAGACCAAAGATGAAGAGTAAAAAGATAAAAGGGCTTTATTTTACCGGGCAGTTGACCGTGCCGGGGCCAGGTGTACCTCCCAGCCTGGTCTCCGGTAATGTTGTATCCAGAATGATTGTTGAAGATCAAAAAAAGTTCTCATGAAAGACCTCTTTGATCAAATATCCTACGATTCAAGTAAAGCATTGACAGAGGCTTACTCTACCTCCTTTTCAAAATCCGCAAGTTTGCTCCCCCTGGAGCAAAGAAAAGCCATTTATGCCATCTACTCTTTTGTCAGGGTGGCTGATGAAATTGTGGATACCTTCCACGACTACCATCAGGCAAAATTGCTGGATAATTTTGAACGAAATCTGGATGAGGCGCTTGAAAACAGGATAAGCACAAATCCCTATCTGAATGCTTTCCAACAAACAATACATACTTATAATATCGATCGGGAACTGATCGATTCCTTCCTGAAAAGCATGCGAATGGACCTTGAGAAGAAGGATTATAAGAATACCGAAGAGTACAAGGCCTATATTTATGGCTCGGCGGATGTGGTTGGCTTAATGTGCCTAAAAGTATTTGTGAATGGAGACCAGGCGCTATACGAATGTCTGAAAGAGACGGCCATGAATTTGGGGTCGGCCTTTCAAAAGGTTAATTTCCTCAGGGATTTGAAGAATGACATGGATATTCTGGAACGTAGCTATTTCCCTGATGTTGATTTCCATCACCTCAACCGGAAAACAAAAAATGCCATCGTAAAGGAGATTACCGAGGATTTTGACAATGCATTCCGGGGCATACGGAAGTTACCCGATTCCTCCAGGCTTGCTGTTTATGTGGCTTATGTATATTATAAGCAATTGCTGAAGTCCATTAAAAGGAAAAAACCCGAAAAAATCATGGAATCCAGGATCAGGGTGAATAACAATTTAAAGATGTGGTTGTTATTTAAATCATACCTGAGATATAAAGCAGGCTTTCTGAAACGATACGATTAAAATAAATGTTTGTTATGGATATCTTACTCTTTGTACTTGTGCTGCTGGCAAGCTACTTTTTCATGGAGTTTGTTGCATGGTTTGCTCACAAATATGTGATGCATGGTTTTGGCTGGTTCTTACATGCCGATCATCATGCTCCCAATCCTCAATCCAGGGAAGGATTTTTTGAAAAAAACGATGCCTTTTTTGTCATCTTTGCAGTTCCCGGGATGTTGGCACTTATACTTGGGCCCGTATATTCCCTGCCTCTAGTGATTGCTGCAGGAATTGGAATTACCCTGTACGGATTAACCTACTTTCTGATTCATGATGTATTGTTTCATCAGCGAATCAAACTCAGAATAAAGGGCAACCTCTACTTCCGGGCCCTGCGCAGAGCTCATGGAATGCATCACGTTCACCACTCCAGCGAGGGAGGAGAGTGCTTTGGTCTGCTGGTTTTCCCGCTCAAGTATTTAAAGATGGAAATGAAGAAGTAATAGATGTCGCTCTACCTGCTCATCAATATATTATCCATCGGCCTGCCCCTGCTTTTAAGCTTTGACAAAAGGGTGCACTTTTATACATCATGGAAGTATCTGTTCCCGGCCATGTTCATTACCATGACACTTTTCATTGTCTGGGATGTGATATTCACCGCCCAGGGAGTCTGGGGCTTTAACGAACGATATCATGGTCACATAAAGCTCTGGGGCCTGCCCCTGGAAGAGATTCTCTTCTTTATTTCTGTCCCTTATGCAAGCATTTTTACCCTCCAGGTACTTAAAGCCTACTTTCCTGATTTTCGCGCTTGGCATAGCTCAGTCCAGGATCCTCTCTTTAATCCTGATGGCTGTGTTGATCATCCTGGCTCTGTTTATGATCAGCAGAACTTATACGGCAGTGAATTTTATTAGCGCTGCCTTTCTCATCGGTCTGGTTTTAATGATAAAACCAGAACTGCTGCGACGCTTTTTTCCAGGCTACCTGGTTATTCTGATTCCCTTCGGACTTGTGAACGGAGTCCTCACCGGAAGTTTTATTGAAGAGCAGATCGTTTGGTATAATGATCAGGAAAACCTGGGTATTCGTCTGGGCACGATTCCCATTGAAGATGTTATTCTATGGAATGACCCTGATTTTGCTGAACTATTTCCTGATGGAAATCTTTCGCGATCGCCATACAGGTAAAAAAAGGACAGGCGGATGAAAGCTGCAGTCATTGGCTCGGGAGTAGGAGGACTGGCGATAGCCATACGCCTGGCCGTGAAGGGCTACAAGGTGACTGTATATGAACAAAATAATCAGTCCGGAGGTAAAATTTCTGAAATAAAAGCCGGGGGCTACCGCTTTGATACCGGGCCTTCGCTCTTAACACTTCCGGAACTTAGTGAGCAATTGTTTGAGCTGACAGGAAAAAAACGGGAGGATTATTTCCAGTACACCAGACTCGAGGTGATTTGTAAGTATTTTTATGAGGACGGATCAATAATACGGGCTTTCAGTGAACCTGAGAAATTTGCCGCTGAAATAGAGGAACAAACCGGGGAGCCCGCCACCAGGGTCATGAATCATTTAAAAAGGAGCCGCGATCAATACAGGCTTACGGCAGAAATCTTCCTGTTCAATTCGCTGCATAAGTTCCAAAACTATTTCCGGCTTCGTGTCCTGAAAGGCATCCTGCTATTTTACAAAGTGGATGCTTTTGCCAGAATGCATAACAGACTTGCCAAAAGATTTAAGGATCAGCGTGTGGTCCAGTTGTTTGATCGCTATGCTACCTACAACGGATCCAATCCTTTCAAGGCTCCGGCCACTCTGAATGTGATTTCCCATCTGGAGCATAACATGGGAGCCTTTTTTCCTTCCAAAGGCATGCGTTCCCTGGCCACCAGTCTTGAGTTACTTGCCAGAGATTGCGGAGTAGACTTTGCCTTTTCCAAAAAGGTCGAAAAAATCCTCACTGATGGAAAAAAAGTCACCGGCCTGACTCTGGAGAATGAGGTTCATCCCTATGATCTGATTGTAAGTGATGTGGATGTCAACTATTTTTATAAAAATCTGCTACCCGGTGCAAAAGCATTAAAAACAGACGATAAGAGGCTTTCTTCCTCAGCCCTGATCTTTTATTGGGGCATCCGGGGGAAATCCCCTTCCCTGGGACTACATAACATTCTGTTTTCGGACAACTACAGAGCTGAATTTCAAGATATTTTCGACAATAGAACGCTGAATCCTGATCCCACTGTTTACCTGTACATCAGTTCAAAACTGCTTCCTTCCGATGCTCCCGAAAATGGTGAAAACTGGTTTGTAATGATCAACGTCCCACCCGATACAGGCCAGGATTGGGAGGAGCTTATTAAAGAAGCCCGCCGGAATATCATTCTTAAAATAGAGCGTCTTTTAAAAATTCCCATTGAAGAACGCATTGAATTTGAGCAGATCGAGTCACCACAAAGCATTGAAAAAAGAACCATGAGCTGGAAAGGGGCCCTGTACAGCTCTCATTCAAATTCCATGTACTCGGCATTTTTGCGCCACTCTTTTAAACATAAAAGCCTGCAAAACCTTTACTTTGTAGGCGGTAGCGTCCATCCCGGAGGAGGGATTCCATTGTGCCTGGCCAGTGCTGCCATTGCCGATCGGGAAATTAAAACCCCGTTCCTTAGCAAAGATCATTAAGATGAGCCTTGAAAATATACGCCAAAAGCCCCGACTACTCATCGGAATTCTGATACTCTACTTTTCCGTGGGTATTCTGCTTTACTTCATGGAGCTAAGCAGGGCATTGTTCAGCACATTAACCCCCTGGTCACTCTTATTCTCTTTCGGTGCAGTTCTGCTATTTCAAAAAGAATGGTCGATTAAGCTGGGCCTTCTATTTGCTGTTGTTTTTGCCACCAGCCTGATCATTGAAATTATCGGAGTAAATACCGGGCTGCTTTTTGGTAATTATGTATACGGCCCGGCCCTGGGACCCAAAATTCTGGATACCCCCTTCCTGATTGGTCTAAACTGGCTCATTCTGATATATTGTACCGAAGCAATTGTAAATCATCATTTTAGTGGAAAAATAGCCCGGGTCCTTGCGGGCTCTTTTTTGATGGTTCTTTACGATTTAATCCTGGAATACGTGGCTCCGCATCATGAAAATGTGGTCATGGGACAGCCCATATCCCGGCATTCGTAATTTTCTGATGTGGTTTTTGCTTGCATTTCTGTTTCACTTTCTTTTTCAATACTCGGGCCTCCGAATTCATAATAAGCCAGCCCGCTACCTGTTTTTAATCCAATTCCTCTTTTTTTGTATTCTTGCCACCTTAATCTTAGTGCAAAACTAATTTCACTGGCAGGCATGCTGCAAGCCGTTCAAAATTTATTTACTTTGGTTCCAAAATAAATGGATTCCTTTGCATTAAAGTTAAGGTCCAATTATCCCGCTATACACTTTGCTATGGAAAGGAAGATATATTTTAAATCTCTAATAATCTTAAGCCTGGCTTTCCTGAATTTTGGCAGCCTTATGGCTCAGCAGACGCCCAGGGAGAGAGTGTATAAAGCACTTATTACAGATCAGATGGAGGATTGGCACCGGGTCATTGAGGAGCAGAAAAGCAGGAAAAAGAGCCTTTCGGATAAAGAGCTGGGTGAGCTGATTAACTATTACTATGGTTATACAGGATGGTTGCTGGAGGAGGGCACAAAAAAGGAGGCCAAAAGCTATATTGAAGAGACAGATGAGATCATCGATGCACTTCTGGTAAAATATCCGGATGAGTCTGATTTGTACGCCTATAAAGCTGCCTTTTATGCCTATAAGCTAAATCTGAATCCAGTGAAAGCTCCCTTTCTTGGAGGTAAAAGCATGGATAATATCGACCTGGCCCTGGAAAAATGCCCCAAGTGCGCCCATGGCTGGATTGAAAGGGGGAATTCGCTTTTTTATATGCCCAAGGCCTTTGGAGGATCCAAGACAGGGGCCATTGAAGCCTATAAAAAGGCCATCCTTTATATGGAAAATGAACCCGCATACCTGATCCACAACTGGGTGTATCTGAATGTGCTGATGGTGCTGGCCCAGGCTTATGAAAAGACCGAAAACATGGAAATGGCTAAAGAAAGTTATGAAAAAATCCTGCGGATTGAGCCCAATTTCACCTATATAAGGGATGAAGCATTTCCTGCCTTTATGAAAGCTTATGATGCAAGGTAAGCCCTTCTAAAACCTGATCCCAAAATAAAGGGCTGCCGTATAACTGTCAAAAATAGTGCCTTCGGCAACTTTGAAGGTTTGCTAATTTTCATATTGATCTGCCACGACCTTGCTCTGATAATGCTGAATCCTGCGGTGGTAATGATATAAGCTTCCCTGAAATTTTATCATGGCTTAGAAAGCATAAACAATGGCCAGGCCCTGATAAAGGAATAATCCTCCGAAAACAATGCAGATAAAGGTCAGAATATGATCCTGGTATCTGATCAGCCAAAACTTCAATTTACCAAAAAGGTACTCGGCTTTCTCCCTGAAAAGGAAATAGATGAGCGGAGGAACCAATACCCCCATGGTAGCCACAAGGCAAAAGATCAAAAGCACAAGAATCTCCTGGGTTCCATTCAGGCCCACATTACCTATAGAAGCCGCTCCACTGGTTACCATGGAAGCATTTTTAATATTGGGGGCTGCAAAGAAAAATCCAAAAAATAATGCATGTAAAAAACCGAAGGAGTCGATTTTTTGTGACCATTTTGGAGGGGCATCCCTGTCCTCTCCCTTAATGACCTTCCCTCAAAAGGAAGAGGCCTGTAATAAAAATGACAGAGCCAAGGCTAATCCGGACCCAGCCCAGGATGAGGGAAGGTTCACCGGAGGGAGTATAAAATCCCGGCCTGTTAAGAAAGATGATTCCCACCAGCATCAGGCCCAGATACCAACCCACAAGAAAGAAAAAAGAATTGCTCAGGGCCTTAGGGGTCATGAGCAGAAGGATCATGGCAATGATAGCCCCGGGACTTGCTGCTATTGCCAGTGCCAGGGGGAGAGAAACACCAAGAGCTTCGGAGATGGAACCCATATCACAAAGTTATCATCCTCTCTTTACCACGCAAGCCCTGAATTTCAGCGCAATAGATGCAATACAGGACTTTTTAAACATGGTAAGTCTCAGATAATTTTGTAATTCCTGTAATTCAGGTCCTTTCCAAAAAGCTTGTAAACAATGTCTTTTGCCCGGTCTTTGGGGCTTTTCCTGCTAAAGGAAATATCACAATCGAATTTCCAGTTTTTCCTTGCGATACGCTCCTCCATCACCTCGGGATGATTACCCTCAAAAGCTTTTAATTCGGTCACATTCTTTTCATACTCATAGCTATCCCCTTTCAGAAGATCTGTTTCTGCGGAATGGTCTCCATGATATAATTTAACGAAGGCCGCTCTCTTATCGAGCATGGCTTTGGGCTCCCTGACCCAGCCGTAATGGTAGATGTAGGCATCGATGGGTTTTACGGAAAGCTTCTCGTCATCACCCTTACGAAAACCCTGCGCATCCCTGTAAGAATAGATGGAAGGGTCATTTTTAATGACCCTGATTTCGTGCCGGTACCAGTTCGACGAGGCGCCCACATAGTCGTAGGATCCATAAAAATGCAAATACTTAAATAAGAGCCCATCCACAGCCGGATCATCCTTATAGCGTTTCATGTCCTCCAGCACAGTGTCCAGGTAGCGCTCATGAATAACCTCATCACCCTGGATGTAAAATGCCCAATCGGAATCCTTCGGGATATGAGAGAAAGCCTTATCGGTTTCCACCGCAAGCACATGCCCTCCCTTTCTGAGCGTCTCATCCCAGACCGTGGGAATAACTGTGATCTTGTCCTTATCAATACTTTCAATCAATTCCCGGGTGCCATCGTCACAATCCCCCACGGCAATAACAAAATTTTCACAAATGGGCAAAACGGATTTGATGGCTTCCACAACCGGATAATCAAACTTGACCGCATTTTTGATAAAAGAGAAACCTGTTACCTTCATATGGTCTAAAGGTAGAGACTTAATCTGATAGTCAGAAAGCGCAGTGGTATCTATTTTGCAAGCGAAAACAGGAATTCAATCCCGCCGTCTTTGTATTTCCTTGCTGAAATCTCGCCATGGTGAAGCTGAATAGCATTCTTAACAATGGCCAGGCCAAGACCGGTCCCGCCAGTTTTTCTCGATCGTCCGTCATCAATACGGTAAAAGCGTTCAAAGATCCTTGTAAGGTGTTTCTCGTCAATATCACTACCGGTATTTGCAAATGAAAAATACAGGTATTTCTTATCTTCAAGGTAGTTGGAAAGCTTGATTTCAATATGATCCCCACCGTATTTTATTACATTATCAAAGAGGTTATAAAAGACCGAAAAGAGAAGGGATTCATTACCCTCTACCTCCAGTTTCTTTGATATATCGTCCATCACCTTGATATGCTTCTCATGGAGCCTCTGCTCTAAATGCTCCTCCACTTCGTCCACAATTTTTCTGATTTTGAGCTTTTTAAATTCAAAATTCTCCCCTGCTTCCTCAATTTTATTGAGTGTGGAAATATCCTCGATCAGATCAGAAAGCCTTTTTGCCTGGGCATGAGCCTTATCGATAAAATATCTCTTTTTTTCAGGATCAAGATTATTATGCTGAAGGGTTTCCAGGTAGCCCATGACCGAGGAAACCGGGGTTTTAAGCTCATGGGCAATATTAGAAGTCATCTGTTGCTTGATCATTCTTCGCTTCTCGAGCTTTGTGGTATCAGAGATGACAATTTCAAAACTTTTATCCTGAAAGAAGACACACTTTACATTGAAGTACCGCTTGTTTTTTTGCAAATCCATGTCCATCATGGGCAACTCGCCGGTTTTAATGAGCTCGTTTCGTTGCAATTGCTCGATCAATGAACTGGTGGATAGGTTTCAGCTGCTTGATTTCAAAAAATCTTCTCAGCCGAAACCGTCGCTTTGTCATATAAAAGGTTCAGATTCTGAATAAAGTGGTTGTTGGCAAGCACTTTTCCTTATCGGGAGGAGAAAAAAGCAATCCCTTCATTGAGTGCACTCAAATGACTGAAAAGCTTGTTCTTTTCAAGATCAAGCTTCTCCTTGGCCTCGCTCAGTTCCTTATAGATGGATGTGAGCTGGCTGCCGATGGTGCCCAGCTCATCATTTGGAAATTCAATGGTCTCTCTGACTTCCACTCCACTGCTGAGTCGTATGGCAAAATCTTTCAGCTTGGTGATCGTATCCGAAAACCGCCTTGTGATGAATTGGAGAATGGCTGAAACAACCAGAAAGAGCAGAATGAGGTAAAAAATAAAGAGCCTTTCCACATGAAGGAAATCCTTCATCCTTACATCATACAGGGCGGCTGTTCTAACAAAATAGTCTGTATAGAATTTGGCATAATAGTAATAGCTACTGCCGGTTGTGGCTGACTCTCTGATATTTGCTCCGTAATCCAGCAGCTCACTGAACATCTGTATCTCAGGACGATGCAGATGATTTTCCATCTGCTCAAATTCCCTTACCTCGCTGTCATATAAAACAACTCCAGCAGGACTGATCACTGTGACCCTGGTCTCGGGCCCGGGAAGAATTTTCACAAGGGAGTCGATCATCCTGAAATTACCGCTTTCTGAAATAGCGTTTTCCACTATAAAGTGATGTGTCAGCTCGGTAATGTTATCCAGAGTATTTTCCAGCTGGCCTGTCCTGAAATCTTTTTCCCGCTCATACTGGAACAGGAGTACCAGGATGGTAAAAGGATGAAAATGACTGAAAAAGATATAAATAGCTTCCGTCTTATGCTCATTTTTGTAACATAACAGGTTCAAATATTTAACTGTTTCTTTCAAAGGTATATCCATATCCCGGCTTGTTTTTAATATATTTTCCGTACACTCCCAGCTTTTTCCTGAGGCGTGCCATATGGACATCAATGGTTCGTTCAGCAACAATGGTATGCTCCTCCCATACCCGTTTAAGGATATCGTCTCTGGACATGATATAGCCTTCCTTCTGAAGCAACAAGGTCAGAATCTCAAATTCTTTTTTTGTAAGCTCTATCTCCTTCTTTTCAATTTTGAGTTTCCTTTTCTTAAGATTCAACTTCAAGACCTTCCATTGTAATGGTGTCTCCAGCTTCCGAATTGCTGAACCTGTCCTCTTTTAAGTACGGCCTTAACCCTGACAATGACCTCCTTTACCGAAAAGGGCTTGGTAATATAATCGTCGCCTCCCAGGTTAAAGCCGGTAAGCAGATCATCTTCTGCTGTTTTTGCAGTAATAAAAATAATGGGCATGGTCAGTCCCATCTCCTTACGTATCACTTTGGCCAGCTTAAATCCCGACATCTTACCCATCATCACATCCAGCAGAATAAGGTTAAAAGAGCTCAGATCCTTTTTCAGGGCTTCCTCGGCTGAATAGGCCACTTCAGTGATATATCCTTCCCCTTCCAGGTTAAACTGAAGGATTTCACAAAGGTCTTCCTCATCGTCGACTATCAATATTTTGTGATCTGTCATATTCCGGATTATCTATAAAAGGCTTACCTTAAAAGATAATATAATTTATTCATTTGTTGGATCCTGATGCCTGATATTGGATCCGGAGATGGCATAAACAGATGCCTCTGCAATATTTGTGGCATGGTCCCCAATACGTTCAATGGAGGCGATGATGGATCGCACATCAAAGAGCTTTTCAAGGATATCCTGGCTCTTCTTTGGCAAACCGGCTGCCTTAATGGTCTTTTTAAGAAGTTTCTGATTCATCTCATCAAAGGAAGCCTCTTTCATGATGGTCCATGAGGCAAACTCCTCATCGTTATTGATGAAGGAGAGGAGGGCCCTGTTTACCATCTTGGAGGTGGTCTTCAGCATAGTAGTGAAGGGTCTTAGCTGATTCATCCAACCATATCAGAATCATTAATCTCCATAAAGGTACAGGCAATCTTATTCACCAGATCGCCCACCCTCTCCAGGTTAATGGTCATGTGATAGATGGCAAAACAGGCGCCTCAGATCCCTGGCCATGGGTTGATAAAGGACGATGGCCTTGATAATGCTCTCATCGAGTCTGACCTCATATTTATCAATTTTCTGTTCATTCTTTGTGAGACGTCTCAAAAATCTCACCCTGTATTTGCTGCTTTCCTGTTCTCAAATAGCTCATCAAGCAGTTGAAGTTGCTCAAGGATCAGGTTTGAAAGCTTTTCAAACTCCTGCTCAATGTTCTGGATTGCCAGATCTTTATTTGTTGTCATCCTTTATATTTTTCCATTAACTAAATTTTCCGGTCAGATATTCTTCGGTCCGCTTATCCACCGGATTGATAAACATCTCCTTTGTTTTCCCGTATTCAACCAACTCCCCAAGATACATGAACATGGAATAATCTGAAATACGGGCAGCCTGTGACATGTTATGGGTTACCAGCAGGATGGTGTAGTGCTCCTTGAGTTGTATCAGCAGCTCTTCCACCTTTTTTGTGGCAACAGGATCAAGTGCGGAGGTGGGTTCATCCAGCAGGATCACATCAGGTTTAAATGCAAGTGCCCGGGCTATGCAAAGGCGCTGCTGCTGTCCGCCCGACAGAAAGGTTCCCTTTTTGGTCAGGGCATCCTTCACCTCATCCCACAGGGCCACATCATGCAAGGATTTCTCCACAATATCGTTTCTGTCACTCTTTACTCAGTCGTATCCCATTGAGCTTATAACCTGCAATTACATTGTCGTAAATGCTCATGGTTGGGAAGGGATTGGGGCGCTGGAAGACCATGCCAATTTTCCGCCTCAGCATGATGGTTGACATTTCAGAAGTGTCTTCTCCATTAAGAAATATATCCCCATCAATTTCAATGTTGGGATAGAGGTCATGCATCCTGTTGATGGCCCTGAGCAGTGTGCTCTTACCGCAACCTGAAGGCCCCATGATGGCGGTTACCCTGTTCTTTTTAATCCCGGCACTAACATCTGGTAACGGCTGTTTTATCCTTATTATAGGCCACCGAAAGATTCTTTATCTCAAGTACAGGATCTGGATATATGTTTAATTAATTCACTCATTTTTAACTTCTTTTCGCAATAATTTGCTTCGACACTAAATTCAGAAACAGTACAACCATCATCAGGAACAGGGATGATGACCAGATCAGGTCAACCATATTCGGATCGTTGTAAAACTCCCATATCAACAAAGGTACTGCACTGGTGGGTTTGGCCATATTAAAATTCACCTCCATGCTTCCCAGTGCCGTAAGCATCAAGGGAGCAGTCTCCCCGATAATCCTTGATATGGCAAGGAGGATTCCTGTGAGCAAGCCACTGAGTCCGGATGGAATCAGTACCCTCAGAATGATTTTATGGTAGGGAACACCCAGGGCAAAGCCGGCCTCCCGGATGCGTGTCAGGAATCATTTTCAGGGTCTCCTCTGTTGATCGGATGATCAGGGGCAGCATCATGATCGCCAAGTGCAGTGCTTCCCGCCAGGGCCGAAAAACCATGGGTAATATTCTTCACTACCCAGAAATAGGCAATCAGTCCCAGTACAATGGAGGGAACACCCTGGAGGATATCCACAATATCCCTGACAATACCGGCATATCTTTTCGATTTCTGGTCATACAGAAAAATACCAATCAGCAGTCCGACGGGGATGGCCATTACAGAGGCAATGAGTACCATAAACAGGGTTCCGGTGATCCCATTCAGGATCCCGCCCGGAATGACTTCACCTGCTCCGACAGCCACCATGGCTTCATAGGTATCCGGGGCTTTCTTTGTGAAAAAATCAAGGTTGATCTGCCTGTATCCTTTGGCGATCAGCTTATATATAATCAGAATAATCGGGGAAATGGTCACCATGGAAAGGACTACCACACCACCCTTAAACAGACGATCTCTCAGGATGCGCTTGTTCACACCCTTGTCTTCACTGAGCTTATGTTTTACCTGCTTTCCCATCAGGCATTATACTTTTTAATGATCAGCTTGCCGATGCCATTGATGATTCCGGTAATAACAAACAAAAGCAGTCCGATGGCAATCAGGGCACTGAGCTTAATACCATCTGCCTCGCCAAACTGGTTTGCAATGACACTGGCCATGGTATTTCCGCTTTCAAAAATGCTTTTGGGAATGATGTTGGCATTTCCAATGAGCATGGTTACAGCCATGGTCTCCCCCAGGGCCCGTCCAAAGGCAAGCACGTAGCTTGTAAAAATTCCCGATCGTGCATTGGGAACAATCACATTAAAGATCACTTCCCGCCTTGTGGCACCCAGAGAATAGGCTGCCTCCTTCAGATCCGGCAGGATACCATCTTAATAATCTCGCTGGTAAGGGAGGTTGCATAGGGAATGATCATAATGGCCAGAACCACCCCGGCTGTAAAAACGCTAAATCCCTGGGCACTCAGTCCCAGGTCAACAATCAGTGGCCTGAGCACATAAAAACCCCAGAGTCCGTATACAATGGAAGGAATCCCGGCCAGCATGTCAACCATGGTGCCTATGATCCTGGCAATACGTGTTCCGCGGTAATACTCTCCAATAAAAAATGCGGTGGCAAAGGCCAGGGGAAAACAGAGGATGATGGCTATAACAGAGGTCATCACAGTCCCGGCAATAAAAGGCAGGGCTCCATAGGCCTCTCGTCCTTCTGTGGGATTCCACTCTGAAGAAACAATAAACCTTAATCCAAACTCCTTAAAAACAGGAATGGAGCCATTCATTAAGGATAGCACCATTCCTGCTGTAATTAATATGACAATTAAAGATGCGAGGAATAAGATTATTTTGACAATTCTCTCGCTGCTAAACATCTTTGGGGTTCATTACTTATTTATTTCAATACGGGTGTTCCGTCATATTTCACCGAGGCAAGAATTGCTTTTGCCTGGGCCACTGTTTTTGCAGGAAGCTGAGCATAATTTACCTGCTGAGCAAGGGCCTGGGCATCTTTTTCAATCATCCAGGACAGGAAATTTAATGTCTCCTGGGCCTGGGCCAGAGACCTGTTATTATAATTTTGCTCCTTATAAAGAATGAGCCAGGTAAAGCCACTGATGGGATAAGCATCCGGATCGGATGAGCAGGTCAGCATCACCTTTGTATCTGCGGGTATATCACCCTGTGCAGATGCACTGATGGATTCAAGACTGGGAAGCACATATTTTCCTGCACTGTTTTCAATCTGGGCAAAGGGTATTTTTTGAGCAAATGCAAACTCTGAACCGATATATCCAACGGCACCTTCTGTTTGCTTTATGGTTCCGGCTACACCAGGATTACCTTTTGCACCAATACCTACAGGCCACTGCAATGATTTGCCCCTGCCAACTTCAGCTTCCCACTGGCTGCTGATTTTACTCATAAAATCGGAAAAGATATAGGTGGTTCCACTTCCATCGGAACGCTGAACAACTGTAACAGCCAGGTCGGGAAGGCTAAGACCAGGATTGGTTGCCTTAATCTTTGCATCGTTCCACTTGGTGATTTTACCCATAAAAATATCCTGGAGATTCTCATTGGAGAGTTTCAGTCCTTCAACTCCCGGGAGATTATAGGCAATTACCACTGCACCAATACAGGTGGGGATATGCACAATTTCGGCTGGCATTTCGCCCTCTTGTTCTTCATTAAGATAGGCATCTGTTGCTCCAAAATCAACCACCCTGTCTTTCAGGCTCCTGATGCCACCACCGGATCCTACACCACCATAGGTTACCGGGGTACCGGTGTTGCTCTGTATAATTCTTAATGGCAAGGTTATAAAAAGGAAGAGGGAAAGTGGCCCCGGCAGCAGTGATGCTACTGAACCTGACTCTTTTTTGCCCGATTTGCTTTCTGGGCTGCCTCCACCGCATGATGCCAGGAAGAGGGCTGTTGCTACTATTAATACTAAGTTTTTCATTGTAATACTTTTTTTATTGGATTAAAATCTGATTTCAAAACTCAGGTAGGCTGAATGCGCCATGGATGATCCATCAGCAGGTGACCAGCCCTGGTAGTTGGGTGTTACCATAATCCCTTTCACAGGGTTAAACTCCAGACCTGCCATAAACAGCTGACCATCTTTTCCATAGTTCCATGGATCAGTTTCCGAGCCGATCATGGGTGAGGAAAGATTGTCATATCGACCGGTAAACCTGAATTTCTTTCAGTTTGTAGGATCCATAAACGAGATACCCGTAAGATCCTCGGCGGCATTCATTTTATGATTCAGCTGGTAGTTATATTCTGCTCCAACACGTAAATTATTGGCTGTATAACCAACATACAATGCAATGGTCTGCTGGGGAGCCTCTCTTCCCATATAAGTCGTATGAAGCACGAAGATCCAGTCCTTTGAGGGGAATAACAGTTACTCCCAGACTGTATTTTAAAACAGAATCCGACTCCAGTTTTTTATATCCTTCGCCATTGGCAATGGTAAAATCTACACTCACTACCTTATGAATATCATATTTTACAAAGGCTCCGAGGTCGGCACTGGGCCCGAAACTATGCTCATCCATGAAGGACTTATAAAAATAGCGTCCTCCCCACAGGTCTTCCTGTAACTTGAACTGGTACAAGCCAATCATACCCATTGCGAGGGTTAACTTGTCCTTTTTATACTGCACAAATGCATTCTTCAGGTAGGCGGTCATCTGAAAATTTCCGAAACTTGGATCACCCACATCTAGAATCAATCTTCCTGATATGGTCTTGCTGAATTGATGCTGGTATCCCAGATAAGCCCGCTGGATTTGAAATGGCCTGTCACTTTTACCGTCTGACCAGGTAGAGTGATAATTGGTGTAAATTCTGATAATGGCTTTTCCGTAAGGTTCAAACGCTTCTTCCTGTGCTTCCTGAGAAAAAGAAGTACCGCTAAAGAGCAGGCTAATATGGGCTAGAATTAGGATTCTTAATTTCATCATGGTAAGTTTTATTCGATGACAAAAGAACCCTATTATCATTACGATTCCATTAAGGGATTGTTAAGTTATTGTTACTTTATGTGATTGATCAGGGTTCAGATCCCTGGCCTTTATCATCCTCCGAGACCAGCTCACCTTTTTCATTATACATGCGCCATATTCCGGATTTAGAACCAGCGGTGTAATACATTTCAAAACGCAGGGTACCCTCATCATCCCAGATAAACCATTCGCCGTGTTTCAGGTTATCCTGGTAAGAAGCCTGAGCAATCCTGGTTCCAGCTTCATTCCAGGTGATCCAGATACCATCCATCATTCCTTTCCTGTATGAACGGATCTCTTTTTTACCCCCCTGTTCAAAGTATAGAGTAACAATACCATCTATCAGGCCTTCATCCAAGGTTAATTCGATCCTCCGGTTTCCGTTGCTGTAAAACTCTATATATGTTCCGGTATAGAGCTCGTTATCGACATCGTAATAAAGTCCTTCTTCATCAATCTCCACCTGTGCCGAAAGCGCTGCCCCAAAGAAAAACAGTAAAATTGCAGGTAGGCTCTTTCTCAGTATCATTCTGTAATTTAATAAAAAAAGAGCAGCTTACAAGGGCAGGGGAACGGACTCCAGTTCAACTTTCAGATTCAGGCTTGAAGAGGAGGAAGCTACTTGCTTAAGCGTTATATTCTTGTAAGAAACATAGTCTACGTCTATATCGTATGTTCCGGGAGCTACTCCTTCTATGCTGAAGTTCCCGTTCAGGTCTGTATATGTCTTCTTATCACTGCCCTTGAGCTTCAGGCTTACGCCAACCAGCGCTTCACCGGTAACTACGTCGCATACTTTTCCTCCGATTTGAACAGTTGTTGCTGGAGCTGTGGGTTCAACTTCCGGCTCACTGGCCCTGGCACCGATGATACTGAGTGAAAGAACGAATACTACTAGTAATTTTTTCATCTTATTTTTATTTAAATTTTCAATTTTATTACTGAACGAATTTATATCCTACACCTTTTATGGTTCTTATGTAGTTGTCCCCGATTTTACTTCGGATTTTTCTGATATAAACATCCATGGTGCGCTCGCCCACGATGGTATCGGTTCCCCAGATGTGATTGAAAATTTCTTCCCTGCTGAACAGGCGGTTTGGTTTTTCAGCCATAAGAGAGAGAATTTCAAACTCTTTCCGAGGCAGCTGAATTTCCTGCTTGTTTTTGAATACAGAATAGTACTCCCTGTTAATGGTAAGGCTATTTTCTTGGTCTGATTCTCCAAAAGAAGAAGAACGTTTACCTTCTTTCAGTTTCATCAGGGCCTTCATTCTGGCGATCATAACCTTGGGACTGATGGGCTTGACCACATAGTCATCTGCTCCTGCATCAAAACCGGCAATCTGGGAATAATCTTCCCCCCGGGCAGTAAGCAATACGATAATTGGATCATATGATTCCGCATTTTGCCTGATAAACTGGCAGGCTTCTATTCCGTCCATCTCCGGCATCATCAAGTCCATGATAATAAGCCGGGGGCTAAATTCCATGGCCACCTCAATTGCTTCGACGCCATTGCCGGCCCCTTTTACCTCATAGCCTTCCCTCTCGAAATTAAATGAAAGGAATTCGACAATATCGGGCTCATCATCAACTATTAATATGCGTGTCCTCTCTGACATGTTACAAAAGTAGATTCTGCATGTTACAAAATGATTAAGATGCAATTACGTTATCATTAATTCAGGATCAGAAGTTATAAGTGAACTTAATCCGGTCAGTATGCCGGGAGACCGGTATTCAAAATACTGATCGGCGGCCTGGTAGGATTTATATACCAGTTCGATATTCTGGTTCAGCAGGTTTTCAATCTTCAGGCCCAGAACAAAATTTTGCTCTTTGCCCAGTTTAAGAAAGGCATTGAAATTCAGGCTGTTGAAGGGCTTGGTATAAATGTCCGGCCTGTCAGCTGCACCCACAAAGGTCAGGGTTGGGCCCTGGACATTATAGTAGAGTCCACCTTCCAGGCGTTCGGTGAAACCTTCCGTTCCCCCGGTGTAATAAAGCCCGGCATTTACCAGATAGGGAGCCATGCCTGCCATGGTTCTGTATTCTCCGATTTTCTCGCCCTCCCTGGCATTGTCAACCCTGGACTCGTATTCGGTTTCACTCATTTGGATGCTGGAAGAGTTATAGGTCAGGTTGAGGTTGACCCGCCACGACTTAAGAGATTCCGCGATGAATCCCAGGGTCTGCCTTAGCTCAAATTCTGCACCAAGGGACTGGCCATCACCCACATTCCGGGGCTGAAAAGCACCCACCTGCTTGGTATACTGGACAATCTCGATGGGGTTCTTAAACAGTTTATAGAATCCGCTTACTGAAACCATGGGTCCACGGGATCCAAACCATTCCCAGCGCAAATCAAAGTTCTGAATATCCGTTGAGATCAGGTCTCCGGACCAGTATACAGTGCCTGTTGACAGCATCTCCATCGGGATGAAATCCCCCGATGAAGGTAATCCCGCTGATGGGATCATAGATCTCGGCATAGGATAATTCCTTGAAAGAGGGCCTGGCTATGGTCCTGGTATAGGAGCCCCTCAGATTCTGTTTCTCGGTGATTGCGTAGAGCAGGTTAACTGATGGAAAAAGCCCAGGTCGTCCAGGACCACATCATTGTTCAGGACATTTTCCTGCAATTGATCCGTACCTGTATACCGCTGGGTGAAATTTTCCACTCTCAGTCCGAGAATGGTTTTAAATTTGGATGTCAAAGCCAGTTCAGCTGAAATATAGCCTGCTGCATTTAAGGAGTTCGCGCTGTATTCATTGGGATTATTTGGGATGAAGGGTGTTTCGTAGGTGGTACCCACACCCAGTTCCCCGTTTCTGGGCCAGAGATTTTCCTCCAAAAACAATTCATCGGGATCTCCGGTGAGGGGATAGTCGCCCCTTGGGTTAATGGCATAATTATAGATGATGTATTCCCGGAATTTGTAGGTGGCCAGGGCACCAAAATGCAGCTTGGAGGCATTCTCCGAGGAAATTAAAATTTTTGGTCACATTGACAGCACCAGTTGTACTGACTTCGTCCAGGTTCCTCCAGATTCTTTCCGGGAATCCGACCTCGGTGCCAATCCTGAATGATCCATCGTCCTTGATTTCATAGCGTGTAAAACGAACATCGGGATCCTTAAGCGCTGAATAGGTACTGGCGGCTTTCCAGTTAATTCTCCATCCCTTATCCTGCATGTTGTGTTTACCATCCAGGAAAACATTGGCAAAGGTGCGCTGACTGTAGTCCAGTCCATGCTGGAAGGCATTAAAATCTGAACCCTGGTCGGATCCGATAAAGTCGAAGACTCCGGCTTTTGATTCTCCGTTCTGAATCACAAGCAGGTTCAGCCTGTATTTGCATTTGTCTGATTTGAGTGCCAGCCCCGCCAGCCCGCTAAATATTACATTATTATCGCCATAATCGCCATACTGATATTCCCGGCGTTCCATTTCATAAACGTCGGAGGTAGCAAGCCCATATCGTCCGTATTCGGCATCCTTATAGATAATCAGTTGTTTTTATAGTTCAGCGCAAAATTATATCCCCATGTGTGTTCTTCTTTGGGCTTTTGATTCCCATAACTAACACCAAAGCTCAGATCGGCCAGACTCATTTGTTGCATGGCTGCCATAGTGGGATTAAAATCGCCAAGAATTTGCTGATAACCTGTGCCTGCCCCTCCATCAGGATTACCGACTGCCTCTGCAAACTGAGGGATGTCTTCGGTGGCCGGAATGGCCCTGGTTCCGTCATCGAAACCCAGGAAATCGGTTTTACCTCCTTCGTAGCTGAGGTAATCATTCTTAAAATGTGCATTTGGATTATATCCGACACCCAGGGACACACTGGCATGTTTTTTTTCCGGAAAATCTTTAATTTCAATATCAACAGCCCCACCTGTAAAATCGGCCGGTAGTTCGGCACTGAATGTTTTATGTACAATGATATTGTTTATGACCGCGGTGGGAAAAATATCCATCTGAGTGGTATTTTTGTCCGGATCCAGACCCGGGTATATCCACACCATTTAACAAGGATTTGGTGTAGCGGTCGCCCAATCCCCTCACATAAACATATTTTCCCTGGAAACAGAAACCCCTGTAATACGTTTCATGGCCCCGGCTGCATCGGATTCTCCTATTCGTTTAATACTACCTTCTGAAATACCATCCAATACATTGGGCGACTTATGTTTAATTGAAACGATAGCGGTTTCTGTATTGTGATGGTTTTTGCTGTAATGGTCAGTTCCTGGAGGGAGATACTTGCTTCTTCAAGTTAATTTCTCCAAGACTCCTTACTTCCCCGCGGTAACTTCCACTTCAGTCACCTGCAGGGTTTCATAGGAAATAAAGGAGATCCTGAGTTATAGGTTCCTGCCGGAACACTTAGGTTGAACTTTCCATCCAGGTCGGTGATGGTACCACTTGAAGTACCTGCTGCAAAAATGGTAACGCCGGGAAGGTAGTTTCCTGATTTTCCATCGAAAACAGTTCCACGGATACTCCCTTGCTGCGAAAAGGCGAGATAAGAGGTGCCAATCAAGAGAAGAAGTTGAAATAAAAAACGTCGCATTTTTTGATAAAACCTATATACTGTTTAAATTACCAAAGCACATAGCTGAAAAACTACGTGCTCTGGATATTAGAATCAATTATTTTACCACTACTAAAGGGCACCTGAAACTCCGGCCCAGGACCAGCCTGTAAGTTTCTAAAGTCTGCACCAACTGTGTTGGCACCCTCGGCAACCACTGTCACAAAAGCATCCATTCCTTTCATAAAGAATCGTAAGCACCAGGGTATCAGAGGGAAGTGTCAATTCGATAGCAGAAGCCCTAAGGTCGGCAGAGTTATCATCGAAGTCCTGTCCCAACATAATATCTGAGAAATAAATATTATTCATGACCACATCTGAATTTCCAACAGTTCCAGCAGCACCTTTGTCATCAAGATCGGCAAGACCTTCAGCGGCCACGGCATATACCGATCCATTGGTGATGGTGTGCGTGCTGGTGAAAATCATCCTTCGCCACCGTCCAGCTCGAAGCATTCGTCTCCGGGATTAATGATTGCAAAATTATCCAGTGTGCCAGACCAGGCCTGATCGGTATCAATGGCATCGTCACCGGTATTCCATACAACTACATTACTTACACTTACTGTTCCCCCGAACCATTCGATCTCATTGTCCTGGTTTGAAACAATCTCAATGTTCTCGATCACGGTCCCTGAACCAACTCCACCCAGGGTAAGACCATTAATTTCGTTGCCTTCTCCGATATTGGCTCCACCATGACGAATGGAGATATACTTAAGAACACCTGAATTATCAGCAGGGTCTGCCCCCCCGTATAATCCATTCTGATCAGAGGCAGGAATGCCTTCAATCTGCACGGAAGCAGCATCTGCAGAGATGGGTGCATGACCAAGTACTATAAGACCACCCCATAATCCGTTTAATGTGGGATCCAGGTTCGGGCTTGCAATATCGCCAGGCTCGATTTCATCAGCAACTGAAGTAAATATGATGGGTTCGCTGGCTGTCCCTTCAGCCATCAGGGTGGCTCCTCTTGCAATCAGTAAAGCGGTTGCATTGGGACCTGTTCCGGCTTCACCTTTAATAATAACTCCTGGTTCTATAGTAAGGGTAACTCCAGATAAAAACAGCAATTCTACCACCCAGGGTATATGTTATTCCATTTTCCCATGTAGCATCTTCACTGATATCCTCAGTAAGCACTAAGTCAGTCTTTCGGGCTCTTCTGGCTCTGGTGGTCCTGGATCAGTAGTTCCTCGCAGGAAATGGAAAGTCATGGCCATCAGAGCCATTATTAAAAATACATTCAGTGAGTTTTTCATTTTTACAGTTTTTTCTTCAATTTCGTTCTCGATTAACTGCATCAAAAGTAGAAGCCGAATCTTAAGGCAATCTTAAGTCTGTGTTAGCGTAATATTTACCACATACCGGACCTGCTTGGAAGGAGGGTGTTCCTTTATTATACATTTGAAAAAGAGGATGTTAAGGGATGAAGCCGGATTGGGGAAGATCTCAAGTTAATTACAATTTAATGGAATTGTAACAAAAACTTAATTCGTGCTGCCACTTCTGTACCAAAAAGCAAGCGTTAAAGACTTGTTAAAACAGAATTGGGGCTGAATTTTCACTTTTACCCCTATTTTACTTTTATACAGCGTGTTAGAGCCATATCTGTACAGTAAGACTTCCCTGAATACTTCTGTTTGTTTAACTTTATGTGATTTTTTATTAAACATTTTTAGCTCTATTTCGTTTAAGGTTTCAAACAATCTTTTAAACAAAAAATCATGAAAAATCTAAATTTTCTTTTGACAATTACACTTGTATCGGGTCTTCTAATTTTTTCCTCATGTGAAAAGGAAGAAGTAGCCTGAGAGATGAATCCAAACCAGCCAGGACTTTCTTCCATCGCAGAAATTGCTTTCTGATAAAACGATGATTTCAGCATCCTGGTGGAAGCGCTGGTTAAAGCCGATCTTGTTTCTACTTTCAGATGGAGGGGGAGACTTTACAGTATTTGCGCCTGACAATAATGCATTTAAACCCCTTTTTCAGCATTGGGTGTCTTCCGGCATCCAGGATATTCCTGCTGAAACTCTGAAAACCCATTCTTCCTTTATCATGTTTTGGGTGAGTCCATGACTTCCGCCATGATTTCAGAATGGCTATTATTCATCTTTAAGCCCCTCCCAGGGACGCTATATTTCTATGTATATCGGCACCGATAATGGGTGTTTCCATTAAGGGTTCATCAAATGTTACCAGCTGCCGACATCACCGCCTCCAATGGGGTGATCCATGCCATCGACGCCGTCATTGCCCCCTACCGTGGTTGACCTGGCTGTGCAGAACGTGGATTCACACACGCTGTATCCGCAGTGACGGGTGCCGGACTGGCAGAAACCCTTTCCGCCGCAGACGGTACATTTACGGTATTTGCCCCCACCGATGACGCTTTTGCCGCCCTCGGAGGAAATCTGCCTTCCGACCTGACTCCCATCCTACTGTATCACGTCTTGGGGAGCCCGGTTTTTCGGATGATATTTCCAGTGGAATTGTTTCCTCACTGAACCAGAGCGATCCTGAGATCGTAGTGGAAGTCTCCGACATGGGTGTCATGCTGAACGGACGCTCCAATGTGATTGCCACCGACATCGTGGGAACCAACGGTGTGATCCATGTGATCGACCAGGTGATCCTTCCCATCAACAACCAGAGCATTCTGGATGCAGCCATGGGTCTGGACGATTTCAGTTCCCTGGTAGCTGCCCTTGCCAGGGCCAACCTGGCCACAACCTTCATGATGGAAGGCGCCTACACTGTTTTTGCTCCCACTAATGAAGCTTTTGCAGCCTTTCTTTCCGCCAACAATCTGGCATTTGAAGACCTGACAGCCGAAGACCTGAGCCCGATCCTGAAATATCATGTGGTGGGATCCAGTGTCTTTCCGGCAGTCTGGAGACAGGATATGTAAACACCATTTACGCTGCCGTAGACGACAAGCCAGTTAGTTTGTTCGTGGAAGTTGACGGCGGAGTGATGCTCAACGGTAATGTGAGCGTTACCACAGCCGATGTGGAAACCAGCAATGGCGTAATCCATGTCATAGATGGTGTGCTGATACCCACCTCGGTAGTGGAGATCGCCCTGAACAACAGCAATTTCACCAACTGGTCGAGGCCGTGGTGAAGGCTGGCCTGGTGGAAACCCTGAGGGGCTGATGGTCCCTTTACCATTTTCGCCCCCACCGATGCAGCTTTTGAACAGTTGTTCGCTGACCTGGGCGTAAGCGAGATCGAGGAGATTTCCGTCGAAACACTCGTTTCTGTTCTGCAGTACCACGTGGTACCCGGCAACATCCGCTCAACGGATCTGACCGAAGGTGATGTGGCCAGCCTGAACGGAAACATCAATATATCACTGACCGGTGCAGTCACCATCAACGATCAGTCCACGGTACTGGCTGCCCATATCCAGGGCTCCAATGGTGTCGTACACGTCATTGACAAGGTCCTGCTGCCTTAAATACGAATCAGCATCAAAGGAAAGGCTTGCCATTAAGGCAGGCCTTTTTTATTAAATTTGGGGCAGAATGTTAGCGAATAAATCCATATTTCAAAAGAAAGCAAATGAGACTATTTTCGATGGTTGTTCTTGCCCTTGTGCTTACAGGTGTTCAGGGCCAGAATTTTGACTGGGTTGAACAGAACAGCAACACCAGCATGTGGCTAAACGATATCTTTTTTGTGGATGATAAAACTGGTTGGGCTGTAGGAGACAATGGAGCCATTGTAGCTACTGTTGATGGTGGAGAAACCTGGACCCCCCAGCTCAGTAAAACTTTTGAGAAATTACGTTCGGTATTTTTTTCTTTCAAAAACCAGGGGTTGGGCAGCGGGGGGTACGTCCAGGCTGACCCTGCTGAATACCTATGACGGAGGCAGTACCTGGGAACCATTACCCAATGATATCAGCGAAGAGGCTTTTCTCTCGGAGATTCAATTCCACGATGGCGTGCATGGATTTGCCATAACACCAGCTGCCGTCTACTACACCTCAGACGGTGGAGCCCACTGGGACAAAGGGGTAAATCACTCCTCCATTGCCTCCGGCCTGTCGCTAAGGGATTTACATGTATTATCTGACACATCTGCATTCCTTTGTGGTAAATACATGCCCTCTACAGGATCCGAAAAGCCCGGAGTCTTTGAAAACATCACCAGCTCTGAAGGCCTGTGGATGCCCCAGTCTTCAGCAGAATTTGATTCAGATGATGAACTTGCGACCCTATATTTCACTGACAATATGAAGGGTTTTACCGGAGGCAAAAATGGAAAAATCTATACCATGGAGGCAGAAGGGGCTAATTTTCCGGGTACCTGGCAGCTTAATTTTAATCCGGGGAATGCCTGGATATCGACCCTGGATTTCTCTGATGAAAACCATGGTATGTTTCTCGCATCCAATGAAACGGCGGGCACAGTTGCTCTTATCTATCATACCTACAACGGAGGAATAAGCTGGAGCTCCAGCCCCGACCAAATTATAGGGCTTGAACTGGCCACACTCACAACACCCGGAGCCGGATTGGCGTGGATTGCCGGATCCAAAGGGCAGATTTATAAGGGGACTTCCAGATATCCTGTTTCAGTGGATGAAGAGCTTACTCTGGATTTTTCTGTGATGCCCAATCCCTTCCTTTCAAACCTGGTGATAGAATTACCGGAAGCCTTCAAGGCAGCTCCTAGTAAAAATGTTCCAACTACACAGGCCAGCTGGTGGAGTCTGTTTTTGTGGATAATCCTCATCATAGATACGAGATTACTGGGCTGGACCACCTTGCCAGTGGGGTCTATTTCCTCCATATAAAGTCCGCAGATGGCCGCTTATACAGCACCCAGAAAATTATAAAGCAGTAGAAGGTATTGTAATAAAGTCACTATTTTAGTGTTTTCCTTCTAAAACTGACTTTATGAACTCGATCCCCAAATTACTCGCAGGCATTGCCCTGACCCTATTTTCCTTTTCTGTCCTTTTAAATGCTCAAACCGATCCCATTGTAGATGAGGGTCTTGTATTTGAAGAAGTAGATGGCCTGGTGGCCGTTGAGGCCGAGTATTTCTATAAGCAAAGCAAAACAGAAGTGCGGCAGTGGTATATGTACAGCAAGGATGTGTGGCCAAAGGTAGGCCGCGATGATGATGATCCCCATTGCGAGGGAGCCAGTAATTATTCCTACATCGAGATACTGCCGGATACACGGGTCACCCATGCCGATGTACTTACAGGCGGTGAAAATTTCAGCAACGAACCCGGTAAACTGGCCATTGTACATTACAAGGTCCACTTTAACAATCCCGGTCGCTATTATGTGTGGGTCCGTGCCTTCAGCACCGGCAGTGAAGACAATGGAATCCATGTGGGTCTGGATGGCCGGTGGCCTGAAACCGGGCAGCGCATGCAGTGGTGTTCAAACAAAATGAGCTGGCACTGGGAAAGCAAGCAGCGAACCGAGGCCGTTCATTGCGGTGAGCCCTACCTGATCTACCTGGATATTGATAAAAAGGGAGAGCATGAAATCACCTTCTCGTTGCGGGAAGATGGTTTTGAATTCGACAAGTTTCTCCTGACCAGTGATAAAGACTATGTCCCGCCAGCAAATGTGGGACCTGATGTAAAAGTTAAAAAAGGGGCCCTTCCTGCACCCTTTCCTGAGGTAAAAGAAGACCTGGCATCCAGGAGGACCATGACGGCAGCAGTAGCCATGAGTGTGGCCGGAGCACATGTGATTAAATCCACTGCCTTCCCCATTGAGGGAACAAATTTCTATGTGGACAATAACTGGCTGGCCATTAATCCGGGAGCACACACTGAATCCACAGGCTACCACTACATATAATGCACAGGAAGGGACTTTTGATCTTGTTTTCCTGGGTGTGGGTGAAAACGATGGCGCTTCTGAATTTACCGTTTCCATCAACGATGTTGCTGTGGGAAGCTATAAAACACCCTTAAGCAAAAGCACTTCCGAGGAGGCGGCTAAATTCTGCCAGGTATGGAAGGATGTGAGCATTAAGAAAGGCGATATTATCACTGTTAAATGCTAAAGACCGGAACCAAAGATGGAAGCGGATATCACGCCGGGCACGATGGGCAGGATTCGCCTTCCTCCGGAACGACAAACAGTTTGGCCGCCATTGATGAAGATGCCCGGGCGGGTGATGAGTTGCTCCGGTAAATGTGTCGCCCACCGTCGGCGGTAACTGAGAACCTGGCGCGAGGTGACCCTGACTTTCGATGGTCCGGAGCTCAGAGACAGATGACTTCATCCCTTTATCGATTATGGCTTTGATGTGCTGTTCACCCACCAGGCCAGCGGCACAGGACGGCCTGAGTACCGGGTTATTTTGCGGCCGACGAAATGCAGGCGGTCTGTGAAAGGAGACAGTGGCGGGTGCATTTTGCTCCCGGCGGGGAGGAAGCTGGCAGTGTCGGGTCGACTTCCGAAAAGGAAATTTAGGCAGTCAGCGACCAAGGAGAGGCACCGGAGTCATGAGAGCTTCCATAGATGGAATTCCCACGGAACCTTACCCATGCCTGCCACTGATAAAAGACAAGAAGAGATTTCAGGGGCAAGAGGCATGCTGGAATATATGGGTGAAACACTACCTTCCAATTTGCCCAGAACAGGTGGATACTTTTTCTTGAAGGGTACGGGTTCCGATGCCCCCTAAACATGCTGGCCTAAGCAGAGGTTTGACGGTACCTTCCACAATAGACGGCCACAACGATACATATGGTTAAGGCCTGGCAGGCGCATGAACAACACTGGAATGAAGGTGATCCCACCTGGAAAGACGGTGAAGGCAAGGATATCATAGGGCGATCAATTGCCCTGACTCGAAGGGCATGAATGCTTTCTCCTTCCTGACCAACAGTGTTGAGGCAGTGGATCAGAATGTCCTTCCATTGTTTACAGTCAACTAGTAGGCCTCAAAACAGATGGGACTTGTCCAAGCTGGACCAGTCGAAAGTATTACGAGAGCATGCGGACGGACTGGGCGTGTTTTTGCACTTCAAATTAACGGAAGATGAAGACCTCGCCCTATTGGATAACAGGCATGTCAGCACCAATACCAAATTGTAGTAACAGGAACTGATGGCGCCGTTTGGTTCATCACTGGCCTTGAACTGTGAATATACGGTGAGGAAAACAGCGAACTGGGCCAAAAACAATCCCACACCCCCGCAGTTTACCTGGCGGCGCAAAAACAATGGCTGCCTATTTTGGAGAACATGATCCCTAACAGAGCACCATATTGTGATCCACAACGGGAACCCCTTTTATGATTTACTCGGACCGGATTCTTACCTGACCGGACCCTCGGTTGCAAGCCAACCGGACCATTTCGCAATGTGCATTGCGGTTTCTTAAATGATCAATGAATCGAAGAAGGCAGGTAAACAGCGGGCTGTGGCCTGTGATGAGCCAGGAGATGCCACGCATTTCTCTCCTGCCGGATGAGGAAGACCGGATCATGACAATGCCCGTTTATGAACGGACTCTGGGAACTCTTTATGGCCCGTGGATGGGGACCGAGTAGTATTTTGGCTACAAGCATGCCCACAGCGACCTGACCTGCGAGGATTATGCTTCCAGGGACCTATTCTGGGACCAGGGAAAAATTGCCCTGGACTTTTCAGCCAACATGAAATCCCTTACTCGGAGACTGAAAGGTCAGGACGAGCTCATCGAAAGTGATGAGGATTATGCCTTTGCCAAACCCAGAGAAATTTATGTATTCTATGTGAAAAAAGGGACCACAAAAGTTGACCTTTCCGCAGCCAAAGGCCAAAATGAACGTGATGTCGTACAACCCCCGCACCGGAGGGAATTGCAGAGGGAAAACATAAGAATCCCTTACTGCAGCTTCAGAGGTGGACCTGGGCCAGGCTCCCGATGCGGATGGAAAGACTGGGTGGTATTGGTGAAAAAATAGATTCTGCAGGAGGACCCACTTACCAGGCCACACAACGATCCAGGTAGAAATGGAAAACCTCATAGGTGTCGTTGAGCTGTTTGGCAAGGATGAGTTGGCCAGATCGGGACAATCTGAAAAATATGTGGCCAGTTTGTTCCTCTTCAGGCCCAGAAGGCCCTGGGTAACCCTGACCATTTCATCAGAACCCTCCCTGTAAAAAAGAGGGATGTAATCTATATATGAGCTTTCCCCGTCGATATATTCCCAGTGAAAGTAGGTCAGGTCTGCTTCCCTGGTGACGACCTTCAAAAAGACGGCATCTTTGCCACCATTTACAGGGTAAGAGAACCTGAAAAACTCAGCGGCCTCAGCGACCCGGACTGATTCAAATAGCTGTCCCATCAATACTGTAGGCCAGGATATCATCCGGGCCATATTTCCTTTTACCTCCTTTTAGCTTTAAAATGGATGCGTGAATAAAGCTGGGAAAGTTCCCGAATACGGTCCTTAACCCAGCCTTCAATCAGCTGACCCTCCTGATCAATAATATAACCCTGGAAATAATCCTTTTTTGTGCCTGTACCGAAGTGATCACAAAGGCAAGAAAGATATATCAGGCTCCTTCTGAGGTATTTTTTGCATGACAGTCCTGGCTTTACCAGGATTAAAGTACAAAGAAGAGTGCCACAATGCCGGACAGGTTCATAGTATCGGATTGAGACCTTCCCACTTCACCATCCACTTGCCATTATCCGGAAATCCAGGATTTGTGGACTCCGATCCCTCAAATCCGGCTGCCATCATAGCCACAGCAGTTAGCAAACCACCGTTCCCCGGCAGATAGATTTTTAGTCTTTCGTTCTGAAAATTATGGCCATTCAGCAGATAGGTATTCTTCCCGGTTTCAATAAGCAAAACATCCACAGCGTCCTCTGCCTTATTAAGCCTGGTGGCAGTCATGGCGAGTAGCGGATAATCCCAGCCCCAGGTGCTTTCCCAGTTCCATTCACGAAGCACTTCATCAAATGTGGCTGCCATTTTTGATGTTCTGACCCGCCCGTTGGGCAAAAGCCATAGGCTCCAACTACCATGGGATTCTCTTCTTTTTTCAAAATTAGAGTAGGCATCATCCGACTGGGCTGTCGGTAAATAATAGCGCTCATTTTCAGGAAGGGGGGCCAGCCTCTCAATAACATCCTGCCACTTATTATTGATTGGCAAACCCAGGCGGGTACGCCAGGACTGGGCCTGTTTAATCCCAGTACCAATAGCTCAGTTCAAAGGCGGGATCGCGGTCTCTTTTGCTTTGAAATGCTCCTGAGCCGGAATCAGGGGGGCACATAAATGATAAAAACCATCTTCTTCATCCAGCTGCGAAAGGAGGCCATGAAGTCTGCCGATTCAAAGACCAGCTTTTTATATTTATGGAGTGTTCAAGACTCGGGTCTGACCTGTACAGTAACTCTGAAAAATAGATTGGGTGAGGCTGCTGCCAGACCAGGAACTCGCCCACCGACGAGGGACTGCTGAGGCCTTCCGGAGTGGTCATTTTCTGCCATCGGACACCATCATATCCTTGCAACTGAGCTGTATTCCTAGCATTTTCAAGGTTGCCAAAATACCAATCCATAGATATTTTCGAGGTATTCCGGCCGGCCCCATAAAGCAAAATCACGGCATGCCACCAATGCATTTCAATATGAAACTTGCCATACCAGCTGTTGAAGGTCAGGCCGGTTTCCTGGGAGGCAGGGAGCCGCTGCATTGAATTTTAGTAAGAGATGACAATACAACCTGTGCTCAAGCTCCCTGCCCTTGGTCTGTACACTCTGAAAAATCAACGGCTGCTCCGAAGACCAGAATTCCTCCAATGATTTTCACTGTTCCGGGCTGTTGCTGTATAAAGATCGACCGCAAGGTCCTCAGATTTGCTATACAGAATGTGTATTCAAATGTATCATTGTGGTCGCAGGGTCAATTTCAAACTTATGTGGACCCAGCTGAATTAATTCAGCCTCTCCTTTCCAGCTCATGCTCAAAAAATAAACCTCCTGATCCAGAGTCCGCTGAAGCACTGCCTCGTTTCCTTTTTGCGAAATTATAAGCGTGGAATGTTTATCTGGACTTTCCAATCGTATCCGGGACAAACATGGCACTCTTTTCCATAGGGAAAGCTCAGCCTGATCCTCTAACTGATCCGAGCGGATCAGTCCTGAGTGAATCCGAACAGCGAGCTGATCCTTATCCTGGTGACAGGCTGTCTCCACCTTCACATGCTTCCCCTCTATCTGAAATCGCTTTTAATCAGGCCCGTCCATAAATTGAGATGTTGTTTCGGGTTTCTATTTCACCCGAAGTCACTTCTGCACCATTCGCTTCGAGCAATGAGAGGCCCACTGAAACCAAGATGCAGGCGATGTGGATTAGCTCTCAGCCAGTCAACGCAGCAGCCTCCCTTCCTTCTGAATGCTGAACGGCATAGCGAACCAGCCTGTCATTGCAGCTTCGTAATACTAAGCACATCGCCCCGGACATAGTTGCTATCGTTAGGAATGCTGTGCCAGCCCCAGTTGGACATGGTCCCCAGCGGGATGCCCTTTTCGTATTCCTTCGGGAAGGTTTGCATTCCGGTAATATCCACCGTATAGGCAAATTCTCCATTTCCAACACTGAATGAAGAAGAAACATCTGCTTCACTTAGCAGGATGTTGTGCCGGTTGACCAGGGCAAAGCGATCGATGGGATGGTTGCAACTGAAAAAGAGATCAGAAGGAAAGTAAAAATGATAATTGACCGGTTTTTCTGAGCTGCATTTACAATATTAATTAATTCTTAAGCATTTTGCTGAAATATTTCAATGATATCGTGCTTGGAAAACTTTCAGGAATGTGTATTTTTGCAAATGGACCTTATCCGGATAACATTATAAAAAATAACATGAAAAAAATAAGATTTGGAATGATTGGTGGAGGCTTTGGCGCCTTTATCGGGGATGCACACGGCAGGGCATCACGGATCAGCAACCGCTTCGAACTCAAAGGTGGTGCCTTTGATGCAGATTACGAAAAAGGGAAGGCTTTTGGACAATCAGAAGGATTGGATGCCTCCCGTTGTTACGATAACCTTGATGATTTTATTCAGGGAGAGCTGAGCCTTTCAAAAGAAGAGCGCATCGAAGCAGTGGCTATTGTAACACCTAATTTTTTGCATTTTCCCTATGCCAAAGCCTTTACTTGAAAATGGCTTTCATGTGATGTGCGAAAAGCCCATGACCATGACGGTGGAAGAAGCCGAAGTATTGCAGGAATTGGTCAAAAACAGGCCTGAGTTTGCCCTGGCGCAGACCTATACCGGCTATCCCATGGTCAGGGAAATGCGAACCCTGATCAGCCAGGGAATCCTTGGGGATATCCAGCGGGTGGATGCCCAGTATTACCAGGGATGGGTCAATTCCATCATCCACGGAAAGGAAAGTAAAATCACCGGTATATGGCGCCTTGAACCCGAATATTCGGGCATAAGCTCCTGCATGGGAGATATTGGCGTACATGCTTTTAACATGATGAATATGCGACAGGATTGGAAGATAAAAAGTGTGCTTTCCGACCTGAATAATGTGCATGATTCAGTAAAAATGGATCTGGACGGGACCGTTTTATTGCGTTTTGAGGAAAAGCTAAAAGGGGTAATCAGGGCCAGCCAGGTGGCTGCCGGTGAAGAAAACGGGTTGAAGGTGAGCCATCTATGGATCCAAAGCCAGCTTCCGCTGGGACCAGGAAAATCCCAACGAACTTTTTCTGCTCAGTGACAGCGAACCCACAAAAAGATTTAAGCCTGGTAATGCCTATAACACAGAATTTGCAGACCTGAGCCACACCATGCCCTGCGGACATCCGGAAGGCATATATGAGTCGCTTGCCAATATTTATTCCGGCTTTGCAAAATCCGTCCGGAAAGATGCCTTTAGAGAAGGTGAATTCCCTACTGTACTTGACGGGGTAAGGGGCATGAAGTTTATTCACAGTGTCGTGCAATCAGATAAAGAAAACAACACCTGGGTAGACCTCTAGTTGCTTTTTACCATTTTATGAAGAAGGTGTTTTAATACTACTGATCATAACACTTGGGGGACTAAGCAATCACCTGGATGCCCAGTATCTGGACCCATACGGAGGAAGCCCCGCAAAGCATTTTGACGATGAAGAAAGCGGGGGATTTTTCCGCACCAGCTTCGATGGGGAACAATGGTGGCTGGTAAGCCCCGATAACAATGCCTTTCTTTCCTTCGGGCTGAATCACTTTCATTCAAACCTGTGGGCAAAAGACTGGAACAAGGCCTACTGGGAAGGGGAATTTGGAGGAAGCTCCTGGTCAGATGCCTGGAGCGACGGTTTTTAAATCATGCAAAGGAATTGACTTCCCTGATGGAGGCGAACTCCATGGGATATCATAATGAAGACAACATCCTCCTTACCCGAACCAAGTTTCTGCCCTATATCAGGCAATACAGGCCCTTCAGTTTTCATTGCACCAGAATCCCACTGAAGAAGATTTTGTGGATATATTTTCCGAAGATTTTGTTCAGACTGTGCGCCAAAGTTCAAAGCCAGGTTGTCCTTATGTAAACGATCAGATGATCCTTGGTTTTGCCATGTCCGATGTACCGGTGCTGACAGAAGAATATGCCTTTAGCATTTCAAACTATAAGGGTATGAATCTGCCCACATGGCCAAGGGTCCTGAGAAACTTACCTGCCACTGCTCCCGGAAAACTCAGCTATGTGGAATGTATGACCGAACAATATAATGGCAATATCACAGAATTTAATAGCATCTACAACACCAGCTTTATTTCCTGGGATGAGCTGAAAAATGCGGAAAACTGGAGGGCAGAAGCCGATCAGGAAAATACGCAGGAGACAGCTGACAATAACGAATTTGCAAAAATCTGCATCCATCAATATTATGAAGTGGCCTCCTCGGCCTTCAGGGCTGTGGACAGCGTGCATATGTTCTTCGGGGACAAAATAAATGCGAACCTGCAGGATCCCGAGGAATTGAAACTCGTGGTGAACGAAATCCAGGACTTTGTGGATGTAATATTTATCCAGTGCTATGGGATGTCAGACTACCAGGAAGAAATCCATGCAGCCATTGTTGAGGTGGCGGATAAACCCATTATTAACGGAGATGGGGGCTTTGGTGCCTATGGAGATCCCAATATGCCCAATCCCCAGTACCCCCGGGCAGCGGATCAGGCAGAAAGGGCCGAGTGGATCCTGGAATATGCAGAAAGTGCCTTTAAAAATACAAATTTCGTGGGCTGGCATCTGTGCGGAGTGATCGATGCCTGGAATACAACGGGTACACAAAAACCCGGAATCATTAATCCCCTTGGTGAAAAGCATACAGAGGTGATCGAAACACTGGCAACGATTGGAAAAAAAGTCTATGAATACAGGGGCTTACCCTCTCTTCCTGACCCCGCCGAAAAACTTCTGGACTGGGGGGCCTATGAAAACATAAAAACTGAAGCGATTCAGCGCATCGAAAACTCCGCAAAGGAGAGGAACATCTGAAGATTCTATTACCCGACGGTAGCCTGGCCGCAGATGCCAGTGTAAGCATGAAGCTGAAACGTCATGACTTCAAATGGGGAGCCGTGGTTAGCGAGAGTTTTGCCACTTCCCCATACAGGGAAAAATACAGGGAAATATTTTTGAAATATTTTAATGCAAGCGGATTTGGCGTGGCCCTGAAACCTAAATTCAGAGGGACCTCAAGAGAAGATATTACCTATACCGTTTCCATGCCCTGGTTTTTAAAAAACGAGGTCTATGTACGAGGACATACCCTGGCCTGGGAAGGAATAAATTATTTGAGGCCCGAAGACCAGGCCATCTACAACGACCCGACCCTGTCTGATCAGGAGAAGGGCGACAGCCTGCTAAGTTCCTGCGGCAAACATTTCTCACATGCCATCCCAAAGTGGGATGTAAAATGCTGGGATGTCAGTAACGAACCCATGACCAACAACCTGATCAATGATCTTTTGCCGGACTACAACACACATGTTCACTGGTTCAAGCTGGCAGACAGCATTCGGTGGAAAGCGGAAGGGAAGATATCGTATTATACCAGAACGACTACCAGGTCATATCTGCCATAGCCCCCTGGGCAATGAACAGACCCGCCCGTTACAGGGAAATACTAGACGAACAAATAGCCCTGGGTGCTCCCATCAAAGGCATCGGTTTTCAGTCGCGACTGAAACAGGGTTTAATCACTCCGGATAGCATCTACAAACGCCTCTGTGATTTCGACAGGTATGAGCTTCCCTTCCAGGCCACCGAATTTGAGATCAGGGACGATGCAGGCAAATATGTGTATACCGATCAGGAGAGAAGGCTGCTTACCGAGTACATGATGGTCATGTATTTCAGTCACCCGAAAGTGAATGGATTCTGGCACTGGACCTTTGCAGATAAAAGAAGCTCAGAAAACCTGGATTATCCCCTCTTCAATTTTGACGGAACTCCGAAAGTGAACGGGCTGATATGGATGGACCTGATGGATGGCTTTTTTTCTACCGATATAAGTCATACATCAGATGCCAATGGTGAAGTGGATGTTCGGGGCTACTATGGGACTTATGAGCTCTGGCTGAAGTAGGCGGGCAGACTTACTTTGGCTCCTTTAAGATCGACAGCACCTCTACCGATTCGACCCTTGTGGTACAGCTGGACGGAGGGTTTACCATGACCGGACTGGAAGACAGTGCTGCCTACGAACTCGATCAGGCCATTGATATAGAGATCTCTGCCTCTTCAAGATACGGGGATATTACTTCCATTGGCCTCTTCATGGAAAAGGACTCCATTGCTGGCTGTATGGATTCATCCCTGGCACTGACCTTTACGCCCACCGGTGCTGTTGAAGGATGGAATGAATTTACAGTTAGTATTTATGACAAAACGGGAAAGCAATTCAGTCATTCTATTGATGTTTTTTTTGGGGATACCCTTCCCGGATCTGGAGTTCCTGAGTCAACCGGATGATCCTGTCTATACAGGCACCACCGGGAATGTTTTTTCATTGGAAGTTACGGAGACCTATGCAGCCATCGACTCCCTGAATGTAAGTTATGCCGGAAAGGACATTGTCTACAGGGACACTTCGGGATTTTTTTTTTAATGTAGATGGCCTTGCAGCAGGTGATTACCAGTTTATCGTCCGCGTGCTTGATACCAGGGGGGCTGGGGAGCGATACAGTCGCTTTCAGGGTGGCGGAGTTTGTAAATGGACTTCCGGTGGTGGAGATCAAAGCTCCCGAAGATTCAGCCATTTTTGAGCATGGTAATGAAATCGCCTTTACTGTGAAATCTTCGGACAGCGACGGCAGTATCATCAGGGTGGAGGTCTTTCTGAACAGCAGGCTGATCCTGAGATTCCCGGATACGCTATATACTTTTGTCCTGGACACCCTGAGTGTGGGCAGCCATGAAATCATTGCCGGTGCCAGGGACAACCGGGGCGACCGGGCAAGGGATACGATCCAGATATTTGTTGACAAAAACCTTTCATGCCCGGTCTTTACAATAGAAGGCCAGCTTTTCTATCTATCCCAACCCAGTATCCAGTACCCTTTATTTCAGCCAGCTGCGATTTCGAAATATACACAATACTGGAAGAAAAATTTTAGAAGAAAGGGAAGCTCTGCAGCTTGATGTTTCAGCTTTAAAGAGGGAATGTATTTAGTAAAAGCAAATGATGAAGTATTTATGTTGAAAAAGGAATAAAACTTATGTGCACCTGATTCCATTCCCGGATAAAAGCTCCCGGTAACGGTCATCAATGCCTGGTGCCGGGACTTTTCACTTTCTCCCGCCAGAACCTTTTGGCTGGTAATGTATTATATTTAGGTCAATAAACCGTAAAATAAGCTCACACAGCAGGGCCATCCTGTTATTCTCCAGTCCGGATCAGAAGGGACTTGTTTCCATGATCACCGGATTTATCGCCCAGTACGGGGGTAACATCATCACCCTGCATGAGCATGTCGATAGTTTTGACAAGACCTTTTTTCTCCGGGTTGTCTGGGATATGGAGGGTTTTGAAATACCCGAGAAGGAGGTGAAAGATGCATTTAATCCCGTGGGCAGGAAGTTTGATGCCAACTGGAATATCCAGTTCACCGGCAGGAAATTGCGGGTGGCAGTTCTGGTATCAAAATATGAACACTGTTTACAGGAGCTGCTATGGAGGCAGAGGCTGAGCGGAAAGTGCTTATGAGATTCCCCTGATTATCTCCAATCATCCCGATCTTGAACCCATGGCCGAGTATCACCGGATACCCTACCATGTATTTCCCATTACTAAAGAAAACAAGGACTCACAGGAACAGGCCGAGTTGAAACTGCTGAAGGAAAACAAAATCGATGCTGTTGTGCTGGCCCGCTACATGCAGGTATTGACTAAATCCTTCGTGAATCACTTTCCCAACCGGATCATCAATATTCATCATTCCTTTTTACCGGCATTTATGGGGGGAAATCCCTATAAGCAGGCCTATGAAAGGGGGGTGAAAATCATCGGGGCAACAAGTCATTATGTTACCGAGGACCTGGATGAAGGTCCCATTATTGAACAGGATATCGTCAGGATTTCCCATCGTGACAGCGTGAACGATCTGATTCGCCGCGGTCGCGACCTGGAGCGCATTGTTCTCGCCAATGCAGTATCTTATCATGCCGAGCACAGGATTCTGGTCAATGGCAAAAAAACAGTAGTTTTTCAATAATAAGAAATTGAAATTTATCTATTAGTTTTAGGTGCTGAATCTTCCAACAATAATTGAAGTCAGGAATATGGAAATACAGAATGATGAAAAATTCATAAAGGGTGTTGAGAGCCTGATTAATCCGGCGGCGGTCAGCAATCTGCTTTTCTTCCAGAGACTTAAAGGCTTGCTGCCTCCCCTTCTTATGAAGAAATTGCTACTCAAAGCAGCAAAAAACACTCCCTACATTGGATTTGTAATTGAACCCTACAGCCTGTTTTTATTCTTCAAACTCAAGGATATAGAATACGCAAAATCAATGCTGCCTGATCGCTACGAGCTGGCAAAGACAAAAATTTTTGACGACGAAGAGCCGGATTATTACATGGGAATTGGTAACCTGAACACACGGGCAAGTTCTTTCTGGGGCATGCGACAGGAGTCTTACCTGATGGCCACAGACAAAGAAACCGGGCTTTTGTCCTTTATTTTTATCGACATCCTGAGTAATACCCTCATTTCCGAACCAGCAAGGGGAATTGCCGACCCCAATTGTCAAAAGGCCATATTCACCACGAGTGCCAGGGGAGAAGTCTTTCTGCATTTCATTGAAAAGAAAACAAAGCGGCAGCTCCAGATATCCGGCAGTATCAAGGGGGGAAGCATGCGTAAACTGTATCAGGATCTGTGGCTTATGGGGAATACCTCCATTGCTTTCTGTAAGCAGCATAATGCCGGTGATGATACGCCTTTTGCTGTGATTTTTGATCCGGCTGAAGTTGAGGAAGCCCTGGATATTCCAGTGGAGGATATTCACATAGAAGAAAATACACTTTTCCCGGGCCTTGCCGATCCGGTACCCAGCAAGGTGGTCTGTTTTCCTTTTGCCCAGCACTATATAGCAGACAGCCCGGGTTGCCGTACAATAGTTAAGGACCGCAATGACCTGATCGATAAGTATAATAAAATGGGAGATCCGGGGGAAATGAAAATATTCTCTGCCACGACCATCATCCTGCAGGTTTCAGCAGCAGTTGCCCTTATCACACTAATCGTCTTTCTCCTATCCCTGCTTTTTTAAGATCCTGTTTGCAGCCAGTTTACCGGTGAGAATGGACATGGGTACTCCGGCCGGACTATAGGTCCATTGTCCAGCCTGATAAATGGAGGGCAGGGGCGTGACCACGGCCCGGTTTGCAGCCTGGATTTTGTTGATTACCGGTATGGCTTCCTGGAAAGACCAACCTGTAATCGCCCCCTCAGAACTGCCTACCCTGTTCGCATAGCTCAAAGGTGAAAATGAAAAACGTTTCATTACCTTATTCTTTAGCATGGGATATACAGAATCGGCAAGTACCCTTATCATGCGATCTTCCATTTCAGCAATAAATTCCTTGTACCAACCTGCATCCGCGATCATTTTAAAAAGATCATATTCAGCTAGAAAGCTTACAATCAGACCTGTCTTTCCTTCAGGCACCAGATCAGGATCCTTCAGGGCCGGAATGGAAATCTCGTAGGTATTCAGGGCAAGAAATTTGTCGAGCCAGCTCAATATCTGGCTCGTATCAAATTCCCCCTGGGCATTAAGAATCCCGTCAAGCTCACTCCAGTGGGTTTCACCCAATCCTTGTTTTGAAGGAGAATAAAAGAAATGTCCATGGGCAATCTTTTTAAAACTTTCCAAAGGTTCATCCACTTCAAGATAAAGTGTAAAAACCGAATCCCCTCCCCTTTTTTCCAGTAAGCGCTTTTTTGTTTTTTCGAATTTCGATCGGATCTTAGGGGAGTAAGCCTTCGTATCGGTGATCCTGTAAAAAGTCTTCAGATCAGCTGCCCAGATAAGATTTTCATAGGCATAGCTATGATCGTTTTGATCAAATACCCTGTGCCCGCTGGCCTCAACCCTGTGGATAATCGTTTCGCGTTTTATCTCGCCCCCAAATTCAAGAAATTTGTTTTCAACGGCAGCGGCCAGCTTGCCCACTCCTCCCTTTGGATAAAAATAATCCAGGTAAAGGGTGAAATAACTCAGAGCAAAAAAAGTGGGGGTGTTTTTAAAAAAATGCTGGGAGATAATGTCTCTCAGGGATGGATTTTTAATAATCTTTTCGAGGTAAGGTTCCACCGGCATGTTCATCCGGTTAATCCTTCCTATGGTAAGTAAGAATTTTGGTAACCAGGGAAGAAGTTCATTAAATAAATAAGCTCTGTCGCCCTTCAGGTCCTTGAAATTGGGGTTCTCTATACCATAGAGCACATCCATGTTTTTCATGACCTTCCGGATAATCTTCATGACCTCATCGATTTCGGCTTCACTTTCGGGATAGACTTTCTTCAGCAGCTTCTCATAATCTCTTAAACTGTGAATGTCCTTAATATTCAGAATATCATTTTCGATACCCACAGATACCGGACTTTTTACAACTTCGAGCTCAATACCCAGTTCCTTTAACATGGGAAAAATGATCCCTGCATTTTCAAGGGCCCTGACACCAGCTTCAAATTGAAATCCGTCCCTCGAAAAAGAGTTAACCAGACCTCCACATTCATGATTCTTTTCAATCAGCAGAACGCTCCGACCCTCCTTTGCGAGATAAGCCGCACTGGTCAGTCCGGCCATCCCTCCTCCAACAACTATGGTATGGTATTTCTTTTCAGCCATGCAGCTTTACTCTTTTTTGAACATATCCTGTACAGCGGTCATCTCGATGCTTTTCGCCCAAATCTCATTCGCGGCTTCCCTGTCCAGGGCCGGGGGTGCCGGTTCTTCCTCTGTGGTCAGGTTAAAAAACTTTCCGCTTATCCCCTCAATTTCAGGGGAAACCCCAAGGTAGTAAATCGACTCAGAAGCTATATCCGTAGGCCTCAGCATCTTATCAAACAGATGCTTTTTTAACCAACGGTAAGCAGCTCCATTTTCCTTCCCGGTATCCGATTTAACAGCACCCGGATGCATGGCATTTATGCTTACTCCCGAATCTCTGAAATACTCCTCAAATACAAGCATGGTCTGAAGTTGGGCCAGTTTGGCCGAACCATAGCTTTTCAGCCCGGAATAACGGCGTTTCTCCCAGTTCAAATCATCCAGATCCAATCCCCAGGGGACAAAACGATGACCTTCGGAATTGACCAGTATAATTCTTGCTTTTTCCTGCGATTTAAGCTTCTCGCTCAGGAGGATGTTAATCATAAATGAAGACAGATGATTTACCAAAAAAACCTTGTCAAATCCTTCAGGGGTCAGCTCCCTTTTGGTGCGATGCACTCCCGCATTATGCACCAGTACGTCAATGGGAATTTCGATCTTTTGAAGTTTTTCAGCTGCTACGCTGAACATCGGCAATAACACTCATATCAGCAAGGATGTACTCACAGCTAATGCCAAATTCCTTTTCCAGCTCCTCCTTAAGGGCTGTACTCTTTTCTTCACTCCGGTTTATGCACAGGAGATTGGCTCCCCGGGAAGCGAATTTCCTGGCTGTAAGGTACCCTATCCCGGCGGTGGCACCGGTGATCACTACCAGCCGATCCTTGAAGTCTTCGGTACAGATTTTCGGATCCCGCCGGTTGTTTTTAACCATTGCCGAGATGTTGGACACCTCATACGCTTTGAAATATTTAGGCAGCTTCATAAACTTGAGGTATCTCAGCCAAATTTCCTTTTCATAAACTTTCTGTAAGCCTTTCCAAACCTTGGAATATTGTCAAATATATCTCCCCAGAGATCGTAATAGTCTCTTTGTTCAATGATCTTTCCTTCGTCACTAAGCGTTACACGGCTCGAACCGTATAATACGGAACTGGGTCTTTTTTTAAATGTCAGTGGTCATTTCCCACTCAATAAAGATGTCTCTATCCTGCTGGGAGGTTCTGAGGATATTCATGGATAAATCATCTGAACGATCTGTAAGACGCCTGGTCATGGCTTCAAAATCCTCCATGCCCCAGAGCTCCTGAATGGAATCCCTGAAATAAATATCCTTATCGTAATAGGGAAGAATGTGTGACCAGTCTGGCTTTCCTTCGGTATTGTAGGTCTTTGACCATAATTCCTTTATGCTTTCAGCATTTAACTCTGGCAGGAGGATTTTTTCTTCCTGTTCATTTGCTTTATCGTTCATCGTCTAAAGTAATTGCGGATCCCTATTGGAATTCAGGTTCTTCAGGGAAGATCTCATCTCTGATCTGCATGAGTTCCTCGAGGGTATCTATGTTTGGATCGACCCTAACCAACAAAACCGGACTCAGCCCCGGATCGGGATGCTGAATGGAATTGGATTCCTGATTGAGTATTTTTTTTGAAGCGCCAACAACAAATTGCTCAGACTGGTCAACAACATACCCACTTATGGTGCCATTATTGTTCAGTGTCATGTAGTTCGTGAATATTTCTCTTCGCGTGATATAGATCTCCCCTTTAAAAAATTTCCCCACACTGATCTGAACCGTAACTCCGGGATGACCATCCCCATCAGGATCTGTCAAGTTGGGATCGTTGGGATCCTTCGATAAACTTTTCATGGGATCTCCCTTTATCCCCAGGAGACTTGGAGTCGCCGGCCGGAATATATCCCATTTCCCATCCTTCAGTGACAATTCAACCTCCTGCACCCTGGGTTTAATGGCCTGTACTGCTTCATCACTGAACACTGATTTGGCCTTCTTGTTGCTTAGTTTTTGTTCCGCATGTACAAACCGGTCCGACTGCATGAGCTTTCCGTCTTCCAGGTAAAAATCAGTAAATCCGTAAGATATGATTAAAGTACGCATTGTGGTTCTGGTGGTAGTGTCTTCGTAAGCCACCACATCATAATGAGCATAGTGCCCTACAATAGCATTCTTTGCGCTTTCCAGATCTGCAAGCAGAGTCGTATCCAATTCTCCCTGCTCAAAATTATACAAGGGAGATTCCGGCCAATCCAGGGGTTTGGAACAAGCATTCAAGAGAACAAGAATTGCCAAAATTCCCGGATAGATCCCTTTACCTTTTTGCCACCTACTCATTGCTAAGAAATACTTCGGTTTTAAAGCTAGTAAAAGACCTTGGAATTCCAAAAATCCAGAGATTAGGATCAAGGTCCTGATTTCAATCATTGGTCCTTCCGCATGATGTGAATAATTGCCAGCATGGAGGATGATGTTTAATATGCTTATATTTATCCTAAGTATTAATAATCAACATACAAATCATGAAAAAGGTAATTTTTGCTCTTCTCATTTCAAGTGTTTTTATCCTCGGGTTCACACTTGGAAAAACCAATTCAGATAATCTGCTTGAGTCAAAGAAGATGACCCAGGTGGGTATCATTGTGAAGGATGTGGAAAAATCTGCACAGGCCTGGTCTGCTTTCCTTGGCTTGAAGGAAGTCCCAAAAATCAGTATTGCAGAAGGACATGAATCTGTACCCACTGAGTATAAGTCCAAAGCAACAAGTGCAAAAGCAAAGCTTGCTTTTTTTCAGCTCGACAATATCACCATCGAATTGATTGAGCCCCTTGGAGGTGAAAGTACCTGGCAGGAATTTCTGGATGAAAATGGTGAAGGAATTCACCATATTGCCTTCCAGGTAGAGGATATGGACACGAGGATCGCTGAATTTGATCAGGCTGGTCTTCCTCTGATCCAGAGAGGTGGCTGGGGCAGTGGAGAATACAGCTACGTGGAAGGATCAGAGGATATGGCCGTAATCATCGAATTGCTTGAGAATTATTGAAAGTAATGCCCGATCCCATAATTCAGAGTTACAGCTTATCAAATACACGTATTTTATATAATACATGTATCGCGCTACATGTATTTATAACAATTTGTGTATCTTTATAGGGGTAATTACTGTTTCTGGCCTATGATTGAAAGGAAAATACTGCCATATATTAAAGGCAAATTGAAACCTGGATTTGCTATTGGACTATTTGGGGCAAGAAGAACTGGAAAAACAGTCTTGATGAATCAGCTGCTGGAAGTAGTACCCGGAAATCCCCTCGTGGTCTCAGGTGAGGATTTTGACGTTCAGGAAATACTTTCCAGTCAAAAATTGAGTCTTCTGAAGTCATTTACCTCGGGACATACCCATTTGTACATTGATGAAGCCCAAAAAATCCCAGACGTTGGCATTAATCTTAAGCTGATTGCAGACAACATTCCTGATATAGCTCTTTTTTTCACCGGATCTTCCTCCTTCGAACTCCATAAACAAATTGGAGAGCCCTTGACAGGCAGAAGTCTGTTTTTAAACCTTCATGGATTTTCGCAGGAAGAGCTGGACGAGGATTTTTTGGGAGCAAGAAAAGCGCTGGAAACCAAGCTAATTTATGGGCTCTATCCCCAGGTTTACCTTGAGCAAGGATTATCTGATAAAGAAGAGATACTGTACAATATTAAGAATGGATACCTGTTAAAAGATATCCTGGAATTTGATATGCAGAAAGACACCGTATTTGTCTTGAATCTTTTGCGACTGATTGCCTACCAGATCGGTCATGATATTTCATATTCTGAAATGGCAAGCAGGCTTAATGTGAACGTAAGGACAGTACAGCGCTACCTGAACATCCTTGAAAAGATGTATATCATATTTTCTCTCCCTGGGTTAAGCAGGAATATGAGAAATGAATATACAAAAACACCTCGTTATTATTTTTGGGATAATGGAATTCGCAATTCGCTAATTTCCAACTTAAATCCTATTCATATCAGGAATGATTCCGGACAATTATGGGAAAATTATTGTATTTCTGAACGGCAGAAGTTCTTGTCATTTAACCGGATAAATGCCAACCGTTTTTTTTGGAGGACTTATGCTCAGAAGGAGATCGATTATCTTGAGGAACGCGAGGGAAAGTTGATGGCTTATGAGATGAAGTATTCGAACAAAACAACTAAGGCACCAGCCTCATTCATCCAAAACTATCCCGATTCTGAGTATAAGGAAATTAACAGAGATAACTTCCTTAGCTTCCTGACGAGCAAATGATTTAATTGAAAATAGCCGGTTTAATAACCAGCTATTTTCAATTAACACTACTCATTGTAAAGGCTTGATTACTAATCTTTTTTTATGGACCACCCGCCTTTAAGACCATAAACAAACCAGCCAAGAAACAAGGCACCAATGGCAAATATTGTGTCTCCGATAACCCTCAGCCATCTGACGGTTTCAAGGGCTGGTGTTTCAAGGAATTCCGCGGATCTTGCGTACCACAGGCCATGCTTTACACTGGCGACAGTCTGCGCCAGACCCACTGGTAATACGCTGATTAATACCATCAACAATAGACCGATATTGATGGACCAAAAGGCTATCTTTAGCGGCCGCTCCTTCCATTTGGCTTCAAGGTCCATGTCCCTCAATACAAAAAGCATCAGGCCAATCCCAAGCATACCATAAACTCCAAATAGAGCGGTATGGCCATGCACCGGGGTGGTATTTAATCCTTGCATGTAATAAAGTGCAATGGGTGGATTAATCAGAAAACCGAATATACCGGCTCCAAGAAAGTTCCAGAATGCTACGGAAATAAAGAAGTAGATTGGCCATTTATATGCACCGACCCACTCCTTTGCCCGGCTCAATTTAATGTTATGATAGGCCTCGAAGCCCATCAGGACAAGAGGAACAACTTCAAGGGCACTGAAACTTGCACCCAAAGCCAGAATAGCGGTTGGTGTACCCGTAAAATACAGGTGATGGAAGGTTCCGACTATTCCGCCCGAAAGGAAAATTATTGTGGCAAAAAGCACACTGGAAGTTGCAATTGAAGCCCTGATCAGCTGCATCCTCACAAAAAGAAATGCAATGGCAACCGTGGCAAAAACCTCAAAAAATCCTTCCACCCACAAATGTACCACCCACCATCTCCAATACTCTGCAATAGCCAGATGGGTTTGTCTTCCCCACATCAATCCTGCACCATAGAATGCAGCAATGGCGATACTCGAAATGAGAAACATAATCAAGAGATGCCGGTTTTCTGACCTTTTCTGAATAGCTGGCCAAAGCGCCCTTGCCATCAGGAACAACCAGAGAACCAGGCCAATAAACAGGAAAGCCTGCCAGAATCTGCCCAGGTCAACGTATTCATACCCCTGGTGACCGAAATAGAAATTGTTCACCAGCCCAAGCTTCTGCATAACCCCAAGCCATTGCCCGATAAGTGATCCGACGACGATGACTAAAAGGGCTATAAATAAGAAATTAACCCCGGCCCTTTGATATTTCGGTTCCTTCCCGGAAACAGCAGGAGCAATAAACAATCCGGTGGCTAACCAGGAGGTGGCAATCCAGAAAATGGCAAGCTGGATATGCCAGGTTCTTGAAATGGAATAGGGAAGAAAATCAGCCAGAGGTAAGCCATAGAATCCAAGCCCTTCGACTCCATAGTGAGCCGTAACTACCCCCATAAGTATCTGTACCAGTATCAAAGCTGTCACCACCCAGAAGTATTTCAAGGTTGCCTTCATAGATGGGGTCATTTTTGTACCCGATAATGGATTAACAGAGGGTGCCACGGAGTGTATCCTCATCTTCCCTGTTGGTAGCATAATACCACCCCAGCAGGCCTATCCCGAATAACAATATAATCACACTGAACCCGGTCCATAACAAAAGGGATCCGGTGGGCTCATTCCCTACCAGTTTCTCCGGAGGCCAGTTGTTTGTATAGGTAATATCTTTACCGGGACGCTCGGTCACTGTCGTCCAGCTCGCCCAGAAAAAGAAGGCATTCATCTGGTCCATACGTTCATCCCCCCTGATACTGTTAGGAGGAATACTGTATGCCTCCCGAAGATCTGCCTGATCCGGACCATCCATAAATAAGCCTTTATAATGAATGCTGTTGGATTGAAAAGCACTGGTCCGTACCTCAGAGATTGTAAGCGTGTTAGAACTTTCATCGTAACGATTTTTACGTAACTCTTCCTGAAGCCGCTGCTTCAGCATGGCCTGTTTCTCTGCAGCCAGGTTCTCATATGACACTGAAAAATCATCCTGTGCCCAGCTATTCAGAATATAAATTGCCTCGCGGTGTAACCAGTCGGCCGTCCAGTCAGGGGCTTTATAGGCTCCATGGCCCCATATTGATCCTACCTCCTGACCACCCATGGATTGCCAGACGTTTTGACCATCTTTGATATCCTGAGCTGTAAAAAGTACAGTTCCGTCAGTTGTGATCACTTTCTCCGGAATGGGAGGTGCCTCCCTATAAATTTCCCTTCCGAAATAGCCGAGTATTCCAAAGGATACAAGCATCACAATAACGAATCCGATCCATAGATTTTTTGTCTTCATTTTGAGTTGAAGTTTTGGTTTAACGAGCCAAATATAATAATTAATTATAAAATGACCTTTTTATCATTATATAAAATTTTATATCTTTGTTGAAACATTAAAACCATAAAATGATGGAGATTAAAACAAATACAAAAGTTGGAGAAATCGTCAGATATAACTTTACAACAGCCCGGATCTTTGAAGCAAATCACATTGATTTCTGTTGCGGCGGGGACATAAGCCTGGACGAAGCTGCTGAAAAAGAAGGAATCGAAACCAGCAATCTATTAGCCGAACTTAAAGCTGCCATGCAAAAAGAAGACAAGGATTCTAATTTTATCGAATCCCTTTCATTAGCAGGATTATGTGACTATATTATTAAGACCCATCACACCTATGTATTGGAAGCCATGCCCTTCCTCCAGCAAAAACTTCAAAAATTAGTGGATGTACATGGTGAAAATCATCCTGAGTTGCAGGAGGTTCATGCTTCCTTTATGGAAGCTGCGGCAAACCTGTCAGCACACATGCAAAAGGAAGAGCTTATCCTGTTCCCAAATATTCGTCAGATGGAGAAATATCGCATTGAAGGTGGTGACCGGCCTGACAATATTGGCCTGGCCTCTTCAGCCATCAATCAAATGGATGCTGAACACCAGGTGGAAGGAGAAAGGTTTAAGCTTATATCTGAAATTACAAATAAATACATGGTTCCGCCGGATGGATGTAATACCTTTGAGGTTACATACAAAACCCTGGCAGAATTCGAAAAGGATTTACACAGGCATATCCACCTTGAGAACAATGTACTATTTCCCAAGGCCATAAAACTAGAAAAAACGATAGTCGATAATTCATAACTACATGCTCACAAAAAGTACCGAATACGCAATCCGGGCACTGATATACGTGCAACTCCAGAACTGGAAAGAATTGCGTCCCGGTGTGGCAGAAATCGCGCACGAAATTGAGGCTCCCACTGCCTTTACTGCCAAAATTTTGCATCAACTCACCTCGCGGAGGATCCTGGAATCCATGAAAGGCCGTGGAGGCGGTTTTTTTTTCACCGATAATAATTCCGATCTGTCCCTACACGAGGTCATCGTTTTAATGGAAGGAGACGGCTTATTTACCCAATGCGGATTCGGCCTGAAAAACTGTAATGATCAAAATCCTTGTCCCTTGCATGACCGGCACGTAGCTCTTCGGGCAGAATTGTTAGAAATGGCTAATTCAGAAACAGTGAGCTCTCTGGCCTTAAAAATAAGCCAGGGCCATGCCGTTCTGACCGGTCAAAATAGTGCGAACTGAATTAAAAGAAACCTATGTTATGAGTGAGTTAATAGATAACTCCAGGTTCCGCAAAAAACGCCTGAAAGAATTGATCCTGAAGCTCCATGACGGGGAATCTGCAGAACAGGTCAGGAAAGAACTGGTGGATACCCTGCAATCGGTACCCTATGGTGAGGTGGTGGAAGTGGAGCAGGAGCTAATCAGCGAAGGTTTACCCGAATCAGAAGTGCTAAAACTATGTGACATTCATGGAGAAGTACTGGAAGGCCACGTGGACCAGTCGGGCTCCAAAGAAATACCCGAAGGTCACCCGGTGGATGTATTTAAACAGGAAAACCTTGAACTTAAAAAAGTAAGTGAGAAAACGAAAGACCTTCTGGATTCCCTGCACAAAGTGCCTGAAGAAAGTTTCCCGAATTTCAGAAATGTACTCCTGGCCTGCTTTAACGATCTGATGGATGTGGACAAGCATTACCAGCGCAAAGAGTACCTGGTTTTTCCCTACCTGGAGAAAAAAGAAATTACCGGTCCACCGAAGGTAATGTGGGGAAAACATGACGAGATCAGGGAACAATTAAAGGGCTGCATTGCCCTTCTGAATGAAGCTGAATTGCAGAAAAATGATCTTCTTGAATCACTGGATCTGATCTATTACCCTGTGGTAAAAGCCCTGGTTGACATGGTGCAGAAAGAAGAGGAAATCCTGTTCCCCATGGCCATGGATGTGATCACTGAGGAGGACTGGTGGAATATACATCAACAGACCCTGGACTTCGGGTTCACCTTGTATGATCCACAAAGAGAATGGAAACCGGAAGGATTTGAAGACTTACCTGAAATAGAAAGCGGAAAAAAGGGAGACGGAACCATTCAACTGCCCTCCGGTAGTTTTACAGCTAAAGAGATTATGGCCATATTAAATACCATTCCCCTGGATATGACCTTTGTTGACAAGGATGATAAAGTTAAGTACTTCACCCAGGGCTCGCACAGGATCTTCCCCCGGAGCAGATCGATCATTAACCGGGATGTACGTTACTGTCACCCCCCCGGAAGCGTCGATATCGTTGAAAAGATCCTGGAAGATTTTAAATCCGGAAAGGCCTCTCATGCTCCCTTCTGGATCCAGATGAAGGGCAAGTTCATTCTTATTGAATATTACGCGCTGAGGGACGAGAAGGGAGAATATCTTGGAACCCTGGAGGTATCACAGGACCTCACCGGAGCCGCGATCCCTTGAAGGGGAACAACGTATCCTGTCCTACGGAAAAGAAAAGGAGGTTTAATATGGAATCCTTGATTATAACACCCAAAACAAAGATCCACGATTTGCTGGAAGCCTACCCCGAGCTCGAGGAAAGGCTTATACTTGCCGCGCCCCAGTTTAAGAAATTGAAAAATCCCCTGCTGAGAAATACCATTGCCCGGGTAACCACACTGAGTCAGGCTGCTATTATAGGTGGTATAAAGGTGGAGGAACTGGTAAATACACTTCGCGAGGCAAGCGGACAGCAAAAGGAAGAGCACTTTAGCGGGGATGGTCCGAGTTACAACTTCGAAACCCCGGCTTGGTTTTCCGCGAAGGCTGTGGGTGGCTCAATTGATATCACTGATATGCTGAACGCCGGAGAGCAGCCGGTTCACGAAGTGTTGTCTGCGCTTAAAAAAGCTGAAGGAAGGAGAGATCCTGGAAATCCATGCTCCTTTTATTCCCGCTCCGCTCCTTGACAAGGCTATCGCGCTTGAATACAAGCACTGGATCAATGAAGTGGCCGAGGACGAATTTTATGTATATTTTCTCAGATAGCCTGGCGGATGTCGAAATTTACCACCAACAGGGATCAACGTCTTTCAAAGCTCCTGGAATTATCCGATCTCATCCTGAGGACCGGAAATGCAAGGGATTTCATCCGGGATAACAAAAAATTCATCAGCACGGTAGAGCCCCACAGACTTCATCTATCTATTTGATGAACTGATTGGCCGGGACCATCCCATTGAAACCCTGAAAGTTCTGTCCAACAAGGTCCTGAATATATTTCATCAGACCATAGCCAATTTCGATCGTATTCAGCCTGAACCCGATTCATTCCTTGGTAACATGGCACGAAATAATCAGGAAATGAAACAGATCCTGGACAGCATTCGTCCTGTTTACAAATCATATCTGAAGCAAACGGATGATGAGGAGATCAAAAAGCAACTGATCCTGTCCTTCGAGAGGCTTGAAGAATTTTCCGCGTATTATGTAATCAAAGAGAATGTCCTTTTCCCAGCCATAGAAAAAAGTCTGGCCGAACACAGATGCCTCAGGATCATGTGGTCCTTCCACGACGACATCCGAAAAAACATCAAAGAAGTGGTGGAACAATTAAAGGGCCGGATTGAAGATCAAAAGGTATTCAACCGGAACATCGGTGACATTTTTTTTAATATGCTAAGCATCAAATTCCGGGAGGAGCATATCCTGTTTCCCTATCTTCTTTCTGCCCTGACCGGTGAAGAAATGGCTTACCTGAACCAGCAGGCAGCCGAACTTGGATATCCCTTCTTTCAACCTGGCGGAACCGGGGGAAATATCATAAAATCATCGGCTAACCCGGAACTGGTTGATTTGCTTACAGGGGCACTGTCTCCGGAGCAAATCTTACTGATATTTAAGCACCTGCCTCTGGATATCACCTACGTGGATGAACACGATAAGGTGCGCTTCTTTTCCGCGCCGGAACACAGAATTTTCCCCAGATCCAAAGCGATTATTGGCCGGGATGTCCACAACTGTCATCCACCGGAAAGCATTCATGTGGTTGAAAAAATCATTCAATCCTTCAGAAATGGAGAAAAGGATAAAGCAAGCTTCTGGATCAAAATGAAGGATCAATATGTCCTTATACAATATTTCGCCCTCAGGAATGAATCAGGGAGCTACAGGGGGGTCCTGGAGCTTACCCAGGAAATATCCGACATCAAAAGGCTCGAGGGAGAAAAAAGACTGCTTGATTGGTAATGTTTCCTTCCTCCAAATCAGTCAAATACGGAAATTAATTAAATACCCTTGTGCCGAAAATAAACCTTTCCTTCCACCAGGGATTGTTTAGTGAAGTGATGGTGACACCATTTGAACTCGAAGTATGGATAAAGGTATTATTGCCGATATAAATACCCGAATGGGTGATTAAGCTGTTTGTTTTATATGTTCTGATAAAAAAGACCAGATCTCCTTTTACAAGATCATCCATTCCGCTTATTATTTTTCCATACCTGGCCTGTTCTTCCGAGTTATGGGGCAGTTGAATGCCATATTCAGCAAAAACGGTAAGCAATAATCCGGAGCAATCCATGCATTTCATAGCTTGTACCACCCATACAATGGGGTACACCAAGGTATTTTTGAGCCGTCTTAATGATTTCATCAGCATTTGTATCGTGAGTATTGATCGCCTTTTCATAACCTGCGTCCATAAAATCTTTGAGCTCACTAATTTCAGATTGGCTTTCAAGATTCAGAAACGCTGATTCAGGATAAAGCTGTTTGGAACAAAATGTTGTAAGTAATTGAAATATGACAATTAAAAGGATAATCCTGTTTCTGGCTTTCATAAATGCTTTCATAGCTACAATCACTGCTATATAAGGTAGGGGACTCCTGATTATTAGTTTCTTATCAGGTTTCCCAAAGGTTTTCACTGAGAAACGCTAGCTTTTGTCCATTATTGTTGACTCGAACCTGGAAAGATCATAAATTGCAAGTATAGCGCTAACCTAATGATTACTAATCCCGGCAAACTTTCCAGATTCTGGCAGGAGTTAAAGAGACGAAGAGTGGTGCATGTAATCACGGTTTATGCCACTTCAGCATTTGTCATTATTGAACTGATCAATAACCTGGCCGAGCCCCTGCACCTTCCTCCCAACTTGCTTACTATCGTTGTAATCATTCTGGCTGTCGGCTTTCCGCTGGCCGCCATACTGTCCTGGCTCTATGACCTGACGGGTCAGGGAATGGAAAGGACCAAACCATTGTCCGAATCGGAGGAAGTAGAAAAACCGGCGGTCCCCAATGCATGGAAAATTGCTACCTATATCAGCTTTGCTGTGATTGCAGGGCTTTTAACCTTTAATTTATTCGGAGGTGCCAAAAGTCTGAAAGCCGGTGACATCCAATCCCTGCTTATCCTTCCCTTTGACAATTTCACCGGCGATAATCAATTGGATTATGTGGCAGCCGGAATGCACTCAGCACTCATCGGTGATATGGGACAGATCAGTGCACTTCGGGTCATCTCTCAAACCACAGCAAATGTCTATAAGACAAAAGATATGTCCTTGCCCCAGATTGCCGATGAAATTAATATGCAAGCTGTTATTGAACCCTCCGTGATGTGCTATGGGGACAGTGTTTGTGTTCAGATCAGAGTAATTACCATGTATCCCGAGGAAAAACAACTCTGGGTAGCGGAGTACAAGGAGGAAAAAAGCCAGATCCTGAACCTCTATAACAGGCTCACCAAAGAGATTGCCAATGATTTAATGGTGGAAATAACTCCCCGGGAAGAGCAAATCCTTTCCAGATCGCGAACCATTAACACGGAGGCCTATGATTCTTATCTGAAAGGGTCATATTTCCTTGGAGATCTTAGCCCGGAATCTTTATATAAGGCCAGGGAATATTTAAACAAGGCCATTGAGAAGAATCCGGACTGGGCCCCCCTCTATGCGGCTCTGGCACAGGTCTGGGGGGGGATCGCTCAGGGAGGGTATGAAGCGCTGGAAATTGCAGGCCCGCATATGTTTGAGAACCTTAACAAAGCACTTGAACTGGATCCTGATAATGCGGATTCACATAAGCTACTTGCCTTTAAATCCTTTTTAATTGAATGGAACTGGGAAAAAGCTGAAACGGCCTTCTTAAAGGCACTGGCCGCTAATCCCAACAATGCTGAGGCAAGAATCATTTATGCACAGTTATTAAATTGCCTTCAAAGGAATGAAGAGGCTCTGGCACAGGGCCGGCTGGCCATAGAACGGGATCCCTTAAATCCCCTGGTGCAGATATGGTATGGGGCTGTGTTGTCATTTACGGGTGATTTTGAGACTGCCCTGGCTATCGGAGAAAAAGTAACCGCTGATGATCCCGGACACTCAATGGCCAATAACCTGATTGAAAATGCAGCTTTTGCATGTGGGGAGTACGATAAAGTCTTGGAAGCGGTCAAATATATTTTACCTGCCAAAGGCTTGGACTTCAAGGAAGTTGAAGGCATTTACGGGGAAAGCGGTTTTGTCGCGGCCTATGAGGAAATTATGCGTCAGTTGGAGGTCCTGTCTCAAAAAGAATACATTGCACCCACTGTAATGGCATGCAGGTATATGATGGTGGATGGACCGAATAAAGCCCTGGAATGGCTTGAAAAGGGATTTGAAGTGCGCGACCCGAATATGCCCTATATTGCCACACATGGCTATTTATTCGAGCCACTATTTGACAATCCCAGGTTCATCGACATTCTTGAAAAAATGAACCTGCCACCTCCAGTTAATTAAGCAATATGGACGCATTATATGGGAAATACGGACCCCTTGACCACTTCGGGCCAATCCTGATTGACAAAGCAAATGGCCTAGTGATCTGATGCTTAAATAATTTATCATAATAAAGATCAATAAATGGCATTTATAGATTATTATAAAATTCTGTGCGTTTCGAAAACTCGCACGAAAGTATCATCCTGATTTAAACCCGGACAACAAGGAAACTGAGATAAAATTCAAAGAAATAAATGAAGCTAACGAAGTTTTAAGTGACCCTGAAAATCGAAAGAAATATGATAAGTATGGTAAGGATTGGAAACAGGGAGAGGAATTTGAAAAAGCCCAACATCAACGGCAACAACAGTCCCAACATCAATCGGGTCATCAGTTGTTGACTGTCAATAACAAATACATTCGACTTACCATACCCGCAGGCCTGGAGAATGGTCAGGTGATCAAAATAAAAGGGATGGCAATAATTTATATTCAAACGTTAATCTGGACCTGTAAACTTCACTTTTAGGCGGAGAGATCATGGTAGACACTTTTAGTGGTAAAGTGATCAGGATATTCCCTAACCCTAAAAGCTGTTTGAGACTGTTTTCGGCCCTTTTGAAAGAGTGTCATGGACTGGATATCTGGAAGGAAAATGAATTAACTGTGGCTTGAGAATTTTACAGAAATAAAGTTGCACAACTCAGTTAAGATAATTTGTTCGGTAGTCACCATCATACCGAGCCACACACTTCTCAAACTCGTATCTATTAATGAATTGGAGTAGCTGAGAAAAAACATATTTACCTGAATTCATAGTATTGCACTTGAAAGCGCAAAACTACAGATCAAATCAAATCAAAAAATCAAAGAACGCTTATATTGTATTGTTATACTGTTATTTACGAAATAATTTAAAAAGTTAACGCATCACTACTAGCTACACATCTTTAAATCGACCCAGTTTTCCTATCAATGGTATTGCTAACTTGTTCACCAATGAATTTGGCAAAATCTGTGATATCATTACCAACACTGGCCTTTTCTAATGCGGACATATATTGGTCACGTTTATCCAACTTTATAACTGTCCATGGATAGTTACCTGATGCCAACATCACATTCATTAGAAAACGAGCCATCCTTCCGTTACCATCAAAATATGGATGTATATAAACAAATATAAAATGACCAAGAACCACACGAACACTAACTTCCGGTTCTTCTTTCAGCAAATCGAAAAAAACTGGCATTATATCCCGAACAGCTTCATGTCTGGGCGGTGTATGCATCACACCTTTTATGTAGACCGGCCCATTCCGATATCCAGCCAAATCTGATGCTTTTGCAAGCCCTAAAGCTACGCTTGGAGCGAATAATTCACGGTACCAACTACCATGGTCGTTATCCACAACTTCTCCTGAATTTTCATCCTCCAGGACAGATTTAATACTATCCTTAACAACTTGAAATGCCTGAAAATAACCTCGTGCAGCCATGGCATCCTTTTGTTGTCTATCCTCTACACTTTTATTGGGATCCCAATCACCACCTGCTACTTTCTCAATCAGTTCAGGAGTAACCCGATAACCTTCAATAGAAAGCGAATGATAAGCATCACTTCTAAATTTTCTTGAACCTGCTTGAGATAATCAGTTACCATTAATACTTCTTTCGGAGCATCGGGGAAATATTTTAACACAATATTTCTCATTTGTTTCCACATGATTTTAATACGATTGACATATGGCGATACCTCTCTTGAACTTAGCTCAAGTTCCATCTTTTCATTAAATGGGTCGGTCTCCCTAACATCATAACCGGCAGATTTCATGGTGGCCAGAATACTATTGGCAATTTTATCATTTCCTATATTACGAAACGCGCCTGAAAGTCTCCCGGCAACCACACTTTTACCTCCATCCAATAATTTTGCCAATACGTCCGATGAATCTTTTACCATGGCCAGGCATGTTCGCGCATCGGTTGGATGACGTATATAAAAGTCAGACCTACTGCAACAAGGCCCGCTTTTAAAGAATAAACCTGCACACCTTCAATTTCCTCACGTTCATCATGATGCGGGATTACAACTTTTGAATCAAAAACTGAAGAGCCATGCAATAGATTCACCCTGTTATTAGACGCTTTGGGAGAACGAATAAGAAGTTGGGGTGGTACCGTGAAATTACCACTATGCAATGAAAGCGATTGTGCAGGAGATAAACACCAATCCTTGCCAAAACGGGAATCAATGTATAAAGCGATGAAATTCCAAAAAGAAACATACCAGGATGTTGTTTCACCTTGCTTTTCATCAGAAGGACAGGAAATATACCAACCCTTGATTACTTCCCTTATGAATCCATTTTCAATTAATCGTTCTTTATGAGTTCGGGACAGATCATCCGCTTTGATAATAGCAATACCTCTTTCATTTTGAAGTTTCTTAAGTTCGACTAGAGATTCAGCAAGTTTTTCCGTGGGCGTGGCCATGACAGTCTCTATTTAATATTCATTAATCGGTCTGTTTCTTTATTATTGAACAGCGCCGTATCAAATTAAGTAAATACTGTTGTGTTTCTTTAAGTATATGATGTTGTGTATTTTAAGTATATTTTGCAAAAATACACATAATCAATGAAATAAAGGTCGTTGAAAGATCACAATCTTCGGTTGAATAGATTCAACTATGGTGGCAATATTGGAAAAACCGGACCATGTGAGCATAGCATTCTGCTTGAAAGTGAACCAGCTTAACCGGAGAAAAACGAACCAGGGTAACGTACTTAATATTAGCTGTTTAATTATATAATCTCAAATCCGGAATTGCTGGCTCAATCCGTACCGAAAGAAGTAGCTCAATCGGACCAGATTTAACAGCTTGGCATTTGTTGCCTCTCAGGTAAGTTTTGTTTGAGCGTGGCTAGTGTACCTTGCTAATGGGGCAACAAGTAGAGTTGGTTATTTCCAGTTTTGCAATCTCTCTAAATACAAATAGGATTCAACAAACTTACGATGTTCTTTGCTTGTTAATTTTTCTAAAAGCTCTAAAGAAGAAATATAGGAAGCCAAATTTCCATTGGACGATAAAAACTTCCCATCTTCTACAAAGCTCACATTTCCATCATCTTGAACTTTGAGATTTGGATAATTCTTTTGCAAGTCTTCTCCACCTCCAATCCATGTCACTATTTTCTTTCCATCGGCAATTCCTGATTCTCCAATCAAAGTAGCTCCTGCACAATTGCTCATGGTATATTCGGTATTGTTATTTTGGTTCTTTATAAAATCAACCAAATTTTGGTTTTTAACCTGTAATGACATATCATAAGCACTTGGAACAATGAGAATATCCAATTTGGGGGAATTTTCTAAGGTGAAATCAGGAAACATCTTCAATCCTTCTTCACTTACAATAAAATCATAACTTTCCGCAATAGTAATAACATTGAACAACTGTTTTCCGTCTTCAGTAAAGCTTTGTAAACACATCCATTGGAGCTGTTAATTCAGTAGTCAGTACATCATCATACATTAACAAACCGATTATAGGTAGGTCTGGGATTAGTTTTTTTGACTTTTCATGTAATTCTTGTTTTTGATTTTCATTTAATAGAACTAAACCGTTTTCCTCATTACGCTTTATAATCCTCGGACTACAACTAGCGAGAGAATCATTTAATGTGACAATTTGGGATTGCAGATTAGTGCTGGATTCTGCTTCGTTATTTTTAGAATTACAACTAAATAACATTAAGAAAAATAGATGAATGATAAATTTCATAGTAATTGTTTTATTGCAGGTATTAAAGCAAATGTTTCATATTTAACCCAATGCAGGATTACAAATGTTTTCTTGAGATAAAACAAAAATATCTATACTATGTTTTAATCACTACAAATTGTAGTTTTTCAATCTCCAGTTAGCATCCCATCCAAAAGTATTAATGGCTTTTTCGCTTGAAAGAGAATCATCAGCTTCTGCAACATTATAAATGCCAGTTGCACCTTTAGTAACTGCAATTTCCGCAGCTTTAGCTGCTGCTTCAACATGAACAGAGGCTGGTGCTATAGGTACATCAAAACCTGTTTTGGGGCCATAAAGCAGTCCGTATCGTAAAACAAGTCCTTCAACACCTGATTCAACAACTTGTCTTTCTAAATTACGAACACCTTCTGCTGTTTCTCCATATACAGGATGAGTAAGGGGCAATAAAGCATCTTCTTCAACGTGAGGTGTCGATCCTTCATCATAAACAAATGAAATACTTTGTGCAATAATTCGCTTACAACCTGCATTAACAGCAGCATCCACTAAATTTTTTGTTCCCTCTGTTCTCAAGCGTGCATTGCTTACCAATGCCGCAGTCATTTCGTCAGCATTTAGTGCATAAGGCAGGTCGGTAAGTTGGTGAATTACAACTTCGGGTTTAATTTCTGCAAGTTTATCATTTAAGAGTTTGGCATCATATACATCGACAACAACAGGTTTTACACCCATTTCTTTAAGTAACGAAACTTTCTCTTCTGAACGGGTTGTTCCGTAAACTTTCCAACCATTTGCAACTAATAACCGTGAAAGAACCTGACCAATTGCTCCTGTAGCGCCCGCTAAAAAAATAGTTTTTGACATAATTTTATTTTTTTATTCTGATGTTTCTCAGATGTATTTTTTTTGATTTGAATATTTTAAAACTCACGAATAATTTATTTTGCTTGCCAGTAGCATCGTTTTGGCGATACAATTGCTTCCTCTTTTTTTAATACCGCCATAGCTTTGTCAACTACTTTGCGGTCGAGACCTGTTAACTCAACTATCTTACCCGCATTTAAAGGTGTTCCGTCCTTTTTCATTGCTTCTAGTACTTGTTCTTTAGCTTCCATATTTCTTTTTTTAAATTGTTATTATTAATTACACTGCAAATTTAGTTCCTATATTTTTGGTAAAAATTAAACCAGTTTAAGAAAGTAATATCTTACCATCATGAGAAATTCCCAAGTATGAATAAACCATATGTAAAGGAACCCGCTTAACGAAATCGGGGAATGACTTTGTAAAATGTTGAAGTAAATCTTTTGGTGACATCTCATACAAATACTTAATTCGTAATTGTGAGGCAGCAATATTCTTTTGCATGATAATGCCAAAGTATTTATTCAACTGAGGAATTTCTTTTAGCAACTCATGGTACATTGTTTTGTCAACTGAAATAATTTCAGATTGCTCCAACGCTTGTATGAAATACTCAGAGGGTGTATTATCAATAAAGCTAAAGAAGTCGGCAAGCCACCAACCCTCAATAGCAAACTGTGTGGTAAGTTCTATTGATTTCGTCTTTTCGAAAAACATTCTTAAACAACCCTTTTCAACAAAATAGATGGAACTATTTATTTCTCCTTTTTGCAGTAAATAGCTGTATTGTTCGAGGCTTATATGTTTCGTATATCTTTCTAAAATACCCTGTTCAATATTACCTAGCGGAACAAATTTTCGGATATGTTCAACCAATTTCTGAGTTACCATATACATCTAATTCTATCATACAAATGTATGGAACCCTGAAGTCAAAAAACTTAAACTGGTTTAAGAAAGCAAGTGGCTTATTTCTTTTTACGCAATTCGCTCACATATTCGGGCGTAAGCCCAAGGTAGGATGCAACCATATATTGAGGTACTCGTTGCACAAACTCCGGAAACGAAGTGCTAAAGTGAAGGTAAAATTCTTCTTTAGACATCTCATACAAATACTTTGTTCGTAGTTGAGAAGCTGCAAGGTTTTTCTGCATTATTATTCTAAAGTATTTTTCTAATTGAGGTAATTCTTTAAGTAAATCATCAAATACTTGAATGTCTATTGATATTACTTGTGAGGCTTCTATGGCTTGAATATAATACTCGGATGGCTGATTCCCCATGAAACTAAAATAATCGGCTAGCCACCAACCTTCTAAAGCAAATTGTGTGATTTGTTCAGCAGCTTTTGAGTTTATGAAAAACATTCTCAAGCAACCTTTTTCCACAAAAAATATTGACCTGCATACTTGACCATTTGAAAGTAAGTTCTCCTTTTTTCGAAACGATTGTGATTTGGTGTACTTGTTAAGTATTTGCTCTTCTGCTTCACTTAGCTGAACAAACTTCTTGATATGGTCGGTTAATGTTATTTGCATAATCGTTTTATTTCAATGTTGGAAAAAGTGAATTTACAAGCTGTTTTACTTCCAACAACCAATTGGCTCGTTGGGCATCATCACTTTTATTAACCATCCCAAAATGGATTCTTTTCACTTCGTTAATACCACAAATATTTAAGACATTATTTTTCCAAATAGACTCAAGCATGTCATTTTCATAATTATTTGGTGTATTTGATGTATTAATCACTATTCCTATTTTTGCTTTTAGTAATCCAACAGGAACAGAATCTCCTTTATCATCTAGCTTAAAGTCATAAGCAACTTCTGGAAGTAAAACTCTATCCATCCAGCCTTTAATAATTGCAGGTGGTTGACCCCACCAGTTTGGGTGTATTACAATTATTGCATTGCATGTTTTTAGGTGCGAACAATGCAAATCAATATCACTATTAGTATCGGAATTTATACTTTCAGAATGATGGATCGGGTTAAATTTTTCAGCATATAAATCATGAAAAAAAACAGCATGACCATTCGCTTTTATTTGTTTTCTACAAGTATCTGCAATTGCGTGATTAAAGCTCTTCTTGTTGGGGTGACCAAGTATAATTAAGACATTCATTTTTATGTAATTTCATAAACTGCCATAAAAAATAGCTACTTAAAGTATAATTTTTCAATACAGCTCAGGTGTGTCGGAATTCAGTAGTATATGATTCTTATAACTTGTTCAATTGATCAAGAAAGGTAGTGGTTTCCACAAATCTTTCCCCTCAATACCTGGCAACAAACTGGCAACAAAGAAAAAACCACCTACAAATTGAATTGTAAGTGGTTGATTACTAAGTGGGCCCAGCTGGGCTTGAATAGCTACCCCCTGATTATGAGTATCCTTTTTTCGATATGTTATCTGGTCCTAAAAAGTCGGAATATTTTAAGTATCTTATTCACACACTGAGATTTATGGCTTTCTGCCATTAAAATTAGCGGTTCATTTTATGTAAAATATTCCACTGATTTGCATGGAATTATAGAAATACTGGCGAATTTTAGAGCCTAGTCGGGGAAATAATTGACTTCATATAAAAGCTTGTCTGGAAGTTCATAAAGAGATTATTCCGGCTTCTGATTTACAATCCGAAAATCAAATATCGGCAGATAATCTTAAAATATATCATTTTTATTTTAACTTGGCGGATAAACTTAAAATATAATGTTCCATATTTTAACTTCAAATCGTAAACATGACGTTTAAAGCAGGAACATACAAACAGCAGTATCAATATAAAAGTTTTTTGCCATCTCTTTTGGCAAATCCTTTTGAGTGGCAGTCCGATGTGATTCTGGAGCTTCTGTCGGATGCAAGCCGGTTTATCGGGGAGTTGAATACCTTTGCAGACCTGGTGCCTGATGTGAATTTTTTCATAGAAATGCACAAGGTAAAAGAGGCAACTACATCAAGCCGGATTGAAGGTACCCGGACAAATATTGATGAAGCGGTACTTTCCGAAAACAACATTTCGAATGAAAAACGGGATGATTGGGAGGAAGTGCGGAATTACATCCGGGCATTGAATTACTCCATTGATCGAATGCAGGAACTTCCACTTTCCATGAGCTTGATAAAAGAAGCTCACGCAATTTTGTTGTCCGGTGTTCACGGCGAAAACAAGTTACCCGGTGAAGTCCGCAGGAGCCAGAACTGGATCGGTGGTGCAAATATTAAAAGTGCAACCTTTGTGCCTCCGGCTCATGAAGATCTGCCAGACCTGCTCACAGACCTGGAGAAATTCTGGCATGGAGAAACCAGACAATTGCCAGCCTTGATCCGGATAGCTGTCAGTCATTATCAATTTGAAACGATTCACCCCTTCCTCGATGGGAACGGCAGAATTGGACGCTTGCTCATTACGCTGCAACTATTACAATCGGAGCTGATGGCAAAACCGGTCCTATACCTTTCCGACTTCTTTGAACGAAATCGGATGGAGTACTACCAGGCACTAGAGCGGGTAAGATTTACCAATTCATTGGATCACTGGTTACGGTTTTTCCTTACCGGGGTAATCCAAACTGCACAAAACAGTAAAAAAACGTTTGTGGAAATTGGAACGCTCCGGGATTCATACCAGGAACGGATCAAAAGTCTCGGAAAAAGGGAAAAATTGGCGAAAGAGTTTTTGTTGCATCTATATTCTACTCCAATTGTTTCTCCACGGGTGGCAGAACAAAAACTCGGAGTTACAGCAGCAACTACAAATCGCTTAATAAGCAAATTGGAAAAGCTTGGTGTTTTGCAGGAAATGACCGGATACTCGAGGAATCGACTGTACTCGCTGCATGAGTATCTGGAAATTTTCAGGTAGTAGTGCAAAGGTTCTCCAATGGGGTACAATCACAAAAATAAAACAAAAGGAAATTATATTAAACAGGAATGGGGTAAACCTAAAATCTATTCTTAACATATGAAAATGTATAAATACCTCATAATAGGGTTGATTCTTTTCCATGGAATTACAGGGTTAACAGCACAGAAGCGACCTAATATTATTCTTATAATGGCTGATGATTTGGGTTTCTCCGACCTTGGTGCATATGGAGGAGAAATACGTACACCAAACATCGATAAACTGGCAAAAAATGGTGTGAAATATTCCCATTTTTATAACGAAAGCCGGTGTTGCCCGTCACGTGCTTCATTGTTAACAGGTCGGTCTCCTCATATGGTTGATTTGGGATGGATGACCGCTGCTGATGAACATCGCTCCGGATATAGAGGTCAATTGAGCTTTGACTTCCCTTTATTGCCTGAAATTTTACATAAAGCGGGTTACAAATGTTATGGCTCTGGCAAATGGCATTTGACAATTGATTCGAATTATAGGAATAAACCAAATGGTTCATGGCCGACACAGCGGGGCTTTGATGAGTTCTATGGTCTACTGCATAAAGGAGGTAGTTATTCGAAACCTGAGACACTTATCAATGGTTTAAAACCATTAAACGCATCAAACTTGCCACAAAATTATTACCTGACAAATGCATGCACCGATACCGCTATTTCTTATTTAGAAAAGCATGATAAATTGTCTCCGTATTTTTTGTATTTACCCTACTACGCACCACATAGACCTTTGCAGGCGCCAGAATCAAGAATTGAAGCCTGCAGAAAAATATACAAGAATGGTTACGATGTTTTACGACAGAACCGATTTGATCAATTGAAGAAAATCGGCTTAATTTCAATGGAGGCAAAGCTGGGTAATCCAAATCATCTTCCTCCCTGGGATAAGCTTACTGAGAATCAACAAGAAAACTGGATTACTGAAATGTCGACCTATGCGGCAATGGTTGAAATTATGGACGATGGTATTGGAAAAATAATGGATTACCTGAAAAAAAATGGTCTAGACAAGAATACACTAATATTGTTTTTAAGTGATAATGGGGCAACCAGCGAAGGAGGGTTTATTTCGGAATTGGGAGCTAATTTAAGCAATACGCCTTTTCGCAATTATAAGACAAAATGTTTTCTAGGGGGAGTAGCATCTCCGCTAATCGTTTATTGGCCTGAAAAACTGAAAAACCAAACCGGAGAAATAAGAAAGGAAAGGACCTCCATAAGAAACATTTTATCCATGTGTATTGAAGCTGCTCAAACGGAATATCCTAAAAATTTTCAAGGGAATGAGAATTTAAATGAAGTTTTTTGCTGGGAGCACCAATGTTGCCGGGCTGTAGAAACAGCAAAATGGAGAATGGTATCCCCCCAAGAAAATGCAGCCTGGCAGTTATTTAATTTAAAAACTGATCCATTTGAGTCAACCGACCTTTCAACGAAGCATCCGGAAGTTGTCAAAAATATGGAATCGATTTGGATGGATTGGGCAAAAAAAAACAAGGTATTACCATTGGAAAGCAAACCATGGGGCGAGCGGATAAAATATTATTCGAATCTGCACGAGATTCAAACTGGTCAATGGCTACCCAATATACAAATTATCAGGAAGGTAGCCGATTATGTGCTTAAAAATACCAGTTACCGACTGTACGATCTAGAGAAGAATATCAGTTACACAAAAAGTGATACACTTTCACCATCAAAGTCCATTATTGTCGAAAGCCATTTTAACGGATGGTTTTATCAGAATATGATGGTGCTGGACGGGATGAATCGGATTGGAAAAGCGATTGACGACAGTATTTATACAAATTATTCTAACAAAAATCTTGATTTTATTCTGCGTAATCTAGACTTTTTCGACCGACAACAAGCGGAAGGCCTGATGCCAAAACCGCGCGGAGAAGACAAGTTTTCGCGGATAAGTTATTATTATAATCTAAGCTTGCCGTGGATGACTGGGTTAACCAATTTTTGGCTTGAACGGGGAATCGACACGGGAGATAAGAGATATCTTGTATTTACCAACCGATTCAGAAATTTTGTCGAAAGTCAGCCACGGGATTCCTCGGGACAGTTCCTGAATTTAGGTGCAATTAGAACCGACGATGCGGCATTAATGACTCCTGGGATGCTTCAGTTGGCACGGATTAATAATTATGAGAAATATACAAGCGATGCAGTGAAACAGGTTTTAGGTGTCCACAGGATTCTTTTCGACCCAACTGACAAATTGTATTATCATGGCTATCATCCGGAAGAAAATACCTGGTATAAAACATATTGGGGTCGTGGTAGTGGCTGGATGGCTTTAGCCTATGTTAATCTCCTTTCTACTTTACCTGAAGATTACCCTAAAAAAGCTGCAGTACTTCAAGCCTACCGGGAGTTTATGGAAAGTTTGCGAAAGTGGCAGGCTCCTGAAGGCGGCTGGAGGCAGGTTATTAATCGCCCTGAAGCTTGGATTGAAACCTCATGCACTGGCATGTTTACCTATGCTCTGGCGCGTGGTGTAAACGAAGGTTGGCTGGACTCATCTTATGCAGCCGATGCCCGAAAAGGCTGGAAAGCTCTCTGCTTGAAAGTTAAGGAAGATGGTGTTATGGTGGACACCTGTCCTTCAACCCATCACAGTGATAAAATTAGATATTACCTCGACAGACCCAAGACAATAGATAATCCACATGCTTATGGACCTTTTCTGTTGGCGGGTGCTGAAATAATTAAGCTGAAACAACCCTAGAAGTAAGTTAACTTAGTTTAAGTAGTAGATTTCAACTGATTTTGTTTAACATTTAAGAAAACCGCTTGAATGTGTGTATTTCAATTAACAGAAATAAAATGAGAACACATTTTTTTTAATTACTGTAACAGTACTTTTTCTGATGTCGTGTAAGCAAGAATCCAAAATAATAAAATCTGGAGAAATTTGGCCTGATAATAACGGCGTTCATATAAATGCGCATGGAGGTGGGATGCTGTTTTACGAAGGGAAATACTACTGGTTTGGTGAACACAAAATTGCAGGGAAAACCGGAAACAAAGCCATGGTTGGTGTGCATGGTTATTCGTCGGAAAATCTGGTGGATTGGAAAGACGAAGGTGTTGTCTTGGAAGTAATCAAAAATAATCCAAATCATGATATTACTGAAGGATGTGTGCTTGAACGTCCGAAAGTTATTTACAATGAAAAAACGAACAAGTTTGTAATGTGGTTTCATATAGAACTAAAAGGTAAGGGATATGATGAAGCACGCTCGGGAGTCGCGGTTGCCGATAAGGTTACTGGTCCATTTGAATTTGTGAAAAGTTTACGCCCTAATGCCGGATACTGGCCTGTAAATGTACAAGGCATTCACAAACAGCCTATTGGAGAAGATGTAAAAGAGCATTATTGTGGTGGCAAAGGTTGTTTGCCAGCTCACCCCGATACAGTAAACCTATTGGGACGTGATTTTGAAAAGGGTCAAATGGCGCGAGACCAGAATTTGTTTGTAGATGACGATGGGAAGGCTTATCATATCTACTCTTCTGAAGAGAACAGCACCATTCACATTTCTCAGTTAAGTGATGATACCTTTCCGAGTCTGGAACCTACGCCCGTTTTTTTTCCGGACGATACATGGAAGCACCAACTTTGTTTAAAAAAGATGAAAAATATTTTTTAATTGCCTCCGACTGTACCGGTTGGAATCCTAATGCAGCACGTTTGGCCTGGGCTACTTCTATTCTTGGTCCTTGGTCAGAGCTCGGAAATCCATGTATTGGCAAAGAGGCAGAGCTTACGTTTTATTCTCAGAGCACCTATGTACTGCCAGTTCAAGGGAAAAAAGATGCCTTTATTTATTTGGGAGACCGTTGGACTCCCAACAATGCGATTGATGGCAGATATATTTGGTTGCCCATTCAGTTTAACGAAAGAGATATCCCGTTTATAGAATGGATGGACGAATGGTCGCTGGATTTTTTTGACAAATAGCAATGTTTTGAAATAACTGTCATAAAATAAGTGTAATTACCTATTAGATTGTAAAAGACAAATTAATTTAGTTATTATCCAATTATCTCAACTTTTGGAGTCTAGTTAAAACTAAATTTTCTAAACCATGACAAACAATCAAGACGCAAATTCAGTACTGAATTTAAGGTCAAGGTTGCCTTAAAATCAATTCAAAATGAGAAGATTGTCCGAATTGGGCCATCAGTTTGAGATTAATCCGGTGACTATCTCAAAATGGAAAGCATATCACAATCTTTAACTACCCCCCGCAATGTTCCCTGGAGAATAAAAACCCCTATAACATATTCAATTAGAGGGTTTTATCATTATTAACTGTGGGCCCAGCTGGGCTCGAATGCGACCCCCTGATTGTGAGTCTCCTTTATTCGATATATAAACCTGACCGAAAAAGACGGGATATTTGAGTTATCTTCTACTCTTACAGGGTTTTATGTGTTTTCACAAATAAAATTAACTGTTCATTTAATGTAAAATATTACATTGTTTACATGGGTTTGCATAGAAACTGGCGAAAAAGCTGGCACCTGCCTTAATATATCAATGAATTTTATATTATTGTTAAATCCGGTTCATAGAAAAGCTACCATCGGTGCCAGTAAATTGATCGTTGTTCAACCCTGTGAATTATTTTTATATTCGCATTGAATTAAAACTGAATATACCCTTGATGATTAAGCACTTTTTCAACAAGAAATACCCGCAGAATTACTTAATCAGAAACCCGATTCCCGGGGCATTTATACTCTTCCTATTTTCATTTGTTTTTACATTACTGTACCATCCATTGAATGTGCACCGCAGTTTCTATTTTGGATTTGAGGCGACTCTGCTGCTCTACACCACCGCCTCTTCCCTGGTTGCAGGAGTAGCCATATTTTTGCTGCGATCAATACCCTTTTTCGGGAATACCGGCAATTGGAACGTGCTCAAGGAGATCCTTTTTATTTATCTGGTGCTGCAGCTGATGGGTTTAACTATCTTTTTTCTGGGATTCGTGATTGAGGAACCTGCTGAAACAAGCCGTTGGAATCTGGCCACATTTATAAATTCATCCAAAGCGGCCTTCCTTATCTACCTGCTTCCTTTTGCCTTCTTTTCGCTGATCAATGCCAGGTTTCTCTTCCTGGACTTCCGGGCTACGGTGAACACTTTCCGTGAAGAGGGAAAACAAGAATTGATGGTGCATATCCATTCATCACTTAAGAAAGAATCATTGGATTTCAGGGCTGACGAGCTGGTTTATGCTATGGCAGACGGAAATTATGTGATGTTCCATCTTTACAGGGAAAATGGCATGGAGAAGATACCAATACGGAATTCCATCTCCGGTATTGAGAAACAGCTGGAGAAGATCCCTATGTATTTTCGTTGCCACCGTGGATTCATCATCAACTTTAATAAGGTAAAATCAAAGCAGGGCAATGCTGCAGGCTATCTCCTGAAGATGCACCAAAGCGAAGAAAAAGTTCCTGTCTCAAGGAACAGGATCCGTGAATTTGACCGTCTGCTGTCTAACTACCATTCCTGAGCCTTACCCACCACCAGGTTTTCTCCTGTTTGCTTTGCCACTCATCACATCTTTTTGACGTTTGTCACAAGTCTTATTAAGTGCCTTTTCATTCGTCACAAATCCTTGCTGTATTTCACAGATTTTTGCCGAACCGAATACTCCTTTCTTCCTTTGAATTGTTGAATATTAACGATTTAAAGAAAAACAATTATGAAATTGAATCGCAGCAGAAAATCAATCAGCCAAAGGATAATAAGCCTCTTTTTTGCATCGATATGCATCGTCGCCAACGCACAATCGGAATACACAATCCAGGGAAAGGTCAGCGATGAAAAGGGAGAAGCTATGGCATATGCCAATATTGCACTGAGAGATGTCACGGACTCCTCCCTTATTGGAGGAACAATCACCGATGATAAGGGTAGCTTCAACTTCAGGCACCAGGTGCAGGGAAGATATCTGCTGACCGCCAGTTTTATTGGCTATGAACCCGCAGATACAACCCTGCGTCCAGTGGCCGGGGAAGTGACGGATGTCGGTAACATCATTCTGCGTAAGGAGCAGACTTTGCTCGACGAGGTGGTAATCAGGAAGAACCGTCAAAGAGCAAAACAGCAGGTGGGCCAGACCACCTATTACGTGAACAGTAATATGCGATCCGCTTCACAAACAGGTGATTGATCTCATAAGCCAGGTCCCTGGTGTAGGGGTAGACTTAACGAACACCATTTCGCTCAACGGTTCAACACAGATCATTATCCTGGTTAACGGTGCGGAACGAGACCCAGAATACCTGAATCAGCTCGACGCCAGTCGCATTGACCGGATAGAGATACGATCCTCCGGGGGACTACAATATGGTGCCAGGGTATCGGGAGTGATCAATATAATGCTGAAAGAAGAAGACCATAAAGGCATCAGTGGTCATCTCTATGTCAATGTGCCCACACAGACAGACGAAGTGTTCTCTTATCCTTCAGCTAGTCTGAATTACAGCAGGAAGAATACTACCTGGTACACTTCCTATAATGGGGGTTTCAGCAACTTCAGGATCGAAGGAAACAATCATAAAATACTATATCCCGAAAATCAATCCCTGGAGATCATCCGGACCGACAGCCTGAGGCAGGAGAACTGGTCACACAAGCTGCATTTCGGAATGGATCGTTTCAGCAACGACAGGAACCAGCTCAGTCTTTACGGATTTATTAGCGGATTCTCCAACGAACAAGACGGCAGATTCGTGATCGAAGAGAGCTCTGAAGTTTCAGGAACAGAATCATACCGCATGGAGAAGGATGACCTGGACAAGAATCGTTCGGCTTATGGGTCTGTCTATTTCAGGCACCAGTTCAATCCCTCCGCAGTGCTGACCATGGAAGGCAGCTATTATCTGCTGAGGTCACAAACGGGTCTCGTTTTGACAAACCCGGGGAGTGGTTTCCGCCAGGTAAGCGAGTCTGAACCCGCTCTTAATAAAATAGATCTGAGGGCACATTTCCGTTCCAGGATCAGCGAAAGAGTGTCGGTCGAAACGGGTATCCAACAGCAGCTGCATTTTATGCAGGACAACTTATATTCCTCTTTCAACTATACCGAACGTGTTTATGCAGGCTACTTACAGGGGGCCTTCAAGGGGGATAGATTCCAGTTAAATGGAGGTCTGCGTGCAGAGCATAGCAGTGTTATCTATAGTGATGTGCTGGATGAGAAACGGTTCTTCCTTCTACCGCAGCTTGACTTGAAATACAACTTAAACAGTAAGAATAGCTTGAAAATCAGCTACGGGAAGCGAGTCAACCGTCCGCAAATCCACCAATTGAATCCCAATTTGTATACCTACGACCGGTTTACCCTGCAGCAGGGAAATCCAGAGCTGTTACCGGAGATTACCCGGAAATTCTCCGCCATGAACAGCATTTCGTTCCAAGAGAACTTTCTTTCATACGGTGTATTCTACAGGCAGGAAAAGGAGGTCATTGAGGACCTGACCATGCTAAGGGATTCTGGGTCGTTCCGCATAGAGAAACAAAACCTGGGTGAACTTCATTACACAGGAGTGGAGGTACTGGGAAGCATGAATCTGCATGACAAATTCAGCATAAATACTAATATTGAATGCTATCATGTGCAGACCCGGGTGAGTGATCTTGCTTACAGTCAAGGTATTAGAAATCAGGGTGGACTTGAGATCAGGGGAAAAATGTCTGCTGTCTGGGCGCTAAAAAAGGACTTATCCCTTTCGGCTTCAGTGCGGTTTCAGAGCTCTGCCACTGGTATTCAGCATCAATACCGAGAAGGAGTCCTCTACTTCATATCCCTGAAGAAGGATTTTTTCGATCGCCTGAAACTGGAAATCACCAGTGCCATCCCGTTTATGCGCTCCTTTACTTACCAGGGCTATGATATTACCGCTGAAGACTTCACTGTAAGTTCAGAAGACAATATTAAGATGTCGATGGTCCCTGTCTGGCTTAAGCTAAAGTATTCTTTCGCTTCGGGAAGCAAAGTCAGACACCTTGAACGTGACAATGTTTTTGAGGAGAAACGAGTAAAGAAAGGATTTTGATTTTTCAAAATATAGACTGTTCGACCGATTTTTGAATTACCGGGATATATGTCTGAACTGTTTAAAAACCTCCCGGATTACTTGAAAATTTGCAGAATTATTTATATGATGGTTAGCAAGTTGAAGTGAAAAATGTGTCTTTAATTAAAAAGTGATTGAAAAATGATTTATCGTAAAAAAAGAAGTAAAAAAGAAATAAAAAAGTGGATGTATATTGTAGGATTAACCCTCGCAGTCATCTTCACCGGCTGTGATAAAATGATTGTAGAGATTAGCCCGGCTGCCGAATCCGAATGGCCCTGGGAAAAGGTTTCCCCGGAAAGCCAGGGCATCAAGTCCGAAGACCTTGAGCAAATGGCCAAACATATCGAAAACAATAAGCTGGCGATTCACAGTGTTATCATATACAAAAATGGTACGATTCCTTATGAGGAATACTTCGAGCCTTTCAACAATGAGGCATTACATAATTTAAAATCCACCAGTAAGGGGATTATCTCCGCTTTAACAGGTATTGCATTAGAAGAAGGATATATAAATAGTATTGATGAAAGTATTTTTTCCTATTTATCAGATTACGATGTGGACACTGCGGGGAAATCAAACATTACAATACGAAATTTGCTTACAATGACTTCCGGATTAGAATGGGAGGAAAACAATCTTAACAGCATGTATACATTCTTTATCAATAAAAGAATTGTAAAAAGAGTACTGGACCAGTCGCTTGTAAACGAGCCCGGAACAACGTTTAATTACAACACCGGTTTAACGCATCTGCTATCAGCGATCATTTCGGAAGCCTCGGGAATGAGCACACTGGAGTTCGCACAGGAATATCTGTTTGAACCGCTTGAGATAGAAAACATCCAATGGGATACGGATAGAGAGGGTTACTATATCGGGGGATCAGAATTGTTCCTGACACCACGCGCAATGACGAAATTTGGAGTAATGTATTTAAATGATGGAGAATACCAGGGACGTCAAATTGTTCCTGAAGACTGGGTAATTGAGTCGACAACAGCACAGATTGAAGGAACTTCTTTTGGGGCAAATATACAATACGGCTACCTATGGTGGTTATACATCGACAACCCATTATTCACCTATCTTGAAGATGAGAACAGGTTTCTTGCGATGGGTGCACGCGGCCAGCGGATCATTATTTTTCCCGCGCTTGACGCAGTGGTTGTGATCACCGCTGATCAAAGGGATGAGTCACAATGTGACATCCTCATTCGTGACTTTATCCTGCCAGCTTTATAATTCATTAGCTGATAATGGTTTGAAATATGGGGTGATTCATTTTCCCAAGAGGATTGGATCGGTACTAATCCCTCCAACCTAAGCCCTCAAATC
>CAVQMZ010000007.1:0-68594 GCA_963713725.1 uncultured Bacteroidota bacterium
GTTCACAGGATAAGAAGTCACAATTATTGTTCAATAAACGAATACAGCACGGGAGAAGTTTTGTTGGCTATATTGTTCCTTTTTTAATACATTTATATAAAACAACACAATGGAATTAGATAATCCCAATTATAAGATAATTGCTGCAACTGCCCTTGGGGCTCTGGGAGGTATGCTGCTTGCCGGCTACCTTATTAATGCAAAACGTCAGGACACACCTCTTTCAAAGCATGTGGCTGCCTTAAGTAAATTAATTGAGCAATTTGAAGGGATAGATGTCGAGGATACGGAGGATCTGAAAGAAAGGATTGAGCGTTTATTAACTACAATTGAAAAGAACCATGGCGAGCCTGAAGAATAATATCAAGACTATTTCTGAAGATACCGAAACCCTGGCCAAAGATTATTTAAAACTGTTTTCTGTAAGACAATCGGAGAGGCTTGCGATATTTCTAGGCATCATAATGTCAATTTTCGTTATCGCCACCCTGGTGCTGATCCTTGTTATCTTCAGTTCTTTTGTCCTCGCCGGAACCCTGAACAAGGTACTGAACAGCGAATTCTGGGGCTTTGTTATTATAGCCAGCCTCTATTTACTGGCAATCATATTGCTTATTGTGAAGATTTTCAAAACAAGTACCCCCCTGTTTACCAATCTCTTTGTGAAACTGATTGTTCTTGTGATGGATATCGATTCGGGTCAGGCCAATAACGTCAAAGGCCTGAAAAAAGAGCAGGAAAACATTAAGGAGAAAATCGAAACTGATAAAAGTAAAATTGAAGCCGACTTTCAAATCATTCAATATAACATCATGGGTTCCATTTTCAAAGAGATTCTGGGCCTGTTTACCTCCAAAAAGAAAGCAAAGGCTGATTCAAAAAAGAAAGCCAAGACCGAAGGTGTCAAAGAAAAAAAGCCAAAAGAAGACTCTTCTGACACTAAAGAATAGGAAGTTTTACCGTTTATTCAGCCTTGACTTTTTGGATTATTGGATTTGAAAGTGGGGAAAGCCTATAAAAGACATATCCTGCTTCGTTTGCGCTACTGAGATAAAATCATCAGAGCGGCATGATCACAACAGACTGGTTCAGAAGCGGGGCAGTAGCAGGATAAACCAATCTTTCCCCGCCTGTCTCTGCCTCCAGGAAATACTCAAAATCCTTTTTGTCAAGTCTTGCAGATGGTATACTTACATGGTAGACCCCCCGTCCAACATGCTTCAGGGGCTCCTCCATATATTCCCCGGCACCCAGTGCTTTCCATTTCAAAACCGCCTTTTGAGGCTCCCTGGCCGAGAGGATCAGCACCCTTAGTTCCAAATCTTCACCCTGTTCCAGCAATCCCCTTAAAATGGGAACAATAATCCTCGGCGGACCCTCATAGCTGTCTGAAACCGGAAATTCCCTGCCTGGATCAACACCGGTTCTGGCAGCGAGCAATTCATCATGCTTGCTAAGGAGCTGAAGCCGGACACGGTTGTGGTTTTCCAGATTTGCGATCATTCCCAGCTCGCCGGTGGTATTTACCATCTGCAGCAGATTGCCCATGGCTTTTTCATATAAATGAACTGACTCCTCCCTTATATCCAGAGCCTCTTTAAGGACGGGATGAACTGAGCCTCTTATGGATGGATCTTTTCCAATCAGGCTTGCGAGTGAATCCAGTTCCCCCAGGGTACAGCCCAGCTGTGCAAGGCTTTTTTCAAAGCGAAAAGCATTCAGCCAGTACCTGAATCTTTCCCTGTTTCCATTGCCCGCAATATGGGCATCAAGCTCTTCCAGTTCGCCAATAAAACTGAATTCCCCCCGGATCATTTCCCAGGAGTCCGGATTCCTGATAATTCCACCCGGGCCCGACATCCATGTGGATGCCCTGTGCAGATTGGCTTCCCGAACATAAGGTTCCCTGCTGTCGTAGAAATCCCCTCCGTCCAGTTTGCTGAAAATCGAAGCCGCCTGCTCAGCCACTTTATCTCCAAATTGTTTGGAGCACCAGTCCAAATAAAAATCTTCAGCAGGCAGGTCCCGCTCCGGAAACTCAATCTGAACATCCTTCCAGTCCCCCATCTCCCAGGCCGCTTTGGCCAGGGCCGAAACAGTAGGAGCAATGTTTTGTGTACGCCAGTGTATTCCGATCAGCCCGGTACATCCATAGCTGAGCGCATCGGCCGCATCCTTGCGCATTCGGCCGGCCCATAGCTGAGTGGTGATCAGTGCAGGGTCATCTTCCATCCATGGTATGGCCCATTTGGGTCTTCCCTGCAGATTACTGAAAGCAGGTTCGATATAATCCCAGCCAACCTCTCGGTTGATGCAGCTGAAAGGCATGTCCTTAGAAAGCAGCCTGTCAAACTCAGCCCGGTCCCGGGCCGGGCCCAGCACCCATCCGCAGGTCGCCAGCTGGAATTCTGCCCTGGAATTCTCAAGTGCCTTTGCTGCAATCACCATATCCCTGCTTACCCGATCAACTTCCTCATCCGGAATATCCTGCCACGTCCAGTTTTCACCGGTCCACAACCAGAAATAATCCAGGGGATGGCTTCGATGAATGCGTTCAAACATGCCTTCATAATAGGACTGAACCAGCCCTCATCAGTATTCCCCGGTGAGGGCTCCAAGTTCCCGTGGAATAGCCAGGGGGACCTCCGTTCCTATACAGGTTTTTACCCCCAGGCTTCTGGCGAAAGTGAAGGCCTTATGGATCAATTCTCCATGCGCATTAAAGATCTCCATATTCTCCTCTTCCGTATGGGGCCAGTCTGAAATCCCTGTCATATATGAGGCCCCATAAAAGTCCTCTTCAAATAAAAGGGAAGCCCCGCAGGCATAGTCAGAAGTTTTCCGGGGGGCATAGCCCCAGGTATCGTGACCCGTCTGGAAGTGCAACACCGGATAAGCCTTTTTAATGGTCCCATCCATATTGATATCCCCTTCCTTCCCGATCCAGACCAGCGGCTCGGCCTGATAATGACCACCGGGATAGTGGGAGGCCTGGGGATAGGTATGCATCCCGATGAAATTCATTTTCATTTTTGGCAACTGGGAAAGAATGGCTTTATATCCCTCCAGGTCCCACCAGTCGGGCCCCTCCGGAAAATCGTGAAAAGGCAGGATTCCACGGGTTTGGAAGAGGGGTTTGTGTGACTCATCTCTTCCCTCCAGCTCCAGACTTACCAATCTCCTGTCCGGGATCACGTCGCCATGCAAATAAAATCCTACTCCCAGGTACTTTTCTGAAAAATGGTACACACCATATAAAAGACCCTGGGCACTGCCTCCACTGATAGTAAAGCCTGCTTCCTGCGATTTAAACGCAAATTCCTCGGGTTCCAGGTCTGCCTGTATTTCAAGAATGATTTTATCACCCTTTGAAAGCTTCCCGGAAATCGAAGCTGTTTCCTCAACAATAATATCTGCAAGCTTGCCGCTGGTCTGGTAGAGGTAGCGCCTCAATTCCCCGGCAGCCAACTTCTCTTGCTTTCCGGCAGAATCACCAAGTACAATCAATATTGAATCACCCCTGGTGCAGGAAAGGCCAAGCAACAGGAATAAACTGGCTATCAATGAGAGGAAGGTTTTCATAGTTCATTGTCTTTTTGTTGTGTTTTAACCCAATCGTGCCTGCTGGAATTCAGGGCCGGATCCTCGCCCAACCAGACCAGGACAGCCGACAGCAGTCTGTTTCCCTGAACCAGTGGTTCCCGCTGTGATCTGCATCCACGTTGGTCCCCTGATGGAACTCTTATTGGATTTAATTCTACTTACACCGGAAGCCGGCAATGTTATGTACTCAGGCTTAAGTTCTGATTATTTATTTAAAATCTTATCTAAGATATTGCATACAAGTGCCACATTTTCAGGTCTGCTGTTAAAGCCCATTAAACCGATGCGCCAGACTTTGCCAGCCAGTTCACCCAGTCCGTTTCCAATCTCGATATTATATTCATCCAGCAGCGCTTTTGTTACCTTTTTAGCATCCACTCCTTCAGGAACACCTACGGTGATCAGGCTGGGCAGGCGAATTTCATCAGGGGCATAGGGTTCGAGACCGATGGCCCTGATCCCATCCACCAGTAAATCTGCATTCCTCCGGTGCCGGTCCCACCGTTCCTGTAATCCTTCCTGTAACACAATACGAAGGGCTTCATAAAGACCATAGTTCATATTGATGGGGGCCGTATGGTGGTAGGCACGATCATTGCCCCAGTAAGAATTTAGCAGGGATATATCCAGGTACCAGTTTTTCACTTTTCCACTCCTTGTCTCAATCTTTTTCAGGGCTCGCTCTCCAAAAGTGAGGGGCGAAATTCCGGGAGGGCAACTGAGGCACTTCTGACTTCCGGCATAGGCAGCATCAATTTTCCACTCATCAATAAATAAGGGGACACCACCCATGCTGGTCACTGTATCCACCAGCAAAAGACAGTCATTTTCCCGGCACAACTTGCCCACACCCTCGAGCGGCTGCCTGACCCCGGTGGAAGTTTCAGCATGTACAACTGCGAAAATGGCAGGTTTATGTTCCTTCACAGCAGATGAAATTTCCTCCAGGGAGAAGGCCTCACCCCATGGTCTGGATATCCTGACCACTTCGGCTCCATAACGTTCTGCCATATCCACCATGCGCATTCCAAAATATCCTTTCACAGCAATAAGGACTTTATCTCCTGGCTCAATCAGGTTAGCAAAAGATGCCTCCATTGCTGCACTGCCTGTGCCGCTGACAGGTATACACACTCTGTTATCAGTCTGCCACACATAACGTATCAGCTCCTGGTTACGCTTCATTATCTCCAGGAATTCCGGATCCAAATGACCCAACTGCCTCATTCCCATGGCCTGGAGCACCCTGGGGTGAGCATTTGAGGGACCGGGTCCCAGAAGGAGCCGCGGTGGAACATTTAATTGGGAATAGGAAATTTTATGGGCGTTTGATACAGCTGGTTTCATTGGTTTAAATAGTTTATGAGATAAGATAGCAGTAATGTAAAAATAATAGACTAAACTTATTTATCCGATTCAAAAATCAATTGTCATACTTTTTACACGATCTTTTCATAGGAATGGCCTGGCAAAATTTGATGCTTCAGGAGATTGTAATAAATTGAGCACTTTTAATTCACAAGAAATGAAAATAATTATCAGGGACGATCTGGAAGGTCGCTACGAGGACATTTATACATCTGAGACCCTTGCTGCACTGGAGCACATGTCCTCCTTCAATGCCCGGGTAAAACAGCTGATGAAAGAACGCATTCAAAGAAGGTCGCTCCGCATCCGGGAGAAGACCCACCTTTCTTTTCTGGATCCGCAAAGCCTGATTCCTGGCACAGATATCAAGGTTCAGGATGCCAGGGATGGCAGGTTTGAAGGTTCCGAAATCCCTGAAGATCTGCAGAGGCAGTGGATACAGGGAACCGGACCAGCAGCCAAACCCAATGCACCCATTGAAAGCAGTCTTCGGAACGTTTCCTATGCCCTGCTTTCGGGAGCCGATGGATGGATGTTCGATGGTGAGGATGCCCTGGGACAGATTACCACCATGTCGCTGGACAACCAGCGAAGCCTGAAGCTGGCCATCCGGAGGGATCCCCTTTTCCTCTCTGTGGCCGAACAGGTTTCCGGGGAAATGAACCAGTGGGCTCAGGGGTTTTTCGGGAAAGATATTGTGACTGACTGGAGAAAACAGCTGGAATTTACGACCCTTATTTTCAGGGCCAGGGGCCTGCACCTGGACGACAGGCATATCAAACTGGAAAATGGCGAGGCCCTGGCTGCCTCCATTGCAGATATGACCCTCTTTGTGGTCAATAATTATAGGGCCTTACAAAAGAGGGGCTCCTCCATTGTACTCTACCTCCCTAAAATTCAGACAGCCCAGGAAGCCGCCCTCTGGAATGATATGCTTTCGGCCCTGGAGGAATACCTTGGCTTATCAGTGGGGACCATCAAGGTCTATGTGCTGGTGGAGCAGCTGGAGGCCACCTATCAGCTTATGGAGATCAGGGCGGCACTGGGAAAACACTTTGTGGGATACAACACCGGTCGCTGGGATTATATCAACAGCGTGGCCGATGCCCTTACCTGGGATCAGGATTTCATCAACCCCAACATCGAATCCATTGTGATGACCTATGGCTACATGCGGAATTATGAGGATCGGGTGCGCAGGGCTGTAAACACCCCCGATGTGAACGGAAACTTTGCCTTATGGCAGGGAGGAATGGAACCAAACATTCCCGTCGGATCGGCCGAAGGGGTAGCCAGCAGTATGGAAAAGGCTGTTGCCGGGGCCATGCGCGAAGAAAAGGAAGGAGCCAGCGGAAAATGGGTGGCCCACTGGAAGATGGTACATATAGTGAGACCGGTCTGGGAGAAAGTGGGGAAAGTCAACCAGCTTGGCAGGAAGTTCCCACCCTTAAGCTACTCATCCGAAGATGCTGCAGGATTAAGATTGCTGGAGCCCGCCCCCAGGACCATTCGCGGGGCCAGAAACCTGCTGAGTGTGGCCCTGCAATATGGGAATGCCTTTGGCCAGGGCCTGCAGGCTGCAGCCTTGAAACCGGCCGATTTCTTTGGCAATGACGATATCCTTTACCTGATGGAAGACATGGCCACCGGTGAAATTCGTCTGAGTATACTCTGGGAATGGATCCACAAGGGGGCCCGTATCACTGAAGATGATGCTGAAACAGGAGTCAAAGCAGGCGACACTTTTAACATGGAATTATTCTCCCGACTGCTGGAAGAAGAGTATAATAAACTTCTGGAAGCCAGGGATAAGGACGTATTTGACGTATCTAAAACAACGACCCTTCCCATTGCCAGGCTCATTGCCGAAGTATATATTTCCGAAAAAAGCAAAACCCCCTGGTTTATTGATCTGCTGAACATCAACCTGAACAATCATAATCTGGATCTTGCCAGGGAAAGGATAGAGCTGTATATGGAAGCCTACCTTAAGGATGGAACAAGGATCACAGGCAACCTGGATTTTCTGTCCTGAAAAGTCAGAAATTCCTATCTTTCAGGGTATGAAAGCGCTTCAAAATATCCTGTTTCAGATTGCCCTGCTCATCGTGATTCTTCCATCCGGATTGGCGGCACAATCTTTTGTCCCCTCCCAGATGGAGGAAATCTTATATGGGGTGGCCTACTACCCCGAGTACATGCCCTACGAAAGGCTGGAGGAGGATGTGCAATTGATGAAGGAGTGCGGGATCAATGTGGTTCGCATTTGCGAATCCACCTGGGCCTACCTGGAGCCGGAGGATGGGGTTTTTAACTTCGACTATGTGGGAGATGTTCTGGACATCATGCATGAAAATGATATCAGGGTGATTGTGGGAACCCCCACTTACGCCTTTCCCTCCTGGCTGGCAAAGAAGTATCCCGACATCCTGCTGACAGACAGGCTGGGTCAAAAGAAATACGGAGCCAGGCAGATCATGGATATTACAAATGAAGATTATCTCTTCCATGCTGAACGCATCATCCGCGGGCTGATCGATTATGTGCACGATCATCCGGCAGTGATAGGTTATCAAACCGACAATGAAACCAAACATTACGGAACGGAAGGGGACCATGTGCAGGAGCTGTTCAGAAGTCCACCTGATGGAGAAATATGATAGTCCGGAGGAGATGAACCGGGATTTTGGTCTGCACTACTGGAGCAACTCGGTTTACGACTGGGATGCCCTGCCTTCCACACTGGGTACCATCAATGCAAGCTTCCGTTGCGAATTTGAAAAATTTCAGCGCCAGCTGGTCACCAACTTCCTGGCCTGGCAGGTAGGTATCGTTAATGAATATAAGAAACCCGGACAGTTTGTAACCCAGAACTTCGACCTGGAATGGCGCAATGGCTCCTATGCCATCCAGCCCGCTGTGGATCATTTTGAAGCCAGCCGGCCCTTCGATATTGCAGGCATCGACATTTATCATCCCACAGCCGACAGGCTCGACGGGGTGGTTATCGCGCTGGCTGGCGATCTGGCCCGGTCCATGAAGCAGACCAACTACCTGGTCATGGAGACCCAGGCCCAGAGCATCAATCCGCCTTCCAACCAGACCTTGCTTTATCCCAATCAGCTTCGAATGCAGGCCTTCAGCCACATTGCCTCCGGGGCCAACATGGTGGCCTACTGGCCCTGGCACTCCATTCACAACAGTGCTGAGACCTACTGGAAGGGTTTGCTTTCCCATGATCTGGAAGCCAACCCCACCTTCCTGGAGGCCAACAAATTGCCGGGGAATTTAAAGCCTTTGGAAAGGATCTGGTAAACCTGAAAAAAGAGAACCGGGTGGCCATCTATTTTAGCAATGAATCCTTATCAGCCATTGGACAGTTTCCCATCAGTGATCATCTGAATTACAATGATATCCTGCGTCAATACTATGAAGTGCTCTATAAATCCAATATCGAATGCGATTTTCTGGACCACACTTCAGTGGAGCTGGATGCCTATGATCTCATTATCGTCCCTCCCCTGTACGCTGCCTCTGATGAAGAATTGGGAGCGTTTGCTGGATTATGCTCCGGGGGCGGACGGCTCATCATGAGTTTTAAGAGTGGTTTTAGTGATGAGCATGTTCAGGTAAGAACAGAACGCCAGCCGGGAGTTATCCGGGAAGCAGGCGGGCTTATCCTATCAGCAGTTTACCAGCATAGCCAGAGCTGCCCCTGAATCAGACTGTATTTCGAAGTGGATTCGGCCGATAATTATGTGTCCACCTGGGCTGAGCTGATCACTCCCTGAAGGAGCCGAAGTACTGGCCACCTACGACCATCCTTACTGGAGATAAGTATGCTGCCATGGCCTCAGGAAACAATTTTGGGAAGGGGAGCATCACCTACCTGGGCTCCTGGCCCTCGAAGCCAATCTTAAAGGAACTTGCTTCTGAAGGAACTTTCTGACAGCAGGAGTGGAAAGACCTCCCTATGAGTTTCCCCTGATTGTCAGAGAGGGGTGAATGCTGAGAATAACAAAATCTCCTGCATTTTTAACTATTCACAGAAAAAGCAAACCCTGGCTTATGAACTGGACAAGGGGGAAGAACTGTTTACGGGCGAAAAGCTCGGGAAAGGTGACAACATAGTGTTGGAACCCTGGGATTTTGCAATCATCAGGCACTAAATAAATGCTGTTCGATCAGTCGGCAAAGGCTGTGATAAATGGGCAGGTGCAGCTCCTGGACCCGGGCAGTTGCAGTTGCGGGCACGGCAATCAGGATGTCACAAAAGGCTTTCATCTTTCCTCCTGATTCACCACTAAAGCCAATGGTAATTATTCCTTTTGCCCTGGCAGTAATCAATGCGTCCAGAACGTTTTGAGAATTTCCAGAAGTGCTAATCCCGATTAAAACATCACCCTCCTTCCCATAGCCGTTTACCTGTTGTGCAAATACCAGGTCCGCATCCATGTCATTGGCAATGGCACTGGTCAGCGCCCCGTGTGCCGACAGGGAGATTGCAGGCAATCCCTGCTGAAGATTTCTTGCAAGATATCCTCCACGTTCAGGTGATACACGCTCAAGGGTGCCTTTTAATTCGGGATGAAGGGGGCGCTCCGACTCAAAATTTTTCATCAACTCCCCCACCAGGTGACCGGCATCAGCAGCGCTTCCTCCATTGCCACAAATCAGTACTTTACCGCCCTTTTCATAACAATGAATCAGTACTTCGGCAGCTTTTTCAATGCTTAGCTGAAGGTCATTATGCATTATTGTAAATGTTTTTGGCCACCGAAAGTGCTGCAAAGTCGCCAATGGAATCGCCCAGAAGTGCCGGTTTTATCTGGCAAACCTCCAGGGCTGAAGGGATGGTTTCTTCCTCTAATATGCGCATCATATGAGGTCTGAACAATTTTTCATTCCTGGCATAAATGCTTCCGATCACGATGCATTCCGGATTCAGGGTATCAATGAGTATGGCCAGGCCTTTCCCAAGGTATTCGGCAGAGACTCTGATAATATCCTTGGCCAGTGTTTCGCCTCCTGCAGCTGCTTCAGCCACTGCTTTTGCATCCTGAAACTCACTCCCCATGCTCTTTGCCAGCTGGGCAATGCCCCCTCCGCTGCAAAAGCCTTCAAAGGATCCGGCTTTCCCAAATCCCACGGGTCCGTCCTTGGCCAGGCGGATGTGCCCTACCTCTCCACCCAGATCGTTGGTGCCTGCATAGATCTGTCCGTTGAGGATCAGTCCTGCTCCAAGACCGGTGCCAAAGGTTAAAAAAGCCATATTTTGTGTTCCTTTTCCGGAGCCCATAATCCACTCGGCCAGGGCACAGGCATTGGCATCGTTCTGGACACCCGTGGGTACTCCATATATCTCCTGAAACATGCTCACGATGGGAATGCCATCCCAGCCTGGTAAATTGGGTGGGGAGAGGATCATTCCGGTTTTGCTGTCCAGGGGACCGCCGCAGCTAATGCCAATGGCAAGTAATTTATAATCTGAAAATTGCTCGCTTATTTGCGATGCAGCCTCAAAAAGCCTTGAAATGGCGTGATCGGGACCCTTATCAGTCTCTGTGGGGAACTGAATCCTGTCCATAAGCTCCATTTCCTCATTGCCCGCAAGGACGGCACATTTTGTCCCGCCTATATCAACTCCCAGGTAGTAGGTCTTATCCATATATATATTTGTTAAGCAGTTTTTGTGCCGCTGATGGAAGATGAGCTGCTGTTAGAACTTGTGCCCCTGTTGGCAATGATGCTTAAGACAAGGACGTATACAACTACAGCTACAACCACTAAAAAGCTGGCGCCAATACCAATGTTTGTACTCAGGTAGCCCATGAAAGGAGGAATCACTGCTCCCCCGGCGATGGCCATCACCATCAGACCGGAAATTTCATTGACCCGCTCGGGCAATTTAGCCACTGTTAGGGAAAATATAAGGGGAAACAGATTGGCAAATCCCAATCCCACAACGAAGATCACCACTTTTGACAGGAATAGTGAGGGTGAAAAAAGCAGTCCCAGAGCCCCAAGCAGGGAAAGGATGGCGGTAAAAAAGAAGAACTTCCCGGGGGCTACCCATTGTAGTAAAATTGCCCCGGAGAAACGACCCACCATCAGGGCCGTAAAAAAGATGCTGATTCCCAAAGACGCGCTTTCCAGCGATATGTCGAACCTGGACTGCAGGAGGCTAACAATATTGGTATTTATGGCAACCTCTGCCCCCACATAAAGAAAAATACCCAATACCATAAAAAGCACGTATTTGTTTTTCAGAAGGGAGAAACAGGATTTAAAACTTGAGGGTGCACCCTCCACTGCCTGCTCTTCAATCCGGGTCAGGTAAAGCCATATCATGGAAAGAAAGGAAGTCACAGCATACACCAGGAATACCAGTTTCCAGTTGCCAAATTTTACAGCCATAAAGGCAGTAATGATCGGACCCAGTAAGGAACAAATCGCCTTGATGAATTGTGAGGAGCTCAGGTAACTGGAATACTTTGAACCGGGGACAACATCGTGCAGAAGCGGATTTGCAGCCACCTGAACAATGGTATTGCCGATGCCCAGGAAAATAAAGGAAGCCAGCATGACCGGGAAGGAGTATGCGGTAAAGGGCAGCAGCATTCCCAGGGCCCCGATACCGATCCCTGTGAGCAGCATGGTCTTTTTCCCAAAGCGTCCCATTAAAATACCGGTGGGTACTGAAAGAATAAAAAACCAGACAAAAATCATGGATGGCAATAACTGGGCCTGTTTATCGGCCAGCGCAAAGTCCTGCTTTACAAATCCGGTAGCCACGCCCACAATGTCCACAAAACCCATTACAATGTAGGCCAGCAGGACCGGCAGGACTTTGGAAAAACTAATTTTAGAAGTACTCATAGGGCTAATATTTATAAAAAGGGAATTAATTGCCTATCCCAAGGACTTTGATGGGGATGCCTGTTAATAAAGTCCTTAAAGCCAATCTCAAGCTCCGCTTTGTCCAGGGGCATATCTACGCGTACCAGGATATGGTTTACACCTGGCTTTAAATCCGCTTCAATGGTTTTATCGGCAGGCCAGGAACGACTCAGCTCTGCCTGATTGAGCTTCAGCTCTCCGTTCACCCATACCTTATAATAAGCAGTGCTGCCCAGGACTAGCCATTTTTTTATGGCCTCCGTACTTTCCACCTTTGTATATAGATAGAGGCTCCTTTCCCCCTTGCCATAAAAGTATTTGTTCAGGTCAATTTTGAAACTCTCCGGAAAAACAGACTGAAGAAGGTAGGGTGCCTGATTGAAATTTTTCTCGCTGGCCAGTAATCGCAGCTCCTCTTCCTTTACGAATTCCTTATCCGGACTCAGCTTATCATGGTTCATGTAGTTTACTCCTGGCATGGAACTTAAACCATGATCGGGGTAGCGTTCATCCATGGCTTCAATGGAGGGGTCATCCTCAATGAAAGGACCGGCCAGCAACCATTCTCCATAATAGGGGACTCCCCTTTCAAGCTGCCCGATCTGCTTTCCACCGGACTTCACAAGAATCTGGTATATATAAGATGAAGCTTTAGCTGCCCCCGGGGCAAGGCTAAAACTGCTTTTGAAAATAGCGCTTTCCTCAGATTTGAGTTTTTTGACTTTAATGGACTTTTTAGAAAAAATCAGGTCGGAGGATTGCAGCTCCAGTTTAAAATCCATGGAGCCTTGATTCATATCCAGGTTTTCCAGACTAAAAACAATCTCCTGCTCCTGTCTGAGTTTCCCGGGCTCATAACCCGGCAGTTCAACTTCAAGGTGAAAAGACTTTGCCTCAGTCTCATAGGCCTCAACACTGCAGTTCTGCAAATCCACAAGGCAGAAGTGCTTTATAAATGAAATACCGGCTTTGCAGGCTTCCTCTGCCAGTTCAGAAAGCGATCCGACAATGTTTATGCCTGTGATCTCAGGTCCCACAGTCAACTCATCGCCTACCAGTTTTTTCCATTGCTCACTTATGTTTTCATAACCATTGATGATGCCCAGAGTGGCACCCACTGTGGCAGCGATGCAATCACTGTCGTGACCCAGGTGAAGGGCTTCCATAATGGAATCAAACTTTCCCTCCGAATCAAGGAGTACAAGGATGGCAAAGCCCACATTCTGGGGGGCCGAGGTAAAATCAGCATCACCCCAGTAGGCCTTAATCTTAGCAACTGCATTTTCATAAGTGCAAGAGGAATGCCATTCCAGAATGGAGGATACCAGGCGAAATAAGGGGGTGTCAGGTTTGAACAGTTTAAGGACTTTCTCAATGATCTCTTTTGGGTCTGACAGGAAAAAGGCTTCTGCCTCACAGGCTGAAAGAAACATTTCTGCCTGTACCGAAAAGGCCTCATGGTCCAGACTGGCATCCATTTTTGCATAAAAGGCCGCCTGCTCAGGCATGCCCGGACAAAGCATGCCCCAGATTTCACTGCGAATGGGGCAACCCATGCTCTCTTTCCAGTACCAGTTATTATGCAGCCCTGAATTTGGAGGATAAACCCCCAGTTTCAGGTTTCTTGTGGCAATGCCATATTCATTCCATGGATAGTCCACATGCGTTTTCCAGAAATCTCCAAAATCTGAGCTTCGGATGGAAGGACCAAGCTTCTTGGCCATATCAAGCCAAAGGACCTGCAGGTCGAGGTCGTCATTGGGGTAAGAGGTTTCAAACAGTTTTTCCGACAATTCAATGTCATTAAAACGTTTAAAACCTTCAATGGGTGCACCCAGAATGCCTCCGGCACTTTTACCCAACCATCCACCGAGCACTTTGTCGTAATAGGTGCTGTAATCAATTGCCCTTTTCATTTGTCTGTATTTATGTCTTCGATTTTTCTTTATTAATCCAGAAGGGTGCTGTTGCAAACCAAAGTCCCGTGCCCACAAGGACCCATATTTTATATTGATCCATCGCCATATTTCCACTCAGTACCAGAAAGCCCGGCGCAAGGGTCACTATAAGTCCCAGGTAAGAAATAATCTGCAGTATCTTTCTCATGATTGCTGAGGTGTTTTAGGTGAGAAATTTTGCTGGTAATATTTGCTGAAAAGAAGGTACAATACAGAAGCAATCAGCCAGGCCGGAACAGCCAGGAAGAATTGCATGCCCGCAATACCGAACATCAGGTACCAGGTCTGGCAAATGCCAAAGGCCAGGGCCCATGCTCCCACCACAGCCCAGCTCACTTTCTTCGAACTTAGTTGAGCAAAATTACTCTTCATTCCAAGCTTTGGCAGCAGGTGCACATCGGTCCATACGATGGCTCCCACGGGAGCAATGATCAGTGCATAAAAGGCCAGGAAATTAAGAAGCTGGGTTACTACTCCCGGGAAACAGGCCAAAAGGGTGGTAAAGCTTCCGATAATCAGGGTCAGCACCCAGCGCTTCTGCTTTTTCAATACAGGCTGCAGAGCAAGACCTGCCCTGTACATGGTTGGATTGGCGGTGGTCCACCCGGCAATAATTACTGCAATTAAGCCGGCCCAGCCCACAGCTCCAAAGGCAATGGCTCCGGGAGAAATACTCCGCAGGGCTGCGGCACAAAGGATGCCGGAGGCAATCCATGCCATGTAATGTCCCACAAAAGCCCCCAGTGCAGAAGCGAAGCCATAGGTCCATTTCTTTGCATAACGGTAAATGGTGGTATCGCCCAAACCCAGGTGCATCTGGGTGTTGCAAAGCCAGGAGAAAGCAATGATGTGCCAGATGGTAAACTTGGGCATGCCTTCGGCCGGAATCCCGGTCCATATTTTTTCATTGGCCACCGTCCAGAAATCTGAAAAGGAATGAACACCCAGTTGTGGGAGAACCGCCAGGGCTCCGGTAATAAAAATCAGGGGCATCCAGGGCGCACAAACATTTGCAAACCTGGAAACGGTATCGTAGCCAAAAGTTGCAACCACCGTAATCACTCCCCCCACAATCATCACAATCCATACCCAGTTCCAGTTCTGTGGCAGGATATCTCCGATTTCCAGCATGGGCAAGTTAAAGGGAACCCCAACCGCCGTGGCTGATACAGCAATCATTGAAGCGGCAGCAAAGGCAAACATGATCGTATTGAGCACATTGTACACAGAGACTGTTATTTTCCCACCGATCAGTTCAAGCTGAAAGAAAATGGTGGTTCGTATTTTTACAGCCGTTTTGGCAGCCACGAAGGTCCAGCTCAGCACAGCAAGCAGATTGCCGATCAGTAAACCAATAAATACATCAATGGCCGAGGCACCATACGCCAGGAACATGGGGCCGATTACAAATTCTGTTCCGGCAACGTGCTCCCCCATAACCATCCCGGCAAAACTTTTGAAATTTTTAGTTCTGCTCAGTGGTACGGGTTCCCGCTCATATTCATTTATGGAATTGAGTTTCTCGGCAAGGGTCCTTTCTTCGCTCATGATTAGTTTTTAGAATCTCAAAATAAGCCTTTTCATTTTACCCGGACTTCCGTTTTAGAAAACGAGAGTAATTTCAGGGATAAAATCCTGGACTAATATTCTTCGAATTACTAATAAATTATAAAGCCTTAGAAACGGAAGATAAAATCAAATAGATAATAAGCGGAAAAAACCCTACTTGTATATTGATTCATTTTCATTGAGAATAAACCCTTCAAATGAGATACATATACGGACTCTTTTTTCTGGCTCTTTTGGCTTGCACTTCGGAGAAATCTGAACTCGATCCTGCATCCTATGTAAATCCTTTTATTGGAACAGCCCCCATCGAAAATCACATTAATGGAGGAAATACCTACCCGGGTGCGGTACGCCCCTGGGGCATGGCTTCCATGAATCCTCACAATATGGATTTCAGAGACGAGGTTGCCTCAACCACCTATAAAAAAGATAATCCCTATATATATGGTTTCGGTCACGCCCATGTTTCGGGTATGGGCTGCAACGCCTCGGGAGCCATACTATTAAAAGCCACAACAGGCATTCTTGATCCTTCTGTGGACCATACCAGGTCGCCTTACTCCAATGAGACTGCCTTCCCGGGATACTATTCCGTTTCGCTGGATAAGTTTAATGTGCAGGCAGAATTTACCACAACTGAGCACTCGGGGATTTCAAGATTCACTTTTCCCGAAGGAAAATCCAACCTTATGATTGACCTGGGTCTGACCCCCGATTTCGGGAAGTCAGGCTCATTAGAGATACTCTCTGAAAATTCGTTCCAGGGACATAAAATTGAAGGGAACACCTGTGGTTGCGAGAAATGGGGCGAGATCTATTTCTATGGTGAAATATCTAAAGAATCCATTTCCTCGGGTTTCTTCAAGGATTGGGAGATCGTTGAAAACGCCAGCAATCTTATAAGCGGCGAATATGTGGGTTTGTATTTTGAATTTGACAATGAAGCCCGGGAGGAAATTGAGGTGAGAGTCGGAATTTCATATGTGAGTATTGAAAATGCAAAACAGAACCTGCTTGCCGAAACAAAGGACCTTAGCTTTGACGAGATCCAAAAAGAATCCTACGAAATTTGGAAGAAGGAATTATCAAAGGTACTTGTGGAAGGAGGCTCCAGAGAAGAGCTTACAAAGTTTTATTCAGCGCTTTATCACTCCCTTTTTCATCCCAATATCATCAGTGATGTAAATGGAGACTATCCACTGCATGAAAGAAACGGAATCGGGAATAGCGCTCAGGTCCAGTATACTAATTTTTCCATGTGGGATACCTACAGAACGCTCCACCCGCTGCTAAACCTGGTATATCCGGAACGTCAGGAGGCCATGATAGCTTCCCTGGTTCAGATGTATAAGGAGTCAGGCTGGTTGCCCAGGATAGAAGTGAATGGACACAATACCGGGGTTATGGTGGGTGATCCGGCCAGTATCATCATCAATGATGCCTACCAGAAGGGCATAACAAATTTTGATACCCTTACTGCCCTGGAAGCAATGACAAAATCTGCCACCTTTGTGGATGGCCAGAACCTGAACAGGCGTGGATTCAGGCAGTACATGCAGTATGGATTTATTCCTCAGGACAAACCCGGAAACGACAGCTCTTTCAGCTGGCTGGGCGATATGGCCTGGGGAACCGTATCTTCTGCCCTTGAAGTTAACCTGGCTGACTGGAATATCGCTCAGTATTCAAGAAAGATGGGGAATAAGGAACTGGCCGACAAACTGGAAACTCAGAGTACCTATTATAAAAATAACTTTGATCCGGAGGTGGGATTTTTCAGGGCCAGGCTATCCAATGGTGACTGGTATGAGCCCTTCGATCCCCTGGAACATTCCAATACGCTTTTTAACCGGCATATGCGGGGCGGACCCGGTTTTGTAGAGGGTTGTGCCTGGAATTACCTCTTTTTTGTCCCCCATGACATTCAGGGCCTCACCGATCTCCTTGGAGGTGAAGAGATCTTTGTCTCTCAACTGCAGGCCTGTTTTGATGAGGGCTATTATGATGCATCCAATGAACCCAACATTGCCTTTCCCTTCCTCTTTAACTACGTGGAGGGTGAGGAGTGGCGAAGTCAGAAGACAGTGAGTGACCTCATTGACAATCTTTTTACAGCAGATGAGTCGGGCATCCCGGGAAATGACGACACCGGCACCATGTCGGCATGGCTGGTTTTTGCTATGATGGGCATCTATCCGGATTGTCCGGGTGACACCGATTACCAGATCGTAAAGCCTTCCTTTGAAAAAGTTGTCATCAAACTTAATGAAGATTACTACCCCGGGAAAGAATTCACTATACGCAGAACTGCAAGTTCTCCTGAAGATTCTTACATCCGGTCAATGAGTTTAAACGACAGCAGGCACGATGACTATTCCATCAATCACTGGCAGATTGCCGAGGGTGGAGAATTGTATATTCGGGTGGGTGAAAAATAAAGCTTCCAAACTATTTTAAGTACTCTTTACGAAAACTATTGGGTGTTTTTCCTGAATACTTTTTAAAATTCGTGTAGAAAGTTGACTCCGAGTTATAGCCACAATCCAGGGCAATGGCAAAAATGGTCAGGTTAGCCGAGGTGTCATCCAGCAACTTTTGCTTGGCATCTTCTATTCTGTTGCGGTTGATGAATTCAGTAAAGCTCTCCCCCACATGCTCATTAAGTAAACAGGAAAGGTAGTGCAGGGGAACATCCATCATTTCCGAAAAAGCACGTTCGTTTAAATCCGGATCAAGGTGCTTTTTTTCCCTTATTAGTTTGTTCAAAACCTCTATTTTTACTTCGGCCTCTTCCTTTGGTATTCTGAACCTGGACTCCTCGTCAGCCGATTCCCCGGGACTGACAACTGTCACTTTCTTCTGGACTGTTTCTGTACTTTCCTCAATCTCACGGATGCTTTGTTCAGAAAGGTTGTAAACCTGGAAGGGATCCTTGATGGACCAGTAGGTGGTCACGATGATGATGATGGCATTAAAAATGATGAAGGCATATTCGGTGAAAACCCTGTATTGAATGGCCACCTCTTCAGCATAAATGGGCTGAACAAAAGCCTGGTAGGAGAAAAAAATCATGCTAGTGATCACCTTCATCCCAAAAAAGACATAAAATATACTCAGCCATCCTATAAATCCGTCACCCTTACTACGCCTTCGATAATCGTGCTGCTCAACAATGCGGTTGAATAGCATGAAATAGATCAGGTTGGAAAGCACGATTAGGAAGAGAACAATGCGCTGAAAGGTGGAGTTGATATAGTCAAAAAAGTCGAGGGGCCCGTTTATGATAAATTCATGCACCGAGAAAACGACAGCGAAAAGAAGGGCCGGAAGAAAGTGCAGATAATGGCTGAACTTGAAATCTTTAAATATAAGCTGCCTGACATACAGATATATGACAGGTCCATACAGAAAGCCGATAATATCAGATATGAAGAGGATCTCGGGCACCTCAAATTTCAGAACCGTAAACCTTGAAATATACTGGGCAAAAATATTGATGGAAGTAATGACAAAAAAGAGGCCCAGGAATACATTGGCTTTATTGCGTTTAAACAGGAGGATATTTCCTCCGAAAAGAAAACTTTGAATGGCCGCCCAGATAAATATCGCAATGGTCATAAAACAACAGATATACTTCAGGGGGCAAATTAATAATAAATACTTGGATAAGCAGAAACGACTCCCATTTTAGCAATTCAAAGAAGGTTTTTGAGTTTCAACAAGATTATTTGGAAGATAAATGATAGGTTCGGTTAAGAATGTCTCTCTGAACGAACATAAACACTGCAAAAAATGAAAACCCTAAGCCTTAGCTATCAAATCATTCTTGTTGGAATGCTTTTTATTCTCTCTTCCTGCACTGGAAAACAAGATGAACCCTATAAATGGGAAATCCAGCGCGGGGTGAATATTGCACCGGGTATCACTGAGGAAGATTTCAAAGTATTAAAACCAATGGGAGCAAATACAGTGAGAATTTCCTTTGCCATTCAACCCTTTATGGACCTGGAAGCGCCCTACAGCTTCAGGGAAGAAACATTTGAGAATTTAGATCGCATCCTGGACCTGTGCGAGAAGTATGAAATGAAAGCGATCATTGATCCGCACCGTTTTCCGGGAACCTGGCATCCGTGGACCATGATCAACAACGATGAATTCTGGACCGATTTCAGCTGGCATGACAAGGCCATTGCCATATGGGAACGCATTGCGATTCAGTGCAAGGACCGGGGGGAGGTTATTGGTGGCTATGATTTATTAAACGAGCCTGCCCTACCCGTGGATTATAAAAAAGGCACACCCGAGGATATAAATTTGTTATACAGCAAGATGATTGCTGCCATCAGAAAGCATGATACAAAGCATACCATCATTCTGGCCGGACCGCGCTACACCCCTCCGGGAGCAGATCAGGAGAAGGGCTACATCTTCGGACTTGAACTCCTTGACCCACCGGTGGATGATAATCTTTGTTACGAAATTCATATGTACGATCCCATGAGTTTCTCCCATCAGGGAGTCTGGGAAGAGTCTGAATTTGTTAAATATCCCGGCTTCATTGATGGTGAAGACTGGAATAAGGACAAGATCAGATCTTACATGAAAGTGGCTAAGGATTTTGCTGACAAGCACCAGGTACCCATCTATATTGGTGAGTTTACCTGCCCGCGGTGGACTGGCGATTACGGGAACCAGTATGTGAAAGACCAGATTGAAGTATATGAAGAATATGGCTTTTCATGGGCCTACCATGCTTTCAGGGAGAACCAGTTGTGGGATGTGGAAATGAGTAACTATGAGCAGGCAGACTCGGTTCGCGTTGAAACTACTCCACGAAAGGAACTTCTTATGGAAGCATTTAGCTTAAATTAGTCATTTCGATCCTTACAGATGAAAATAGACTTCAGGACTTTTTCTTTTGGCTTTTTGACTTTGGGGCTTTTCGGCTTTAACAGTTGCAACAGGGCTACAGCGGATTACAATTACAATCCGGTAGATTATGTAAATATGTTTGTGGGCACCTCAGGGGTAGTCCTTACCGAGGGAAATACAATACCTGCTGCCCAGGTGCCCTTTGGAATGGCTTCCATGAATCCCATCAACCTGGATGTGTCTGATACCCTTCGCTGCACATCGGTTCACCCGAACATTTGCGAAACTACCTACGAATATGGCAATCCCTACATGTATGGTTTTTCAAATGTGAACCAGTCGGGAATGGGCTGCAATGGATCGGGTAGTCTTGCTTTGCGTATTTCAGGCGGTGATCTGGATCTGAGTGTCCAGGGCTCCCAATCGCCCTACTCTGAGGAAAAAGCTGTTCCGGGCTATTACTCAGTTAAGCTTGACCGCTTTGATGTAAAATCTGAATTAACGGCCACCACACGGTCTACTATTTCACGTTTTACTTTCCCCGGGGGGAAGCTAAATGTGGTGCTTGACCTGTCATTTACCGTGGATAATGTAAAATCAGGATTTGTGAAAGTCACGGGTCCCAATACTTTTGAAGGCCTTAAGTATGAAGGCGATTTTTGTGAATGTGGTAAAATTGTAAAACTGTATTTTGCAGGTGAATTCAGCAGGGATGCCGAGCAATCAGGAGTCTTCCTGAACTATACTGATCTCAAAGGTCTGGATCAGATAGATGGTGAAGCGGTGGGTGCCTATTTTACATTCAGCAGCGATGTTCAGGATACTGTGCTCGTGAAAATGGGAATCTCCTATGTGAGTGTGGAAAATGCCAGGCAAAACCTCAGGCAGGAACAGCCAGCCTGGGAATTTGACCTTACCAGGGATCTTGCCTCCGAACAATGGAAAACGAAGCTTTCCAACATCATGGTGAAAGGCGGAAGCGAAGATGATAAAATAAAGTTCTACAGTGCTTTTTACCACTGCTTCTTCCACCCCATGGTTTTCAGCGATGTGAACGGTGAATACCGTACCCATGAGATCGGAGCCATATCCAGAACAGACCGCATTCGCTATACCGATTTTTCGGCATGGGATACCTACCGCACCCTGCACCCCCTGCATTGCCTGGTAAATCCGAAAGAACAAATGGATATGGTTCAATCGCTTGTGGGGATGTACAGGGAATCGGGCTGGATACCCAAACTGGAAAACCGCGGCATTGACTCACGGGTCATGGTGGGTGATCCCTGCTCCATCATTATTTCGGATACCTATATGCGTGGCCTGCGCATTTTCGATGTGGGAGGTGCCTACCAGGGAATGAGAAAGGCAGCTACCCATACAGCTTCCCAAAACAAAACCCGCCGTGGTTTTCAGCAATACAATAAATATGGCTACATCCCCCACGACGAGCCGGGCAATGACAGTATATTTGGCTGGGATAACGACCTGGTCTGGGGAACCGTTTCCACCTCACTGGAGCATTACCTGGCCGACTTTGCACTGGCTCAGCTGGCTCATGAGCTTGGCAAGGAGGAGGATTACAAACTCTTTTATGAGCGAAGCAAAAATTTCGATCGTTTATTTGACACTTCTATCGGCTTTTTCCGACCCCGTTATAAGGACGGCAGCTGGTTTGAGCCTTTCTCCCCCGAAGAAGACATGAATGACTTTTTTGGCGACAACACCCGCGGCGGCCCGGGATTTGTGGAAGGCTCCGCATGGAACTATCTGTTTTTTGTTCCCCATGGCATCCATGAGCTGAAAGATCTGATGGGTGGAGACGAAGTGTATACAGAAAAACTGCAAACTGTTTTTGACAGCAGCTATTTCGACATGGGTAATGAGCCGGATATCGCTTTCCCCTTTCTTTTTAACTATGTGGGTGGACAGGAGTGGAAAACCCAGGATGCAGTTCATTATTGCATCGACAAATTTTTTCAAAATTCACCCACCGGACTTCCCGGAAATGATGATACGGGGACCCTTTCTGCATGGCTGGTTTTCGCAATGATGGGAATCTTCCCGGATTGTCCCGGTCGGCCGCAATACCAGATTTCCAGTCCGGTCTTCGACGAAATATCCATTCTGACCGATCCTGACTTTTATTCAGGAAAACCCTTTATCATTCGAACAAGTCGTTCCTCGAATTCAGCGAAATATATACATGGTATGAAGCTGAATGGGAAAATGCATTCTTCCTATGCTTTATCTCACGAGGACATCATTGGCGGTGGAATCTTAGAAATTGATCTGGGTGAGTATCCGGAATTTTGACTCAATAACCATCAATGCTTTCACTTATGAAAAAGTCAGCACAATGTAGATTCAGGTATATAATGCTCCTGGCCGGCATGCTTGTTTTCCCTGTTAAATCATCCTTTGCTCAGGCAGATAGAAATCGTATTGACTTGAATGGTAGCTGGGAGATTGAAGAAAGCACGGATTCTTTGGATATCCCGGATGAGTATCATCACAGCGTTGAAGTGCCAGGATTGGTTAATCAGGCCGAACCTTCTTTTCCCGGAGTGGACGATTACACAACGTCTGACCTTCTGTTTAACCTGAAAAATATTAATGAGCTTACAACTTTTGTTGATTCAGGTGGCTTTACAACTCAGAGTCGCAATTATTTCTGGTATAAAAAGACCTTCAGCATCCCTGAAAAGCGACAGATGGCCTTTATTAATATTTCAAAGGCTCAGTTTGGAAGTGCCGTATGGATTAACAATACAAGGGTGGGAATCAATTACGGGTGTTTCACATCAAAAAGGTACAACATAACAGAATATATAGACTGGGGAAAAGAGAATACTGTTGTAATCAGGATTGGAGCGCATCCCGGAGCCTTACCCAGGGAAATTCCATATGGAATTGATTATGAGAAATATAAATGGACTCCAGGAATCTACGATGATGTTGAAGTAGTATTATGCAACAACCCGGTGGTTGAATATGTGCAGATTGCTCCGGATATCAACAGCTCAAGTATTATAGTACAAACAAAGGTTAAAAATTATCAAAACAGGCTTGCATTTATACCAGAATATGAGATTCAGGAATGGAAAAGCAGATCAACTGTAAATACTGTTCGCGGAAAGGCAATAGAACTAAAGAAAGGTGAAGAGGTACTTATTCTGGATACACTCTTGCTTCCAGATCCGATCCTCTGGGATACTGAAAATCCCTTTTTATATGAGCTTGAGGTAAGCACCGGGGGAGATAATCATAGTTCCAGGTTTGGCATGCGCGAATTCAGATTCGAGACTGCTACCAGGCGTGCATATTTAAACAATAAAATAGTTTTTCTCCGAGGCTCGAATATCGCACTGCATCGGTTTTTTGAAGATCCGAAATGTGGAACACTGCCCTGGGATGAAAAGTGGGTTAGAAAAATGTTGGCAGAATTACCCAGAACTATGAATTGGAATAGTTTTCGCTTCTGCATTGGCCCGGTACCCGATATGTGGTTTGATATTGCCGACGAGGAGGGCATTCTCATACAAAATGAATTCCCTCTTTGGACCCTCTCAGGAATTCGAAACGATATTCCGGACTATTGGAGTTTTAATGAATTACGTCGACAAATGAAAGATTGGGTGACAGACTCATGGAACCATCCAAGCCTGGTTATCTGGGATCTCATGAATGAAACGCATTCGGACAAAATTTATACAAGCAAGCTGGTTGACGAATTAGCTGCCATGGATTTATCAAATCGACCGTGGGAAAGCAGTTTTAATCCTCCCACCGGACCAAATGATGTAGTTGAATATCACCCTTATTTGATGAACCGTGGATTTTATCCCTTTAACAAGGAAAAACCCTTTGAGCTTGCTGAGTTTGAGACTTTGTATCCGACGCCAAATTCTTATTCATTTCTACAAACAGGACAATCGATGATCGTGAATGAATATGGATGGATGTGGATGAATCGTGTCGGGGCCCCTACTTTGTTAACCAAAAGGATTTATGATGCATGGTTGGGAGAAGATAGTTCAGCCGATGAGCGTTATGTTTTCTATGCCTATGTACTTGCAGGACATACAGAATTTTTAAGGGCCTTCCGTACCTTTGCCGGAGTTTATCATTTTGTCTACCTTACTTCCAGTCATCCAAACGCCATTACTTCTGATAATTTCATTGATGTTGAAAAACTGCAACTGGAACCTCATTTTGTTAATGATGTGGGTGAAGCATTTAAACCCGTAGGAGTTTATTTGAATTTTTGGCAGCCAAAGCTCAAGCTTAACGAAACAAAACGTTTTACCATCATGATTGTAAATGATGAGCATGAAAGCGCTGAGGGCACACTCAGCTTAAGCATTGAAAATGCGGAAGGAGAAGTTTTTACCCAAAGCGGTCAGGATTTTGTAGTTTCCCCATTGGGGCAGCAAAGCTATTATGCTGAAACATCTCTGCCGGATGTGCCCGGTGTATACCTCATTAAAGCTACTGCACATTACCAGAACCATACGAAAAGCACCGTAAGCAGAAGAAAAGTGATCCTTGAGTAAGTGATGGGGATGTCAGTATTTAAGAATCTTTCTTATTTCGCTTACATCACCTTGTCGAACATATACAAGATAGATTCCCCTTCCCCATGATTCAGTATTCAGAGTGAGTGCTTCATAAGCATCATCCAGGGAATATATTTCTTGTCCCAATGCATTGAAAATGCTGAGGCTGTAGTGTTGTGGGAATGAAACCCTGAGCGTTCCGTATACCGGATTTGGGAAAAGCTGAAGCTGCGTGTCTTCTTCTTTAACAGGGACAGTGCTGCCTAAATCCACCTGAACCCACTTTGAGATTTTTGAGCTTTGATTCTTACTATTCCGGACTGTCAATTCCACATTAAATCGCCCCCAGTCCTGGAAGGTGTGAGACACATTCTTACCCACTGCTGTCTCCCTGTCTTTAAAATTCCATTCATAGGATACAAGAGAATCATCAGGGCTTTCTTCATAGGAAAGTTCACCATAGAACTGAATCGGATGCCCGCTTACACCTTCATAGCTTGAAGCCACAAAATCGGCTACCGGCCCGTAAGATTGCACTTCAATAATGCCGTATGCAACACCCATATTCCCCTGATCATCCGTAAGCCTGAGTTTAACGGTAAAGCTTCCTTGTTCTGTGAAGGTATAACTTACGCTAAGCCCCTCAGCAGTGCTGCCGTCGCCAAAATCCCATTCGTAGGTGACGATCTCCGAAGCACTTTCGGATGGCCTGGAATCCGAAGCGTCGAAATTCACCTCTAGTGGAAGGTTCCCCGAGGAAACATCACTTTCGAAAATGGCCATGGCATTTGAAGTCTCCGCTAAAGACCTTTTCCACATCCCTGCTCCCATGGTGGCAATATAAATAGCAGGAACACCGGATTCATCTTTCCATATCTTTCCGCTTCTGGCAGCAGGGAACCAGAAGCCTCCATCTCCAGGGTCACCCGTGAAGTCTTCCCAGGCAATGGAACTATCCGGGCGAATTGTTCCCTTTAAAAAGCTGATTCCTTTTGTGAGTCCATCACCATCTCCTCTTATATGCACCGAGGTAAACAGGGTACTGTCTATTCCGCAAAGGCCTCCATAACGAACAGGTCTCTGGCTTTTAAACCATTCGCCGGGTGGCCGGATTTTAAATGCTTTGTCTTTATCCAGAAGGAGGGTGAAGTTCTCTCCCTTATCGGCCGACAACCAGAGCTCCCAGTGGGGATCCACATTTCGGGTGAGCATTAAATAAGTGGTGGTATCATTTTTCCACACCGAAATATCCCCGTTGTGTCCCCAGCCATCATTCAGGCTCTGGTCGCTGCCATCGATCTTCAATTTTATAAAATCGAAGGCTCCGTCATCCTGCCTTTCAATACGGAAGGTCCCTGCCCAGCAGCGCAGGTAAAGAATATCCGGATCATTCGGGTCAACATGTACACGTCGGGTAAGAGTAGATCCGATTTCACTTTTGCTAATGTCCTTAAAATAATAGGCTGGATTATCCTTTATCAGTTCAAAAATATTCTCGGTCACATATAGGGCATCGTTGGTTCCCACATAAACCCTCTGGGGTTTGTGCGGATCAGACTGAATGGTGGCAATTCTGTTTAAGGCGGGATTCAGCCCTTTTAAAGTGGAAGGAGATTTTCCGTCAATAACTTCAGTCCAGCCCCACCCGGGATTATCCACATCCACCTCACGGTAATAGAGCCATCCCTTGTTCTCAAACAGGGCACCCCCAAAACCATCTGTTCTTCCGGCTAAGATCAGTGGTGTAGTCCCTTCAACAATACCCAGGGCATCCACATTCCAGAAGGCAGGGGCATACTTCTGGGTCCATGAAAGGCCATTATCCCAGCTTTCAGTGATCCCATTATCTCCCATTCCCTGGACCACATAATTCTCAATTCCCGCAATATCCCACACCCAGGTGGAAGCCGTCCCATTTGTGGTATAGAACCGGGTATCATTTACCGTGGATTTCAGGTGGCATGTGTTTACGATCCACTGCTCGGTTTTGGCGGCATCGCCGCGAAAGGTAGATTGCTGACTCATGGTAAAAACACCACGTTTGACTCCCGGGACCTCCCAGCTTTTGGGATAATAATCATAGGTCCTGCAGTGACTCCAGTATGCATTCCAGCCCACGTCAAATGGTTCCTGATCATCCTTTATGGATAAGATTTTATTGACATGTCCCAGCACTTTATCATCCTTTACCAGGAAGCGTCCTTCGGTCAATGCATTATCCAGGTAAGTGCCACCGGCATCCAGGGTGCCAAACAAAACATAGTGTATGCTGTCATTGGAATTTGGCCATATTTTTGGCCGCCAGTGGGTTTGATTGCAGCTCTGAAGGTAGCCTGCAGCATCCAGCTCCTGCCACTCTCCTCCATCGTATTTTTTCACATATACTCCCGTATTATTGTCGTCCCGGATATAGACTGCGTAGAGCCATTTTCCATCGGGAGTAATATCAGAACCCCTGCATGCTTTAGTGCGATCGGGAGCACTGATCTTTTCCCAGGAAACATAATCTCTTGTTTTAAAAATGCCATCACTGATGGAAACCAGGATATCATCCTTTTCTTCCGTGGGATAAAAACTGATGCTGTATATGTTTTTATTGGAAGAACGATCCAGAAATTGTGAAAGTTGCCAGCTCTCACCCCGGTCATTGCTGTAAAACACCCTGCCCACTCCCTGCGGATTTCCAATAACCGTTTCCAGCCAGCTCTCAGCCATACAGATTTGATTGACATCCTTAGGATTTACAGAGATTGTTGCAATGGAAACACCCTTGAACAGAGAAACGACATCCCATGAAGTTCCTGCATCATCGCTAATGGCCATCCCCTGGGAAGAGGTAAGATACATGCGCTCGCTGTTCCCTGGTTCCACAGTAATATTAAAAACAAAACTAAAGGGCGACTCCCATCCCTTATATTGCCAGTGATCGCCAAAGTCGTCCGAAACATAAAAGCCCTCCATATCGCTGCAGAGGTACATACGGCCAGTATAGTTGGGATCGCAAACCACATGTTGTAATTGTCCCCCGGCACCCGGATTTGTATTGAGCCATTGTGCTTTTAAGGGTATGCTCAAAACAAGTCCCAGGACCGCTGTCAGGAATAGAATCTTATTTGCTTTGAATATATCCTTCATATGTTAATTGCATCGACTATGAGGGGGAAATGATTTAAATTACAGTACCGGATTCAAAGTTCCGGCTTTGCATTCTATATCTACTATGCACAAAGATAAGATGACTTCTGATTTATAAATCAACATATAGTACAAAGGAAACTGAAGGGTTGTTACATGCCTTAATTCATATATTCGAAGTCATTAATGTGAGAAAACTTCTATGTTTATTTACACTTAAATCATATCACTATGAAACTAAGACTATTACTATTTGCATTATTAATGTCTGCTGGCATCCTGAACGCTCAGGATACCATAAAGACGCTGATCATTACGGAGATCCGAACAACCCATCAGGAGGAGGACTTTGTGGAGATCACCAATGTTGGTGATGAAGACATTCAGCTCAGTCAATTTGAATTTGGACTGATCAGATGCTGGAACAATGTTCCCTGGACACCTGAGAATGAGACCAGGTCTTTTATGCTGCCTGATAAAATTCTGAGTGCGGGTGAAAGTTTTGTACTTGCAACCGTTGCGGAATTCAATCCGAGGAAGTTCGCTGAAGGTTCTGACGACTACCGTGAAAAGGTTACAAAAGATGAAATCTGGACCTTAGCAGATCACATTACCCATATCCAGGAGGCTACAAAGGGTGAAGCAGGCGATGTAGTTGATGATTTCTGGTGGACCTGGGAAACCCAGAATGGACGGGGTACCTATTTCCTGAAACAACACATGGCAGATGATTCTGTAGTTGTTGACCAGGCAGGAGGAGTCTTTGACGGGGATAACGGACTGAATAATCCGGATGGATATTACGATGTGGCCGGTGTGGCCGGTGCAACTGGCAATTCAATTCTGGTCAGGAAGTATAATGTCACAGAAGGCAATTTAGAATTTGTCAGGGGCGTTGGCGCTGAAGATTCAGAATGGATGCCTGTACCTGCCGTTGGAGGCGCCTGGCGCGATGTTTTCTGGACTCTGGGTAATCACGGAGATTATAATCTGGATGCCACTACACTGGAATCGGATGTGCTTTCTATCGATTTTGATGGAAAGAGCATAACTGTTCCCTGGGGTACCAGGAGCAATGATGACATTATGCACCATATCACAAGAAAACCCGGTGTTGCATGGAAATATGATTACGCTCCTGTATATGAAGATTCCCTTTATATGTCTGCCAGGAATGGTGACCAGTTATCAATCATGGTATGCGGAAATGATCTGGATATGGCCGCCTTTGATATTGTGGTTCTGGATCCGGAAACAAGCGCAAACATTGTTGTTCCAATGTACCAGCCCGATCCTGAAGGCAATTGGAGGGAGCTGATCAATGAAGGTGAAATAGAATGGCCCAGGGTTACACGTGACGAATCGGGCACGGATACAATTACCGGTGCCAGAATGGGTATCCCCTATGCAACCCGCGTCGATAGTTTATTGAAATATCTGGAGAAAGCCCCCAATGCAGATTGGGAGATTGTTTGGGTTGACGGAACGGAAAGGGCAGACCTGAAAAACGGAGACATCCTTAAAGTTACCGCCGAAAATGGAGATGTAAAGGAATATTTTATCCAGGTTCGTGGCTACCGACCCAGTCACAACGCTCTTCTTTCCTCAATTACATGGCCTGACATTCCGGAAGATTTAAAAGATTTTTATGGTTGGATAGGTGATACAATTCCCGGATTCAATTCAGGATCTTATGCCTATAAGGTAGAGGTTCCGGAAGATGTGGAGGTAATACCTGCCCTGGTTGCAAAAACACAGGCTCTCAACTCAAAGGTTGAAGTTACCCGTGCACGCTCATTAGAGGGCTCGGTAGAAGACAGAACCATGACCTTTGTGGTTACCGCTGAGGATGACACCTCCATAAATACCTATACAGTTGAATTTGTAAAACTAAAATATGCAGAGGACGTTCAGCCTTATGCTCCGGATCCATTTATATCCCAGTTCGTTTTCTGGATTAACTGGAGTGACTCTAATCTATGGGAAATTGCCAATCCCGGAAACCAGCCGCTGGATTTAAGCGGGTACATGCTTGTGGGCGGTCCGGCTTATAATCCTACTGACGCGCTCTTACTGGCCTCCGAGTCCGATGAGTGGGGCGACAGGTATCGCAGGTATATCCCAGGTTATAAGTGGGTTGGCGAAGATGACTGGGCGGTAGCGCCAAGCACTCTTGAAGTTGACCTGAATGTGAGCCCCATCGTTCTTCCGGGAGATGTATTTGTGGTTGGTGCCATGAACACCTGGCCCGGTGAGATTGCAAATGCTAATATGGATATTGATTTCAGGAACAATCCCTGGGACGAGACTATTGGAGCAACCTGTGCAAGTAACTGGACAGATCAAAACTTCTTCCTTTTCAAAATCACCAATGATTCCATTACGAAAGGTTTAAAGCCTGCGAACGATGTCAATGACTTTGAATTAATTGATACATGGGGAACCGGAGATGGCTCAATGCCTTATGGCTGGTTCGATATGAACGGCACATCCATCAGAAGACCAGAATATACTGTGGGTAAACCCGGATTTAAAGAATCGTTCGGTGAAGGCTGGTGGCATACTTCAGAATGGTATTACCAGGATTTATCATATTATAGCGGCCAGGGATGGAGTAATCTGGGTGGTACTTTTGATATCGGTAAACATTATATGTACGATATTACTACTTACAAATCTACAGTTAGTGCGGTTATTTACAAGGTAAGCCCGGGCTATGATGGCGAACAGTCTGTTGAAGGCGTAAAAACCAATACTTCAGTTTCCGATTTTCTCGGATCTGTTGTAAAAGCTGATGATGGCCAAAGCCTGTCAATAAGAGCCACTGCCGATGGTAGTGAATTAGGCATGGATGCTATACTTAGCCCGAATGATACCCTGGTTGTTGTTTCTGCCGACGGTTTGAATACAACCAAGTATGTGCTGTCAGTTACAGAAGAAGGTCTGAGTTCAGATGCATTGCTGACTTCAACAATGTATACAATTGATGCTGACGCTGGTGCAGGTACAGGCTCTGTTTCCGGATTTGAATTCGGGACCACTCTGCGTAGTGTGGTGGAAAATGTAAGTGCACCCGCAAATGCAAGCATGCAAATCATCAATGAGGCAGGTGCCAACGTACCACTGCAAGCACTGAATTATGACACGATTTATATGGATGTTCTTGCGAATTCTCAAACCTACATTGAAGTGGTTGCCGAAGATGCTGTCGCTAAGATTGTATATCAGCTCTTACCCAATATTACAGAAGACGATGCATTCGTAAGTTCGAATGTATATATGGTGGATCAGGGTAAATTTCTAATTGATCTTGTTCCCGTTGGAACCAACGTTTCCACGCTTCTTGCTAACCTGATTCCGTCCGCCGGAGCAACGATGAAGCTGATCGGTAAAGACGGACTGGAAAGAACTGATGGTTATGTTGCCAATGATGACCAGGTCATTGTTACATCGGCAAATGGAGAACAATCTACCGTTTATTTCATCGCCAGGTTGAAGGAGGAATATGTGGGTGGCGCTGCCTATCTTGCCTACATCCTTTCTGATATTTACGCAGTAAACCAGCTCCTTTATCAGGTTGATGAAGTGAACTTATTAACCTCTGTCACAGATTTCTTATCCCGGGTGGTCCCCGTTGAAGGTGCAACAGCTGTTGTTGTTGATGCGAACGGAGATGATAAAAGCTCCGGAGACATCGAGATAGAGGATATGGTTAAGGTAACATCTGCTGATGGTAGCAAGACTGTTTACTATACAATTGGTGAACTGCTGAACACCTCGGCTGCTGAAATCAATGGTGTAAACATCTCTGTGTACCCGAATCCTATGGACAATGAGATCAATGTAAGCGGAGTCAAAGCAGGATACAGGATACAGGTGTATAACGCAACAGGATCGGCGATACGCAATATCGATGTACAAAGCAACATTGAAAGAATCTCTATGAGTGGTGAAGCTTCCGGATTATACTTAATCGTGGTAAGCGACGGCGACCAAACACTGGGTCGTTATAAGGCAATAAAGCAGTAGTACCAGTTAATAATTAAGAGGAGGTCGTCCTGGAGATTTTTAGGACGGCCTCCTTTTTTTACAACAAATATTTTATTTATCCGATTTTTCAAATCCATAGCATGATCTACTCTGATTTTATAAATCAGATGCGAGCTATTCAAAGGAAACGCTTACTTGCAATAAGGAAACAGGCGTAGCATTTCCGGCTTTTATTTTTGCGAATTGCTATATTGTGTGTTTAAAAACAAAGGTAACCGGCATGGCCAAAACCATAACATTCTTCCTGGGTTTAATGCTCCTGCTGCTCTTTTCTGCGTGCAAGAAAGAGCAGGAAATATATGCAAGACCAGATTGGCTGGCCGGAAAGGTTTATACACAGATTAAGGATCAGCCTGACTTATCCACTTTTGCACTATGTATTGAATTAACAGGCTATGATGAGATACTGGACGTTTCAGGATCTTACACCGTTTTCGCGCCCTCTGACGAAGCCTTTGACCTTTATTTTTCACTTAATGAAGATTATAAGTCAGTTGAAGAGATTCCCCTGGCTGAATTAACCGAACTGGTTAAGTTTCAAATTGTACAGAATCCATGGAGCAAGGAACAGCTCAGGACACTGGATGTGTATGGCTGGATAGATCCTCTGTCGGTTGACAACAATAAAGCAAGAGGCTATAAAAGGGAAACACTCCTGTTGGATCCAAATCGCAAATACGGTATCGATAATGCAGGAACGGGTAAGGACGCAAAGGATATTATCGTTGATACACTCGAAACGGATAAATACAGATATGTAAGTACCGACTCAAGAAAATACAGCCCGGTATTTTATCAGGAGTACTTTGATATTTATAAGCTGGAAAAGAGTGACTACGAGTTCTATTTCGACAGGTCATTTGATAATGCCAATGACATTCATTTTGCGGGTGCCAAAATCACAAGTGATGCAATATCTGCAGAGAATGGTTTTATTTATATAACCGACAGGGTTGTAGACCCCATGGAAAATGGTGCCCAGATCCTTGAAAATGCTAAGGAAAATGAATACGCAGATTTTCTGGATCTGCTTAATCGTTTCCCCCTGTTTGAGTATAACCAGGAAAAGACCATGTTGCAGGCCGGGGCAGATCAAGGACAGGTGGTTGATTCTTTATTCGACTTATCATTTCCTGATCTGGCTTTTGATTTTGCCTCCGAGAAAACAACACCACCTTCCGGGACCTATGGGCTTCCACCCAACGTTACCATTCGTTATCAGCACGGATTGCTTGCACCCACTAATACAGCTTTCCAATTGTTTATTGATGAATATATCAGCATACCAAATGGCTGGGGAAGTCTCAAGAGTACTCCGGAGAACATAAAGAAAATTATAGCCAATACCTATATGTCGGTTAATTCAATTTATCCGTCCGACTTCCAGGAGGGTTTTTACAATGGAGAACTGGATCTGGTAAAACTGACTGAAACAGACATCATAGAAAAGAAATTTGGCACCAATTGCACCTTTATAGGTTTAAACTCGGCCATTGTTCCAAGGGCATTTAACAGCGTGACCGGTCCGGTGTATTTACTGAGAGGTTATAGCAAGGTAATGAATGCAATCGAACAAACAGGGCTCCTGTCGGCCCTTAAAAGAGAAAATGAGAACTACATGTTCTTTGTGGAGAACGATGCAAACACCGCATTGGATTCCTCATTAATCTATTATCCGGCCAGCAAAGAGTTTTCCGCCTTTATCATTTCTAATAAAGGATACAAGGAGTATAAAATGAATTTGAATGATCTGCGCATCCTCCTGCTCAATCAAATCGCCACTGAACAACCGGATGGGAATGCGCGAAAGGAGTTTATTCCTAATCTTGCTGGGAATATGATCATTGTAAACAATGTTACCGGCGAAGTATCGGGTACTGCACCCACCACAAGGGGTTATAAGGGCAGCATGGTAGAGCCCGAATTTCCTAAATTATTGAGCGATGCCACAAACAACGGGAAAACCTACGATGTGCAGAACTGGTTTACCTTTCGGAGCCCTTCGATTTACGTAAAAATATCCACTGACTATCCATACTTTCATTCCCTTCTGGTAAAAGCAGGGCTTGCCAACGAAAAGCAATACACATACACCTTTTTTAGCGATAACGAATTTTATACTGTTCTTATTCCCAGCGATCAGGCACTCAGCGATGCAGGCGTCGATACCATGCCCGTGGATGAATTGAGAAACCTGCTCCTTTTCCATTTTATTCAGGGTGACATGATATTTACGGATGGGAAAAAGCAAGCCAGCTACTACGAAACGGGCAGAGTGGATGAAAGCTCAACCCAGTATACAACGGTTTATACCCAGATATACATTAATCCGGCCATTGATCTGATTCAGATTCAAGGGAGAGACGGTTCCAATTATATTGAGATTGAAGAAGCTGATAGTATAAGCAACATATTAACGGGAGTGGAAAAGGGCACAGGAGCAGAAGTATACCCTGTGCTCTACAACAATGGAGTGATTCACGAGGTCGATAAAGTTTTAAAAATTGAAGAACTGGACACTAATTAAAATATTATTCATCGCCTTTCTTGGCTGTAGCACCGTTTATGCTCAGGATAAAACCATTATTCGCGGGCGTGTGGTGGACAGTTCAGATAAGACTACCATCATTGGTGCCAACGTGGTGGAATATGACAAAGAAAATCGCGTGATTAATGGAACGATCACCGACATAAGCGGAGACTTTGTGCTGACCATGAAGGATCCCAATAACATTGTGAAAGTTAGTGTAATCGGTTATGTGGTCAGGCAAATTGAAGTCGACCCCTCCAAATCGGTAATTATAGAGATGACTTCCGATGCGCTTACCATCGAAGAAGTAAGAGTGGTAGGTGTATCCAGGACATCCAGTTCCCTGACAAATCTTGCTGATCGTGACAAAGCCGGTGCCAGTGTAAAGGTGGATATGTCAGATATGAAAGATGCCGGTATTACTTCTGCGGCTGATGCCCTTCAGGGAAAAATAAGCGGACTTGATATCATCAGTGCCTCGGGCGATCCGGGAGCCGGTTCCCAGCTGGTGATCCGCGGCCTCAGTTCAATGGGAAATAATCAACCGCTCATAGTGGTTGATGGTGTGCCTCAATTTAAAATTGAACGGGGAAGTATCGATTTAGCTTCTGCGGACAGTGAGGACATCTCTAACCTGGTGAACATTGCCCTTCAGGATATAAAATCAATTGAAGTATTGAAAGATGCTGCCTCCACTGCCATTTACGGTTCACGTGGAGCGGATGGGGTTTTACTGATTGAAACCCACAAAGGCAGAAAGGGAAAGGTCCGGTTCGATTTTCAGTATAAGAGCAACTGGAGTGTACAGCCCGATGCAATTCCCATGTTAAATGGCGACGAGTATATTATGCTCCAGCTGGAAGAGTGGCATAATGCCTATGGCGTTTTCCCCCTTGACCAGGAGATTGCTTACGATAAGGATTACAATCAATTTTATAATTATTCCGCCAATACGGACTGGTTAAAGGAAATCACCCAGAACGGACAATCAAACGATTATTACTTCTCCGTTTCAGGAGGAGGTGAAAAAGCACGCTACTTTACATCCTTCGGTTACCTCGACGAAAGCGGAACCACGATAAATACAGGATATACAAGATTTTCCTCTCGTATCAACCTTGATTATAACCTGTCCAAGAAATTGCTGTTCCAGATAAAATTTAACTATACCTCCAGCGATCGGCAAAGGAATGTTGAATTACAGGGTAGCTACTGGCAACCCCGAAACATCAGGGAAATGGCCTATATCAAATCGCCAAACATGAGTGTTTATGAGTACGATGCCCAGGGAAATCCCACAGGTGAATATTTTACTCCCATTCAAAGTTACCAGGGCGATGGTGTTACCTACTTCAATCCGGTTGCAGTGGCAAACCTTGGAAGTTTGGATGAAGATTTTACCAAACTGGAAAATACCTTCATGCTGCAATACAGGGTTAACGACTGGATAAGAATGCACGGAACAGTATCTTTTCAGTATGCGGGAACACAGGATAAAAGGTTTTTACCCTATAATGCCATAGGAGCCGACTGGTTGAACTGGCAGGTCAATAAGGCCGGCGAAGGAAATAACCTGAACCAGAGTATCCAGACTGAGCTTCAGATTGCCTTCAACTCTCCCTTTAAGAATCCTGAGCACCAGCTATCTGGCGCGCTTACCTGGGGAACCAATGCGTCAAGCTTCGAGTGGATGTTTATTGAAAGTGCCAAAACTCCAAGTACCGATTTAAAGGATCCTGCCGTTAATGCCTCCATAAACTGGATTGGTAACGGATCCGGCGAAAATCGCTTACTGAGCGGATTGTCAAACATAAACTACAAATACAAGGATCGTTACCTGATTCAAACCAACCTGCGGGCTGATGCTCACTCTTCTTTCGGATCCAACAACCGATGGGGATTATTTTATGGCATTTTTGTGGGATGGAGATTCTCGGAAGAAGCAATTTTTGAGAATCTGGAATGGTTAAACGAAAGCATGATCCGGGCCAGCTATGGGGTGTCAGGCAGGCAGCCCAATGATGTTTACGCACGATATGCTACCTATGAATCGACCCGAACGGGTTCCTATATATTCAGCCCTGCCATAGCACCCACAAGTGTTCAGTTAAACAACCTGCGTTGGGAAACAATCTCGTCCTGGGATGTTGGTGCCGAATTTAATTTATTCAAAGACAGGTTGTATATAGAAGGAGATGTATATGGGAAAACGTCCACCGACATCCTCTTTCCTTATTATGAAATTCCTTTAAGCTCAGGGTTTGATCAACTGAAATACCTGAATGGAGGAGAGATGACAAACAAGGGATGGGAAATTATGGCAGATTATAAAGCCGTCCGAAAAAAAGACTGGTTTTTGTCCTTTAATTTTAATATTTCTCATAATCAGAATTCCTTTAATAAGCTACCGGAAAATTTCAATTCAGAACGGTCCACATCCATCGGGAACGGGCAGTATCCCCTGAGGGTAGTTGAAGGCGAGCCTATTGGCTCCTTCTTTGGATTCCGCTACCTGGGCGTATATGCCTCCGACGATGATGTGGTTGCCAGAGATGCGGAGGGCAATGTTTTATATGATGCATATGGAATGGCTACACCCATGAAATATACGGATGCATACATTTTTAAGGGGGGCGATCCGATTTATGAAGACATCAATCACGATGGCAAAATCGATATTAATGACGCAGTATATATTGGGGACTCAAATCCGGATTTTATTGGTGGACTGGGAACGAACCTGAATTATAAGAACTGGAGTTTCGGAATGTCTTTCCATTACAGGATCGGCTTTGATATCATTAACGGGATCGCACTACAAACCCAGGGTATGAATAACAAGGATAACCAGAGCAAAGCTGTACTGAAGCGCTGGCGGATGCAGGGACAGAGTGAAGAAGGGCTGTTACCCAAGGCATATATGTACCATCCTGCAAATAATCTGGGTTCCGATCGCTATGTTGAAAAAGGGGACTATTTTCGCCTGAATAATATAAAACTATCTTACTCACTCAGCAGTAAGGTGGTCCAAAAGCTTCACTTAAGTAAAGCTTATATCGCCGTAAGTGCACGTAAGTTATTTACCTGGACAGGATATACCGGACAGGATCCTGAAATTGGACAAAATGCAAGCAATCCTTTCTGGATCGGGGTTGATAACGCCAGAACTCCTCCGTCGAAAATATTTACACTGAGCATAGGGGTAGGGTTCTAAATAGTTAAGGGAGAAGATGAAAAAGAGGGTAAAATATTTGATACTGGTTCTGTTGTGTTCATCGCAATTGTCCTGTGATGACTGGCTGGAAACCATTCCTCCCGGAGGTCTGATCAGGCAGGAGTTCTGGAAATCCAAGGCCGATGTTGATGCGGTGCTTATGGCAGCTTACAGCGATTTTTCGGCAATGGACCGCAGCCTTTTTCTTTTTGGCGAACTCCGGGGAGATATGCTTCAGGGAGGGGCAAATCAGTCCGGATCGGAGAAGATGATTATGGAAAATAACATTTACCCGGATAACAATTTCACAAACTGGGGGCCCTTCTATAAAGTAATAAATTACTGTAACGAAGTGATTGTCAACGCACCTCCGGTACAGCAACTGGATAACACTTTCACCGATTATCAAATGCAGGGTTTAATGGCCGAGGCCTATTTTCTTCGAAGCCTTGCATATTTTTACCTGGTACGCATTTATGATGAGGTACCCCTGGTTTTAAAACCCAGTGAAAGTGATGATACGGACTTTTATATTACCAAGGAAAGCCAGGAAACGGTTTTGACTCAGATAGTTCAGGACCTGGAAACAAACCGGGTTTATGCGCCCTCCGGAAGCTTTAAAACATTAAAGGAAAATAAGGGGCGTGCATCTAAAGCTGCCTATGATGCACTGCTGGCCGATATTGCACTCTGGCGCTTTGACTATGATAATGTTTTAAAATATGTGAATCAAATTGAAGCAAGCGAGAAGTTTGAATTAATGCCAAGCGGACGCTGGTTTGAGCTTTTTTACCCCGGAAATTCTCTGGAAGGGATATTTGAATTTCAGTTTGACGGGAATCTGCAGCAACGTAATGGCACCTACGGATTAACAAACCGGAACAGCAACCAGTATAACCCAAGCCAGACGGCCGTGGAAATGCTTGGTTTTGAAAATTCAACGGAACTGGTAAGAGGTGAAGATGCTTCCATCAAAAAATACGGTGATGATGATTTTATTGTCTGGAAATATGTGGGACAGGCTCCGGACGGAAAAACCGAAAGATCAGGTGCAGAGCAGTTTTCCTGCAACTGGATTTTATATCGCTATGCCGATGTATTATTAATGAAAGCCGAAGCCTATTCACAAAAAGGGCAATTTAACGAAGCCTATATGATCATATCGGAGATCCGGGAAAGAGCCGGCTTAAGTCCGATTAGTATAGCCAATACTTCTACAGCCTATGAAGATGCAATTCTGGAGGAACGTGCACTGGAGTTCGCCTACGAAGGCAAAAGATGGTTTGATCTCCTTCGCATGGGGAGGCGAAATAACTATGCCAGAAAAGATAAGCTTATTGAAATTATTGTGAGCAATGTTCCTTCAACCCAAAAAAGGATACTGGCAACAAAGCTCACAAATCCCCTGGGCTGGTATTTGCCAATTTATGAGGGAGAGATTGAGCGGAATAAAAATCTGATACAAAACCCGTATTATGATTTTTAATATAAACACTGGAATGAAAAAGATTCTTCACATACTGAGCTTCATAGTACTTGTGTTTAGCCTGAATTCCTGCAAGGAAACGGAGAGTGTTGCTGGTTTCGAAGATGCATCTCAATATTCAATTTACGACTACATCATTGAAAATGAAGAAAAGTATTCAGACTTCCTGGCCATTCTTGAAGTCGGGGGAATCGATAAATTGCTAAGTGCATATAATCCCCATGGCGATGGCTACACCCTGTTTTTACCAGGGAATGCTGCCATTGAGACTTTTATTGAAACCACCGAAGGTTTTTCCTCCATGAACGATATCCTGGAGAACCAGGAGTTCGCTGAAGCCTTTGGCCGTTATCATGTAATCAATATGTCTGCACATACCCAGGATTTTCCTTTTGGGGCCTTTCCTGAACCCACTTTGTCTGAAGACTTTCTTACCGTAAGCTTTATTATCGATACAGACTCCTCCTATTATAAAATAAACAATCAGGCCTCTGTGATTATACCAAATATCGAAGTCTCCAATGGATTTATTCATGAAATCCAGGTGGCCTTAAAGCCTGTAACTTTTACCAGCTATGACTGGCTGAAAGAGAATCCGGGATTTTCAATATTTGCAAGTGCACTGGAAATAACCGGGGTGAGCACACTTGTTGATTATAATGTGAAAGATATTGAAAATATATCCCCTGTTACCCTGCTGGTTGAATCCGATTCGGTGTACAACAGGTTTAACATCTATTCTTTTGAAGATCTGGCTGCCCTGATCAGTCCCGATGATGATGATTACAGCAGCATTACAAATCCGCTGTTTAATTACTGCTCCTATCACATCCTGAGCGGAGGCCGGTATATCAATGATTTTGAGGGCTCTGCCACCAACTATACCACCCTGTCAGAGATTCCCCTGAATATAAACGGACTGGGAAATGATCTTTATATCAATAAAGGAAAGCAGGTCTTTGATACCATCATCTCCGGAGCAGATACCATCATAATTGATTTCATCGGATTCTATTATGATGAAAGTAACGTTAATACACAAACTGGCGCCATACATATGATCGATAAGGTCATGCAGCAGGTGGACCCTTCCAGGGCTATTGTAAGCTTTGAATTCTGGGAAGAGCCCCTTCTTAACGAATACCGGAGAGAGCCAGGCACCTATTTAATTGAAGAAAAAGAATCCCTGCTTTATATTGACTGGGAAGGAGGGGACCTGTTCTTTACCGAGAAAGGCGATGAGCAGACCTCGGCCCGGGGGAACGATTATCTTGAGATTAACGGAGACTTTAAAATTTCTTACGAAGTTCCGAAAATCGTTCAGGGCAAATACACAGTTTACCTGGGTGCAGAACGATTTAATGCGGATAATGCGCTGATTGAAGTATATATAGATGGCAAAAAGGTAAGTAGCCTGATTGATTTATCACAGGGAGGAAATGCAAATAGTCCCTTCCAGAAAATTGAACTGGGAACCATTGACTTTATAAGCTATGACGCACACACGGTGGAGGTAGCCCCTTTAGTCCCAGGAAGGTTTTTATGGGATTATATAAGTTTTGAACCCCTTTAGGAAGCTTTGAATATGAACTACCGCATAATAACTGTATTTGTTGCTATTACACTGGTCTTTACCGGCTGCAACAAAGAATTTGAGGAATATTATAATAATTATCCCTCAAGTGTCAGTGGTAATGTATGGGATGAAATTCAAAAACAGGCGCAGTTTTCAGACTTTGTGAGCATCATCAGGGAAACTGAAATGGATAGCCTGTTTGAGTCGGATAATGCCTATACCATCCTGGCGCCAACCAATGATGCACTTTCAAATTTCCAGGGAACCGATGGCTTTACCAGCAGAATTCTGGCCTATCATTTCTGCTCCCACTATATTAACACAAGCAGTATCCAGGGGAAACGTCAGATACAAACCTTAACTGAAAAATTTGCGCTTTTCGAAAATAAGGGAAGTCAGATCCTGATTGACGGGGTTGCGGTTATCGGAGAAAGCCCCCTGTTTGAAAACGGAAAATATTTTGAAATGGATCAGGTTTTGGAGCCCAAACCCAATTTGTACGAGTATTACCAGGTTACCAATCCTGTTTTCACAGCTTATATTGATTCCCAGGACACCATCATTATTGATGCAGAGCTTAGTACTCCACTGGGTTTTGATGAAAATGGCAATACGGTTTACGACACCGTTTCTACTGTAGAGAATATATTCGAAATGGAGTATTTTCCGATTAAGCAGGAATTCAGGACCTTATCGGGCACTGTGGTTTTTCCACAGGAGGAAGATTACCAGCTAGCGCTGAATGTAATGGCAGAATCCCTGGGTGGTTCTTATGTGGACTATAAAGATATACCCATTCACTGGCAGGAAGAAATTTTAATCCCTCACTTACTTTATCATGGGGTATTTCTCAATCGTATAGAACCGGAAGAATTTCAGTGGAGGACTCCAACAGATACACTGAAACTATTGAATGTACTTGGCGACAGTGTGGTGATTACTTATGTTCCCACAGACCAGGCCTTATGCAGCAATGGTTATGCATATAACTATGAGACCTTTGTAATTCCGGATTCACTTTATAACGGGAAGGTTGAAATGGAAGGAGAAGAGCTCCTCTACTCTTCCGGGCTAAATAAATATGCCTGGGAAGAAGAGGTAAATGTATTCAGCGATATCTCCCTGTCACCTATCCAGGAATTGATCCCCGAGGCTTCCAACGACTCGGTTCTCAGAGTCCTTTTTCCCAAGGGATATGAAGGTGCATTCTCCGTTGAATTTATGAGCCCTGAGCTATTCCCAAGGAAATACGTATTGGAGATTGCCACTCATATGGACTTCGGGGGGATTTATGATATCTATGTCAACGATGTACTGGTAAGAACCTTCGATTATTATGATTACCTGCTTGGCAGAGGAGTTATCAGGAGTGTGACCGGAGAAAGATTTAAACCCAGGGGCAGATTTAACAGTTTCGATATGTGGGTGGAAAACCTGAGTGAATATGGAAGGGCAAAAATTAAAATTGATTACCGCGGGCCAAGCCTGGTTGCCAATAACGGATTGGTTATTGACTATATAAGATTTATACCTGCACCCGAATAAGCGCATATAATTGTGAGATATACTAGCAACATAATAAATCATACCACTGCACTGCTTTTCCTGCTACTTCTGGGTGTATCACCCCTTCTGGGGCAGGACAGCCTGGTGGTTAAGGGCCATGTGCTTAATGGTTCAAATCTTCCCATTGCCAATGTTTCAGTAGGTATAGAAGGAGCAGCTGCCATGCCGGCAATCACCGATGAAAACGGAGAATTCAGCCTTATTGCGTATTCAGGTAACGAATGGCTAAACATTTCACCTTCTGGATCTTATAAAAAGAAACGTGTATTTCTGGACAGCAGAAAGGAATTGCGTATCTATCTTACTTCGGACGACATTCCATCGGGAGAGGATAGGGTATCGGTTTTATCCCAGGATATCTTAAAACGCAATATGCCTGCTTCCTTCTCTTCGGTCGATGCTGAGCATATTGAAGAGACCCCTGTACTATCCGTAAATCAGTATTTTCAGGGAAGAGTGGCCGGATTAAATGTGGTGAACCGCTCCGGAGATCCTGGAAGTGGTGCTATAAGCCTTTCACGCGGTGTAAATTCAATCAACTCCAACAATTCACCCATGTATATTGTGGACGGCATTCCATTAATGTCGACCGGCATATTTGAATCCAGACTTGATGGATATGAGTATAATCCCCTGCTCAGTGTAAATCCTCTTGATATTTCAAAAGTTACAGTAATCAAGGACCCCACCTATACCGCTGCCTACGGATCCAAGGCTTCAAATGGCTTAATCATTATTGAAACTCTGGACCCAAGTGCAACACAAACCAGCGTAGAGCTTGATGTGCGGGGAGGGTATTCACTGGCTCCACCCAATCAATTACCTCAGATGTCGGCCGGCCAGCATAAGACCCTCATAAGTGAACTTCTGTTTTCTTCGGGTATGCCCGAAGAACAGGTTGTGGAAGAGTACCCGGACCTGTACCTGGAGCCCGGTGATGAGCGCTATATCGATTACCAGCACAATACAAACTGGCAAGATCAGATCTTTACAAATGCCGCATTCTGGAATTTCAATATTAAGGTCAAAGGAGGAGATGAAATTGCAAGTTATGGCCTTTCGGTCGGATACCTGAAAAGTGACGGGATCATAAAGAATACAGGCTTTGATGGCTATAACCTGAGGTTTTCCAGCTTGCTGAATATTTTTAAGTGGCTAAAGATGAATGCTGCTGTTTCTCTCACCTATAACAATTCTGCCTTTAAGGAATCTGCCAGGGTAAGTCAGACCAGCCCGCTCTACACCTCGCTGGCTAAATCTCCCATGCTTAATCCCTACCAGTATAACAGTGAGGGGGATGAGGTTAAGCTTTTATCTGAGCCCGACGAGCTGGGAATTTCCAACCCCCTGGCCATTGCCGAGAATTATGAAGCCAGGAACAATAATTTCAATTTTGTTTCAACGCTGGGATTTTCGGCCGACATTCTCGACAATCTTGCGCTCAACTCGAATTTTGGTATAAGCTACAATATATTAAAAGAGAACATTTTCATGCCCAATAAGGGAATGGAGAGCTATTACAATACCGAAGCGATTAACCAGTCTATTTCAACCAATAATCAACTGAATGCTTTCTATAACAACACCTATCTGAAATACAATAAAAGTTTTGGGGAGAACCATGATTTTAGTTCCAATACCGGAGTGAATATTCTGAGTAGCCGGTATGAATTTGACTGGGGACTAACGAAAAATTCCCACGAAAATGATGAATACAGGATGATTCAGGATGGTCAGAATGACCTGCGTGAAATTGGAGGGGCAAATCGTAACTGGTCCTGGTTATCATTTTATGAGAACGCCTCATACAGCTTCAAAGATAAGTACCTGGCCACAGGAACCATCACGCTTGATGGTTCATCAAGAGTGGGTGACAATGCCGACCAGACCATCAAAATCGGATCTGTACCCTTTGGTTTATTCTATTCCCTCGGGGCGGCATGGAGAATCTCCAATGAGTCTTTTTTCAGGAAGGCATCAGCATTGGATGAATTGAAATTAAGACTCAGCTACGGGGTATCAGGAAATGACAGAATCGGTGAAAGAAATGCTACCGCATATTACAATTCTGTGAAATTCCGGGAAACATCGGGCCTGGTGCCTGGTGTTGTTCCAAACGATGAACTTACTTATGAGAGAGTTACGCAAATAAACGGGGGCCTGGATCTTTCCCTGTGGGGCAGCAAATTTCAAACAAGCATTGATTTATATCAATCTAGCACAGATAATGTTTTGATATATGCACCCCTACCCTCATATTACGGATTTGATGTCAGGCCTGAGAACGGGGGTAAGATGCAAAACAAGGGCATTGATTTAAGCTTTTTCATTCGAATCCTTGATAAACAGAATTTCACCTGGGATGTACAGGCAACTTATTCCATCGTCAAAAACGAAGTGCTGGAAATTAAGGGTGACAAGCTGGTTACGGAACTGGATGTTGCCGAAATTGTAAATATGCCGGGAGAACAGGCAAACAGCTTTTACGGGTTCATTTATGAAGGTGTATATTCCAGCACAGAGGAAGTGAAAGAAGCCGGACTTGTAAACGATAAGTATCAGCCTTACCGTGCTGGTGATGCAATTTTTAAGGACATATCCGGGCCGGAAGGGCAACCGGATGGCATCATCAATAATTATGATAAAACGGTAATTGGATCTTCCATACCCAAAAGCTTTGGCGGACTTAATAATTCCTTTACTTATAAGCGCTGGAATCTGAGTATTTTTGTCCAGTTTATATCTGGCAATGAAGTATTTAATTATCTGCGTTATAAGAATGAAAATATGATTGGACTGGCCAATCAGAGCACAAGAATGCTTGACCGGTGGTCCTATGAAGGTCAGCAAACAGATATTCCCAGGGCCTTATACGGTGATCAAATAGGCAATTCAGCTTTTTCCACCCGATGGATTGAAGATGGAACCTATTTCAGGATTAAGGATATTTCCCTGAGCTATACCATACCCACCGATTTCTGGGCTTTTAAAAGCGCCCTCTTATATATTACGGCAACTAATATGTTTACGTTTACAAGTTATCTGGGCTATGATCCTGAATTTGCATATTCAAGTGCCCAGATCACCCAGGGAATTGATTACGGCCTTACGCCACAGGTACGGCAATTTGTAATAGGAATTAAACTCGGTTTATAAGGTGCTACTTTGATTGTTATGAGATATTCTAGATGCACAGTCATTTTTTCGGTAATTCTGATCTCAGTTGCTTTATTGCAATCATGTGAAGACTTTCTTAATCCTGTTCAGGACATCGATATTACTGAAGACAGATTGTATAAAGACTGGTATGAATACAGGGCCATTGCCATGGGCTTATATTCCATTCATGCCGACCTGGTTGAACAACTGGTAATACTTGGAGAACTAAGGGGTGATCTGATGAGTATTACTGAAAATGCAAATGCAAATATGGTTGAAATATACAATTTCAACATTTCGAAGGACAACGAATATGCACAACCCACCAACTTTTTTAAATTAATTACCGCAGCCAACAGTTTTATCACCGTATTAAAAACAGAGCATCCGGAAGTAATGGATCCCGAAAGCCCCATTAGCAATTACGATAGATTGTATGGAGAAGCTTTGTGTATGCGTGCCTGGGCATATTTTAATGCGGTACGTATTTATGGGAAGGTTCCCTTCCTTCCTGAGTCCATCACAAACATTGATGAGCTGGATAGCTTCCTGGAATCTTCCGGTACTTATATCGACAGTGTCCATATTATCTATGGTCTGGATGGTTACGACAATGACACCCTGGAGAATGTGGCAATAGAACTGGAAAAACAATACTATGATCAGGATCTGATTATCGATTATTTTACCAGTGAACTGGAGAATAAGGTAAAAGCAGTTGGTGTCAATCATTTCCTGGATAACAACGATCAAACCTGGGAGATTACGGTCTGGAATGAATTTGCATGGAACTCATTGCTGGGACTGATGTACCTGACCGAGGGCGATCTTGCACAGGCCGCCAGGCATTTTGAAAATATAACCCAGACCTCTTCTGATAACTATCGCTACCAGATTGACCAGAGTTTTGCCTTTAATAACTGGAAAAATATTTTTACCCTGCTTGATCTGAAGGAACACATTTTTACCATCTGGTTTAACAAATATCATTTTCAGCAAAATAAGTTCCAGGCAATTTTTGAGACAGAAGAACCCCACTCATACATGTTAAAACCCTCGAGAGTTGCCGTTGATTACTGGGAAACCATCTGGGATGAATACCAACTGGATGTGAACACCGGCAATCCGTCTAAAACTAAAATTCTTGAAAAGGGAATGCCCGGGGATTTCTACCGGGGATACGGTGTGTCATATACCTATACTATAAACGGGGAGGAAATACCGGCGGAAGATATTCGCAAGATGCTGGTTCTGAAATCAGAAAACGATTATCGCACTGCAGATTTAATTACCGAGGGTGCAGATACGGTAATCAACAAGTATTCAATACAAAAAAATGTCTTTGACCAGGATGCCCATTTTATTATTTACCGAGCCGGCGGTGTACACCTATGGTTGTCAGAGCTGTATGTATGGTGGAAGTTTGAGCAGAATGGTACAGCTCGCGAGAATACCTCAAATGCAGTGAATATTGTTAATGATGGTTCACAATACTCCAGCTACAAATACCGGCCACAACTGGGTGTCAGGGGTCGTGTGGGCTTTGGGGGGAAAACAGACGGAATCAGACCCGGAAACATCAATTATGTGCATGATCCATACACAAACGAGGTAACAGGATACATCGATGTAACGGGCGACTTCAAGGGCTTACAAATATATCTTGAGGATCAGATTATAGCCGAACGTGCCCGGGAACTTGCCTTTGAGGGTGAACGTTTTTACGACCTGATGAGGGTTGCGAAAAGAAGAAATGACCCTTCGTTTCTGGCTAGCCGGGTTGCAAGTAAATTTCCGTTGGAAAGGCAGCAGGAGATCTATACTTACCTGCTGGATGAGAATAATTGGTACATCCACCAGTTTGATTAATCCCATTAGGGATTAGTTGACAATGAGCTTCAGACTGGTGATTTTTTCCCTGCTGGTCAGTGTCAGAAGATACATCCCCTTACTTGAGATATGAGCACCACTAAAAACAATCCTGCTCCCGGCCACCAGACTGGCCTGACTCTTTTTATGGATGCTTCGTCCAGAAAGGTCAAATATTTCCATATCCACTTCACCCGAATAAGGCATGGTCACCTGAAAATCGGATCCCAGTTTCAGAGGATTGGGATAAAGGAGGCCTCCGGATGTTTCATTGATTTCTGTGGTCTCCCCGATCCCAGTACTATTATCCAGAATGGAGATTTCGCAGTGGTCACTTTTAGCTCCATTTACCGGCGACAGGGTAATGGTAACCTGACCGGGGGAAAGGGCACTCACCCTTCCATCCTGGGCCACCACTGCAATGGAAGAATCGGAGGTGGACCAAATAACCCTGGGATATTTCACTGACACAGGAAGTGCGGAGAAAGCCAGGGGGAAAGTTTCACCGGGCAGCATACTTGGCGGACAATCCTGAATCTGTACTTCGTCAAGGTATTCAATGACACAGTCACCGGTCTGCTCAAGAACTACATCATCAATCCACACATCGAGGACGCTCTTACCCAAAAAAAAATCCACCCTTACACTGTCAGGATCATCATCTATAAAAAAAGGATAGGGGCCAAAATCCCTTGCATCAGTAGTCAGGGTAAGGGTTTTACTAAGAATATTTGTCCATGGTGCCTGGTTCAAGAGGACCAGGAAGTGCAGGGTTTCCTGCTGTGAGGCTTTCGCCCTGAAACTAACCTCATAACCCGTATTGGCTTCCAGCCCTACAAAGGGATAATAAAACTGAATATCCGTTTCGCGGCCTAGGGAAGTTGTTTTGCCAATGGAAACTTTGGCAGATTTTTCCCCGGGAAAGCCAGGTTCGTCCGATAGCTCAAGCGAAGCTTCGGCACCACTGTACATATAGAGTCTCCAGCCTACCAATTCTTCCTCAAAGTCTCCATTGCCAATCAGATTGGAAGCTTCGCAGGGGATGTCTTTGGCCACAAGGGTTGTATCTAAGGCTTCAGGGGAATAGCCGGACAAGCCGCCCTGGTTAAAAGCCAGGATCCTGTACGTATAAGTTGTCCCCTGTTCAAGGTCAAAATCGGAATAGGAGATGCTGTTCCGCCCAAGCTGTCCGATCGTCGAAAAATCGCCCGTCCCGCTTTTACGCTGAATCCTGTAGCCACTCTCGTCCGCCACATCCTCCCAGCTAAGGCTTATCGTACTGGAACTGGAAGCCTGGGCATCCAGAGAAGAAGGTGTCGCCGGAGCTTCCGGAATGGCTGAAGCAGGCCCTATATTTCTTTGCCAGGCACCTGCACCTGCAGTGGAGGTATAAAAATAAAGCGAGTCCCTGTTTTCGGCAAATATGCTGCTGGTGGGGCCCGGGAAATGAAGATCGCCGGTCCAGTCCTCCCAGGTGATATTCCCGTCGGTCTGAATGGTACCCTTAAATATTCCATATCCAAGCTGATATCCATGGTGGTAATAATTTACCACAATGGTATTTCCATGAGCTGCGGGTCCACCCTTGGTGGTAAAATTATAGATATCCTTCCACTCCTCATACCAGTCTGGCAAACGCAGTGCTTTGGCCTTTTCCTTGGTGAAAATTTTCTTCCAGGTCGCTCCTTCATCCAGTGATAAGGCCACTACCGTATGATTGCCATCTCCCTGGCCTCCACTGGCAAACCCGGCATACATTAAATAAACCTGTCCCTCATGATCCCAGCAATGGACTTCAGAATCCCATCCGTAGCCATTGTACACCTTGGTCCAGGTCCAGTCCCCATCCTTATTTACACCTTTGTAAACCCCCTGGGTGCCACTTGAGGAGTTAAAAAATACAATGTCTTCATCTAAGGGATGAGGTGCGATCTTTTTTACACTGTTAGCCCCTGTACTCTTGCTGTCAAAGATCTTTTGTGCAATCAGAGTCTTCCCTTGCTTCTGATAAGCCATGGTCCGGCCGAGGTCTTCGATCATATACATGCCATGGTTGGTGGAGAACATAAAAACTTTCGCAGGATTGGCCGGTGAAACCGCCACATCCCTGAGAATGCCATCTTCAATACCCAGCAGCTTCTGAGGGCCAGCTCCCAGATGCACCCAGCTATCTGTGGGCGCATGTCCCTTCAGTGGCTTTACATAAAGTCTTCCATCCGTTGCCCAACCTCCATAGCCACTGGTGGCCTGCGCCACAACCACAGCTGTTCCCCAGGCATCTGCAATATCCACGGCCTGTACATCCGACAGGTTGATCTCACGCCGGTGCTGCATATTGTTCCATGACTTACCATAATCCCAGCTTTCCATAAAACCGTTATCGCCCTGACCCTGGATCACATAATTTTCATGAACGGCAATGTCGTAGGTATAGGTACTCTCCGATCCCCGGCTTGAGTAGGTGGACCACATTTGACCCCAGTGGGGCACCTGGAATTCAGTATGGGGGATGCAGTATTTATTGTTCCAGCTAAAAGCATCCTCTGCCGGAACTCCTTCATAGATGGTTTGATTGGTTGTGGACCATACGGCACGGTCCCAGCCAGCCGGAGTATAATGCGCATAGCGTGCATTGGGTGTGGCATAATCCCAGCCCCGGTCCCAGCCGCCATCGTCATGCCAGATCCTTTTCCAGGAGTAGGAATCAAGGATCGAGCCCGTCCAGTTAAAGGTTCCCTCGAACAAGCCCTCTCTCTGTCCCTGCATCCCCACAAGTAATTTATGGCTACTGCCTGTGGAACGGCTGTCAACCTCAGGGTACCAGTAACGGAAATTACTGAGAGAGATGCCATCTCCCTGCATCACTTCCTGCCATGAAATGGAGCTGGTTGGAGTGGCAAATATTTTTCCTGTTGTATTGTAGGCAGCGTATAATACCGAACCATCCGGGCTTAAACTTACTCCCCGGTTGTCTGACCCTCCGGCGGGATTTGGAATTTTCGACCAGCTGGAACCCCCATCCGAACTTTTAAAAATTCCCTTTGTCGATCCCAGGTATACAATAGAAGTGTTATTCTGGTCATAGCATATATTCCAGATATTCTTGTCCGTTGCCGGATTGCTATCAAAGATAATTTCATCCCAGCCTACTCCTCCATCCTTTGTGAGGTAAACCATTCCGACACCATTTGCCTGGTCATCCAGCTTGGAAATAAAATCAGAATCGTCTCGCCTGCCCGGACCTACGATTACATTCTCTGAGGAAGCAGGGTCCACGGCAATGCACCCTATGGAAGTGCCCCTGGTGGGGAATACAAAATCGTAGTTGTCACCGCCATCATCCGAGGTATGCAGTCCATATAAGGTCCCCACATAGAGCCGTTCAGGGTTTCCCGGATCGACAGTGACCGCATACACCCTGTTATGCATTAACACCCCGGTAATATCCCAGGACTCACCATTATCCGTACTTTTATACACACCCTCCATATCCGAAGCCAGGTAAAGGGTGCCCGGATTGGAGGGATCACCCACCACATCCTGCACCTGTCCCCCGGCTCCCGGATTAATGGAAAGCCACTGCGCCTCCAGCCCCGTAATACCCAGGATTCCTATAACCAACAAACTCAAAATATACTTCATCTTTTTTCTCCTCTTCGTTCTATAAACAAATACCCGGGATTGATCCCTTTAGTTGCGTTGAAAATATGATTTCAGCAATACAATTCTTTCATTTTCTGATGACCTTACAGAATCAGCCCTTTCATATATGGACATCTCCGCATCAAATATTTGATTTTCGCGCCAGGCATGATAGGCCCATGAAAAGCCATATTTTTCAAATACATCAATACAATCCCTGATGTAGGTATTACCCATCTCCCCCAGGGTTCGCGGACAGCTGAACTCGCCCACAAAAATGGGAACATCACCATTTTGCTTACTCCAGTTATAAGCGGTAAGTATGTATTCATCAATGGTATTTTTGTCCCAGTAAACTCCTTCATAATAGGTTCCGGGATAAGGAGAGATGGTGTCCTGGTCCTCCCAGATGCCCTGGTGGGTAAAGCCCTGCGGTTTGTACATATGTATGGTCACAACCAGGTTGTCATCCGTGGGCATTTCCAGTACCCGCAATCCCTCCACATAGCCATGGTTATCGCCCGAAAGCTCTGTATCAGATTTAAGATACCTGGGAGCTGCGAGCATGATGGCATGGACCGAATCGATGGGCCTGATGGCATCAATCAAGCGCTGATAGAGAAGGTTAAGATCCTTCAGTGAGCCTTTTTCAAATCCACCCTCCAGGGCAGGTTCATTGAGTAAATCCAGTCCGGCTACAACCTTCCCCCTGGTGGCAGTACGCCTGGCAATCTCCTCCCAGATCTCCACTGCCTTGTCCTGGTAAATTTTTTCCTGCCAGAAGGGGTCTGTGTTCAGCATGGTCCATTGATGCATGGTTCCCGGGAAGCGGTGCGGATCGATAAGTACGGCCACATCTTCCCTTTCGCAGATATCCAGCACCTGCTCCAGAAAGTCGAAGGCAGATTCCTGCAGGGCATAGGGAGGCTCCAGGTCTGCAAAGGGGATTACGGGAAAACTCAGGCGGATCAGATTTCCACCGGTGGCTTTAAAATCGATGATGTCCTGTTCAGAAAGGGTGTGCCCCACATTGGCACCGCGATAGTTTTGCCAGGGATAGCTTTCACTTACTTTTTCCTCCTTTGCCTTGCACCCTGTTACAACCAGAATAATCAGTAAAAGAGAAATCCCGGAAAGGCAGGAATTATTAAACTTTCGATTGTTGGAATCCATTGTTTTTTGGTTCAAAAGGTTAGTAGTTCTGACAAAATACCCAATTCAGAACCATTACTCCTTCTGATTTTCCAAAAGGACACCCGTTTTATAAATCTAGGGTGCTTTAACAGGGTTTTCAAACCAAACCACACTAAAAAACGATTCTCTTAGGCCATCCTCTTTTGTGAAATAATGTTCCTCCACATTACCCACTAAATCCTTGTCCCCATCGCGGTCAACGTCCACGAATAAACAATGGTCCCACTTCTCACCGGTCCATTGATGTCTGGAGTTGTATCCGTCAGACCATTTAATAACATTGGTGGTCCATTCGCCCCTGGTGTTTTCCTTATATTCCATCCAAAAAACAGAGGCTTTCTCCTTTGGAAGGTTGCCATCGTTATGTATCAACATACCCACAATGTCCATTTTCCCATCACCGTTGATATCTTCAATCTTGACGGGCCTTCCTATCCATTGAGTGTGATCAGGTTTCATCAAAACAACATGCTCCCACTCAAGTGGATTGATGCTTGTTTTAAAGAAAAGGTGTATGGAATTCTGAGTCTGCGTGCACAGGTCCACCAGGCCATCCCCGTCAATATCGCCAATACCCACCTGAGGTTTGGCGTAAAACTCAGCACTTTTCCATATGCGGTGAGACTTCCATGGCTCTTTTTGTGCAGCCGAACCATTGCCCGGATTTTCATACCAGTATAGTTCCTGATCCCAGGTGGATGTATCCCAATCGGCATTGGCCAGTACCAGATCATCATCACCATCCTGATCAATGTCAGTACATACAAACCCATGACCACTCAGTGCATTTTTATCGATATAATGAATTTGCCACCTGGAGAGGTCTCTTCTTTCGGATTCCAAGATGGGAGCCTCAATCCACATGATCCCTGCATATTCTTTTGTAACTGAATGTCTCCGACCACCCACAATGATATCGGACAGGCCATCGCCATTGACGTCATATACTTCTGAATAGAGATATTGCTGACCCTCTGTACCGGGAATGTGTCCTGCTATTTCCCAGGCTGCAGGATCCATCAGCTCTTCCTGACCCGGATTCCAGAAAACGGCGACCCCGGTTTTAAAGCCCATCTCCAGATCATCCCCTTCAACTACAATCAGATCGATATTTCCATCTCCGTCCAGATCGCCCAGGCAAGAGTATTCCGGATTGCCTGTCTTACCAAGAAGAAGTCTCGGCCAGATCTCCCGTACCTTGCCTGTTTCTCCCGGGTGAAATACAATGGACTGAAGACCCTGGTTTTCATCAATGACAGCATAATCATCAAAACCATCCTTATTCACATCCCCCGCATTCAGTGAGTTGGCAATCAAATAATCTGTACGTATCTCATGCATCTCCCATGGCTGCCTTACAGCATCGGGACCAACCGTGCTCGCATTGGCTGCAGGTTCGGAAGACTTATTACTGCTGCAGGAATTGCCAGGGAAAATCAAAGTCAGGATTAGTATTTGAAGGGATAATTTTTTCATCATCATAAAAGTCTTTTGTTTATTGCTATCGTTTTGATACAAGCAAAGAAGCTGATTTTTACAATCTCAGAACTACAGATTCCTAAAACGAGAGTTATTTTTCAAAATTAGTCTACCAATACAAGGGACGGATCAAGGGCAAAGCGGCCAAATTCCTTTCCATAGACGGCGATGCCCCCTTCTCCCTCAGTCTGAATTTTCACTTTCAAAACTCCCTCTTCAATGGCCTTCTTTAACTGGGCCTTTTTGACAGGCACCTTCACCAGGTAACCATAGGATCCGGCTTCTCTCAGCTTCTTATCCTTTAGCTGATGATGCCAGGACAAAACCCCACGGTGATCGGCCGGATCATCAGGGAGTATAGTTGTAAAAACCTTCTTGTCACCAAAGAATACAGAAATTTCAGAGGGAAAAAGGGTTTCATCAGTCATGGGATAGGAATTGGGATTGGCACTGTTGGATACCCTTGATCCCTTCATAAAGTCCTGACTGGAATTGTAATCCTCCTGGTCTTTCACAAAAAATTCCTTTGCCGAAAGCTCTGCAAGAAAATAAACTTCCCTGAGTCCTTTGATAGTAATATCATCGTCGAGCATAATACTGTATTCAAAATATCCTTCTCCTGCCCCATTGACCTTTTTTCCATCCAGCACATCCCACTGTTTCAGGCTCCATTGTGCTGCAGAAAAATCAGCCGCAGGAGCAGATATCAATTTCAGATCTGGCAGCTTTTGGGCAGACAGGACTTCAAACTGCATAAAGTTCCGCTGCAAAACATTACCGTCCTGGTCGCTCAGCTTTAGCTTTAAAGTGGCAACACCAGCCATGTCGGGCATTTCCAGGGGAAGTTCCAAAACTTCCTTTTGCATCCATGGGCTGTAATCCACGATCAGGCTACCCTCAAATGCCCGGTTTGATTCTCCGATTACACTGGTCATTTCCAGCTCAAAGGAAATGATCAGACTGGCCCCCAGATCTTTTCCGGTCATGGAAGAAAGGAAGAGGGGGATTTTTATACTTTCTCCCCCCTTAACCGTTCTGCAGATTTCATTACCCGTGGAAAGATAAACATCGGCATGCAGGTCGTTCAGGCTCATGCCCTCCATAATTTCCCCCAACCCCGTATATTTTTTGGTCCGGTCGAAGCGCCAGTAGCCGTTCCACTCATTAATGACATCGTGGTGTTCGGTGTAGAGCCAGCCAGCCACTTTAGGATACATCCTGAAGGTGTTTAGCATGCGGTGATAATCCCAGCTCCAGTCCACATCCCCGGTGCTTCCTTCGTAACCCCAGACATTTCCACATTCCGAGTTGATATTGGGTTGTCTGCCCTGCTTATAGCCATCTTCAAAATCGAAACTGCTACCCTCATAGGTATTTGCTGTCAGGTTCTCTAAATAATCCTCCCAGGCCCAGCCCGGTAAATAGGCATGCCAGGAATTGATATCCGTTTCGGTATGCCCCCGGCCACAACAGATGGAATTATCCTCCACCAGTCGGGTCGGATCCAGCGATTTGGCCAGACGGTACATGGAAGCCACCCACAGCTGGGTCTCAGGGGTGTACTCCCTGATATCCCTGCCATTCTCGTCCTTCCCCACTGTTGTAAACAGGCCCCAGGTCTCATTAAAAACCACCCAGGAGAAAATGGATGGATGGTTATAATCGCGCCTGATCATTTCCCGCAGGGTATAGTCAGATTCGGCCTGCATTTTTTCGTCAGGATCTCCCCAGCTGTTGGGCAGGTCTTCCATCACCAGCAGGCCCAGTTTATCGGCCCAGTATAATTTTCGGGGCACCTCCACCTTAATGTGGGTACGGATGCCATTCAGACCAATGGACTTGCTCCTCAAAATTTCCTCCTGGATGAACTGGTCGCTGGGGAAGGTATAAAAACCCTCAGGGTGATAGGACTGATCCAGGGCCAGCTGCAAATAGATGGGCTCGTTATTCAAAGCAATATATGGATAATCGCTTCCGGGCATATCCATCACCGAAATCTTACGCATGCCAAAATAGGTCTTTACCACATCCTCTTCCAGGCTGGCCTCCACCTCATACAGGTAAGGGATCATCCAGATTCCAGAGCCTGGGATCAGGGATGGCGATTTCAAAACTGAATTCCTCTTTCCCTGCCGGAATTGCCACACTCTGCGAGATGGCTTTCCCTGGGGTATTAATGTTTAAGCTCAGGGAAAGATCTCTGTCGCTGCTTTCCGCAAGATAGGCAGTCACTCCGATTTTTTCCTCATCGATATCCGGTGAGAAGTTTAATGCTTCCAGATAGGCCTCGCCCCTGGCTTCCAGGTAAATGGTTTGCCAGATTCCCCGGGCATTTCCATAACCCTGCTTTCCATAAAGGGTAAAATCACGACGGGCATCATCCACCCGGATTACCAGCTTCTGGGCTTTGCCATATTCAATACGATCGGTGAGTTCAAAGGAAAAGGGCACATAGCCCCCCTGATGTTTGCCCAGCAGGCTGCCATCAAGCCAGATACTGGTTTCCCAGTCGGAGGCCCCCACGGTAAGGAAAATTCGCTTCCCCTGCCATGCAGGATCCACTGTGATTTCCCTCTGGTACCAGCCAATATCTGCCTCATCCCCAAGTCCGGAAAGTTCTGAGCCCCATGGGAAGGGAACCATAATGGTCCTGTCAAAGTCCTCGCCGCCTTCATTCCATCCCTCTGAAATACCTTCATCGGCCGGATCAAAGGCAAAGGCCCATTCACCATTCAGATTTTGCCACAGCTCCCGCTGAAAATCGGGCCTGGGATGTTCCGGCAATGGGATTTCCTGTCCCTCAAGGGAGGGGCATAAAAATAAAAGCAAAAGAAATCCCGGAGTGTATTTTCTAAGTAAAAGCATCAGCATGGTTTTATATAAAGAATTGATTTCTAAAGGTAGAAATCTTACTTCAAATTCCATTTCCTGGAGGCATTTCATTCAATTTATTTAAATTGCATATCCAGGCTACTTTCAAACTGGAAAACAAAAGCAAAACCCCTATGTACCGGAAAGAGATCAAGGTAATGGACTGCACCGTAAGGGATGGCGGTCTGATGAACAAATGGCTCTTCAGTGATGATTTTGTGCGTTCAGTTTACCAGGCCTGCGTGGCCGCCGGAATAGATTATATGGAAATCGGCTATAAGAGCAGTGAATCGGCCTTTTCAAGGGATGAAGTGGGTCCGTGGAAATTTTGTGATGAAAAGGATCTGCGCCGGGTTGTGGGTAAAAACAACACGGCACTGAAACTCTCGGCCATGGCCGATATCGGGCGGATTGAGCCGGAGGATATTCCAGCCGCCAAAAACTCAGTGCTTGATATGATCCGGGTAGCCTGTTATGTACACCAGGTACATAAGGCCATAGCCCTGGCAGAACTTTGCCTGGATAAGGGATATGAGGTCACCATAAACCTCATGGCTGTTTCCAGGGTAAATGAATTGGACCTGGATGAGGCCCTTCAGGCCATTAGCCATAGCAGGGTCCCCATCGTTTACATAGTAGACAGTTTTGGCAGCATGCACAGTCAGAACATACAACACCTGATTCAGAAATACCAGAAAGCCCTGCCTGGTATAACCATGGGCATCCATGCCCATAACAACATGCAGCTGGCCATGTCCAATACCCTTACAGCCCTTATGGAAAATTGCAAAATGCTGGATGCTACACTTCTGGGAATGGGCAGGGGCGCCGGGAATTGCCCCATGGAGATCCTCATTGCCTTCCTGAAGAATCCCAAATACAAACTGCTGCCCCTGCTGGATGTGATTCAGAAGTATATTCAGCCCCTGCAGAAAGAAATTCATTGGGGCTACCATATTCCCTACCTGATCACAGGCGCCCTCAATGAACATCCCCGATCAGCCATGCAGTGGATGGCCTCAGAGAACAAAGACGATTTTGTGGCCTTTATGAAGGAGATGTACGATTAGACCTTATATCTCCTTAGACTGGGTATAAATTGCGCATTCATTCTTCTTAATATCATATATTTCATAATATTAGGGTGTAACACAGGGTAGCACACAGGTATTAAAGTAGCACAGATGATTGCTCAGCTTAAGGAGTCTGATTTTACATTTAACGAGTATTCCGGCGAATCAAAATCCAGGCAGATAGCCTCTGCCATTGAACTGGCCATCTATAAAGGCACCCTCGCCCCCGGGAACAAACTTCCACCAATCAGCGAAGGAGTCGGGCTTTTCGGGGTGGCAAGAAAGACAGTGGTTCATGCCTACCGCCATCTGATCGAGAAGGGGGTTGTTGAATCCATACCCCGCAGAGGTTACTTTGTTCTGCATAACCGGTCCAGGGCAAAAATCAGGGTCCTGCTCCTGATCCATAGTTTCAACCCTCAACTTCAGCTGGTTTATGAAGAGTTTGCTAAAAACATGGGGGAAGATTGTGAAATCGATCTCTATTTCCATCACTATAATATCCAGCTGGTTGAAATGGTGATTAACCGGAACCTGGGCAAATTTGATTACTACCTGATCTCCTCATTTAATCATCCGCGTATCTCAAAAGTTATTGCCAGGATTCCAAAGAGGAAGGTCCTGATCATCTCCAGAAATGACAATATCCCTTCCGATTACTCGGGAATTACCCAGGATTTTTACAGGGGCACCTACGCTGCCTTACAATCAGCCCATCAGCTGCTGAAAAAATACAGGGAGATTATTTTATGTTACCCCGGCCCTAAAGGACATTCTGAAAGCCTGAAGAAGGGCTTTGAGTTTTTCTGTACCGAGCATGGTTTGTCCCATAATGTGGTAGAATCCCTGTCCAGGGAAGAGATTCAGAAGGGCAAAGCATATTTTGTGATTGAGGACGAGGACCTTGTAAAAGTCATTAAGTCCTGCAGGGACAGGAAGTGGATCCTGGGGAAGGACCTTGGCCTGCTGGCCTATAATGAGACTCCGCTGAAAGAGGTGATCCGGGATGGAATCTCGGTGGTCTCCTGCGACTTTAAGGAAATGGCCCATGAAATGGCCCTTTTCATAAAGAAGGACCGTCCGGTTCAACTTAGCATACCCATACGTTTTATTCAAAGATCTTCATTGTAAGCAGGCTATGGATCAGCAAAAAACAGGTGAGAAAAAAAGCAACTACAGGTGGGCCATAGTGGCCATGCTATTTTTTGCCACCACGGTGAATTATTTCGATCGCTTCTTAATGGGAATACTGGCCCCCATGCTGGAAACAGAAATTGGCTGGACGGAGCAGGAATATGGCTATATCATTGCTTCTTTTCAGTTTGCCTATGGCATCGGTACCTTGTTGATGGGCTATTTCATCGACAGGGTGGGAACCCGCGTGGGACTGGGGATCGCTGTTACCCTGTGGAGCGTGGCAAGCATGCTTCACGCAGCCGCCAGGAGCTGGGTCGGATTTGCATTTGCCAGAATCGGGCTTGGTTTAAGCGAAGCCGGTAACTTCCCGGCTGCCATAAAAACAGTGGCTGAATGGTTCCCTAAAAAGGAGAGGGCCTTTGCAACCGGATTGTTTAACGGCGGTTCCAATGTGGGAGCGATTCTGGCTCCCATCCTGATTCCCCTGATTATTGCCGGACTGGGATCCTGGAGATGGGTTTTTATTCTCTCCGGTTTTCTTGGATTTTTCTGGTTGATTTTCTGGCTGATCTTTTATAAAAAGCCACGCGAAAGTAGATTTACCAACCAGGCCGAAATTGATTTTATTGAAGACGGAGAGCCGGAAACACCGGCTCAGAAAGTCAGCTGGTTTAAACTGCTGAAATACCGTCAGACCTGGGCTGTGGCCCTGGGGAAACTGCTGGCAGATCCCGTATGGTATTTTTATCTTTTCTGGGGTGCAAAATTTCTGAACAGCAAATTTGGGATTGACCTGAAAGAAATGGCCCTGCCCCTGGTCTCCATTTATGTGATTGCCGATTTTGGAGGAATTACCGGGGGAGCCATTTCCTCCTTTCTGATGAAAAAAGGAAAATCAGTCAATTTTTCCAGAAAAATGACCATGCTTGGATCGGCCCTGCTGGTCCTTCCGGTCATGACGGTTCCCAATCAGAGTTCCCTTTTTATCAGTGTGGCTTTGATCGCACTGGCTGCTGCTGCACACTGCTCCTGGTCGGCCAATATTTTCACAGTAGTTTCCGACCTCTTTCCAAAAAATGTGGTGGGTTCTGTAACCGGATTTGCCACCACGGTGAGTACTGCAGGCGGAATGATCACTGCCCTGCTCCTGGGCCATGCCCTTGGAGAGTCGGGTCAGGGTGGATATGAAATTGCATTTAAAGTGGCATCCTTCGGTTACCTGCTGGGCATTATAATCATTCACCTGCTGGTTCCCCGCATGAAACCCTTAGAAAAAATATAGTCGTGAACTCAAGAGACAGAATCGTTAAAGCATTAAACTTTCAGGAGGCTGACCGCGTCCCCTATGACCTGGGAGCGACCACGTGGACGGGAATTACCAGCAGGGCCTACCAGAATTTCCTGAAATTTAAAGGCAAAGATCCGGAAGAGCCAGATTGGTCCGATGTGATCCAGCAAATTGTGATCCCTTCAGAAGAGGTCCTTCAAGAGCTGGATGTGGATGTCCGGGGACTGTTCCCACTCACCAGTCACAACTGGGATGTATACTCAAAACTGGTGGACAGGGGGAAATATTTTGAGTATGTGGACGAATGGGGTTTTACCCATCATTTTCCCAGGGATGGCTACTGGTTTTCCCTGGTAAAAAGCCCCATGGAGGCAGTCGATTTTACAGACCGGCAAATCATTGAAGACTTCCCCTGGCCTGACCCAAAGGAAAAACCACGTTTTTCCGGCCTGCGAATAAAAGCAGAGCAGTACCTGGAGATGAATAAAACCGTATTTGCAAAGGGATTTTGCGCCGGTCTCTTTGAGATGCACCAGCGGGTGCGTGGTATGGAAAATGCCATGCTTGATCCCTTTATGTTTGAGGCAAACTCTGATCGACTGGTGGGGAAACTGGCCGATCTGAAAATCGAATTCTGGGATGCCTTGCTGGATGAGCTCGGGGAAAAGGTGGATATCATCGGCGAAGGTGACGATTACGGAACCCAGCAATCCCAATTGATTGCCCCCGAACAGTTCAGAGAACATTACAAGCCTCATTTTAAAAGAATTACAGACTTCATTAAAAGCAAAAATCCAGGCATAAAAATTCTATTTCATTCCTGTGGAAATGTCCGGCCCATTATTCCGGATTTAATTGAGATGGGGGTGGATATTTTAAACCCGGTACATGTCACGGCCACCGGCATGGAGCCGGTTCAGCTGAAGAAGGATTTTGGCAAAGACCTTGTGTTCTGGGGTGGCGGGGTGGATACGCAGCATATTTTACCATCCGGAACACCGGAGCAGGTAAAAGACAATGTGAAGCGCAATATTGATGCACTGGCTCCGGGAGGTGGATTTGTCTTCAGCACCATACACAACATCCAGGCTGAAGTGCCACCCCGGAATGTGGCAGCCATGCTGGAGGCCTTACACGAATACGGGAAATACTAATTAAGAATAGACTAATCACATAAAAAGAATAAAGCAATGAAAACTAACAAATCTTCCCGCCGGGAGTTCCTCAAAAAGTCGTCGGCTACTGTAGCCGGGACAATGATACTACCCACCGTGGTACCTTCAAGTGTATTTGGCAAAACAGCGCCCAGTAACCAGATCAATGTGGGCATGATAGGAACGGGCCGTCAGGCGGTCCACGCTAACCTTAATAATGGTTTTCTGACACTTGATAAGTTTCGGGTTATTGCCACCAACGATGTGGATTCGTGGCGGATGAAAAATGCTACGAGAATCATTAACGATTCCTATTTAAAAGCCGGGAAAAACTACAAAGGTGTAAGCGAATATGATGACTACAGGGAGCTGATTGCCAGTAAGGATGTAGATGCCGTGATGATCTCCACCACCGACCACTGGCATGCCCCGGCCACCATTCACGCAGCCCTTGCCGGCAAACATGTATGTATGGAAAAAGCATTCACTGTGGCGCCTGCCTGGGGAACCGCAGTAGTTGAAGCCGTGAAAAAAACAGGTGTTGCCAATCGCCTGGACAGTGAATTCCGCTCCCTGCGCGAGATGAACCGTGCAGTGGAACTGGTCCACAACGGCACCATCGGAGAGCTGACTGATGTGGAAGTGGGCGTTCCCGGAGAACTCAACGGGAGTGCTGTGGGACCACAGGAAACCATGCCGGTGCCTGCCGATTTAAATTATGATATGTGGCTGGGGCCTGCCTTCCCTGCTCCCTACACCTTCCACAGGGTTCATAATTCACAGGATACACATTCCCGTCCAGGGTGGCTTCGCATTTCAGACTATTGCAATGGAATGATTACCAACTGGGGAGCCCACCTGAATGATATTGCCATGTGGGGAATGAAAAAGGAATATGAACTTCCTGTCAGCGTGGAAGGGACCGGCACTTTTGATAAGGGATTGTGGAATACAATTAATGCATTTGATATTAAATATGAATATGCAGACGGACTTCGCCTGAATTATGTTATTGATGTCCCCTATGTAAAATTTATCGGGAAAGATGGTTGGATCCGGATCGAGTATCCTGACAAACTTACCGCCAGCAGCGAAAAAATCCTGAAATTTGAACCAGGGAAAAAGGATGTCTCCTACGAGGATACTCTGACTGATAAAGCCGATTTCCTGAAGAGTATTGAGAGCGGTGAACCAAGCCTCGAACCCCTTGAGGTGGGCAACAATGTCTATATGCTGACCATAATGGGGCTCTACGCTGTAAGCCTGGGCAGAAAGCTGAACTGGGATAATGCTAAAAGGCAGTTTGTGAACGACAACGCAGCCAATGCCCTGATGAGCCGGGCCTTTCGCGAAAAGTGGCTGGATCAGGAGGTAGTGGACTGGATGAATAAATATCAACAATTTGAATTATGAAACATTTTCTTTCTCTCCTGCTTATCGCCCTTCTTTTAGGATGTTCAACATCTCAAAAAGGACTGGAAAACACCTTTTACTGCTTTTCCAATGCCGCCAACCTGCCCAATGCTCCTGAAGGGGTGGATGCACAGGCCGAGTTTTTTAAAAGACTGGGCTTTGATGGCTGGGGGGGCCACTATGGCGCAGGGGACTACCCAGAGCGCCGGGCTGCCCTGGACCGGGCCGGACTTGAAATGCCTGAAATCTACTGGAACCTAAACATAGACTCTGCCGGCCAGGTAAGCTACAAAGAAGGTCTGAAGGAGGCCATCATTGATTCCAGGGACCGCCAGCTGTTGGTCTCCTTTATAATTTTTGCCACGGCCTTCCAGGATAATCAGGAAGCCGGGGATCCCCTGGTGGTGAAAGCTATCCAGGAAATGGCAGATTTTGCAGCCCCCTATGGGGTGAAAATTGCTGTTTACCCTCACGTGGATGTCTACTGCGAGACTTCAGAACACTCTGTGCGCCTGGCAAAAATGGCGAAACGCGACAATGTGGGAGCCATCTTCAATCTTTGTCACCTGCTTAAAAAAGAAGGAGCCGAAGGATGGGAGCAAAAACTAAGCGATGCCCTACCCTACCTCTCCATGATCTCCATCTGTGGCGCCGACGATGGCAACACCCGGGAAATGGGATGGGACCGCCTGATCCAGCCCCTGGGAGAAGGAAGCTTTGACACATTTCAGCTTGTAAAGCTGGCCAGGGACAAGGGTTATGAAGGGCCATTCGGACTTCAGTGTTACAACATCAAACAGGATGCAGAGATAGCCCTGGGCAAATCCATTAATACCTGGCACGAATACCAGAAGAGGTATGCTGAAAAATGATATTTGATTTAAAAAAAATGCCAAGACCGGGTTGCACATTTACTGGGATTCCGCTGCATCCACCTTCAGTTTTCGTCAATCCTTTCCCTGGGAATATTTGCGACTGAAGTGCGAAATTGTCTGAAACCTGACTTTTAGCTACATGGGATAATAGTACAGTGAAATGACCAGCATGACCATGGAAACCAGGAAGAAAAGGCCAAGCAGTTTTATGAACCATTTCACCCAGGCATGATAGGGGATATTGGCAATAGCCAGTACACCCATGGTTACGCCGCTGGTGGGAACAATCAGGCTCATAATACCATCGCCCAGGTGAAAGGCTGTGATGGCGCTCTGGCGTGAGATCTCAAGGAGGTCGCTCAGGGGCGCCACGATGGGAACTGTAAGAGCAGCCTGACCAGAACCGGAAGGTACCAGGAAGGTGAAGGCCGACTGAAACAGAAAGATGAGCTGAATGGCTAATTCTTTGGGCAGACCCTGGCCCCATCCCGAAATGGTATAGAGTATGGTATCAATGATATTTCCGTCGGTGGCAATTACAAGCAGGCCTCTGGAAAGTCCAATGACAAGCCCTACTGAAATCATCTCCTTTGCTCCGCTAAGAAAAGAATCAATTACATCCTGCATGGAAATGCGGTAAATAATAACAGCGGCAATCCCCAATGCCAGGAAAAGAGCCGATATTTCATTGATATACCAGTGCCAGTTATTGGCCCCGATCACCAGTAGCGCCAGTGAAACAAAGAGCAAAATAATAATGACCTTCCTTCCCCTGTCAAAGCTCAATTGACCATCGGGCTGCATCTCTGATAAATCTCTTTTGCGATCCACTTCGAAGACCGGACTTACCTTAGGATCCTTTTCCAGTCTGCGAATATAAAACATCACGTAGGCTATTGCAGTAAAGGTCATGACCACCCATATGATGAGCCTGAAATCCCAGCCGCTGAACATGGGTACGTCAGCAATCATCTGCGCGATACCTACATTGAAGGGATTGGTAATGGAGGCAGCAAATCCAACTCCGGCAGCCATGAAAGACATGCAGATCCCAACGATGGAATCATAGCCCATGGCAATGGCCAGGGGGATGGTGATCATAACAAAAACGATGGTCGATTCACTCATGCCAAATGTTGCACCTGCCATGGAGAAAAAGATCATGATTACAGGAACCACAAACTTCTTATATTGGGGTTTTCTCTGGCTCAGACCCAGAATGCTGGTCAGACCGGCACTGATGGCCCCTGTCTTATTAATCATGCCAAAGGATCCACCCACAAGCAGACAAAAGCCTATGATTTGGGCTGCTGAAACAAAACCTTTGATGGGTGCTGAGAGCATATCCCAAAGGCTTTGAGGATTCCGTTCCATCTCCTGGTAAGTATCCGGAACAACAATCATTCTACCCTGATATTCCACCCTTTCATACTGGCCAGCCTGAACAATCCAGGTCAGTCCGATCAAGGCCACCATTAGAATCATAATAATGGTAATGGTATGAGGGAATTTCTTTTTTTTCATGGATGGGGTATTTATTGCCGGTGAATGATAAACAGGCTTTGTTTATAAAGTATGGACAGGCTTTCTGCGTCCAGAATCCGGATCAGGTATAAGCCATCGCTCAAGTTCTCAAGATCCAGATGAAGGGCTCCCTGGCCATCTTCCCTTATCAGCATCCTGCCATTGATATCGTAGATGGCAACAGTGAAAGGGTCCGGAAGACCTTCAATTTTAAGATAAGTATCTGCCGGGTTGGGGTAAATTTGAACGGGCCCTGACTGGCTTTTCTCTAGCAGTGCAAGTGGCACATTGTTTCCAAGGATCAGAGAATCAGATAAGCCCAGAAATCTTAGTTGCATGGACTCAAAGCCACCAATGTTTCTTGAAGATTCGTAGGGACCTTGATCCGCAAATCCGCAATTGCTCCCCGGATGTTCAAGGCTGATTATTGGATAAGACCCTGCCACATTTCGGATGAAAGAAGTGTTTTCCGGGGATATGCCGTACTCGGCGAGGGTGGATCCTGTAAGGTAAAAACCAAAACACAATGCATCTTTAATCATGGCAAAGGGCAGGCCCGAAACGGTATTTTCATAATAGTCGTTATGGATGAAGGCATTGGGCATAATTGTACTTGTTTCCAGAAGACCCAGACCGGGTAAAAACTCCAGGGAACCCTGGTAGGAAGAGGCAAACTCCAGGTAGTTCTCAACCACGGTATTGCTTGCAAAGCGTGCATTGTCGCCTGCAAAAAAGGAGGTATGTTGGGATTGTTTCATGCCCTCCAGCAAAAGGGCCCCTGCCTCTGTCCAGTTCATAAACCTCATGAAGGGGTGGTACTCATTTCCAATGATGAAGAATTTTCTGGCATCATCAATTATGCCAGGAATGTCAGGATCCTCTGAAGGATCACCCAGAGCCTGCAGAATATTCACTTCTGCAGCCCCAAAGCTTTCAAGTTTCAGTTTTACTTCATTGGCCCTTTCCAGAGAGGAGCCGCTTAGGATTAAAATGGGATCTGCCGGACTTCCTTTCCGGTTTACAAAATAATCATAGGCTGTGTCGGATGGGTAGGCGGTTCCGCTAAAAAGCAGAGTATACCTTCCCAATTCCTCTTTGAGGGGTGGCTCAACATAGCCTTCCAGGCCCATGATGTTCCCGTTTTTCAGATCCATGGAGGATCCATGAGGCAATTGAATTAATTCCATGTGCTTTGCCCTCAGCATCTTTACTGTAGTATCGTAGGCTTGCAGCGAGTCCTGATTATAAATAAAGCTGACTGCTCCGGTGCCATAAACCTTTCCAAGCATTGACTGGTCGATACACAGGGCCGTATGATCATCGACACCAATCCCCACGGCCAGTTCTCCGGTTTTTTTATACCAGGTGGCCATAAAAGAAGGCAGACGGCCAAACCTTCCCCGCTCCACAAAATGGCTGTCAAAGATGTAGTGATCGGAAAGGATTTCCAGGAAATCGTCTTCCAGAGTAATCTGGGACGAGTAGGCATTAAGCAGTGCCTGGGCCGGATCCACCGAGGCCACCTGTGCTGTAAAAGCCACAGGCGATAAAATCGCTGTGCCGGCCGATGTACCTGAAAGCACTCCCCCTTTAATATACACATATTGAAGGGCCTCCACTGTTTTGGTATCCTTGTATCGCTCGTAATAGACGGACTGATCACCCCCTCTTAAAAAGATTCCATCGTAGGTGATCAGGGTATCAAACGTGGATTGTGCATCAGCTGTAAAGCGGTCCGCAATGGTAATATTCCGGGCTTCCAAAGCCCCCAGGCTAATAAAATATTCGGGGAGCCACTGGGTCTGATCCCCTCTGTATGAAATGACAGCGATTCTTTTGTTGGCGGCATGTTCAACCACCCACCCATAGGGTATATCACTCCAGCCTCCCTGGCTCTCCCCGGCTCCCCCAGCCAGCATTAAGTAGCCCTGTGCAAAAACCCCGGAGGCAAGCATGAAGGGAAATAATAAGAGGAAGCGACGAAGGGTAGCAGTCATCTCTTCTAAAATTTAATTGTATCTCCCGGAAGGTAGATGCTGAGATCCAGGTTCATCCCTCCCAGTAAACCATTTACAATCTTGGTTTCCGCGCAGGTATGCTGTAGTGCAATGACCTGGTTTTCTCCCAAGACCTCCGCTTTCCCACCTTTTACCAGGATGGCGGTGGATTCATCGATTCCAATGCATATGTTTTCGGGGTTTTCAAGGCAAACCGAAATTAGGCGGTTCCATCTCTCTCTCTTCAAAAAATGCTGATCTATGATTGCCTCATCGATAAGTCCAAGCCCCTTCCCTAACACAATATTATTAGCCTCGATGGAAGGAAACCTTCCTGTGTAGACCGGGTGCTTGAGTTCACGCCCGGTAATCATTTTTTCACTCATCACCGCCGCTCCGGCACTGGTCCCCGCAATGCATGCTCCCTTGATATAGGCCTCATGGATACTCTCTTTGACAGGACCTCCCTGGATCAGCTCCATAAACCTGTTCTGGTCTCCACCTGAAATGTAGATCAGGCTGGCACTTTTAATCAGGTTTACAAGGGAAGTCGGATCTCCTGAAAGGTCAGCTGTTTTGACAGACATAATGTTGTCCACTCCCCGGTCCGAAAACTGTTTAGAACTATAATAAATGGCGCTGTCGGGTTCCCCGCTTGCCAGGGGAAGGATTAAAATATAGCCCGACTCATCCACTCCCGACTCGGAGATCATCCTGTCGATCATGGACACGGGACGTTTGCCTCCGCCGATGATAAATAGTTTCCCTTGAATCTGTGCCCCGGCATCATTCTGAACCATGGGGCTTTGCTGACAGGAAATTGTCAGAAACAGCAAAGCGATGGGTAGGGCAAATTTGGATATTTTCATGTCAGTTTAGTTAGTAGATCGTTTATTTCTCCTCCTTGAGGACTTTCCGAAGTGCCTGAAGTCCCAAGCGGATATGAGCTGCCACTGTTTTCTCGGAAATACCGAGTTTTAGTGAAATCTCCTTGTGGCTCAGTCCCTCCTGGCGACTGAGAACAAAGACCCTTTTCCTTTGCCCGGGGAGCTGCTCAACACAGCGATCAACCTGCTCCTGAAGTTCACGGTAAAAGAGCGCTTTCTCGGTTCCCGAATCCATGTGACTAACGACCCGGGTCAGGTGATCAAGGTAGGCAGCTTCATTCACCTTCTTCCTGTTGATATTAAAAATGAGGTTTTTGGCAATGGTAAAAAGATAGGCGCTGAAAGAGCCTTCCGGCTTAATCCTCTGTCGGGTTTCCCAGATTTTCACAAAAACCTCCTGGGTGATATTCTCTGCATCCTCCCTTGTTTTCAGGTAACGCAATGCAAAGTAGAATACATGTTCCACATAGCTGTGATACAGACTGGTAAATGCCTCCTGGTCACCATGGACCAGCTGACTGATTATATGTACCTCATTCTGTACTTTATCTGCCATGATTTACATCGCTATTCGTATCTATTCGTAGGTGCCTTTACGAAGCACTTTAGAGTCCATCACCATGGGAACTCCAAGCGCAAACATATC
>CAVQMZ010000008.1:0-92194 GCA_963713725.1 uncultured Bacteroidota bacterium
CAAAACTTGCACTACTTTTGCGTTCGAAAACATTAACTGATATGGAATTTAACTGGTTTGACTTTGTAGTGCTCCCCCTTCTGATTTTAATGGCCCGGGTGGTGGATGTATCACTCGATACCATTCGTGTGATCATGGTCGCAAAGGGATACAGAAACATGGCACCATTTATTGGTTTCTTCCAGTCACTGATCTGGCTGATCACGATCACGAGAATCATGGCTAACCTGGATAACTGGTTTACCTATATTGGTTATGCCGGCGGATTTGGCCTGGGTACCTATGTGGGGATGATTCTGGAGGGAAAACTGGCCCTGGGATATGAACTGGTTCGGGTCATCACCAAAAAGGGTGCGGACGATCTCATCAATGGCCTTCGTGAGAAAGGATATCCGGTTACAACCGTGGCCGGTATGGGAAGAGAAGGAGAGGTGGGAGTTCTTTATATTATTATCAGGCGGAAAGCACTCCGGGATGTGATTGCTACCATTCAGCATTTTAACCCAAATGCCTTCTATACCATTGAGGACATGCGTTTTGTGAGTAGTCACGCCCTTCTGGCACCTGCCAGGCGGAAATCACGTTTTCGTTTTCGACATCGCTGATTGAAATTAAAAAAGGGGCATAAGCTTATAAGATTAATCTTCCCTATCTTTGAAGCCTAATTAAGATAGCTGATCATGAAGAACCGGATTCTATTTACTGCCCTTTTTGCAACTTCGCTTATTTTACTGCAGTCATGTTCCACCGTTCCACTGACGGGACGCAAGCAATTTGTAGCCATTCCTTCTTCACAAATGCTGGCCCTGAGTGCAGATTCTTATACCCAGGTGCTTAGCGAGAGTAAATTGTCCTCTAATCAGGCCTATGTCAACATGGTCAGAGAGGTTGGTGAGAAGCTGACCATAGCTGTGGAAGAATACCTGAAGCAAAATAACCTGGAATCGGCCATTGCAGGATATGACTGGCAGTATAACGTAATCGTATCTCCCGAATTGAATGCATGGTGCATGCCCGGAGGACAGATCGCATTTTATGAAGGAATTATGCCGGTTTGTGAAGATGAAACCGGGGTTGCTGTTGTAATGGGACACGAGATTGCCCATGCGGTGGCCCAGCATGGCAACGAACGTATGTCACAGGAACTGGCCATTCAGATGGGAGGAATGGCTCTCAATGTGGCCCTGCAGGAGCAAAAGGAGGAAACCATTGCCCTGGCCATGCTGGCCTTTGGTGTGGGAAGCCAGGTGGGTGTTCAACTTCCCTACTCACGAACTCACGAGAGTGAGGCCGATGAACTTGGACTCTACTTCATGGCGATGGCAGGCTACAATCCCCAGGTTGCCCCAGAGTTCTGGCAGCGTATGAACAAGGATGGCGGCGAGCGCCCTCCTGAATTTCTATCCACCCACCCCGATCCTTCCAACCGCATTACCCACCTGAATGAGATCATGCCCAAAGCGATGGAGTATTACAATGCCCGTTAGCTGAATAAGGAATGAATTATTTTTCAGCAGAGAATTTATCGAAATCATTTGGGGAACAACAGCTGTTTGAAGGTCTGACCTTCGGACTGGCGCGCGGGGATAAGACTGCCTTTGTAGCCCGGAACGGAACAGGAAAGACCACCCTTCTCAGGATCCTTATGGGAAAGATGGATTCAGATACCGGTGAATTTACCTTTCGCAAAGGGATCAAAACTGCCTTTCTGGAACAGTCACCCGAGCTGGATGACTCACTGAACATCGATCAGTTGATTCTTTCAGCCAATACCCCTGTGATCGATGTGATCCAGCGTTACGAGAAGGCCCTGGACAGGCATTCCAATCTTCATACAGAAGAGACCACATCAGCGCTGGAGGAGGCCACCAATGAGATGGACCATGCCAATGCCTGGGATTACGAAAGGCGCCTGAGGGAGCTGTTGGATCTTTTCCGGATTACGGATACAAGCCAGATGGTATCCAGTCTTTCAGGGGGAGAGAAAAAGCGACTCGCCCTGGCCCTTGTTCTTCTGGACGAACCCGAATTGCTCATACTTGATGAGCCCACCAACCATCTGGACATTGATATGATCGAATGGCTGGAGCGCTATCTCTCCACGAGCAAACTTACCCTCCTGATGGTGACCCACGACCGCTATTTCCTGGACCGGGTCTGCAACCGCATCATGGAACTAAGCCAGGGGCAGCTCTACCAGTACCAGGGAAATTATGAACTTTTCCTGCAGAAGAGGGCTGAAAGGGAGGAGATCCGAAAGGTTGAGTCCCAGAAGGCCACCCAGTTGATGAAAAAGGAGTTGGAGTGGCTTCGCCGCATGCCCAAGGCGAGAACTACCAAATCCAAATCACGTATTGATGCCTTTGACGATATTCGTGAGAAAGCAAGGCTGGAGACTGGCCCCGGAGATCTTAGACTACAGGTGAAATCACCCCGGCTGGGTGGCAAGATTCTGGACCTGGATGGAATCCGAAAAGCATACGGTGAGCTGAAGATTATCGACTCTTTCTCCTATAAGTTTTTAAAGGGGGATAGAGTGGGTGTGATTGGCCGGAACGGTACGGGTAAAACCTCCTTTCTGAACGTGATTTCCCAGGAGGAGAAGCAGGATGCAGGTAGCCTGGACCTGGGAGAAACGGTGGTCATGGGTTACTACCACCAGATGGGACAAAAATGGGATCCTGAAATGCGGGTCATTGATGCAGTAAAGGAGATTGCAGAGATTGTATTAATGGAAGATGGAAGAACCATCTCGGCATCTCAGTTCCTGGAGCACTTTCTTTTCACTCCTGAATCGCAATACAAAAGGATAGCCAAACTAAGCGGGGGAGAGCTACGCAGGCTGCATTTGCTGACAGTGCTCATCAAAAATCCCAATTTCCTGATCCTGGATGAGCCCACCAACGATCTCGACCTTTTTGCCCTGAACAAACTGGAAGAATTCCTCTTTAATTTCAAAGGCGTCCTGGTGATTGTCTCCCACGACCGCTACTTTCTGGATAAACTCACTGATCATCTCTTTATATTCGAGGGAGAGGGAAAGGTTAAGGACCATTACGGAAGCTACCAAAGCTATCGGCAGCTTCAGGAAGAGAATGAGTCAAAAGTCCCTAAAGCTGAAAGTGTAAAGACTGAAGTTGCCAGTGAAAAGACAGTAAAGGCTGAGAAGACCAAACTTACTTTCAAGGAGCAGCAGGAGTATAGCAAGCTGGAGCCTGAAATTGAGAAACTGGAACAGGAGAAGGCCGCGCTGGAAGCTGAATTAAGTACTGGGACGCTTGACTACGAACTGCTGAGTGGGAAATCCAAAAGGGTGGCTGAGATTATCGAAGAGCTGGAGACCAAGCTTGAGCGATGGATGGAGCTGGGGCAGTATGTTTAGTATATGTCCTTTAATAATCTCTCTTCGGCAATTAATTTGAATATAGGATCGGTAAATACGATTTTACCCTGTTCATGTAAAATAATTCCTTTGTTTTCAAAAGCTTTGTACATTCTTCCAACATTTGCAGTTGATCCCAATTTATAGGTATGGATAACATCTGCCGAGTAGAGGTGATCTTCCTTATTTAACAGAGCCTTTAGGAGGCCAATCTGATAAGAGGTGAGATCTCCGAGGGTTTCATGATAGAAGTTTTGGTTTTCAGATATCAAGGCCCGCTTTGCCTCTTTATAATCTGAATTGGAAACTATTTTGCCGGAAATGAGCCAGATGTTCCTTGCAAATTGTTGTAAGTAGTATGGGTGATTTTCAACGCATTCAATGATTTTGTTGCAGATCTTATTTGAAATTTCCTTTCCTGATAACTGAAAGGCCTTAATCAAATATTCCTTGAGCTTTGCAGTTTGAATCCTGTTCAAATAAATGGTTTCGCCAAATTTGTAAAATGGACTGTTTGTTTTATTGAAGATTTCCGTCATCATGGTTTGTTTGGATCCATATAAAACATATCCTACCCGGTCATGATGTTGCCATATGGAACGAAGCCTGCCCTGTAGTTGCTGCTGCTTTTCAAACCTTGATATATTTTGGAATTCATCAATACAAATGATGATGTTTTTCTTTTTTCGTCTGGCAATTTCCTGTGGCAGGTTGAGAATTGTATCGATGTTGTCTTTTATGTATGCGAGCCCAAATTCCACCGAGGGTTCTCCGCTGCCTGCATTTATTGTAATTCGGGCTCCTTTAATGAAGTTTTTTGCCTGCAAAAGGAACTCTTCAACTTTATTGGAATTTGCTTTTAATACACTTGTGGCAAAGCGGCTGTAAAACTCTTCCTCAGAATAGATATACATTAAATCCAGCTTGCATATGGAGTAGCCCTTTACTTCCCGGGTAAACTTCTCAGTAGCCTCCCTTACAAGGGAAGACTTTCCATAACGCCGGGGTGAGATTATAATGGTGTTCTGGAGTGAAAGGAAATTATTTTTTAATTTCTCAATTTCAGCATCCCGGTTGGTAAAGTACTGTCCGGTAACGACTTCTCCGAATTTGAATGGTGCTTGTTTCATCTTGCGTCAAATTAGTAACAGTAAAGTTACGCAACATTAGTTACTAACACAAGTGTTACTAACACAAGTGTTACTAAAAAGCAAAATCCCCTCTGCCAGCCTTATGCCAGCAGAGGGGATGAGAAAACAAACCTTTACTATTGCTACTTCTCTTTCTTTTCCTCTTTTTCTTCTTTTTTGTCCTTTTTGTTTTTCATCTCGGCGACCTTTTCCACAAGGTCGGGTACTTTTTCAAGCAAGTTTGAGAGTCCGGCTGTCCGGTTGGAAGGAACAAAGGAGATTTCACCACCCTTGGCCACCAGGAAACCCACAGGGGTAACCCCGATGCCTGCAGCGGCTCCTCCGCCTGTGCCACTGCCTTTTCCTTTCGGGTCTTCACCTGTTCCGGTTCCGCTACCAAAACCGGTACCAACCTTAATTACAGGTCTGCAGGTGTAATCGCCCAGGGTAAACTCTTCTCCCAGTATGGTATCTGTACTGGCAATGCTTTTTACGTGTTCTGATACCTTGTCTAATAATTCATCTACTCTAATGTCCATTTTGTTATGTTTTATTGGTTTAACATTGATATATATTTGGTTTTTATAAAGGCCCAGAGCACAGCCCCAATACGGGTTCGAAGATCGAGCAGCACTGTGGCCCTGCCTTCAAAATTGGCCTGTAGCCTTATGTTTTCAGAATTCACCGCCGAAAAGGCTGGAATCAGCCAGGCGTTCAGGGTGAAATCATTTGTATCGATATCCATGTGAAGCTTTTTGATCCGGAATGCGTGCAGGATGTTTTTCCCCAGTCCCCATCCCTCCTTGAAATTGAAAGAGCGCTTTTTTGCAGTGGATTTTTCTTTGGGTTTGCGCGGCTTTTTTCTCTTTCTGCCGAAAGGATTAAAACAGTAGGGAACGAAAAACACCGAGCCCTTCACGATAAAGAGTTCCTCATTGGGGACTATTGAAGCTTTGAATATTCCTGGAAGGCCAACCGAGTATTTATTGCCTTCGGAGTTCACAAAAATGATAATCGGACCCAGCAGTATCCATAGCAGGGTAAGAAGGATTAAGCTTATGAGTATGTACCAAAACATGATGTAAAACTACGGCTCGCATGTCCGCAGTTCCATAGTAAATCGATGTAGGCCCCGAAATTATCGGTAAGCTGCATTTTTGGGTAGTTCAGTTGTAAAAGTTTAGTAAAATGGCTTCAATTGCCATTGTGAATAATATATCCGATATTTATAAGGCTAATTATAAAATTTCAGACATGACAGAGGAAATGATTGCTGGCAGGAAGCAAACCTACTGGTGGGTGCCCATGCTATTTGGTGTGATTTTTATTGCCACAGGAATATGGATTTTGAAGGCTCCCGCAGAAAGCTTTACGAAAATTACCATGTTCATAGGTATCATTATCCTGGTAAGTGGAACCAGCGGTCTGTTTATCTCCATTTCGAACCGGCGCACCATTCCGGGATGGGGATTCCAATTAGTCGGTGCCCTTATCGATATAGCAATTGGGCTAATCCTACTGATTAATCCCGAGATTCTTTTAAAAATCATCACCATATTCGTTGCCATCTCACTGACTGCAAGTGGCGTTCTGGTCCTCAGGCGTGCCTTTGAATTCAGAGAGGGCGAGAACGATCATTGGCGTTGGGAAATGATCTTTGGGATCGTCCTCTTATTGCTGGCCATTCTAATTCTCCTGCATCCCATGATTCTTGGTTTAACCATAGCCATCTGGACTGCAGTGGCCTTTATCGCCCTGGGTGTTTTCAGAATCGCCCTTACCATCAGGCTAAAGAGAGCGGGTTCAAAAATTGAATAGCCCTATGATTTGATGCCAGAATTGGATTAATCTCCCCGCAAAAACCGAGGAAGAAAAGCAGCCTGCTTGCCTCTTCAGGCAGATGAGATTGCTGAGATCCAGCTGGATAAGGATGGATGAAAGATAGGGAGTATCATGGGCAGTTATGTTGAACAAAAGGCCTCAATTCCCGTTTAATCGAAACCATTTACCCTGCCTGCAGAGACTGCAGCACAGGCTAAATATGAGCATAAATGAGGATTATAAAAAAGAAAAAAGAAAAAAGATGAATAAAGTACTGATAGCACTGGCACTACTTTGGCTTATGCCTGGAATTTCAATCACAGCGGAATCTGTGAATAAGGAGAATCTGAAAATAAGTTTCGAAGTTGGTAATATGAAGATCCGCACTGTTGACGGCACCTTTGAAGCCCTTGAGGGAGAAGTGATTTTTGACGCTTCCCAGGCTCAAAATGCAAGTTTCAAGGTTTGTATCGATGCAGCTTCGGTAAACACCGGAAACAAAAGTCGTGATAAGAAACTGAAGACTGAGGCTTACTTCCACGTGGAAGAATTTCCTGCAATCTGCTTCAAATCAGATTCTGTTGAGGAAACCGGGGAAGGATATCTTGCAAAAGGACAGCTCACCATGTTGGATGTTACCCGGGAGGTGGAGATTCCTTTTGGTTTTGAGGATGGAGAGCTTTCCGGCATGCTTACCATCAGCAGGTATGATTATGGGCTTGCCAGTGATGTGGGGACTGGCAAGGTATCCGAGGAGGTGAAAATATTCATCAACTATACATTGGCTAACTAATAAACAATACTGCGGATCTTGTATTTATGATTCTGGCCATCCTGCCTGTGATCCTTGTTTTGGTCGACTTTAGTGGTGAATAAGATTATGCTAAATTGCGGCATTTTTAATATCGATCACTAAAATGAAGTAATGAAGCAAATTTTACCCTTTATATTCATGCTGCTCTTCCTGGGAATCCTGGTTGGGGCCAATATATATCTTTCCAGGCGCTTTGCCTGGTACTTTAGTGTGGAGACCATCTGGCCTCTTCACATGGGCTTTGCCCTGCTTACCGTCCTGATGATTGTAGGTGTGGCGGCTTTTACGAATGCCACAGGGATGGTCGGACATCTGATATACAGTACCGGTGCCATCCTGATGGGCTATTTGCTTTACCTGCTACTCTCCATCATGCTTGTTGATCTGGCGAGCCTGCTTATAAAGCTTGAGCCCCGGCATTACGGATTTGCCGTTCTGTTTTTGAGCCTGGCGGTTTCTGCCTATGGCATTCTGAATGCATTTAATATACGCACCAGAGAGATTGAAGTAGAGATTCCCGGCCTGAAAAAAGAGGTGCGGGCCATGCACCTGACTGATATCCACCTGGGCCATTTCAGGGGTCCGGCCTTCCTGCAAAAACTGGTGGATATGACCAACGCGCAGGATGTGGATATGGTGCTGCTAACCGGCGATCTGTACGATGGAAAAATCAGGTTCTGTGATGCCTGTCTTGATCCCCTTCAAACCCTGTCTGCCCCGGTTTATTTTGTGGAGGGGAACCACGACGGCTACAGTGGCATTGAGCGTGTCAAGAGTGGCTTAACAAAGGTCGGGGTGCATGTGCTTTCCAATGAAATGGCGGTACAGGGTGAGATTCAGATCATCGGACTGAATCACATGTCGGCCGATAAAAAGGATGTGAATATGCATGCCAATGGTCACAGGGCAACCATCAGTTCGGTCCTCCCGGGAATCCCCGCGGATCCGGAGAAGCCCATAATCCTTCTTCATCACAGTCCGCACGGTATAGAATACGCAAAGCAGAAGGGGGTTGACTTATACCTTGCCGGGCATACCCACGCAGGCCAGCTCTTCCCGGTAAATTATATCGGAAACTTAATCTACCGGTATAACAAGGGCCTGCACGATTACCAGGGGACTAAAATATATGTGGGGGAAGGAGCCGGAACATTCGGACCACCCATGCGTATGGGTACCCACAGCACCGTTACTGTCGTCAAACTGAAACCAGGAAAATCAGATATACATGAAACAGACCAGAAATAGTGTTCTCATTTTTCTTTTTGTATGGTTGGTGAACTCAGGCCTGATGGCCCAAAAGTCCGACTGGAAAACCCAGACCACCAAAGACGGAAGGGTTGAGGTAACTTATGTATTCTCTGATACCATTGATGAGCGTGGAAAAAAAGCCAATGTATTACACTATGTGGCAACACTCAGGGCGGAAGTGAGTCTGGAATCCTGTGAGGCGGTGATGAGGGAAGATTCATTGCACATGGGCTTTATGGATGGTACCGAGCATGTTAAACGAATCAAGGATCTGCCTGATGGAGAATGGGTGACCTACTATTTTTACAACAGCCCCTGGCCCATGCCCGATGCCGATGTAATCACAAAGTATAAACTGGAGGAGAAGCCGTTCGAAAAGCGATTCTTCCTTACAGGAACACCTGCGCCAGACATGTACCCCGAGGGGGATGTGCCCAGGATGAAACACAATTACACAAAATATTCCTTTACCGGTCTTGAAAACGATTCTGTGGAGATAATCATGTATTCTTCAAGCATTCCACTGGTATCAGTGCCCAAATGGGTAATCGCTACCTGGATCCCGGATGGTCCGGCCGATATGCTGAACGGAATTGCACGACTGGCGAAGGAAAAAGATAATAAGTCAAATTAGTAAAAGTATCATGAGGAAATATAGAAAGGGCTTATTAGCCGGACTTGTTATGGTTCTGTCCGCAACACTGCATGTTCACGCTCAATCCACAACACAATGGAGGGGAGAAAACCGTTCCGGCCATTTCCCGGCAGAAAACCTGCTCAGAGAATGGCCCGAAGGAGGGCCCGAGCTTTTGCTTCATGTGGACAGCCTTCCGGAATCCTACTCATCGGTCGTTGTATATGAAGGCCTTATTTACACTACCGGAGTTGTGGAGGAAAAGGAAATTCTAACGGCACTGTCTGCCGATGGGGATATTCTGTGGAGCACAACTTATGGTGATGCCTGGAGCAAATCCTACCCGGCGGCCCGGTGTACCCCTACCATTGAAGATGGCTATGCCTACCTCATCAGTGGTTCCGGAGATCTGGCCTGTGTGGAGCTTTCTGAAGGGGAGCTGGTCTGGTCGCTGGACGGATATCAAAAGTTTGGGGGTCAATGCGGAAACTGGGGGGTGGCAGAATCTCCCCTCATCGTTGATGATAAAATGATCTATACCCCGGGTGGAGAGCAAACCACCATGGTTGCCCTGGATAAAAAAACGGGGTCCACCATCTGGGCCTCCGAGAGTCTTCAGGATAAAAGCGGCTATGTTTCTCCCCTCTTGATCCGGCGGGGTTTGAAAAACCTGATTGTAACCCTCACCGGCGACTACATCATCTGTGTAAATGCCAATAATGGCAATATGCTCTGGAAGCTTAAATACATAGATATCGATAATCCCATGATGGGAGGGGATATCAACCCGGTTACTCCGCTGGTTAAGGGTAATGAGATTTTTATCACAAGCGGATATAACCACACCGGACTCATGCTGCTTATGTCCGATGATTTTTCTTCCGTTTCAGTGAAGTGGAAATCCGATAAACTGGATGTGCATCATGGAGGCGTGGTGGAACATAATGGCTATATCTATGGCTCAAACTACACGACCATTCGCACAGGAAACTGGCTTTGCCTGGATTGGGATACCGGGGAGCTTATGTATGATCAGAAGTGGAATAACAAGGGGCAGGTCATCACATCAAATGGGATGCTGATTTGTTACGAAGAGAGAAAGGGCAATATGGCCCTGGTGAAGGCCACGCCTGATAAATTTGACCTTATCTCAGAGTTTATAATTGATTATGGCTCCGGTCCGCACTGGTCTCACCCCAGTATTTATCAGGGCAGGCTTTATCTGCGGCACGGAAAGTCCTTGCTGGTATACAGGATTGGCTAAGCCGATTGATTCCGGGATCAGTACTTCTTTTTATAGGGCTTCTTGTAGTCCTTCTTATAGTCCTTTTTGCCACCTTTTTTTCCATGGTAGCTGTTCCCGGCCTTACTTCTTCCACCGTAATCCTTAGCGGTGTAAGTTCCCCCGCCATCCTGGTCCTTGGATAGGGCGACATTGAAGTTTTTCCCCTCGTAAACTCCCTGCTTAAGTTTTGGAAGAACCTTATCAGCCACGCTTTCGTCCACCTCGAAGTAGGAAAAGCGTGAGTGCAATTCGATGCGGCCAATGTGATTGCTTTCAACCCCGGTTTCGGAACAAATCAGTCTCACCAGGGCGCCCTTATTCATATTCTGGTTTTCACCCAGATCCATGGTATAGCGCTTCTTTGGGCCACTTACATTCCGGTTAAAGGAGCCATCCTCCCTGCGGCTGGGCTTGGAACGGCCTCCCTTTTCCTGATCGGCATTCAGGTCGCCGGCACCTTTGTAATAATCCAGGTGAGCATTAAGCTCGGTGGAGATGAATTTCAGTACGATTTCTTCGGTGGGAAGATCTTTAAGCTTATCATAAAAAACGGGCCAGTAGCGGTCGATGGCCTCGTCGTCGATGGGTGTTTTCACTACGCGGTCCATCAGTGCATACATTTGCTTTTCACAGATATCCTCTGCTTCCGGAATGCGCCTGTATTCGATGTTGGTGCTGATCAGTTTTTCGGTTTGCCTGATCCTGCCCAGTTCGCGGGTGTTGATAAGGATGAGTGACTTGCCGCCCTTGCCTGCCCTTGCAGTACGTCCGCTTCGGTGTGTGTAGTTTTCAATATCGTCGGGCAGATTATAATGAATCACATGACTGATGTCGTGTACATCCAGTCCCCGTGCTGCCACATCCGTAGCCACAAGGATTTTAACGGTTCTTTCCCTGAATTTTTTCATGGCGGCATCGCGCTGTGCCTGGGTAAGATCCCCATGCAGCGCCACCACATCATAACCTTCTTTCTCCAGTTTATCGGAAACCGCACTGGTCTCACGCCTGGTCCGGCAGAAGATGAGTCCAAATATATCGGGATAGTAGTCCAGGATCCGCTTCAGTGCATAATAACGGTCTTTCTCCTTCATCATATAGTAGCGGTGATCGATGTTGGCTGCTACACTGTTTTGTTTTCCCACCACAACCTCCAGGGGGTCGACCATGTAGTTCTTGGAAATGCGTTTCACCGCACTGGGCATGGTGGCTGAAAAGAGCCACACCCTTTTCATGGCCGGAGTTTGTTCCAGTATGCTGTCAATATCCTCTTTAAATCCCATGTTCAGCATTTCGTCGGCCTCATCCAGGATGACCCGTGACACGGTCTGCAGTTTGATGGCCTTGCGGTTGATCAGGTCCAAAAGGCGACCTGGTGTGGCAACCACAACCTGTGCACCTCTCTTGATCTGGCGAACCTGGTCTGATATGCTGGCTCCGCCATAAACAGGAACGATATTGGGTTTGGTCTGGTAATAGGCAAAAGAGATCAGGTCCTTTGTGATCTGCATACACAATTCCCGGGTAGGACAGATGACCAGTCCCTGAGTATCATTGGAATCCCATTTGATGTGTTGAATGAGGGGCAGTCCAAAGGCAGCGGTTTTACCGGTTCCGGTCTGCGCCAGACCTACAAAATCGCGCTCCCCTGCCGAAAGGACCGGGATTGCTTTTTCCTGAATTTCTGAAGGGCTTATAAAGCCCAGTTTGGTGACTGCTTTCAGGAGCTTTTCCTGCAATCCTAAGTCCTTAAATTCCATATCTTTATATTAGGTCGCAAAGGTACTACAATAAATGCATTCTGTAGCCATAATTCGAAAATATCCATCACCCGGGGTAAGTTTTTAAACACTGCGGCGACTAAAGCGTTAATCTTAAATAACAGAAATAAATTCTTTAAAGATCTTAGTATATCAGCATGGCTTTTCAATTTATCACCACCCCCGAATTAGAAGAACTCATAGAAAACTCATCAGGCTCCATCATCGATGTTCGCCCTGTGGAGGCATACAATGGTTGGCGTTTAAAAAATGAAAAGAGGGGTGGGCACATCAGTGGAGCCAGGAGCCTGCCTCTGAAGTGGGCCTCTTACATCGACTGGATTGAAATTGTGAGATCCAAGGGGATCATGCCGGAACAGAGCCTGGTCATTTACGGTTATGAGACAGCCGAGGCTGAAAAAGTGGCCAAACGCTTTTCGCATTCAGGCTATGAAAACATTAAAATATACACGCAGTTTAAGGATGAATGGTGTGCCGATGAAGATTTGCCCATGGAGCGGCTGGCCCGTTACAATATGCTGGTCTACCCCCAGTGGCTGAAGACGCTTATGGACGGAGCTTTGCCTCCCGAATTCGATGGGGGTGATTATGTAATCTGTCACGGACATTACCGAAACCGCGGGGCCTACGATGAGGGACATATCCCTGGCGCTCTGCAGGTGGACACCAATACCCTGGAATCGCCCGAGACCTGGAACCGAAGGAGCCCTGAAGAGCTGAAGGCCACCCTTGAGAGCCTGGGAATTACCAGCGACACCACGGTGATTCTCTATGGAAGGTTCTCTTTTCCCGATAACAACGACCCCTTTCCGGGCAGTAGTGCCGGTCACCTGGGATCTATCCGTGCTGCCTTCATTATGCTCTATGCAGGGGTAAAGGATGTGAGGATTCTGAACGGCGGATTAAAGTCCTGGGAGGATGCCGGATACGAGATAAGCACAAAGGAGAGTCTGCCACAATTTCGTGGGGCTTTTGGGGCAGAAATCCCCGGCCGGCCCGAACTGGCCGTGGATGTGCCCGAGGCCAAAGAAATCATCGCATCTGATCAGGCAAATCTGGTCAGCGTGAGAAGCTGGCCTGAATATATCGGAGAGCTAAGCGGGTATAACTACATTGAGAAAAAAGGCAGGATACCCGGTTCTGTATTCGGGAACTGCGGTACGGATGCCTATCACATGGAGAACTACCGGAACCTTGACCATACCACCAGGGAATTTAATGAGGTGGCCGAAATCTGGAAAGAGGTAGGAGTGACTCCGGATAAACACAATGCTTTTTATTGCGGAACCGGCTGGCGTGGCAGCGAGGCCTGGTTGAATGCCTACCTGATGGGCTGGCCAAGGGTTTCGGTTTTTGATGGTGGTTGGTTTGAGTGGAGTAATGATGCGGATAATCCAACAGAGACAGGTATACCGGAACGTGAATATAATGTGATCGCATGAATTTTGTAAATGAAGATATCATCACCCAGAACAGGATTTCCATCACCAATCTTCTGCAAGAGATCGGTCCTGAGGAGGTAAGGGAGGAGATTATTGCGGGTCTGACCGCAGAGAAGAAGCATATCTCCAGTAAATATTTCTATAACAAGGCCGGATCGGAATTATTCGAGGAGATTACTTCTCTTGAAGGAGTATTACCCCACACGGACCGAGATGAGTATTCTGGAAAGAATCGCTCCGGGTTTAATGAAGGCCTATAAGGATTTTGACATCATTGAACTGGGTTCGGGCGACAGCTCCAAAATATCCCTGCTATTTCAGGCTGTTTCCGATACTTATTCGGAAGCTCTTCATTACCTGCCCCTGGACATCAGCCAACCGGCCATTCTGGCATCGGCCGAGGAGCTGGTAAAGAAGTTTCCAAATATCAATATTGATGGATATGCGGTTGATTTTACTTCCCAGTTTGAACTGGTGGGCAGGGACCGGCCTGCGCTGATTTGTTTTTTTGGAGGCACCATCGGGAATTTTGAATGGGAAGCCTCCATCGAGCTTACTGCAAAACATCAGCAGGATGATGAAACAGGGCGATATTCTCTTACTGGGAACGGACCTTGTGAAAGCTGAAGCCCTTCTTCACGACGCCTACAATGATTCGCGTGGTGTCACTGCAGCCTTCAACCGGAACATCCTGAATACAGTGAATGAAATGATAGAGTCGGACTTTCAGGAGGATGATTTTGAGCATCTTGCTTTTTTCAACAAGGAGAAATCGCGGATTGAAATGCACCTTGTGGCCAGGCGCGACCTGAAGGTTCAGTCGCCCTTTCTTCCCGGTCCCCTGACCATTAAAAAGGGGGAAGCCATCCATACTGAAAACTCCCATAAGTATTCCGGTGAGAATATCAGGGAGATGGCCGCTGCATGCGACCTGGAATTGATCCATACCCATACCGACGACAGGGGATGGTTTGCCCTTAGTGAATTCCAGCGAGTCTGAACAGCCATGGTGCTTTCATGGCTCTGATTATCATTTTATACCCAGCAACTCAATCTTAAAGATCAGTACCGAGTTGGGGGGGATGGGGCCTGTACCCTGACTTCCATAACCCAGTTCAGAAGGGATGTAGAGCATGTAGGTGGATCCCACGGGCATCAACTGAACGCCCTCGGTCCAACCCGCAATAACCCTGTTCAGGGGAAAAGAGATGGATTCTCCACGCTCATAAGAGCTGTCAAAAACAGTTTGATCAATCAGGGATCCCTCATAGTGGACCTCCACCTCGGAGGTATCAGCCGGCATGGGCCCGTCTCCCTTTACCAGAACTTCGTACTGGAGGCCTGATGCTGTGGTGACCACGCCTTCGCGCTTTCCGTTTTCTTTCAGAAAATTGGCACCCTCCTGTTCTTTGAGGCTGGCTTCAGCATTGGCTTTCTCTGCTTCTCTCGCCTGGAGGGTCATCTGCAACTGCCTGAAAACAGCTTCGGTAGTTTGCTGGCTGTAAGCGGTAGTTCCTTTCATTGCACCTGCCAGTCCGGCTATAACCAGATCCGGATCAGCTTCGAAAGGGAGGGTCTGAAAATCGTAACCCAGGGTCAGCCCCAGGAAATAGCTTACAGAGTCAAGTTCGTTGGTGAGTACGGGATCTTTTCCTTCGTCCTGGTTTTGAGCAAAAAGGCTAAATGTGGTCATAAACAGGGCAATGGTCAGTATTTTTTTCATGTTTTTATTTTTTTAGACAGGGCGAAAGTAGCCAAAGATGAGTTGAGAACAAAAGATCAGGCAGGTATTTCAATAATAAAATGCACAAAGCCATCACGGTTCTCGGCCCTGATAGTGCCATCGTGCTCCCTGATCAGGGTATAGGAAATGGAGAGGCCCAGCCCGGTTCCTTCTCCCGGAGCCTTGGTGGTAAAAAATGGATCGAAGAGCTGGCGAAGATGATCCTCCTTTATGGCCGGACCATTGTTTGCAATATCCAGATGCACATTGGAGCCTTCCTTTCGGGTGGTGATAATGATCAGTCCGGAACCCTCCTTTTTCCGTTTGGTGGCATATATGGCATTGTCGATGATATTCAGAATAATCTGATGCATTTTATCCTGAAAAACGGGCGCCAGGTCTTTTAGCTCATAGACCTTTCTGACTTCGGTTTGCTCGGTTAATTTGGATCTGAAGGAAGAGCAGGGTATTGTCGATAATATCGTGCAGGTTTGAAAGGCTTTTTTTGGATGATCCCCGGTGGGAGAAAGTCATCAGTGCTTTTACAATTTCAGTGGCCCTGTCGAGTCCGTCGAAAGCCAGTTTGGTGGCCTTTTTTCGCCTGCATGCCTTCTCATCCTCCGAAAGCTCATTCTCATCACTGTCGATTTCCTCGATGATCCCCAATCCTCCTGAAATAAAGTTCAGGGGATTATTGATTTCATGTGCCACACCTGCCGTAAGGGTACCCAGTGAAGCCATTTTTTCCGATTGGACCAGGTGTTGCTGTGTCGCTTTGAGCTCCTCAATCACACTTTCCAGTTCGCTGTTTTTATCCAGCAGATCCAGTGATTGGGACCGGATTTTTACATTTGCCCTTTCAAGTTCGTCCTTCTGTTCTTCCAGAAGTACATTCCTTTCCCTGGTTTTAATTGCCGATCGTATCAGCAGGAAGAGGATGATCAAAAGCAATATAAAACCGGCAATGGCACTGTAATTGATAATTTTCCGCTGCCTGATCTGCAGGTCTTTTACCTGGTTATCCATGGTGAGCCTTTCAATTTCAACCTCCTGGGCCTTGAGGTTGAAGCCGATCTCCAGTTTGGCCAGTCTCTCCTTAAAATCTGCATTGTTCAGGCTGTCGCTCAGGCTGTTATACCTGATATAGTTCTGAAGGGCCGATTGGTAATTTTCTTCCATGGAGTCGATGCGATAGAGGTTATGGTAATACTCGCGGGTTTCTGTGAGACGTCCATAACGTTCCAATGCAATCCGGCAAGTATCCGAATACCTTTTGGCCCATTTCAAATCCCCTTTTTTGATAAAAGCCAGGGTCATGGAGTTATAGAGGTTGCTCAGGTGCTTGGTACTGTATTTCTCCAAGTCGTATTTGTCTTTCAGTTCATGAAAAATACCCAGGGCATCGTCGATCCGACCCGAATAAAGATTCACATCGCCCATATTGTAAAAGGTGAGTATCACCAGTGGACGATCGTCAATTTTTCTTGCGAGTTCATTGGCCTGTCTGAAAAGAATGAGCGCAGAATCTCTCTGACCTGTATTCCCGTAGACAGCACCTTTTGCATTCATCCCGCTTATGATCAGGATCGGTGTCATTCAGGGACTGGCCTATGGCCGAAGCACTGGTATAATATTTAAGTGCCGAATCGAACTGGTTCAGGTACCAGTAGGCATTGCCGATGAGCATGAGGGCTCTTGCCTCTTTTTCCGGATTGCCCAGCTGTTTAAAGACTTCGATGGCTTCACCAAGGTAGGCAATGGCCTCATCTTTCACACCAAGGTAGTCGTAGAACAGGCCGATGGACAATTTGGCATCGGCTACCAGGCTTTTGGCTCCAAGGATTTCTGCCTGGCGAAGCGCTTCCCTGGACAGGGACCAGGGCCTCCTCAATACTATCATTGGCTATCTCCCCGGCCAATTGCAGTCTGATCTCTGCCTGCATGCGGCTTACCTGGCTGGTATCAAGCAGGGCCAGGAGGGAATCGGAGCCAACACTCCCCTTTAGGGATGCCGACAGCATACCCAGGGCTAAGATTATATATATGATTCTTGAAGACATTAACAAAAGGACGCAGATCCAAGATTAAAATTGCACAAAAAGCACAGAATAAAAAAGGGGAAGGTCAGTAAATATAGAATCAATATATATTAGGACTCTTTTATTTGAGATTATAAGTGAATATTATCTTTAGGCTTCGATTTTTAACTAAACACCGATAAATACCATGCAGGAGATTAAATTTTACAGCAGACCCAGCGTTCCCGTGGAGCTTCACAAAGTAAGGATTGTGCAGAAACTTCACCTGAAACCCATCGACGAGCGACTAAAAGCAATTAAGGAGGGTGGCTTCAATACCTTTCTTTTGAACACCAAGGATATCTTCCTGGATATGCTTACCGACAGTGGCACCAATGCCATGAGTGATAACCAGATTGCTTCAATGCTTCAGGCTGATGATGCCTATTCGGGATCGCAGAGTTTCTACAGAATGGAAGAGGCCCTGCGTGAGGTTTTTGGAAAGCACTACGTGCTGCCCGTCCACCAGGGCCGTGCTGCTGAGAATATCATCTCACAGGTATTTGTTAAGGAAGGGGATGTTATTCCCATGAATTACCATTTTACCACCACCAAGGCACATATGGAAATCAACGGGGGAACAATCCTGGAGATTTATACCGATGAGGCCCTGATTATTAAAAGCACCAATCCCTTCAAGGGCAACATGGACCTTGTGAAGCTTGAGGAGGTAATCGCCAAATATGGAGTGGATCATGTACCCTTCATCCGCCTGGAGGCTTCCACCAACCTGATTGGCGGACAGCCCTTCTCAATGGAGAATATGAAGGCCGTAAAGGCCATTGCCGACAAGCATGGAATCATGATTGTTCTGGATGCAAGTCTGATCGGTGAAAATGCCTATTTCATTAAGAAAAGGGAAGCAGCCTATAAGGATGCTTCCATTAAGGATATCCTGAATGAGATGTGTGCCATGTCTGACATCGTATACTTCTCCAGCCGTAAGGTAAGTTCCACCCGGGGTGGAGGTATTGTGACCGACAGCGAAGAGCTGATGCTGAAAATGCGTGACCTGATTCCTCTCTTTGAAGGTTTTATGACCTATGGAGGAATGTCTGTCCGCGAGATCGAAGCCATGGCTGTTGGTCTGAGGGAGACCCTTGACGAGACAGTAATCGGACAGTCACCCGGATTTATTGAGTATGCGGTTAATGAGCTTGATGCCATGGGCATTCCTGTGGTTATGCCAGCCGGAGCATTGGGATGTCATATCGATGCCCTGCAGTTCCTTCCTCATGTTTCGCAGTATGAGTATTCGGCCGGAGCTCTGGCAGCAGCCCTCTTTATTGTCTCTGGCAGCAGGGGCATGGAGCGTGGTACCATTTCCATGGACCGGGATGCAGAAGGCAATGACGTAGCTTCCGATATGGAGCTGCTCAGACTGGCTTTCCCAAGAAGGGTGTTTACCCTCTCACAAACCAACTTCCTGCTGGACAGGTTGAAGTGGCTTTATGAAAACCGTGAGCTTATCGGCGGACTCAGATTTGTTGAGGAACCTGCAGTATTGCGTTTCTTCATGGGACGCCTGGAAGCCGTTTCCGACTGGCCAGAGAAACTGGTCGCCAAATTCAAGGAAGATTTCGGAGACAGCCTCTAGATCATTTCGTCGGTCTTTTTGGTATACTCCTCATGGTCCGGATCAATGGTCTTGAGGAGAGCCAAAGACCGGGCCCATAATTTTTCTCCCTCCTGGACCTCATATACTTTGGGGTCCATTTTTTTTGGGTTAAACATGTGGAGGTATTCATTGCTCTTTCCCTCGTAATCGGATGAAAGGGCCATATAAACCACCGGTCTTGACGCCTTGGAGGGTGATTTAAATACCACCCGGAAGATTCCCTTGAGGGTCATGCGAAGCAACCATGGAGCTTCCTTTACAATATTTGAGGCAACCGGTCCGGGGCATATAACATTGATTATAAGCCTGTTACCCTCCCTGTTGATTCTTCTGGATAATTCGGTTGCGTAGGTATTCAGCACAAGCTTGAAGTAGCTGTAGTTGGAGATGCCCTTTGATACGCCGTATTTAAAATAGGTGCCGAATTCATCATAATCAATGTAGGTGGCACCCTGGTGCGAATCGCTGGAAATATATATCATTTTAGACAGGGGAGGCTCATTTTTCAGTTCCATCACTCCCTTGCTCAACAGGAGTTGACTCAGGATCACGTTGGATAGATAATTTACCAGGAACATTTCATCCTGGCCCGAGGCGGTTTGCCGGGATCCCGGTAAAGCGGTGGCCGCATTAAAAATGCAGATATCAATGAGTATCTTCCTCTCGGCAAGCAAGTTTACAAATTGGTGGATGCTTTCAATCTTACTTAAATCGAGGTAGAGGATCTCCACCTTGTCCGATCCGGATTCCTGTTTTACCTGCTCTGCGGCTTCGGGAATCTTACTCCTGCCTGCCATGATCACACTGGCCCCCCGCCTGGCAAATTCAACAGCCATGCCGTAGCCCAGACCCGAGTTGGCTCCTGTGATCAGAACGGTTTTATCATCAGCCCGGTCATCATCTGAGAATCTTGAGGCCAGTTCCTGTTTTGCAAAAAAATCTTTGACCCCTGCCAGAGAGGCCACAACCGGATTTGTAAATCGACCTTCAGCCATTACTTATCTTTATTTAATGATTTGTTTCTCGAGTTTTTCAGACAGATCCCAGAGTTTCTTCCCATTCCGGGGATCACTTGCTTTCTGATCCATCTCCTTTTCCTGCATCAGGAACATGTAGTTGCCACTCTGGCCTTCCACATCCTTGGATGCCGCAAGGTAAACCACCGGTGCGCAGGCCTTTTTTGGCGAGCGAAAGAAAATACCAAACACCAGTTTTAAGAGGGGATGGAAAATCTTGGGGGCCTCGCGTGCAATATTCGAATTCACCGGTCCGGGACAAAGCGCAAATACAGAGGTTTTCACCTGCCCATCGGGATTAATCCGCCGGTTGAACTCACTGGCCATGGTCAGCAGCAATAGTTTGTAGTAGCCGTACATGGCCACCGATTGTTTAATGCCATAGGGCTCAAAGCTTCCAAATTTATCCCATTCAAAATCATCTGGATTCCGATGACTTTCTGAAGCTACGAAAATGATCCTGGGTAGTTCTTTAGCTCCATAATTCAAAAGATTACCCTTCTCCAGCTCTCTGGCCAGAAGGAATTTAGCAAAGTAATTCACCACGAACATCTGGTCGGGGCCCTGCTGAACGGCCCTTCCTTTTTTCGCCACCATGGCCGCGTTGCAGATGATGATATCAAGGGCACCAAATTTTTCCCTGAGCTCCTTTGTGAACCCCCTCAATGATTCCAGGTTTGAAAGGTCAAGTTTTATCATTTCCACTTTATCTGACCCGCTTTTCTTTTTTACCTCCTCGCCTTTTTCAGGTATGCCACTTCTTTGGGCCATGATTACCCGGGCCCCCCGTTTGGCCATCTCCACTGCAGTGGCAAATCCAAGTCCCGAACTGGCCCCGGTGATCAGCACCTGCTTCCCCTCAAGGGAGGGAAGGCCCTCCAGGTTTAGTTTGGTCCCCGATTGTTTGAAAAGATCTCCAATGCCTGTAAATATGGCGCCGACGGGACTGCTGTACTGATTGGTTTTATTCATAGAGTGATTGGTATAATTTAAAATAGGCTGCATTTTTCTTCACCAGATCCTCCCTTGTAAGCCCAAAATCGGCCAGGCTATAGGCGTGACTCCCATACTTACCCTTTGGATTATTCTTTTCTGCCATCTGGAATTTTTGTGCCAGGGAATCGGATATGCCTCCATGGCGTTTATAAATTTTGTCCAGTTGTCCCATGGAATCACTGACAAGATCCTTGTATAAAAGATCGGTTATATTAGCCTGACTGGCCGCTTCCTTCCTGTAGGAGAGTGCTTTCCCCATCATGTAGGCCGTCTTTCTCACCCAGTGATCACTCACATCTTTTGCCTCGACTTCGTCACTGAATAATGCCCTGCTGTGGCATACCATGCTTAAGAATGAAGGAATGCATTCTGCCGGATCTCTGTGGGTCCAGATGATATGAGGCTTTCCGTAATATTTTTCGATCAGGGGAAGAAACTCCAGATGATGAGGTGATTTTAATACCCAGTTCTTTGCGGGTTGCTGCCATTGAAGCAGTTTTAGCAAGCGGCTTCCATATGCATAGGCATAGGATTGATCAGTCTCTTCCAGCCAGCTGGCGTAGGAGGGGACGTGGGTGGTTGCTTCAGGGGTTGTACTCAGGAAGCTTACGTCAAGTAAGAGAATGTCCTCTTCGGGGGCCAGGTGTTCCACCGGATGAATGGCGAAAAAGCCGGGTGTCATCAGGCGCAGGGCCTTTTCACTGGTTCTGGCAATTCTTACACGTTTATCCCGGCTGCCTTCATTGATGGCGCTCCCATTTTTTGTAAATGGAGCCGGGTTGAGGGCCTCCCAGCTTCTGAGTACCCGGTTGTCGGGATCCGCTGTGAGCAGGCGATGCAACTTGGTGGTTCCGGTACGTTGCAGCCCTGCGATTACAATGGGCGGATAAACATCCTGCTCCAGGATTTCAGGATGTTTTTTAAACCAGTATTCTGCCCGGAGGCGAACTGCCAGCAAGTTCATCAGTCTTTTCCCCGAAATAAAATTGCCTATGGGATGCAGCATGGCTTCATGGTTCAGGGATTCCAGGAGGCGATCAAAGGGTTCTTCCCAGAAATCCTGCCCCAGATCATTCAGACCGGTTTTACTGCGGGCTGTCTTAATCAGATCATCCTTATTCAGCAGGGGGGCTTTACCCTTTTTATAGCTAAGCTTCCAGATACGGTTAATGGAGGAGAACCATGAGGAATGCTCACTGAATTCTTTGGATGTGATGATTCTTTCTTGCTTCATTTTATTTCAGAGCGTTTATTTTGACAACGCTGCAAGAGGGTTGTACGGCTAGTGATCCCGGGTGAATGCGGTACCAGCGCCAGCACATGGTGCCTTCCCTGTGATGGACGGTTTCAATCCAGTTGGGCATACCCGGATCCTCATGGGCAACAACAACGCGGACAGATCCGTCAGCTTCATAAACGGCACCCTGTTTATTAATACAAATATTGTGGTAACGATAATCCAGCGATTCCATCCAGTAATTGTTTAGCTGGAAATTCCAGGCGTCACAATCAGGAGGAGTAACTTCTATGAGCAGGGCCTCGTCGGGCTCCAGTTTCCAGTAGCTGTGGTAATAGATGATGGTTTCATCGCCTCCGGCCGCATTGGATACCTCCGGATCAAAGAGGGGGAGCTGATTAACATGCTCCTTAAAACCTTTGGCCCAGCGGGTAAACAGCATGCTGGCCCCTCCAACCATCATGGATGCTGCCTTAAGGCCCTCATCAAGTTGCTGAGTGGTGAGCGGACCGGGTCTTTCTATGCCCGACAGGGAGAGAATTTCCATTTCAGCATGTTTTTCTTTGGAGCGGTCGGCATAGGTCTGACGCACCATTAAAAGGGTGCTGTCGGCTTCGATTTTCAGCCAGTTTTTCCCCCGGGGTTCCCGGGTAATATAAATCTCAAAGCTGCCGTCTTCCTCCAGCACAAGTTCTGCATCATCGATTTTCCCACAGGGGGCCAGTCCCCCGGTGGATCCATAGGACCCGTTTTGGGTATGAAAACTGATGAAGTCAATGCTGTTTCTTTTCCCGATGATTTTATACTCATATTCCCCGCTGATCTGGGCATTCATATAGTAGTTGTCGGGATTATCGGCCCCCATCTTAATGGTTTCATGCACCATTCTTCTCAGACGGGGGAAGGAGGGATCGGGATATTCCACATAGGCTTCAAGGCCTGCGCGGGTTAGTCTTGAGAGGTAACGCATGCCTTCGGCCTGCTGAAATGGATCCAGGGGAGCGCCGGGGGATAACAACACGTTCCCGGCGGTTTTCAGATTGTCACAGAATTCGGCCCATGACTTACCTGAAGTAACCCGCTCATCGTAAACATCCTGCTCACTTTTTCCCCTGAGCTTAAGAAAGAACCTTCGAATTCCCCCCGTCGCTCTCAGAAAAAAGAATAGTAGTTTTCTCATTCCGGCTTAGCTTTTTAGATGGATTTCGGTGGTGAGATAGGTTTCAATACGTTTCATATCAATAAAGGACCGGGTGTCCATTAAAACCTCGTACATATGGTAGGGTACTTTCAGTGGCGGACCAAAGAAGACCAGGGGATTCAGAAGATCTTTTGCTTTCCGGAACTGCTCTTCCACAATGCCATCATAGTACACCGAATTCTTTGTCAAAGTATCGGAGACCACATTCCGGTTGTAGTTCCACAGGGGATGCAGGCGCAGGGAAAGGGGGGTGTGTCCCTCATGCCAGCGTTTTAAAAATGTATCCCGGTCGATCCCCGGCTTGCTGTGAAAAAGGGTGAGCAAACACTCACCGGGAGTGGCTTCCCCGTCTGCCCAGCTTTTGTCATAGGCTACAGGAAGGGCTTCTTCCACCCTGTAGCCTCCCCTGAAGCCCTCGCTTTTGGAAAACAGGTCGATGATCTCACCCGCTCTGCCACTTAAGGAAAGCACTGCTATTTTTTTCCTTTTAAAGGGGATGATGGAGATAGCTGGAGGTGATTTCAGGGTAAGGTTGATTTTCAGGGTCTCAGGTTTGCAGTGATCCTGAATATCTTCTGTGAGTTTAAAAATCCTTTTCCTGAATCCATCATAAGTTTCCGATGGCAGGCCATTTAAGATATATATCTCTTTAAGCATTTAGGCTAAGCATGATTTATTATTTTAGGGTCACTAAAATTATAAGAACTTTGATAATATACCATAGAAAGAAAGCAATCAATGGATAAAGGCTATGATATTCTTCTGACCGGGGGTTCGGGTTTCCTGGGGACCGCCATTATAAATGAGCTTCTGGATTTTTCCTCTCCCTTAGCCTTAAGGACTCTTCGTGTTCTGGACCTGCAGGCTCCTGGGAACATTTCCGATGAGCGAATTTCCTTCATCCAGGGTGATGTCACCAATCGGGACCTGGTGGGTGAAGCCTGCGCCGGAATGGACCTGGTTATTCATTCAGCAGCCATAGTGGATTGGGGTACAAAGTCGAAAAAGGAAATTATGGGCGTCAACTATGACGCCACCCTCGCGCTCATTGAAGCCTGTAAAGTGCACCAGGTGAAAGCCCTGGTTTTTACCTCTTCCCTGGATGTGCTGTTCAGTGGGCATCCCCTGGTAAATGTAAGTGAGGAAACTCCTTACCCGGCGAGTCACTCCACCTCCTACTGTGAAAGTAAATACCTGGCTGAAGTAGCCATTCTCGAAGCCAATAAGGCTTCCCTGAAAACCTGTTCAATCAGGCCCTCCGACATCTATGGTGAGGGGGATCCCTATCACATTGGATCTTTGATTAATATGGCAAAGGGCGGATTTTATGTGAGACTGGGAAATGGCAGGTCTCTCTGTCAGCACGTCTATGTGGGAAATATTGCCCAGGCTCATGTTCTGGCCTCGGTGGAGCTTTTAAAGGAAAACAGTAAGGCTGCCGGACAGGCCTATTTTATTACAGATGGCCCGGGCACAAATTTCTTTAAGTTTTTTGACAGCATTGTTGAGGGCATCGGATACAGGATATGGCCAAAAAACCTGTGGCTGCCCCGATGGTTTGGTTACGCTTTGGGTTCTATCTCAGAGTCCATTGCCTGCCTTCTTCGCCCCATTTATAAATATTCACCCAAAATGAGCAGGTTTGCGGTAACTTATACCTGCACCTCCTACACTTTCAACTCGGACAAAGCCAGAAAAGATTTTGGCTTTATTCCTAAATATACCTCCCGGGAGGCTTTTGAGAGAACGGTGAAACATTATCAGGAGTAGAATTATTTTCAGGATAAAGAGCAATAAGGCGCTGAATTATACTACCTTTGCGGACTTTTTAATGTCAGCGAAACAAGATGGATATAAGAAATATAGCGATTATTGCACACGTTGACCATGGCAAAACAACCATGGTTGACCGTATTCTGCACCAGGTGAATCTTTTCAGGGATAACCAGGAGATGGGAGAACTGATTCTCGATTCCAATGACCTGGAGCGGGAGCGCGGCATCACCATTCTTTCAAAAAATGTATCGGTTCGTTACAAAGGAACCAAGATTAACATCATCGATACCCCGGGTCACTCCGATTTTGGTGGTGAGGTAGAACGGGTTCTGAATATGGCCGAAGGGGTTCTTCTTCTGGTGGATGCCTTTGAGGGCCCCATGCCCCAGACACGCTTTGTGTTGCAAAAGGCCCTGGAGCTGGGCAAAAAGGTAATTGTGGTAATTAATAAAGTGGATAAACCCAACTGCAATCCGGAAGAGACCGGTGAGCTGGTATTTGAACTGATGTTTGCGCTTGACGCCACTGAGGAACAACTTGAATATCGTACGGTATACGGCTCATCAAAGCAGGGCTGGATGGGTCCTGACTGGAAAAATCCCACCGACGATATGACCTACCTGCTGGATACCATAGTGGACTATTTTGACGCTCCGGTAGATAATCCCGGCACCCTTCAATTGCAGGTTAGTTCTTTGGATTATTCCTCTTATATGGGTCGAATTGCGGTTGGGAAGGTTCACCGGGGAAGCATTAAAATGGGCGACCAGGTTTCCATCGTTCAGAGGAACCGGCTGGTGCATAAATCCACGGTGAAGGAACTCTACACCTTTGAGGGTTTGGGTAAGGAAAAGACAAAGGAGCCGGTTTCCTCCGGTGAAATTGTGGCAGTTATGGGTCTTGAAGATTTTGACATTGGAGATACCATATCCGATTTTGAAAATCCCGAAGCCATGAAGCCCATCTCCATTGATGAGCCCTCCATGAGCATGCTTTTCACCGTTAATAACTCGCCATTTTTTGGCAGGGAGGGGAAATTTGTAACCTCACGGCACGTGCGTGACCGTTTATTTAAGGAGACTGAAAAAAACCTTGCCCTGAAGGTTGAAGAAAGTGATTCGCCCGAGCGTTTAATTGTCTATGGAAGGGGCATTCTCCACCTTTCCATCCTCATTGAGACCATGAGAAGGGAAGGTTATGAACTGCAGCTGGGACAGCCCAAGGTTGTAATTAAGGAGATTGACGGATTCAAACATGAACCTGTCGAATTGCTTTATATCAATGTGGACGAAGAGTTTTCAGGCAAGGTCATCGAAATTGTGACCGGCCGGAAAGGCGACATTCTGAACATTGAGAAAAAAGATGACCGGGTAAACCTGGAATTTAAGATTACCGCCAGGGGCCTCATCGGACTTCGTCAACCCATACTTACTGCCACCGAAGGCAGTGCAGTGATTTCCCACCGCTTTTCTGGCTATGAACCCTGGAAAGGCGAGTTGGCGCGTAAGCGCAACGGAGCGCTGATTGCCATGGAAACAGGCACTGCAGTGGCCTATGCCATCGATAAATTGCAGGACAGGGGGAGGTTCCATATCGACCCCATGGATTCGATTTATGCCGGGCAGGTGATTGGTGAGCACGCCAAGCAGGATGATCTGGTGGTTAATGTTACAAAAACCAAGAAGCAGACCAATATGCGTGCCTCTGGTTCGGATGAGAAGGTATCCATCGTACCAGCCATCAGGTTTTCACTGGAAGAAGCCCTGGAATATGTGGGTGGAGACGAATACGTTGAGGTGACCCCCAAATCCATTCGACTCCGGAAAATTCTGCTGGCGGAGCACGAACGCAAGCGGGCGAAAAACGCCTAAGATAGCAGAGGCCTTCCAAACTTTGAAGGTGGCATCCATCCATGCCTTGATATATTCCGTGCCTGATTCAGGACTGGGGGCTACATTTTTATTTCTGTCCCCAGATGTACCCTTTCGGGTTAAGTCAAATGTCACAAGTCCGTGACATTTGAATTCTTTATAAACACTGGCGCTTTATTTCCAGTTTTCTATAAGCATTTAAATCAGGTAATTATAATAAGTTCAGTTATTGAGAACGAAAGCCCATGTCTCAAGTCTGTGACATTTGAATTCCTGGAAAAGGGCCCTCTTAATTCTTAAGTGGGACAATCCATTAGGTCCAGGCCATACTACCTTTCGGGATTACGGAATATTTCAGGATCTTTCCCAGATGGAAATATGCTTTCCGTATATAGTTAAGCATATCCTTCTCAGGGATGGCCAGGTGCCCGTAAGTTTGTTATGAATTCTGCCCTCCCGGAAGCATAGGTCCGTTAGGTCAGCTTGGCGGGTAATGAAGTTTTTGAACAGCAAATTGTGGAAGAGTTCACCTCTCCAGTCAATTTTTTCCTCCAGAAGGCGGGAGGCATAGCCAGCTTTAGAGATCAGGAACTTATTTTCGAGAAAACTGCCCTTTTGGACAGAATTTGCATGCTCAGACTCCTGGCCAGCATGAATAAAATGAAGGCCATCCACAAACCATGGTTGCCCCAAAATTTCCCCACCAGGATGTATACCGGGAAAAATACTGCCAGGGTTGAGATAAGCATGGCGTTTCGCATTTCCTTACCGGCTGTGGCACCAATGTAAATGCCATCCCAGAGAAAGGCCGCAAAAGACACCAGGGGTACCATAACGACCCAGAAGAAGTAAGGCCTTGCATTGGCAATCACTTCCGGATTATTGGTCAGCAGACCAAAGATCACCTTGCCTGCCAGTAGGTAGATCAGGGTGAACACCAGGCTGATAACGGTGCCCCAGAGAAAAAGTAAGCGCGTGGATTTTTTCAGCGCTTCCCTGTTTCCTGAACCGATAAATCTACCGGTTAAAGCCTCAGAGGCATGGGCAAAGCCATCTATCAGGAAGGAGTAGAACATGAAAAATTGCATAAGCAGGGAATTTACCGCGAGGATGGTATCTTCTCCACCTGAGCCAGCATCGGAACTGGCCGAACGAGCAGTAAAAATCGAGAATACCACTACCAGGCACATGGTGCGGATGAAGATGTCCTTATTCACATTAAGGAAATTTTTAAGGTACTTCCATTCCACAGTGGCTCTAAGAGACCAGTAATGGAAAAGCCTGGCAAAATATTTCCTGAAGAATAACAGGGCAATGATAAAACCACTGTACTGGGCAATCACCGTGCCGTAGGCCACCCCATCGGATCCCATGCCAAGTTTCATCACAAAGATGTAATTGCAGACCAGGTTGATGAGGTTTGTGGAAATAAGAACCACCATGGGTAAGCGGGCATTCTGCATACCCAGGAAGAAGCCAAGCAGGGCGAACTGTCCCAGCGCTGCAGGTGCCGCCCAAATCCTGATCCTGAAGTAGGTCATGGCCAGCTCTTCCACCCTGGTCTCACCCTTTAAAACCAGGAAACTGAACTGTTCAATGGGTTTTTGTAAGACGATCAGGACCAGGCTGACAGCCAAAGCAATAAAGGCTGCCCTTGAAAAAACCAGGATGGTTTCAGGAAGATCGCGTCTTCCCCAGGCCTGGGCCGTAAAACCACTGGTCCCCATGCGAAGGAAGCCCAGACTCCAGTATATAAAATTGAATATCAGTGATCCCAGGGCAATGGCTCCAATATAGGCATCCGAGTCCATGTGTCCCATCAACGCCATATCCACAATCCCCAGCAGGGGAATGGAGATGTTACTGATGATGTTTGGGATGGCCAGCTTGAGAATCTGCTTATTCAATTTTCAAATTTTGGGCGAAGTTAATGCTTAATCCCAGGCATAAAGCTATTTTTAGTCTATGAAATATAGAAAGATGCTTCCCTTCCTGGTGACAGCGGCACTGATTCTGGCTACTTCCTGCACGGAAAAAAAGGCCGGACAGGCCAATATTCTTTTGATCATGGTGGATGACCTGGGCTTCTCCGATTTTGGCTGCTATGGCAGTGAGATTCTCACCCCGAATATCGACCAGCTTGCTGAAAATGGTTTGCGGTTTACCCAGTTTTACAATACAGCCAAGTGTCATTCTTCCCGTATTTCTTTGCTCACCGGCTTATATCCCACCCAGGCAGGTGATGAGAGTCTTTCAAGGGCTGTCACCATAGCTCAGGTGCTTGACTCAGCAGGCTATTTTACCTCCATGGCGGGGAAGTGGCACCTTTCGAAGCAACCCACCGATTTTGGTTTCATGCGTTACTGGGGTCACCTCTCGGGAGCGACTGATTTTTTTAAGGGCGATGCCACCTTCCGTTATAACGGCGAGGTATGGAACGATTTTGATGAGGATTTCTACACCACCGATGCCAACGTTGATTTCTCCATGGCTTTTCTTGAAGAGGCAATTGGCAGCGGGAAGCCCTTTTTCCATTACATCGCTTTTAATGCACCCCATTATCCGCTGCAGGCACCGCAGGAGGATGTGGAAAGATATCTTGGAAGCTATGACATGGGTTGGGAAAAAATCCGGGCGAATCGTTTTAAGAGGCAGCTCGAGCTGGGCATCTTTGATGCAGAATCGGAACTGCCTCCCCTGCCGGATCACATGAGTCCCTGGGATTCCCTGAGTCCAGAGAGGCAGGAGTTTGAAAGCTTTCGTATGGCGGTTTATGCAGCTATGGTCGACCGGCTGGATCAGAACATCGGTAGGCTGGTGGACTTTCTGAAAGCAAAAGGTGTTATGGAGAATACCCTTCTGATGATTTGCTCCGACAATGGAGGCTGTCCCTTTGAGCGCAGTAAGCATTTGCATATCCCACCCTGGGAAGGAGGCTCCTTTTTACTTTACGATGCCAGTTGGGCCACGGTGAGCAACACGCCCCTGAGGCACTATAAGCAGACGCAGCATGAAGGGCGGAATCTCAACTCCCCTGATTGTTCACTGGCCCGGAAATATTGCTGATCCGGGCTCGTGGGAGAAAGCACCGGGACACCTCGTGGATATTATGGCCACCTGCCTGGATGTGGCCGGTGCAGAATATCCCCAGGATAGCAGGGTGCAGGCTTTGCAGGGCTTATCCCTTTCACCGCTGTTTCGGGGGGAAACCAGGGAGGAGCATGAAGATATTTACTTTGTTTTCAACAATTGCCGGGCACTCAGGCGGGGCGACTGGAAGGTGGTTAGTTTTTATGGGAGTCGTTGGGAGCTCTACAACCTGGCAGAGGATCGCTTCGAGCAACACGACAAAGCGGATGAGTATCCCGGGCTGGTGGCCGAGCTGAGCGGTCGGTGGTATGAGATGGCTGAAAAAACGGACCTCTTGCCTATGAAAAAGAGGGCCCCTGTGAGTGATCAGCCTGCATCCAACACCCATCACGAGTGGCATAAACCTCAGTTAACTAAAAATTGGCAAGCCTATTAAAATAAGATGAATAATATGAAATTTGGAATCTCTTCCTGGTGCTACCCCTGGAGTATGGGAGTGGCCAAAGGCCCGCAACCTGAAAGAAAAATGACAGCCATGGAGCTTCTGCAAAAGGCTGTAAAATATGAAGTGAACCTGGTACAGATTGCCGATAACCTTCCTCTGGAAAAGCTCTCAAAGAACGAACTGGATGATCTGGCCGCATATGCAGGGGATCATGGTATATCCATCGAAGTGGGTACCAAAGGAATCGAGGAAGCCCATCTGCTGAACTTATTGGAAATCGCAAAAAAATTCTCTTCGCCCTTACTAAGGGTGCTTCCTGCTTTTTTTGGGAGTTCGGCTGTGATGAAGGAGGTGGAAAACAGCATCCGAAAGGTGCTTCCCCGTTTTGAAAGGGAAGGAGTGTTTATTGTCCTTGAGAACACGGAGGCATTTAAAGCGGAGGACTATGCTGCCCTGATGGAAAGAATAAATCACCCTCACTTTAAAATGTGCCTGGACCTGGCCAATGCACTGGGAACAATGGAAGGTCCTGAATATGTGATGCAAAAACTAATCCCCTATGTGGGGAACTTTCATTTTAAAGACGTAAAAGTAAGCCGGTCGGAAACTGTGATGGGCTTTTCGGTATATGGGACCCCCTCCGGACAGGGGGACCTGTCCCTGCCCTGGATCCTCGAGCAGCTGCTTAGCCAAGGATTAACTCCTTCCATCATTATCGAGCTCTGGCCCACCTTTGTGAACAACATAGAGGAAACTATGGCCCTGGAGGATGCCTGGGTCAGGGAAAGTGTGGCTTATCTACGTTCGGTGATGCCCTGAGCCCGGCCAGCCTCATTCGCCGGTGATTTGTTTTTCAGGGTTAATGCCCATGAAGAGAAAGGCTGCGATAAGCAGCATCCCGGCAATCACATAGAGGGGAAAGTTATAATTTCCGGTGGCCTGTACCAGGTAGCCAAACACAGTGGCACAGGCAAATCCTCCCAGGTTTCCAGCCGTATTCATGGCTCCGGAGATGGCTCCGGCATACCTCTTCCCCACATCCAGGCATATGGCCCAGGCACTGGGCAGCATCAGGTCCATCACCCCAAAGCAGAGGGAGAGCAGGACAAAAACCTGGATCTTCCCGGGGATAAATCCTGCCAGGAACATCAGTACTGCCGCCATGGAGAGCCCTCCAACCCCCAGCAACCTTCTCCCGATCTTAATCCCGTATTTCTTTGAGAGTTTATCGCTCAGGTAGCCACCGGTGATATTCCCTATGACCCCCATCAGGAAGGGGACTGCCACCGCATAAGTAAGTTCCATTTTAGAGAAACCCCGGCCCCTTTCAAGGAAGGTGGGGAACCAGGAAAAGAAGAACCAGGATCCCCACACATAAAACCAGTACATGGTAAGGATCAGCCAGAACTGCCTGCTCCTGGTAATGATACCCCAGGGCACTTTTTCCTTTGGTTTAGAACCCTGAATTTCGCTGAGATCACTTAATTCACCTTCTGTAATACCCTTAATTGCAGAAGGCTTATCCCGGTACCAGAAGAACCACACAATCCCCCAGATGATCCCAAGCGATCCAAAGACCAAAAAGGTGATTCTCCAACCCAGCCAGGCCATCAGTGGAATGACCGAGATGGGGGCCAGTGCACCCCCAAAGCGGCTGGCTGCCCAGATGTAACCCTGGGCCTTGCCGGTTTCGGCTTTTGGAAACCACCTGCCTATGGTCCCGGTCATGTTGGGATAGGCACCGGCTTCTCCAAGCCCGAACATAAAGCGGATGGCCAGCATGGCCATAAACCCGCCAGCAGCACCTGTCAGACCTGTAAATAACGACCACCATATAACAATAAATGTGAGCACAAGGCGCTGTCCCTTCTTATCTCCCCAGAGCCCCAGGGGGATCTGGAACAGGCTGTAAGAAAGTATGAAGGCACTTAAGACCCAGCCCCATTGCGATTCAGTCAGGTTCAGGTCGGTCATGATGCTGTCACCGGCCACCGAGATATTGATCCTGTCCAGGAAGGTGATCACCCCCAGGATGGTTAGCAGAATTAGGACAATGCTTCTTTTTTTCATGCAGATTATTTGAGGGTCCCAAGAACTTCTTTCACCTGGAGTACTCCCCGTTCAGGGCTGGACAGTACCCTTTTTCCAGTTACCCGGGCTATTTCTTCCTCCATCCGGGCCATGGAACCCTGGGCCAGCACAAAAAGCTCAACTTTAGCAGACAGCTTTTTTGCTGCTTCAAGTATGAGCCGGTCATGCCTGTCTTTGTCTCCCGAGATAACTGCCTGGAAAGCTCCTTCAGCAAGCCCTTCAGCGATTATTACCTCCTTTCCAAGTTCTGTGGCAAAATGTCTGATTAGCCTGACTGTGGGATCCAGTGTAGTGGATAGGGTGGCCAGTACACCGATACTGCCAGATTTCATAACGGCCTCCCGTGCCATTGCATCATCAATCTTCACCAGGGGAATTTTTAGGTTCTTTCTGGATTTTTGGGCAAATTCTCCGACGGAGGAGCAGGTAGTTAAAAATTACATCTGCTCCTGCGTTTATGGCCGAGTTATAATACTGGTTCAACCTGAGCTCCACTGCTGCAGGAACTTTCCCTGCCCCGATCACATCCTGGATCAGGCTGTCATCTACAATGTTGATCAGGCGGACACCTGGCAGGTGTCTGGCAAAGAGCTCCCGGGTGGGTTCCACCATGGGCATGGCAGTGTGAATGGCAACTACTGTTTTCATAATTCCGATGATTTAGCTTAGTAAAACTAACAAATCTTATCTATCTTTCTCTGGATTACAGACTACCCTTTTATGAGATTATACCGGCCTCATCTTTGTTTACTTCAAAAGAATTTCTCCCTTTTCCTGCTATTTCTGCTACTCTTATCATTTCCTGCAAGGGGTCAGCTTGGCGGAGGGGCCAATAGCCGCATCGATGGCAAAGTAAAATTTATGCCCATTCCTTACCTGAACTACGACCGCTCCATTGGGCTTTACCGTTGGAGCAGTACCCATGCTGATGTTTAATCCCACAGAAAAGGATAGCATCTCTCCCTCCTCGATGGTGGGTGGAGTGGGTACTTACTCCACCAATAAGACCTGGTTTGCCATGGGCTTTGGGATGTTTTTCCTGAAAGAGGACAGGTGGAGGCTCACCACAGCAGGAGGTTTAGGAAATGTAAACTTTCAGTTTTTCTTTGATGGATTTGGAGGGGTTTGGATTCCCTATTCTACAGAGGCTAAATTTTTCATGCTCAGGGTGGAGCGAAGGATATACAAGAAGCTTTATGGTGGGGTGAGTTATAACTATGCCAATATTATCTCTCAGGCCGATGACTACCCTGTAGCCGATAGTTCGATCCTGCATGGGATAGGTCTGAATCTTTCACTGGATTTGCGTGATAATCCGCACTATCCCAGGAGCGGATCCCTCAGCGAGGTCAAGTACAATACTTTCCCCTGGTTTTTTGGAAATGAATCCTCAACTCAGAAGGTAGAGCTCAGTACCAATCATTATTTTTCCACGCGACGGGATATAGATGTGGTCGCTGCAAGGCTTTACGGAGGGTTTGGGATCGGTGATATTGTCTTTGCCCAGCAATTCATTGTGAGCAGAAAGGATATCCGGGGTTATACCCAGGGAGCATATCGTGGGAACAACATGCTTGCCCTGCAGGGTGAATACAGGTGGAACTTTTCCAAAAGATGGGGGGCTATTGGATATGCAGGTGTAGCGACCGTCTTTGATGCCATTAATGAGAGCGATAACTGGAAACCCCTACCCGGAGTCGGAACAGGCATTCGCTTCAAGGCCTTTACGGAGACCAACTTTAATGTGGGGCTCGACATAGCGGCAGGGATCGACGACTGGGGCATCTATTTCCAGATTGGTGAGGTATTTTAAACCCGGGCTCCCAGTACAAGAATATCATCAATCTGTTCCACCCCTTTTTTCCATTTATCGAAAGTAATCGCCGAGGTGATTCTTTTGTTCCTCCATGGATAGCGACTGGATATCAAGAAGCAGGTTTTTGAAATTCTTACTCAGGAATTTTTTACTTCTGGCTCCACCTTTCTGATCCACAAATCCATCGGAAAACATATAAAGTGAATCTCCTTTTTTTAATTGAACCGTACGGGTAGAAAATGCTGTCTCCATGGAATGAATGGCAATGGGTTGTTTATCGCCTTTTAATTCAAAAAGTTGGTGGCCGGAGCCTTCCATAGATAAATCAGCCATAAGAGCAGGATTGGTATCTATTGATTTATTCCTGATGATGTACAGGGGATTATAGGCCCCGGCAAATTTGAGCTCAAGTTTTTTTGTGTCAATTACCGCCATGGCAATGTCCATCCCATCTTTTTGTTCATGGGATTCTCCTTCCTGAGCCAGGGTTTCTTTCACTTTGATCCTCAGCTGATCCAGGGTTTCCCCGGGTTGGCCGGAAGCGCTTTTTCCTGCATGTTCATTTAAAAGGCTGATTCCCAGCATACTCATAAATCCACCCGGTACGCCATGTCCGGTACAATCCGCTACAACAATGATCAGGTGATCCCTCACTTTTTTAATCCAGTAGAAATCTCCGCTGACCACATCCTTGGGTCTGAACAGGATAAAATATTCGGGCATGACACTGGCCAGGTATTCCTCTTGAGGAAGCACAGCTGCCTGTATCCTCTCAGCATAGTCAATACTGTCAGTGATCTTCATTTTCTGGGCCACAACCATATCTTTCTGTTCCTGCAACAGGTCTCTCTGGGCCTCAATCTCATCCCGCTGCGCTTCTATTTCTTCCTTTTGTTCACTAATTTCCATGGTTCTTTCCTGAACCTTCTGCTCCAGTTCGCGAGTGACCTTGGTATTCAGCTTTTCATTCTCCTTCAGTTGTTCGATGACCTGTTCCTGGGCAAGCTTTTTCTCCCTTTCATCCAGTTGCATTTTCTGTGCAAGCCCCAGGGAGAAAAGTAAAAACTGAAAGACCGAAACGATGTATACTGCTGCAGTCAGCATAAGGGTTGAGAAGGTGGACCTGTAAAGGCTAAAAATGGTAAATCTGGCACCGGAATACTGATAGGATAGTATGATGCACACAGCCAGCAGGACATTGATAATCAGGAAATACCAGGCAGGTTTAAAGCCTTCGCGTATGCGGAGAACAGCGGGCAGAAGCAAGATGAGTAAGGGAAGAAGGACGCAGCTTATTAACCAGGTAAAGATGGCAATCATTCTGAAGCTCATGGGTATGCTCCAGGAAGTTAGTTTGGCGATGGCCATCAGGGAGGAAGAAAAAAGGATGAGGCCAATTACAATCAGGACGCTTCTGTACCACCATATTTTTGATCCCTTCAGATCAAGATAGGATGATCCGAGCAAAAGAAAGAAGACAGCAACTGCCGAATAGAGGAAGTAGTCATAAGAGTTGGTGATGGCCTTAAAAACCTGTATATTTTTCCAGGAGAACTCTCCAGGATAGCCTTCCAGTGTGAACAGGAGAAGGCCAAAACTTAAAATGTAAAGAGAAAAATAGACAAACTGCTTTCGTCTGGTGGTAAAGAAAAGGATGAGGTAGTAAAGTGCGATGATCAGCATCATCCCATAAAAGGAGGAAAGGATCATGCGCTCGATCCTGTCATGATTGACAATGGTTTCCCGGGCGATCACAGAGATGGATGGAAAGTCAAGGGATTCGGAAGTGTTTAGCCTTGCATAAAAGCATTGTTCCTCATCTTTGATCAGTTGAACTCTCACCGCCCTCCAGTTTTTATAAATAAAATCCCTTTTTTCCTTTGCGAAGGGCATTCCCGCAAGTCTTTTAATCACATCATTTGAAGCTGAAACTTCATAAAACTCAATGGAGGTGGATTCGGGCAGCTCGGGGAAATTAAAAAGATAAGTGCGGTTTGAGGTAATCCTGTTGCTGGTCTTGATTCTTAGCCAGATGTTTTTATGCGTAAGATCATGAGCGTAAAGACTTTGAACTCCCTCCAGGGCCTCTTTGACAGAAGGATTCAGATCTATTTGAATTTCAAGTCCGTCCCTTAATATGGTAAGGGCAGTGTCTGAGGTAACCTTCTCCAGATCTGACATGCCTACATGAAAGTCAAAACCCCTGTCCATTTCATCGGTCAGGCTCAGTATCCGATCGCCGGGCAAAAGACCTGAACGGGCCGCCTGGCTTCCCTTTTCCACTGTGTGCACAAGGCATTTGCTTTCCAGTGGGTTGGAAAAGAGGATTTTAGCTGTGTCCGATAAGATATCCTGAATACTCCACGTTTCCAGGGAATCAACCAGGTAGGTAAAATCGTGGAAGCTCATCTGGTGTAAATAGGGATCAAAACTCAGGTCCTTGCTAAGCATTGAATTTTCGCCTGCTCTTATGATCTCCAGCTGCAGCGAATCACCGGCACTTCCCATTAAAAGCTGCTTGAGTACCCGGTTGGTGATACCCCTTCCGGCTACAGGTGTATCATTGATTTTGATGATCTGGTCATTGTAACGCAGCCCCGCTTTATAAGCCGGACTTTTGGGTAAAACCGAGCGAATGATGGCCGTATCATTATGCATGATTGCACTTACAATCCCTGAGCTGCCATCATACACAGTAATATGATCCTGAGACAAGAGCTGCAGGGGAAGACATAGAATAATAAGGCCTGCCAAATTGAGTAATGGATGTTTCATTTGGGGCAAGAGGTTTTACGATGCTTAAGTTAACAATTTTTCCTTCGGCCCGGGATAGGGGGTGAGTCCAAATTATTTGTAATTTGGACTATCCAAGCTAACACAAAAAAAATATGAAAGTCAAAAGCCTTTTTACAGTCGTTCTTGCAGGATTATTTATTTTTCTTGCCGCCCCATCCGGAGCCCAGGATGATCCGGTTGCTCCCTTTGTGGGGATGTGGGCACTCAGCCTTGATTATGAAGATAACAATGCGGGATGGCTGGAGGTAAGCCAGAAAGATGGCTACATCGATTCAGAGATCCTCTGGCGCTGGGGAAGTGTGTACCCGGTAGATTACACTATGATTTTTGTTGGCGACCTGCTTCTGGTGCATGGCAGAGACAATATAGTTGAGACCGATGATCGGAGGGAAAGCCCTGAGGACCATCCCACCCCATCTACTGGTTTGATGTAAAGAAGGATGGTGAGGACCTTATAAAAGGTGCAGCCAATTTTCCCAATCCGGACGGGATAGAGCTTGAGGTGGTAAGCTTTACCGGAAGGCGGATTCCTCCCATTGGAGAGGCTCCCGATCTCAGTAGTATTAAATATGGCAAGTCGATAGACTTGTTTAATGGGAAAAATCTAAAGGGATGGGAGCTCCTGAACCCGCAGGCTGCCAATGGATGGACTGCGGTGGATGGTGTCCTTTTTAATAATCCTGTTCAAAAGCAAGGAGAAGAGCACATCGCTTACGGAAACCTTCGGACTACGGAAACCTTTGAAGATTTCAAGCTCTCCCTGGAGGTGAACGTACCCGCAGGAAGCAACAGCGGGGTATATCTGCGGGGGATATACGAGGTACAGGTGCAGGACAGCTACGGGAAACCACTGGATCCGCATAATATGGGGGCGCTCTATAGCAGAATTACACCATCGGAGGCCGCTGAAAAGCCGGCAGGTGAGTGGCAGGAAATGGAGATGATCCTTATACAAGCGCCACCTGACCGTTGTGCTGAACGGGAATACCATCATCGATAATCAGCCCGTAAAGGGAGTAACCGGAGGGGCAATGAACTCCAATGATTTTGCCCCGGGACCCATCTACCTGCAGGGCGATCACGGTGAGGTGAGCTACCGGAATATTGTGCTTACACCCATTAAGGAGTAGCTTTCGGTTTTCCTCTGTACTCAAACCATTGGAATGTAGCGGAGGTTTTACTTTCCTTGCCATTGCTGCTGGCATACATGCCTATGTAGGAGCCGTTAAATTTCCCGGCTATTTCATCGCTGATCACATCCAGGCTTTGATCCGGTTTAATCTGTGTCAGATTTTCGGGATCCGGGCCATAGCTGAAGGTGACCTTAATACCTTCTGCCTTTGCTGCCAGGATCACATCCTTTTTTTCCCAGGGAAGGCGGGCTATTTCACTTCGCTCTCCCAGCCTGGTCTTGATCAGGACCAGCTCCTTTTTCTCTTTTAAAAGCTGGTAATGGCACATGCTGTTCCGGTAGATGATGAGTCCGGCCTGTTCGTTTTCTTTTTTGGAGGAGAAGTGCAGATGGGTGGATGCTTCGAAATAGTGATCCTTTATCCTTCTCATCACCATGGATGGATTTACCAGGCTGTCTGCCACCTCAGGGCGCAGGTCCAGCTCGAGTCCATCCTCACCGGTGGAATACCACTTTTCGTGCACCACCCGCAGAAAATTCCACTGAAGGGCCAGTTCCTGGCTGACAAAATTGTCCCTTGCAGGAATCTCAGGAACCGGGGTCCATGGCAGATCGGGTCTCTTTTGCTCCTTTTCAAGGCGGCCAACACCCGGATTGTATATGGGTGTCAGTTCCCCGGAGTACATCTCCATTTTCACTGGTGTCATGAAGGTTTCGCGGGCCAGAGGTGTAAAGCCGTCCACAAGTCTTTTGGCAAGCATAACCGACCACCATTCGCCATTTTGCGTTTCCACCAGGTCGGCATGACCCACAGCGTAAACCGGGTAATCCATGCCCAGGTGACGGTGGGTGATTGCCGGATTAACCTGGTTGGGAATATAGGGTCCCCAGAGCTTGTCGCTGCAGTGGAAGGTGACCGAATGCATGTATTCGGTTCCCCCTTCTGCCACCAGGAGCAGGTATTTTCCCTGTATCTTATAAAGGTGCGGGCCCTCGGTCCAGATGGCATTGGTGGCATGTCCATAGCTCAGTTGAGCGCGTTCACCAAAAAGTTTACCCTGTTCGGTATCCAGCTCCTGCATCCAGACTCCCCATTGCCTTCCCAGAGGATCATTTTCATCCAGGTTTCCATGTCCGATGTAGTAACAGCGTCCATCATCATCCCAGAAAAGGGAGGGGTCGATTCCGGGTGCATCGAGCCATATGGGGTCCGACCATGGACCGGCCGGATTGGTGGCGGTGATGTAGAAGTTTCCGCCACATAGAACGCAGGTGTTGATGATGTAAAATATGCCCTCATGATGCCTGATGGTGGGCGCAAATACGCCCATTGAATTGTCCAGTCCCTCAGATAATTCCAGTTGATCGGGTCTGTCAACACCATAGCCGATTAACTCCCAGTTTACCAGGTCGCGGCTGTGGTAGACCGGCAGTGCGGGGTACCACTCGAAGGTGGAGTTAACCAGGTAGTAGTCCTCACCAACCCTGCAAACTGAAGGGTCAGGGTGATAACCTGGCAGAATCGGGTTTGTATAAGTTTCAGGAGCCTCCTGTGCCTGGATGGAGGATATGAAAAGTGCCAGAATCAGCACAGGTATTAATCTTGTTCTTTTAATCATTACTAAAGCTGTTGTTTAAAGTTCCCGGATCTCGATATCCTTGAAACGAATCAGGGTTTCATTGTTTTTATGGAGCTGCAGTACAATGTGTCCACTCATGCCCACATTATGTTTTTTGTGGGCCTCATCATCCAGTACACCGCTGCCGTCGTAGTCGGTCACAAGGATGTTGTTCACTATGGTCAGGATGTGGGTGCCCTTGCATATGATGGTCATATCGTTCCAGCCCGGACCTTGATCTGCGTAGTACTGAACCACCTTTGGGGGTGCATAGGTGGCCGAATCGATTTCCCAGTTTTTAAGACTGGGACTGATCCAGCGCTGGTGGCCCCGGGTTTCATCATAGATGAGTCCGTTTCGCCAGGGTCCCGGGGGGTTGATATCCACCTGTGGGCCATTGAGCCACCCTTCAGTATCATCATAGCGGCTCCGGATCTGGACCCCTGCATTGCCCGGACTTTTCCGGCAGGGCTGAAACTTTAGCCTGAGCTCGAAATCGCCATAATCTCCCTCACTTTGCAGCCACATGTAGTCGTGTTCGGTGCTGCCCATGGATGAGCCAAGGAGGGTCCCCTGGTCCACGCTCCAGAAATTCTTATCCCTGTCCTTTTCAACACATTTTACGTTCCATCCTTCAAGACTCTCACCATTAAATATTGAGGTCCAGTCATGAGAGGCGGAAAAAACCTCGATGGTATTCAGGTTGCCTCCTCCCTTGTTGGGACTGCCGGCAGCGATATACACCTGGTCATTATAAAGGATGGCACCCGATCCGTGACGTCCTGTGGTCAGTGGAGCCAGCTGATTCCAAAGCCCGCTTTCCAGGTCCAGGCACTGGGTCTGGTTATAGGCCATGGGGAAGGATCCCTCTCCGCCGATATAAATTAAGTGATTATCGATCTCAACCAGTCCTCCCGCAGCTGTGGGAAAGGGGAGCTGATTTTCCAGGGTAAGCCATTTTTCACTTTCAAAATCATAGACATCCACCCAGGGTATAGTGGCTGCGAAAAAGGCTCCGAAATTCCCTTCAAAATGTACACTGGTATTCCTTCCGCCCACACAATAAAGTTTGTCATCCACCACAATGGCCGGAAAGTGGTCACGGATGTGTGGTGCTTTGGTGTAGGACTCCCACTGGCCTGTCTTCAGGTCGTAGGAGTCAAAATCATTGGTGGTACCACTGGTATGACCGTAATCGATTCCGCAAACCATGTAGATTTTATCCTTGTATAGTGCTGCTCCGGCACCGCCCCTTCTTATGGCTTCCGGAATTTCATCGCCCTGCTCCCAGCGGTCTTCCTCGGGATAGTAGATCCAGATATTTTCCAGGGGTAGCTCTTTGGGATAGCCACCGGTCATGGCCCCCATCAGGTAGATAGCATCGCCATAAACCACGGCCTGGAAATGGTGGATCTCCATGGGGCTCTTACCCAAGGTCTCCCATGTATTGGTTTTCGGATCAAATACATTCACCGGGTTGATCCCACGCCCACCAATGAGGTAAAACTTATCCTTGTACTCAATAAAGGCATTTTCGTGCCTCTCTTTTACATCTCCGGTGGCATCGATGGAGGTCCATCGGTAGTCGGACAAGGGCGTATCCTGGGCCTGAAGACCAAGGGTAAAAAGGGCGAAGAATGATGATCGAGGATACTTTTTGGAGTGACATTGAGCTTGTTTTTGGATTTGATCCGGATTTGTCTGTTGTGAAAATAGTAAAATAGAATGAATGCACTATTTTTGATAAAAATATTTAGCATGCAAATTCAGAGACTGCTTAGCCTTCCGCCAGGAATGATATCTCATTTTCAAGCACTTGAAGGCAGAGATCCCGGAGAGTGGTATTGCGATTCCGATCCCATTGAAAAAAAGGTTGGATCGGGAGGCGGAACGGCCTCAATTCTTGCATCGGCATACAGGTCCGAAGGTTATACAGGGTCTTTTGCCGAATGGCTGTCCCTGAAAAAGCGCATGGTCATTCATTCGGGAGGAGAAAGCCGGCGCCTGCCTGCTTATGCCCCCTATGGAAAGTCTCTATTGCCCATGCCGGTATTCCGCTGGTCAAAGGGTCAGTACCTCGATCAGAAACTCCTGGACTTCCAGGTTTCCTACTATGATAAGATACTGAAGCAGTCGCCGGATTCCTATACCTGCCTGGTGGGAAGCGGAGATGTAATGTTCATTTCCGGCGATCGTTTTTCTAATCTTCCCGAGGCCGATGTCCTGGTATTTGGTATATGGGTGGATGATGATGTGGCTTCCAGACATGGTGTATTTTTCAGTCCCCGTCAAAACCAGGAACAGCTGGCTTTTGTAAAGCAAAAACCCACCCGCGAAGCCCTCGGTAAGTATGCAAAGGATTATTTCTACCTGATGGACTCGGGCATCGTACTGATGAATGCAAAAACCACCCAAAAATTGATGGAGAAGTCGGGCTGGGACGAGAAAAGCGCTTCGTTTACCGGAGCACTTCCCAATTATTATGACCTCTATGGGGACATGCTGACTTCCTTTGGATCGGAGGCTTTGGATGTTGACCCTGATCTCGAAGGACTGGATGTAAAGCTTGTTCCACTTAAGGAGGGAGAGTTTTATCACTTTGGCAGCAACCGGGATCTGATCTCATCCAGCCTGAAATTACAAAACAGGGTAACCGACCAACGCTTGAAATTTACCCGCGAATCGGATCATCACCCCTCCATTTTTCAACAAAATTCAAAGGTTGGCTTCCAGTTTGCAGCGGGTAACAAGGATATCTGGATAGAGAACAGTTTTGTTCCTCTTAGCTGGAAACTGGGCCAAAATCACATCATCACCGGAGTGCCTGAAAATGAGTGGGAGCTGGACTTATCCGATGGCATTTGCCTGGATGTGGTTCACCTGCCCCGGGGGCGCTTTTGCTTAAGGCTTTACGGCTTTGATGATGGCTTCAGGGATTCCATGGAGGATGGGGTAAACTGGATGGGAAGGACACTCAAAGAATGGTTGGAAAAACGGGGTATTGAGGCAGGAGCAGCGGGAATCAACAGCGGGGAATCCATATTTGAACTTCCGCTTTTTCCCGTACTTGAAAAGGAGGAGATTCCGGACATGGTTAACTGGATGCTCAATGGAAAAGGCCACCCTGAAAAGTGGCTGGAAGCGGAAAGGATTTCCGGCACGGCAACTTTCCGAGAGAACGGATCCTGTTTCACTTTATGCACACAGGGAGAAACTGAAGAAATATACCCTTCCGCTCCTGGCTAAGAACCATCATAAGAGCATCTTCTACTACATGGATCTGGAGCGCTGTGCGTCCGATTTTAAAAGCCTGGGCCTGGGGCTTCCCGGCGAACTTCCGGAAGGGGAGACCATTGTGAAGCAGATCAGTGATCACATGTTCAGGGCCCGGGTAATTGATAATCCTTCCCTGGCAGGCGGGCATGAAAAACAGGCATTCGGGATTCTTCGGGAGGAGATGATCGAAACACTTAAGTCACAAAGAATCGAACCCATCAGGAATGTTCTGGATGACCAGATCCTCTGGGGCAGGAGTCCGGTGCGGCTCGACCTGGCGGGTGGGTGGACCGATACGCCTCCTTACTGCATCATGGAAGGAGGTAAGGTGGTTAATCTTTCAGTGGAACTGAATGGTCAGCTTCCCCTGCAGGTCTACGCCCGTCCCTTAGCAGAATATAAGATCATCCTCAGGTCCATTGACCTGGGAGAGAAGGTGGATATTAACTCCTTTGAAGAATTAGAGGCTTATAACCGAATCGGGGGTGGTTTTTCAATTCCCCTGGCTGCCCTGGTCCTGGCTGGTTTTGGCCCAGCATTTTCACGAAAGCAATATCCCGATCTCCCCTCTCAACTGAAGGCCTTTGGCTGCGGGATCGAAATGTCTCTGCTGGCAGCCATACCCAAGGGATCGGGCCTGGGTACCAGTTCCAACCTGGCCGCAACTGTTCTGGGTACCCTCAGTGAGTTTTGCGGTCTGAACTGGGACAAGCATGATGTGGCCTACAGGACCCTCATTTTAGAACAGATGCTTACCTCCGGAGGAGGTTGGCAGGATCAGTACGGAGGGATATTCCCGGGCGTAAAATTACTGGAAACCTCACCCGGAATTTTACAGAAACCATCCATCAAATGGCTCTCAGACCAGCTCTTTTCGAATCGGGAAACCAGCGAAATGATGCTCTTGTATTACACCGGGGTAACCCGGGTGGCAAGGGATATACTGGGTGAGATTGTCAAGGGGATGTTTCTGAATTCATCAAAGCACCTGGCCATCTTTTCGGAGATGAAGGAGCATGCCAGGGAAACCTTTGGAACCATCCTTCGCAATGATTATGAAGGTTTAGCAGCAAGGGTGGCTCACTCATGGGATCTGAACCAGCGCCTTGATGAGGGAACCAACCCGGAGGTGATCGCCAGGATCACCGGAATGGTTGATGACCTGCTCCTGGGATATAAATTGTTGGGAGCCGGAGGGGGAGGCTATCTTGTAATGTTTGCAAAATCGGCCGAGGCAGCGCTTAAGGCAAAGCGCTTACTCGAAGCAAACCCTCCCAATTCCAGGGCGCGTTTTGTGGATTTCACCGTATCAAAAACCGGCTTCCAGGTAAGCCGGTCCTGATTATCCCGGTCCTGATTATCCCTTCCTGATCTTAGCGGATCACAATTTTCCGGGCTTCAGAGATTCTGTCTCCGGCAGCGATTTGATAGAGATAGGTCCCTGATGCCAGTTGGCTGGCACTTAACTGCACATTGGTGGAGGAAGTGCTGAGCGGGTAAGAAAGTATCTTGCGGCCATGTATATCATAAATTTCCAGTGAGCCGCTTCCTGTTCCCTCGGGCAGGTTTGCCGGGATATTTACGATTTGCACTGCCAGGATTCGGATAGGCATCCCCCGGATTAAAACCTGTAAGGGCAGAGACTGCAGATGGCTCTGTCTGCTCGGGTAGCGCATAAACATGGGTATAGGTCCGGTAAGGAATGACGGAATAGTCATACTGGTAGACCAGGAATTTTTTGCCATGGTCCGCACTTTCCAACCACTTCCGTATAGCCGGCACCCGGGAAGGTGAGAAGGGTGGCGCCATTTTCATTGATCAGTTTGGCTTCAAGGTGAAGTAGTAGGAGAACTCGGTGGGGACATACTTTGAATAAATGTAAACCAGCTCCAGCAGATCGTCATCATTAAAAAGCTGCTCGGATAAAAACTGGATATCTTCAAGGTAATAGCCCTCTGGAGTGGGCAGTGCAATGCTTTTTATAAGGGAGTGATCCATGTCATAGATCAGGCACTGCTTGGCTGTTACATCCATGGAGTAGTATACCTCACCAAGCTTTTCAAGTTTAGCCAGCGTTGGCCGATTCAGAGTAAATGTGTTCAAGTACGGGTTGGGAATACAAAACCAGGCCCGATAGCAAAAATAAGATCATCAGTTTCAGTTTCATGGACTGTGTTTTTAAGGGTTAAGGCAAATCCAGCAGGTTGAGCCCTTCCATGGCCGATGTACCTCCGGGGGTATGCAGGAGGGCTTTCTGAAAAAGCACCTTGGCTTCCCGGATGTTGTTCAGCTTGAAATAGGTCCAGCCCAGCATGCTCAGGGCATCGTAATCAAAAGGATAGAGGTTGGCCACCTTTTCGAAGTACTTTTTGGCTGATTCATAATCTTCCTTACCATAGTAGATCAGTCCGATCCGATGCATGGCGATGGAGTTGTTGGGACTTATTTCCAGGATCTTTTCGTACTGATTCATGACCATGGTCCAGTTGCCAACGGCTGCCCCCGGGTAAACAATCCCAAAACGGGCTTCTATGGCATAGGGCATGAGCTCAATGGCCTTGTTATAGTAGGCGATGGCTTCGGTAAAACTACCGGCCTGGTAACTTAACCATCCCAGGCGAAGGTTGATTTCGTATGATTTCTCATCATATACCGCCTTCAGGCTGTTGATGGCTGCACTAACCTCACCCGTGGCCTCCTGGATGTAGCTTTGCTGGAAAGCATCTTTTGTTTCCGTAAAACTCTGTCCGGAAAGGACAAAAACATTCAAGAGCAGGGCTGTGGCAAATAAACTGCGTATGGCTTTTAGAATTTCCATGATATACCTCCGTAAATTGATATGGCATTATAAGTAATTAGAATTTCTATACATCGCTGTTACCCGGATCAAAGGGGTAAAAGATGCTTTGATGGGCCGTCCACCGCCCCCCCAGGTATAGCAGTGATCCCTTCTCGCTAATGGGAAGAGACAGGGTGAGGGCCACTTTTTTCTGAATGATGTCCGAGAAGCTGTTGAAGACCACCGATCCATTCTGTTCCAGGTAGTTGCTCATGTCGCCCATAGCTGCATTCAGGTCCACCCAAAGCTTCTCAGCGATGGCAAAACCTGCCTGAAATTCAGGGATGATCCTGAGGACACCTGTAGAATCAGTCATCTCATACTGGGTGTTAAGGTAGGCTCCCAGGTAAAAGTTCAAATTACCCAGGGGATAATAAGTCAGTCCCAGTCTGTTCTGAACCTGCTGTTTATCGTTCAGTGTGGCATACCAGGCACCCAGCTGCACATCCAGGATTCCGGCATTCTTGACCATATTTAATCCTGTTACAAAGTTAGTCCTGTCAGCATAGCCCCATGCCACCTGAGGATTTCCTCCCTGGAAACCATTGCTGTAGTAGACCGGCGTCTGGTAGTGTATGCTCAGGATGTGAAACATGGGCATGAAGGTGAAACCCGAATAGCTGGTAAAGGAGGGAGAGATGTAGTACTGGTATTGCTTCACATGCTGGGGATCCAGGTGCAGCTGATAGAGACCATCGTTGTAATAAGCGTAGCTGTTTTTCGAAAGGTAGGTGAAGAGGTGATTCAACCTGATCCCAGGGGCAAGGCTGTTTTGCATGCTTAGGGAGGCGTTGTAGTATTCGCGTGTGATATACTGTACTCCTGGCGGCAGTCCTGAAAACAAGGCGTCCGGGTCTGAAAGGATGTTCTCATTCAGCCCCTTGTAGTAAAGGAATTCAGCACCAAGGCGGTCTATTGCTTTCCCTTTGACTGGAGGCAGCTTAAGGGCCAGCTCACCCCTGAATCTTTCACGTTGCAAATCAGCCTGTTCCGACTGCCCGGAAAAAAGCAGGGCATAATACAGGTATTCCATGGCAATGTTTTCGTCCTTGTTAAATTCCAGGGCCTTTCTGAAATGGATCTGGGACTGCCGGTATTTTTTCTGGTTGTAGCGGGCAATGCCCATGCGCATCCGCAGATAATAGAAATCCATATCCTGTTTCAGGGCAATCTTCCCCAGGATCATCACGCTGTCCCATTTTTGCTCCAGGTACAGCCGGTAGCTTTCCTGGTTCAGGAGCTTGAAATCCTTGCCATCCAAATCCGTCCTGGGCCATGGCTCCGGATAGAGAGAAAAAAATCAGGCATGTGAATATGGCTATTCTGTACATATGGCCTCCACTTGAAGATTAAGCGATTCAACAGTAAGTTTGTGGATTCCCTTCTGATTTATCACGAGTGTAAAGTTGAAGCTGCGGATCTCTTTTCCCGCAAATGAGTTTCTGGCAGATGAGACAAGCCTGATCTCAGAAGGAGCCATATCGCTGTCGATCCACTCATAGCGCATTTGATAATCTGAACGAAGGAAGATCCGGAAGGGTGCCACCACATCCTGCAAGCCCAGAAGCGGCTGAGCGTAAATCAGGTTCAGGGGATAACGGTCAGTGATGCTAAGGTCCTGGTAGAAGCCCTGCTGAACCTGGAATGTAGCCATGAAAAAGTAGTAGAGCAGGCAGCTCTTATCACCCGAGTAGTGGGTGAAGTAGAGTAATTTTCCGTCATTGATAAAGTAGGCCAGGGCACCCGACTGGTGGCATTTGATATAGGCATTATTGTAGGGGTCCGTAAAAACCTCCCAGGATGATTGCCTTTTTTCTCCATTCATCACCACATCGAAGTGGTACCTTTTTCCCGGAATAAAATGAAGGGCCTCGTATAGCAGTTTGCTGCTCTCAATATTCGATACCAGCTCATTCAAAGCAGGGTAAGCAAAGGAGCTCAGACTGAAAGCCGATTTTGAGTGCCGGATGAAATAGCTGATGGGGTACTCCAGCGTGACCGATCCGATATAGGGGGTCTCCTGCAACTGAAAATGAAGATGGGGGTAGGGAGACCGGCCCGAGTTCCCACATCGTCCGATCACATCACCCTCTTTAATGGAATCACCCTCCTTTACCTTAACAGAACCCTCTTTAAGATGGCTCAGGGAAGAGTATAATTGGTCGTCATGTTTGATGATCACTGTGTTGCCCCAGTTTTCTTTCAGATTGACCTCTCCCACCACATTATCGGCAATGCGGTCGAGGACCAACTCCACTGTGCCGTCGGCTGGTGCCAGCACCAGTTTGTCATAGCAGTAGTAATCGCTGAGCAGATCACCACTACCCATATACTGCCTGTCTTCCGTATCGGTGATCACAAAATCCCAGGCATGCCTGAACTCATCCTTATGGGTAAAATCACCATCGTGAGCCTGGGATACACTCCAGGATCCAAGGAAAGGTAAGCTGATGGGTACCTGGTTGTGCTGCCTGAAACGGACCACATCATTCTGGAAGGCGTAGAGGTTCTTTTCGGGTGAGTTGTGTTGAATGAGTACTTCCGAAAGTTTGGTGGAGGGTTTCAGGCGAAATTTCAATGCATAAAGGAAGAGGAGCACCACCATGTTAAAGGGAAGCGAATAAATGGGAAGAGAGAAAATGGCAAATACCTTGGAAAGGCTGATGGTAATCATGGCCACCATGGGAATCAGGATTATAACCCAGAGGTAGGAGCGTTTGGAAGGTATGATGAAAAAGCCGCCCACAGCAATGGAGGTAAGGATGTAGTTAAATCCAATATAAGAATAGCTCAGTTCTGAAATATTGGCCCCGATGATTTCATAAAAAAGGAAGGCAGTGTAGAAGCCCAGCAGTGAAAGGGTGAAGGAGATTCTGGAGTAAAGCAGGAGCCCGATGGCCAGCAGGATGCCCGAAAGAAGGTTGTACTGGAAGAGGATGGCTCCCAGGGAAATAAAATAGACCCGAAGTGAGCCGGGTAAACGGAGTTCATTCCACCACTCGTATAATCTGACCAGTGGATCGCCCCCCAGCGTATAAAGGTCATTAAAGGTATAAATACCCCTTTCACTGATGCCCAGGGCTGCAAAGTCCCTGGTAGCCAGGGTCATGATCCATATGGAGAGCAGAAAGGGAATGGAAAGATAGGGCAGGGCATATTTTCCGATTACGCCCTGCAGGGTCACCGAGATCAAAAGGGTAAGGATGGCCCCCAGGAAGATGACCAGGAAAAGCTCCGACCCGGGCTCAAAATAGATGCCCAGTCCCAGTCCCACCAGCAGGCTGTTGAAGCCGAAGACCCCCTTGGATATGGTTTTTTTGTCAAAGCCCAGCAGGAAGCCCGCCAGGTTGGTGGTGAGCACAGAAAGCAAGCCCAGCATTCCGGCATAGAGATCAAAGAAAGTGACCCCAAGGAGGATGAAAGCAAACAAACGCTGGTCTGAAAAAAAGACCTGGCCATAGCTGTTGGGGATGGCTTTCAGAAAGAGCTTTATGTCAGGGCTGAGTTTCATTATTTCAGGTGATCGGGTATCAGCTCCTGCTGGCGGATTAGTTCCATGTTCTCCTCCTTGCGGATCACATGTACTTTCCCCTGGGTATCGATCATGGTTACATTGGGGCGCAGGGTGATAAACTGCATCCATTGGGTCATGTTATAGGCCCCGATGCGCTTGATGACAAACTGGTCGCCCTTTTTTAGCAGGGGAAAGGCAATGGCCTCCCTGAGTACGTCGATGTTCATACAAAGAGGGCCGTAAATGGTGGTTTCCTCCATGTGTTCAGAAACCGGAGCCGCCGGATAAACTTCATGTTCATACCAGAAGGAGGTAAAGAGCAGGTTGATGCCCACATCCACAATGGTGGCCCGGTTGCCATTGGAGAGTCGTCTTGTTGGCAATGACCGTTCCCAGCAGGTAGCCTGCATCATCGATCAGGGCCCGTCCGCTTTCCAGAATCAGGGTGGGAAGGTTCCTGGGATTCAACTGTGAATTGATAATGGCCGATGTAATGGCTTCGGCATATTCATCGATGGTGGGTACGGTATCTGTTCCCGGATAGTAGGCTCCTTTCAGGGTGTTTTTGGAGGCAAATCCACCACCCAGATCCAGGTATTTGATATTTACCCCGTATTTTTTTTCTATGCCATAGGCCAGGTCGGCCAGCTTCCCTGCAGCTATTTTATAAGCATTTGAGGCCAGCATGTAGGTGCCAATGTGGGTATGCAGACCTACCAGATCGAGCTTTTCATTGATCATAATCCGGTTAATGGCATCCCAGGCGTCGCCATTTTCATAGTTGAATCCAAAGCGGTCCCACATGGGGTAAACACCCGTATCCATATTGACCCGAATGGCCACCTTGGGTCGCTTACCGGCATTTTCTGCAATGGCTATGATGGAGTACATCTCATCGAAATGGTCGATGTGAATCAGGGAGTCGTTTTCAATGGCTTTCTTCAGATCGGCGTCAGTTTTATCAGGTCCGTTAAATATGATCTGGCTCCCTTTAACTCCATTCTGAAGGGCTTTGTCATATTCAAAGCCTGAAACTACTTCTGCCCAGGAGCCCTCCTGGTGAAATACCCGGCATACTGCATCCAGGTAATTGGTCTTGTAGGACCATGCAAATTGTACTTTTGGATAGCGGGTGCTAAAAGCATGAAAGGCTTTTTTGTACTGCTCCCTGATGGTCTTCTCAGAGACCACGTAGAGGGGTGATCCGTGTTCGGCCAGCAGTTCTGACACGGCCACATCATCAATGTGCGTGATGGGCTCGACCTTACTATTCATCCCAAACTTACTGGGCATTCCTGCCTGAAGTTTCTTGATAAAGGGTCTCTCAAATGGCTTTTTTTCCATAGTATTTAATATTATAATTCCCCGCGTGTGGAGAGTATTTCAAATTCTTTTAAATCTGTAATCAGGTCATAGGAGTAACGGATGAACATTTTCCCTACCTCGTAGGCAGTATAGGGCTCAGTTTCTATTCCCAGGGCCAGTTTTACCAGTGCTTCGGGCAGGTTCTGGCCGGCTCCCACGGCCAGGTAGACCCAGGCCGGGATCCTTGGGTTGATCTCGATGATGAAAAGTTTATTTTTGTGCGACTTCACCAGTTCCACTTCCATACCGCCCCTCCACTTTGTGGCTTTAATGATCCTTCGGGTCAGATCCAGCAATTTGGGGTCGTCAAGGGTAATCCCCGACCAGGCCTTACCCTTATCAGTAATAAACTGCTTTCGCATGGGTACAGCTCCAATGGTATTTCCCTGGCCATCGCCCAGGGCAACCACATTCACCTCAGTTCCTTTTATAAACTCCTGGATAATCACCGGGAGTCCCCATTTGGCGCTGATCTTATTGTAGTTCATTTTAACCTGCTCCTCGTTGTAGGCCAGGTAGGCATCATAAAATTTGCCCTTTACCATGAGGGGGAATTCAAATTCATCCTTCAGCTTGTCGATCTCATCGATGCGGGTAATGGCTTTGCTGAAGGGAACTTCCAGTCCGTATGTCTCGCCGAATTTGGGCAGGTTTGTTTTGTGCCGCTCCTCAAACTGCTCCAGGGTGGGAAGGAAGGTTTTTATACCAGCCTCCTCCAGCACTTTTTCAGAACGCATAAAGGCATAGAGTTCGGCATCAAAATTCGGGATCAGAACATCGATGGGATCCTTCGCGTGGATTTCCAGGATTCTTTGTACCAGTATCTCGGAACCTTCCGAAGGGTAGGGTACCTGGTAAGTTTTATCAGCCACTCCCTCCATATAAATACCCGGTTCCAGATTCTCATAGGCCAGGCCAATGATCCTCGGGTCAAAATATTCCGATTCGCGAATAGCCCGTATTACGGGAACACCCGGCCCTGGATTGTCCGTGTTATTCAGGCCGGTTACGGCTATGCTGACTTTAGTTTTCATCGGCTTCGTCCAGAAGTTCGTATTGTTTCAAGGAGCTGATAAAGTCGTAATAGTACTTTTCAAAGCTCGGGGGATCGATGTCGTAAATGGCGGTCATCAGGTCCCTGATCTCGGCGGATGACTTATCTTCACTGAGATAGGAAAGAATCTCCTGTCCCACCTGGTTTATGGAATATGAATCACCGGTGGTAGGGTTGAATATAAAACCGGTTTCACTGACGGCAATGTTTTTTTTGATTTGCATCTGTACAGCTATTCTAAGTTAGATTGTAAAATTGATAATTCTGAACATACCTGATGTTATACTTTTCCGTTAAAATGTTACAGAATTTGTGTAAGAGCAGGGTCTTTTGATACTATAGAGCAATTTACTAATTTTCCTTTTGAATAGTGCCTCAATGAAAACCACGACCATCCATATTAAAAACATGGTCTGTTCCTGTTGCCTCAGGGTAATCAGGGAAGAGTTTGAAAAAGCGGGAATTATTGTAGAGGAAATCAGACTGGGCCAGGCCACCATTAGCTATGATCCGGCAGCTCAATCCCTGGAAGATGTGCAGGCCATCCTGGTTGAGCTTGGAACAGACCTGATTGATACCCGTGAAAACCGACTTGTTGAGGAAATTAAACGGACCGTTTTTGAGCTCATACACCAAATGAACAATGTGGATTCCATTGTAAGGAAATCCGATTACATGGTGGAGAAAATGGGACTGTCCTATTCCTACCTGTCCAGGATCTTTTCAACACATGAACACCTTACCCTGGAGAAATTCATCATACTGAACAAGATTGAGCGGATCAAGGAACTCATCGACCAGGAGGAGCTTACCCTGAGCGAGATTGCCTTCATGATGGATTACAGCAGTGTGCAATACCTTTCCAACCAGTTTAAGCACACCACCGGGATGACCGTAAGTGAATATAAGGAAAGCGACCGCTCTTCCAAAAGGCCCCTCGATCAGCTTTACTGAGTTCCTGTTCATGAATGGTCTGCCAGATTCTTAAGCTGCAATAATGTTTTTGTATATCGAGAAAATGTGCATGGCAGCGTCCTCCCATCTTAAACTGTCTGCCTCTGTTTTCCCGTGTTTTAGCAGCATTCCTGACAAAGCCGGATAAGTCAGGATGCCATGAATTGCATCCGCCATTGCTTCTGTATCCCAGAAGTCAACTTTCATCGCATGTTTCAGCAGCTCCGATACCCCCGACTGGCGCGAAACGATAACAGGCACATTGGACTGCATTGCTTCGAGCGGCGAGATTCCGAATGGTTCGGAAACCGAAGGCATCACATAGACATCACTTAAGTGAAGGAGTTCAAAAACCTCGTCTCCCCTGAGAAAGCCTGTGAAATGAAATTTATCGCTGATCCCCAGTTGCGTCACCCTGCTTACCATCTTATCCATCAAATCACCACTTCCTGCCATCACAAATCTGACATTGTCCATTTTTTTCAGTACCAGGCTTGCGGCTTCCACAAAATAACCCGGTCCTTTTTGCAGGGTGATTCTACCTAAAAATGTGACTATCTTTTCTTTGTTGCCTTTTTTGTGCAGAAACACTTTTTTTTCTTGCAGGGGTTCAACCGCATTGTATACCGTTACTGTTTTTTCGGGATTTATGCCATATTTATGAATCACAATATTCCTGGTCAGCTCACTAACCGTAATAATTTTATCGGCAGCTTCCATTCCACTCTTTTCAATCCTGTAAACATTTGGATTTGCATTTCCTCCGCCTCGGTCAAAATCTGTTGCATGAACATGAATGACCAGGGGTTTTCCTGAAGCTTCTTTTGCCGCAATCCCTGCCGGAAAGGTAAGCCAATCGTGGGCGTGGATAATATCAAACTCAAAATCGCTTGCAATGGAATCTGCTGTAAGCGCATATTTTGAGATTTCGGTAAACAGATCGGCACCATACTGACCGGTAAAACTGAGCTTTCCCTTAGAACCGGTCATTATTTTCGTCATAGAACTGTCTTCTGAAATACTGGTTCGTTTTTGAAAGGCTTAGGGATCAATGTATGGGATAAGCTTTGATTCGACCTCTATATATCCCAGGGCCTTTTTGAGGCTCACCGGCAAATCCTTTTGCTTTTTAATCACAATATCTTCGGCAGCGATTAACTCTAATCCCTTTGTATATTTCTTGCCATGGGCTTTGGGTACAACAAAAAGGATTTCCATTCCTTCAATGCAGGAAAGTCCTTTGGTCATTCCATAGCATGCTGTACCCAGACCACCTGAAATATAGGGCGGGAATTCCCACCCAAACATGAGCACCTTCATTAATGTGTTGAAGAAATTTCCGTTGATGGATTAAACATTTGCCATTCTACCACAAAAGATAAATTTTTACTGCTCCTCGTTTTCTTAGCTGGAGTAGTTTCCAAGATGAAAGAATTCGAATAATAACGAGCTATGTGGAAGCTGCTTCCCGGGGAACCCCGATCATTTTGTTTTAATTGTTTTTTGCTTTCCATGAGGCTTTTTTTAGTTAACTAACAGGGATACAAAGGTCAATGATTTTGGCTTATCAAGCTCCTGTTTTCTTGTGCATTCCATGTTCATTTTGTTCAGTAAGAAAAGGAAGGAAAAAAGCAAAGCAGGTGAACGAATTGGAAGCGAGGTTTTTTGGGAGATTAATTGTAATTTATAAGGGCAAAATGAAAGATTCAGGAATGGGACAATGAGGTGAAAAGTGCAGTGATGGGTGAAAGAGATAACATCCGGTCAATTCTTAAAGATGAGCTTCTTAAAGCGCACAAGCTGGAGATCATCTATGCGAAAGATTGTCAAATTTTATCCCTTTCCATCTGCCAAAAAACAAAGCGACAGATTAGTGTTACAACCCTGAAACGCTTATTCGGAATCGTGAGATCCCAATACAATCCTTCAAAGTACACGCTTGACTCTCTGGCTGTCTATTTGGATTACCGGGATTGGGAAGAATTAAAAAGCAGTAAGGAAAAAAGCAGCCCGGAATTTTTAGACCTGGATCACTGGAGCTTGCTTAAAAACCGGGTTCAAACCCTTACCGGGCGGAGTTTAAGCTCGTTAAGAGCAAAACTGGGAGATCAGTTTTTAGATTTTCCGCTGAGAGAATTTGCTGTCAATAAGTTTGATGCCTTCCTGAATTCTCCCCAAAGTGCCACTGCTTTTATTGCACCCGAAGGATATGGTAAATCGGCCATAGTGACGCAGCTGGTGGAGGTTTTTTTTACCGGGTCAAATGCCAGGTATCCCAATGATATTGTTTGTCTTGTGGATGGTAGCATCCTCGTCAATCTGATCGATCTTGACCTTGAGGTGATCCGTGTAAAGAATATTGTTGATTTTCAGCAGCGGAAAAGCTTCAGTGTTTATTTCCGGAAGCATCCGGATCAGGTGAAGGGAAGGTTTGTATTGATCATCGAGAGCCTTTATCAGGTTTATCATCAGGAATACAGGCTTAATCAATTTATAAAAAACCTCATGGATATTCTTTCTGCCTATGAAGATGTTTCATGGTTTAAATTACTTATAACCTGCAGGCCCGATAACTGGGAAAGTATCTCGAACCTGCTTCAGAAAGATGCAAATTTGAAATCGAAGTGGTTTGGGGTGCAGATCGGAGCTTCGGGCATGGATAGTATCAATGTTCCCCTGCTCAGCAAGAATGAAATTATGTATTTCCTGAACAAAAGGCATTCTGCAAAGTGGGTTGAACAGTTCAGGTTCCATTATCCCGATATGGGAGAAGTATTTAATAAGCCCTATATGCTGCAGTTGTTCAGCGCCAATCTAAATCCGCAGGGGAGTCACACTGACCTGGATCTTCTGGACTACTTTGTATCCCAGCGAATATTAGTTGAACCCTATTTGGAAGAAAAATCAAAACTTATCACAGCCTTTTTAAAACACTCCAACTATGCAAAACTGAGTTCAGCGGTCAACAAGGCAGATCTGCCCACAGGGACCAATTTTGAAATTGTCTATAAAGAGTTGATTTTTAATAATGTTCTTTACGAGTTTAATATCAGGGGTAGTTATCTCTCGGTAAAGACCCATGTAAAATTTTCCAACGATATTTTACTGGAGTTTTTTTTGGCGAATAAATGGATTGACGAAAACGGTTTTGATCTGGATTTACTCAGGAAGATATATAAGTTCTATGAGCTTAATCCTTCATTACAGACCAACGTGCTTAAGTGTCTTATTAAGATGTCATTTAAGGAAGGTAGATTTGATATTTTAGGCGATATATTTACGCTTTTCGAAGGTATGGAATCGGGTTCTGAGCCACCTGATGAGCAATTTATGTATCAGGAAATTATATCAACCATAGGTGTAGAATTGAGAAAAAATGATGAAGCAAGGGCATTTTTAATCCCTTTGTATGCGCAATCAAAACTCGGGCAGCTGCTTTATTTTGAAAGCTTCTTCGACATGGATAGCCTGGTGCTTCATTCTGGCGATAGTATAAATTTTTACCTGGAGAATAAGCATAGCGATGAGGCAAGAATCTATGGGCATTTCCTGAAGTTTTTGCAGTATTTTCTTGCAAGTGAGAATACTGCATGTAAAAATGAGTATGATTTTTTTCAAAAATTTGAACTTCCAGAATACATAAAACCGGCCCTGGCCGCTTATTATTATACTGCCCGGCTAATGTATCAATCTGCATTCGAAAGCAAAATTGATCAAAATCTGATCAGGGAAGTTTTTCTTAAATCAGCAATGTACCTCAAAAAGGGAGCACAGGCTGAAACGGGCATTCCAATGTTTGAGTACATCCTTATTTACGCCTTCAATTATGGATCTTGTTTTAAGGAGATTATCAAACTTTCAAATCTTACGATCCGGAATTATCGCCTCGATTCCAAAAATATTACCTGGCGCCACCAGCTCTTTCTGTTAATTTTAGCCCGGGCACTTCTAAACAGTGGAGAAACAGAGAAAGCCCTTGCACTTTATAAAAAAGTGAAGCTGCAAAATATACCGGTGAACAATAAGTATTATGTCCGATTGCGATCCTACCTGATTCGGCTTGAATTCCTGGTCTTTGAAAATAAGATCGAAGAAGCGAAAGAGCTTATTGAAGAAATTAAGGCCATATCACAAATGATCAGGCACAAGTATTTCTATGATAAAGCCTTATTATGGGCGAATCAGCTTTACTGAGTTCCGATTTCATTACATTTTCCCCGGATTTCATTACAGCCACCTGCGGCCAATGTCCGTAATTTGTATCTATATATATAGATATTTAAATACGACATCATGAAAACAGACTTTTTCAGAATCACAGTCCTGGGCATAGCCATATTGGCCATTGCCCTTCCCCTTACCCAGTGTACCGAGTCAATCGGATCAGTTGAAGACACCGAACTTATAAGCAGCTTGTCTGATGCGGAAAGCAGCGGCATCCTTTTTATGCGGGAAGAAGAAAAACTGGCCCGCGATGTTTACCTCTATCTTTATGAGTTATATCCACTCAGACCCTTTTTGAATATCAGCAAGAGCGAGCAGGCCCATATGGATGCCATGCTGTATTTAATTGACACGCTGGGACTGGTGGATCCGGTTGGGGATAATCCTCCGGGAGTATTTCAGAATGTGGAATTGCAGGAGCTATATGATGAACTCATCGAGCGGGGTAGTGAAAGCAAGGAGGAGGCTTTAAGGGTAGGTGCCCTTATAGAAGAGGTGGATATAATTGACATTCAAACCGAGCTTGATGAAAATGCCAGCCATGAGGAAGTCATCCGGGTTTATTCCAATCTGCTTCGGGCTTCAGGAAACCACCTGCGCGCCTTTGTGGGCGTACTGAGGGTCAACGGTGTGGAATATGAACCTGTCCTGCTGGACTCAACAAAATTCAGGCAGATCATTGATAATTAGCTTCGATTCTGATCAATAAGTATCCCTGATGGTCCTCACCCGGATTTCCTGGTCGATGCCGGACTTGAGCTCTGTATTGAGATGAACCCGCTTACTTTCGCCGGGCAGGAGATCGAAATAGTTGTCTGAAAAGAAGCCCTCCCCATCCATGGACAGATATACATTCTTGGCCAGGACATCGGTGCTCAGTTCCAGCATAAAACCGTTCTCCGTTTTAGTGGCATGGAATCTGACACCAGGCTTGGGCAGATTGATCTCCTTGATGGGGGCGAAGTAGAAAGGGTTGGATGAAATTTCCTTACCCTTTTCAAGCAATCTTACATCAAGGAGTACCTCATTAGCCCTGAGGCCACCCAGCAGCTCTTTCACTGCAATCTCAAATTGGGGTTCACTGGTATTGGCAGCTATCTCAATGTTCTGCTCCTCGCTCCAAACACTTTCACCCGATAAATTCAGCAGTTTAAGGGAGAGGGTGGCCTTGAAGGGAGTAAGCCTGTCGGATACCACATGCACTTTCAGGATGCCATCCTCGTTTCGTGGAGCAACAAGTACTTCTGCAAAGGCCTTTTTTGAATAATATTGCAGGGCTTTCCATCTCACAAAGTAGTCGGTGCTTGACCATGATGCCACCGGCCAGCAGTCGTTGATCTGCCAGTAGAGGCTACCCATAGTATAGGGCATGGCAATGCGGTGCCCCTCCATGGCCTTTTTCACGCCCTCTGCCTGGAGCACATGACTCAGGTAGAGATAGGATTCAAAGTCAGCGGGTTTCCTGTAATCCCTGAGCATGTAAGTCTCAATGGTAACATTCCCAATGGAGGAGCGCTGGTGGGATTGCATCACCTCAGAGTAAATATCAAAGTCGCTTTCTTCGGCATAGGCTTCAACGGTCTTCATTTCGGGGAAAGACTGAAAGCCATATTCTGACATAAAGCGGGCCAGGTAGGTATGATAGTTTTCGAAGGGCTCCTTGCCCCACCAGACTCCCCAGTAGTGGCTGTCTCCATTGGCCAGATCCTCAGGGATGGTATCACCTGACTGCGGACTTGATGCCCAGTAATATCGATCAGGGTCATATTCGGCAACGGCAGCTGGCAGCACATCCAGAAATATATCCTTATAAGCCTGCCACTGAGCCTCGGCCCCTGCTTTATTTTCTTCTTCCGCCTTCTCTTTCCAGCCCCATCGCCACCATGCGACCAGCACTTCATTGTTCCCGCACCACATGGCTATGGATGGATGATTTCTCAGCCGTTTGATGTTGTCAGTGGCCTCCTTTTCGACGCTCTCCAGAAATTCGGGATGGCCCGGATACATGTTGCAGGCAAACATAAAGTCCTGCCACACCAGTATCCCATGTTTATCGCACAGATCATAGAAAATATCTTTCTCGTAGACTCCTCCTCCCCATACGCGAAGCATGTTAAAATTGCTTTCTTTGGCGGTGAGGATGATCTTTTCATATTTCTCCGGACTCACCCGCTCAAGAAAGGCATCACTGGGGATGTAGTTGGCTCCTTTCATAAATACAGGATGCCCGTTTAGCTTGAAGTAAAATGAGGTGCCCTTCTCATCCTTATCCCTGATTAGCTCCAGGGTACGCAAACCAATGTTATGAGCAAGCTTCTGCACCCCCTCATCTGTTTTCAGGCTGCCTGATACATTGTACAGATAGGCTTCACCCAATCCGTTGGTCCACCATCGCCTGGGTTTTTCAATTTCAAAATCCACAGCATATATATGGGTGCCTGCCCGGATCTCAAGCTCTTTCGTGGCCTGGCTTGACTGCCTTACATCAATGGAAAGGGTGGCCGATCCTGCTTCTTCTGCTTCGATCTCAAAATAAGCAGTAAGTGTGGCTTTCTCGTCAGAAAGGCTGTTCTGAACGATCCTCAGATCAGCGATCCTTGCACCGTTCCATCCCTTTAGCATGATGGGTTTCCAGATACCACTGGTCACCAGTCTTGGCCCCCAATCCCATCCAAAATGATAGGGAGCTTTACGAAGGTGTGGTCCCACAGCCTTCTCACCCGGAACCTGACCGATCTTTGCCAGGTCATTATCCGAAGTTTCCAGCCTGTGAGGATAGTTGTCATATTTTTCTATGCCGGTTTTGATGGGTGAGTGAAAAAGGATTTTCAATTCGTTGGAGCCTTCCCGGATGATGCCCTTCACATCCACCTCCCACTCCCTGAACATATTGTCGGCTTTAAGGATCACCTGGCCATTCAGGCTTACGTCGGCATGGGTATCGAGACCCTGGAAGTGCAGCACGATCTGCTCCTTTTCCATAAGGCTGGCGGGCACCTCCACAAGGGTTTTATAAACCCAATCCTTTTTGTCGATCCACTGAACATCATGTTCATTAAGCCGGTAAAAAGGGTCTTCAATCTGTCCGTTTTGGATCAGGTCGGTGTGCACACAACCGGGAACAGCAGCCTCCAACCATTGGTCCTTTCCCTTTTCGCTGAAAGTCCAGTTGTGTTTAATTTCAATCATTTCTTGCAGGTTCCTTTTTGTTGTGCTTGAGCAGGAAAGCAGCAATGCAAGGCTAAGGGCAGCTGAAATCCCGAATATAGGTCTGAAATATGCCATAAAGCAGGGGCTTAGTGGATTTTAAAAGTAAGAAAAAAGTAATATATTTGATAGTAGTGGCATGAAAGTATAATTTAGTAACACCCCAACAACTAAAAAATGGCAAAGAATATCTTAAGCCTGCTCGTACTGCTCTGGATTCCAATCTTCTCCTATAGTCAAACTGCTTCCATAAAAGGAGTAGTCACTTCCTCGGATTCAGAAGGGGGCCTGCAGGGAGTCAATATTGTCCATCAAAGCAGTGGTCATGGTACCATAACAGGTCTTCACGGAGAGTACTTTCTCGGAGATATACCATCCGGAGAGCAGGTATTTGTCTTTTCCTTCATGGGATATGAGACGGTGGAGATGAAGCTGGTCTTTGAAGCGGATAAAACCCTGAGCCTGGATATTGAGATGACTCCGGGAAGCATTGATCTTTCCTCGGTAACAGTTGAGGCAAGGCGTCCGTTTTCTGCAGCCTCTTCAAAGGCAATTCGTGATTTTGATTTAAAGGTAAGACCTGTACGCTCGGCCCAGGATATGCTGCAGATGGTGCCGGGCCTGATTATCGCCCAGCATGCAGGCGGTGGCAAGGCCGAACAGATTTACATGCGTGGTTTTGATGCTGACCATGGTACAGATGTGGGGGTGTATGTGGATGGACTTCCTGTAAATATGGTTACACACGGACACGGACAGGGTTATGCCGATTTGCATTTTATTATTCCGGAAATCATTGACGGACTTGAGGTATTTAAGGGTCCCTATTTCAGCAGGTTTGGAAATTTCGGAACTGCCGGGTCCGTAAGCATGACGACCACCGACCATCCGGATCACAACCTGGTGAAGCTGGAAGGAGGGATGTTTTCTACGGCCAAGGCCACCACCGTGCTGAAAATACCCACCGGAGGAACGCACCAGAGCGCCTACATTGCCGGGCAGTATTTCCATTCCGACGGCGCGGTCGAAAGTCCGCAGGGATTTAACAGGGCAAATATCTTCGGTAAATTTCATACCCATATCAGCCCAAATAGTGAACTTGGCCTTTCCATGGGCGCCTTTACATCTGCCTGGAATGCATCAGGCCAGATCCCCCAGAGGGCGGTGGATAATGGACAGATCACCCGCTGGGGTGCCATCGATCCGCTTGAAGGCGGGAACACCGGCCGCTACAATATTTCAGTGGACTATCATTTCATGGAGGGATACGAGCATGATTTCCAGATACAGGCCTTTGCCAGCTCTTATGATTTCAGGCTCTATTCCAACTTCACCTTCTGGCTGAATGATTCCATTAACGGGGACATGATTGAGCAAAACGACCACCGGCAGATTATGGGGATTAATGCCCGTTACAGCTATTATAAATCTTTTGGGAAGGTAAAAGCCTATACAAAGGTGGGGGGTACTTACAGGGGGGATCATATTGATCTGAGCCTTTGGCATAGTCCCGACCGCCTGCGTATGACCCCCCGTACGGATCATTCGGTGGTGGAAACTAATATGGCTTTCTGGGTGGAAGAGTCACTTACCTTCAGTCGCTTTTTCAGGATGCAGCTTGGCCTGAGGGGTGACTATTTTGTATTTGATGTGACCGACAATCTGGACCCTGCTCTTGTGGCCGATGACGGGCTGCCTCATGGTTCAGGCTATGAACAGGCAGCCATACTGAGCCCGAACCTGAGCCTTGTGCTGAGTCCGGTCCGGGCCCTGGATATTTTTCTTAATGGGGGGACAGGTTTTCATTCCAATGATGCCCGCGATGTGATCTATGCCCAGAGCAGCGGATTAAAAACCCTGCCCAGGGCCAGCGGCGCTGAGCTGGGGATCAGACTTGGTGGTGGCAGCCGCTTCCTGGCCTCTTTTTCAGGATGGTATCTTCACCTGGAGGAGGAGCTGGTCTTTGTGGGTGATGAAGGCACAACTGAGCCCAGCGGAGAGACCCGCAGGCTGGGGATTGATGCCGAACTCAGGTTGCAGCTGGCAAAGTGGATGTGGGCCGATGTGGATCTGAACCTGTCCAATGGCCGGTATGTGAATGAACCCGATGGAGCGAATTACATTGGCCTTGCTCCCCGGGTGACTTCACAGGGAGGAATCAATTTCCAGCATCCCTCTGGAATAGAGGGAGCCTTGAGGTACCGCTATGTGGGAGACAGACCTGCCAATGAAGATAACAGCGTAGTGGCCCTGGGATATTTCATTGGGAATGTAATCATGGCATACCGGATTAAGGGTTTCAGGATCTTTGCCCAGCTTGAGAACATACTGAATACGGAGTGGAATGAGGCCCAGTTTGACACCGAATCGAGACTTTTCAATGAGCAGGCTCCCGTCTCCGAAATTCATTTTACACCCGGAAATCCCATCAATGTCCAGCTCGGTGTTAGTCTTGAATTCTAATTTTTTTGGGGAGTAGAAATTCAAAAAAATTCTCTTTGTCAATAACCTGGAATCCGGCATCCTGATAGGTTTCCGTCCAAAGCCTGGGAGGGCTTTGTTTTTTTGCTTTTAACTTAAATTCGTAGCCGAACAGCCGGCCCTCTCTTTCTTCAACCAGGTCAATCTCTTTTTGGTCATAAGTTCTCCAGAAAAAGTTGTTCGCCTGGATTCTTAAATATTCCCTTGATTTAAGGCGTTCCATAAACAGGAAATTCTCCCAGAGCTGGCCTGTGTCATTTCTGAGTCTGCTTGCATTGTAATTATTGATGATGGAATTTCTGATCCCGTTGTCCCAGAAATAGTACCTGTGTGTTTTAGTGACCTCTTTTCTGAGATTACGTGAGAAACCCTGAACCTTTTTAATAATAAATACTTTTTCAAGCAGATCAAGGTATCTTTCAACGGTCTGCTTGGCGATGCCCAGCTGATTGCTAAGTTCATTTAAGGAGACCTCATTTCCTATCTGGTAGGCAAGCAGTCTTAATAAGTCAATTAGTTTTGAAGCATTCCTTACATTTTCGAGTTCGAGAATATCTTTCAGCAGGAAGGAGTTTTTCAAATTAGTCAGGTAGGTGATCCTCCGCTCATTATTTGCTGCAATCATGGTTTCAGGATAACTTCCATAAACCAGCATGTCCTCCAGGAGTTGGAGTACCTTCATCTGGCCCATATTGGCAGTCAGTTCCAATACGGAAACGGGAAATAAAGTAAATACATTTTGTCTTCCTGTAAGTGGTTCTCCCAGTTTATTGGATAAGTCAAAAGAGGATGAGCCACTCACAATAATTGTCAATCCGGGATCATGATCAATCAGTAACTTCAAAGCGTTCCCGATGCCAGGAACCTTCTGTGCTTCATCAATGAAAAGAAGATCATATCCCCCAAATGCAGATTTCAGGGTAGAGAGTCTTTGTGAGCTCAGAACCTCCTGCAAATCCAGGTCATTGCCATCTCCCCTGAAGGTGCTTGCACTATCCTGAACCATTCGGTTGATCAGGCTGGTTTTTCCAACCTGCCTGGATCCATAAATGGCAAGCACCTTTCCTTTTGGACCATATGCCCAAAATCTTGTTCGTAATACCTAGTTATCCAGGTCATGGTTTTGATATTTGCTATCAAACTTAACAAATTAATGAAAATATGACAAGTAAAGTTGCCAAAATAATGAGTATATTGCATCTATGAGAATCAAGCACTTATTTCGTTTAAAGGGGATTTTGCTCCTTAGCCTGGCCATGCAGCTTCCCGGAGTGCTGCTTGCACAGGAAAGCAGCTATCCTGACTGGACTCACTTTTACATCGATCCGCTCATGCCGGGAGATTCCTGGGGAACCGGGGGGATTGCCTTCACGGACTTTGATAAGGACGGGGATTTGGATGTGGCTGTCTCCAGGCGAAATACACTTTTGGCCTACTGGTATGAGCGGAAAAATGATTCAGTTTGGATACGGCATATCATGGGCAGCGCTGAAGGGCTTGAAAATACCCTGGGAATTACGGCCATTGATCTGGATCAGGATGGATGGATGGATGTGATGTACAGTGGGGTTTGGTTCCGGAATCCCGGTAATCTTGCCTCGGAGCCCGACACGCCCTGGGAGCCCATGACCTATTGATGCAGGGAGGGCATGACGAATCGACCGTTGATATTGATGGGAATGGAGTGGACGATCTGCTGATTTATGATGGAAGCAAAATTGCCTGGTATAATACATCTGACAGCCTCCGTGAAATTGTGATCTCTAAGGGGCACAGGGATCATGGCGGGACAGCACCCCGTGGTTTTGGATATATAAACAAGGACAGGCACATTGATGTGATCATCCCGGGTATCTGGTTTGAAAATCCGGGAAACCTTTCGGGTGAGTGGATAGCCCATGGCTGGCCCTTTAAGCCCGTGCCCAGGGCTTCCTATGGACGAAGTATAAGGTCCTGGGTTGTTGACATGGATGGAGATGGGAAGAATGATATTGTATACAGTCATTGTGATACGGGTGGCTCCCAGGTTTTCTGGGTGAAAAACAAGGGCAAGGGAAAGAAATGGGAAGCTCATCAGCTTGTGGATCCACCCACTGCAAAAGGCGATGTGGAAGGAACAGGATCCTTTCATTCCCTGTGTGTGGCTGACTTTAACCAGGATGGCAGTCTGGACATCTTTGCAGGAGAACAGGAAGACCCGGATACCTATATGGAGGGTGAAGGGAAGGTGGCCATGAAACCCAGGGGACTGAAAGAGAGGGGTGTGATCTGGTACAGCGATGGAGGAAAAAAACCTCAGTTCGATCCCCGGGTGATTCATGTGGATAATCCGGGCTGGCATGATGCCCAGATCGGGGATATGGATGGAGACGGAGATCTGGATATTGTAACAAAGATCTGGAATGCCGATGGCCCTACCTACCACCTGGATCTCTGGAGAAATGAATTAATAAGCCAGTAAGTTCAATTCAAGAGAACAGCTCCTTTTATTCACGGATGTATACTTTTATCCTATGCGAAAAAAATGGTGGCATTAAATTATTTTTGATGACCTTTGGTCTTTGATTTCAAAAATTCCATCCTGCCGGTAATTTCTTTCAATTCCGGCAAAAATATTTCAAGATCTATATTAATACAGTGATGAATTTGAAGACCTTAAAAGGTGATATCTTTGGTGGTGTAACCGCCGGTATTGTCGCACTGCCTTTGGCCCTGGCCTTTGGTGTGCAATCAGGATTAGGAGCAATCGCTGGTCTGTATGGCGCAATTGCCCTCGGTTTCTTTTCCGCTATCCTGGGCGGTACAAAATCTCAGATAAGCGGGCCAACCGGTCCGATGACTGTCGTCTCCGCAGCTTTTATTGCCGGTGCCATCGCCCATTTTGAAGGGATTGACAATGCCTGGGGAGTTATAGTTCTGGCCTTTTTACTGGCTGGATTGTTTCAGATTATATTTGGCCTCTTGAAAATAGGGGAGTATGTAAAGTATATCCCCTATCCGGTTTTATCGGGGTTCATGTCCGGTATTGGATTGATCATCATTGTCTTTCAATTTTTTCCAGCCCTGGGACTGGCATCTCCATCAAAAATTCCGGAAGTTTTCAGGGAGCTCCCCAATGCCATAGGACATTATAATCTGATGTCGATCCTATTTACATCGGGTACAATCATCATCATTTATCTCTTCCCCAGAATTACCAAAGCAATCCCAGGTGCCCTGGTTGCGCTCCTTCTAAGCTTCAGCTACTGCCTATCTTGCCGGAATTGAGGTGCCTTTAATCGGTGAGATCCCGGCCGGACTCCCTTCTTTGAAAATATCGGCACTATCAACGCTGGGGCTCTCAGATCTGTCCTTTGTCATTATTCCTGCCATTGCTCTTGCCGGTTTAGGGGCCATAGACTCCCTCCTGACTTCAGTGGTGGCAGATAACATGACCCGTACAAAACACAACAGTAATAAGGAGTTGATAGGTCAGGGAATTGGAAATATGGTTTCTTCCCTGTTGGGAGGGATTCCTGGAGCAGGAGCCACTATGAGAACAGTTGTAAATATCAAATCAGGAGGGAAAACACAACTATCGGGGGTGATTCATGCACTGTTTCTGATGATGATATTGCTGGGCCTGGGTAAATATGTAGCCTATATACCCATCTCCGCCCTGGCTGGTGTTTTGATTACTGTTGGGATAAGTATCCTGGATTTGAAAGGATTGAAGAATATTTTCAAAATACCCCGATCGGACGCCTTTATTCTTGTACTGGTTATTCTTCTGACCGTTTTTGTTGATCTCTTACAAGCAGTGGGTATTGGTATGGTTTTAGCCTCTCTTGTATTTATGCGAAAGGCAAGCATCATGGTGGAAGGGAACACCTCTTTGAATAAAGTTGATAAGTACGACAGGGAGATTCCATGGGATGATGAGTCAAACCTTGCGATGAATCAATGGGAGAGAGTCTACATTAAAAGATTTGATGGCCCCATGTTCTTTGGTGTCGCATCAAAAATGCTGGAAAGAATCAATAAAATACCTAAGGATGCCAAAATAATTATTTTCAGAATGAAAAAGGTGCCCTACATGGACCAGTCAGGACTGTATGCATTTGAACAGGTTGTGAAAGAGATGGATAAAGCGGGTATTATTGTGGTGCTGACCATGACTCAGTCACAGCCTTTATCGCTGTTTCGGAAAACCAGGCTGGTACCGGAGATCATTCCTGAAAAATATCTGTTTGAAAGTATTGAGGATTGTAATCTGTGGCTAAAAGAGTTTCCTGGTTTACTACACGGGCAGTAAAATCTTGAATGTGGTTCCCTTCCCTCCCTTGATTCTACCGAAATCTGACCCCCATGGTTCCTGATGATTTGCCGGGAAAGGCTTAATCCAATGCCCGAGCCTTCCGCCTTGGTGGAGTAGAAGGGTACAAAGATCTTTTCAAGGATTTCTGGTGGAATGCCGGACCCATTGTCGGAGACTTCCACTAAAACATGATTCAGAACGCGTTTTACAGAGATCCCCAGCCTGGGCTCGCTTTTTTGCTCAAGGGCTTCAAGGGCATTTTTAATCAGGTTGATCAGCACCTGCTTTAACTGGGTTTCGTCTGCCAGGATGCTCAGTTTTTCAGGCCCCTTTTGAATGGAGCAGGAGATCCCCATTTCGCTGCATCGGAACCGGTAAAGTTCGCTTACTTCCTCAAGTAAAGCAGACACCTGGATCTCTTTTTTATCAGGTTCCGGGAGACGGTAAAACTGGCGATAAGATCCAATAAAGCTTGTGAGTGCTTCGTTCCGTCCCGAGATGGTTTTTAAGGCGGTATACAGGTTGTCGATGGTTTGTTGAGTCAGATCCTCAAGCTTTTTTGCTTTGCCTTCCTTTTCGAGCAGCATAATCCCGGTTTCGGTAAGGGAGGACAGTGGAGTAAGGCTGTTCATGATCTCATGGGCCATGATCCGGCTTATGGTTTGCCAGGATTCCATCTCCTTTTGTTCAATCTCGGGCTCAATATCCTGGAAGGTGATAATCTTTACGCGTGAGTCACCCAACTTTTACGGTGTTGAGTAAGATTAAGAGTTGCTTTCCTGTGGGTGTATCAGAGAGCTGTAGCATTTTTCGGCCAGACTCCCCCATGGACGTAAGGGTATCGGCAAAACGTGGAGATGCTTTTTGAATGGCACTCCACGAAGGTTTTCTTGAATTGTATATTCCCAGGATGTTCAGGGCCAGCGGATTAATCAGTTCCGGTTCGCCTTCCTCATCCAGGGTAAGTACGGCCGTGTGGATCAGCTTCAGTATGGTCTGAAGGTATTGGTACTGGGTCTCCTTTTCAATCTTTGCCGAGGAAATTGCAGAGATAATGGTCTGGGCCGAATCGGCCAGGGTATCGTATCCAAGCCCCCTTGCCCTTTCCAGGATCCTCCTGTTGTAATCTTCCGAGCGAATGGATTCCAGGAGGGATTCTATGATCCGGTTGCTGCGCATGATTTTGTGGAAAAGTTCAGCAATAAGAACAAGCAGCATGAGCAGGACCGCCAGAACGCTGAACATTCTTGCTTCCTGTCCAATCATCAGTGCAAGGACGAGCATGGCTGCAAAGATCAATATCAGCCGGAGCGAGATTCGGATTATATTGCCCTTAAATGCCATATTTTTTCATTCGCCTGTAAAGCGCATTCCGGTCGATGCCCAGATCGGATGCTGCCTGGGTGACGTTTCCCCGATTGCTTAAAAGTGCTTTCGAGATCAGTTGTTTTTCGTTATCCTCAATATTCAGGGTAGCCTGTTTTGCTGCCAGGGGCTGAGCTTGCTCCCAGCTGGTCGAATCTGAGCTGTTTGTCCTCGCTCATGATGACTGCCCGCTGGATGGTGTTTTGTAGTTCTCTCACATTGCCGGGCCAGTTGTATTGTTGCAATTGCTTAAGCCCCTTTTTGCTGAATTCCAGACTGGGTCGTCCGTATTTTCGGGAGCTTTCCGTCAAAAAGTGCTTTGCCAGTAAAGGAATGTCCTCAGCCCTTTCCCTGAGTGGGGGGATAAGCAGTTCGATGGTATTCAGGCGATAAAGCAGGTCCTGCCGGAAATCTGCCCGATTCAATCATCTGCTGTATGGGCTGATTGGTAGCCGAAATGACCCTGATATCGATGGGAAAAGCTTGCCCGGAACCAATTCGCTGGATCATTCGCTGTTCCAGCACCATCAGCAATTTGGTTTGCATAGTAAGGGGCAGGTTGCCAATTTCATCCAGGAAGAGGCTCCCTTTCTCGGCCATTTCAAAGCGTCCGGGTTTATCCTCCATGGCCCCGGTGAAGGCTCCTTTTTTATGTCCGAAAAGCTCCGATTCAAAAAGGGTTTCGGGAATGGCCCCCATATCCACGCCCATGAAAGTTTCATTTTTCGGAGAGAATGACGGTGAATGGCCCGGGCCACCATCTCCTTGCCGGTCCCGTTTTCACCCAGGATGAGTACAGAGGCATCGGTGGGTGCAATAATCCGGATGCTTTCCTTAAGCTTTTGCATATTGGCCGATTCCCCCAGAATTTGAGTAAAGGGCAGGTCATCGTCACTACCCAGGGTGGCAGCCACATTGCGATATTTCTCTTTTTCCTGGCGGCTTTCCTTCAGCTTCAGGGCCGACAGAATGCTGGCATGCAATTTGGCATTTTGCCAGGGTTTCAGGATGAAATCAAAGGCACCGGCTTTGATTCCCTTTACCGCCAGGTCCACATCTCCAAAGGCGGTCATCAGGATGACCACAACTTCCTGATCCGCTTTTTTAATCTTTTCCAGCCAGGCAGATCCCCTCGGTTCCCTCGGTTTGTCCCCTGCGAAAGTTCATATCCAGGAGGATCACATCAAAGGATTCTTTTTCTATCCTGGGCAGGATCTTTTCAGGATCAGAAAGCATGGACACATCAAATTCCAGCTGCTCCAAGCAACATGCGTGCCGAGAGCAGCACATCGGGATCATCATCAATGATCAGTATTTTATCCGGCTTCATATGCTCAATTATGCTGTGAATGTATGGAATAATGTCCTCCCAGACAAACTGCATCAAAAACGAACAGCGCAATGCCTCGAAAACGAGCAATATATGAGATGAGAAATCAGCGCACTTAAAAATTTGCAATAAGCACTAAAACAGACAGATACATTTGATGGCATAACTCTTGCAAAATAAGGTCAAAACTCATCCCCATGGTAAAGCATTATTTCAAAGTTACTTTTCGTCACATCCGGAAACATCTCCTGATTTCCATCCTGAATATCGCTGGTCTGGCCATAGGAATCGCATGTTTCGTTTTGATCATGTTGTACGTGAATCACGAGCTCAATTACGATCGCCACAATGTGCACTTCGATGATATTTACCGGGTGGCAGTAGATGCAAAAATCGGCAATACAGTGATCCGGCAAACCTGGACGCCTGCCCCTATGCCTGCTGCACTATACGATGAGTTTCCGGAAGTGAAGGCTGTTACCCGAATCGCGGACTGGGAACAGACCATTCGGATTGGTGACCTTTTCTACAATGAATCCAAGGCAGCTATGGTGGACTCATCCTTTACGGATATTTTCACTCTTGATTTTATTGAGGGATACCCCGAAAAGGCACTTAATGAACCCGGCCAGGTGCTTTTGGACCAGTCTACGGCCTCAAAGTATTTTGGGGATAAGTCTGCGCTTGGAGAGGTTCTTATGATCAGGGATACTATCGCCTTAACGGTAATCGGGGTTTATGAGGACATCCCTGAACAATCGCATTTTCATTTCTCGATGCTGATTTCCCTCCTTTCATGGGAGGGTCTGTATAACAATCCTGAGTGGTTTGCCAACAACTTTGAAACCTATATGAGGCTGGAGCCCGGATTTCCGGAAGCTGAACTGGAGGCTAAGCTTCCCGCTTTCGTTAATAAGTATATGTTTGGCGGTGAATACGGTGAATTCTCTGATACGGAGAATTTCTGGGAGTTGTACCTGCAGCATATCCGCGAGATTCATCTTGGATCGGATCTGAACGGAGAGTTTGAACCCAATGGAAATCTCTCCTACATCAAAATATTTTCCGTGGTAGCCATCCTCATGTTAATCGTGGCCTGCATTAATTTTATGAACCTTACCACGGCCAGTTCCTCCATTAGGGCCAAAGAGGTGGGCATCAGAAAGACCAATGGTGCCAGTCGAAAAGGACTTCAGCGACAATTTTTCAGTGAGGCGATCATCGTAAGTATACTCGCCCTGATCCTTGCCATGGGTCTTGTGGAATCCATCATGGGGCCCTTCAGGACTTTCACAGGCAGGGAGATCAGTCTGCATTACCTGGATAATTTCCTGGTTATTCCTGGATTGCTTGGCTCTGGCTCTTATCGTTGGTTTATTTTCCGGGAGTTATCCTGCTCTTTACATGAGTCAGTTTTCTGCCATTGATTCACTGGGATATAAGGGAGTAAAACAATCCAGGAGCTGGTTCCGTAATATCCTGGTGCTTTTCCAGTTCTCCGTGGCCATCTTTTTAATTGCTGCTACCATTCTGGTGCAGAAGCAGATGAATCTGCTGATGAACGAATCCCTGGGTTTCAATAAGGAGCAGGTGGTCCTGGTGAATTATGCCCACTATCTTGATAATCCGGAATCTTTCATGGATGAATTGCGAAAAAACCCGGAAATCATCCAGGTATCAGCCTCTGCCAATGTGCCGGGTGATCAGATCACCAACTGGGGTTTTGGTGCTGAGGGGGTGGAAAAGAGTTTTAGCCTTAATGTGAACATTACAGATGAAACCTTTGCCGGGACCATGGGCCTGGAGATGGTTGAGGGAAGGTATTTCTCAAAGGATTTTCCTGCCGATACCGGGAAAATTGTACTGAATGAAACGGCAGTTAAATTGCTTGAGCTGGAAAATCCCATAGGCCATATTACCTATATGTGGAATGATCGGGACAAACCCTTCGAGGTGATCGGTGTGGTGAAGGATTATCACTGGGAATCTAAACATATGGAGGTCAGGCCCCATGCCCTGATGCACCTGGGGATCAATCAAAGAGAGACCTTCTTACCTGAGTGTGAGAATTGTTGGTAATGACTATGAGGGAATGATCGAATACCTGCAGGAGAAGTGGGAGGAGGAAATCAGCGAGATCCCCTTCGATTATGGTTTACTAGACGATCACTATGCGGAAATGTACCAGAATGAACAGCAAACAAAATCACTGCTCAATATCTTTGCTGCCATCGCCATTTTCATATCCTGCCTTGGACTCTTTGGTCTGGCCTCTTTTATGGCCGAAAGGCGTACAAAGGAGGTGGGTATCCGGAAAACCAATGGTGCTACAACAGCCAATATTATGGGCCTGCTTTCGGTGGATTTCACCAAATGGGTATTATTGGCAAACCTGATTGCCTGGCCGCTCACCTGGTGGGCCATGAGGAAGTGGTTGGAAAGCTTTGCCTACAGAATAGAGATCCCTTACTGGGTTTTTGTGGTGGCAGGAACAATAGCCTTTATCATTGCACTTGCTACAGTCAGCTTCCACGCAATAAGGACCAGTCGTCAGAATCCGGGAATGTCACTCAGATACGAATAGTTACGATGAACTATGCGCCAGAAAAGATTCAAGGGATTCTTCCGAGGTGCGTAGCAGAACGCTGGCCTGACGACTCATAAAATAGCGAAGCTTATTCCTGAACCCGGGAATGATCAGGCGATCGCCCCTGAGCATACCATTCACAGCTTTCATCGCGATAAGTTGGGTGGCCATGAAATTAATCTCGCCGGCCAGTCCGTCGAAAACTTCAAAATCCCGCATCAGGCTCTTCATGGGAACCGGATGAACCATGCTCGCCGACACAGGGCTATCTTTCAATTCTTCTTCAAGTTCTTTTGCAAAGGCATAAATTTTACTCACTGAGTGTTGCATCTCCGCAGTAAACTGATCTTTCTTAAAGGGGAAGGGAATGATGTGTTGTACAAAAGAGGCGGAAAGCTCCTTCATAGGGCTAAGCAATCCCATGGTGACCAAAGCGGCCCCCCTGAACCTGCTCATGAAGTCTTCCTGGGCAATTTCAGAAATACACTTATTATGCGCAACCGACCAGTCACATGTAATATTATTGATAAGAGCACGGACCTCATATTGATTCCTGATGCTTTCTGTAAAGGAAAGTACCGATTCCTGCTTGGCCAGATCCAGCTTAAAAGCTTCTACCTGCACATCCTCTTTCAGTTGCAATTCAATGGCAAAGCGCTGAAGATCCAGATTTGTGGTTGAAACCAGGATTAAATTGCACTTTTTCCTGGCCACTTCGCGGGCCAATGACTTGCCTAGCAATCCTTCTGCTCCTAATATGAGGGTATAATTTGTGCTCAATTTATTTGTGTTATTACTCATTACTCTATATTAAAGACAGAAAAAATCAAAAAAGGATGCGTGAAACGCGTTAATTTATTGTTAAGATGCAAGAAGAGTGCCAAACCCCTGTCCGTTTCGGGGTTTTCTAACATAAAGTTGGGGCTTTTTAAGATTTTATCCTAACGAGGGGTGAGGGCAGGGCCTGAAAACGGGCCTGTAAGTTTTAACAATGGCTTGTTAGTTATTAACATGCCTCAATTACAGGCAAATCTGGTCCATAACCTGGCTGCAAATTGCTGCGCTTTTTCCTGTGGAAGGGCAGGATTCGATACCGTTGAGCTCATTTACGATGCTTTGGATCATGGGCATCTGAATATGTTCCGGTGGCTTAATGCTTATGTGCTCCTCTTTTCCTTCAATGATCAGGACAATATCTTCAAAACTAAAGACCGAGAATTCCAGTTGTCCTTTCTCCCCGCTTACAACAACCCGGTCCTCCTGAAAAGCCGGGGGGGTAACAAAACTCCAGCTGCCGGTAAACTGCACCTGTCCAGGCAGGGTAATAACTGTCCCCACAGTGTCGTCAGCTTTGTAAAGTCCGCCATTGTTCATCGCCTGCCCTGTCACCTGAAGCGGATCACCGAAGAGGTAAAAAATAATATCCAGGGCATGACAGCCCATATCGTGGAAATATCCACCTCCCGATATCTCAGGAATCACCCTCCAGGGCAGATTTGAAGGGTCAAGATCTTCTTTCCTGGATGGGAAATACTGCCTCATTGAGATATGCAGGATCTTTCCCAGCTTTTCTTCCTCCAGGATCTCTTTGACCTTCAGGAAATAATCCAGGGATCGGCGGTAGTAGGCTACATAAACAGGGACATTGGCTTTCTCTGCAGCTTCATTGATTAGCCTGCAATCCTCATAGCTGAGAGCCATGGGCTTTTCAATATATACAGGCTTGCCTGCTTTAATGCAGGCCAGGGCAAATTCAGGATGCGATTGGGGGGGCGTGGCAATGTATACAGCATCCACGCTGGGATCTGCGATCACTTCATAGGGGTCCGCATGAATTTTTTGAATTCCATGCCTTCTGGCATAATCTTCAGCTTTTGCCAGGGTACGGTTACCCACGGCTACCAGTTTCGATCCGGGGATCTTGCTAAAGGCCGGACCACTTTTGCGCTCGGTCACATCACCTGTGCCTATCATGCCCCATTTTACTACCTGTCCGTCCATTTATGTGAATTTAAAATTATTTCAGTGTTTTGATTGACCAAATCTTTTTCTGGCAACCAGACCGGTGAGTCAGAGAACTGTTTACATCTTTTAGTCCTTATTAAAAATAGGAATAAAAATGGTTATTTTTCAGTATCTTGAAATACCAGATGTACTTGAAAAACCGCATACTTTTCAATACTGTTCGAATCACAGCCATTTCTCTTTTCTTGCTTGCTATAAATCAGCAGGTATACGCCCAGTCTGACCACTACTGGTCCTGGAATTTTAATACCATGTCCATGCTCATGTCCGGCTCTGTGGTAGGTGGGAATTCCGATGCCAGTGCGATCTTTTATAATCCATCTCTCATAAGCGGAGTTTATGAAAGTGCTTCCCTGACTTTGAGTGCAAGTCTTATATCAGTTCAAACCTATAAGTCTGAAAATATAGCAGGTGATGGAATTGACCTGAAAAATACCTTTGTAAAAGTTCAACCCAGGTTTATCTCCTATAATTATAAAACCAGAAATGACCGCTTGAACCTGGAGGCATCAGTAATGACCCCGGTCTCTGAGGATATATATTATACCCTTCAGCACAAGGATGAACTGGAACTGATTCAGAGAACGGAAGGTTTGGAAAACTATTCGGGTTATCTCAGGTATTCCAGGAAGTACGATGATCTGTACCTGGGCCTGGGTGGATCCTATCAGCTAACTGAAAAACTATCCGTGGGAAGCAGTCTTTTTATTTCTGTTAAGACCCTTAAGTATGAGTACCGGCAGCTGGCAAAAGCCTTCCAGGACTCGGATACTGTATATGTGGAGCAGCTTCCCGAGCCCATGTATATCGCCGAGAGCAGTTTTGAAGAGGCTTTGAAATACTGGGATCTTAGCCTGGTATTGAAGTTGGGCGCCCATTACCGCCTGCTGAATGACCAGATCGGGCTGGGTATAAACCTGACCTTCCCCAATATTCCGCTTTTTGGTAAAGCCGATGTGAGAAAATCACTGATCAGGTCCAATGTATATGACAATTCAGAGGATCAGTTCACCTCAGATGCTGCTTTTATCCAGGTTGAGGAAGAAGCAAGAACCAGGATTAAGAGTCCTTTCTCTGCAGCCTTTGGGATGAGTTTTGCCACAAAATCGGCAAAAAGTACCCTCTCCTTTACCATGGAGTACTTTCATAAGCTTGACCCCTATTATTTGTTTGACTCAGATTTTACAGGGGTTCTTCCTGTACCATGGCCCGGGACTTCTGGTTCATCGAACCCCATGGCCTATTCCTCCCAGGCAAGGGCTCTGACCAACTTTGCCCTGGGCTTCAAACAGTATATTTCTCCCTCCCTGAATCTGATGGGTGGTTTCCGGACCGATTTTACAAATGGGGATGGGGATAACATTCGTTATACTGAGGATGGATTTAAGATTAACCAGGTTCACGTGAACAAGTATCATATCACCCTTGGCCCGGTCATTAAATTACGTAAAATACAGCTTGTTACAGGTGTTCAGTATACCTTCGGAACCAATGAAGATGTTTTACAGGCAATTAATTACTCCGACCCCATTGAGTATAATCCGGATACAGGATATTCCCTTGAAGGTATCCGGCAGAATAATTCAAGGATTCATATCAGTGAAATCTCCATCTTCCTCGGGCTGACTTTTACTTCTGATTAATTGATTATTTGAATATAAAAACGATTACTATGGTTGCGGCACTTAGTTTGAGTGGACTGTTTGCTTATTCGCAAGAGGCCCTGTGGGGTAAGGAGGAGATTATTTCTCCTGAAATCCACAAAAATAATGCGGTTACATTTCAGCTGTCTGCTCCCAATGCAAAGGAAGTGAAGATCACCGGCGACTGGATGCCTTTTGAGGGTTGGGTGCCGGGAACGGCCGTCATGAAAAAGGATGATAAGGGAACCTGGACTTATACCTCAGCAATTTTGGAACCTGAACTATATAGCTATGCCTTCCTGGTTGACGGCCTGAGGGTTAATGATCCCAATAATGCCTTTCTGAGCAGGGATATTTCCACCAACACCAATATTTTTATTATTGATGGTCCGGCTGCCGATCTTTACAGGGTTCAGGATGTTCCTCACGGTACGGTATCCAGTCGCTGGTATGATTCTCCGGGGCTGAAGATGCAACGGCGGATCACCATCTATACACCTCCGGGCTATGAAAATTCAAAAGAGAAATTCCCGGTACTCTACCTCCATCATGGTGCCGGTGGGGACGAGGAGGCATGGATGGAGCTTGGGCGTGCTTCACAGATTATGGATAATCTTATAGCCAGTGCTAAGGCTAAGCCCATGATCGTGGTTATGCCCAATGGGAATATTTCACAGGGCGCTGCACCCGGAGAGGGTGTGCGCGGCTTTTATAAACCCCGGTTTATGGTGCCCGGAACCATGAGTGGCAGGTATGAAGAGACCTTTATGGATATCATGCACTTCGTGGAAGACAATTACCGGGTGAAGGCTGTAAAAGATAGCCGGGCAATATCCGGCCTGTCCATGGGCGGATTTCATTCTATGCATATTTCCAGGTACTATCCCAACACCTTCCATTATATAGGCCTTTTCTCTCCTGCGCTTATCCCTCCCCAGGATGCCTCATCAAAGGTTTACCAGGAAATTGACGGAACCCTTCTCACACAGAAGAAGAACGGATATGAGCTTTACTGGATCGCCTGCGGGAAAACAGACTTTTTGCATCCGAATGTTGTTGAGTACTGCGAGAAGCTGGATGCCCTGGGCATGCCCTACACTTTTCGCGAGAGCGAAGGGGGACATATCTGGAAAAACTGGAGGATCTACCTTTCAGAGTTTGTTCCCCTGCTTTTCAGGTAATCCTTACCGGTCTGCCAGCCATCCTATGGACTGCTGCATCAATTGTCTGAAGGCAGGATTTTCATAGGCCTGCCTGTCATGCCCCGGCATCAGGTATACAATGGTGGACTGATCACTGGTAAGGGTCCAGCCCATCAGCGGAGAACTATCGCTGTGGTCTGTTTTCAGCAGCGGGGTTATGCCTTCAGCCAGGGTAATGTTGGAATAGCCCTCGTCGTGAATGGTAAAATCCTCCATGCCCCGGGTGACAGGATGCTGACTATCCACCACCTCAATCTCCATGTCAATGTCGTGTTTATAGTCTGAAAAAAGGGCTGAATCAACTCCCGGGCCGGCCATAACATACTTTCCTCCCAGCATGCTCTTGTATCCATCCCAGCGCTGGAAGGAACACAGTGCATGATGCAGAAAAAGCATGGGCTTGCCCTCCCTGGTCAGATCCCGAAAAACAATGGAGTCAGCCAGTGGCAGATCAGGCATATAATCATAAAATACCAGCACATCGTAAGCATCTGTACCTGCCCGCAACTTTTCCAATGCTTCCGGATAATACACAGAATCCACTTCGATGCCCTCGAGCGAGTTAAACAGGTCGAAAAACTCAATTGTATCAAAGCCATGACCTCCTGCAACCATCAGTACACTTACGGGTCTGTTGCATCCCAGAAAAGAGGCCAGAAGGATCACCCCGGCCAGGGATATGAATTGATTTCTCATCAGAGTCCGATACAGTACAATTTCTCAGTGCCCTTCATCAGGTAGGCATCAGAGGTGATGGCCACCGATGACCAGAACTTGTCATCCAGCTTGTTCTCACCCACCAATTCGAAAGAAGGCCCGGCCTTAAAAATCCGGGTTGTTCCCTTTTCATCGGTAAAGTAGATTTGATCTTCGTATAACCAGGGAGAGGCCCAGCAGGCGCCCACACCCTCTACTTTCTCCTGGTAGACCTGCTCTCCTGAAGTGGCATCCAGGCAGCTTACAGTACCGCCCCTGCTGCTTACCAGGTAAATAAGTCCATTATGCAAAAGAGGAGAGGGGCTGCCCATGGGTGCATCGAGAATGGCCCAGGCTACTCCCGAACTGGTGCTCTCTCCATCGGTGGGTGTAATATCCCCATTAGCTCCTGCTTTTACGCAGAAAAATGTGCCCGGGGTATCTCTCCAGGGAGCATTTCCAAGGTAGAGAAAATCCTGATCAGCAACCGGACTGGGAATGTTATAATGCCCTGGTACCAAAAGCTCCCACAGGACTTCTCCGGTGAGCAGGTCATAGGACCTTGCTGTTTTACCACCCACGATCAGCTCACTGCCGTTGCTGTTCTCCCAGATCATGGGTGTACTGTAGTTGGTCTTTTCTTCACGGTCGACTTTCCACATCTCTTCTCCATCTGCTGCATCCAGGGCCACCAGGAAGGAATTTTCTTCATTGTCAACCTGTACATAAAGGACACCATTGTGCACCACCGGTGAAGAACCGGTTCCCCAATCGTAGAGCGTTTTGAATGCCCCAAGATCCTTCTCCCAGAGTAATTCACCATCCAGGTCATAGCAATAGACTCCCATCATTCCGAAATACACGTACAACCTTTTACCATCTGTTACCGGGGTTTCGGCGGCATAGTTATGGGCCCGGTGTTTTTTTATTCTCGGACTTCCTTCAAACGCCACCTTCTTCCAGAGCTCTTCTCCACTGTCCAGGTCTATACAGCTTACCTCCCAGCGGTAGACCTCAGCTTTAAAACTTTCATCCTCACCTTCCTCCTGTCCCCCTTCACGGCGTTCGGGAGCAGCAGGGACATTTACGGGAACAGAGGATGCTAAAAATACCCTGGATCCCCAGGTGATGGGTGAGGTCCAGCTGTCGCCATCGACCTCGGTGGTCCAGCGAATGTTAAGATCTTCCCCCCATTCCAGGGGTAGATTTTCACCCTTTGCGATCATATTGTTTTCCGCTCCCCTGAACTGGGGCCAGTTGGTGGTGGTACAGGATGACAGGGCCAAGATCGTCAGCAGTGCTGTACCTGCCCGGATTAAGTTTTTGTGTGATTTCATTTTCATGGTTGAAGCTTAATAATTGTTTTTGATCCTTTATAAGTGATAATCTTATCTGCTTTACTTTTAAAATCAAGGTCCCGGGCTTTTTGCTTAGCCACATGGACCACCCTGAATTCCCTTTCATCCGCCATTCCCTCGAAGGCCCCTTCCCGGGTGCCAATGGTCAGGGTTTTAGAGTTTTCCTGGTAGGTAATTGGGATTTTTGAAAAGGCCCCGTTTTCATAGTTGTAGTTGATTCCTTCATCCTCATAAAGGGTAAAGGAGGCATCCGCTCCGCCATAGACATAGAGGGTAATGGGTGCATCCGGCTTCTCTCCCACATACTGGATGTCGGGGCCGAAGGGAAGGATGGAACCCGCCCTAACATGAATGGGCATTTTTTCATAGGGTGCATGTATTACCTGCAAGCCTCCACCCTGGAAATACCTGCCGGTCTCCAGATCATACCAGCCTTCTCCTGCTGGGAAATAGACCTCCCTCTCCCGGGCTTTGTACTCATAAACCGGGGAAATCATCAGCGAGGGACCAAACATATACTGGTCACCTATTTCGGTGACCCTGGCATCATCAGGGAAATCCATTACCAGCGCCCTCATCAGGGTATAATCCTCAAAATGCACCCGTCCGGCCATGGAGTAGATATAGGGCATAAGCCTGTAGCGGAGCTTATTGTATTTAAGGATCGATTTATAGGCGGGATGCTGCTCAGGGGCAATGTTGAACACCTCCCTGAAGGGGAACTGTCCGTGGGCCCGGTAGAGGGGGACAAAGGTGCCGAACTGGTACCAGCGGGTATTCAGTTCACGCCATTCCTCCATATCCTCGCTTCCTTCCTGGGCTCTCTCATAGCGATGTTCCACACAGAAGCCCCCGATGTCCATGGTCCAGTAGGGGATGCCCGACAGGGTAAAATTTAATCCTGCCGAAATCTGTGCTTTCATATCCTCCCACCGGGTTCCAATATCCCCGCTCCAGGTGGCGGTGCTGTAGCGTTGCAGTCCTGCAAACCCGGATCTTGTGAGAAGGAAAACCCTCTTATTGGGATCCACGGCTCTCTGACCATTATATATGGCATCGGCATTAACCAGGGAATAGGTGTTCAGGAATTCGGTGGAAGAACCAATCGCTGTAGGGCCGGAAAGCTTTTTCCTGTAATCGAGGCTGGCGTTTGATAGAATATCCGGTTCCGAGGCATCCATCCACCATGCGTCAATGCCCAGGGTGTAAAGCTTCTCGTTCATTTGTTCCCAGAACATTTTTCGGGCCCCCGGAGCGTAGGCATCATAAAAGGATCCCATATAGCCATGGGCAATCCAGTCACGGATACTGTCTTTGATGGCCTGCCGATAGATCCATCCGTTTTCATCAAGTGCCTTGTAGTTGTCGGTCTGAGGGTAAAATTTGGGCCATACTGAGATCATGACATGTGCATTCATGCCATGAATGTCCTCCATCATCTTCTCAGGGTCGGGGAAACGGCTTGTTATCAAAGGCATGGCTGCCCCATTGGTCTTCTTCCCAGTAGGACCAGTCCTGTACAATGTTATCAATGGGAATCTGCCGGCGCCTGAATTCAGCCAGGGTTCCCACGATTTCATCCTGTGTTTTATAACGCTCCCGGCTTTGCCAGAATCCATAGGCCCATTGAGGCATGATCTGGGCCTTCCCTGTAAGGCTGCGGTAACCTCCAATTACCTCGTCCATATTGGCTCCGTGTATGAAGTAATAGTCCAGCTCCTGCCCCATTTCAGACCAGAGTGAAAGCCGGCCCTGCTGCACCGGGTCCAGGGGTCCAAGGACCTTCAGTCCGATATAGGAGACTCCCCCATCGGGTTTCCATTGAACGGAAAGCGGAACCCGTTTTCCGGCTTCCAGGGCAAACCTGAATTTATAGGTATTGGGATTCCAGGCTGTACGCCATCGCTCGGGAACCACTTCAATCCCATCCAAAAAAACTTTTGTATAGCCCGCATAATAGAGTTTGAATTCATACTCGCCAGATTCCCCGGGTTCAATTTCACCTTCCCAGCTGATGGAGGACCCGTTAAAGGAAAAACCTTCCGGAAATTTCTTAATGGTCTCCAGGTTTTCGAAGTCAATTTCCGCTTCGCTTCGTTCAGTGAAAACCTCCCCGGATGCAGCAATATAGCTTGCCGTAAGTCCACCCTCCCTGCCTTCGCTGTCAAAAAGTGTGAATTGTGAGAGTTCCTGGTAATCCCTGGCATCTCCGAATTTTGTCAGTGAATAATTATCCCAAAGGATGCCGTAATTTTTATTGGATACCACAAAAGGAACCGAGACCTTGGTGTTGTACTGGTAGAGGATCTCGTTTTTCCCCTTGTAATTCCATTCATCACTCTGGTGCTGTCCGAGTCCGAAAAAAGCCTCATCTTCAGGCGATTCAAATACCTGCCTGAAAGAGTAGCCTGTGGTATTGTCCACTTCGATGGGGGCAAAGCTTTTTCCTCCACCTGCAAGTTCCTGCAGGAGGATCTTCCCCTGCCCATCCTTAAAGATTATCTGCCCATCGGAAAGGTTTACCGAGGCAATGAGCGAGGTGGTGGATATCTCCACTGAACCGGCCGATTGCTTTACTTCAAAGGGTACCTGCTCTTCTTTACCTGGCAGCACTGTCAGACTCTTACGATCAGGAAAGTTTTTCCCGGGAACGGCGCTTACCCTGAAGATGTTCTCTTTCTTAACCTCGATTTTGATGAGTCCTGGAACAGGCTTGTCCGGGCCAGCGAGCTTGATGATGATGCCCTGTTCTGTTTCCTGAAAACTTGATCTTCCGCATGAGAATAGCAGTGCAAGGATGATGAGGATGGAGAAGGGGAAATAGATTTTTTTCATGATTCTTTTTCTGATTTAGCCTACGATATCCACACTTCTCCCAAAGGGGGAGATGGCGAATCCGGCCAGTTTAAAGTGCTGCATGCCCCATGGAATACCGATGATGGTAATGGAGAGCAAAAAACCAAAAATAATATGGGTCAGGGCAATCCATAAACCAGCCACAAAAAACCAGATAATATTCAAGAGCGTAAAGAGACAGCCCGGAAGCTCTCCTTTATTTACCTGGAAGGTGCGGCCAAAGGGCCAGAGGGCAAGCGAACCCACCTTGATCATCTGGAACCCAAAAGGTATACCGATAATGGTCAGCATCATGGCCAGTCCACCCAGGAAATATCCAATTGCAGTGGCCAGTCCGCCGAAAAGGAGCCAGATCAGATTTCCCAGGAAATTCATAGTAGTAGCTTTTGTTTAAGGATTCTTTAAATATATGCAAATGGTCCTTAAACACAAAGAGGCCGCCTCAATAGAGACAGCCTCTTGAAATAAGTTTTTTGCCTGAGCTATTGTGCCATGGTAACAATTACCATGCGAAGATTAGCAATCAGGTCAAAAGTGGTTTGAAGATCCTGGTTGGCAGCAATTTCACTGATGGGGGCAACTGCCAGCGTGGATTTCACAGATTTCAGATGCTCAGATAGTTCCTTTAGTTTTTCAAAGGTTGAAATGGCTACCGTACCCTGCATTTGCTCCTTCTGCTTTTCAAGAGCCTCTGCCAGCAAACCGGTTGATGGATTAAGCTGATTCAGGTAAATTACAAGTAATTCCCTGATATCGCCTTCCTGTTCCTTTGTAAGATCTTTTCCTGCCAGCTTCTCCTTGAGGATATTGCTGGAAATATAAACCTTCTCAACAAAGGAACCCACAAGAAAGGAGGTGTGAACAAATACCAGCTCAGCTTCAGTGGTGTATTGCTTACTATCCTGAAGCAAGGTGTTAAAAAGATGGGAAATGGTATCCCTGTTCATGGACGAACCGGTCATACTTTCAATGGTAAAGGCTCCAAATTCTGACTCCACGCCAATATATTTAGCAAGTTCCTGGGCTGCTGCAAAGGAAAGGTACATGGCTTCATCATTTCCCCCGTAGTGGTGGTAAAGAATATCAGCCATATAAATACCGAGGTTGGCAGCACCGGCTGAATAGTTGAACTTGTAAGAGTGGGCACTGTAGGGGTCGTTGGTCAGCACGTCGTTATACTCGGCATTTACCAGGTCGAGAATCTTAAATACCTGGTCGACCTTATTTAAATTTGGATCGATGGCCTCGGCAGTGGCAACATAGTCTGCCATGTCAAAAGTGGTATCTTCAGTTTGCTTTTCTTTTTTCTGACTGCTACCACATGAGGAGAGAATCAGAAGCGAAAAAACAAGGGCCAGTGAAATTTTCAATAGTTTCATTTTCAGGTGTAAATTAGGTTATACTGAAATAGGTAACGAATATAGCCAATTTATGTTTACTGTAAAATGCAAATAATAATAAAAAAAGAAAAGCTGCCCTGGTGGACAGCTTTTCGAGCCCTAAATCTAACCCTATTGTTAACCTAAATGTCTAACAAAGGTATGTTATTTAATTCACATAAAACATGAGCTTACTCATGTTAAAGCTTTTTGTGGATATTTTCTGTCACCACATGACCATCAAAGAGCTGGATAATCCTGTGCGCTTTTTCCGCATCATTGGGTGAGTGTGTTACCATTACGATGGTAGTTCCATCCTCATTCAGTTCAGTAAGCAGGGCCATTACCTCAGCGCCATTGGCCGAGTCCAGGTTTCCTGTGGGCTCATCCGCAAGGATCAGTTTGGGATTGGTGACAACTGCCCGGGCTATGGCCACACGCTGCTGCTGACCACCGGAGAGCTGCTGGGGGAAGTGGTTCTTCCTGTGAGAGATCTTCATTCTTTCCATGACCGTCTCCACCTTTTGTTTGCGCTCGGAGCCACTCATTTTCAGATAGAGCAAGGGAAGCTCGATGTTTTCATAAACGGTAAGTTCGTCAATCAGGTTAAAACTCTGGAATACAAACCCGATATTCCCTTTACGAAGATTGGTTCTTCCCTTTTCTTTCAGGGGAGCCACCTCAGTTTCATGAAAAACATAGGAACCTCCGGAAGGGTTGTCCAGTAGTCCCAGGATATTCAGCAGGGTCGATTTCCCGCAACCGGAGGGACCCATGATGGCCACAAATTCTCCGTCCTTAACTTCAATATTTACTTTGTTCAGTGCAGTTGTTTCGACTTCGTCGGTGCGAAAAACCTTTACCAGGTCAACAGTTTTAATCATCAGGATGTGTTTTTAAAATGATGTGACTCAAAAAACAATCTATATGCCAAAGTATGTAAAAAACAGTGAAACAGCAAAGTAAATGTTTTTGAGTTCTTTATAAAGTGTTCACTTTTGAGACGCATCTGTACGTTTCCGAACGGTGCGTACACCTCCTGTTGAAATTTATCTGCAAGTGCGTCTCTCATAACTTATCATAAGACGAACGCAGGGGAAAATTGTTACAGCTTATTTGGCCGCAATTTGTTGAATAGTTTCTTACTGAACCACTCTGACAACTATCTCCTCCGCAATATGCAGAGCGGTGCTCATGGTTTCCAGGTCATTGTATAATTCACCTGTTGCCCCGGAATAATGACTGCGGCCAATGATTTCCATCAGATACTCTTCATCTGCCTTTGCAGGGTCGATAACCGCCATGTATACCAGTGCGGGCTGACATGAGGTTTTATACTCAGCATCATCAGGGTACTTGTTGTTGGTCCAGTATTCGTTCCAGTCCCAGGTCTGGTTGATTTCAAAGAAAACCCGGAATTTACCAGTGATAGCTTCGTTAAGCCTGGTATTCAGGATGAAGCTTTTGTCGGGTGTCGGACCCGTGTAGGCATCGGCAACAGGATCCTGCGGTGTAGGGAGGTAAAGGCCGTCATCGGCTTTAATTCCCCTCTGGTGAGACCAGCGCGGAAGTGCAGCCGGGCGCCGGATTTCTCCGGGCATCCAGAAGCCTTTGGAGGCATCTCCATGCTGGAAGACTCCCTTCCCAATGGATTCGGCCACATAAAGGGTTTGTATAAATTCACCCGACTCACTTTCAACCCAGATGGCCATCAGCGGGTGGTTAAAACCTTCCCCGCGGGTCATCTCTATTTCCAGTTTAGGACCTTTACCGTTTGGATTGGAGCCGATCTGAACGGGTACTTCGTTTACGGGAACTTTTGATGTGGTACATGAAAGGGTAAACATCATCAAAACTGCTATTCTAAGACTGTTTTTCATGGTGCCTGGGTTTAAAATTCAATGATAATACCAATGGTCGGGAGCACAGTCCCCACAGATGACTCCAGCTCCTTCAGGGCATATTGTTGTAGCTCGGGTGGATCCGATGGATTGATAATGATCGGATTACCCTCAGCATCCTTTTCCTGAACCAGGAAGGTGCTACCGGTCGTTGTGCTGTTCAGTACATTCTGAACATCCAGGTACAAATTAATGCTTATTCGCGACAAAAACCACTCTTTGTCAATCCTCAGGTCAAGTTGATTAAATGATTCATACCTGAGCTGATTATACTGATTAAAGTCTGAAGCAGGGAACCCGGTCACATCCCAGTAGTCTACCAGGGAAGTTGTGTAATAGTCATATGGTGTGTAAGGCTGACCGCCCACAAAGCGCCACTTGAATCCCAGTTGCCAACCTTTCTTAAAGGACCGGAAGCCATAAACGTTCAGCAGGTGAATGTTGTCCCAGGTAGTCGGAATCCACCCCAGTGGTTTCAGTGATTCCTTCTGAGGAAGGGTTTCACTGCGAACCAGGGTATAGGAGACGGTCAGGTTGGATCCCCAGAGGTCCCTGTTCCTGTAAAGGAATTCGGCCCCATAGGCCCTTCCTTCTGCAACAGATTCAATTGGCTCGCTGCCATACACGCCGAAATCTGCTCCCTTACTGGCCAGGGAAATGGAATCGATCAGTGAGAATGGATAGTTATTGTATTTCTTGTAGAAGCCCTCAATACTGAATTTGGAATCAGAATTGGGCAGCCACTCTATACCGGCCACAATGTGATCCGATTGGATATACTTAATTCGTTCCTTATTAACCATCTCTCCTTCGGGACTCGTATATCCCATGGCAGTATAAGGTGGCATCTGGTAAAAGCGACCGGTGTTAAAGTTCAGGTACCAGCCATCTGTGAGAAGGTAGGATGCTGAAAACCTGGGAGAAAGCTGGTTGATCATGTTCTGCATGTGGTCGTTGAAATTGTTGGCATCAGCTCTTAAGCCAAATGACAGGACAAGTCTGTCAGCAAGCATTTCCTTACTCACCTGTCCGAACAGTCCCCACGAGAACATGTCAAATGCGCTTTCGTAGTCAAAAGTGACCGGCTCACCCAGGGCAAAGGTTTTTTGGTAATTCTTAGCATAAAACTTTGCATATTCCAGGTTTGCACCATAGTTTACCCTTAATCCACCCTTGTAGCTGGAAGTGTTTTCGTAGCGAAATTTATTTTCAATTTCGTCTGAGTTGTAATTAAGGTTCAGGAAATCCGGTTCTTTGATATTGTCCTGGTACTTGAGGGACTCATTGTGAAGGTAGTTCCGGCTCAGTACCCAGGTATCGTAGCCTTGCTTACGAAAATGCTTGTATACTGCTCCAATGGCATAACTCCACTGAAAGCTTTCGGGAATGTAGCCCAGGATATATTGCTGCTCCTCGGTTTCGTTGGCTTCCAGGTTGAGGTTATTGTTGTCGTAGGATCCAAGGCTTACAAAAGTGATTTCATTTTTTTCATTGAAGCGGTGCTTCAGCTTAAACTGATAATCATTATAAGTGGGAAGAAAGGGAAGCTCCAGTAACTGGAAAAGGAATTGCAGGTAGGATCTGCGATAGGAAACCACAAAGGTGGTTTTATCTCCAATGGGCCCGTTCAGGGTCACAAAAAGATCAGAAGCACCTAAGCCTCCACGAAAGTTCAGTTTGTCCTTGTTTCCATCCACCTGGTATAGATCAATGACCGAGCTCATGGTATTTCCCTTGTTGGCGGGAAATGCCCCGGTGTAGAGATTTACCTCTCTCAGGAAATCGGCATTGATAATCCCCACGGGTCCGCCCGAAGCACCCTGGGTGGCGAAGTGATTGATATTGGGAATTTCGATTCCATCAAGGTAAAAAACGTTTTCAGAGGGTCCGCCACCCCTTACGATCACATCATTTCGGTTTGCAGGAGTTGAAGCCACACCCGGGAAGGACTGGATCACTTTCGAAATATCCCGGTTTCCCCCCGGACTTTTTTCAATCTCCTCAATACTGATTCGCGTGAGTGAAACCGGACTCTCTTTGATTTTCCTGAATTGAGAGGCTTTAACAACCACCTCCTCGAGCTGCACATTGGCCTCGTCCAGGGGAATCTCCAGGAATACTTTCTTTGCGTTGGTAACCTGTATGGCTTCCGATACATAGGGATCAAAGCCTATGGAGGAAACCCTCAGTTCAACATATCCGGGTTCAAGACCGGTGAAAAGGAAATTACCATCCAGGTCGCTGATGGCCCCGATGGTGGTTCCGTATATGGCCACGGTGGCGAATTCTACCGGCTCACCGTTTTTGGCATTGTAAATCCTCCCCTCCAGCACACCTTGCTGTGCTTTTCCCGCCAGGGGAATCAAGGAGATCAAGAAGATCAGAATAATATTTTTTGCTTTCATTGTTGGATTATGGGTTGCTATATGATCTGAAAACACAGAGCCTTCATTTTTGTTCATTAAAAAAAATAAAAAGTTAAACAAAAATATCTACCACTGGATGAAAGGATACTTTTCCAACAGCGCAGCCCTTTTCTCATTTAGCTTTTTTAGGGTCTTGAGCCGGGCCTCCTCATCCTTGCCACTTGTCCGGTGGGCTTCCATTTTAAGCAAAGGCTCCAACTCAGCTATGATTTTTTGTGACTCCTCCGACACCAGGACACTTTGAAACTTTTCCCAGATATAGCCAGTTGCAAGGGAATTCAGGTGAAGCATATCATCGCTGTAGAAGCGGTAATCGCGCAACTCGTCCATGACCAATTCATAGGAGGGGAAGTAAAACACCTGCCCGGGGAAGAGCTGTTCAAGTGCTTCGGAAGCCAGAAGGAGGGCCGCTTTGCTGAGCTGGTTCCCATGGGCTCCGTCCTTCCAGTGCCTCACGGGACTTACCGTGAGCAATATTTTCAATCCCGGATTGAAGAGAAGAAGCTCCTTTATCAAATTGCTGTACAGAGCTATGATCTCTTTTACCGAGAGACGTTTCCTGCTAAAGCGGGTAGCCGGGATCTTATGACAGTTGCAGACCACCTTTCCGGTCTCATTATACTGGTAAACCCAGGAAGTGCCCCATGTAAGCACAAGCGTAGTGGCCTGCTGAAGATTCTCTTTCGCCGGCAATGAAGGATCGGTTGATATCGTCGAGGCACTTTTGCTTGTCGGGCGATGAGAATCCGGTGTAATGGTCAAAGGAAAACCAGAGCCCATTTTCATAATTGAGATCTTCTTCCACATAAGCTTCTTTTTGCATTAATGCTTCCAGCTGTCTGGCCACCGATGCCGGGTTGTAAGTGACTCCGAAAGGATTTATGGTGATCAGGAATTTTGATCTCTCGAGAAGCTTCCCAATGTTCTCAGTGAAGCATGAACCCATTAAGAGGACGGGTTTATGATGATCCAAGCGAAAGGAATATTCGGGGAGGGCAAGCTCCGTAATCAATTTCATGGCATTGTTTTTATTGATACCTATACAAGATAGCGAAAAGGTATTATTGTATGAGACTATTTTTCTTTGTAATTTTCATCACATTCAAAATCACTAAGTCCACATCACCATGCGTTTTATACCCCTTTTCTTCATTTGTCTGCTGATATCCTCCTGTGGAGGAAGAGTGGAAAGAGAAGCATCCCTCAAGCAGGAGTACCTGCAGAAGGGGGGAGAGATTGCAAATCTAAGCCAGGCAGAATTATTGAAGAATGTTTCCCTGGCAATGAGTAAGGGCGGCCCAGGCTATGCCATTGATTTTTGCAATTTACGTGCCCTGCCCATAAAGGATAGCCTTTCAGGTTTGAATAACTGTCAGATTCAACGCATCACCACAAAATTCCGTAATCCGGAAGACAGGCCCAAAACAGATGAGGACAAGGAACAACTGGCCAAATATGAGCTCGCATTTCAAGAGGGAGAAAGTATGAAGGCAGAAGTATTCGTGTTGGCTGATCGCATTGTGTATTATCAGCCCATCATGATTGCCATGGAGGCATGTCTCAAATGCCATGGTGAGCCTGGAAAGCACATTGCAAAGGAAACCCAGGAGATGATCAAGGCAAAATATCCCAATGATCTGGCCACTGCTTATGCAATGAATGATTTTCGGGGGGCCTGGAAGATCACTTTCCCAAAGGATAAGAATTAAGTATGGCAAAAAGACTGAAGGATAGATTTTTCTCAGATAAATTCATCAAGGATCTGGGGAGAGCCATTAAGGAAGCATATCCAGAATTCGAGCAGTCTGAATTTACCAGTTTGATTTATTCTGATGGATGGGAGAGTAAAGAACTGAAACAGAAAATGCACCATATTACAAATAGTATGGCTGCGACTTTGCCCGGAGATTATTCCCGGGCATTAAAAATTCTCACCAGTGTTGCTCCCAATTTCGGGGGATTTGATGTGATGGTCTTTCCCGACTATGTGGAGAGGTATGGATTGGATTACTGGGAAGAGTCACTTCCTGCATTGGCTTTCTTTACCACATTATGCAGTTCTGAATTCGCCATCCGCCCCTTTCTTGCAAAAGATCCGGAGAGAGCTATGGGCTTCATGTACCTTTGGGCCAGGGATGAGAACTATCACCTTCGCCGCCTGGCCAGTGAAGGTTGCCGACCCAGGCTTCCATGGGCAAATTCATTGCCGGAGTTTAGGAAAGATCCGGGCCTGATTTTGCCGCTGCTGGAGATTCTTAAGGATGATCCTGAGAATTATGTACGAATGAGTGTAGCCAATAATCTGAATGACATCTCAAAGGATCATCCCGATCTGGTTCTGGATCTTTGTGAAAGGTGGTCTGGCCATAGTAAAAACACAGACTGGATCGTGAAAAGAGCCTGTCGCACCATGTTGAAGGCAGGTAATAAGCGCGCCTTAATCCTGTTTGGCTTTGGTGATCCGGGTCAGATCGAAGTGGAGGATTTATCTTTTGACCGGGAGGCCCTTAAAATTGGAGAGGATTTACGCTTTTCCTTTAAGCTGAAATTAAAGGCTGAGGGAGTCAGCAAGCTCAGGCTGGAATATGGCGTAGATTATGTGAAAGCGAATAGTAAAACCTCGCGAAAGATATTTCAGATCCGGGAAGCTGACTATAAGGAAGGAAGCTATACAATCTCCCGGAAGCATTCATTTAAGGAGCTTTCGACCCGGAAACATTATCCTGGCAGGCATCAATTTACGGTGATTATAAACGGTGTGGAGAAGGCAGGTAGGAGTTTGGAGCTGCTTGGCCCGAAGGGACTTTAAAAGCTATACATCCCGCAGGGAATAGACCATCAGGAAATCTCCATGCCTCATAAACATTTTTCCCTCAAAGATATAGGGGTGGGACCAATGAGGACCATTCCCCTTTTCAATCTGGAATGAGCTGAGGACTTTGAATCCATCGGGATCGGCCTGTACAAGACCCACGTTCCCTTTTTTCTCCTCGTATACATACAGCAAATCATCGGCAAATACCAGGGCTCCTTTGGTGTTCCATTTTTCCTCGTACATCACTTCGCCTGTATTCCAGTCCAGGCAAACCCAATTTCCATTGCCACTATTAATCCAGTTCGATCCATACAGGTAGCCATCCACTTCGATGATGCCATGGTGGTGATTGTCTAAAACTGTATCTGTATATACCTCCTCTATGGATGATACTTCCTCATTGACTTTCAGCATTTTTGCCGGGTAGTTGTATCCGATGGAAATAAAGATCATGTTCTTTTTTACCACCGGGGAGTTGACCCAGATCATGCCCCTGGGCTGCCAGGGCCATTGAATGGAGTCAAAATACTGATACGAGGCAGGAATAGAACCATTTTCCGGATCAACAAGGTACAGGTCACTGGCAGAAGCCCCTAAAATATATTCCCTGCCTCCAAACTTGCTCAGGACGGGCGACATGTAAGAGCGCTGTCCATCGGCTCCAGGCGATTTCCATCTCTCTTTTCCGCTTATTTTATCAAAAGCCACAAAAGTGGCCGCAGAGCTGGCCGGTGAACAGATAACCTTGTCGCCGACAATCAGGGGTGACTCCGACACACCCCAGATATGCCAATCGGCCTGGTAATCCTGATCCACATTAACTTTCCAGTTAATATCTCCTGTTTCGGCATTCAGACAGACCAGTTCACCAAGTCCACTTATGATGTAGATCCGGTTTTCTTCTATGGTGGGGGAACTGCGGGTATTGGGATAGGACTGATCCCATGACCGGCCGTAGGGCACCTGCCATTTCCTTTCACCATTAAAGTTTAGGCAGGTCAGATAATCCATGCTGTCGATCTTACCGGAAGCATAGATGTGCTTTCCATTGGAGATGACAGACGACCAGCCTTCTCCTATGCCCTCATATTCCAGCAGCAATTCAGGGCCATTCTCGGGCCATTCTTTCAGCAAGTTGCTTTCGGGAAACTTTCCATCCCTGTCTGGTCCGCGGAACTGATGGATCTGAGCATTTGTTGCTGAAACAAATACCACACACAATATGATCAGGCTCAGACTTTTCATTGAATTCAGGCTTTTGATCTTTAATCTGCTTATCTTTACTTTTGGCTTTGGAAAATAGCATATGGCTTTGAAATTTTACGAAAACCCGGAGAACTTTATCGCTATGAAATATA
>CAVQMZ010000009.1:0-27677 GCA_963713725.1 uncultured Bacteroidota bacterium
CTTCTTTAGGTAATCCCGCTACTTTTATGGTTTTTTTAAGAAGCTTTTGATTCATCTCATCGAAAGAAGTATCTTTCATAATGGTCCAGGATGCAAACTCCTCATCGTTATTGATGAAGGATAAGAGCGCCCTGTTCACCATCTTGGAAGTGGTTTTAAGCATAGAGTGAAGGGCCTGAGCTGCTTCCTCAACCATTTCAGTATCATTTATTTCCAGGAAGGTGCAGGCAATCTCTCACTAAGTCCCCACCCGTTCAAGGTTTATGGTCATATGATAAATGGCAAAAAGACGCCTCAGATCCCGGGCCATGGGTTGATAAAGCACAATGGCCTTGATAATGTCCTTGTCCAGCCTGACCTCATATTTATCAATTTTCTGCTCATTTTTGTGAGACGCACAAAAGGCTCACCCGTACTTGCTTCATTCTTATTTTCGAACAGCTCATCAAGAAAATGAAGTTGCTCAAGAATAAGATTTGAAAGATTTTCAAATTCTTTCTCGATGTTCTGGATCGCCAGATCTTTATTCGTTGTCATCCTCTATAATTTTTCATTAAGAAAATTTCCCGGTCAGATATTCTTCGGTTCGCTTATCAACCGGATTGATAAACATTTCCTTGGTTTTCCCGTATTCAATCAGTTCCCCAAGATACATAAACATGGAAAAGTCTGAAATACGTGCTGCCTGAGACATATTATGGGTGACCAGTAAAATCGTATAGTTTTCCTTCAGTTGTATCAATAGTTCTTCCACCTTTTTTGTGGCCACAGGGTCAAGTGCGGAGGTGGGTTCATCCAGAAGGATAACATCAGGTTTAAATGCAAGGGCCCTTGCAATGCAGAGTCGCTGCTGTTGACCTCCCGACAGGAAAGTCCCCCTTTTGGTGAGGGCATCCTTCACCTCATCCCACAGGGCCACATCACTCAAAGATTTTTCGACAATATCGTTTTGTCACTCTTGCTCAGCCGTATGCCATTGAGCTTATAACCTGCAATGACATTATCGTATATACTCATGGTGGGGAAGGGATTGGGGCGCTGAAACACCATACCAATTTTCCGCCTCAGCATGATGGTTGACATTTCAGAAGTGTTTTCTCCATTTAGAAATATATCCCCGTCAATCTGTATATTGGGATAAAGATCATGCATGCGGTTGATGGCCCTGAGCAGCGTACTCTTACCGCATCCTGATGGCCCATGATTGCGGTAACCCTGTTCTTTTTTATCCCGGCATTGACATTTGTCACAGCTGTCTTATCCTTGTTATAGGCAACAGAGAGATTCTTTATATCAAGCACAGGATCTTTATATATGTTTAATTAATTCATTCATTATTAACTTCTTTTTGCAATAATATGCTTCGATACCAAATTCAGCAACAATACCACTAACATCAGGAATAGTGATGATGACCATATCAGGTCTACCATATTTGGATCGTTGTAAAATTCCCATATAACAAAGGTACTGCACTGGTTGGCTTGGCCATATTAAAATTCACCTCCATACTTCCCAGGGCTGTAAGCATCAAGGGGGCAGTCTCCCCGATAATCCTTGATATGGCAAGCAGGATTCCTGTAAGCAGCCCACTGAGTCCCGATGGAATCAATACCCTCAGTATGATCTTATGATAGGGAACACCCAGTGCAAATCCTGCCTCCTTAATGGTTTCAGGAATCATTTTCAGGGTCTCCTCTGTGGATCGGATGATCAGGGGTAACATCATAATCGCCAATGCGGTACTCCCCGCAAGGGCCGAAAAACCATGGGTAATATTCTTCACTACCCAGAAATAGGCAATCAGTCCAAGTACAATGGAGGGAACACCCTGCAGGATATCCACAATATCCCTGACAATACCGGCATATCTTTTCGACTTCTGGTCATACAGGAATATACCAATGAGCAGTCCGACGGGGATGGCCATTACGGAAGCAATGAGTACCATATAGAGGGTACCCGTTATCCCATTCAGGATTCCTCCCGGAATCACTTCACCTGCACCGACGGCCACCATGGCTTCATAGGTATCCGGAGCTTTCTTCGAAAAAAAATCAAAGTTGATTTGCCTGTAGCCTTTGGAGATCAGTTTATATATTATCAGAATAATCGGGGAAATGGTCACCATGGAAAGAACCACTACACCCCCCTGAAACAGACGATCTCTCAGGATACGCTTTTTCACACCCTTATCTTCACCGAGCATATGTTTTACCTGCTTTCCCATCAGGCGTTATACTTTTTAATGATCAGCTTGCCGATGCCATTAATGATTCCGGTTATAACAAACAATAGCAGTCCGATGGCGATCAGGGCACTGAGCTTAATACCATCCGCCTCTCCAAACTGGTTTGCAATCACACTGGCCATGGTATTTCCGCTTTCAAAGATGCTTTTTGGAACAATGTTGGCATTTCCTATGAGCATGGTTACCGCCATGGTCTCCCCCAGGGCTCGCCCAAAAGCAAGCACGTAGCTTGTGAAGATTCCGGATCGTGCATTGGGCACAATCACATTAAAGATCACTTCTCGCCTTGTGGCTCCCAGCGAATAGGCAGCCTCCTTCAGTTCCGCAGGGACCATTTTAATAATTTCGCTTGTCAGTGAGGTTGCATAGGGAATGATCATGATGGCCAGCACAACTCCGGCAGTAAAAATGCTGAAGCCCTGGGCACTCAGCCCCAGATCAACAATCAGCGGCCTTAGCACATAAAAACCCCAGAGTCCGTATACAATGGAAGGGATCCCTGCCAGCATGTCAACCATTGTTCCTATGATCCCGGCACTTCGTGTTCCAATGTAATACTCTCCTATAAAGAAAGCGGTGGCAAAAGCCAGTGGAAAACAGAGGATGATGGCTATTACCGAAGTCATCACCGTCCCTGCAATAAAAGGCAGGGCACCATAGGCCTCTCGTCCTTCTGTGGGATTCCACTCCGAAGAAACTATAAACTTTAAGCCAAACTCCTTAAAAACAGGAATGGAGCCATCCATTAAGGATAGCACCATTCCTGCTGTAATTATAATAACTATTAAAGATGCGAGGAATAAGACTATTTTGACAATTCTCTCGCTGCTAAACATACTTGGGGTTCATTGTTTTTTATTTCAATACGGGAGTTCCGTCATATTTCACCGAAGCAAGAATTGCTTTTGCCCGGGTCACTGTTTTTGCAGGAAGTTGAGCATAATTTACCTGCTGTGCAAGGGCTTGGGCATCTTTTTCAATGATCCATGACAGGAAATTTAATGTCTCCTGGGCCTGGGCCAATGACCTGCCATTATAATTTTGCTCCTTATAGAGAATGAGCCAGGTAAAACCACTGATGGGGTAAGCTTCCGGATCAGATGAGCATGTCAGCATCACTTTTGTATCCTCGGGCATATCACCCTGGGCAGCTGCGCTGATGGAGGCAAGACTCGGTAGCACATAGTTTCCTGCGCTGTTTTCAATCTGGGCAAATGGGATCTTTTGCGCAAAAGCAAATTCAGATCCGATGTATCCAATGGCACCTTCAGTTTGTTTAATCGTTCCGGCTACACCAGGGTTCCCTTTTGCACCAATTCCAACAGGCCACTGCAACGCTTTTCCCCTGCCCACTTCAGCCTCCCACTGACTGCTGATTTTACTCATAAAATCTGAAAAGATGTAGGTGGTACCACTTCCATCCGAACGCTGAACCACGGTAACGGCCAGGCCGGGAAGGCTGAGGCCGGGATTGCTAGCTTTTATTTTAGAATCGTTCCAGCTTGTGATCTTACCCATAAAAATATCCTGAAGATTCTCATTGGACAATTTCAGGCCTTCAACTCCAGGGAGGTTGTAGGCGATTACAACCGCCCCAATACAGGTGGGAATGTGCACGATTTCTGCAGGCATTTCGCCTTCTTGTGCTGCCTCAAGGTAAGCATCTGTTGCACCAAAATCAACCACCATATCTTTAAGGCTCCTGATGCCGCCACCGGATCCCACACCACCGTAGGTTACCTGGGTTCCGGTGTTCTCCGTGTAATTCTTGATGGCCAGGTTATAAAAAGGAAGGGGGAAAGTGGCCCCGGCAGCAGTAATGCTTACTGTTTCTGGGCTGCCTCCACCGCATGATGCCAGGAAGAGGGCTGTTGCTACTATTAAGACTAAGTTTTTCATTGTAATAATTTTTTATTGGATTAAAATCTGATTTCTAAACTCAGGTAGGCTGAATGCTCCATGGACGATCCATCAGCTGGTGACCAGCCCTGGTAGTTAGGTGTCACCATAATTCCTTTCACCGGGTTAAACTCCAGGCCGGCCATAAACAGCTGACCATCTTTCCCATAGTTCCATGGATCAGTTTCCAAGCCGATTATAGGTGAGGAAAGATTGTCATAACGACCGGTAAACCTGAATTTCTTTAGTTTGTAGGATCCATAAACAGAAATACCCGTAAGATCCTCGGCTGCATTCATTTTATGATTCAGCTGGTGGTTATATTCTGCACCTACACGTAGGTTCTTAACTGTATAACCAGCATATAATGCAATGGTCTGCTGGGGAGCCTCTCTTCCCATATAATCATAAGAAGCACGAAGATCCAGTCCTTTGAGGGGTTTTACCGTTGTTCCAAAACTGAATTTTAAAGCTGAATCTGACTCCAGTTTTTTATAACCTTCACCATTGGCAACGGTAAAATCTACACTCACTACCTTATGAATATCATATTTTGCGAAGGCTCCGAGGTCGGCGCTGGGCCCGAAACTGTGCTCATCCATGAAAGACTTATAGAAATAGCGTCCTCCCCACAGGTCTTCCTGTAACTTGAATTGGTACAAGCCGATCATACCCATTGCGAGGGTTAACTTGTTCTTCTTATACTGCAAAAACGCATTCTTCAGGTAGGCAGTCATCTGAAAATTTCCGAAACTTGGATCACCCACGTCTAGAATTAATCTTCCTGATATGGTCTTGCTGAATTGTTGCTGGTAACCCAGGTAAGCCCTCTGGATTTGAAATTGCCTGTCACTTTTACCGTCTGACCAGGTAGAGTGATAATTGGTGTAGATTCTGATAATCGCTTTTCCGTAAGGTTCAAACGCTTCTTCCTGTGCTTCCTGAGAAAAAGAAGTACCGCTAAAGAGCAGGCTAATATGGGCTAGAATTAGGATTCTTAATTTCATCATGGTAAGTTTTGTTCGATGACAAAAGAACCCTAATATCATTACGATTCCATTAAGGGATTGTTAAGTTATTGTTACTTTATGTGATTGATCAGGGTTCAGATCCCTGGCCTTTATCATCCTCCGAGACCAGCTCACCTTTTTCATTATACATGCGCCATATTCCGGATTTAGAACCAGCGGTGTAATACATTTCAAAACGCAGGGTACCCTCATCATCCCAGATAAACCATTCGCCATGTTTCAGGTTATCCTGGTAAGAAGCCTGAGCAATCCTGGTTCCAGCTTCATTCCAGGTGATCCAGGTACCATCCATCATTCCTTTCTTGTATGAACGGATCTCTTTTTTACCTCCCTGTTCAAAGTACAGCGTAACAGTGCCATCTATCAGGCCTTCATCCAAGGTTAATTCAATCCTCCTGTTTCCGTTGCTGTAAAACTCTATATATGTTCCGGTATAGAGCTCGTTATTGACATCGTAATAAAGTCCTTCTTCATCAATCTCCACCTGCGCCGAAAGCGCTGCCCCAAAGAAAAACAGTAAAATTGCAGGTAGGCTCTTTCTCAGTATCATTCTGTAATTTAATAAAAAAAGAGCAGCTTACAAGGGCAGGGGAACGGACTCCAGTTCAACTTTCAGATTCAGGCTTGAAGAGGAGGAAGCTACTTGCTTAAGCGTTATATTCTTGTAAGAAACATAGTCTACGTCTATATCGTATGTTCCGGGAGCTACTCCTTCTATGCTGAAGTTCCCGTTCAGGTCTGTATATGTCTTCTTATCACTGCCCTTGAGCTTCAGGCTTACGCCAACCAGCGCTTCACCGGTAACTACGTCGCATACTTTTCCTCCGATTTGAACAGTTGTTGCTGGAGCTGTGGGTTCAACTTCCGGCTCACTGGCCCTGGCACCGATGATACTGAGTGCAAGAACGAATACTACTAGTAATTTTTTCATCTTATTTTTATTTAAATTTTTAATTCTGTTACTGAACGAACTTATATCCTACACCTTTTATGGTTCTGATGTAGTTGTCCCCGATTTTGCTTCGGATTTTTCTGATATAAACATCCATGGTGCGCTCGCCCACGATGGTATCGGTTCCCCAGATGTGATTGAAAATTTCTTCCCTGCTGAACAGCCGGTTTGGTTTTTCAGCCATAAGAGAGAGAATTTCAAACTCTTTCCGGGGCAGCTGAATTTCCTGCTTGTTTTTGAATACGGAATAGTACTCCCTGTTAATGGTAAGGCTATTTTCTGATCTGATTTTCCAAAAGAAGAAGAACGTTTACCTTCTTTCAGTTTCATCAGGGCCTTCATTCTGGCGATCATAACCTTGGGACTGATGGGCTTGACCACATAGTCATCTGCTCCTGCATCAAAACCGGCTATCTGGGAATAATCTTCCCCCCGGGCAGTAAGCAATACGATAATCGGGTCATATGATTCCGCATTTTGCCTGATAAGCTGGCAGGCTTCTATTCCGTCCATCTCCGGCATCATCAAGTCCATGATAATAAGCCGGGGGCTAAATTCCATGGCCACCTCAATTGCTTCGACGCCATTGCCGGCCCCTTTTACCTCATAGCCTTCCCTCTCGAAATTAAATGAAAGGAACTCGACAATATCGGGCTCATCATCAACTATTAATATGCGTGTCCTCTCTGACATGCTACAAAAGTAGATTCTGCATGTTACAAAATGATTAAGATGCAATTACGTTATCATTAATTCAGGATCAGAAGTTATAAGTGAACTTAATCCTTGTCAGGATCCCCGGAGAGCGGTATTCAAAATACTGATCGGCGGCCTGGTAGGATTTATATACCAGTTCGATATTCTGGTTCAGCAGGTTTTCAATCTTCAGGCCCAGCACAAAATTCTGCTCCTTGCCCAGTTTAAGAGCGGCATTGAAATTCAGGCTGTTGAAGGGATTGGTATAAATGTCCGGCCTGTCTGCTGCACCCACAAAGGTCAGGGTTGGGCCCTGGACATTATAATAGAGTCCACCTTCCAGGCGTTCGGTGAAACCTTCCGTTCCCCCGGTGTAATAAAGCCCGGCATTTACAAGATAGGGAGCCATGCCTGCCATGGTTCGGTATTCTCCGATTTCCTCTCCCTCCCTGGCATTGTCAACCCTGGACTCGTATTCGGTTTCACTCATTTGGATGCTGGAAGAGTTATAGGTCAGGTTGAGGTTGACCCGCCACGACTTAAGTGATTCCGCGATGAATCCAAGGGTCTGCCTTAGCTCAAATTCTGCACCAAGGGACTGGCCATCACCCACATTCCGGGGCTGAAAAGCACCCACCTGCTTGGTATACTGGACAATCTCGATGGGGTTCTTAAACATTTTATAGAATCCGCTTACTGAAACCATGGTTCCACGGGATCCAAACCATTCCCAGCGCAAATCAAAGTTCTGAATATCCGTTGAGATCAGGTCTCCGGACCAGTATACAGTGCCTGTTGAAGCATCTCCATCGGGATGAAATCCCCCGATGAAGGTAATCCCGCTGATGGGATCATAGATCTCCGCATAGGATAATTCCTTGAAAGAGGGCCTGGCTATGGTCCTGGTATAGGAGCCCCTCAGATTCTGTTTCTCGGTGACTGCGTAGAGCAGGTTAACTGATGGAAATAAGCCCAGGTCGTCCAGGACCACATCGTTGTTCAGGACATTTTCCTCAATTGATCCGTACCTGTATACCGCTGGGTGTAATTTTCCATTCTCAGGCCGAGGATGGTCTTAAATTTGGATGTAAAAGCCAGTTCTGCCGAAATATAGGCTGCTGCATTTAAGGAGTTTGCGCTGTATTCATTGGGATTCGTTGGGATGAAGGGTGTTTCATAGGTGGTACCCACACCCAGTTCCCCGTTTCTGGGCCAGAGATTTTCCTCAAAAAACAATTCATCGGGATCTCCGGTGAGGGGGTAGTCGCCCCTGGGGTTAATGGCATAATTATAAATGATGTATTCCCTGAATTTATAGGTGGCCAGCACACCAAAGTGCAGGCTGGATGCATTTCCGAGGAGTTAGAAGTTTTTGGTTGCATCCACCGCACCCGTTGTACTGACTTCGTCCAGGTTCCTCCAGATTCGTTCCGGGAATCCAACCTCGGTGCCAATCCTGTATGAGCCATCGTCCGTAATTTCGTAGCGTGTAAAACGAACATCGGGATCCCTGAGCGCTGAATAGGTACTGGCGGCTTTCCAGTTAATTCTCCATCCCTTGTCCTGCATGTTGTGTGTTCCATCCAGGAAGATATTGGCAAAGGTACGCTGACTGTAATCCAGTCCATGCTGGAAGGCATTAAAATCTGAGCCCTGGTCGGATCCAATGAAGTCGAAGACCCCGGCTTTTGATTCTCCATTCTGAATCACAAGCATGTTCAGCCGATATTTGGATTTGTCTGACTTGAGTGCCAGTCCCACCAGTCCACTCAATATTACATTATTCTCGCCGTAATCGCCGTACTGATATTCCCGGCGTTCCATTTCATAAACATCGGAGGTAGCCAGGCCATATCGTCCGTATTCGGCACTTTTATAATAATCGGTCTCGTTTTTATAGTTTATCGCAAAATTATATCCGAAGGTGCGTTTCTCGCCGGGCTTTTGATTCCCATAGCTGAAGCCCAGGCTCAAATCGGCAAGGCTCATCTGTTGCATGGCTGACATGGTGGGATTAAAGCCTCCCAGGATTTCTTTATAACGTGTACCTGCCAGTCCATCCGGATCAGCCACGGCCTGGGCAAACTGGGGAATATCCTCGGTGGCCGGTATGGCCCTGGTTCCGTCATCGAAACCCAGGAAATCGGTTTTCCCCCCTTCGTAGCTGAGGAAGTCATTTTTGAAATGGGAATTTGGATTATAGCCTATGCCAAGGGAAACACTCCCGTGTTTTTTATCAGGAAAGTCCTTGATCTCAATATCAATTGCTCCACCTGTAAAATCGGCCGGTAGTTCGGCACTGAACGATTTGTGAACAATGATGTTATTGATGACCGCGGTGGGGAAAATATCCATCTGGGTGGTATTTTTGTCCGGGTCCAGCCCGGGTATATCCACCCCATTCAGAAGGGATTTGGTATAACGGTCACCCAGTCCCCTTACATACACATATTTCCCACCGGAAACTGAAACACCTGTGATTCGTTTCATGGCCCCGGCTGCATCAGACTCTCCTATTCTTTTAATACTTGCTTCTGAAATCCCGTCCAATACATTGGGCGATTTGTGTTTCATAGAAACGATAGCGGCTTCTGTATTTGTGATGGTCTTTGCCGTAATGGTGACTTCCTGGAGATTGATACTTGCTTCTTCAAGATTAAGCTCTCCCAGACTGTTTACTTCACCCGCAATAACTTCCACTTCGGTCACCTGCAGGGTTTCATAGGAGATGAAGGAAATCCTCAGTGTATAGGTTCCTGCCGGCACACTTAAATTGAACTTCCCATCCAGGTCGGTAATGGTACCGCTTGAAGTGCCTTCTGCAAAGATGGTTACGCCGGGAAGGTATTCTCCTGTTTTTCCGTCAAAAACAATTCCACGGATGCTGCCCTGTTGCGAATAAGCAAGATAAGAGCTGCCAATCAAAAGGAGAATCTGAAATAAAAAACGTCGCATTTTCTGATAAAACCTTATTCTCTGTTAAATTGCCAAAGCACATAGTTTAAAAACTACGTGCTTTGGATTTAGAATCAATTATTTTGTACCACTACTAAAGGGCTCCTGAAACGCCGGCCCAGGTCCAGCCTGTAAGTTTACTCAAGTCTGCACCAACAGTGTTTGCTCCATCAGCAACCTCTGTCACATAAGCATCAACACCTTTTTTAAAGAAGTCAGTAAGCGCCAGGGTATCGGTAGGAAGTGTAGCTTCAATGGCAGATGCCCTGAGATCGGCAGGATTGTCATCGAAGTCCTGTCCCACCATAATCTCTGCGAAATAGATATTCTTCATCTCCACATCTGAGTTTCCAACAGTTCCAGCTTCACCCTTATCATCCAGGTCTGCCAGCCCTTCAGCTTCGCCCGCATATACAGTTCCGTTCATAATGATATGCATCTCTGAGAAGGAGCCTTCGCCTCCGTCAAGCTCGAAGCATTCATCTCCGGGATTAATGATGGCAAAGTTATCCAGGGTACCTGACCAGGCCTGATCCGTATCGATGGCGTCATCGCCGGTATTCCAGATCACCACATTACTCACGTTGACTGATCCACCAAACCATTCGATTCCGTCATCCTGGTTGGATACAATCTCCACGTTTTCAATGGTGGTTCCTGAACCAACTCCTCCCAGGGTGAGACCGTTGATTTCGTTGCCTTCTCCGATGTTGGCTCCACCATGACGAATGGAGATATATTTAATCACCCCTGAATTGTCAGCTGCATCCGTTCCTCCGTATAAGCCATTCTGATCTGAAGGAGGAATGCCTTCAATCTGTACTGATTCTGCATCAGCAGAAATGGGTGCATATCCAAGGACGATCACCCCACCCCATAATCCGTTCAGTGTGGGATCCAGGTTCGGGCTGGCAATATCGCCGGGCTCAATTTCGTCTGCAATGGATGTGAAAATAATGGGCTCGGAGGAAGTTCCTTCGGCCATAATTTTTGCTCCCCTGGCAACCACAAGAGCAGTGGCATTGGCACCGGATCCGGCTTCTCCTTTAATAATAACACCAGGCTCAATGGTCAGTGTTACACCTGAGAGGACGGAAATCCTGCTGCCCAGGGTATAGATTTTACCTGTTTCCCAGGTAGTATCTTCACTGATATTTGTTAATACGAGTACTTCTGTCTCATCCGGTTCTGTTGGTCCGGGTTCGTTTTCATCACAGGAAATGGTGAGGAAGGCCATCAGGGCCAGAATCATAAAGTGGTTACGTGATTTTTTCATTGTTTTTTTTGTTTCAAGAATTTGGTTTCCGTTTACTTGGACCAAAAGTAGAAGGCAAATCTTAGGATAATGTTAAGTGTATGTTAGCGTAATATTTACCACATACCGGACCTGCTTGGAAGGAGGGTGTTCCTTTATTATACATTTGAAAAAGAGGATGTTAAGGGATGAAGCCGGATTGGGGAAGATCTCAAGTTAATTACAATTTAATGGAATTGTAACAAAAACTTAATTCGTGCTGCCACTTCTGTACCAAAAAGCAAGCGTTAAAGACTTGTTAAAACAGAATTGGGGCTGAATTTTCACTTTTACCCCTATTTTACTTTTATACAGCGTGTTAGAGCCATATCTGTACAGTAAGACTTCCCTGAATACTTCTGTTTGTTTAACTTTATGTGATTTTTTATTAAACATTTTTAGCTCTATTTCGTTTAAGGTTTCAAACAATCTTTTAAACAAAAAATCATGAAAAAGTTAAATTCACTTATTACGCTGACACTTTTATCCGGTATTCTGTTTTTTTCCTCATGTGAAAAAGAAGAAGAAACAAGTCATGTCCAAACGACCCTGAAATTTCCTCTATAGCAGAAATTGCTATGTCCAACGAAGATTTCAGCATACTGGTTGAAGCCCTTATAAAAACTGACCTTGTTTCCACCTTGAGTGGAGAAGGTGATTTCACTGTATTTGCACCTGACAACAATGCCTTTAAAGCCCTATTTTCAGAATTGGGTGTAATGGGTATCAGGATATTCCTGCTGAAACTCTGAAGCCCATCTTGCTTTACCACGTTCTGGGAGAGACCAAAACCTCATCCATGATTACAGGATGGATATTATTCATCCCTGAGTCCGGCCCAGGGACGCACTGTTTCCATGTACATCGGAACAGACATGGTGTTTCAATTAATGGTGCAGCAAATGTGACTGCTGCCGACATCAGAGCCTCCAACGGGGTGATACATGCCATTGATGCGGTTATTCTTCCACCGACTGTTGTCGATCTTGCTGTTCAGAATGGAAATTTCCAAACACTTGTTTCGGCAGTTGTCGGTGCAGGTCTGGCTGAAACACTTGTCTGACGCCAGCGGTACATTTACTGTTTTTGCCCCCACCGATGATGCATTTGCTGCACTGGAGGAGATGTACCTTCTGACCTGACACCCATCTTATTGTATCATGTGCTGGGTAGCCCGGTATATTCCGATGAGATTTCAAGTGGTATTATTATCCTCTTTGAATGCATCGATCCTGAAATTGTTGTTGAAGTTTCCGACATGGGCGTAATGCTCAATGGATCTGCAAAAGTTGTTGCCACAGACATTGTAGGAACAAATGGAGTAATCCATGTAATTGACCAGGTGATACTCCCCATCAGCAACCAAAGTATTCTGGATGCAGCCATGGGACTTGAAGATTTCAGTTCACTCGTTGCCGCACTGGCCAAAACCAATCTGGCAAGTACTTTTATGATGGAAGGAGCCTATACTGTTTTTGCTCCCACCAACGATGCATTTGGATCATTTCTTGAGTCTCATTGGTGTTGCCTTTGAAGATCTGACAGCTGAAGACCTGACTCCCATCCTTATGTATCATGTATTAGGTTCCAAGGTTATGTCAGGTGACCTTGAACCGGTTATGTCAATACCATTTATGCTTCACATAGAAGAGCAAGGCAGTAGCCTCTTTGTTAAAGCAGAAGGTGGTGTTATGCTCAACGGAAGTGTATCTGTAACTGCTGCAGATGTAGAAACCAGCAATGGAGTGATCCATGTAATTGATGGTGTTCTAACTCCCACATCAGTGGTTGATATTGCCATCAATAACAGCAACTTTTCCAAGCTGGTAAGGCCGTAGTCAAAGCAGGCCTGGTTGAAACCCTGAGGCGGTGAAGGTCCATTTACCATCTTCGCCCCCACTGATGAAGCTTTTGCACAGCTCTTTATGCCGACCTGGGAGTTAACGGAATAGATGAGATTTCAGCCGAAACCCTAGTTCCGATTCTGCAATACCACGTGGTTGCCGGAAATGTACTTGTCATCAGAGCTTGCAGACGGTGACGTTGCCACCCTGAACGGCAACATTAAGTATCTCACTGTCAGAATCGGTAACAATCAATGGTGACATCTGAGGTTTCAGCAGCTGATATCCAGGGTACCAATGGTGTGATTCACGTGATCGACAAGGTATTGCTGCCTTAAGGCGTAATACTAACTATATAAATCCAAAAGGCTTGCCCGCAAAGGCAGGCCTTTTTTATTAAATTTGGGGCAGAATGTTAGCGAATAAATCCATATTTCAAAAGAAAGCAAATGAGACTATTTTCGATGGTTGTTCTTGCCCTTGTGCTTACAGGTGTTCAGGGCCAGAATTTTGACTGGGTTGAACAGAACAGCAACACCAGCATGTGGCTAAACGATATCTTTTTTGTGGATGATAAAACTGGTTGGGCTGTAGGAGACAATGGAGCCATTGTAGCTACTGTTGATGGTGGAGAAACCTGGACCCCCCAGCTCAGTAAAACTTTTGAGAAATTACGTTCGGTATTTTTTTCTTTCAAAAACCAGGGGTTGGGCAGCGGGGGGTACGTCCAGGCTGACCCTGCTGAATACCTATGACGGAGGCAGTACCTGGGAACCATTACCCAATGATATCAGCGAAGAGGCTTTTCTCTCGGAGATTCAATTCCACATGGCGTGCATGGATTTGCCATAACACCAGCTGCCGTCTACTACACCTCAGACGGTGGAGCCCACTGGGACAAAGGGGTAAATCACTCCTCCATTGCCTCCGGCCTGTCGCTAAGGGATTTACATGTATTATCTGACACATCTGCATTCCTTTGTGGTAAATACATGCCCTCTACAGGATCCGAAAAGCCCGGAGTCTTTGAAAACATCACCAGCTCTGAAGGCCTGTGGATGCCCCAGTCTTCAGCAGAATTTGATTCAGATGATGAACTTGCGACCCTATATTTCACTGACAATATGAAGGGTTTTACCGGAGGCAAAAATGGAAAAATCTATACCATGGAGGCAGAAGGGGCTAATTTTCCGGGTACCTGGCAGCTTAATTTTAATCCGGGGAATGCCTGGATATCGACCCTGGATTTCTCTGATGAAAACCATGGTATGTTTCTCGCATCCAATGAAACGGCGGGCACAGTTGCTCTTATCTATCATACCTACAACGGAGGAATAAGCTGGAGCTCCAGCCCCGACCAAATTATAGGGCTTGAACTGGCCACACTCACGACACCCGGAGCCGGATTGGCGTGGATTGCCGGATCCAAAGGGCAGATTTATAAGGGGACTTCCAGATATCCTGTTTCAGTGGATGAAGAGCTTACTCTGGATTTTTCTGTGATGCCCAATCCCTTCCTTTCAAACCTGGTGATAGAATTACCGGAAGCCTTCAAGGCAATTCAAATAAAAATGTTCCACTACACAGGCCAGCTGGTGGAGTCTGTTTTTGTGGATAATCCTCATCATAGATACGAGATTACTGGGCTGGACCACCTTGCCAGTGGGGTCTATTTCCTCCATATAAAGTCCGCAGATGGCCGCTTATACAGCACCCAGAAAATTATAAAGCAGTAGAAGGTATTGTAATAAAGTCACTATTTTAGTGTTTTCCTTCTAAAACTGACTTTATGAACTCGATCCCCAAATTACTCGCAGGCATTGCCCTGACCCTATTTTCCTTTTCTGTCCTTTTAAATGCTCAAACCGATCCCATTGTAGATGAGGGTCTTGTATTTGAAGAAGTAGATGGCCTGGTGGCCGTTGAGGCCGAGTATTTCTATAAGCAAAGCAAAACAGAAGTGCGGCAGTGGTATATGTACAGCAAGGATGTGTGGCCAAAGGTAGGCCGCGATGATGATGATCCCCATTGCGAGGGAGCCAGTAATTATTCCTACATCGAGATACTGCCGGATACACGGGTCACCCATGCCGATGTACTTACAGGCGGTGAAAATTTCAGCAACGAACCCGGTAAACTGGCCATTGTACATTACAAGGTCCACTTTAACAATCCCGGTCGCTATTATGTGTGGTCTCGTGCCTTCAGCACAGGCAGTGAAGACAATGGAATCCATGTGGGTCTGGATGGCCGGTGGCCTGAAAGCGGGCAGCGCATGCAGTGGTGTTCAAACAAAATGAGCTGGCACTGGGAAAGCAAGCAGCGAACCGAGGCCGTTCATTGCGGTGAGCCCTACCTGATCTACCTGGATATTGATAAAAAGGGAGAGCATGAAATCACCTTCTCGTTGCGGGAAGATGGTTTTGAATTCGACAAGTTTCTCCTGACCAGTGATAAAGACTATGTCCCGCCAGCAAATGTGGGACCTGATGTAAAAGTCAAAAAAGGGGCCCTTCCTGCACCCTTTCCTGAGGTAAAAGAAGACCTGGCATCCAGGAGGACCATGACGGCAGCAGTAGCCATGAGTGTGGCCGGAGCACATGTGATTAAATCCACTGCCTTCCCCATTGAGGGAACAAATTTCTATGTGGACAATAACTGGCTGGCCATTAATCCGGGAGCACACACTGAATCCACAGGCTCCACTACATATAATGCACAGGAAGGGACTTTTGATCTTGTTTTCCTGGGTGTGGGTGAAAACGATGGCGCTTCTGAATTTACCGTTTCCATCAACGATGTTGCTGTGGGAAGCTATAAAACACCCTTAAGCAAAAGCACTTCCGAGGAGGCGGCTAAATTTTGCCAGGTATGGAAGGATGTGAGCATTAAGAAAGGCGATAAAATCACCGTAAATGCAAAGACCGGAGACCAAAGATGGAAGCGGATATAGCCGGGCGCGATGGGCAGGATTGGCCTTTGTTCCCTCCGGAACGAGCGAAACGGTTTTAGCAGCCATTGATAAAAATGCCCGGGCGGGTGATGAGGCTGCTCCGGTAAATGTCTGGCCCACCATCAGCGGTGAGTTAAAAACCTGGCACAAGGTGACCCTGACTTTCGATCGTCCCGAGAGCTCGGAGACGGATGACTTTAATCCCTTTATGAATTATCGCTTTAATGTGCTGTTCACCCACCAGGCCAGCGGCACAGAACGGCCTGGTCCAGGGTTATTTTGCGGCCGACGGAAATGCAGGCAATACATCTGCTGTAAAAGGGAACAAGTGGCGGGTGCATTTTGCTCCCCGGCCAGGAAAGGGAAGCTGGGACTATAAGGTAAACTTCCGAAAAGGAAATTTTGCGGCAGTCAGCGACAAGGAAGAGCACCGGAGTCAGTGGAGGCTTACGTGGATCAATCCACCGGAACCTTTACCATTGCTGCCACTGATAAAGGCGGGAGGGATTTCAGGGGCAAGGGCATGCTGGAATATGTGGGTGAACGCTACCTTCCAATTTGCCGGAACGGGTGAATATTTTCTGAAGGTGGGTTCCGATGCCCCCGAAAACATGCTGGCCTACGAAGATTTTGACGGTACCTTCCACAATGACGGCCACAACGATCATATGGTTAAGGCCTGGCAGGCGCATGAACAACACTGGAATGAAGGTGATCCCACCTGGAAAGACGGTAAAGGCAAGGATATCATCGGGGCAATCAATTACCTGGCTTCGAAGGGCATGAATGCTTTCTCCTTCCTGACCAACAGTGTTGAGGGCGATGATAAGAATGTGTTCATGTACATCGACTATAACACCTGGGACAGAATGGACTGTTCCAAGCTGGACCAGTGGGAAGTCTTGTTCTGAGCATGCAGACAAGCTGGGCATGTTTTTGCACTTCAAATTAACGGAAATGGAGAACCTGGGCCTGCTCGATAACGGCGGTGTGGCACCAATACCAAATTGTATTCGCGGGAACTGATGGCGCGTTTTGGTCATCACCTGGCCCTGAACTGGAATCTGGGTGAGGAAAACGGCGACTGGGGCAAAAAACAATCCCACACCCCCGCAGTTTACCTGGCAACGCAAATCAATGGCGGCCTATTTTGGAGAACATGATCCCTACAAACACCATATTGTGATCCACAACGGGAAGGCTTTATGATAACTAAGCACGGTCTGCCTGACCGGAGCAGTTCGGTTGAAGACCCGACCGGACCGATTTCGCCAATGTGCATGGTGCGGTTCTTAAATGGATCAATGAATCAGAAGAAGGCAGGTAAACAGTGGGCTGTGGCCTGTGATGAGCCAGGAGATGCCACGCAATCTCTCCTCCCGGATGAGGAAGACCCGGATCATGACAATGCCCGTATCAAACGGGCTCTCGGGGAGCGGTTCTGGCCGGTGGATGGGGTACCGAGTGGTACCTTGGCTACAAGCATGCCCACAGCGACCTGACCTGCGAGGATTATGCCTCCGGGGGAGCGGGGCTGAGGGAAAAATTGCCCTGGACTTTTTCAGCCAACATGAAATCCCTTACTGGGAGATGGAAAGTCAAGACGAGCTCATCAAAAGTGATGGGGATTATGCCTTTGCCAAACCCGGAGAAATTTATGTATTCTATGTGAAAAAGGAGCCACAAAAGTTGACCTTTCCGCAGCCGAAGGCAAAATGAACGTGATGTGGTACAACCCCCGCACCGGAGGGAAATTGCAGAAGGAGAAACATAAAATCCCTTACTGCAGCTTCGAGAGGTGGACCTGGGCCAGGCTCCCGATGCGGATGGAAAAGACTGGGTGGTGCTGGTGAAGAAATAAAATCAGCAGAACAACTCACTTACCAGGCCACACAACGATGCCAGGTAAAAATCGAAAACCTCATAGGTGTAGTTGAGCTGTTTGGCAAGGATGTAGTTGGCCAGGAATGGAGGCAATCTGAAAAATATGCGGCCGGTTTGTTCCTTTTCAGGCCCAGAAGGCCCTGGGTAACCCTGACCATTTCATCAAAACCCTCCCTGTAAAAAAAGAGGGATGTAATCTATATATGAGCTTTCCCCGTCGATATATTCCCAGTGAAAGTATGTCAGGTCTGCTTCCCTGGTGACGACATCAAAAGACGGCATCTTTGCCACCTAGTCCAGGGTAAGGGAGCCCCTGAGAAACCGTCGGCCTCAGCGACCCGGACTGATTCAAATAGCTGTCCATCAATACTGTAGGCCAGGATATCATCCCGGGCCATATTTCCCTTTACCTCCTTTTTGGTTTGGAATTGGATGCGTCAATAAACCTCAGGGAAACTTGCCGAAGTACGGTCCTTTAACCCAGCCTTCAATCAGCTGACCCTCCTGATCAATAATATAACCCTGGAAATAATCCTTTTTTTGTGCCTGTACCGAAGTGATCACAAAGGCAAGAAAGAATAATATCAGGCTCATTTCTGAGGTATTTTTGCATGACAGTCCTGGCTTTACCAGGATTAAAGTACAAGAAGAGTGCCACAATGCCGGACAGGTTCATAGTATCGAGTTCAGACCTTCCCACTTCACCATCCAGCCTTTACCCATTATCCGGAAATCCAGGATTTGTGGACTCCGATCCCTCAAATCAGGCTGCCATCATAGCCACAGCAGTTAGCAAACCACCGTTCCCCGGCAGATAGATTTTTAGTCTTTCGTTCTGAAAATTATGGCCATTCAGCAGATAGGTATTCTTCCCAGTTTCAATAACGAAAACATCCACAGCGTCCTCTGCCTTATTAAGCCTGGTGGCAGTCATGGCGAGTAGCGGATAATCCCAGCCCCAGGTGCTTTCCCAGTTCCATTCACGAAGCACTTCATCAAATGTGGCTGCCATTTTTGATGTTCTGACCCGCCCGTTGGGCAGAAAGCCGTAGGCTAAGAACTACCATGGGATGGTCTCTTCTTTTTTCAAAATTAGAGTAGGCATCATCCCGACTGGGCTGTCGGTAAATAATAGCGCTCATTTCAGGAAGAGGCAGGCAGGCCTCTTTCAATAACATCCTGCCACTTATTATTGATTGGCAAACCCAGGCGGGTACGCCAGGACTGGGCCTGTTTTAATCCCCATACCAATAGCTGAGTTCAAAGGCGGGATCGCTGGTCTCTTTTGCTTTGAAATGCTCCTGAGCCGGAATCAGGGGGGCACATAAATGATAAAAACCATCTTCTTCATCCATTTACACAGAAAGGAGGCCATGAAGTCTGCCAATTCAAAGACCAGCTTTTTATATTTATGGAGTGTTTCAAGACTCAGTATAGACCTGTACAGTAACTCTGAAAAATAGATTGGGTGAGGCTGCTGCCAGACCAGGAACTCGCCCACCGACGAGGGACTGCTGAGGCCTTCCGGAGTGGGTACATGTCTGCCATCGGACACCATGGACCCATATCCTTGCAACTGAGCTGTATTCCTAGCATTTTCAAGGTTGCCGAAATACCAATCCATAGATTTTTCGAGGTATTCCGGCCGGCCCATAAAGCAAAATGCACGGCATGCCACCAATGCATTTCAATATGAAACTTGCCATACCAGCTGTTGAAGGTCAGGCCAGTTTCCTGGGGAGGCAGCGAGCCGCTGCATTGAATTTTAGTTAGATCTTTGTGACAATACAACCCTGCGCTCAAGCTCCCCTGCCCTTGGGTCTGTACACTCGGAAAAATCAACGGCTGCTCCCAAACCAGAGTACCTGGGAATGATTTTCACTGTTCCGGGCTGTTGCTGTATAAAGATCAACCACAAGGTCCTCAGATTTGCTATACAGAATGCTGTATTCAAATGTATCATTGTGGTCGGCAGGGTCAATTTCAAACTTATGTGGAGCCCAGCTCAATTGATTATTGACCCTCTCCTTTCCAGCTCATGCTCACAAAATAAACCTCCTGATCCAGAGTCCCGCTGAAGAAAAGCACTCCCTGAAATCCATTTTGCGAAATTATAAGCGTGGAAATGTTTATCCGGACTTTCCCAATCGTATCCGGGACAAACCTGGCCAACTCTATCCATAGGGAAAGCTCAGCCTGATCCTATAACTGATCCGAGCGGATCGAGTCCTGAGTGAATCCGAACAGCAAGTTGATCCTTATCCTGGTGACAGGCTGTCTCCACCTTCACATGCTTCCCCTCTATCTGAAAATCGCTTTTAGATCAGGCCCGTCCATAAATTGAGATGTTGTTCCGGGTTTTCTATTTCACCCGAAGTCACTTCTGCACCATTCGCTTTGAGCAATGAAAGGCCCACTAAACCAAGATGCAGGCGATGTGGATTAGCTCTCAGCCAGTTCGACGCAGCAGCCCTCCCTTTTCCTTCTGAATGCTGAACGGCGTCAACCAGCCTGTCATTGCAGCTTTCGTAATACTCAAGCGCATCGCCCCGGACATAGTTGCTATCGTTCCCAATGCTGTGCCAGCCCCAGTTGGACATCGTCCCCAGCGGGATGCCCTTTTCGTATTCCTTCGGGAAGGTTTGCATTCCGGTAATATCCACCGTATAGGCAAATTCTCCATTTCCAACACTGAGTGAAGAAAAAACATCTGCTTCACTTAGCAGGATGTTGTGCCGGTTGACCAGGGCAAAGCGATCGATGGGATGGTTGCAACTGAAAAGAAGATCAGAAGGAAAGTGAAAATCGATAATTGACCGGTTTTTCTGAGCTGCACTGTACAATATTAATTAATTCTTAAGCATTTTGCTGAAATATTTCAATGATATCGTGCTTGGAAAACTTGATCAGGATTGTGTATTTTTACAAATGGACCTTATCCGGATAACATTATAAAAAATAAACATGGAAAAAATAAGATTTGGAATGATTGGTGGGGGCTTTGGCGCCTTTATCGGGGATGCACACCGCAGGGCCTCGCGCATTAGCAACCGCTTCGAACTCAAAGGTGGTGCCTTCAATGCAGATTACGAAAAAGGGAAGGCTTTTGGACAATCAGAAGGATTGGATGCCTCCCGTTGTTACAATAACCTTGATGATTTTATTCAGGGAGAGCTGAGCCTTTCAAAAGAAGAGCGCATCGAAGCAGTGGCTATTGTAACACCTAATTTTTTGCATTTTCCCTATGCCAAAGCCTTACTTGAAAATGGCTTTCATGTGATGTGCGAAAAGCCCATGACCATGACGGTGGAAGAAGCCGAAGTATTGCAGGAATTGGTCGAAAAAACAGGCCTGAGTTTTGCCCTGGCGCATACCTATACCGGCTATCCCATGGTCAGGGAAATGCGAACCCTGATCAGCCAGGGAATCCTTGGGGATATCCAGCGGGTGGATGCCCGGTATTACCAGGGATGGGTCAATTCCATCATCCACGGAAAGGAAAGTAAAATCACCGGTATATGGCGCTTTGAACCCGAATATCCGGGCATAAGCTCCTGCATGGGAGATATTGGCGTACATGCTTTTAACATGATCGAATATGCAACAGGATTAAAGATAAAAAGTGTGCTTTCCGACCTGAATAATGTGCATGATTCAGTAAAAATGGATCTGGACGGCACCGTTTTATTGCGTTTTGAGGAAAAGCTAAAAGGGGTAATCAGGGCCAGCCAGGTGGCTGCCGGTGAAGAAAACGGGTTGAAAGTAGCCATATGGATCCAAAGCCAGCTTCCGCTGGGACCAGGAAAATCCCAACGAACTTTTTCTGCTCAGTGACAGCGAACCCACAAAAAGATTTAAGCCTGGTAATGCCTATAACACAGAATTTGCAGACCTGAGCCACACCATGCCCTGCGGACATCCGGAGGGCATATATGAGTCGCTTGCCAATATTTATTCCGGCTTTGCAAAATCCGTCCGGAAAGATGCCTTTATAGAAGGTGAATTCCCTACTGTACTTGACGGGGTAAGGGGCATGAAGTTTATTCACAGTGTTGTGCAATCAAATAAAAAAACAACACCTGGGTAGACCTCTAGTTGCTTTTTACCATTTTATGAAGAAAGGTGTTTTAATACTACTGATCATAACACTTGGGGGACTAAGCAATCACCTGGATGCCCAGTATCTGACCCATACGGAGGAAGCCCCGCAAAGCATTTTGACGATGAAGAAAGCGGGGGATTTTTCCGCACCAGCTTCGATGGGGAACAATGGTGGCTGGTAAGCCCCGATAACAATGCCTTTCTTTCCTTCGGGCTGAATCACTTTCATTCAAACCTGTGGGCAAAAGACTGGAACAAGGCCTACTGGGAAGGGGAATTGGAGGAAGCTCCTGGTCAGATAACTGGAGCGACGGTTTTTACAATCATGCAAAGGAATTGACTTCCCTGATTGAGGCGAACTCCATGGATATCATAATGAAGATAACATCCTCCTTACCCGAACCAAGTTTCTGCCCTATATCAGGCAATACAGGCCCCTTGAGTTTTCATGCACCAGAATCCCACTGAAGAAGATTTTGTGGATATATTTTCCGAAGATTTTGCTCAAGACTGTGCAGCCAAAGTTCAAAGCCAGGTTGCTCCTTATGTAAGCGATCAGATGATCCTTGGTTTTGCCATGTCCGATGTACCTGTGCTGACGGAAGAATATGCCTACAGCATTTCAAACTACAAGGGATATGAACTGCCCACATGGCCAAGGGTCCTGAGAAACTTGCCTGCCACTGCTCCCGGCAAACTCAGCTATGTGGAATGTATGACCGAACAATATAATGGCAATATCACAGAATTTAATAGCGTCTACAAGACCAGCTTTATTTCCTGGGATGAGCTGAAAAATGCGGAAAACTGGAGGGCAGAAGCCGATCAGGAAAATACGCGGGAGACAGCTGACAATAACGAATTTGCAAAAATCTGCATCCATCAATATTATGAAGTGGCCTCCTCGGCCTTCAGGGCTGTGGACAGCGTGCATATGTTCTTCGGTGACAAAATAAATGCCAACCTGAAGGATCCAGAGGAATTAAAACTTATGGTGAATGAAATCCAGGACTTTGTGGATGTAATATTCATCCAGTGCTATGGGATGTCAGACTACCAGGAAGAAATCCATTCAGCCATTGTTGAGGTGGCGGATAAACCCATTATAAACGGAGATGGGGGCTTTGGTGCCTATGGAGATCCCAATATGCCCAATCCCCAGTACCCCCGGGCAGCGGATCAGGCAGAAAGGGGCCAGTGGATCCTGGAATATGCAGAAAGTGCCTTTAAAAATACAAATTTTGTGGGCTGGCACCTGTGCGGAGTGATCGATGCCTGGAATACAACGGGTACACAAAAACCCGGAATCATAAATCCCCTTGGTGAAAAACATACAGAAGTAATCGATGCCCTGGCCACCATTGGTTCAAAACTCTATGCATACAGGGGCCTGCCTTCTCTGCAGGATCCGGCAGGAACACTGCTGAACTGGGGAGCGTACGAAGGTGTGAAATCTGAGGCCATACAGCGCATCGAGCGTTTTCGAAAGGGAGATGAACACCTGAAGATCCTGCTCCCCGATGGAAGTATAGCTGAAAACAGCAGGGTGAATATTAAGCTGGCACGGCATGACTTTAAATGGGGAGCCGTGGTTAGCGAGAGTTTTGCAACTTCTCCATACAGGGAAAAATACAGGGAAATATTTTTGAAATACTTCAATGCAAGCGGATTTGGCGTGGCTCTAAAACCCAAATTCCGGGGCACCTCACGAGAAGATATTACCTATACCGTTTCCATGCCCTGGTTTTTAAAAAACGAGGTCTATGTACGCGGACATACACTGACCTGGGAGGGAATCAATTATTTGAGGCCGGAGGACCAGGCGATTTACAACGATCCAACCCTGTCTGACCAGGAGAAGGGCGACAGCCTTCTTAGATCATGCGGTAAACATTTTTTTCATGCCATTCCCAAATGGGATGTAAAATGCTGGGATGTAAGCAACGAACCCCTGACCAACAACCTGATCAATGACCTGCTGCCCGACTACAACACGCATGTGCACTGGTTTAAGCTGGCCGATAGCCTTCGCAGGGAAAGCGGCAGAGAAGAAATGGTACTCTACCAGAATGATTACCAGATTATATCTGCCATTTCCCCATGGGCAATGGACAGGCCTGCCCGCTACAGGAAAACCCTGGACGATCAGATTGCCCTGGGTGCTCCCATCAGGGGCATCGGGTTCCAGTCGCGACTGAAACATGGTTTAATCACTCCGGATACCCTCTACAAACGCCTCTGTGATTTCGACAGGTATAAGCTCCCCTTCCAGGCCACTGAATTTGAAATCAGGGACGATGCCGGCAAGTATGTCTACACGAAGGAAGAACGAAGGCTGCTGACTGAATACATGATGGTGATGTTTTTCAGTCACCCGAAAGTAAATGGCTTCTGGCACTGGACCTTTGCTGATAAAAGAAGCTCAGAAAACCTGGATTATCCCCTTTTCAACTTTGATGGCACCCCGAAAGTGAACGGCCTGATATGGATGGACCTGATGGATGGTTTTTTTAGTACCGATGTGAGCTATACCTCAGATGCCATGGGTGAAGTGGATGTAAGGGGCTACTACGGGAGCTATGAGCTTTGTGCAGAGGTGGATGGCCGGGTTTATTTTGGCTCTTTTAAAATCGACAGCACCCTCACAGATTCAGTCCTTGTGGTACAGCTGGACGGAGGGCTTACCCTGAACGGCCTGGAAGACAGCGCTGCCTACGAACTGGATCAGGCCATTGATATTGAAATATCTGCCTCTTCAAGTGACGGGGAAATAAGCTCCATCGGTCTCTTTCAGAATATGGATTCCATAGCTGGCTCCCTCACTTCATCCCTGGCAGTCAATTTTACACCCACCGCTGCAGATGAAGGCTGGAATGAATTTACCGTAAGTATCTATGACAACAAGGGAAAGCACTTCAGCCATTCAATAGCTGTTTTTTTTGGGGACACCCTTCCCGGATTAGCCTTTCTGAGTCAACCGGAAAATCCCATATATACGGGCACAGGCGGGAATGTTTTTTCCTTTGAAGTTACAGAGACCTATGCAGCCATCGATTCTATTCATGTAAGCTATGCCAGCAAGGATTTTTTTTACAGGGATACTTCGGGATTTTTTTTTTTAATGTAGACGGCCTTGCAGCAGGCGCTTATCAGTTTATTGTCCGCGTGATCGATTCCAAAGGGGCCGGTGTTGCTGATATGCTTAATTTCACGGTTAAAGAGTTTATCAATATACCTCCATCGGTGGAGATCACTGCTCCGGCAGATTCATCCGTTTTTGATTTTGGTGAAGAGATCACATTTACGATTGAATCTTCGGATAGCGACGGAAGCATTATCAGGGTGGAAGTATTCCTGAACAGCAGGCTCATCCTGAGATTCCCGGATACACTTTACACCTTTGTCCTGGATACCCTGAGTGCTGGCACTCATGAAATCATTGCCAGGGCCAAAGATGACCGGGGAGACCGGAGCAGCGATACGATCCACATATTTGTGGATGATGGTCTCACCTCTTTACAGGCTTTGGCGATCAGCAGTTCAGATATTCTCATTTACCCAAATCCTGTTTCGAATACCCTTTTTTTCAGCCACAGATGCGATTTCGAAATTTACACCATCACCGGAGGGAAAATTCTTGAGGGCCGGGAAGCTTTGCAGGTAAATGTTTCCAACTTAAAGGAGGGTATGTATTTAGTCAAAGCAAACGGGGGCGTGTTTATGCTGAAAAAGGAATAAAACCCTTATTGTGCACCTGATTCCCATCTCCGGATAAAAGCTCCCGGTAACGGTCATCAATGCCTGGTGCCGGGACTTTTCAGTTTCCTCCCGCCAGAACCTTTTGGCTGGTAATGTATTATATTTAGGTTCTAATAAACGCAGTATGAAAGTAAGCACAAACAGCAGGGCCATCCTGTTATTCTCCAGTCCTGATCAGAAGGGACTTGTTTCAATGATCACCGGATTTATTGCTCAATACGGGGGTAACATCATTACCCTGCACGAACATGTGGATAGCTTTGACAAAACTTTCTTTCTCCGTGTAGTCTGGGATATGGAGGGCTTTGAAATTCCTGAGAATGAAGTGGAAAATGCCTTTCGACCGGTGGGAAGGAAGTTTGATGCCAACTGGAATATCCAGTTCACCGGCAGGAAATTGCGCGTGGCTGTTCTGGTATCAAAATATGAACACTGTTTACAGGAACTGTTATGGAGGCAAAGGCTACCTGAAAGTGCTTTTGAGATTCCGCTTATTATCTCCAATCATCCCGATCTTGAAACCATGGCGGAGTATCACCGGATACCCTATTATGTATATCCCATTACTAAGGAAAACAAGGAATCACAGGAAAAGGCCGAATTGAAATTGCTAAAGGAAAACAAAATTGATGCCGTTGTACTGGCCCGGTACATGCAGGTTTTGACTAAAACTTTTGTGAGTCGCTTTCCCAACCGGATCATCAATATTCACCATTCCTTTTTACCTGCATTTATGGGGGGAAATCCCTATAAGCAAGCTTATGAGCGGGGGGTAAAGATCATCGGGGCAACAAGTCATTACGTTACCGAGGACCTGGATGAAGGCCCCATTATTGAACAGGATATCGCAGATATCCCATCGTGACAGTGTAAACGACCTGATTCGCCGCGGTCGCGACCTGGAGCGCATTGTGCTTGCCAATGCGGTGTCTTACCATGCCGAACACAGGATTCTGGTCAATGGAGAGAAAACCGTAGTTTTTCAATAATTTGAAAATTATCTATTAGTTTTTAGTACTGGTCTGAAACTAATATACGAAGTCTGGCAAATGAAAATACAGAATGATGAAAGATTCATAAAGGGTGTTGAAAGCCTAATTAATCCTATGGCCGTCAGTAACCTGCTTTTCTTTCAGAGGCTCAAAGGATTACTCCCTCCCCTTCTTTTGAACAAACTGCTGCTCAGAGCAGCAAAAAATGCACCCTACATCGGATTTGTATTGAACCTTACAGCCTGTTTTTATTCTCAAACTCAAGGATATAGAATATGCAACATCGATGCTGCCCGATCGCTACGAGCTGGCAAAGACCCAAATTTTGACAACGAGAGCCGGATTACTACATCGGGATCGGTAGCCGAATACAAGGGCAAGTTCTTTCTGGGGCATGAGAATGGAGTCTTATTGCATGGCCATTGACAGGGAAACCGGGCTTTTGTCCTTTATTTTTATCGATATATTGAGCAATAGCCCTATTTCCGAAGCCGGAGGGGGATTGCTGATCCCAATTGCAAAAAGGCCATGTACACCACCAGCGCCAGGGGGAAGGTTTTTCTGCATTTTACGGAAAATAAAACAAACAGGCAGCTTCAGTTATCGGGCAGTTTTAAGGGGGGTAGCATGCGTAAACTGGATCAGGACCTCTGGCTTATGGGGGATACCTCCATAGCTTTCGAAGAGGCTCATAATGCGGGTGATGATAATCCTTCGCCGTAATTTTTGATCCCGCTAAGTGGGACCCCTGGATATGCCTTTAGAAGACATTTATATAGGTGAAAGTACACTTTTCCCGGGCCTGGCCGATCCGAAACCCAGCAAGGTGTTTGTTTTCCATTTGCCCGGCACTATATTGCAGACAGTCCGGGTTGTCGCACCATTGTGAAGGACCGCAACGACCTGATCAGCAAGTATAATGACCTGGGGGATCCAGGAAATATGAAAGTCTTTTCAGCCAGTACCATTATCCTGCAAGTGTCAGGAGCCATTGTCCTTATCGAACTTATAGTCTTTCTACTTTCCCTGGTTTTTTATTACCCGTTTTGCAGCAAGTTTGCCGGTT
>CAVQMZ010000010.1:0-204365 GCA_963713725.1 uncultured Bacteroidota bacterium
TGCTCAATATCAGACTACCAGTAACTCCGGAAATGATGATGAAGTAAGCTCGTATACCTATACTGAGATCAGGGATTATGGAGATGCTCCGGAAGTTTATGGTTCTGTCTATCATGCTTTGGATTTTGAGAATTATATGGGTGCAATATTAGATGGAGAGCAATCCGATCAATATTCTGTGGGAGCAGATGGAGATGATAATAATGGGCAGGATGACGAGGATGGAGTGAGCTTCCCGGCAACAATTACTCAGGGAGACACCATAGACATAGCTGTGGACATAAAGGGCTTGGAAGGTTAAATGGATGGATCGATTGGAATGGAGATGGAGATTTTGGAGATGCGGGTGAGAGAATAGCTGATAATATCATCTGTTCTGAAGGTGTCAAAATGCTTTCAGTTGAGGTTCCGGTGGCAGCCTACGTTTCTGCCCCAACCTATGTCCGGTTCAGACTCTCGTCTGGAACACTTTCGTCCAGTTCAGGTTCAGCTATTGGAGGAGAAGTTGAAGACTATAGAATCACAATTTCTTCATCAACACATGCTCCTTCAGTTCCAACCGGACTACTTGTAAATTCAGTTTTGCCTAATTCAGTTAGTATCTCATGGAATGCATCAACAGATGTTCTGGGTGTTGAGGGATACAGGGTATATCGTGATGGATTACTTGTTGGGACTACTTCAGAACTATCCTATACTGATAATTCTGTGATTGACGGGCATTCTTATACTTACTCAGTTTCAGCCTATAATACAGCCGGATATGAAAGTGCACAGTCAACTAGGTGTTCTGGCAAGCATCGAAGATGTAACTGCCCCCACTGTCCCCACCAATTTAACCGTAACTTCTGTGCAGGTGGATGCTGTAACGATTTATTGGCAGGAATCCGAAGATAACGTGGCAGTTACAGGATATAATATCTACCGTGATGGAATTCTCCTGGGAAGCAACACTGATTTATACTATACTGACCAGACTGTTAGTGTTGGGAATTCATATTCTTATACAGTTTCCGCCTATGATGCTGCAGGAAATATAAGTGAACAGTCCATTGCTTTGTTGGTGACAACAAACGATACGGATCCACCCTCAAAACCCGAGGGACTTCAGATAGAGGCGGTTTCCTCAAACTCCGTTTTTTTTTCCTGGGAAGCATCCACAGATAATATTGGTGTGCTGGGATACAGTATTTTCCGTTCAGGAGTGATAATTGGGACATCCTCCGGGCTTTCATATACCGACGAAACTGTGATGGCTGGCAATTCATACATATATACGGTTTCAGCCTTTGATGCAGCAGGGAATACCAGTGCGCAATCTGCTGGATTGACTGCTAGCATAGAGGATGATTCGCCTCCAACAGCCCCGTCAGGTCTCCATGCAATTTCTGTGTCTGTAAATGCGGTAACTCTTGCCTGGAATAAATCAGAAGATAATATAAGTGTATCTGCATATAGGATATATCGGGATGGCGAACTGGTTGGGACGAGCATTGGCTTATCTTATACAGATAATACTGTTTCCGGGGTTCCCTGTACTTTCACTGTTTCAGCTGTTGATAATGCTGGAAATGAAGGTGATCAATCTGCAGAGCTTGAGGTTAGATTTGATGATAAGACACCACCTGATGTCCCAACAGGACTTCAGGTAAGCTTCCGCAACAGTATATGCAGTGTCCCTGCTATGGGAAGCAAGCAATGATAATGTAGGAGTTGTGGCTTATAGAGTTTATAGGCAGGGAGTTTACCTTGAGACAGTTACAAATCTATCATTTGATGATAATTCTGTTGCTGTTGGTGCATATTATACTTATAGTATTTCAGCCATCGATGCGGCAGGAAATGAAAGTGATCTCTCCAGAATTGTTGCAGTGAGTACCGATGATATCACCCCACCATCCAGTTCCAACCGGACTTATGACAACATCAGTCACGTCTGAAGCAATAAGTATTTCCTGGGATCCTTCCACAGATGATGTGGAGGTAGTGCTTACAGGGTATATCGTTCAGGGGAGCTGATCGAGTCAGTTGCGGAGACAGTATTTACAGATGCCACTGTAAGCGTTGATGTTTCGAATACCTATACTGTATCAGCAATAGATGCTGCTGGGAACGAAAGTGAACAGTCAAATCCGCTAATAGTTTATCCTTTATCTGATCATCAACTTGATAATCCGGGAGTTTTCAATTTTCCCCAATCCAAATGAAGGTAAATTTACTGTCGATCTGGGTGGGGTATCCGGGGAGTTTGTTTTCCAGATAGTTTCTTCTACAGGTTCAATTGTTACTGAATAAGAATGTGGTTCTGGATGGATCACCTTTAGCTTTGGATTATGATGATCTAAATACTGGCTTCTATTATATCCGGATATTCAATATTGATTGTTTCTATCAGGGTAAGCTAATAATTGTTAAATAATTCTTATGATTATCGATCATATCTGTTTTGCTGTAAAAGATCTTCATAAAGGAATTGAGAATTGGAAGAATGCTTTTGACTATCAACAAATGACCGAAATTGTAACTAATACGAGACAGAAAGTTAAAGTTGTTTTCCTCACCAAAGAGAATAGTATTACTCATAAAACTGATTGAACCATTGAAGGAGAATAAATCTGTATTTGATTTTGTTCAAAGAGGTGGTGGATTTCATCATCTGTGTTTCAAGTGTGATGATCTGAAAGAGCAGATGGGAGAGCTGAAAGATAAAGGTCTCGTAACCCTTGGTTCCTCCTCAACCGGGAGAGGCCTTTGAAAATGAAGATATTGCTTTTATGTTAACCAGGTTTGGAATTAACGTGGAATTGATTGATTCAGATAAAAAAGCCAAACGGATTTGATTAAAGCATCTTAATTCCTGATGAAGTATGAATATTATAGTACTTAATGGTCTGACAGTGAATCTTAGTTGTTTTAGCAATTTCTCCTTGTTCATACTACCTCAAATGCTCCCTGAATCCTATTTTAGTTCCTTTTATCAAATTCGGTCTAATAATCATGTAGTTAATAGGATGGGTTTCATAACTTAGTTAGTGAAAAGCCGTATTTATATACTGAATCAGAATATATACATTGAATCAATCAGGAATGTCGATTAGCAGTTACAATTGGATAGATAAATTACAGGCAAGTGCCAGGCTGTATTTTAAGAAGCACTCTCTTCCGCGTTGGCTGGTATTCTTTTTTGATGCTGGTGTGGTAGTATGTTTCCTTTGTATTTGCATACCTGTTAAGATTCAATTTTGAACAGGCCCCAATTGACTTTGGTAAAGTACTTTTTCAATCTCTGGTTGTACTCTTTGTATACTGTACTTTTGAATATCTGTTCAGATCTTTTGCAGGTCTTTTACGTCATACAACCATAAGGGATATATTTAATGTAATCGTTGCCAATATATTGTCTCTTATTTTACTAGATAGTTTCTCATTATTCATTGGAGGGAAATTAGGTATTAGTTTATTTCAATATTCCGATCTCAATTTTGGTGATACATTTTGTGACCTTGAGTGTGGTCATGTTTGTATCCAGGATTATGATCAAAATGTTTTATGAACTCCTTTTCAGTGGGAATTCGAAAGCTAAAAAGAATGTAATCATTTTTGGAGCTGGAGCACTTGGGATAATTGTGAAAAGAGTGATTATGAGTGATGCTACTGGGGATTTTAATATTTCTGCCTTCCTGGACAATGATAGAAAGCTTCAGAGTAAAGATATTGGAGGGATTCCGGTATTCAGTCCACGCAAACTTACAAAAGGTTTCTTGGAGAAACATGGTATTAAAACTATGATTTTTGCAATCAGGAATATTACCGGAATCAGAAAAGAGTGAAATATTCAAGTTTGCGAGTTGACCTTGGACTTGAAGTATTGGAGGTTCCTCCGGTAAATAACTGGTTGAATGGGCAATTCAATGTAAGTCAGCTGAAAAAGATTAGAGTTGAGGACCTGCTAAGAAGGGATCCGATCCAGATGAACATGAAGTTGATTGAAGGTGGATTGAAAGGAAAGACTGTTCTGGTGACTGGTGCTGCAGGTTCCATTGGTTCAGAAATTGTGCGGCAACTGACAAAGTTTAATGTGAAGCAGCTTGTTCTGGTTGATAATGCTGAGACGCCTATGTTCCACCTGGAAAATGAGCTCTTGGAATCATATGGACATGCTCCCATTAAAACTTATTTGACTGATGTGACAGACCAGGTCATGATGAGTTCTATATTTAAAAGACATAGCCCTAATGTGGTTTATCATGCTGCTGCCTATAAACATGTACCTCTGATTGAAGAGAACCCACGTGAGGCAATTCGGGTAAATGTGGGGAGTACCATTGTTTTGACCAAGCTATGCCAGAAATTTAAGGTGGGGAAGTTTGTGATGGTCTCCACAGATAAGGCAGTGAATCCTACCAATGTGATGGGTGCCTCCAAGACGAATGTGTGAGATGATCTTGCAGGCAAGGATGCTGAAGCCAGGAAATCATGTGAATTTTGTAATTACCCGGTTTGGAAATGTATTGGGCTCCAATGGTTCTGTGATTCCCATATTCAGAAAGCAAATTGAGCAGGGGGGGCCTGTTACTGTAACTCATCCTGATATTACCAGGTATTTCATGACCATTCCGGAAGCCTGTCAGCTTGTTTTGGAGGCAGGATTCATGGGGATGCAGGGAGAGATTTTTGTATTCGATATGGGTGAACCAGTACGGATCAGTGATCTGGCCAGACAAATGATCCGTCTTTCAGGATATGAGCCGGATAAGGACATTGCAATTGAATACTCTGGGCTTCGTCCCGGGAGAAAAGCTATTTGAAGAGCTATTGGCCCATATGGAACGCACACTTCCTACCTATAATCCAAAAGTTAAGGTTGCTGAAGTTAGCTGGCTTGATCATGAAAAAGTGCTCTCCGACATCCATTCATTCTTTGTGGAATTTTCAAATATGGAAGATTATGAAATAGTAAAAAGGATTATGTCAATTGTGCCGGAATACCTGCCTGCAAATTCCAAATATTCTGAGAAGATGATTGGAGATCAGGAAGGAGAATCGGTTGAATTTGAAGTCTATCCAGACTAATTCGTCTCAGTGTTCGCCAGAGCTACATACAACCCCCACATCCACTCTTTCCCTTGAACATTTCTTTATGACACTTGATTTCATCGTGTTTTACACACGAGATGCCTATCTTGTGCATATCCCGATTGTGTCCCAACCCGGTATTCAGGAAATTTCCCTTTCTTCTTGACAAGTATTTTCAGCATCATTCCCAGCATGGCTATGCTTAGCATGACAAGGGTGATGATCAGTAGATTCAAATACATTTTTATTACTTTAGAATTCAAATTTACATAAAAATTCGTTAACAGAGATAAGTGTAATTGATTGAACAATCCCTCCCTTCTGTTGTCAGAGAGATGGTGATCTGAAAAACATACTAATGGCCGGGAAAAGTATAGTTCTATACAAAAGCAGGAGGTTCTTGCCGATTTTGAGTTGGCCCATTTAAGCAGGGAAATTGCCTTACTTGCGCGTAAGGAGGTATTGTCAGGCAAAGCCAAATTTGGCATTTTTGGGGATGGGAAAGAGCTTGCCCAGATTGCCCTGGCTAAGAATTTCCTTGACGGGGACTGGCGTTCAGGTTATTATCGGGATCACACCTTTATGATGGCATGCGGCATTACCAATGCTGAACAGTTCTTTTACCAGATCTATGGCCATACCAATGAGATTGAGAATCCTGGTAGTGCAGGTAGAAATTTCAACAACCATTTTTCCACAACTAGTATTAATCCTGATGGTAGCTGGAACAATTTGTTGGAGATGAAGAACTCATGTGCTGATCTTTCACCTACAGCGGGGCAAATGCCGCGATTGATAGGTTTGGGTTATGCTTCAAAGTTATACAGGGAGAATCCTGAATTGGCAGGAATGACTTCCTTTTCCAGGGGTGGCAACGAAGTGGCCTTTGGAACCATCGGTGATGCCAGTACAGCAGAGGGTCACTTCTTTGAAACGATGAATGCTGCGGCAGTACTTCAGATTCCCTTGGCAATGGCCGTATGGGATGATGGTTATGGCATATCTGTGACCAAGGATAAGCAGATGGTAAAGGCCAGTGTTTCAGAGGCTCTGGAAGGATTTCGGAAGAAGAAGGGGACAAACGGAATACTGATTTACAAGGTAAAGGGATGGGATTACCCTGAGATGGTCAAGGTTTTTGCTGAAGGGGTTAATCGTTGCAGGGAGGAGCATGTTCCTGTGTTATTTCATGTGGAGGAGATGGTGCAGCCCATGGGGCATTCCACATCCGGGAGTCATGAAAGGTATAAGCCCAAAGAGCGATTGGACTGGGAGGCGGAATATGACCCTCTCAAAAAGATGGAGGAGTGGATACTTGCTGAGAAATTGGCCACAGAATCTGAAATTTCAGCAATCCGTGAAAAAGCATCGAAAGAAGCAAAACTTGCAAGGGATATGGCATGGAAGAAATACACTGAACCAATCCTTAGAGAGAGGGATGAGCTGCTTGAAATCATAAATGCAAGGAAATGTGATTGTTCTTCAGAAAGGATTGATAAGCTTGGAATTCTAAGTCGTGACCTGAAGCGAATCAGTGTTCCAATAAGGCGTGATATTCAGTCAACCGCCAAACGAATCATGCGCCATATGTGCCTGTCCTGTCCGGTAAGATCTGATTTACAGGCAGAGATTTCAAAATGGCTGGAAAAATACAAGGAAATAATTGGAACCGATATAGCTCCTTTCTTTATAGTGAGACAGATCGTTCACCATTAAAGGTGGAGCCAGTAACAGTTAAGTATGCAAAGAATCCTGAACGTATTACTGGAAGGGAGGTGATCAGGGATAACTTTGATTCCCAGCTGGCCAGGGATCCACGGATTGTAATCTTTGGTGAAGATACAGGCAAAATTGGAGATGTGAACAAGAGCCTGGAAGGTCTTCAGGAGAAATATGGAGAATTAAGGGTGACTGATACCGGGATCCGTGAAACCACAATTATCGGACAGGGAGTAGGGCTGGCCTTGAGAGGTTTACGCCCCATTGCAGAAATTCAATACTTCGATTATCTTCTTTATGCCCTTGAAACCATCAGTGATGATCTGGCAACCCTTCACTGGCGTACCAAAGGAGGTCAGATTGCTCCCCTTATTATCCGTACCAGGGGTCACCGTCTTGAAGGAGTCTGGCATTCAGGATCACCCTTGAGTATGGTGATAAATTCCATTCGGGGTGTCCATGTATGTGTGCCGCGCAACCTGACCCAGGCAGCAGGGATGTATAATACCCTGCTTCAGGGTGATGATCCGGGTCTGGTGATTGAACCACTTGAAGATGTATGGACTTAGGGAAAGGAAACCCGAAAATCCAGGAGAGTATCGTATTCCTCTGGGTATACCGGAGATTCTTATTGAGGGGAATGATGTTACCCTGGTAACCTATGGTGCTTGTGTGCGAATTGCCGAGCTGGCATGTGACCAGCTCAGGGAGTTTAATATCCAGGTTGAGCTGATCGATGTCCAAACCCTGCTGCCTTTTGATCTGAATCATATCATATCTGAATCGGTGAAAAAAACAGGTAGGGTAGTATTCTTCGATGAAGATGTCCCAGGTGGAGCAACAGCATTTATGATGCAGAAAGTGCTGGAGGATCAAAAAGCATATTTCCATCTTGACTCAGAACCTATCACCATCACTGCCCATGAACACCGTCCTGCCTATAGTTCCGATGGTGACTATTTCTCCAATCCAAATGCAGAGGATGTATTCGAGTCAATCTATACCATGATGCACGAATCTGATCCCTCCCGTTTCCCCAAGCTTTATTAGATTAGGATAAAGGACTTTCTTTCAAATACAATAACCTTTTATATTTCTAGAAGTCCTTTCTCTCATCTTCATTGATAGTATTAGAATCCGGTTCATCATCAGAGTACCGCCTGATCTTATAGTTCAGGTAGGCGAAAAGGATGCTGAACAAGGGACTCAGGATATTGAAGAAGGCATAGGGCAGGTAAGCCAGGGTGGGTACTCCCAGAACCCTGGATTGAGTAGCTCCACAGGTATTCCAGGGTACGAGTACTGAGGTGATTGTTCCCCCGTCTTCAAGGGTGCGGCTCAGAACCTCCGGTTTTAATCCTCTATCTTTATAGGTCTTTGCAAACATGCGGCCAGGGACGACTATGGCTATGTATTGATCCGAAGCAGTGATGTTGAAGAAAATACTTGTTGCAATGGTGGTGGCGACCAGTGATCCGGTAGATTTTGCATACTGAATAACCGAGCTGGTGATTTTTACAAGCAATCCAGCCGACTCCATTGTACCACCGAATACCATGGCGGAAAGGATCAGCCAGATGGTGTTGAGCATTCCGCGCATACCGCTACTGGAAAGGAGCTCGTTGACCATCTCGTTGGATGTGGTAATGGAAATATCCCCGAAGATGGATTGCGTTACTGAAAGATAGGATGCTTTAAATAGTGATGTGGTGGAAGGATCAAGGCCCAACGCCACTTCCCTGAACCAAATCGGGTTGGAAAATGATTGCAAAAATCCCTCCCATAAGTGAACCAGCCAGCAGGGCGGGCAGAGGTGGCACTTTCTTTATGATAATAAAGATAAGCGATGCCGGTACCAGCATGAGCCAGGGTGTAACCCGGAATTTGGATTCAATGGAATCCAGAACCAGCTCAATACCGCCCGGGACTGTATCAAAGGAGTAGGTGAAGCCAATGATCAGGAAGATAACCAGGGTGACAGCCATAGCTGGGACCGTGGTAATGGTCATGTACCGGATGTGGGTGAAAAGATCGGTTCCCGCCATGGCAGGAGCCAGGTTGGTGGTGTCAGAAAGGGGAGACATCTTATCTCCAAAATAAGCGCCAGAGATCACAGCTCCGGCAACAAGCCCTTCGCTGATACCCAGGGCCTGTCCCACACCGATAAGGGCAATCCCGATGGTGGCAACGGTTGACCAGCTTGAGCCGGTGGCCAGGGAAACCAGTCCGGTGATAATTACTGTGGCAAAAAGGAAAATCTTCGGATGGAATATTTTAAGACCGTAATAAATCAGTGTAGGGACCACCCCACTCAATAACCAGGTCCCTGCAAGAGCACCGATCATGAGCAGAATGAGGATGGAGGGCATGGCAGAACTGATACTCCTTACCATGCTTTCCCTTATGGCGATCCATTTTACTCCAAGAGTAATGGCAATGATGCCTGCCACAGCCGAAGCCAGGATCAAGGCAAACTGATTGGCCCCATCCAGGGTATGATCACCAAAATATTTTACATTAAATACTAAAAGGGTGATTAATACAGCAATGGGAATCAGTGCCTGAAGCAGGCTGGGGGAGGGGCTTTTATTCTCGCTCATTGGACTCATTAGATCGGGGTCCAAGATACTATTTTTCTTCGATCTTCGTTTTTATTCATAGAAAATAGCTGTAACTTGAATTCTACTTCATATTGAGTAATTCAAGGGCAAATCGGAAGATCATGGAACTGAATATAGACTTCTTTCATATTGTCAATGAGAATGTTGCTAAAAAAGGCAGAGTACTTATATCTGAGCCTTTTTTGAGTGATCACTATTTTCGTAGATCAGTAGTATACCTTACTGAACACAATAAGGAAGGCTCCTTTGGATTCGTACTTAATAAGCCACTTGAGATTAGCATAAAGGAAATTGTGGATGATTTTCCTGAATCCGATTTTCCCATATCAGTGGGTGGCCCTGTGGCAAACAACACAGTTCATTTCATGCATACCCTTGGAGATATTGTGCCTGATAGTGTTCCTGTTACAGAGGATATCTGGTGGGGAGGTGATTTTGATCATATTAAAAATATGGTAGCTTCAGGAAGTGTGAGCCAGAACCAGTTGCGCTTCTTTCTTGGGTATGCAGGATGGTCAGCCGGACAGCTGGATGGTGAACTTGATGAGCATGCCTGGCTGGTGGGTAACATCTCACCACGAATGGTGATGGCTGGTATGGGTAGTGAATTCTGGAATAATACCCTTGCCCGTTATAACAACAAGTATAAAGCCTGGGCAAATTTTCCTGAAGATCCGGGCCTGAATTAATTTCTTTGTTTCACTCTTTTATCAGTCTTTGATGCATCGGACCGAAAACCCATCACCCTCGTAACTATTGGTTCTGTGTATCTTGCTGCTGGTAAAATAAAGTGACCTGTACCAGGCAAAATGACGGGTGAATTCCGAAGACGACCACCAGTAGCCGGAAGTTCCAAAGACATAAAAACCTCCTTCCACATCACGGTATCCGCCTGGAAATGCAGTAAATCCACTTTCATTGTCAGCACCTTCATTGGGTTCATGCCAATGGTTTAGACCTGCTTCCTTTAATTTGCCTCCTTCGTTACTTCCTCGCCAACCTGTGCTATTCAAAAGATGCTCACCCATACCAAGGTGCAATTCCAATTCCTGCCATTCCTCATCGCTTGGGATATGCCATCCTTTTGGAGCTAAACCTCTGGGATCATTCACTGCATGCCAGTTGTAAAGCTTACCAAAAGGATTTTCATTTTTTAATTCATTGTTATAATAACACCACCCTCCACCTGTTAATTCCCCCCATTTGCTGTCATCAGGAACATTGGGAATGGAATCGCCATTGCGGTATTTTTCTGCGTATTAAGATTCTCTGCCATCCAGACTCTGTTTACCTATCCTGATGGTTTTATACTCTCTTCCATCAATAGGATCTGTGAAAGCTTCCTGTTTTGGTATTCATAGCGCTTGTATGTGTCTATTAAAGGTAGAAAATCCTTAAAGGAATAGAAAGCTGATTCGTCAAAGAATCTAACCAATCAGCTCTAAAACATTTGTAAGATTGCCATTTGATTCCACCAGGATGGTTTTAAGTCCAGCTGCCTTACCAGCCTCCATATCCCTTTGAGAATCGCCAATCATCCAGGATTGACTGGGATCGATTCCAAACTGAGCCATGGCCTTCTGGATCATCAGGGGCTTGGGTTTACGGCAGAGGCATTTTTCCTGATCGCTGTGATGGGGGCAGAAATAAAACTCATCCACTGCGGCCCCCTCTTTTCTAAGCAGGGAGTTCAGATGGAGATGAAAGGCCTCCACGTCCTCCCTTGTGTATTGTCCCCTGCTGATTCCTCCCTGGTTGGTGATCACAATAAGCATAAAGCCTCTTTCCTTTAGGGTTCTAAGAGTTTCTATTACACCGGGATTAATTTCAAGGTCTTCAGGTTTCCAGGTGTAGTATCGGTCCTTGTTGCTGTTGATGACCCCATCGCGGTCCAGAAAAACGGCTTTTTTCAATGCATCCATGAGGTCAGATTTTCGAATAAATACATTCACCAGTCTGGGTTCCAGTAAAATGGGAAAGAGAAAACCCACTACAGCACCCCAGAAGTGGGCCGCATGGTTGATATGATCCCCACCACGCCGGTTCATGTAGCTTGAGTAGATCAGGTAGAGTACTCCGAATACAATGCCGGGGATGGGTAATACCATGTAGAAATAGATCTTCTGCAAAGGAGCAAAAAAGATGAAGGTGAAAACCACGGCTGATACTGCCCCTGAGGCTCCCACTGCGCTATAGGAGGCATCATTCCGATAGCGGGAGATGGTGGTGAGCGAAGAAAGGACTATTGCGGCCACATAGAGAAGTATGAAGAAAAATGTGCCGGAGAAGATGATGCCCTGCTGCTCCAGGCCCTGGAAGATCTTCTCCACTCCGGTCCCGAAGGAATATAGCACCAGCATATTAATGATCAGATGCATATAGTCTGCATGCAAAAAGGCATGGGTGAAGATTCTGTAATATTCCTTTTCATGCACAACCCTTGCCGGTCGTAAATCGAAGCGTTCAAAAAATCCCTCTTTTCGAAAGGCCAAAAAGGAGAATCCCGCAGTGATTATGACGATAATGGTGGTGATCACTGGTGCAGGATTTTAAATACCAGCTCCTTCATCAGTTCTCCGTCCGGAGTAGTATTGCCTTCATATCCCTTGGATTTCATGTCATAGGCACGAAGCAGGGAGATGATATTGACCAGCTTCCCTGCTGTATAGCGTTTTGCTGCAGAGAGGTAGTCCTTTGCAAAAAAGGGATGAACCTTCAGCAGGGTGGCTACGCCCTGTTGGGATTTGTCCTTTGCGTAATGGATCAGCAAAAGTTTTGAGAAATAGGAGTAGAGTGAGCCGGTAATCAGGGGGATGGGATATTTTCTTTCGTTGGCCGCAAAGTGCCGGATAATTCGGTTGGCGCCTACTACATCTCTTCTGCCCAGGGCATTTTGCAGTTCAAACTGGTTGAAATCCTTGCTGATCCCAATATTTCGTTCCACATCTGCGGAAGTGATATTTTTTGATTTTACCCCTATGGCAATGATCAGCTTATCCACTTCATTGGCGATCTTAGCCAGGTCACTGCCCAGGAACTCGCTAAGCAGGGCAGCTGCTTTGGGTTCGATGCTGTACTTTCTGCCCGATACATATCCTGAGATCCATCCGGGCACCTGGTTGTCGTAGAGTTTTTTTGATTCAAAGCTTACTGCATTTTTTTGCAAAGCTTTGAAGACCTTTTTTCTTTTGTCGGGTTTCTTGTATTTGTAGTTGATCACCAGCAGGGTAGTGGGCTGGGGATTATCCACATAGTGGATCAGGTTTTCAAAATCCTTCAGTTCCTGGGCTTCCTTTACCACGACCACCGAATGTGAGGACATCATGGGATAACGCTTCGCTGCATTGATCACCTGTCCGGCATCGCTCTCCTTTCCATACATAATGGTCTGGTTAAAGCTCTGCTCGGCCTCGCTAAGTACATTTTTGGTAATGTACTCTGTGAGCAAATCAATATAGTAAGGCTCATCCCCATGCAGGAAGTAAATGGGTTTGAAGGATTTGCTTTTCAGATCACTGATCAACTGTTCATAGGTCATTCCCAGTTGAATTTAAGGTGTTTCACGGAGGCTTTGTTCTGAATAATCTCTTGCAGTGATTCGATCCCAATCTCAAGGTGCATGTTTGCAAACTGCTCGGTCACCATCCGGTCGCTTTTCTGGGTCTTAACCCCTGCTTCAATCATGGGTTGGTCTGAAACCAGTAGCAGGGCTCCGGTGGGGATCTCATTTGCAAATCCTACGGTAAACAGGGTCGCCGTCTCCATATCTATGGCCATGCTCCTGACTACCCTCAGGTATTCCTTGAACTTGTCGTCGTGCTCCCAGACCCTTCGATTGGTTGAAAATACGGTTCCCGTCCAGTAATCCTTCCCCATATCACGAATTACGTGTGAAACTGCCCTTTGCAGGTTAAAGGCGGGAAGGGCAGGTACTTCGGGTGGCAAATAGTCGTTTGAGGTTCCGTCGCCACGAATGGCTGCAATGGGAAGGATCAGGTCGCCCAGCTGATTTTTCTTCTTTAGTCCACCGCACTTACCCAGAAAGAGAACTGCATGGGGATCGATGGCCCCCAGCAGGTCCATCACCGTGGCTGCATTGGCACTTCCCATACCAAAGTTAATCATGGTAATATCACCTGCAACGGCCGCAGGCATGGCTACGTTCCGGTCAAATACCTTGGTATTGTGCATGGTGGCAAACTGATCCAGGTAGCCCTGGAAATTGGTAAGCAATACATACCTGGTAAATTTCTCGATGGGTATTGCCGTGTAGCGTGGAAGCCAGTTCTCTATGATTTCCTGTTTTGTTTTCATTCGCTTACTATATTCATGACTATCTTTGGGGACTAAAGATACAGCTTTATGCAGAAACTGAATCTTCCGGATTATGATTTCCAGCAGCGTTTTCAGGAGGAAAAGCTCTTTATCCTTGATCCCTTCAGGAGGAGGTATGTGCTTCTTACTCCTGAAGAGGAAGTAAGGCAGCGTTTTGCCCGCTACCTGGTGGAAGAAAAGAGTTACCCTGCCTCTCTGATTCAGACTGAATATACCCTGAACCTGAATGGGATGGTACGCCGCTGCGACATTCTGGTGGATAAACCGGCAGGCTTCCATTCTGTACTGGTGGAGTGCAAGGCTCCGGGTATAAAAATAAGCCAGGAAACCTTTGACCAGGCGGCCCGTTACAATATGGTTTTCCAGGTCAGGTATTTGATGGTCACCAACGGTCTGAAACATTTCTGCTGCACACTGGATTTCGACTCCCGAAAGGTATCCTTTCTGGAAAGTATCCCTGGATACAATGAACTCTAGTCTTTCACACAGCGGATTGAATATGCATTCTTGAACGGGGTGCACTGGTCTATTTTGAATCACAAATGGAGTACCCTGTGTAAGTGTGAAAGGAAGTCCGTTCCCAGATCCAGTGCTGCAGGTGTCGGCCATCCAGTATCCGGTATGCTCTAGCTGGCGTTCAAAGCGGATTACACCGCTTGAATTAGCTACAGCTCGTCCTGCTCCCCTGGCGCTGAAGCCGTAATTATCCGTACCTGTGGTATTGTTGCTCCAATGCTCATTCCCGGCTTCTTCCACCAGCCTGCCTGACTGTGTGACTCCTCCAATGTTAGCCACAAGAGTCTGCTGCTCTGCCAGTGTAGGAAGGTGCCATCCTGCAGGGCAGGCTTCGGTTGCCGCCGGATAGTTATATAGAACACCATAGGCATCATAATTGGGATCGGCCATAGCCTCATCTTCATTAAACCCGAAATAGCCATATACATAATGGTAGGGTTCGTCTGCAGATGAATTAGATGAATTCTTCATCTCAGGCAAATATGCCAGATTTTCACCCATCCATACCTGATTTTGAATTTTCACCCATTTATAAGCCTTGCCATCCCGCTCATCCACAAACATATTATCGGGTAGGAGGGGTTGAAAAGTGACCTGCTCGCCATAGGATCTGCCCGCTTCGTTTTCTGCATAGGCAATGTAATAGTAGTTTCCGTATTCACTTACCTCCAGATTCACCGAAAAGGGATTATCTGAAACATTGGCAGGCTGGTCTGTATAATTTGTTCCATCATAGGGTACAGGGCCCCAGATTACACCTGCTGCAGATATAGTCCCGCCACCATTATCCAGGATGCTTCCTCCCGCAACAACACCCTGGCTTGTTATGGAAACGGGTTCAGCAGTCACCACCTCCGGTAAAATGGGATTAATCGTAAAAATAATGGTGGATGTAGAAATTGCCCCCTCGCTATCGGTGACCTCCACCAGCAGGGAGTGAACACCTGCGCTCATGCCCTCAGTTGAGTGTGTATAGGTGTAGGGAAATCCGCCTAATGATGCAATCCCCATAAAATCAATGAATAATCTTACACCGAATACCTCATCCACGTCATCGTTAATGCGAATCCTGATATCCATATCGTTACCCACTGTAAATTGTGCTCCATCCAGGGGAGCCAGTACAGTAACAACAGGGGGCTGGTTTTCAGGGGGTATGGTATTAAAAGCGATCACTTCGCCATAGGACCTTCCCTTTTCATTTTCGGCAAAGGCCACCACGTAGATGGTCTCAGCATCCAGTTCGGTAAGGGTATATTCAAAACTGTTATCATTCAGTGGAACTTCCACTTCCGTATAGCTTGGCATATTGTTGGCCTCTGTTCCCCAAACAAAACCAACCTTTTCAACAGGAGTTCCTCCGTCATTCAGTATGACCCCTCCAAAAACAGCGGAATCACGGGTAATAATGCTGGGTTGCTGGGTTTCAACTGCAGCCAGGGCAGAAACCAACAGGAACTCTGCTGTTGTTTCGGCCTCTTTCCCGTCATCGTCAGTGGCAACGACCTTCATGGTATGAGGCCCCACCGGCATATTATCGGTGGATATAGTAAAAATATAGGGAAAATCTGCAGTGGATGCCATGCCAAAGTCATCCACGAAAAATCTTAATTCCGCAATAACGCCATCTTCGTCAGAGGCATTGACTCTTACATTGATGGTTTCGCCCTTCTGGTATTCCATTCCCTGCGGGGGATAGATAATTTCCACCACAGGGGGAATCAGCTCCGGTATACAGGAGAAGAGCAATAAGAGGACGGGAAAGAGAATCTTTTTCATGATTCATAAATCTGTTATAAATCTAAGATAAGGCTAGATTTGAATATTCTAAAATATATGGGAGAAATAATGACAATCGACACTAAACTTTGGACAAGGAATTGAAGAGAGAAATTTGACGTTCGTCAAAATGCTATGTTTTTATACACTGAAGAAGCACTTCGCTGTCATAGCCGGAACCCGTATTTATCCATTCTTTTTTTTCACCCACCAGCTCGAATCCGGCAGATCTGAACAGCTTAATGCTATGCTGGTTATCTGCTGAGATGTTGCACCATAGCTGGTGAAGGCCAAGGGTCTCAAAACCATAAAGCTTCAAAGTTTCCAGTGCTTCACGAGCAAAGCCTTTTCCCCGTTCTCCTCTGTCTGCTATGATTATACCCACACCAGCTCTGTGGTGATAGGGATCAAAATCGAAAAGGTCGATGGCACCAATGGCCCTGTTTTCCTCCTTAAGTTCAATGATCAGGCGCAGTTGTTTGAGCTCGAAGATATCTTTGCCTGCGTTCTGGAGGTACTGTTTCAGAATAAATCTGGAATAGGGGACTAAAGTTCCTGAGAGACTCCAGATGGAGCTGTCGTTTTCCCATTTATAAAGAATTTCCAGGTCCTCAGGTTCAAGGGCCCTGAGCAGGATGTGATCATGCTCCAGTAAATCCACCTTATTTTTGCTTGTAGGAGATGACCCTGAAAGTTTTACCCTCGCCGGATAAGGCCCTGAAAGCATCTTCTTTAGAGTCATAGATGACTTCAATTTCCTCTCCGCTTTCGTCATCTACCAGGATGAGGGCAAAGTCCTTGCTGGATATTCCGCTGCGGGTATCCACGGCCAGGACAAGCCCGTCGGTGATAAATCCATCTTTTCCCTCTATCTCAACATACCAGAGGTCCTCTTCTCCAATGGCCTCTTTTGTATAGCGTGTAATCAGACCACTCAGGCCATCGTTCAGGGGTACATAGTAGGTGTCATCGCTGGTGGTATTGATGGGATAACCCATGTTGACCGGCTGTCCCCAGGTGCCGTCACTCTCCATTTCACATCTGAAGATGTCATAACCTCCCATGTTAAAATGTCCCTTTGATGCGAAGATAAACCGCCCTTCTTTGGGTGCAATATAGGCAGAGCTTTCATCTTCCTCTGTGTTGATATTCTCGCCCATATTTACGGCGTTCCCCAGCTTCCATCAGCCTGCTTGTCGGAATACCATATATCCAGTCCGCCTACTCCGCCCCGCCTGTCACTGCTCAGGTAAATCCTGTTACCGTTGGGACTGAAAGAGGCATGATCCTCGTTTGCATTGGAGTTTAGCTCGCCAAAAACAGGCTGGGCCGGACTCCAGTACATACCGTCATACTGGCTGTACCAGATCTCGCTGTTTCCCTTGTTGGGCCGCAGCGTCAGAAGCAGGGTTTCTCCGTCGGCAGAAAGTCCTGTGGGAAAGAGGTTTCCGTCGGAAACAATCTGGGTGGTGATTTCAACAGGGAACGGTCCAGTTATTTTCTTCCCGGATGGACATGTAAACAGCCTGGTATAGCGGTTTGCTTGTTACCCAGACCAGCATCTTTCCATCGGCTGATATGACTCCGCTATAGTCGGGTCTTGCGGTATTGATGGGCTCTTTGAAATAGAGAGCCCTCAGGTTCAGTTCAGCATCCCTGATAATTTTTGCCCTTTCAACCTGCTCAATGGCATCCTCGGTAATCTGAAGGTTGTAGTACTTTTCAAAATTCCTGATCATACTGAAAGAGTCCAGGGCCATACGTGCCTCGGTAAGCTGGTTGTTTTTTCGGTAGGCATCTGCCAGGTAGAACCAGCTGTCATGCGGGGCCTGCTTGACCTGGTACTTGCTGGCCCTGTATTTGAGGGTGGTGTTTTTTGTGGCCTCCTGAAAATAGGGAATGGCATCCTCAGCCATGCCGTGAATATTGTTATAGCATCTGGCCAGTAAGTACTTTACATTGGCATTTTCGGGTTCCATGCCAAGTACCTGCTTGAATAGAAAGGATGCTTCCAGAAAATCCTCCTCTTCTGTATACCAGTAGTCGGCTTCGTAAAACAGAAACTCGGCTGTCTGCTCCTCTTCCTGGGATATCAGGGGCAGGCTTACAGCGAAAAGCAGCAGTACAGCAAAATAGTTTTTCATCCTTATTGAATTTTCAGATGATCAGGGACCTGGATTTTCTCCACCTCAATAATGACATTTTCAGCCACAGAAACATTAAAATTAACCCTTCTGTTCAGTTGCCGTCCTTCCGGAGCATCCCTGTTATCCTTTGTCCGGTTCAGAGCCACGTTCTCGCTTTCACTTTTTCCAGTCACATCCAAACGATCAGCGCTCACTCCATTTGCCACCAGGTAATCAGCAACAGCCTGTGCACGCCTGATGGAAAGCCCGAGGTTGTATTCGTAGGAGCCAATGGCATCTGTATGTCCGGCAACCTCCAGCTGAAGGGTGGGGAACTTCTTCATCAGACTGGCAGTTTCATCCAGGGCTGATTTGGCTTCTTCGGAAAGTGTAGAGCTATCGAAGCCAAAGAAAACAGGTTTGATCACGTACTTTTCTGCGGGTTCGGCTACTTCTTCTACTTCGGCAATTTCTTCCTCCACTTCCGTCAATCTCCTCTTCAAGTTCGGCAAGATCTTCCTCTATTTCTTCCAGCTCCGCCACTTCCTTATCATCAAAGGGAAGGGCCACAGCCACGGCATCGCGGTCAATGATCTCAAATTTAAACAGTGGATGTTGTCCTTCATCTCCTGCTGCAAACAGGAATACAGCATCTTCTTCCTGTACACCCAGCGGGGAGATGGTGAAATCGTCATCGGTGGTGTTCAGGGGATAGCCCAGGTTCACCGGCTCACCCCAGTTGCCATCGTCCTGCATCTGGGAGATAGAACACGTCAAAGCCTCCAATGGAATTGTGTCCCTGGGAGCTGAAATATATTCTTTTTCCATCCGGACTGATCACGGGGGTTTCCTCATTCAGTTCAGAATTAATGTTTTTACCCAGGTTCACGGGTTCGCCCCAGCTCTCGTCTTCCTGCAGGTCGCTTCTGTATATATCCATTCCTCCAAGGGAAGATCCCCTGTTACTGGTGAAATAGATGGACTTGTTGTCAGGACTGAAAGTTGCATGGGATTCGTAATACCTGGAGTTGATGGGTTTGCCCAGGGAAATAGCCGGGTTCCATCGATCATCTTCATAAACCGACTTGTAGATGTTGCTTGAAAACTCATCGGAAACAGCAAAAAGCATGGCTTTTCCGTCCGACGAAAGTCCCACCACATCCATATTGCCTTCTGAAACAACAGAGACGTTAATACCCATGGGCTTCGACCAGATGCCATTTTCTTTGGTTGACACATAGATTCCCCTGTAGAAGGGATTCTGTCCCATGTAGGCCATGGTCTTCAGGTCATGTGAGATTACCCGGTTGTAGGTTATTTGATGGGTATAATTGATCTGGCCCAGGGTACCAATGGAAATCTCCACCGGGTTGTTTATGGCCACTACTGCATTGGCACAGGATGATATCTGCTGATCGGCATAGGAGCTTTCAATGCTACCTTTGGTTCCCACATATTCTTCAAACAAACGGTATTGCTCACAGGCCTTCTCAAACTCCATATTGATTCTGTAGGCATTCCCCAGTAAAAGATGGGCATCGATGGGTGCATTGGTTTCCTTCAATGTCCCCTCCTTATATTTCTCTGAAACGGAACCCACCGCCTTTTCCAGGTAGGGAATGGATTCAACCTTGCGTCCGGGTATGCGCAGAAGGCACAAGCCCACGCAGTAGTTAATGTTTGCATTATCCTGGTAGCCGCTATTGTATACTTTGGTATAGGTGTAGAGGGCCTCTTCGTACTCTTCTGCAGCCACAAAGAACTCACCATCGGCAAAGTCCTGTTTGACATCCTGACCGGCAACTATCGTGCTAAACAGGATCACGGACAGTATCAGGAAGGATCTTTTCATTTCAGGATGGATTAATGTGTTTATTACAAATTTAAAAATTTAATTGACAGGGCCATATATTTGCTGACTACCTGTTTATTCTTCCCGCCGTCTTCGCCGGAAAAATATCAGGATGAAAAACAGCAGGAGGCCTCCAAGACCCAGCCCCAGGATGAGGGGTAAAATCTTTCTTTTCTTCTCTTTTTTACCCGTTTCCTCATCCTGCAGATCAGATTTGCTTTGGACGGGATCTTCCGGTAGAAGTTCCTGCTCCGGTTCCTGGATGCTAAGGCTTGTATCAGGTTCAGGGACTTCGATTTCTTCAGGATTTGCTTCCTCCATCATTACCGGAGCAGGTTCAAGGCCTGTGACTGTCAGCTTGTTCCTGTGGATATTTCCATCTTTGTCGGTCTATTTCCAGTTCGATCAGAATTCTCCCAGGAAGCGGAATAACTTCCAGATCCAGTTTTCGCTTATCGGCATAAATGGTGTCGGTGCTAACCAGGACGGAGTTTTGGTAGGTCCTTACGAGAAGGGTGGAACCCTTATCCACTTTTACAGGAATCAGGAGGGGGACACCCACGATTCCGGTATATTCATTTTCCTTAAGGATGATATTACTTTCTTCACCCTCAAAAATCAGTGACTTCTTTTTCAATCTCTTCCAGCACAAGGGCTTGCTCCAGGGTAATTCCTTCTTTATTTGATGTGCTTGAAATGTTCAGAGGTTTTATTAAATCTTCATAACCCTCGCCCCTTACCAGTAATTCATAGTCCCCTCTGGCGAGCTCCAGTGCAAATGCACCGGATGGATCGATGGGGATCTTGTATTCCAGGGTGTCACCACTTTCAGGATCAATCACATACATCTGCAGGGTGGTAAGATCCGTATCGCCATCTTCAGTCCGGACAAAGCCGGTCACCACATACATCCGGGGATTATTGGCCGAATAAATATCCATGTAATAGATGTCATACCTGTTTGCTCCACCGGGTGAGATTCGACTCTGGTAGCCGGCATCCCCGTTTTCGGCCGGATGGAAGAAGAGGTCATCGTCGGTACTGTTGATGGGATAGCCCAGGTTTACGGGTTCTCCCCAGGAGCCATCCTTGTTTTTGGTGGAATAGAAAATATCATAACCACCCATATTGTAGTGTCCGTATGAGCTGAAATAGAGCCTGTTGCCGTCGTTGGTGATAAAAGGGCTTTCTTCATTGTAGGGGGTGTTTATTTTTGGGCCCAGGTTCTGTGGTTCACCCCACTTCCCGTCAGCCGTTCGCTCGGACAGGTAGATATCCAGTCCGCCCAATGAGCCCTTCCGGTTACTGGTGAAATACAGGCTTTGACCATCCTTTGAAAAACATGCATGGGATTCCCAGTATTTGGTTGAGATATTTTCTTCCAGTTTTTCGGCAGGTAACCAGAAGCCGTCTTCGTATCGACTGGTGTAGAGATTACCAATGAGGTCATCATCGTAGTAAAGCAGCATCTCGGTCCCCTCGTAATTCATGGCCACAGGGTAAACATCCATGTCGAAGCCCAGCATGGAGGTAATGGACATGGGAAGGGTCCACTCGCCATTTACCTTTTCGATGAAGAGGGCCTCGTCGAAAAAGGGCTGTTTGGTGATGAAGGCCATCTTTTCACCGTTCCCGGAAATAACAGGATTTACTTCAGAGTAGCGGGTGTTTACCGTGCTTCCCAGTGGGTGCAGGTCGATGTCGGCCGGCATTGACATCAGACGCTTTGCATTTTCGCAGGACTTAATCTGCGCCTTCACAAGAACATCGTCGTATATTTCCGGATCCAGAATCTTCAGGAATTCACGAAAGGTTTTTATGGCCTCATCCAGTTTCTCGTTCACCAGGTAGGCATTACCCAGGTAATAGAGCACATCCGGAGGAGCTGTACGCTCCTTGAAACTACCCTCCTTGTATCCGGGATTAATATTTTGGCTGGCTTCCTCAAGGTACTTAATGGCTTCTTTCTTTCTGAAAGGGTCATTGAGCAGGCAGATTCCAATCTTGTATTTCAGGTTGTCATTGTCAGGATCCCACTGTAGTAGTTTCTGGTAGAGGGCCTCTGCTTCTCCATATTCCTCGTAAAGCATCCACGATTCGGCACTCAAAAAATCGTTCCGTGAGGAGTCTCTCTGAGCACTCGTAATACCGGAAAACAGGAAAGGGATAAGAAGGGATAGGAAAAAGACTCTACTCATCATTTACACAGTTTCGATAAAATTAACGAATTCAGCCCTTATATTTCCCTGAAGTTCCGGGTGATTATTAACAGGTCGTTGAACACCCGGTAATCTTTGGCATACACGACGTTGATCTCCCGGATGCGCTCCAGGGACAGTCCCGATTTCTGACTGCTCGCCGGCCGGATTCAGAATGCCCTTTTTCAGCTTCGGCAGTCCGGTCATATCCAGACCTTCGGGATCCAGGTAGCCCACCCAGGTTCTCATTCCCGAAAGCACCTTAAAAAGACTGAGGAGACTGCGGAATTTCCCCTTTGTAAAAAGGACCCAGAATGGAAAAAAAGGCAGCAGAAGAAGGCTGAAGATCACATCGAAAAGCCTTTTGTTGCGCCGGTTGGATTCTTTTCCAATGGAGTTAAAATGTATGGTATAAAGGTCACCCGCAGTATTGATGGAATTGGATCCGATGATGGAAAGGCTTTCAGGCGGGGCAATTTTAAAATCAGTTGAGGTGCCTATGAGCCTGGTCATTATGCCAATAATAAGCTGAGAGGAGAGGTCCTTGGCGCAAAACACAATTTCATCCACCCGGTGAATGGAAGTGATCTCATCAATCTGGTCGATGTTTCCCAGGGTTCCGGGTTCGGGCTCGGGGCCTGAGGGGGAAACATAGCCAATGATGTGGGGTTTGGCCTGGGTATCCTGAAGCAGGTCGCCCACCCTTTTTAGTTCTTCACCCTTTCCCACAATCACCATCCTTTTCTGCCGGTTCAGATCAATTTCATAATCGCTGACACCCAGCAGATGAAGAACTATACGTAAGCCCATGGTGCTGACAATGGCCCAGGCAGATCCCATAAATATGAGGGCCCTGGAAAACCGCCAGTCCAGGGGAAGCAGACCGTAAATAACCAGGATCACAAGGGTTCCGGCCAGGTGACCCCTGAGAAAGGACAGGGGTTTCACGGGCTTGTCATAGCCGCCCGAATAATAAATGGCAATCAGCCAGATCAGGATGTAACCCGGAACCAGTACCTGCAGGAAGAGGGGAGGGTAGTAGCCCGGCATGTTAAAGCGCACCTGCTCCCAGAAGGGCAGAGCCAGCAGGTAGCCCAGGAAAATCAGTGCGGCATCAAGCAGGGGCCTGTAAATCTTTTTGATAAATCTTTTTCCCAACGAAAGGGCTGCCCTGAAATAAATGGCCAGGTTGATCAGGATGCGAAATGTACGCGCCTTTCTGGCGGTGAAATGCTTCCCGGCAAAGATGATCATGGCCTGGTAAAACATCTTCACATAATTGAGGCTTCCCTTTTTAGTGCTTTCCCCCTTATAATGAATGATGGTGGTTCCCGGATGGTAGTAATTGTGATAGCCGGCCTGTGTGATCCGGTAGGAGAGATCGATATCCTCTCCATACATAAAGAAAGTCTCATCGAGCAGTCCGGTTTGATCCAGAGCTTCCTTCCTCAGGAACATAAAGGCCCCGGCCAGCACTTCCACCTGGTGAGTTTTTTCCTTGTCCAGGTAGCCCAGGTGGTACTTCCCAAAGCGTTTTGAAGAGGGGAAGAGGCTGGCCAGTCCGAACATTTTGTAAAAAGAGACCATGGGGGTGGGAAGGGATCTTTTGGATTCGGGCAGAAATACCCCCTTGCCATCGATCATTTTAACGCCCAGGGCCCCGGCATCGGGATGCTCATCCATAAAGCTGATGCACTCCCGGAAGGTGTTCTCTTCCACCACGGTGTCAGGGTTGAGGAGAAGCACATACCTTCCCTTCGATTCCCTGATGGCCTGGTTATTGGCCCTGCTGAATCCCACATTCTCCCGGTTGGCAATCAGCTTTACCCAGGGAAACTTTGTCCTGATTTCATCCACCGATCCATCCACCGAATTATTGTCAACCACGAATACTTCGGCATGCATTCCTTCAATGGCCTGCTGCACTGAATGCAGGCACTGCTCAAGAAAGTACTTGACGTTGTAGTTAACTATGACTATGGACAAGTCCATGTTAGTATGCTCGCTTCGCGAGCGTTAGGGGTTAGTAAGTTAGTAAAGTTAAAAAGTTTCGAGTTCGATCTGGTTGCGGGTCAGGTCTTCCATGTTTTCTCTTTTGCGGATCAGGTAGTCTTTTCCCTCGTGGATCAGAACCTCGGCGGGTCTGAACCTGGAGTTGTAGTTGGATGACATGGCATAACAATAGGCCCCCGCATTTTTAAACAGGAGGTAGTCGCCTTCGGAAGCCTCGGTCATTTTCCGGTTCCATCCAAAGGTGTCGGTCTCGCATATATATCCCACTACCGTGTAGATCCTGGTCTTACCGGAGGTTTTGCTCACATTGATAATTTCGTGATAGGCATCATAGAACATGGGCCTGATAAAGTGGTTGAGTCCTGTATCCAGCCCGGCAAAGACTGTGGCAGTGGTCTGTTTGATTACATTGACCCGGGCCACGAAGGAACCTGACTCGCTTACCAGGAATTTTCCGGGTTCGAATACCATGGTCAGTTCCTTGCCGTAGGTCTTACAGAACTCATTGAAGCGTTCGGAGAGGTCCTTACCCAGGGTTTCCACATCTGTAGAGATGTCATCGGCCTTATAGGGAACCTTAAACCCGCTCCCCAGATCGATGTAGTCAAGCTCCTTAAACTGGGCTGCTGTTTCGAACATAATCTCCGTGGCCCTGAGAAAGGAATCCACGTCTACAATGTCGGAACCCGTGTGCATGTGTATGCCTTCCACCTTCATGTTATTGGTCTCCACAATGCGATGCACATGGGGCATCTGGTATATGGAGATGCCAAATTTAGAGTCGATATGACCTGTGGAAATCTTATGGTTACCTCCTGCCAGTACATGTGGATTGATGCGTACGCAGACCGGAATGTCGGCTCCGTATTTCACGCCAAATTCCTCAAGGATGGAAATGTTATCGATGTTGATGCGCACACCCAGGTCCACAGCCTCCTCGATCTCCTCAATGGAGACACAATTGGGCGTATAAAGAATATCGCGGGGATTAAAGCCGGCCTTCAAACCCAGTTCAACTTCCTGAATAGAAACGGCATCCAATCCCGATCCCAGGGATTTGAAAAGTTTCAATACATTGATGTTGGTGAGGGCCTTGCAGGCATAATTGATCTTTACCCTTGTGCTTTTAAAGGCATCGGTGATTCGTTTATACTGACGAATCATCACTGAACTATCATATATATATAAGGGTGAGCCGTGCTTTTCAGCCAGCCGGATCACCGGGATCCCGTCAATCAGGTACTGGTTCTTTTTTAGTTCCATGTTTTCTCTACTTCATTTTATTAAAAGTGTCCTCAAAAGAGGTGCGGTTCTGTATGGACCTTCCCAGGGTAACTTCATCGGCATACTCCAGATCATCGCCAATGGCCACACCGCGGGCCAGGGTAGTGATGGTGACAGGGAAATCCTTCAGTCTCCTGTATATGTAAAAATTGGTGGTATCACCCTCCATGGTGGTACTCAGGGCCAGGATGATCTCCTGGCATTCTCCCCTTTTCACCTTCTCCTCCAGGGAGTTCAGGGTGAGGTCGGCCGGACCAATGCCATCCATGGGCGAGATGATGCCTCCCAGTACATGGTAAACGCCGGAATACTGCTGGGTATTTTCCACGGACATCACATCGCGGATGGACTCCACCACACAAATGGTATCCTTGTCGCGGTAGGGATCCGCACAGATATTACAGATTTCTGAGTCAGAAATGTTGTGGCAGGATTTGCAGCTCTTGATCTCGGCCTTCATGCGGAGAACCGTAGATCCAAAATGCTCCACGGTCTTATCTTCCTGTTTCAGAAGGTGCAATACCAGCCTGAGAGCGGTTTTTCTACCGATCCCGGGGAGCGTGGCGAACTCGTCCACGGCCTCTTCAAGCAGTCTGGATGAATAGTTTTGCTGCATCGTGTAACAATAGGAGAGATCAAAAATAGCAACAAATATTTTCATCGTCTCAGCAAATTGATCAAATTTGCTCCGCATATTCGTAATAAGCATGTCATCAACCCTGATTATATCCATTATTGCAGCCTATTTCCTGCTCCTGCTGGGCATCTCATGGATATCCGGCAGAGGGGCGGGTAATGATTCTTTTTTCCTGGGTGACCGGAAATCGCCATGGTTTGTGGTGGCCTTTGGCATGATCGGAGCCTCCCTTTCTGGTGTTACCTTCATTTCCGTACCCGGCTGGGTGGTCACCAGCCAGTTTTCGTACATGCAGATGGTGCTGGGTTATCTCCTGGGTTATATGGTGATCGCCCATGTTTTGATCCCCCTCTATTACCGGATGCAGCTCACCAGTATTTACACCTACCTGGAAGAGCGTTTTGGACGATACTCCTATAAAACCGGGGCCTCCTTCTTCCTGCTTTCCCGCATCATCGGGGCATCCTTCCGCCTGTTCCTGATGGCCAATGTGCTGCAAATAACGGTTTTCCGGGCCTGGGGTATTCCCTTTTATATTACGGTGATTGTGACCATTGCCCTGATCTGGTTATACACTTTTCGGGGTGGGATCCGGACCATCATATGGACGGATACCCTGCAGACCCTGAGCATGCTCACCGCAGTGGTGGTTGCCATTATCCTGATTACCCGTGCCATGGATCTTTCCATGGGAGAGATGATCCATAAAGTTGCCCGTGATGATATAACGCCGCATCTGGGTGTGGGAGGGATGGCATAAGGAAAACCACTTCTTTAAACATTTTCTGAGTGGTGCCTTTATCACCATTGTTATGACCGGGCTGGACCAGGATATGATGCAAAAGAACCTGAGCTGCAGGAATATCCGGGATGCCAAAGAAGAACATCTACCTGATGAGTTTTTCCCTGGTACCGGTCAACCTGCTTTTCCTTTTCCTCGGTGCTGTTTTGATCCGGTTTGCTGCTTTTTCCGGGATAGCCATCCCCGAAGCCACAGATGATTTCTTTCCCCTGATTGCCACAGGGGGCTACCTTCCACAGGTGGTGGGGGTATTTTTTATCCTGGGACTGGTGGCCGCGGCTTACTCCAGTGCTGATTCTGCCCTGACAGCGCTGACAACTTCCTTTACGGTGGATATCCTGGATGGTAAACGAATGGAGGAAAAGAAACTGACCCAAACCCGCAGGTGGGTTCATGTTGGGATTTCCGTTCTGCTTGGTTTGGTGATTTTGCTTTTTAAAGCCATCAATGATGAAAATGTAATCTCTGCCATTTTCCGGGTGGCGGGTTACACATACGGCCCCCTCCTGGGACTTTATGCATTCGGACTCTTCACCCGAAGGCAGCCAAAGGACAGGCTTGTGCCTTTGCTGGCCATCCTGTCACCCATCCTTTCCTTTTTGCTGAGTCAGTTCTCGGCTGAACTCTTTAATGGATACAAATTTGGATTCGAGCTGCTGATTGTAAACGGAGCCATAATGTTCCTGGCCCTGTTGCTTACCAGCCGGAAAACAAATGAAGCTGCTGGCTTAGCTCAATAATATTGCCCAGTCTGAGATATTCATTGGAGATGTAGATTTCCTCTTTACTTTTTATGGCAATACCTTCCACCTGGTGGTAGGGCAGGGCAAGTGCTTTCCGTTCAAGCTTTCCTTCAAAGAGGTCTCTCTCTTTAAATCCTTTCCCAGAGGGATCACTGAGTATGTAAAGGAAGGGTTGTATCAGTGAGGTATATCCGCTAAGTATTATCATATTTCCGTCAGCTGATATATCGGCTCCTGTAATAAGCCCGTCGACCTGGTAAGCGGAGACCTTCTGTGCCACATGCTGGCCGGGACTGGCTGGCAGGGTGTATACTGCAGTTCCTGCACTGACCCACTGCTTGGTGAAAAGGAGGATTTGTCCCCGGAGAACAATCATGGCCTCGCAATCAAAATCGTGTGGCCTGGCCCCGGGCTGTAAAATCCGTCTGATCAGGGTAGCTAAAGGAGATAATGTCGATTTTGGGTGTGTCTTTTAATATGGAATTCTTTGAGATACGCAGGATGTGAAGATCCTTCCTGTTTCCGCTGTTGTTGCCGATATCACCCAGGTAGATGTAGTTCTCATCCTGGGCTATATCCTCCCAGTCGGTGTTTTCCATTTCCCCCAGGGGGAATTTGTTTGTTATCTGCCCGCTGGCAGGATCAATTCTGATAGAGTGCATTGTCCTGGCTGTCGTTGTGGGTCCATAGCGAGCCTTCCCAAAAGATCAGGCCTGAGCTTTCCTTCAGATCTTCGTGCAAGTGGGAAAGATAAAAGCGGACTGAGCGCTTCACTTTCCTGGGCATGGCTCCATCCAAAAAAGCTCGAAAAAAGAATAAGAAGGATCAACTTCATGCTTTAGCCAATGGCCTCTTCGATGATTTTTCTCGCTTTGCTCAGGGCCTTATCGATTCCGGCAGGATTTTTACCACCCGCTGTGGCAAAGAAGGGCTGTCCGCCTCCGCCGCCCTGGATTTCACGGGAAATCTCCCGGATCATCTGGGAAGCATTCAGATCGGTGTCCTTTATTAATTTATCGGACAGCATGACGGATAGATGGGCCTTGTTTTCAATTTCGGCTCCAAGAACCAGGCTCAGATTTGGATAACGGGACCTGATCTGGAAGGAGAGGTCGCGGAGTTGACCGGGATTATCCAGGTCGACCCTGGAAATGGTCATTCCATGGTCACCCATTCTTTCCAGCTTATCTTCCAGGTTTTTTGCGATAACACCCAGCATGTTTTGCTGAAAACGTTCCACCTGCCTGGCCAGCTTACTGTTTTCCTCCAGAGCACCTTTAACAGCCTTGACCAGGTCCTTTTGTTTTTCGAAAGTGGAGGAGATCTGCCTCATGGTATCCATGTTTTCATCGATGTAGCGCTCGGCCACCTCACCCGTCAGGGCCTCAATCCGCCGGATGCCGGCTGCGATGGACGATTCCCTGAAGATGCGGAATACCCCGATCTGACCGGTAGCCTTCACATGGGTCCCCCCGCAGAGTTCCACCGATTCCCCGAAGCGGATAACCCGAACCGCATCTCCGTATTTCTCCCCGAATAATGCAATGGCACCCATTTCCTGCGCCTTGCTCATGGGGATGGAACGGAGCTCTTCAATTTCGTTGTTCTGCCTGATCATACGGTTTACGCGGTGTTCAACCTCCCTGATTTCTTCATCGCTCATTTTTTGAAAATGGCTGAAGTCAAAGCGCAGAATTCCCGGTTCCACCAGCGAGCCCTTTTGTTCCACATGGCTTCCCAGGACTTCTCTCAGGGCATGGTGCATCAGGTGAGTGGCGGTGTGGCTGTTTGCAGTGGTGATGCGCCGTTCCTCATCCACCTGTGCATGAAAAGTGGCGTTGAGATCGGATGGGAGTTTTTTTGCGATATGGATAATCAGCTCATTCTCTTTCTTTGTATCGACAATCTCGGTCTTTTCCCCATCGGCTTCGATGAAGCCACGATCGCCAATCTGTCCGCCACTTTCGGCATAAAAGGGTGTGAGGTTAAAGACCAGGTGGTATAAGACCTTTTTATTGGCCATCACTTTCCGGTAGCGGGTAATCTTTACATCAGTGGAGAGCCAGTCGAAACCCACAAATTCCTGCTTGTCGTCTTTCAGAAGCTCGATCCAGTCGCCCGATTCGGTTTCCGCGGCCTTTTTTGAGCGGTTCTTCTGGGCATCCATTTCGGTCCGGAATTCTTCCCTGTTTACCTTCATCTGCTTTTCAGAAAGGATCAGTTCGGTGAGATCCAGGGGAAATCCAAAGGTATCATAGAGTGAAAAAGCCTGCTTCCCGGATATTTCGTTCGTTTTTCTTTTTGGGCCTTTTCAACCAGCTCATCCAGCAGGCGCATCCCGGTTTCCAGGGTGGTAAGAAAAGATTGCTCTTCTTCCCTGATTACCTTTTGTATGAGCTCCTGCTGGGACTGCAGCTCGGGAAAACTATCACCCATGGTGGATGCCAGCACAGGAACCAGCTCGTTAATGAAGGGTTGTTTCTGGTCCAGGTAGGTAAAACCATAGCGGACTGCACGACGCAGAATACGGCGGATCACATAACCGGCCTTGTTGTTTGAAGGCAATTGTCCGTCGGCAATGGAAAAGGAAATTGCCCTCAGGTGATCGGCCACAACCCTCATGGCCACATCGGGCATGTGGTCCTCACCATAGCTAATACCTGTACTTTTTGCGATGGCTCTGATGATGGGTTGAAAAACATCGGTATCGTAATTGGATTTTTTCCCCTGAATGGCCATGCAAAGCCTTTCAAAACCCATCCCGGTGTCCACATGCTTCTCGGGGAGGTTCTCCAGCTGACCACTTGCCTTGCGATTGTACTGGATGAAGACCAGGTTCCAGATTTCAATAACCAGGGGATGATCCTTATTGACCAGTTTTGCGCCGCCCACCTTTTTGCGCTCTGTATCGTCGCGCAGGTCGATATGGATTTCCGAACAGGGTCCGCAGGGTCCGCTTTCGCCCATCTCCCAGAAGTTGTCTTTTTTTGATCCGTCCAGGATGCGCTGGGGAGGGACCAGCTTTCCCCAGATATCTGCTGCCTCCATGATCCCTTTCAACTCCATCCTTCTCATCTCCTTCAAAAACAGTAACATAGATGCGCTCCGGGTCCAGTTTCATCCGGCCGGTCAGGAATTCCCAGGCCCACTCAATGGCCTCCCTTTTAAAATAGTCGCCAAAGGACCAGTTCCCCAGCATCTCGAACATGGTATGATGGTAGGTATCATGACCCACCTCTTCCAGATCGTTGTGTTTCCCTGTAACCCTCAGGCATTTCTGGGTGTCCGTAACCCTCCTGGAGTCGGGCTTGCGGTTCCCCAGGAAGATGTCCTTAAAGGGATTCATTCCCGCATTGGTGAACATGAGGGTGGGATCGTTTTTTAATACCATGGGGGAAGAGGGGACAACCTGGTGTTTTTTCTCTTCAAAAAAGCTTAAGAAAGCGGCTCTAATATCTTTGGAAGTCATTGCTCGAATTTATTTTTTGCAGTCAAAACGTAACCTGACAGTGGAAGTTACGTTAAAATGCCTTAGAGGTGCAAAAATAATTTTTTTGACTAATAGTTGGGATATTAAGTGTGGTTTTTTATTTTTATGCGCTTATAAATATGAATTTGTTCACTACTAGATATTTTTTTAATCCGGAAACACTTCGTGTAGAGCGAGTTAAGTGGTCGAGGAAGGAGTGGGTTCGCAATTCCATGCTGATAGGTTTTGGATTGGTGACCCTGGCAGTGTTTTTGAGGTATGGTTTTGAGCGCTTCAGCCCAACCCCTCGTCAAATCATTTACGAGCAGGAAAATGCCCAGCTTCGGTCTGATTATATGGCATTAAACAGCAACCTGCTGCAGATTGAATCACAACTTTCTGAATTGCGTGACCGTGATGCCGGATTTTACCGCTCTATTTTGAGCCTTGAGCCCGTTCCTTCTTCCATCAGGGATGCAGGTACAGGTGGTTCAGTATCCTATAACCAGATTTCCAATATCCGGGAACCCGGACTTATCAGAAATGTGACCCAGAGAATTGATAAAATTTCAAGCCGCCTCCTGATTCAGTCAAACAGCCTTGAAAATGTGCTGGAAGAAGCGGTCAGCAACCAGCAGTTCAGGGCAAGCAAACCATCCATCAACCCCATCTCATCGGCCGACCCATTCTGGATCACTTCTTCCTATGGATACAGAAACGATCCTTTCACCGGAAGACGCACAGCTCACCACGGTATTGATCTTGCCGGTCCCCATGGACTGAATATTCATGTTTCCGGAGACGGAACCGTTGTGAAGGCCAGGGTGAATCGCTCAGGATATGGCAAAGAGGTTATTGTTGACCATGGTTTCGGTTATACCACCCGCTATGCCCACCTCCAGGAGATCCTCGTTAAGCCCGGTCAAAAGCTAAAGCGAGGCGAAGTTCTGGGTACGATGGGTAATACAGGCCGCTCAACCGGTCCCCACCTTCATTACGAAGTGAATAAGAACGGTCATCCCATGAATCCCATGTATTTCTTCTACGAAAATCTTTCACCAGAGGAATACACCCTCCTTGCCTCAAAGGCCTCCACCAATTCCGGTTCCTACCAGCCCCAGGCTTTCAGCCAGAAGTAAATAAGTGGGATAAATTTGCTATTTTCGCGACATATTAATTTATGTATCGCGAAAAGATCTGTTGAATGGCGAAAACGCAATTCAAATTTAATCCTGAAGAGCTCTCTTATAAGAAGCTGGACAGTACGCTTGGGAAGCGTGTATGGAGGGTGGTGATCTACGTATTTGCGATCCTGGTGATGGCTGTGCTTCTGAACGTGGTGTATTCTCTCTTCTTTGATACCCCTCGCGAACGGCAGATCAGAAGGGAGAATGAGATCCTTGAAGAGCAATACCTGGCCCTTAGCGAAAGGAAAAGCCGCGTGGATACAGTGATGCAGGAGATACAACGCATAGACAGGGACATCTACCGCGTGATATTTGAAACCGAACCGGTGGAACAGGAGGAATTTCCCCACTCCGGTATGACCTATCAGAATCTGCTCCGTTCGTCCAATAAGGAAGTGGTTTATTACACTGCCAGGAAGTCTGACTCACTGATGAAGCTCAACAGTGAAACTGCCCAACTTTATGATGTGCTGATGATCAAGGGAGAAAACAAAAAGGATATGCTTCCTGCCATTCCTGCCATTCAACCCATCTCAAATCCCGATCTTTCCCTGATTGCTTCCGGATTCGGCCACCGAATACATCCCATATATAAGATTATGAAGATGCATGCGGGAATTGATTTCTCTGCTCCGGTGGGTACACCTGTAATGGCAACCGGAGACGGAACCGTGGAAAAAGTAACCCGATCGGCACGGGGCCTGGGGAACCAGATCCTGATTGATCATGGTTTTGGATACAAAACACTATACGCCTGCCTGGATGAGATAAACACCCGCCAGGGCATAAGCGTGAAAAGGGGAGAGGTCATAGGTACAGTGGGGGAGTCGGGCCTCAGTGTAGCTCCGCACCTGCATTACGAGGTTCTGTTGAAAGGAGAGGCTGTGAACCCCATTAATTTCTTTTTCCTGGAACTTAGCCCCCAGGAATATGACCAGGTAATACTGAGCTCGATGATGTCGGGCCAGTCGTTTGATTAAAAAACTAATTTTGTATATTGCATTGAATGGACCGTTTTAAGTTTGACCCCAATACAGTAACTTTCCAGAGGATTTCAATCTCAGGAAAGCAAAAATTCCTTAAGTTTTTGCTCTTTGCAGGACTCACTGCTGTGCTTTCAGTCCTCCTCCTGAACATTCGTGATTATCATCTTGAATCGCCTCGTACAGAGTCGCTTATCTCCCAGCAACAGGAGATTGTATATGAGATGGAACTGATGAACAGGGATGTGGAGCAACTGGAGAAGGCCCTGGGCAATATTGCCCACAACGATGATGAGATTTACCGGGTATATTTTGAACAGGATCCATGGCCTGCCACACAGCGCATGGCCGGTGTGGGTGGTTCAGAAAAGTACGCCTCCCTGAGAAATTATCAACATTCTGATCTGCTTATTAAGACCAATTTTAACATCGACCTGGTCGAGCGTAAACTGGTGGTTCAATCCACTTCCTTTGATGAGGTGATTGAAATGGCAGCAACCAAGGAGGAACGACTGGCCGCAAGACCGGCTATCCAGCCCATTAGTAAAAAGGATCTGACCCGTTTTGGCTCATCCTTTGGCATGCGCTTTCACCCCATCCTGCAGGTGGTCAGACCCCACGAGGGAATCGATCTTTCGGCAAGACGGGGAACCCCCATCTACGCTACAGCTGATGGAAAGGTACTGCAGGCAGGGTACAGAGCCGGTGGATTTGGAAAGAAGGTCCTGCTGGATCATGGTTATGGCTACCGGACCCTGTACGGCCATTGTGACGAGGTGCTTGTTCAGCCTGGCCAGGAGGTTAAAAGAGGTGAAGTGATTGCCAGGGTGGGTTCCTCAGGACTTTCCAAGGCCCCTCACCTGCATTACGAGGTGCATGTGAATGGTCGCCCCGTTGATCCCATTAACTACTATGCAAACGACCTGTCACCCGAAGAGTATGACCGCATGATCGGATTGCTCTCCCAGGCCGACGAATCCTTTGATATTAATTAATTCCCTGTGACCGGAATGTACAGGATACTGGCCGGGCTCCTTTTGTTTTGCTCCATTTCACTAAATGCCCAGGAATCTGATACCCTACGCGCCGTCGGATAGCCTTGTCACCACCACCCTTTTCCTGGGTGATACGATTCATGTAAGCAGGGAGGCGCTGCCTGATTCCACATTTACTGATTCCAGCGAATATGCCAGCAGAATCCCACTGGGACCCCTTCCCTTTGTGATAAATCTGGCTCCCTTATCGGTGGTTTTTTCCATTGATAGTGTCCCGGAGTTTACAGAGCCAGTCCCCTTACTTAAGGACACCCTTTGCATTATCGGAACCGGCGACATTATGCTGGGAACCAATTATCCCTCAAGCACCTATCTTCCTCCGGGAGAGGATTGTTCTCCCCTCTTGAGGCCGGTGCATCATATTCTTCAGTCCGGCGATCTTCTTTTTGGAAACCTGGAAGGTGGCTTTGGTAATGAAGGGGGAACACCCAAAGGCTGCAAGGATACCACCAAATGTTATGTATTCCGCATGCCTGAGCATTTTGCTGCCTGTCTGGTGGATGCGGGTTTTGATGTAATGAGTGTGGCCAACAACCATGTGAATGATTTTGGATGGGAGGGAAGGGAGAATACTGCTTATATTCTTGATTCGCTGGGGATTAACTTTGCTGGTTTTGACACCCGCCCCTGGACCCTTTTTGAAAAGGATGGTGTTACTTATGGCTTTGCTGCCTTTCGCACCCAACAAAGGATGCATGGATATGAAGGACTATCGTGGGGCTGCAAGGATTACTGCCATGCTGGACTCCCTTGCCGATGTGGTGATTATCTCCTTCCATGGGGGCGGAGAAGGAAAGGATCACCAGCATGTGGTCAGGGGCGATGAGGAATACCTGGGTTATAACCGGGGCAGTGTTTACCGTTTTGCCCATGATGTGATCGATGCAGGTGCCGATGTGGTTTTCGGGCATGGTCCCCACGTTACCCGCGCCCTGGAACTCTATAAGGACAGGTTGATCTGCTACAGCCTGGGGAATTTTGCCACCTACAGGCGTTTTAACCTGTCCGGTCCCAATGGGATAGCGCCCATTGTCAAAGTTAATGTAAACCGGGAAGGTAAGTTCCTGTCGGGTGAGGTAGTTCCGGTCTATCAACCGGGTGAGGGTGGCCCCAGGCCCGATCCAAGGAAGCGTGCCATTACAAAAATCATTGAACTGAGTACAGCCGATTTCCCGGAGCAGAACCTGCACATTGCCGTGGATGGCTCTCTTTCAGTGAAATGAGCAAAGGGGGTTTGAATTCCGGCTCCTTTTCCCTAAATTGTTAAGCTATAATCTGAAATTCCCGAGTATGCCTTACAAGGAAGCAAAAGTTGAGAAGCTCTACTACACCATTGGTGAGGTGGCCACCATGTTTAATGTAAACACCTCCCTGATCCGTTTCTGGGAAAAAGAGTTTGACATTATAAAACCCAAGAAGAATAAAAAGGGTAACCGGCTTTTTACCCAGAAGGACATTGATAATTTCCACATTATCTACCACCTGGTTAAGGAACGCGGGATGACCCTGAAGGGGGCCCGGCAGAAGATGAAGGAAAACAAGGAAGATACGGAGCATAACTTCGAAATCATTAAATCCCTGGAGAATATCAAGGGCCTTCTTATAGAGGTAAGGGAAAACCTTTAAGCATGATTAAACTAAAGAAGATTACCAGGGCACTGGAGGACCTGGCACCTGTTTCATTGCAGGAATCCTATGATAATTCAGGTCTGCAGGTGGGTGAGCCGGATATGCAGGTAAACGGGATCCTGATTAGCCTTGATGTTACTGAAGAAGTGGTTGAGGAGGCCATCCGCCTTGGTTTTAACCTGATCATATCCCACCACCCGGTAATTTTCGGAGGATTAAAATCTCTTACGGGCCGCACAGCTACAGAAAGAATTGTAAGCCGCTGCATCCGTGAGGGAATTGCCATCTACAGCGCACATACCAATTTTGATTCCATACCTGAAGGGGTCAACCGGGCCATGGCAGAAAGAATGGGTCTTGGTAATTTAAGAATACTTGAAGCCAGGAAGGGGCTATTGAAAAAGCTTGTGGTCTTTGTTCCCACGGAGCAAGCCCCTGCTGTGAGGGAGGCCATGTTTGAGGCCGGGGCAGGACATATCGGTGCTTACGACTCCTGTAGTTTTAATCTTGAAGGGAAGGGGACTTTCAGGGGAGAGGAAGGCAGCGATCCCTTTGTGGGCAGTCCCGGCTCCCTTCATACTGAAGCTGAAACCCGCATTGAGACCATTGTACCTGCTCACCTTTTGAACAGGGTGGTGCAGGCCATGGTCGCGGCACATCCCTACGAAGAAGTTGCCTATGATATCTATCCCCTGGAAAACAGTTTTCCGGGTGTGGGCATGGGCATGCTGGGTGAATTTGAGAATGGCATGGATGAAGAGGTATTCCTGAATTTTATAAAGGATCGTTTTGGTCTGTCTGTCATCCGGCACTCAGAACTGCTCGGCAAGCAGGTCAAAAAAGTGGCTCTTTGCGGAGGGGCAGGGAGTTTTCTGATTCAAAGGGCCATAGGCTCCGGAGCTGATGTTTTTGTGACGGGCGACCTTAAATACCACCAGTTTTTTGATGCTGAGGGCAGGATTGTACTCATGGATATCGGGCATTTTGAGAGTGAGCAGTTTACACGAGAGCTTTTTTATGATCTACTTATGAAAAAATTCCCTAAATTTGCAATCCGTTTAGCGGAAACAGACACAAATCCAATCAAATACTATTAGTACATGGCCAAAGCAAAGAAAAGTGCAGAGGTAGCTGAAATGACAGTTGCGGAAAAATTGAAAGCACTCTATAATAAGCAACTTGTTGATACTGCCATCGATAAGATAAAAATCCTTCGGGGTGAGCTTCCTCTTGAGGTTCAGGACCTGGAAGATGAAATCGAAGGCCTGCAGACCCGCGTTTCCAAATTTGATGAGGACGTGGCGAGTCTTGAAAAGTCCATCAGTGGAAAGAACCAGGAAATCACCAATTCCCAGGAGCTTATCAAGAAGTACCAGGAACAGCAAAACAACGTTCGGAACAACAGGGAATATGACTCTCTGTCCAAGGAGATTGAATTCCAGACCCTGGAAATTGAACTTTGCGAAAAAAGAATTCGTGAATTTACAGCCCAGATTGAAGATAAAAAAGTCGTAATCGGAGAATCTGCATCGGTATTGTCAGAGCGCAAGCTGGACCTGGAAAACAAAAAGCAGGAGCTGGACGCCATCATCGACGAAACCAAAAAAGAGGAAGATGTTCTTGAAAAGAAATCCTCAGCCCTGGATGCGATCATCGAACCCCGCCTCAGCACCGCTTATAAAAAGATCAGGGCCAATGCCCGCAACGGTCTGGCAGTTGTGCCTGTAGAGCGCGACGCCTGCGGTGGTTGCTTCAATAAAATTCCGCCCCAGCGTCAGCTGGATATTGCTTCCCACAAAAAAATTATCGTGTGTGAGTATTGCGGCAGGATTTTGGTTGATGCCAAGATGGGTGAGGAGGGGATTTAAAAACCCGCCTGTTCTTTATCCAAGTACTGTTTACTCGCGCAAGAATGCTTCGGAAACCCTTTATAATCATTCTTCGCAAGTATTGTTTAATCGTCGCTTAAAATATTCACTACGTGAATATTTGTAGGCTCCTCGCAAACAAACTTGAAGAATAAAAAATTCCAGGGGTGTTTAAACCACTCCTACATAAAGAAAGAAAAAAATGGCTGTCTCGAAAGGGGTGGTCATTTTTCCTTTTTAGCCCGGCGGACAAAGCGCTCATACCAGAGAATCCAGAGGCCAAAGATTGCGATGTAGATTACCACATTGTAGATTTCATGGTGAAGGGCTGCCCTTTCGGTTCCGTTTACTCCCTGAACAATGATATAAACTGCCGACAAGGCGGATAATATTCAGGATAGAAAGAAATACAAGCCCTGTTGAAATATAGATGATGGTTATCATGTTGGGAAGATCATCCCTTGATAAGAAATACAAAGGAAGCAAAAAGATAGAATGACATAAATCCCAGGCAGTGTTTTGATAGCCCAAGGGTGCCAAATTCACCTCTTAATTGATCACCCAATAATATACCCGGGATATCCAAACCAGGTTCCAATATGCTCTGTAATACTCAGAAGAAAAGCAACATAGGGTTTATATTGAAAGTAGGGTATTAGAAATTCTCTCAGCACAAGGAAGAAAAATAGCAAAATAACAAGTTCACTGATCTGGCGGATTGAGGGTTGATATTTTATGCCAATTCTGGAAATTCCATTCCTTAATTCATCAGCGCTTAATAGGATCCAAACCGCCGCAAAGCAATAGAAAATTAAATTTGCAGCAAGTGTTGGTGATAGATGGACACTGATTTCATCCTGAAATATATGGGGATAGACAACCCCCATAAAGTAAAGATCTACAACCACAACCAGAATATGGATGAATAAAAAACTCAGACTTGCGATGAGCTTTCTTCTTATTGGATAGGTGTTTACCCAGATTAATCCCAATATTATTATGCACCAGTTTTTATGTAAAAAGTATTTAGGCCAGTTAACAATAAACCTTTCGTAGCCTTCCTGAAATGCAGATTGGCTTTCATAAATGAATTGGTGGTCTATAATGGATACAGGGGCATCTATGGCTCTGAAAAATCTGATTGGCGATCCATTCAGGGATGACCAGGTATGCTTTATAAATGGAATCCAGAAATGGCAAAAAGAGTGAATCATACAATCCTGTAAGCCTGAGAAGCACATAAAGTAATATTCCTGCAAGGATCACAATCACGATATTTCTATGTGATCTTTTAAGCTTCAGATTTTTGAAAGCTTTTAACATTTAAAGAGAATAAAAATCTTTTTTATATAGACTGGAATAAAGATAGTTCTTAATCGGTAAATGGGGTCCATATGCTGATTGCTATTCGTCCAAAAGTAAATATTACATTGATCAATAGCTCAATATTGTTGATAAGGAATTTGCTTGCCTTTAAGATCTTCACTTAATTTTATAAATAATACAGATATGATATAAAACTTCGATTATGAAAATGTTAAAAAGATTTTCCTTGATAGCTCTTTTGTTGGCCTTAACAATGTTTTTTCAGATGATGCATGGCACTGGGGGCTTTTCGGCCATCATTCCTGATGGTACTACCATAATTCGGGCTCGCAATCGCACAACAAGCGGCCATCATGGACAAAGGGGTGGAAATGCCGGAGCACCACTTGACGGTGGATTACTGGCCATCCTCGCAGCAGCAGGCGGAGCCTATGTAGTAGGAAGAAGAAAAAAGAAGAAGAACGCGGAGTAAAACACCCGCAAAAAATATATAGAAAAAGCCAGTTCCTCAATAAGGGACTGGCTTTTTATCTTTATTTGTATAGCCTTTTTACCAGCTCCCACCAGCACCGCCGCCACCAAAGGAGCCGCCGCCGCCTCCGCTGAAGCCTCCGAATCCGCCTCCGCCACCGGAGAAGTTGCCAAAGCTGCCTGAGCTTCGGCCGCCGGACATCATGCCCAGGGCCAGCCAGAGGGGAAGGTTGCTTCTTCGGCCGCCCATTCCCGAGCTTCGCCTGCGTCCCCCGCCAAAGATGATGGAAAAGAGGATGATCATAAAGATGATGCCGCCGATGGAGCTGCCGCCCGGGGATGAACTTTGTTTGCGGTACTCATCCGGGGTGAATTTTCCCTGGAGCAGGGAGATCATAACCGTTGTGGCCTTGTCGATGCCTTCATAATAATTGCCGTTCTTGAAGGCGGGCAGGATTTCATTCTCAATGATCCGTTTGGCAATGGCATCCGGAATATATTCCTCCAGGCCATAGCCGGTGGATATGTACATATCCCGATCCTGCATGTCCACCAGGACAAGCAGGCCATTGTCCTTGCCCTTTTTTCCGACTCCCCAGGCTTCACCAATCCGCGGGCCCAGGTCGGATGCGGGGTATCCGCCGTTGTCACTGACTGTGACCACAAATATCTGGGTGGAATTATTATACTCGAACTCGTTTAACTTCCGGTCCAGCTGCTGTGCCTCCGCAGGGGAGAAAATTCCGGCATAGTCATTTACCCAGGAAGAGGGCGCATTGGGGACAGGAAGTTTATCCTGGGCCAGGATTCCCATGGGGATAAGGGCCAGGAAACAGATGAGTATTGCTTTAGTTATTCTGATCATGATTTTCCAAAAGATATTTCGTCGGACAATTCATTTACATCATCGTCCTGGTAAGGGAAATGGGTTTGCAGGGCTTCTCCGGCCTCCAGGATTCCAGTGCTGAGTCCCTGTGCAAATTCTCCGGCCTTAAAGTGCTCCAGCATCTTCTCCTTGATCTGGTCCCAGAAATCATCGGGGGTCACCGCGTTGATTCCTGCGTCTCCCAGTATGGCAAATTTGCGATCCTTCACCGCCAGGTAGAAAAGTACCCCGTTTCGCTTTTCCGTTTTATGCATGTCCAGTTTTGCAAACCACCATGCTGCCCGGTCAAGAACATCCTCCTTGCAGCGGTTGTCGATGTGGACCCGGATTTCCCCGGATGTATTGGTTTCGGCCTTTTTTACGGCCTCTTTGATCTTCTCTTTTTCCTCCCTGGAGAAAAAGTTTGCTGCTATCATAACTTAGTCTATAAAGCTTAAAGACTTTAAAATTGAGTGTTTTAGAATTCTACGGTGGGGGCGACATCACTGCCTTCCTGAGCCTCAAAATAACCCTTCTTGGTGCGGGCAGTCAGGCCGGCAATCATGGACGCAGGGACTTTTCTGATGGCTGTATTGTAGGAACGCACCACTTCATTAAACTTCCGGCGCTCCACGGCAATCCTGTTCTCAGTGCCCTCCAGCTGCGCCTGCAGCTCAAGGAAGTTCTGGTTGGCCTTCAGGTCGGGGTAGCGTTCGATGGTGACAAGGAGCCTTGAGAGTGCGCCACTCAAACCGTCCTGTGCCTCCTGGAAGGCAGCAAGAGATTGCGGGTTCAGATTGGTGGGGTCGACGGTCACGCTGGTTGCCTTGGCCCTGGCCTCGATTACCTGGGTAAGGGTTTCCTGTTCAAAATCGGCATAACCTTTTACGGTATTTACCAGGTTGGGGATAAGATCGGCACGACGCTGATATACATTCTCAACATTGGCCCATTGGCCTTCGGCTCCTTCTTCGAGCACTACAAAGCGGTTATTTACTTTGACACCCCAGAGCACAATAATTGCCAGGGCAGCGATAACAATAATCCAGGTTCTGTTTTTCTTATTCATTTTTTATCTTTTTTTGTTCAACTCTATGTGGAAAATCAAATTTACCAAAAGTCCGACCATAATCTGATACTAATGGAGAAAAATCGGTGAAAAATCGATTAAGCAAACAAAGGGCTTACTCCGGTGTTGTTTTAGCATGACCGGGACCAGGCTGATATTATATGATGGCTATTGCGGGCTCTGCAGTCGAACCGTTAGATGGGTAAGACGCAATGATCCTAAGAGGCGCTTTAGTTTTAAGCCCCTGCAGGACAGGGACCTTTCTGAAGGCGGACTGTCAGGAGATACGGTGGTGCTTCTGGAAAAGGGAAAGCGCTATGAGCGATCCACTGCAGCCATCAGGATAGCCATGGGCCTGCGTTTTCCCTGGCCACTCCTGGGTATTTTTATGATTGTTCCGCCCTTTATCCGGGACGGGGTATACAATGTGGTGGCCCGGAACCGCAAACGCTGGTTTGGGGAGCATAAAACCTGCTATCTGCCCGAAGACTGAGCTTCCTTTCTGATGGCTTTCTGAGATGTGTTTTATAACCGCTTCGCCTGCAGGGTGGCAGGGGAGAGAAATTTGTAATTTTGAGCAACAAAATTCCTGGAATACATGAGCCCTGAAAACAATAAAGCAGATAAAACAGCAGAGGAATTTAAGGCGGCGGTTGCAGAAGGCATTCCTGCGGTTCTGCCCCCTCTTCAGCCCCGTGATCCCTCCCTGAATCATGCGCCCAAACGCAAAGCCATTCTTTCGGCTGATGAGAAGAAGCTGGCCATCCGAAATGCACTGCGTTACATTCCTGAGGCTTTTCATCAGGTGATGGCCGCTGAGTTTGCCAGGGAACTGGAGGATTATGGCCGGATCTATATGTACCGCTACAAGCCACACTATAAGATCACTGCCCGCAGCCTGAATGATTTTCCACACAGATCGGTGCAGGCCGGAGCCATTATGATGATGCTATCCAATAACCTGGACCAGGCAGTGGCCCAGCACCCCGACGAGCTGATTACCTACGGGGGTAACGGGGCCGTATTTCAGAACTGGGCCCAGTACAGGCTCACCATGAAGTATCTTTCCGGGATGAGTGACGAGCAGACCCTGGTGCTGTATTCGGGACATCCCATGGGTGTGTTTCCTTCACATAAGGAGGCGCCCAGGGTGGTGGTGACCAACGGCATGGTGATTCCCAACTATTCGGGTCAGGATGATTATGAACGTATGAATGCCCTGGGCGTGAGCCAGTACGGGCAGATGACGGCAGGGTCCTTTATGTACATTGGCCCCCAGGGCATTGTGCATGGCACCACCATTACCGTAATGAATGCGGCGCGATTGAAATTGGGGGCTGAGACGGGCATGAAGGGAAAGGTATTTGTGACCACCGGACTGGGCGGCATGTCGGGTGCCCAGCCCAAGGCCACGGTGATTGCCGGGGGCATCTGCCTGGTGGCAGAGGTAAATCCACGGGCCACCCATACCCGCCATTCACAGGGCTGGGTGGATGAAGTTTTTGAGGACCTGGATAAACTTGCGGTGCGCCTGGAGGAGGCGCGGGGAGCAGGGGAGGCCGTATCCCTGGCCTACCAGGGTAATGTGGTGGATTTGCTGGAGTATTTGCTGGAAAATGGGATTAAGGTTGAGCTGGGTAGCGACCAGACTTCCCTTCACAATCCCTTTGCCGGGGGCTATTATCCGGCCGGACTATCATTTGAGGAGGCAAACCGGATGATGGCTGAGGATCCGGAAAACTTTCGGGAGGAGGTATATAAGTCCCTGCGCCGCCATGTGAAGGCTGTAAATGGACTGAGTGAGCAGGGCATGTACTTCTGGGATTATGGCAATGCCTTCCTGCTGGAGTCGGGCAGGGCAGGAGCGGATGTTTTTACCGGGGATGGTGGCTACCGCTACCAGTCCTATGTGCAGGCCATTATGGGTCCGCTTTTCTTTGATTACGGCTTTGGCCCCTTCCGCTGGGTTTGTACTTCTTCCGATCCTGCAGACCTGGCCACCACGGACAGGATCGCTGCCGGGGTACTGGAAGAGATGCTGGATGATGTTCCGGATGAGATTAAGGGGCAGATGCAGGATAATATTCACTGGATCAGGGAGGCAGAGGAGCACAAAATGGTGGTGGGTTCCCAGGCACGGATTTTATATGCCGACAGCCAGGGACGCATAAACATTGCCCGGGCATTTAATAGGGCCATCCGTGAGGGGGAGATATCCGGTCCGGTGGTGCTGGGACGTGACCACCACGATGTGTCGGGAACCGATTCGCCCTACCGGGAAACGTCCAACATCTACGATGGATCTGCCTTTACGGCCGATATGGCTGTGCAGAATGTGATAGGGGACTCCTTCCGGGGTGCCACCTGGGTAAGCCTGCACAACGGTGGAGGTGTGGGCTGGGGTGAGGTGATTAACGGGGGCTTTGGTATGTTGCTGGACGGCAGCAAGGAGGCCGACCGCAGGCTGGAGATGATGTTAAACTGGGATGTGAATAATGGCATTGCCCGCAGAAGCTGGGCCCGGAACCAGGGGGCCATGTCCGCCATTCAAAGGGAGATGGAGCGGACACCGGATCTGAAAGTGACCCTTCCCCATCTGGTGGATGATCAGCTGATCGAAGGCCTCGGGCTGGATTAGGCCCGGGTCCTACTCCCCGAATATAAGTTCGTAGGGCCTTTCGATGCTTTCAGTGAGCTGATGCAGGCTGATGTTTCTGGAGAGGCGGGCCTGTTCTTTGCCGTCAAAAAAGATCAATATGGTGGGAATGGTGAAAACCCTGTATTGTCCCGATATTACCGGGCTTTTGTCAGTGTCGATATAACGGACCTCCATCTCCGGAAATTCGCTGGAAAGCAGGTCCTCCACCTTGGGTTTTAAAACCCGGCAAACCGAGCACATGTCATTGGAAAAATAGAGCAGGACGCCGGGCTTTTCGCTGATGAGTTCCCGGAGTGTTTCCAGATTATATAAACCTTCCATAGGATTAAAAATAGAAATTATCGGGCTGACTTAAAACTCACCCTCTTTGAGCATCACCAGCATGCAATCGCTTACCGGTTCGATCCCTGCATGCTTCAATTTGCCCATCAGGCCCGGATTAACTGTACCCGGATTGAAGATCACCCGCTGGGGTTTCAGAGAGAAAATATAATCCACATATTCGTCCTGCCGGGAGGATCCGATATAGATGGAAATCGTATGTACATCTTCTATTTCGGGAGTCCCTGTCAGAATGTCAATGTCTTCGATTTCGCCCTTGCGAAAACCAACCGGAATGACCTCTATCTCATGCCTTAAAAGACTCTTAACCGCCTTGTAGGAAAAGCGGACCGGATTTGGACTTGCGCCCAGGACAACTGTTTTTACTTTTTTCAAACGCCTGTTGTTATAAAATCAGCCACAAAGATAAGGTTTTATTGAATTATTAATTGATGAAACCTGCAGACTTAGCTGCCGGGCGAGTTTATCAATGCCACCGCGTGGGCGGATACTCCCTCTTCGCGGCCGGTGAAACCCAGTTTTTCTTCGGTGGTGGCTTTTACGGAAACGGCCGAGACTTCGATTTGAAGGCAGCGGGCAATCTCTTCCCGCATTTGGGGGATATGGGGCTTTATTTTGGGGCGCTGCAGGCAGACAGTGGAATCGATATTACCCACGGTATAGCCATTTTCTCTGAGTAGCCGGGCGGTTTTTTCCAGAAGGAGGGTGCTGGCAATGCCCTTGTAGGCTGAATCCGTATCGGGGAAATGGGTGCCAATGTCGCCCAGGGCTGCGGCACCCAGCAGGGCATCGCAGATGGCGTGAATCAGCACGTCGGCATCGGAGTGACCCAGGGCACCTTTTTCATGGGGGATATTTACCCCACCCAGCCAGAACTCAAGTCCTGCTTCGAGCCGGTGCACATCGTATCCATAGCCGATGCGAAAAGCCATGGCCCTATTCGAGGTTAAATCCGAGGGTAAACCTCAGGGTGTTGGCAAGTGGACTGTTCTGTCCGTTTGTGGGGATCAGGTAGGAGAAGTCAAGTGCAAAGACGTTCAGCTGAAGACCAATTCCCACGGTAAAATATTTACGGTTTCCCTTGGTGGAGTGCTCGTTAAAGTAACCTGCACGGATGGCAAACTGCTCCCTGTACCAGTATTCGAGTCCGGCACTGTAGGCGATTTCGTTAAATTCCTCCTGTGCCACGCTGTACTTACCATTCTTTGGTACGCCGGGGGCATCATACCAGGACTGGATCATTCCCCCGACTACGGAGGGGGGTGCTTCCATACCACGTACAATGATGGTTTCGCCGGTGGCTGTGTCCTCAGCAATCACCGGAGAGGTGGGGACCAGTAACTTGTTCAGGTCCAGCGAGCCTGTAATGCTGTTGTAATCATCGATATTGTAAGTAAAACGACCCCCGATTCTGAAATTGGTGGGGATGGGCGTCTTCTGGGCATCAGCCGTATAGGAAATGGGAGTACCCATGTTGGTGATGGTGGCACCTGCTGCCCATTCACCATCGCTGGGTCCCACATCCACAGCACGCTGGTAGTAAAAACCCAGGTCAGCCGCAAAGGATGTTCCTGCTTTGGTTTCCTGACCATCGGCTGAATTCTGACCGGCGGTGAGGTCGGAGCGAATATACCGGAAGGCCAGTCCACCCGAAAAATAATCGGTAAAGAGCCTTGAATATCCGGCGTCGATGGCAAATTCGTTGGGATTATACTGTCCGGTTACATTTCCGGTAATGTCGGTAAAGACGATGTTACCCAGGGAGAAATACCTCAATGAGGAACTCACCACCTGCTGGTCATCGATGCGATAGTAGCCTGAAAGATAAGCCAGGTTAATGTCGGGGATCAGGTTTCTCAGCCAGGGGGTGTAGGAGATGGCAAATCCGCCCTTTTTCTCCAGAAAGGCATATTTACCAATATTCCAGTGCTGTGAATTTACATCGGCACTGGTGGCCACACCGTTGTCACCCATGGCACCTGACCTGGAGTCGGGGGCAATGGTAAGAAAGGAAACAGCGGTTTTAATGGTATTCAATTCTCCTCCACCCAGGTCGCCCGATTCAATCTGGGCAGTGGCCTTGGTGGAAGTAAGCAGTAAGGATCCGGCGATTAATACAACATATCCGAATCTAAATCCTTTTATCATTTTGTGAGTTTTGGTCTGCAAATATAAATCATTTCAGCAAAAAGAGGTCATTATCAGCCCCTTTTGCCCGTCTATTAATTACGTATAAACGCACTTTTTATTATATAATTGTGCTTCATTTTATCAAGTTTAATTCAGAAGGATCATTTTTCCGCTTGATGTGGCCGATTCACCCTCTGGGGTGCTGATTGTGACCCGGTAAATATACACACCGCCACCCAGTTTGGCTCCCCCTGAAGAATCTCCATCCCATTCCACCGGTTCAAGCCTGTATCCGGCCGAGTAAACTTCCTTGTCGATGATCCGCACCATTTCTCCCCCAAGGTTATAAATGGTGATTTTCAGCTTCATGGTCCGGTCGGGCCTGTTGTGCTCAATATTAAACCAGGTCTGCTCGCTGAAGGGATTGGGGTAGTTAAACAGCTCCTCGATAATCATTTCTTCCGTATCCACCACCAGGAAGGACAGGGTCTCTTCACTGGAATTATTGTGGATATCCCAGACTTTGACGGTGATTTCGTGCTGACCGGGTTCCAGCCTTGAGTAGGGATAACGAATCACTCCCGAATTATGGGAGTCGGCACTGGCGGTGAAAAACTCGTTCAGGATCAGTGCATTGCCCCTGTTATTATCCAGCACCGCGGTGATGTCATGACCAATGCCATTGCCCGTGGTATTAATACCGTAGTTATCCTTTGCTGTGACCAGCAGGGTGGGATTTGGATCGGTAATGCCTCCATCTCTGAAGAAGGTGTCGTTCATATAGAGTGCAATCTCAGGCGGATTTTTGTCCAGCACATTGCCTGTTCCGATGCCTCCCACCACAAAACCTTCGTAGGAGCCATGGGCATCCAGGATGGAATCGTTGCTGTAGTAAGAGATCTTGCCTTCGCCGAAGGCGTAGGAGATGTCTTTGGGGATGTAGAAGCCAAAGCTAAAGTAGCCATCCTTCACGGTGCTGGTTCCACTGTAGAGTATGCTGTTCCGGGCCATAAAGTCCCAGGGTGGGGTACCGTCATTGGAAAGGGTTTCCACCTTTCTTTCCTTATCATATACCCTGGGGAAAACGTCCCCCTGGAAATCTTTCATAAGCACACCACCCTGGGTTTCCACATGTCCGCTTACCGTAACCCAGTCGAAGGCAGAAAGGGTATCGGATAAGACTGTAACACTGATCCCGTTGATGGAATCGGTAACCACCCGGTGTTCGGGGTAGGCCAGCCTCAGGGACGGATCTCCCAGAAGGGTGAAGTTGCGCTTATTCACACCTGCCCCCGTGTTGTTTTTGCTGTAAACGATAATGTCGCCCAGCCTGTAATTCTGATTGTTTTCGTCCTTCTCGAATACCACCTCGTAGAAGCGTTCGTTGAGCACGTGGTTGGGACCCGAATAAACCAGGCGGGTGGTGGTAAAAAGACCAATGCCGCCACCCCTGTCTGTTCAGCAGTACTTCCTCACCTGCCGATGTGATCTCCAGGTCCAGTCCCGAGTCATACTCATCATAGCGGCTGAATTCACAGGTGGCTGTCATAAAGAGGGGCAGCATGCCACTCGTTGCTCCATGAGTTAATGTCATTGGTGGTAACCACCTGCTCGTGTGCCAGTCCGGCCGGACCACCATGTCCCGTATAATTTACAATCAGTGCTCCGCGGTTCACCTGGTCGTTAATGGCCCTTTGCACATCGGGGTAGCGGAAGCCGGTTGCACCTTTTTCCTGGGGATAGGCATCCAGGTAGATCTTGTTAATATTGTAAGGAGGATACTGCTTGATTTACATAGTTGGCCAGTTCGTCGGCCTGGCGCATGTGAATGTTGGAGTCCTCATCATCCCCGATGAAAGAAATCTGATTCCGCCAGCTGCCCTGGGTGGTATGATCGCTGTAGGAGATCAGCTTGTCCACCACATTCCGGGCCTCTTCTATATTGGAAACCGGGAGGCGCCCGATGCCGATGTCCAGGAGTCCGTTGTAAAGGGATTCGTCGGTATCCAGCAGTCCGAAAAAATCGTCGGAGACAAAGGACTGGGTGGGGGAGAGCGAGTTGACAGACTGGTAGCTGAGGATGAGGTTGGGATTGTCCTTTTTATCGGGATGGTCCCGGTTGTCGTAGGAACCATCACCAAAAAGAAGCAGGTAACGGCAATAGTCACTCTGGCCTCCGGCACGGTCGTAAAACATCTTCATGAAATTACGAATGGCACTTACATCGGGCGTTCCCGAGGAAAATTCATTAAAGACTTCCTGCTGAAGCACCACTTCCACACTCAGGCCATCGTTTTGTTCCCTGTGCTCTGCCAGTCTTTCTGCCTCCGAAAGCAGTTCCTCGGGCGTGATAATGAGCATGTCGGGATGGCCCAGTCCGTGCAGGTTCTGGTTTTCAATGGCACCCAGGCCCTCTCCCGCATACTGAGGAACAGGAAAACTTCCATCGGGATCAAAGGCCACATATTCCCTGAGCCGGGCGGCATCCATCACAAACAGGGCATCCTCACCTGAGCTGGTGTAGGGCACATTCAGGGGTTTGGCCGGATCTGAGATATCCCAGATGACTGCTCCATTACCCTTTGCCAGCCTGTATCGTGCGATCTTCCCGAAGCCACTGCTCTTTTTATCCCGGAAGTCAAGTTCATCCACCCCCTCCATGCTAAGCATGCCCCTTCCGTTGATGACCAGCTTGTTAAGCCAGCCTTCGGAATCCGAATCGGGCTGTGCGTACTGAAGGGTCACGGTCAGATTATCGGACTGGGGCGTGTAGTTAAAGGTCTTTATGTTTTCGTAGGCAAAGGTGGCAACGTAGTTCCCCATGCTGGTCCCCGGGGCAGACACATTCCCCAGGTAGGTGCCATTGGCCCTGACGTTAAAGCCGGAGCTCACACCCGAGCGCACCGCAACTTCGGTATTGATTTTTACATTTTCACCGCTTACCGGCTTTGGAAGTTTGAAGGGATAGCTGTGTTCCAGGATTACCTTGTAATTGTCGCCATACCACTCCTTCCCCGAAGCAATCAGGTTGTATTTTTCCTCTTCGAAGTGCAGGCGGAAATCGTATTCGTCCACCTCGTCGGTGGGGTCACCGCCTGCCAGCTCCGCATCGCCGGGGCTAAGGGCTGCGCCCTTGCTGTCGGTAAGAAAGTAAAAGCCCTTCCAGGAATAGTTGTGCAGCCGGGACTTATAAAGCTGATCCAGGGCGTCATACTCCCAGGCTACGGGTCCCTCCGCATAAAAAAGAATAAAATCACCCGGAGAAAACATCCCGTCGCTGCCCTTATCCATGTAGACAGGTACTGCACTTAAGTCGTCGATATAGCCATCCGAGAATTTTTCCGGCAGCTGCCGGGCACCACTGCCGTATACCCTTACGGATGCCGGATTCTGTATGCCTATCTCCTGAAGCTGTTCATAGGTGAGCTTGTGTATGCCCCCCTCTTCGATGGCTATCTTAAACCAGGCGCCCGAGGCAAGCACGGAAGCTTCGGCCCATTCTCCGGTGGATTCGCTCCTCAGGGGAGCCAGGGCCATCTTTTCTTCCACCTGAAGATCAAAACGGTCAACCCGCTCTATTTCCCCGCTTGCTGAAATCACAAAGGGCAGGATCTTAATGACCACAAAAGAGCGGCCTGCTTCCCGGACCAGTGCATATTCAAGCAAAGGCTCTGCCTGTATATGATCCAGGGGTACTGAACCAAGGCTTTTCAGGCCCGGTTTGGAAGTAAGTTCCACCTTCAGGGAGACCACCGGAAGCTTCCCTTTTTTATCCCAGGGCAATTTTCTTGTTAAATAGGGTAACGTATTGTCGCCATCCTCGTATAAGGCATGTGGAAAGGTGAGACGGTTTTGGCTTCTATCCCATTCAACGACAACAGATTCAGCCTGTCCGGACAGTAAGACAGGGAAAAACAGGGAAAGGATCAATATTAGTATTCTCATCTTCATAAATACAGGCGGCAACAAATATAGCTATGATTTCGTTTGCTTCTCGTATGACAGTATAACGCAAAAAAAAAGCGCTTAGTACGCTCAGTTAAAGACGCAGTACTTCGTACTTAGTTCAAAGAAAGGCGAAATCCTTACAGTGCAAAGTGCGAAAAATGAAAGAAAAGGTTGCAGGGAGCAGGGAGAAATGAAAGTTAAAAAGGCACATCGAATTCTGATCATACTGACAGGGATCTTTTTCCTGGCAGGCAGTGAAGCTGTGTCCCAGGATCCCATCAGCTCGCAGTACTATGCCAATCAGCTCTTTATGAATCCCGGAATGGCGGGTATTGAGGACAATACCAAGGTCAGCCTGGGTTACCGGAACCAGTGGCCCTCGGCGGCGCAGTCCTACAACACCTACCATGCTGCCTATGAGCAATACCTGGAGCCCGCGCAGGGGGGTATCGGGATACACCTGGTGAATGACCGGCAGGGTGGAGGCACCTTTAATACCATGTCGCTTGATGCCGTCTACGCCTATCACCTGAAAGTAACCCGTCGACTGACCGTAACGGGTGGAATGCAGGCATCGGTGGGACAGCGGAATTTTAACACAAACAACCTGTCTCTGCCCGATGACCTGGCCAACGGAATCACCACCTCCGATATTCCCGGATATTCAAAATGGTATCCCGATTTTGCGGTGGGTTTTGCCGCCTTCTATAATAATATATACGGGGGACTCGCTTTCCATCATCTTCTTGAACCCTATATGTCTCCCACAAAGGATCCCAATACAAAGCTTTCAAGAAGGTATACTGCCCATGTGGGTGCCATGATTCCCATCTATGAAAAAAGGTTTGGACAGGAGGTTTTACAACTATCTCCCAACCTGATTTTCATACAACAAGATATTTATCAACAGATTAATTACGGTCTGGAGGTGGTATATAAAAGCCTTCTGGCCGGAATCTGGGTCCGGCAGGATTTACTATTCTCTTACGGAACCGCAATCTTCTCAGTGGGCTATGCCAGAGATAAATTCAGGTTCCGTTACTCTTATGATACAAAGATTTCGGCCCCCGATCTTTATGTGCCCAGCATGGGAGCACACGAAATTTCACTGATCATAATTTTTGAAAACCTTTATAAGTCGGGCAAGCCACGGGCAATAAAAAGTCCGAAAATATAGTTACTTTTGATATAAGTTATTTTTCGCCATGATTACACGTAACAGAAAAACCAACAGAGCCATGAAAATGATGATGAGAGCGATCCCTGTTATTATAGCAGCCCTTGCCTTTGCAGGATGCGGTAATAAGGATTTAACCTCCTCAGGCAAAACTTCCAGCACCACTGGATGGGCCTACAATGACCCCGAAATGGGTGGATTTGAGGTGAAGAATGCAGTTGAACAGGAAGCAGGTCCCGGACAGGTTTTGATTGAAGGAGGCACCTTTACCATGGGTAAGGTGCAGGATGATGTGCTTTACGAATGGAACAACATTCCCCGCAGGGTAACTTTGAGTTCATTTTACATGGATGTTACCGAGATCCGGAATGTGGATTACAAGGAATATATTCACTGGCTTAACCGCGTATTCGGGATGAACAATCCCCAGGTGGTCACAGCAGCTCTGCCCGATACGCTTGTATGGCGCGATCCGATGGCTTATAATGAGCCTTATGTGGAGTACTATTTCCGTCATCCCTCTTTTAATGAATATCCGGTTGTGGGTGTAAACTGGCTTCAGGCCAACGATTACTGCCTCTGGAGAACCGACAGGGTGAATGAGATGGTACTGGTGAACATGGGTCACATTGAACTATCCACCGATCAGCAGGACGAGCGGAACTTTAACACAGAAGCCTATATGTATGGCCTCTATACCCCCAATATTATTGAACCCATCCCCAGCCTTAATCCCAATGAGGAGTCCAGGCTCGTAAGCATGGAAGATGGTATTCTTTTCCCCAAGTACAGGCTCCCGACCGAGGCTGAGTGGGAATTTGCAGCCCTGGGCCTGATCGGTAATACCGTTGAGGAACTGGTCTGGGAACGCAGAACCTTTCCCTGGGACGGACACAACGTAAGAAATGATGATCCCAGGAATATGGGTCTGATGCGTGCAAACTTCGTTCGTGGTAAGGGTGACTTGATGGGCATGGCCGGAAGTCTGAATGATGCGGGTTCCATTACTGTTCCTGTGACCTCTTACTGGGCCAACGACTATGGTTTATATTGCATGGCCGGAAATGTAAATGAGTGGGTTGCTGACGTATATCGTCCCATGTCCTACGAAGATGTTTCTGATTTCAGGCCTTTCCGCGGAAACCAGTTTTCCAAGCTGCAGAAGGATGCCAATGGTACTCCCATGCTGGACAGCCTGGGTCGTCCCATGAGCGAGCCCATCGAAGAAGCTGATGCTGAAGGTCGCTTTAACTACAGGCGGTCGGACTACAGAAATTACCTGGATGGTGATAAGGAGTCGGTCTTTGAGGATGGAGACCGTTCTGCACAAGAATATAACGGTTCAAGTACCATGTATGTGCAGCAGGAGAACGATATGATGTCCATGCTCTCCGACAATGTAAGGGTTTATAAGGGAGGATCCTGGAAGGACAGGGCCTACTGGCTGAGCCCGGGTGAGCGTCGTTACCTGATTGAAACTGAATCCCGCGATGACCTGGGTTTCAGGTGTGCGATGACCAGGGTTGGTACACCCACCGGATTTTAAAAACATTATAAAGTGATATACAGACAGGCTGTTTCTTTCCGGAGCAGCCTGTTCTTTTTTAAAGCTTAGCGAATTGACGGTTCAGGTCTTATACAGGGAGTTTCTGAAATCGAAAGGGATTTCGACCGATACAAGGCAGGATGTGAAAGGGAGCATCTTTTTCGCTTTAAAGGGTGATCGCTTTGATGGTAACCTTTATGTGAAGGATGCCCTTGAAGCGGGATGTCGCCTCGCCGTTACCGAGCTAAAAGAATTAGATGGCAGGCCCGGTATATGCTATACCCCGTCTTCACTGAATCTCTTACAGGAGCTGGCAGCCTGGCACCGGCAACAGCTTAATCCCCAGGTTCTGGGCATTACCGGTTCCAACGGGAAAACCACCACCAAGGAGCTGATTTCTGCCGTGCTGTCAAAGCGCTACCGGGTGCTGGCCACCAAAGGTAACCTGAACAACCACATAGGTGTTCCCCTGACCCTGCTTTCCATCGACAAAGAAGAAATAGCCGTCATTGAGATGGGTGCCAACCATGCCGGAGAAATTGCCCGGCTTTCAGCCATCGCCTCACCCAATGTGGGTTTGATTACCAATGTGGGTAAGGCTCACCTGGAAGGTTTTGGATCCCTGGAGGGGGTGTTGAATGCCAAAGGGGAACTATACGAAAACCTGGCTGCCAGTGATGGCGAAGCCATTGTGGATGGCGAGGATGCCACCCTGCTGGCAAAGGCTGAGGCCTGTGGAGTGAGTATACTTAAAGTGGGAGAGGACGGGATTTTTCCCGTATCCCTGAACATCGTGAGTCAAAGCCCCTTTCTGAAGCTGGAACTGAAGCTGGGTAAGGGTCCGGGGGAGGAGCGTTATCCCCTTTCCACCCACCTGGTGGGCGTTTATAACCTGCAGAATATAAAACTGGCAGCAGCCTGTGGTTTGAAATATGGTGTTCCCGGAAAGGAGATTGCCGAAGCCCTTGCAGCCTACATGCCCGACAACCAGCGGTCCCAGCTAATAAAAGGAGTCGATAATCACCTGATTCTGGATTCCTACAATGCCAACCCCACCAGCATGCGGGAGGCAGTGAGCGGATTAAAGGCCTATGCGGGCAAGCCATCCATGGTGATCCTGGGGGATATGGCCGAGCTTGGGCCTGCATCATTGGAGGAGCACAAAAACCTTGTGGAATGGCTGCTCGGCCTTTCCCTGGAACAAATTTTACTGATTGGACCACAATTCTCTCAGGTGAGTGAACCATCGGGGTCTTTACTTGTCTTCAGGGACATGGAATCGCTGATGGCCTATCTCAGGGAGAATCCGCCGAAGGGATATACCATATTGGTGAAGGGGAGCAGAGTAATGCGGATGGAGCGCCTTGAGGGGTCGTCCTGGTCTAAAGTCATAAAGCCGAAAGAAGCGAAAAGTTAAAAGCTTGAAGAGTTATAAAGTCGAAAGAAAAATATATGAAAAATCAATTAATGGACCCCATCGGGCGACTGATGGGACTGCGCTACAAATCGCACCCCTGGCACGGGGTGGATATTGGTCCCGATGCTCCCGAACTTGTTATGTCCTTCATTGAAATGGTCCCCAGGGATACCGTCAAATATGAGGTGGATAAGATCTCCGGTTATTTGAAGATTGACAGGCCCCAGAAGTATTCCAATTCGGTTCCGGCTCTCTATGGCTTTATTCCCCAGACCTTCAGCGGGGAAAAGGTGGCTCAGCTTAGCAGGGATAAAACAGGCAACGATAAGATCGTGGGTGATTCGGATCCCATAGATATTTGTGTGCTCACCGAGAAGGAGATTTCCCACGGAGATATCCTGGTCAGAGCCAGGCCCATCGGGGGATTCAGAATGATTGACAACGACCAGGCGGATGATAAGCTCATTGCTGTCATGAACAATGACGCCCTCTATGAGGACTACCGGGATGTCTCAGACCTGCCCGAAAAGGTTGTAAATCGCCTGCGTCACTACTTCCTGACCTATAAGGATCTTCCCGGCAACCCGGCTGACGTGGAAATTACCCATGTGTACAACCGTGAGGAAGCCATGGACCTGATTCAACGCTCCATAGATGACTACCAGAAAAGGTTCGAGAACCTGGATAATCTTTTATCCAGCGTTTAGACAGGTTTCCCTTAATTAAATGGGAATTTGCCTATGCATTCTAACAAAATACCCCTATAAATGCCTATGCATTCTGACAAGAAATATAAAAAAAAGCCTATGCATTCTAATATATATTCATATATTTACCTGAATAACAGACTGTAAAATAATTTTGGTTAAATTGATTGCTCGAAATTTATACCATCTCTTACTTGATTGGAAAAATTCATCTTCGAAACTTCCTTTAATATTAAGAGGAGCCAGGCAGGTTGGGAAAACAACCCTGATTAATGAATTTGGACTTTTATATGATCAATACCTTTACTTTAACCTGGAGAAATCTGAAGATTCCGTCCTGTTTAAAGACCTGGATGACCTGGGTCGACTCATTCAATTGCTATTTATATCACGTGGTTTTCAGATCAACCCTGAGAAAAGCACCTTGATTTTTATCGACGAGGTCCAGGAGAAACCAGAAGTGATTGAAGTCCTAAGGTATTTTAAAGAGGACTATTCCCAATTTGATGTAATTGTGACGGGTTCTTTGCTCGAATTCGGGCTTGATAAATTAGCCAAGGTCCCTGTTGGACGAGTTGAGTATATGGAACTTCATCCCATAAATTTTAAGGAGTACCTGCGTGGGCTTGGTCAGGAGTCTGTTATAGAATTATTGGGAAACCCTCCTTTAGAAAATAGCTTTCTGCCAGTTGTTTATAAATATTTCCATGAATTTGCTTTGATTGGCGGGATGCCTGGAATAGCTGCGGCTTACCTTAAGGAAAGGGATATTACAAGAGTCAGGAATCTTTATGCTGGGATCATCGAATCCTATAGGTCGGATGTTGAGAAATATGCCACTACGGATAAGAATAGGAGGATCATCAGGCATATTATGGAAACCGCTCCTAATGAAATTGATAATCGCATTAATTTGAATCGTTTTGGTGCATCAGATTTTAGGACCAGAGAGGTAAAAGAAGCTATGGATTCATTATCCAAAGCAAAACTTATTGAATTAGTTTACCCCACAACTCAGACTGCTCCGCCCATGGTCTCTGATTTTAAAAAACGGCCGAGACTTCATTTTTTAGATTTTGGCTTAATAAATTATCAACTTGGTCTTCATCAGGAATTACTCTCCATAAAAGATTTACATCAAAGCTCCAAAGGCAAGTTGGTTCAGCAGATAGTCAATCAGGAAATTAAATCTCTGGATTACCTTCCTGGTGGTATTAGGGCATTTTGGGTTCGTCAAGAGCGAGGAGCTTCTTCTGAGGTGGATATATTATATCCTTTCAGGAATATGCTCATTCCAATAGAAGTGAAGTCAGGTGCCAGTGGGACATTACGATCTCTTCATGAATTCATGGACAGATGTCCCCATCATTTTGCTTTACGCATATATGGTGGCAAGCTTAGCATTGATGAGCTTCGAACAAGCAAGGGTAAAAAATATAAACTCTTAAACCTGCCTTATTTCCTCAGTGCGTGGATTAAGATATATCTTAATTGGTTTTGCAATGAGTAAATCAAGTTCTTAAAGGATCAGGCGTTTGCCTGTTGATGGTAAACGAAACGTTTGATTTTCTGGGTGGGGGTTTTCTCAAAGGGTTGTGCCTGGAGTATCATCATCTGGAGCTTTGAGTTCCGGGCCACATGCTGGTTTACCCGGGCCATCAGTTCGTCCAGGACCTCGTCGGTTTTTTCCTGGAGCAGCTGCTGATATTCGGCTGCTTCTTCCTTGAGGTGCTGAAACCGTTCTTCCATAACCTCAACTTTCAGGTGTACCATGGCAACCAGCTTTCCCTTCACTTCCATTACCAGTGACTCGCTGACAATGTCTTCCTTGTTGATGACCGCTTCGATCTCTTCGGGGTAGATATTCTCGCCATTGGCGCCCAGGATCATATTTTTCAGCCTTCCCCGGATGTAGATGATGCCCTTATCATCGATATAACCCAGGTCGCCGGTTCGGAAATATCCGTCTTCGGTGAAAACTTCTGCAGTTTTTTCGGGCTCCTTATAGTAGCCTTTCATAATGTTTGATACCCTTTACCACAATCTCTCCCTCGTGGGTGACGGGATCGGGATTATCAATTCTCATGCTTACTCCGTCCATTACCTTCCCAACGGAGCGGTAAATGGCATGCTGGGGATCAAATCCGGCCAGCATGGGCGCGGTCTCTGTGAGCCCGTAACCAATGGCATAGGGGAATTTTCCATCCAGCAGAAAGCGTTCCACATCCGGAGCCAGGGGTGCCCCGCCAATTCCAAAGAAGCGAATCCTTCCACCAAAGAACTCCTGAAGTTTTTTGGATGCAGCTTTTGACAGCAGTTTCCGGGTGGGGCCAAATTTCATCAGGGTCCTCATCACCGGCTTTCCGTAAAGGCTGGGTTTGATCTTGCCTGCAAATATTTTCTCCATGATCAGGGGAACGGTAAGCAGGGTGGTGGGCTTCAATTTCTTAAACAGGGGTGCCAGGTAGGCCGCTGTGGGTGGCTTTTCGATGTAGTGAATCTTTGCCCCGTTCAGCAGGGGAACCACCATGCCAATGGTGGATTCGTAGGAGTGTGCCAGGGGCAGCATGGACAGGAAGCTGTCCTCGTGTGTTACCACGTGCACGGTTGCCGATTGTTTGGCATTGCTCAGGATATTCAGGTGGGTGAGCATAACTCCCTTTGAGCGTCCGGTGGTGCCGGAGGTATAAATGATGGAGGCCAGCTCGTCGGGCTCTGCCTGGTAAAAGTTTTCTTCACCGGGGAATTTATCATCGGAGGTGTTCAGTTTCTCGAGCTTCCCGGCTTCGCTTTTCGGGGGAACAATCTTTCCCTTTTCCACATCCATTACCTGGAAGTTGTCCAGGTTGATCACCATTTCAATTTTTTTGGGCACTCCGGCATCGAGCCTGGAGAGCAGTTTGCCTGATATAAAGATGGCCCTGGCTTCTGCATGTTCCAGGATGGTGATGATCTCCGAGCCCCTGAAATCGGGCAGGATGGGTACTGTGGTGGCTCCTGATGTAAGAATGCCAAAATAGGAGAGCGTCCAGTGGGGTGTGTTTTCACTCAGGATGGCCACTGTGGATCCCTTTTCTATGCCTGCGCTGTGCAGCATGGAGGCAAGGAAACGGGCCGAGCGGTCAAGTTCCCTGTAAGAATATGCGGTTCCGTCCACACTGTCGATGGCTGTGGAGTCTCCGAAAATCTGGCTGTTAACCTTTAAAATCTGGGGAATGTTTGCAATCTTTTCCCAGGCCTGTCTGTCTGTTCGTCTTCATTTTTTCTTTTCTAAATGTCCTCTAATCCCTTCTAATCTCTTCTAACGGCTTCCAGTTGAGGTCTTCAAATTTCCGCTTGCCTTTGAGGAAAAATGCAGCCACGATGCTCCGGGGATAGATTCCGTTTACAATAACGTCATTCTCCCCCAATATGTTCTCCTTGTTTATCCCTAAATAGCTCTTCTTCATCCCATAGTAGTCCCGATGGGCTCTGAGTACTGCGCTGAAATCCCCTGGAGATCCACCCAGGAGAAACCTTACAGCAGATATACCATCAAGAATCATGCGAAAGAAGATAATCCTTCGTCTTTTTTTTGCGGGAAGGTTTTTATAGAGTAAAAGCAGGTTATTCCTGAAGTTCAGATAGGTCTTCTTTGGGTTCCCCCTGGCCAGGGTTCCCCCTCCCACATGGTAAACCGTGGATTCCGGGATGAAGCTGATGGTCCAGCCTGCTCTTTTAAGCCTCCAGCAAAGATCAATCTCCTCCATGTGTGCAAAAAACTGCTCGTCCAGTCCCCCCACAGCCCGGTATTGCTCTGCCCTGACCATCAGGCAGGCACCCGATCCCCAGAAAATCTCACTCACCTGGTCGAACTGCCCCCTGTCCTCTTCCAGTTCATCGAAAATCCGACCCCTGCAGAAGGGGTAGCCGTAATGGTCGATATATCCGCCGGCGGCCCCGGCATACTCAAAACGGGTCTTGTCCTTATAATCCTTGATCTTGGGGGTACAGGCTGCACAATCTTTATTTGCCTCCATGTGGCTGATCATGGGATCGAGCCAGAGGGGTGTAACTTCAATATCGGAGTTCAGCAGAAGGAAATAGCGGGAATCCAGTTGTTCCAGGGCACGATTATATCCGCCGGTAAAACCATAGTTCTTGTCCAGTTTGATCAAGCTGATGTCCGGGAAGGAGCTTTCCATGAAGGAAAGGGAATCGTCGCTGGAGCCATTGTCGGCCACCACAATTTCCACCCCTTCCATCCTGCTCCTGCTCACCAGGGTGGGCAGAAACTTCTCCAGAAAAGTTCTCCCGTTCCAGTTCAGGATCACTATGGAGACAAGTTTCATTTATTCAGCATGATTTTTTTGGTAATCTCCTGGAATTCATTCTGTATAATTCCGTTGGAGCAGATGATGTCTTCTTTGAACAGGGGGTTGTCGTTCCCCTGGAAGTCCGTAACTGTCCCGCCCGCTTCCTTTACCAGTAAGAGTCCGGCAGCGATGTCCCAGGGATTCAGTCCGTATTCGTAAAAGGCGTCGTAACGGCCACAGGCCACATAGGCAATGTCGGTGGCGGCAGATCCCAGCCTCCGCAGGCCATGGGAATTGGCCATAAAATAATGTATGCTTTCCAGGAACTGCTCCAGGAATCTGAAGTCGGTATAAGGAAAACCGGTGGCAATCAGGGATTCTGAAACGGTTTTTGCCTGACTCACCTTTATGCGCTCCCCGTTTCTCCAGGCTCCTCCACCTTTCCAGGCGTAGAAATATTCGTTCAGACCGAACTCATAAACAATGCCTGCCACAATCTCATCTCCCTCGGCAAGTCCCACGCTGATGGCAAAGGGATAAACACCGTGAATGAAGTTGGTGGTGCCATCAATGGGATCGATGATCCAGTTATAGGTTTCACCCCGTTTTGTGCTGGTTCCTTCTTCCGCGATAAATCCGGCCTGGGGAAAGCTGTTGGAAAGCCCGGTGACCAGCATCATTTCAGCCTCCTTATCCACCTCGGTGACAAAGTTATGCTCACCTTTAATTTCGATTTGCAGGTTGCCCCTGTTTTCGTGCTGTTCGCGAATGTGGGCGGCGGCTCTTTTCATCACCTCCATCGCGTTAAAACAGATTGTTCTGTAATTGAGTTCCTCTTTCATTGAGCTGCAAAAGTAAAGGAAAATATCAATACCCCAAGGCTTCCAGCAGATCGGCCACCACAAAGGTGCTTCCACCGGTGAAAATCATGTCTTCCTCGTCGGCTTTTTCCAGGGCAGCATGGTAGGCTTCCTCCACCGAAGTATAGGCTTCTCCCTTCAGTCCAAAGCGGCCCGCCCTGCGGCAAAGCTTTTCGGCATCGAGGGTTCTGGGCACAGAAGACGGGGTGAAGTAATAAATGGCATCCTGGGGGAGCAGGGGCAGGATGGAATTCAGGTCTTTGTCATTCACCATTCCCCAGACCATGTGCAGCTTCTTCCGGGGAGTTTGCCTGATCTGCTCCATAACGGCGCTGATCCCTGCATGGTTATGAGCCGCATCGCAGACACTTCGGGGATTGGCCCCGATGCTCTGCCACCTGCCCATCAGTCCCGTGTTGCTGTATACCAGCTTCAGGCCTTCTTCGATGTGGGAATCGCTTAGCTCCCATCCCATCTTTCTGAGCAGGGACAGGGCAGTGAGAGCCGTAGATATATTCTCCTGCTGGTAGCTTCCGCTCAGATCACAGCTATACTTTAGCACATCGCCGGTAGTTTGGTTTTTGAGCATAAAATTGGCTGAGCCATCGGGATTCAGGGTCTGGAACTGCGGCTGAAAGCTTAGCCGTGCCCTGGTGACCGGGGCTGCTTTCTCTTCGGCCATTTCCATCAGCACATCTTCCGTTTCCTGACTGCTTTGTCCCAGGACCAGCGGCACTCCGCCCTTGATAATGCCTCCCTTTTCCCGGGCAATGGCCCGGGGTGTGTCGCCCAGAAACTGACTGTGATCCATGGAAATGTTGGTGATGATGGTCAGCAGGGGCCTGACAATGTTGGTGGAATCGAGCCGTCCGCCCATGCCTGTTTCAATGATGGCAATGTCCACATCCTCGGTGGCAAAATATTCGAAGGCCATGGCCACGGTCATCTCAAAAAAGGAAGGGGTGAGTTTTTGTATGATTTCCTGGTTGGCAGAAACAAAGTTACACACATCCTCTTCGGGGATGGCCTTTCCGTTGATTTTGATCCTTTCCCTGAAATCGAGCAGGTGGGGAGAGGTATAGAGCCCGGTTTTATAGCCGGCCTGCATGAAAACCGAGGCCAGCATATGGCTGACAGAACCCTTTCCATTGGTGCCGGCCACATGTATGATGGAATAGTGCCTGTGGGGTTTGCCAAAGTGGAGGTCAAGGCGCCGGGTATTATTCAGATTTGCCTTATAGGCAGCCTTCCCCTCACGCTGATACATGGGCAAACTGCTGAAGAGAAAATCGATGGCCTCTGTATAGTTCATAACTGTTTGAAAAACTCTCCCTAATGTGAATAATTCAAATGCTGTTTCGGATCAAAAACGACTAATTTTAAAGCCAGAAAAAACGGGGTGATCTCTGCCCCGGCTCACAGGTGATAAAGTTAACGTAATAGAAGGGGATATGGCAAGTACTGTGAAAAAAAACCGTAAGATTTTTGTACTGGATACCAATGTTTTGCTGCATGATTATAAATGCATGCACAACTTTGAGGAACACGACATCGTGGTACCCATTACTGTATTGGAGGAGCTTGATCATTTCAAGAAGGGGAATGACATGATTAATTACCATGCCCGGGAGTTTACCCGTGAGCTGGATAAACTGAGCGGGGATAAGATCTTTAACGGTGGTCTTTCACTGGGTCGCGGAAAGGGTAAACTGAGCATTTGTACGGGGCAGGTTCCCTCGGATAAGCTGGCTACTTCCTTTCCTGAAAATACACCCGATCACCGCATTCTGGCCATAGCCGAGCACCTGCACCTGAACAATGCACCCACCCGCCCGGTCATCCTGATAACCAAGGATATCAACCTGAGGATGAAGGCCAAAAGCCTGGGAATCATGGCCCAGGACTATCAGAACGACATGGTGCAGAACATCGATAACATTTTCGAGAACGTAAAGGCAAGTGATGTGGCCGACCAGGACGTGATTTCGGAAATGTATGAGAGCAACGAGGGCGTGGATCCCAAAAGATTCGGTCTCCCGAAACCACCCCAGGCTCACCAGTATTTTATTTTCAGAAACGATTCCAAAAGCGGACTGGGCCATTATGATCCCTTCAACAAGAAGGTGAACCGGGTGGAGAAGACCAAAACCTATGGCATTGATCCCCGGAACGCAGAACAGACCTTCGCCCTGGATGCCCTTCTCAGACCAGAGGTTCAGCTGGTGGCCCTGACGGGAAAGGCGGGTACGGGTAAAACCCTGCTGGCCCTGGCTGCCGCCATTCACCAGCGCAGGGAGTATACCCAGATTTTCCTGGCCAGGCCCATTATTCCCCTGGGCAACAGGGATCTGGGTTATCTTCCGGGTGATGTGGGTGAGAAAATCGGGCCCTATATGCAGCCCCTCTTTGACAACCTGTCGGTTATCAAACAGAAGTTCAAGCTGCAGAGCAAGGAATTCACCCGCATCGAGGAAATGCAGCAGAACGAAAAACTGCTGATTACACCCCTGGCTTACATCAGGGGAAGGAGCCTTTCAAGGGTTTTCTTCATTGTGGATGAGGCCCAGAACCTGACACCCCACGAGGTGAAGACCATTATTACAAGGGCAGGAGAGGGGACCAAGATGATCTTTACGGGCGATATCCAGCAGATCGACTCGCCCTACCTGGATACAAAATCCAACGGCCTGACCTATCTTGCCGACCGGATGAAGGGCCAGGATATTTTTGCCCACGTTCACCTGGTCAAGGGCGAAAGGTCCTACCTGGCGGATCTGGCCAGCAACCTGCTTTAAAATAAGCTTTCGAACATGAAGCGTCAACTTTATATAATCAGGCACGGAAAGTCAAGCTGGGATAACGAAGGACTGGACGATATCGACCGGCCGCTCAATCCCAGGGGACTGCGCAGCGCCAATATGATGGCCGAAAGGCTTAAGAGATGCCGGACTTGTGCCGGAGCTGATCTATTCCAGTCCGGCCAACAGGGCACTCAGCACCGCGAAGATCATGCTGGATGTCTGGGGCCTGGATTCATCGAAGCTTGAGATTCATGATGAGCTTTATATGGCCTACGCGGAAGAGATCTCGGATATTATTGCACAGGCACCGGCCGGGGTGAAGAGCCTGGCCATCTTCGGGCACAATCCTTCCTTTACCATGTTTGCCAACCAATTTTTGAAGCATCCCCTGGATAACCTGCCCACAGCCGGGGTGGTTGTGGTTGATCTGGACAGTGAGAGCTGGTCGGACCTGGGCAGGAAGCAGGTAATCGAAACCTTCGTGGATACTCCCAGGTGAAAAGTTCTCCCGGGATGATTGTTGTCAGCTGTGCCATCATTGTGGAAAATAACAGGGTACTGGCCACACAGCGCAGCTCCGGCATGCCCCACCCCGAAAAATGGGAGTTCCCGGGAGGAAAATTGAAGGGAGACGAAAGTCCGCAGGCAAGCATCAAACGGGAAATCCTTGAAGAGCTGGGCATTGGAGATTTTACCCGGGGAAGTGCTTTCGCCCATTACCCATCACTACGAAAAGCACTCCATAAAGCTGATTCCGATTATCTGCGCCATTAGCAGTGGTGTTATTAAGCTCTCTGAACACCAGGCCTTTCGCTGGGTGGCCTGTGATGAACTGGAAAAAGTGGACTGGCTTGAGGCCGATGTGGAGGTGGTGGAGATGATCCGGACCCTTATCTGTCAATGACCGGGCTTTGTCAATAAAAAAGTTCTCCGATTTTATCTGCCACCAGGGTCAGAAAATTCTTAATGGGGTCCCCAAGTATGCTTCCAAGGTTCTCATTGACCTGAGTTCCCACAAAAAACAGGAAAAGCACATACATTCCCAGCAGGAGCCATGCCTTGCCGCGGGTGAAGTATTTACCTGACACCATAATGATCAGGGCAAGGATGGTGGCCAGAAGCAGGAAAACCCATACCTCCTGGGTAAAGTCCATGATGAGTCCGGGAAGTACAATGGGCTGACCATAAATCAGGTTGTATAAAAGAATGGGAAGCCCCAGGGCAAATGCGATGTCGAAAATGTTGCTGCCCAGGGCATTGCTCACCGCATCGTCGTAGTTCCCTTTTCTGGCATCTTTCATGGAGAGTATGGTGTCCGGAACCGATGTGGCTGCCGCAGAGAGTACCACCGCCACAAAGATCAGGGGGATATGGGTTGCTTCTCCGAAAATATCGGTCCCAAGCACCAGCATCCATGTGCCGCCACTCATGATCAGGGTACTGATTCCCAGAAGTAACCATGCCCGGCCTTTGCTGATTTCTTTTCCATTGAGCACCAGGCCTGATACATCCAGGGTAATCATCCTCATGAACCAGGGCTTAAGGGGACCCTCATCGGGTGTTTTAAAGCCCGGATCTTTCATTTTTTTCCTTTTTGAAATCACCCAGAGCATACCCAGGTAGGCCAGGTAAATCAGTACCAGGATCAGGCCATTTAATCCGTTCAGTTTGTCATTGAAAAGAAAGGTGATGAATACCAGCTGGGAGAGAAGCAGGACCAGGCCTTCTCTTAACAATACCTTTTTATTGAGCGTGACTTTTTCCTTCCGGCCCATGTAAACCAGCATAAGGACCGCCATGGATGGGATGATGAGCAGGTTAAAAAGAGCACTCCCCGATGAAACCCCGAGTCCGCCGCTGAATCCGTCTGCATCCCTCAGGTAGAAGAGAAAAAAAACGGTGGTGAGGAATTCGGGCATGGAGCTGGCAATGGCGTTGATGGTAGCTCCCTTGATTCCGGCAGGCAGCCTTCTTCCCAGGAAATCGGCACCCAGCTCAAAACCATCGGATGAGCGCCAGATGATGAAACAGCTCAAAACGATGAGAAGGATGGAAATGATCAGTTCGCTCATTATTCGGGATCTATTTGGAGATGCAGGTCACATGCATAAGCTGGTCGTCCAGAAAATTATTTTCGAACTCCATGAGGAAGTGCTGGAAAAAGCGTCCGATCCGCCTTTTTGATATCAGGCCCAGGTAACCCAGCCACTGGTCACCGAACCAGATGGGAAGGATGTAAAGATGATAATCATCATTTTCCAGGGTGATTTTACCGGCCCGGATCATCTCCTTTACAGACTTGCTTTTTTCAAGCATGTCAAATTCTTCCATGGCCTTTTTAGCCTCCCGGAGTTCATCACAGGAGACCAGTCCGGCCTGCTCGGTATGTAAAAAGGCCCGGTCGATATCCAGGAAGGCAAAGTCGAAAAAACGGGTGATAAAGTGGCTTACCCTTCTGCCGAATTCAGCCTGGTTTTTAATGACACCTGTGGCAACGTCGTTTTTTATGGGATCAAAGGCCGTGGCCAGGTTAAAGGGAATATAGCTGATGGTATGGATCATGCATCCCATTACCACCGCCAGCACCATGTAGCCCAGCAGGGTGACCACCAGGGGGAAAAGGTTATCCGGGGAAAGCGTGACCACCAGGCGTACCAGGGGGATGGATAGGGCCACCATTGAAATGGTATAGAATACCATGAGAATGATGCGTTGAACACGGTAGATCATAAAACAAATGTATGAAGTTTTTCACTAAGGTTTTATCTGCAAATGATTATCTTCCGATACTTTGTGGATCCTGATCAATCTTTTCCTGGGGGATTATTTTACTTTCGAGAAGAATGAAAAAAGGGCAGGCTGGTACTTCCATAATGCCCATGAGCTGGCCAAACATACCAAATACACCTTCTTTGAAGCCTACCTTGTTTGTTTCTCTCACTCGAAATAGAGGATCTTGCCTAATATGACACTGACTTTTTTGAAGACAAAGACTTAATTAGCTATTATTTACATAAGAGCATCAAAATCATCCTCCAATAATCCCAGTTTTTGGTTTTGGTATTCAGCAAATTTTTTTTTGCTCGATCTTGATGGGTTAATTCCTTTTTGCTCATACCACCAATCAAATGATTTAGAAGATTTAGATACATTATTTGCATCTAAATATTTTTCACTAAGGCTGCTTTTTTCCCCATCCACCCTCTTTATAAATTCGTCAGGTAAATGCAAATTGTGCTTTTCGACATAATGTACAAGTCCGCTTGGGAAAATGAATAATCCATCGGTAAGATCACTTCCCCCTGGCGTTTTTTCGCCACAAATCCTGCAATCACTCCATCCTCGATAAAGGTTAATTTCCTTTCCTTTCTTTAAATAATCAATCACTTTTTCCTTTTCCGATTCCGCGTAATTCTCATCAATAAACCAGGCTGGATCTGGAAGATCAGGCCGACTTTCTTCGTACCAAAATCCAATAGCTATGTATGATTTTCTATTCATCTTTTTTTAATTCAATAAATAGTGCCTTCTCCAAATTTACAAAATACTAGTCCTAATGCAGTAATGCTTATTGTGAGTTTATATGATTTTGTCACCAACAGTCGAAGAGAATAAAATGTATATTTACTATTATGCCGTTATTGGCGGTAAAACAAAATGTTATCTTGAGTATGCTTATTACATCAAATACAGAATTTGGAGGGAGACCGAGTAATATCGCTATTGCTCGCTCGGCAATTGTGGATCATGTAAAAGCTACAGGAATTGCAGTCGGTTTTATCGATTGCCCGGTCTGTAAAGTCAGCAAGCTGAAATACAGTCAGGCCGTGGGATATAATGACCACGTACATGCCCATTGTTTATCTTTTAGATGCGTATCATGGGCGGAATAATAACACTTTTTTTTATCTAGTCACCCAATTTTTGGCCGTCTAAGATTCATTATGAGATTTCAATATCATACTTCAAAACCTGTTGTATCATAATGCAAATCTATGTGACATTGTTGGATATACTTATTTACAGTGTTGATGAAATATTCATTTAGGATTATACTTCTGCTTATTCTTGTATTCAAATGGAGCCAATCCAAGGATCTCTCTCACTTCATTATATCCATGCAGAATATCTTGATTTTTTTGCCAATATTCAATAGATCTTTGACCATCATCCCCGCGACCAGTTAATTGGGCGTATTCCCTAGCAAGATCTTCCCAGGTATTGTTCTTCGAAAATAATTCATACACTTGGGCAACAGATAAAATCTCCCTGTCCAATATATTCATTACATAAGGATGATCTTGAAACTTGATTTCCACACTTTCATTATGCATCCGTATATTTTCTTCTTCAATAATCTTTTGACCTTTTTGATCGTCGACATTTGACACCAGTTCTTCCATATATCTCTTTAGAGTTGTATTCAGACTAGACATATTCTTCATCATACTGGATATTTCTGCTATTTCCTTACTACTACTTCTAGTTCTTATTAATTCACGAAAAAGGCCGGCCCATTGCTCTCGCAACCATAATTCGATATCTACAGGTTTTTCAAACTGGTATATTGGGTTGTTTCTTGGTTGATTTAGTATCCTATCAATGAATTGAAAAATGTTGATTGAATCTACATGTGCATAGGTGATTGATTCATTACTACGATTTTTCTTAAAAGTCTCGTACTCTGAATAAACTGCATTTTCAATAAGTATATATACTGGTATGTCTCTTCTTACTGCACTTTCATATTCTAACTTAGTAACGCTTTCATACTGCTCATAAAAAGCTTTCTCGTCTTGAATTTCTACACCACTTGCAGGTGATCCATATCTGCCTCCAATTATTAAAACGAATATTTCGCAGGTTTGGGCTTCACGATAACAGGATTCATCCAATGGAGTGTCTGGTGAATATGCAATACTACTTTTACCAGATAAGATTGGTTCATATCCTAGTGATTCGACAAAGACATCTAGGGAAGATCTTAGATATTTAAGATCGTAATGAGTTGAACTAATAAAGACTCTTGGTTTAGCCATATGTTAAAGATTTGCGTTATTATCTATACATCCATACCACCCACTACAGTACTCCTATAGCAAGCGGTTACAATTAAAGTATTGGCAGGAGGCTTCCAAATGTTTTAATCTAATTGGAGTCTTTTCCAGAGTTTAATTTTGGTCCTTATAAAACTTTTATATAATAATACAATTCTAATCTTACACTAAAGATTCAGCTTTAGATATTAAAACAAACGGGCAAGGGGCAATGCTAATGAGCATCTAAAAATGGCAAAGATGATATATGAGGAGTAATCTGTTACTGTTTTCTTTTTATCTTTTATTCTTTTCATTAATCCAAAGAATGAATTAAATAGAATATCCCCCGGAGTAGCTGTTTGAATTCGCTGGGTCCTTCCTTGTTCTTTCAAATTTATGGATTAATATTCTTGATTCCAATTTCCTCTGTAAGGTCTATAGATGGCGTGTGCGGAAGTCGATTTCTGCTTTAAGAGACTAATTGATACCCTAGAGGACAGATTCTCAGTCTCACGGTCATATAGGGCACTTATATGAATAGTATATAGGTTTGAGAAAGGAGAACTGACCCACATCTGGAGAAAGCGGTGCTAATGCCCTCCTTTATCCGGAATGTGGTTTCTCATGTAATAGGCAAAACAACAAGATCTACATTTGTCAATAAGAATCGGAGCGAAGGGGGCAACTTGTCCGTATTTTCCAGGCACGATACACGCTTATAAATTATTCAATTCTTCTTTCAGGGTTTCTATTGCTTTTTCCCGAGAGTTTTCTTCTGTCCATCCCCATTGATCAAGTAGATCCTGAAGTTCGCATTCAAAATCTTCCGTTCTTCGGGCTATTTCTGCAGCATCGCGGGTAAAGAAAGTATTTGTAAATCCATCTCCTTGATTAAAGGAGACTGATTCAGCCTGAAACCAGTTACCTACTATAGTAAGTGATTGAGTGTCGGTTTTTTTCTTTTGAAAACCCACGACCGCTATTTGTGGCTGGTTCTTTTTAAAAAATGTAATCAGGGATTTAATCCTTGTTTCAGCAGCTTTCTTATCCCTGTTTTCTATGGCATATTTAGGAGTTAATATAAGCTTGTATCCTTTTTTCTGCGCATGTTTTTCCAATGCCAATCTTTCATTTCGCTGAAGCCTTTTATGATATTCGCTCTTTTGTTCGGGATAGTACCTATCATTCCAAATAGGTTTTAGTATACAATCATCCGGAATATGAAAAGAACTTAAACCACCTTTTTGTCTTACCATCCCATATCGATCCATTCCAGCAATTTTATTAGCATATTCGAAGATCATCCTGGTTCTTTCTTCGGGAAGATGGGCACACTGGAACAGCGGGATTGTATTTGAATTGTTTAGTAAGGATTGAAATGTGAAGTGGTTTAAAAAATTCTCCGGGTTTTCTTCTTGGTCAATTTTAATTGCATGAATAAACTGTAGCATTCCACTTGGGTCCAGATTCTCTGTTGTAATAGGCAATACAGGAATATTTAAGGCCATGGCATAACCAATTTCTTGATGTACCCACCCTCTTTCTGAGGATTTTTTTGTAATTAATGGCATAAATATATGGGCACTTGCAATCGAATCTTTGATCTGATCATGAAAGCCTGAACCTGCAATAAGATTCTTGTCCCAGATAACATCGACATTACATTTTTCCAAAGTCGGAATTAGTTTTCCCACAAAATCCTTATCGTTATGAGAGTAACTAATAAATACCCTTATTTTCCCTTCCATTAAGTATTTTTTTGCAATTACATAAAAGGTATTGCTTTTTTTTAAATCCTCAAAATCTACTCTAAACCTCCTGATTCATAAGACTCAACGAGAAATTGTGAAGATCACAAAGTAGTACATATGTTACTTCATAAACTTCGCGAATTTTTCGCTGAGAAATGCTGTATTTTATGATTATAGATTATCATATGAGTCTAATAATCAACATGCTATCGCAACAGGCACGCGATTTGAATTTACACTTTCAGAACTGATGGAATAAAGGAAATTCAGTGGCAGTGAAAAAAACGACAATATATGCAAAACGGTCCGCCTCACAGGTCTATGCCTTTATTGCGGGACTTTTTGATGAAGAAGATGCAGAAGAGGAGTATCTGTATTTTGCAGATTTGTTTGCTGTAACATTTCTGGAGCGGTTTGATCTTGATATAAAAAAGAGCGCCTGGTACCTGTTGCATCTTATGGAAATATGCCAGCTTCTGGTAAGGGTATTTTAGAATCCTTCCTAAGCTGTTATAAAGTTCAATTATCAGCTAGTCTGAGTATTTCTCTCCTTTTTTTCACCAAATCAGAAAGTTCAATGACCATATCCTCATTCACCTTTCGGGCTGTGGGTATTACATACTGTTCGGTTTGATCCAGATATTCAGAGATTTTCTGATCGCTGTGTGTATCGCGGTGCAAATCAGTAAGGTTAGAAATACGATCCGCGCATTTAAGCACCATGGCATATCTGCTTCCCTTCTTTAGTATGCGTTTAAGGTATTGTGCTTTTGATTCTTCCTTGCGCTTCGTTACCTCCAGGACCAGTTCAACCACCCCAGGGCTATCGTGATCAATCCACCTGATTTCATCCACCTCGGTTTCCGGGAGATCTTCGAGAAGATCATGAAGAAGTGAGGCCTTTAGCAATACGGTGTCTTTAAAGTATTTATAATCCAAAAGAATACCTAGTGTGGAAAAACTATGTCTGAACTGATTTCCTCCCACCTTCCTTTGCACTGCAATTAATGCGGTTGCCTTCATGACATAGGGTGCCAATACAAGGTTTTTTAATGCTTCAAGATCCGTCATAATTTCTCCTTTCTAATGATGAATAATACAATTTATTTATGTAGAGGTCAATAGCCGGTCCATATTTTACATCATTCTGTTTATCTGACTATTAATAAAATACATGAATGGGAATCTCAGGGGAATTCGCGAATATTTCGCATCATATTGGTGATATAAACATCACACCAGGGCATATAGGAATTCGTATCCTTCTGATTTTTTATGAGTTATCGAAATAGGCATGATACATGCACTCTGGCACATAAAAAAATCATGAAATCTTGGACATTTAAAAGGGGACAAAAAGTAGTGTGCGTCGATCCCAGCTGCAATACCTATTGCAGATACCCGCTGATTAAGGGAAGGGTATATACTGTAGATGGGAATTTTACCTGTGATTGTGGATCCAGGCAAGTTTCTATTAAGAATCGACCTGAGGTTCTAAGCATGCGCTGCGGATGTTCCCGGAGCTCCGTCAGAAGGCAAACCTATTATGAATGGCGCTTCATTCCACTGGAATTGCTTACAAATATAATTTCGCAGCCAGCACAAAAGAACCTCCCCAAAAAAATACAGATATGAACGATAGCAAACATAAAATCACAACCCTTGCCGCTGATATGGAATATATTTTCCGCGAAGAATTCGGAGATGAGCTGGAAATGATGCGGGTATGCAAAGACCATTCAGATCCTCTTCTGCATACAGATCAGAATCCGGTTCTTTCTATCTCCCAGGATGATTTTCTGGGCGTATTTAACAAGAACGCCAAACATTATTTCATAGCTCCGGATATGGTTTTTCGATTGGCTACCTATTGCAAAATAAAAGTCCATCATATCATTGCCCTTATGCTGAAAGCCATTTGGGAAAGCTATATATCAGATATGGCTGGATTACAAAATAAGCCCAAAGCCGATCTGGAATCCATTCTAAATGATCATATTCTTATGGAGGAGTATATAGATGGATTTAAACCACATAGGGGAAAAATATTCAGGCTCTTGAAGGCAGAATTTGGCGGTTCTGAAACAAACATTGGCTATGACAATTTTGAGTTTATTCTTCAGGACCTGATATATAGCAAACAGTTTATTTTTGAAATCAAGAGTCTTGATACCTTTTATCCAGACAATGACTATTCTGAGCGAAAGCTGTTATTCTCCCAAAGCGAAGAACAGCGGGAAAATTACCTCAGGGCCAAAGAACTCTGGATTTTAAAGTCAGAAGATCTGGATGACATGTTGCTTACACTGGAGAGAAAGAAAAGGCTGAATCTGAGCATAGAGAATAGTTACATGGAGACCTTCAGGTCGAAGGAAATGGAAAAATCGGATCTCATTTTCCGGGTAGAGAAATACACCCTGGTCTTAAAGATATCCAATGAAAGACCAGACCTATCCCTACGAGCTGTCCTCCGTAAGGCTCTGAAAAATCTGATGGAAGCGGAGAGCAGAAGGAATCAGATCAGAAATAAAATTGCCCGGAGTCGAAACAAAATGGACTTCATTTTCTACCCAAGGAGCCCCCTCCACTGCATCTGTTGAATTTAAAGAATCTTATGTACAGGCTTGTAAGACCTTGTTAAAACTATATCACCTCCTGCATGCTGATACCTGCCCCGGTTACGAATCACTGTCAACTGAAAAGCAGGAAGATATCAAAAATCTTTGGTTGCAGGTGATGAAATCCAACAAAGAGGAATTATTCTCCTTTTCTCCGGAGATGATGCTCTACAGCATGCCTGATTTCAAACAGTTTGAATCCATATATCTAAAAGCATGTAAGATACTCGAATTAGATCCGAAGGATTACTCCCTGGGAAACAGGCTTAAATTTATGATCCGGAAGGGTTCTTCCTTCGATATAATTATGGAATTTCTGGCTGTTGATACTAAATCTCTATCCCTCCATCTGGCTCATCTGGAGCTGGTACAAAATGAGTACACCAATGAGGATCAGACTCAATATTACAGAGACGCCCTAATGGATGTCACAGTACATACAAAAAAGCTTGATGTGGAAATTTTAGCATTAAAGAATCAAATCAAAGAATTAAAGCAAGAAATTTTAACAAAATATCACAAAATTGCTATGTAATGGAGGATAAGAATATAATTTCCTGTGTAAATCCAGTCATAGGATTGCTGCCAGTTGACCATGAAAATCCCACTAAACCGCTTGTGTTCAAGCACAGGTATAACTACCAGCATGAGTGTATAAAAGTCAGATCCGTGAATGTAACAAGCGACAACAGATATCTGATAGTTACCTTTGAGGATTCATCCAGAATCAGGGTTTTGGATCTTGAGAAGTTAGCCTATCAACCAAACGAATATAAGGGCCACACTCAAACAGTTCGATTGACAAGCCATAGCAAGGATAATAAAAGTTTTTTCTCAGCATCCTGGGATGGCACATTCAGGCGCTTCGAAATAGAAACTGGAGAGTGCACAACAATATTAAGAGGTGTTGCCAGAAGCCCAAGTTGCTATTTGGATCCAAATGAAAAATACTTGTTCACTGCCAATTATCAATCGGATTATGTACTGGATGCCAGGAACTCGGGTTGGTGTTGGGATCTCGCAACAGGTAACATCATTCATAGCTATGAACATAGCGATGACATATTGCACGATCAAGCAATTGATATTGCATATGACAGCTTTGGAGTTTATACAGGAAGTGATGATGGAAGAGCTTATCGATGGGCACTTACTGGTGGTGAGCCTATAATGAAATACTTTGCTTTTAATGGGACGGTGAGAAAGGTGGCAATCTCTTCAACTCTGTTTGCTGCCGCCTGTACGGATGGTTTTATCCGAGTCCACAAGAAGTTGACCGGAGAAAGTATTTTTCAATTTCACCATCAGGATAGCGATTTAAGGGAAGTTCGAATTGCGAAGGATGAAACAAAAATATGGGCCGCTAGCTAAGAGGTTTTATTGCCTGTTAATGTTTGCTGAGTGGTGAGCTCCTTTATAATAAACGAATACATGGTTCATGGATCTGGAGCATTTGTCTTATGAGGAACGATCAGGTTTTGGTGAGTGGAGGTGGGGATGGTGTGATTGTCTTTTCTATGGCAGATACAGGCAAGATCCTAACTCGACTTTATAACTTCGAATCCAAGGATGATTTTTTAATCAACCGTCCTCCGGATGAAACATTCCCATCCGATTTTTCTTTACAAGCCATGATAAATTTATTTATGCATTAAGTTGAGTGGGAGAAAAACATTTCATGAAAAATTAGATAGGAACGATCCCAGGTTTGCTTCCTACTTCAGTAAACACAATGTCAAACACCTGATATTATCCCGTTTGAAGGATGAAGGGCTCTATAACAATCTGACAAATAAATATTTAGAGGAGCGAAATTTGCTTTTACAGACAGTGCGGAGTCCGGCAATAAAAAGGTTAAGAGCTTAACATCATATAAGCCTAAAGGATAATTTACTATCTTATGTACTGGTTATTAACCATTTTGAAACTTATAGGTAAATCGATTATCTTTTGGACTTATGGACTCACCTGGACTTATCAAAAAACAACAACAAATCTCCTACTGGATTATCATCGTTATGCTTATTATATTCAGCCTTTTTGGGGGTATAATAGGTTTCCGGAATTATTTTTTTCAAATCAATGAACCTTCAGACTGGATCAGGGCCATCTATAGAACCCTGCAGCTTTTTACCTTTGAAAACGGGGACTTCCAGAGAGCCAATCCCCTGGATTTTACAGGTGGTTCGATTTACAGCACCTTTAACAGCCATGATTGCCATCATTATGGCCATAGTCGAGATATTCAAAGAGCGATTGCGAAATATGCAGATCACCAGATTAAAAGGTCATAAAATTATTATTGGACTTGGAACAAAAGGAAGGAATGTGATGGATGAAAACATTCTCAAGCATGAAAAGATCCTTGTTGTTGAAAACGATCCTTTAAATCCCTACCTGGAGACCCTCAACCAAAGGCGATGTCATCTAATTGTTGGTGATGCCACCAATGTCGATATCTTGAGAAAGACGAGGATAGATCATGCGAAATCCATTTACTTATTGATGGGGGATGATGCCAGGCAAGTAAAGACCTGTCTGCTTATTTACAAAATGATCAAGGAAGGCCATCGGGATAAAAGCAATACGGTAAAATGCATAATGCACCTGCAGCTGGAATCTTTGAATGCTTTGAAAAGACATAATCTGGTAGAGGATATTAATGATGGCCTGGAATTAACTGTGTTTAATGTCTATGAAAACAGTGCAAGGGAGCTTTTTCAAAGTGATCCGCCGGACAGAAGCGGAATCGCAATAGGGAGTAAACAATATGTTCAGATGATTATTTTTGGCCTTGGTCAGGCCGGAGAATCTCTGGCCCTTCATACGGCCATTACCGGCCACTCTAAAACCGGAATACCAGGCTGCCCAAGGTGATCATATATGATCGTGAAGCTGATAAGAGAAAACAAGAATTCCTGGAACGGTACCCTAAATTTACCGAGTATTGTAAGCTTGAAACCGTTCAAATTGAAGCCAACAATCCTCAGTTAATCACCAAATTAGTCGAAACTTTGGAAAAGCCTGATACCCTCAATACAATAGTGCTCTGTTTCGATAACAAGATCAATAATTTGTTACTGGGTTTTCAATTAGACAAAATCAAATTAAAATCACGGCTAATCCATTCCAGGTTTTTATCAGAACTGATGACAATGGACCCCTTGACGGATTCTCCAGTAAAATCAAGCCTTACGGGTTACCTTCAAAAGTATGCTCAGAAGAGGTGATAAGCGGAGGTAACCAGATGAGAAAAAGGCCATGTTCAACCACCTTGTATATTTACGTTCTATTGAGTCTGTTTCTGAAAGAGGGAGTTCGATCAGCAAAAAAGATATGGGAGGAACTTCCGCAAGAATTTAAAGACTCAAATCGGAAGGCAGCTGATCACATTGGAGTTAAAATCAGAGGATTGGGATACATGATTGTTCCTGAACACCAAGAGAAGGATGGCCCTGATCCCTATGCCAATGTCACGCTTAACCCTGATGAAATTGAACTTCTGGCTCACCTTGAACACGACCGCTGGTTTGCAGAGCGCACCCTTGCTGGATGGAGCTATTTTCCAGAAAGAAATGATGATATAAGACGCACCCCGAAATTGGTTCCCTGGGAAGAGTTGGATGAAGAAACCAAAGAACAAAACATGGACTCCATAAAGTATATCCCCGACGTACTCCGTGAAGTTAATGAGAGGATCGTAAGTTTTGCAGATAAAGATCATTAATGGACAACTAACAACTAGTTTTAAATGTCAAATCAAAGCAGCCAAATAAACCTGAAGTGGATTGAGGAACAAACCAATGCCTATAAACAGAAACACGAGAGTTTTGAAAAATATGCAGAGCTCTTAAAGTTACTCTTCCAGCAAGTTGCCAAGGATAGAGATATTGACGCCATCATTCAAGTCAGGGCTAAAACCATAGCCAGTTTTTGGAAAAGAATTATAAAAACTTGAAATACAATGATACTGTTAACCAACTTACGGACCTGTGCGGGGCAAGAATCATCACACAGACACAAAAGTCAGGTAAAGGAAATGTGTGACCAAATTGAAGAACTATTTCAGATTGATTGGGGAAATTCCATGGGAGTGGATGAGAGATTAAAACCCGCTAAATTCGGATATCGTTCCGTACACTACATCATTCAATTAAAACAAGATAATGCCCTTCAGAAGTTTTATGCAAAAGAGATCCCTGAAGAAGTTTTTGGATTGAAGGCTGAAGTGCAGGTGCGAACGCTACTGGAGCATGCCTGGGCTGACCTCTATCATAAATGGGCTTATAAAAATGAATTTGAGATCCCCCTCAAGTTACAGAGAGAAATGGCCGGAATCGCCGCCAGGCTGGAAGCTGTGGATAATGCCTTCTCAGGTGTTCAGGATGAGCTAAAGAAATATTATACCAGTTACGGCGCTTATCTCAACCAGGGCGGGCTGCAGGGAGATGGAGAAATTGGAAATCACCCTTAAATATGATCCGGATAACCTCTCCTTGATCAAACAGCTGGGGCGGGCAGCACTTGCGCTGGAAAAATGGGATAAGGCCATATCTGTGATTTCACCCTATGTATCAAGAGATGATGCAGATCTCCTGCGCTTATTGGGAACTGCTTTATGTAAAAAATATAAAACAGATCCACAGAGTGAAGGATTCTCAAAAGGTCAGAAATTGCTTCTAAAAGCAGGCTCACCCCCTTTTAACAATCCGGATGCTCTGGCTTCCCTGGCCGGTTCCTGGAAGGGGATTGATGACGAAAAGTCAGATTCATATTATCAAAAGGCTTTTGAATTCGATCCGACTGATGCCTATCCGCTCGGAAATTATCTGCAGAGTGAAATAGTGAAGGACCAGAACCTATCCATCATTGGATTTACAAGGCCGGTTATTCTGGAGGCAATTCAAAGGAGCCATTCCTGTATTGAAGTGAATGTGAATATCCCATGGGCCTGGTATAGTATTGGCAAACTTAATCTATTGTTGAATAATCCATATGAAAGTTTCTCTGCATACGTCAAAGCTATCCAATTAAGTACTGCGCCCTTCATGGTGGAAACCTCACTGAATACGCTGGAGAGACTACGGATAGTTAAATCGCAAATAGCTGGATACGAATGGATTGAAAGTCTCTTGTGCTTAGGTCTGGCCTCAAAATTCAAAAGCGAAAAAGCGAATAGTAAAGTCAAAGAAATGGCCAAATCGGGTCGGGAAAAGGCAGGTCCTCTCTGCACTATTCTGGTTGGTGGTTCCAGAGATGATGTTTCAGAAAAAATGGAAAGCTTCGGACCCTTGCTTACTGAGACATTTGCAGATTATCATGGAACAATTATCTCAGGAGGGACCAAAACGGGCATCAGTAAACTAGCTGGAGATATTAAGCATGCTTTCCCGGATCATATTCATACAACAGGGTATCTTCCTGTTGCGAAAAATGAACTCGCCGATTCAAATACAAAGAGGTACGACGAGATATTTACTACGAGTGGCGATACATTTAGCCCATTGGAGCCGACCCAATACTGGATAGACATCCTGGCATCAGGAATTTTGCCTGAAAGTGTAAAGCTATTGGTAATTAATGGAGGAAAAATTTCTTCCGCAGAGTGTGAATTGGCCCTGATGCTTGGAGCCCAGGTAGGTATTTTGGAAGGTAGCGGTGGAGAACCGGTGAAATTATTGGCTGATCCCACCTGGAGTCAATTAAAATCGCTGATTCAGCTTCCGAAGGATTCCCTGATTATCAGTTCATATATTTCTTCCGTTAGGTCGACTATGGATGAGAATTTACGTGAAGTAGTGGCAAGGGAGATTCATAAAGGATACCTATATAGCAGAATGGAAAAACTGGAGACGAAAGATCCGTCCATGGAACCGTGGGAGACCTTGGATCAAAGCTTAAAGTACTCCAATTACAGACAAGCCGACCAGATCTTCGAAAAGCTGGAAAGGTTTGGATATTCAGTACAGCAGGTCGAGGGAAATGGTGTCAAGATCTATGATTTCGATGATGATGATGATATCGTAGAGCAAATGGCGAAACTGGAACATGCCCGATGGGTAGTGGAACGTCTTTCCGAAGGGTGGAAATTTGCTCCGGTAAAAGATTTGTCTAAAAAACTGAGTCCCTATCTGGTTAGCTGGGACCTCCTGACAGAAGATATAAAGAAATACGATCGGGACACGGTCAGAAATATCCCTTCATATTTGGCAAAAGTGGGACTGGAGGTATATAAGGTTTCCTGATGATGGAGAAGAGTCAACTATACCCCATGCTGGCAGTCCGTGCGATTATTACAAATGAGGAGAGTGAGATCCTTATTCTGAAGCGAGCTCATGATGATGAATATGGAGGCTTATGGTGCCTGCCTGGAGGAAAGGTGGACTTTGGTCAGACAGCAGAAGAAGCGATAGAAAGAGAAGTTCAGGAAGAAACTTCGCTGGGATGCACTTCGACCAAGTTTTTATTCTATATGGATGGCCTACCCGATGAACCAGAAGAAAAACACTATCTAACCCTATTCTTTCGATGTGAAGTCAAAGGAGATATCAAGTTAAACGATGAATCCGATGCGTTTTTTTGGATAATACCCGAGAAAATCACCAATTACAGGATTGCCTTTAAGAATAACATAGCCATGGAGAAATATTGGAAATCGCTTGATCTGATGGCCTATAAAAACTTCATAAAGTAGATTGAAAGAGTCATGAATTTCTAATACACCTTACCGAATAATATAGCTCTTTTTCAAGGTGTTCCTTATGTATTCCTTTTGATCGGACATATAATGCATATCTCCAGGCATTCTGTTCATTGTATTCGTCAGAACTCCAAAAGTATGCGCTCTTCCTTAAATAGCCATATCCATTTTCAATTCCCATTCCTCCATAAAGAGCAGAGAAACCACTATTAAAATCATGTTCTAACTCTGATATATCAGAGAAAACTGCACTACTATGTTTTAATTTCTCTCCTGCAACTCGATAACCTCCAAAGGCCATAATTAATTCTTCCCAATCACCATAGTCAGGAATCCGCCATCCTGCTGGACATGCATTCTGGGCATCAAGCCAGTTATATAGCCTGCCAAAAGTTTCAGCGTATTCGGCATTATTCTTATAAAGTCGACTCTCAGGAGTTTGATATCGAAGGTTTTCAGCAAACCAAACCTGATTTCCTATCTTAATTGTCCTGTATTTGCTATGATCCCTGGGATCCTCGAATTCGCTTAATTCAAATCTATTTATATTTGAAGAATTCTGGTCCAGATTTTTATTATCTTCCTCAAGCTTAAGCTTTTCCTTTAGCAGTTGTTCCTCTTGTTTTCTCTTTTCTCTTTCTGCAGCTTCTTTCTTTCTTCTTATACTGTTTATCTGCAATAGATCCACAAGCCTATAAACACCAATTGTGTCTTCTAGCCTAAATGATTGAAACTGCTGCATGAACAACGGCATATCAGAAATCCTTATCTCATGGCCCAAAAGGGGGACCAAGCGCCGGCTTTTCTCCTTGTAACAAGAGTTCAAAAATGCTTGATATTCACGTTGTACCCATTCGGAATTCAATGAGTTTTTAGTTACCAGAACTACCAGATGCCGACTCTGCTCAAGGGCCTCTTCCACTTTTTTAAACCAGTTTATGCCAAGCTCTTTTTTCAGGTAATTATCCGACCAAAACACCTCAAGTTGATGTTCTTCCAATTTTTCCCAAATCTCCCTGGCAATGACGGTATCTTTAGCAGAAAAGCTTAAGAAGACATCGTATTCGAAATTTGGTAGTTGAGACATATATAAACCTTGCAAGGATTCTAAAGTTAATTTATTACCATTAATCATACAATAATTTCGCGAACTCTTCGCTGATACCTGTTTCCCCTTTGATCTGATTTTCTGTGTACTAACCTTTAGGGTACAATTTTTTCGGTAAGAGCTCTGAAGTTATATCAGGAAGCATTAGGAGAAGAACAAATGTCAGCAAGAGATAGAAATAAAAAGAAATTACAGGAGACTCTGAATGGGATAAGTGCTGCAGGGATTCGGGCAGATAGGCAGCAACTGAAAAAGGATATGCGGGCTCAGTTCTCCAATTACCGGGAGTGGATCAGGGAATATGTAGTCAATGCCTATGATGCACTCGCCAGCTACTGCAGAATATCCGGGGAAAAGAATGGGGATGAGATAACGGTAAAGGTGGAAGATGATGGAAAAGGAATGGATAAACAAAGAATCCTGAAGTTCTTTACCCTGTTTACATCTGAAAAGGATATGGAAGCCAGCCGAGCCATAGGGACCCATGGGATTGGCAAGCTGAGTATTGCAGCCATCCCCGACCAGGTTCGCTTTGAAATGGAAACCTCTGATGGCAAGGAAGCGTGGTTGGCGAAGGCAGGAAAACTGGATGGGATGGAGGATATCAGGGTCTGCTTGCTCAATACCACCATATCAAGAGGTACTACCTTCAGAGTTACCTTTAAATCTTCTAATTCCCTGATGCAAGAAATGATCCTGCTAAAGGAGATCCTGCATATGTATACGCGATATCTCCCTTTCCATATTAGCATTTCGGTTCCCTTGAATGAACAGGAGGGGAGTAGTCATATACTTCATTCTATTAATGAAAATTGGAATTCTTACAGCGATTCCTTCTCACGAAAATACACCATTGATATTGCTGGGAATTCCTTTGAGGTAGATTTCAACCTTGGGGATAGCGTTCACGAAGTTTATCAGAATAAGGTTTTAATATCGTCCAAATATAACCTGTTGTCAAATGATCTGAAAAAAGAATGGTTATTAGAGAACCTGGGCATTAGGGTAGACAGTTCCGCCTTCGAGTTGCCATTTGGAAGACACTGCCTGAGTAACGAGGACATCCTCTATCCATTGAGCAGAAGGATAAGGAAAAAATTTCTGCCCCAGTATATGGCTGATCTGTATAATCACATGCAACAGCTTAGCCTGGATGAGTTAGACTATTATACAATTCAGCTTAATGCCCTTACATGCAATCTGATCTCCTATGATCCTTCTCTCGACAGACCCTGGAGCAGATATGAATTTATCCGGACTCAAAAACTCGGAAAAATATCTTTTGAGGAGTTGACGGAAATTGCAAGTAAAAACGGCCGCTTCTTTATCGAAGATGAATCCAATGCGGGGATTGATTATTCCAACTATTCTGAACTGGTAATCCAACAAGACCAGGTGGAAGAATTGGATAAGCTACTGAAAATACTATTTAAGGATCGATGCATCTTTCTGAAAAGTGCGAATCAGGTATTTGAAAAATATGATGATGGCAACAATCAATTGAATGAGTTACAGAAAAGCTTTGAAAGGAACCTTGGATTCCATCCGGAATTGATATCCACATGGGAGTGGGATGATGAGACGGAAGAGGAAATGGAGGATTCGGATCACGATGATGAACTATCCTATTTTGGTCAGGGATTATTTGAGGAAGTTGAAGAAGTCTGTCAGGATCTCTCCACTCTGAAATGGAAGGCCAACTTCCTGGTTGAAAAGAATCTTCAGACTCCCTGTTATACACGCTTGTTTGTATATACCAATCACACCATCATTCTGAATTTATATCACCCCTTTATTAAGAAACTTGTCTCCCTGTCTGCAGTGAATCCAATGCTGGCAGGGCACTGGGGAGTTTCACTATGTCTGGAGAACAGTCGGAATATATTTCCCTATTTGTCGGCAGACATAAGAAAGGAATTATTAATGCTGGATGGGATCGCCAAACTCACTGAGGACAAAACCCAAAGTCAGGAGGAAGAGGATGGAAAAGCCTTTAACCGGATGTTCTCGGAATTCAAGAGCAAGCTTAATGAAAGTCTTATGAAGAGTTTAAATTGAAAAGCAAACTAGTGTGGTGCTATGCTGAGACGCAAAAATGCTAAAGAGGATAACTCCTATTTTGTAATTCCCGAAGGATTACGTATTGACTTGAAAGAGGGGTGGGAAAAAGATTATCTCACGGCAGTTTGGAGGAGATCCTGGGAAGGGATTTGGAGAACTCATTCAGAATTTTCTCGACAGTTATCATAATGAAATCCATTGGAGCCAAAGGCGCGGTATCATTAATTATGGTGATTATTGGGTTTCACTGAAAGACTTTGGAAGCGGTTTGAATCTGGAAAAGATTAAGCTGGTAACCAGCATGGGGGGGACTGATAAATCATCTGATCCTCAGAAAATTGGCAATTTTGGTATTGGTTTCTTTTCCATCTTTAATCCAAAGCTTGGTACCCGAAAGGTGGAGATCACAACAAGGTGTGAAGGACAGATTATTAAACTTGAGTATGTGGTGATTACGGAAGGTGAACGGCCCCTATTAAAAACCAAGATCCTGGATCATTCTATTGACTTCAGTACAGAGGTAAAGGTCTTTTTTGATCGAAGGGCTTCAGCCGAACAATGTGTTGAATATGGGAAAAACAGTCTCAAATATTATCCCTGTAATATCCAGATCAATGGCAAAAGATACCAATCCATATGGGATAGAGCTAATGGCCGAGAGGCCTTCTTCTTTCATAAAGACCATTGCAATGGTTTCTTTAAGACCGGCAATCGCTATAGATCTGTGACTATTCTCTGCAAATATGAATTCATTTCAGAACTTCCCCTAAGGTACCTAATTACGGGAGGCTATAAGATGCATCACAATCTGGATGACTACCACTCCACCGAAACACCTTTGGTACTTGGTATAGATATGTTGCTGAATTGCAATAATTTATCAATAACCATCAGCCGGGACTCCTTTTATATGGATAATAACCATAAAAGCCTGATCGAAGATATGAATGAGAGTCTGATGGAGTTTATGGATCAACAATTTGCCGACCTTTCGGATGAAGTTATAATGGCAAATCTCTATATTTTAAGAAACCAGATCAAATCCTACTGGACAAAGCTTGCAGAAATGGATGGCTTTGTTTCGCCATATGAATCCCTTTTTGAGAAATTTTTAAATAGAAAACTCTTCCTTGTAAATGGCAAAAAGAAACGTTTTTCTTTATTAGACTTACAGGGAATTAAGAGTAAAAATCTGCCCTTTTACTTTAGTGAGAATCATAAAAATCTGCGCTGGCTAGGGGGAGAATTTAAACACGATTTCATTGCGGAACCAGAACCCTGTACGATGGAGAAAGGTGCCCCCGGGTTTTACAGTATACTTTTTACTTGCCTGTTTGAGGATGTGGTATACCTGGTAGACCATTGTTGAAGACCAGTCCAGAATCAATACCCTCATTAAACGGGATATCATCCGCAAGGAATCGTTGCTGCCTGTGACTTGCAATTTTATTGATACCCGATCACTTTCCGAGCAGGAAGGCCATCTATTGACTAAAATCGAAACTCTTTTGAATCGGAAGAATATTATTGAGACCATTGAAAGGACTGATTAATATCCCTATTAAAAGAATACACCCAGCTTTTTTTATATTAATGAATGAGGGAATGCATATCGCCACTGGCCTTTTCGATAAGGATCAGAATCCTATAAATGATGATTTAATTTCAAATATTATAACACGAAAAGAAGGCCTGAGCACCGATGAAAAACTCTCCAGGAACAATCATATACTTCTGGGCCTATGTTTAAACCATCCATTTATCAGGAAGCTCATCGAAAGTGAAAGTCCACAAAAAGAGTACTTTGCACTTACCTATATTGCCCACGAGCTAAGCACCTGTCAGGATCTACTTGCTCCCTATTCTTCCTTCTTCGACAGGGTAAAATCCAGACTGTCCTTTGAACTGCAAAAACAGATGTTGAACGAGTTGACCCATGATAAATAATACCAACTGTCTGTGTATCTTTTGTATATTTAGTAGATTATAAAAAAGAAAATATGGTGGATTTTGAAGGCTACGACGGCTTTGAGATCAAGAGCAAGAAGATGCTGGAAATCTTAGAGGTCGTTTCAGATTTTGCACGCCATGGGTACCCAATTATTATGTTCGGGCCTTCTGGGGCCGGGAAGGAATATCTTGCCCGCTATTACTTTGCTCAGTATAAAAAGGCCTCCAGATGTTCCGGCGGATTCGTCAGTTTGAATTGCTCTCAACTGGTCAGGGAGACTGCACATAGCATACTTTTCGGACATGTGAAGGGTGCTTTTACAGATGCCTACCAGGATCAGATTGGGCAGTTTGAGTTAGCAAAGCAGGGAGTACTGTTCCTTGATGAGATCGGTGATCTTGATGAAGGGCTACAAACGATGGTGAATCGGGCCATGGATGAAAAGACCAATGTAGCTAATAAACTGGGAAGCAATAAAACCTACTCTACGGAAGATGTGAAGGTCATATGTGCAACTGAACGCCCAAAAAAGAAGCTCAATGATGCTTTGCTATACCGGGCAGGCAATCAGATTCATGTGCCTGGACTGGATGACCGGGACGAAGACGTAGAAGGGGCCATAAAGCATTTCTGCAGAAATGCCATTAGGAAAAGACTGGATTACAAGCACCTCTTATCCTCTTTGCTGGATCTGGACGAGAATGAAGTTAATGATAATACAATTAATGATCCCCGGATTCAAATCTTGTTTCAAGATATTGCCACGCACCTTAGCCCAGTGGTAAAAGCAAGGGGTTGAAGGAAATTTTCGTGCCTTACGTACTGCTGTGGATTCTGGTATGATAGGGCAAAAAAATATAGGGTACTGGAGATTTTGTGGATGATGTTAAAGAAGTATTTCCTGCACCATCTTGGAGATTTTAGCATTTCTGTACTGGACAATCTCGTGTCAGTCGATAAAAGTAAATCTGTTGGCAGTAGCGCTACAAATGGGGAATGGATGGAGGTATTGAATCACCAGGTACCGGATCTGGATGATATGGAAAGGACCCGCCTTAGCTCATTCTTATCTGAATACAAAGCTATAGCTTTTAAAAGGAAAGACTTTGAGACGTATATGGCTCTAAATACGCGAAATGCACAATTACGTATTAGCCTGCTTATTGAAAATAAGATTCTGGAGAAAGTGGAAGGAAAGGGATACAAATACCAGGTAAAGAATAGGCTCCGTTCATCTAACAGTCCAGTATCAGCTTGCCAGTGTTCATGGAGCTCCCTGCATTGCCAGTAGAGAATTTCATGCCTGAAAAAACAATGGAAGCGCTCGGCGTTTTAAAGAATTCCAGGGGCATATTTGTCAGTTACGATGATCCCAAAAAACGTGAATCATTTCTTGGTTCACTGGGTGCCAGATTAATGGATCAGCATGATGTTATCTATTTTTCTTTTTACAAGAAAGAATTAGAAGGACTTTATTGCAAGCTGCACCGAGCATCTTTCAAACTTGAATATTAATGGTTCAACTGCTCGGTCAGCGATGATGGGAAAAGCCTGGACCTGAAAGAACATATTATCGGTCTTTCAGGTTTTTCTACCCAATCCCTGTCCCAGCACAGAAAAACTGTGATCATTCTGGAAGGCATCGATGTGTTCATGACCGGCGAATCCCAGGCCCTGATTGAACAGATGATCTACTATTGGTATCCTGTTCAATTCGTATTGGGATCTAAAAAGCAATTCTTTCATCAGAATTTTTCAAGTTCAATTGATTTTATGGAGCTTAAACTTTAATTATTCTGCATACAAGCTTGTTGCGGCCTGAGTATTGCAGCAATTCTTGATTTTGAATAATCCATAAGTTAAGAGATGCATGGATAAGATCTATATTATTAGCAAACAAATAATTTCCTTACTTTTATTATCTACGCATAATAATAGGTCATGGATATTAAACTCGCCACAAAAACAATCCTTGATTATTTAAAGTTGCATCAGCGTGCTCGAAACAGTGTACTTATAGATTTATTAGGGGGTAATGAGGACTTGTTGGATGAATTAGGGAAGAGTTGATCTTATATGATTTGGCGGAAGATAAGAAGGGATGGGGCTTATATATCTGGACCTCGATAAAAGTTCTGTTGATCATCAAATTACCCCAGATTCCCCACAAGACATATTATCTGAACAGTCATCCCAAACTGATCCATCCGGAACATTTAAAATATTTGTCAGCTATGGGAGGAAAAATGCAGAGCATCTTGCCCAGAGACTCTTAGAAGACCTGGTCGCAAAGGGACATCAGGTATGGCTTGATAGGGCTGAAATTTTAAGTGGATCATCATGGGAGGAGCAGATAGAGGAGGCCATTCTATCCAATGATGTATTTATCAGTTTACTCACCCCCCACGCTGTGAGAAGGCCGGATGGTGTTTGCCTTGACGAAATAAGTATGGCTCGCTTTCACAATCGAAAGATTGTACCTGTGATGGTCATTCAATGCAGGCCGCCATTATCCATTTATAGACTTGACTGGGTAGATTTTATAGATTGGCAGTCAGACAGAATTACACCAGGTCCTTGAGTGGTTAAGGCCTTGAGTGCCAAAGAATCAGTAGAAGGTACATATGCCAAAGTGTTTAGCCAACTGAAACCACTGGATTTTGGAGTCGATATCGCAAGGATGACCAAGGATTTTACGGGCAGACAATGGTTGCTTGAGGAAGTGGAAGAGTGGCTTTCAATATCTGCCAGTAGAGTATTCTTCATTACCGGAGATCCGGGAATCGGAAAATCTTCCATCATGGCTCATTTGGCCTCGCGGCACCCCGAGGTGATGGCTTATCATTTTTGTATCTCCAGTCTGGCTGATTTATTAAAGAATGCTGATCATGGTGTAAGATCGCTGGCGGCCCAACTTAACCCAGCTGGAGGAGTATCATGAAGCAATAAAGCAGCTGAACTTCGAGCAGCTATCCCGTTGGGATCCTGGTACACTTTTTCGAAGACTTATTGCGGATCCCTTAAAAAGCATAAACCTAAATGAACGGGTAGTTATTCTCATTGATGCCCTTGATGAAGCATGGAGTGAGACTGGAAACAATATTGTTCGGGTGCTTATCCAGGAAAGGCTTGAGGATTTGCCCGATATGGTAAAAGTTATTGTCAGTTCAAGAAAGATTTATAATATTTTTGACCTTCTGAGTAGATACGAACCACATGAAATTGATCCTTCCCAGTATGATAATAGACAGGATATTTCTGATTACATGGAAAATAAATTCAGGGAAAAGGCCCTGCGTATTAAGCTTCCAGAAGATGCATTTGTCCTGCTTGCGATTAAAAGAGAGGCTCTTTTAAAAAGTGAAGGCAACTTTCTGTACATCAAGCAACTTATCCTAGCGATTGAAACAGGCCAGATTGACGTTAATGAGATTTCGACCTTCCCTGATCGATTAGTTGGAATCTATGTTAATTATTTTAATCGATTGTTTTCAGGAAAAAGGGCTTATGATGATTTCCGAACCATTCTGGAAATTATTACCTGTATGAAGGTGCCTTCACGCTAAGGAGCTTTCACCCATTATAGGTTTACCTGAGTTTGAGATCCGTAAGAAAATTCGAATTCTGTCCGCTTTTTTCCCCGAACGAAACGGACGGTATTCACCTTATCATAAGTCCATAACGGATTGGTTAACAGGTGATGTCGGAGAGGGAGATGTATATCTTCTGGATATGGGCAGAGCCAAACAACGCGTTTGTGATTACCTGCTGGATCGCTACTATAATGAAGATTATGATTCATATTTAATCGATTATCTTCCTACTCATTTGATTGAGGGAGAGATGTATGAAGAGCTGACAAAAGTTCTGGTGGATTTCAACTTTCTTATTCAGAAATGCAAACAGGGTCATGTTTATGAACTCATTAGGGATTATCATGCTGCTTTTGATGTTCTTCCTGAAACTCGCGAAGCCAGACAGAAGGAAAAGGAATACATGGACAAGATGCTCAGTTACTCCAATCAACTGATTTCTTTTCCTGAAAAAATACAGAGCGGTGAAGTTAGTCTGGATTCATTAACTCCTTTGAGTGATCGGAAAATTGATGCGGAAATTGAGCGGATTGAGTCTGGTCCTAGCAAAGGAGATGAACTTAATATATTCCTGCAGTTTCTTGATTCCAGGCTCACTTATTATATAGATATGGCAAATTGGATGGATACTTCCTTCAGCAAGCATATAATTATGCTCGAACCGGGCCCTTTGCAGCTTACGTAGATGGGTTTATGAAAAAATGCATCCATTATAAATTGCTCTTTGCAGCGGAACTGCGGGAAGTATTCAATCCATTTGATCCATGTTTACGCGTATTTCAAGAGCATACTGAACGTGTATTGGGTGTGTCATTAACCTATGATGGCAAATTTGCTGTTTCGGGCAGTACTGATAACAGCTTGAAGCTTTGGGATATGCAAAGTGGTGAATGCTTAAGAACAATTTTTGCTCATACTGATTATATAAAAAGCCTGGATGCGACCCCTGATCTAAATCTTGTTGCCACCTCCGGTGGCAGCGAGGATCATACCATTCGACTCTGGAATTATAAAGATCTGGAGCCAAGGGGAGTTTTGAGAGGGCATACCGATAGGGTGAATAAGGTAAAGATAACACCTGACGGGCGGTATGTAATTTCAGGCAGTAATGATTATTCAGTAAAAATATGGGATCTTTTACCCTGCAATGCATCGCCGATTTTAAAGAGCATAATGACTATGTGGTATCAGTGGATATATCCCTGGACGGTAAAATTGGAGTTTCTGGAGGATATAATGATACCGTTTTTGTTTGGGATATTCGGGGTCGAAAAGTCGTTCAGTCTATTGATGGGGCAGCTGCAATGGGATTTGGTATTAAGCTTAGCGTTGATAAAAAGGTTCTTTATACTTGTGGTGGATATGTTGACAGAACCATTCAAGTATGGGATTTGGATTCCGCAAAATGCATTGAGACCCTGATTGGCCATGAATATGCAATAGACTGTCTTGAAATTACTCATGATGGGAAATTCCTGGTATCGGCCAGTATGGATAAGACCATTAAAGTATGGGATTTATACAGCCACAAGTGTATTAAGACAATTACCGGGCATGTGGGGCCCATTCTAAGTTTGAAAATTACCCCTGATTTGAAGTACATTATATCCGGAGGAGGAGGTAAATATGATAATACGGTAAGAGTATGGAATATTTGCAGGAGCAAGCTCCCTAGCGATGCGCAAATACCTTCCAAAAATATCAGCAAAATTCAATACAGTATTCCAGGGAAATATATTTTGAATCTTAGCCGGAAAGGGATTCAACTGAGGGATCATCAAACAGGATTAATCAAAACTGAACTAAAAGGACATAAGGCCTATATTAAACAGGTATGGATAAACCCTGAAGGGAACATGATTATTTCAGCTAGCCTGGATAGAACCATTATGATCTGGAATCCCGGAACATCGAGTCCTTCAAGTATACTAAAAGGCCATACTGAGGGTATCCTTGATATTAGCATATCCAAAGATCAGAAGAGACTCGTTTCCACTGGATGGGGTGGGCAAATTATTGAGTGGAACCTGGATCAAAATAAGGAGAGGGTGAGATACCATGGACATAGTGAGTGTATCGAATTCGTTTCATACATACATGGCGATGAATATGTTCTAAGCATTGATTCAAATAGCAATTTGAAAATCTGGAACCTAGTTACAGACGAATGCATGATTACATTGAGTTTTCCTGAACTAATATCCAGCAATATTATTCTGGACGGATTGGATAATCTACACCTGGGATTTATGGATGGATCCGTTCAATACTGGGATATGCTTGAACACAAAATGCTGCTCAATTTCATCGGCCACACTGAATTAGTATCCTGTCTGGAATTAGTTGAGGCGGAGCAAATTATCTATTCAGGATCACTTGATTGTACCATAAGGGAATGGGATATAAACACAGGGGATTGTATTGGTATTTTTGAGGGGCATACGGGAGAAATTACTTTTATACGAAAGATACCGGGGCAGAACAGGATTATTACTGCTTCAAGGGATCATACTATCCGCGTATGGGAAGTCAATACAGGAAAATGCGTTGCGGTGCTTACTACTAATTTGTTAATTACCAGTCTCTCTGAAGTTCAGAATTCTGGTCAGTTTGCATATGGTACCATGCAGGGAGAGTTTAAGGTTATTGATATTAGTTAAGCCTTTAACATTTTGAGTGACTACATCAAGCTTACGAATCAACCCAAAGGGAAACGTTACGCCATTTCAGATATCCATGGATGTTTTAAAACTTTCAGGTGCCTCGTTGAAGACGTTATATCACTTTCAAAATTTGACCATCTGTTTCTCCTTGGTGATTATGTGGACAGGGGACCTTCCAGTCAAGCTGTTCTGGACTATATACTTGATTTATTAGACCAGGGATATTCTATATTCCCTTTGAGGGGAAATCATGAACAGAGTTTGTTGGAGTTTGCCGATGGTGAGCCCCGATTTTTACTTTGGCAACTTAACCGGCATAAATATCCTGATATTATTCATGATGGAAAATTGATGGATCGTTATTACCATTTTTTTGATAGTCTGCCGTATTATTATGAACTGGATGACTACTATCTGGTACATGCAGGATTTGATTTCAAATCCGATAGACCGTTCGAAAATAAAAGGGCCATGTTATGGACTCGCAACTTTAATCCACCTGCAAATAAAATGAACGGAAAGCGTATTATACACGGGCATGATCCTGTTTACATGGAAGTTATTATCGATCATATTTCAAATTGTCATCCAACCATACCTCTTGATAATGGAGCGGTCTATACGGGGAGGCATAAGATATATGACACCTCCCAATTGGGAAATCTTTGTGCTTTTGATATGGATGCAAATGTGCTCCACACTCAAAAAAACATTGATATGAAATAAGGAGCTAATACCTGAATAGCACGCATAAATGGCAGCTTCAATTTTAAGTCAGGACCTTGTGGGAGTTTGTCTCATTATGGCCAAGGGAAATATTAAATTGCGGCTTGGAGATATGATTCGCCGTATTGAAATATATCAGGATACTGGGGATTGTCATTTTGGACTAACAAGAAATGATTTCCGAAACCTATTTCAATGTTTTGTCTATTTCGAATTAGAATTATTAGAAATTGGGGATGACTTAAACAATATAGGTTTTGAAGATCTAATACTTAAAATTCTGGAATACCATGATGCCTTTTTTAATGACGAAGGCGTATTTTGGATCAAACAATCTTCACATTCTAAAATAAGTATGGATTCGTCATTTAACTATTATTGGTTTGGATATAACGAAAATGAGTATGAAAAGAAGAGGAAGATGAAACTGGCTATGTTAGGTTTTTTTGAAAATCCGGATATTCATAATAGTAGCATTGGTGCAGTTAGAAAGTTTATAAAAGAAAATGAGATCGATGATAGTCTTCTCCTGAATTGCTCTCGTGCTGGAGAATCAAGCTAACTTAATTGAAAATGAATCCCGATTTTAAAGAAATAAACATGCCTGAGACTGTTGGTGATGCGGTTACTTATATTATTGCCCGGCTGAGTGAAGAATACAAGCAAAGTCTGATGAACAGTGAATTTGAAAACTTACTGAATTACAATCGTTTTTTGGGTATGAATATTAGGAATATGTTATATCTCTGGCGTGGAAATGACGCATTAATGAAATCGTGTCTTAATCTGCGTAAAATTTATGATTACGATCCTGATATTGTTTCCTTAATTCTAATCGAAGAGGTTTGGAAAGAATTGACCAGGCGATCTTCTTAGCTATAATTAGTCAAGCATCCTCATTCATTGACTGATATGATGTTAGAAAGAGTTATAAATATGGAAACATTGCTTCAGAAAACTGCTCAATTAATCAAATATGCTGATGCGGTGGCGATCTTTGCCGGAGCAGGTATGGGTGTTGATTCCGGACTTGAACAGTATAGAGGAGATGATGGTCTGTGGACCAGGTCGCTAATTATTAATGGCAAGCCTATAAATTATTATGATTTAATGAACCCCAAAGCCTTTAAAGATCAGCCTGAATTGGCCTGGGGATTGATTGGCCATTTGATGGAAAAGTATAATAGTATAAAGCCTCATCCTGGCTTTTTCATATTAAAGGAACTTTTGTTACAAAAAGAATATTTCATTGTAACTTCTAACACAGATCAGCAGTTTCAAAAGACAGGTTTCAGTGCAAGTAAAATTTTTGAATTTCATGGATCAGTGTTCAATATACAATGCGGTGAAAGAATTGAATGTGGAATTTGGAAAACTCCGGATATAAAATTAGAGCCAGAAAGTATTATTGCTAATCCTCCATTTCCAGTATGTCCGGATTGCAACTCATATTGCCGTCCGAATGTACATTTATTTGAAGATGAATCTTTTGTTCCTGACAATTCTGCTGAGCAACAATTCAGATATATGGAATGGCGTGATAAAATTGAATCTGAATGCCGGAGTATCATTGCTCTGGAAGTTGGAGCGGGTAAAACCATACCCACTATCCGTCGATATGCGGAAAGATTTGTTGGCGTTAAATATCCCTTAATTCGGATAAATCCTCATGATTCTGAAACAGATCGAGCAAACCATATTTCAATCCCTATGAATGCTCAAGATTATATGACTAATATTCAGAATATTAGTAATGATGAGTATTGTCCTTTTTAAGTAGATGAGGAGGATTACTCAAAGTAAAGCCCGGGTGGGCTTTTGAAGGAGGATTAGTTGACATGCATAAAATCGAAGAAATTAACAACATTACTTGCAATATCGGGATCATCCATTCTTCCCACTACAGCGTAATTTTTAGTTTCATCGTTAATTTCAATTTCTTTCGTTTCTCCCTGGTAGGCATCGAAAAAGTTCACTTTTGTTTTACGGCCTATACTACCGGAATGTAGTAAATAAACATCGGTGTCGTCCTCAACAAAGATTCCGGCATTACTTCCACTACCGTCCCATGCAATACTTATGGAACCCGTATATGGAAGACTTCCGCCTCCATACCTCCAGTTTCCAACAAAAAATGTAAACTTATGGGATTGGATATTGTCCCGGAAGTAGTACCATTTTTTAATCGTAATGTTATGATTTACCGGGACATCTACGTTGATTTTAGGGATGTCAATACGCCGCATTGCAGTATCAGGCATTAGATCCGTTAATCTTTTTTTCAGTTTGTGCTGAAGGGACAATATCCGCTTTCTATTTGTGATTATTTTCATATCTGAATTTATTGATGCAAAATTTGGGCAGTACTGATAATATTCTGCAAGGTACGGAACTAAAACAGGCAGAGCTAATTCCCTTGGCAATTTTAAGGAAGAAAAAACAAAAAGGGTTCAGGAATTCCTGTTTCCTGGACCATTTCCATTATTTGACTCATATTCAATAAGACCTTAACTTGCAGGAAACCAACTTTGCCCTATTGCCTGGTAGCTCTGTTAATTTATTACATCCATGGCTTATTCTTATACTACAGAATAGATGAGTCCAAATAATTTCGTAGAAAGAATTATACACAATCCGATCATTCAAACCCTTGTCATATTTATTAGTGGCGGGTGGATCATTCTTGAAATAACTGAGTATTTTATTGAGAATTTTGGATTGAATGAAATTGCAAGGAATATTCTGTTAATCATTCTGTTGTCCATCCTTCCGATAGCACTCTTTTTTCGCATGGTACCTGAATCGAAAAAACAGAACAAAAGAAGTATCTGTTGAAGCTTCAGAACCTGAAGGACGTAAATCCTCTGTATCGTTAAAAAGGCAAAAAATTTTACTACCTGGTATCCTTATGATTATTGCCATCGGAGTAACAATAGGATTACGTGTGAACCATCAATACAAGTTGAACTCGGCTCTAAAGGTTAAGTTGCCGGCCCTGTTAGAGGAGGTTGAGGATATAGAAGATACCAATGGTATAGAAGAATTGGGATGTATATCATAATGCATTGAAATTAAAAAAGATTCTGTGGGATGATCCTGAATTTGCAAACTTATGGAATAGCATTACATTTCCTCTCACAATTACCACAACACCAGCTAAAGCAAAGGTTTACGCTAAACCCTATTCCCGACCAGACAGCATCCTGGCAGTTTCTGGGAGAAACTCCATTACTGGATTTCGCATTTCCAAAGGGTTTATCCAGGATAAAAATCGAAAAACCAGGATTCACAGACACAATATGACATATTGTTCTGTTTTATTTTCACGGCAGATTAGAAAAGATATATTAGAATACAAGCTTTTTGAACCTGGTAATATACCGGAAGGTATGATATATATTCCTGCCCACCAGGGTAGCAGAAAAACTACACCATTTCTGGATACTTTATATGCGGGTGATATCTGGATGGATCGATTTGAAGTGACCAATCAGCAGTATAAATCATTTATGGATGCAGGGGGCTATACCAACCCCGACTTTTGGATATATCCTTTTGTCGATGAAGAGGACAGCCTGGAATTTGAAATAGCGACCGGCCGGTTTAAGGACAAAACAGGTTGGCCTGCACCCCTCAATTGGGAGCAGGGTGATTTTCCTAAGGGTGCAGAGGATGTACCCGTATCAGGTATAAGCTGGTATGAGGCAGCTGCTTATGCGAACTTTGCCGATAAAGAACTGCCAACTATATTTCATTGGGTATATGTTTCAGAACCAAATGCAGCGGCTGAAATAATAAAGTTTGGGAACTTTGCCAAAGAAGGGCCAGAAGCAGGAGGGACTTATCAGAGTCAAACCAGATATGGCACTTTTGATTTTCCGGGAAATGTAAGTGAATGGATTATCAATTCAATGGGTAACAAACGTATCATCTTAGGAGGTAATTTTAAAGAACCCACCTATTGGTATAATAACCGCTTAGGAATATCTCCCTGGACAAGAAATGAGCTGATAGGCTTCAGGTGCATTCGATATATCGATGATACATTAAGGACTGAACTTTCGCAGGATTTTCCTCTAAATGAAAGAGATTTCACAAGTGCAGAACCAGTTTCCGACGAAGTATTTGGAGTTATTAAGGATTTATGGAGATATGATAAAGAAAATCTGCATCCAGTTACCAATTCAAGAATTGTAACAGAAGATTGGATCCAGGAGAAAGTCTCTGTCAATGTTCCATATGAAGATGCCCCCATGGAAATCATGGTCTTTTTACCGAAAAATGCAAAAGCTCCCTACCAGTCAATAATCTATTATCCGGGCCTTGATGCAAGAAATGCAAACTCTACTGCAAACATGACCCCAAAGAATACGGGTTGATTTCTTCTTAAAAGGTGGAAGGGCAGTTATTTGGCCTGTCTATTATTCCACTTATGGAAGGGGTATCATTGAAGCTAATAATCTGCAAACTAGAAGGCAAGTCTACTCATATAGATTGATAGATGTCCAGATTGCTTGTGATTACCTGGAAACACGAAACGATATGGATCTAAAAAGGATTGCATTTTATGGGTTGAGCTGGGGCGGATTTATGGCTACAATACATACTGGCAATTGAGGAAAGAATCGAGCTTGGGATTTTATCCTTATTTGGAGTACAGTCAGCCGATAAATATCCAGAGTTTGATCAAATAAACTATTTACCCAGGGTTAAAATACCCATGTTACTTCTGGCGGGTCGTTATGACCCTGATTACTCCATGAAACAACAACAGGCTTTTTATGATTTCCTGGGTACCCCGGAAATAGATAAAGAGTGGAAAATATATGAGTCTACTCATTACATTCCACGAGAAGACCTTATCAATGAATCTCTGAACTGGCTGGATAAGTATTTCGGACCGGTGAATAAGTAGCTTATCATATCCTGATACCCTAAAATTCATCACAGTCGCCTCCTATTCGGATACCAATTGGATTCACAGCTTTAAGGCTGCCTCACTCAAAATAAAGCCTGCGCGGGCTTTCCACAAGGACTTCGCCGATCTCGGTGGCTATCGTGTTGCCCGGGTTTGCGTTGAGTTCTTCCACAAGGGGGCCGGCCAGGTCGGGGGAGACTGACATAAGCAGTCCTCCCGAGGTTTGGGCATCGTGCATAAGCATCTTCAGCGTATAATCCACAGCCCTGGTGAAATGCACGGACTTTCCCGTAAATTCCTGGTTCCGGAACGCGGCGCCGGGGATACTTCCCTTTTCAAATATACTGTAGGCTCCTGGCAGTAAGGGTACAGATTGGGTACGGATTCTGAAACTCACCCCGCTGGCCTCGGCCATTTTCAAGGCATGTCCGGCCAGTCCGAAGCCGGTAACATCGGTCATTCCTTTTACTCCATATTTTTTGGCAGCCAGGGCACCCTCTTTATTGAGTGCCTTCATCTGATCCAGCGCCCTTCGGTAATCCACCTCTTCAGCCAGGTCATTTTTTTGACCCGAAACCAGGGCACCCGTACCAATGAGCTTGGTCAGAACCAGGCGATCGCCCGGTCTTGCCCCTGCATTGCTGATCAGCTCATCCGGGTGAACCAGGCCCACCACGGCCAGTCCGAACTTGGGAGGGTGATCATCTATGGTATGACCTCCGACAGTCAAAGCCCCGGCTTCCCTTACCTTGGCATCTCCACCCTTGAGAATCTCGCCAAAAACCTCAAGGGGAATCTTGTGGTGCGAAAACATCATCAGATTGAGCGCCAGGAGTGGAGTTCCTCCCATGGCGTATACATCCGAAAGTGCATTGGCTGCCGCGATTTCTCCAAATTCCCGGGCATCGGAGCAGATGGGAGGGAAGAAGTCGGTGGTAAAGATCAGGGCCGTGTCTTCATTAATCCTGTAAACACCTGCATCGTCATGGGTCTCCACATCCACCAGCAGATTGGGATCCCTGGTGATGGGAAGATCCTTCAGCATTTCTGTAAGCAGACCTGCCGGAATTTTAGCCGAACAGCCGCCATACTCAATGGTGCTCAGAAGATCAAATGGTTTTGTCATGGACCTGTTGTTTCCTGGGATCAGGGAGTAAGAACATGGCCTGTCCGGGCCAGGATTTCGGTGATGCTAACCATATTGGATATCATGCCCACGCCGATTTCATACTGGAGACCGTAATGGTCAATGCAGGTACCGCAAAGCATGATTCTGCAACCCAGCTCCTCCAGCTCGGACAGCGAAGAGCAGACCGGAGATTCTTTCATGGCCAGTTTTACTCCGTCATTGTACATGACCACATGCGTAGGCAAATGATCCTGTAATTTCAGGTTCTCAACGAAGGTCTCCATAAGTAGCTTACCCAGGTCGGCATCGCCTTCTCCCATGCGCTTACTCTTCAGGCAAACCACATAATCGTTTCTGACGACCTCGGTGCTGCAATAGGCAGCTGCATCCGATTCGGCTATGGATGTGTCGGGTCTCAGGGTGGTAATGGTATGGACATTCCCCTTGGTCTCCACATCGGGGCTGGCGCCCTGGTCGTTCAGGTAGGACAGCAGGTTTTTCAGGGAAGTTTCATTATCTGTTATGACCTGTAGCTGGGCGCCTACCTCTGTCTCCAGCAGGGCTTCCTTCAGCATGATCAGTGGACGGGGACAGGTGTGCCCCTTTGTATCTATTATTGTCATGGATCTTTGTTTTTTCTAATTTGAGATCACAAAATTACAATTTCCTGAGGAACTCTCAGGTTTTTCATATCTTGTTCTTTGGATTAGGCATGGCAGAAGAGGCAAAACATACCCTGGAGCCCCTTTTATGGGTGGAACGCTACGGTGATTATCTCTATAATTATGCCATCGTCAGGGTGAATGATCCGGAAAAGGCCAGCGACCTGGTGCAGGATACCTTCCTGGCCGGACTAAAGGCCAGGGAGAAATTTCAGGGCCGAAGCGCCGAACGCACCTGGCTGATTTCCATTCTGAAGCGAAAGATCATTGATGTTTACCGGAAAAGCTATTCTTCCAAAGTGTCTTCCATGAGTGAATTCCAGGAAGATATATCAGACGGTGATTTTTACAGGGATTCGGATCCTTTTAAAGGTCACTGGCTTGAGGGTAAGGGCCCTCATTCTAACTCCTTGATTCCGGACGGAGCTCTTGAGCAGGATGAGTTAAGGCTGATCATCGAAAAGTGTATTTCCCTGCTACCCTCAAATTTGTCCGCCGTTTTTATCATGAAGATGATTGATGAGACTGAGTCGGATGAGGTATGTAAGGAACTGGGAATTACTTCGTCTAATTTGTGGGTCATGCTGCACAGGGCCCGTCTGAAAATGCGAAATTGTATCGAAACTTACTGGGTTTAAGGGATGTTCAGGAGGATGATGTATAAGATGATGGTATTTATGAGCAAGCGGATGATCGCCTGCGATGAGGCCAGTTTCCTGGTTTCGTACCGTTACGATAAGCGCCTTGGCTTTAAAAAGTGGATGCAGCTTAAATTTCACCTGATCACCTGTCACCTGTGCAGGATCTACGCCTCCCAGATCAATGAGCTCAATACTGCGGTTGATGCCTACCGCGAGGAAACCTGCTCCGAAGAATGCCATCACCACCTTCCAGAAGACTGCAGGGCAGAAATAGAAACCGTCGTTGTACGGGAGCTAACTGCCAAATAGTTGTTAAAAAGCGAATCCTTTGTAAGGTCCGTGTTTTCCTGTCGACTTACCCCTCACAAACAGTTTAATTAAATTCAATTGACATGAAAACAGATAAGAAGATCTTTAAGTCCGGCTCTATCGTAGCCGGAGCATTGCTGACAAGCGCATTGTTAGCCTCACCTGTAACAGGTATGGATATCCTGGCCTATAATGACCTGGGTTCAGGAGCAGAAGTTCGCAGTCACCTGATTGATGCAAATTCAAAGCAGGCTGCAGCAACAGAAGCTTCCACGGTGAAGTACGCTGAATTGAAGTGCGGTGAGGATGGCAAAAAGGCAGATAAAAAAGCTGAGGGTAAAAAGGGTGATGCCAAGGCAACAGAAGCCAAGGCAGCTGATGCCAAGAAAGGCGATGCTAAAAAAGCTGACGCCAAAACCGAAACCAAAGCCACTAAAGAAAAGGGCAAGGAAGCCAAGTGTGGCGAAGGGAAATGCGGTGAAGGAAAATGTGGCGCATAAGAATGAATTTGGACTGGACCTGGTAAGGTAGCCATGTGTGGTAAGGGTTAATATGGTTGGTCCGGTTCGATAAGGGGCCCCGCATTCTGCGGGGCTCTTCTTAAATACTCAGAACCATGAAGGGAAAAGTTGGCATAGGATTAAGGAGGGATATTTCAGAGGAGATCCTGGAGAGCAAAGTGCTCACACCGGATTTCCTGGAATTTGCCCCCGAGAACTGGATGGGGGTTGGCGGAAACTGGAAGCGAACGCTGGACAGGGCAGTCTCCAGCTACGATGTGACCTGCCATGGTCTCTCCCTTTCCCTGGGTAGCCCTGAGGATCTTGACTGGAAATTCATTGGAGAGCTGAAAACTTTCCTGGATGAAAACCATGTGGAGATTTATTCAGAGCACCTGAGTTATACCAAGAGTCAGAATGCCCATCTCTATGATTTGCTGCCGGTTCCTTTCCGCATGGATGCCGTGGAGCATGTGGCCAGCAGAATTATGCAGGTCCAGGATTTTCTTGGAAGGCCCCTGGCCATCGAAAATGTTTCCTATTATACCCCGGTGGCGGCTGAGATGACCGAAGCTGAATTTATAGGTGAGATTGTTGAAAAGGCAGGATGCAAGCTATTGCTGGATGTGAACAACGTCTTTGTAAATGCCTTTAATCATAAATACGATGCCCGGGAATTTATTTCTAAGCTTCCCCTGGAGCGGGTAGCCTATATACACATGGCGGGTCATGAGCAGGTAGAGCCCGATTTGATCATTGATACCCACGGACAGCCCATTGCTGATCCTGTTTACGAACTTTTTGAATGGACCATCCAGAGAATGGACCCGGTTCCGGTTCTCCTGGAAAGGGACTACAATTTTGATGAGCTGGAGGACCTTCAGGCCGAGTTAATGTATTTGAAATCACTCATAGCCAAACACTGGAGGGTTGAACATGAAACTAAATGAAGATACAGCAAGGATCCAGGAGCAGCTTGGGGAATATGTCCGCACAGGAATCGACACTGGTATTCCGGGAGTAAGCCCCGGCAGGCTGAAGCACTACAGGCGCCTGATAAATAATGTGGTCAGGGATACGCTTGATTCGGGCTTCCCCATTACCCTGGCAAGCCTGGGGGAGGAAGAGTGGGACAAGCTGGTGCAGGATTTTTTTGTAAATGGCAAACCGCAGGCACCTCAGATCTGGCGCCTTCCCTATGAGTTTTATGCCTACCATTCGGCAAAGGAGACCGGAGAGCAGACGGGCAGGCCCTACCTCGAAGACCTTATGTATTTTGAGTGGATGGAAATTGAGGTTCAAAACATGCCTGACAGGCCCCTTCCAGACTACGTAGAGGAGGGAAGTTTGCTCGAGGACAGGCTTGCCTTCAATCCCGAATATGAGATCATCAAAATGAGCTATCCGGTACATATGTATCCCACCGAGAAGGCTGCTGAGCTCAAGGATAATTATTTCGCACTTGTATTCCGCTCACCTGATACGGGCTATGTTCAATTTCTGAACCTCTCGGCCCTGAATGTTTATATTTTCACCCGGATGGTGGAGGAGGATTGTCCGGTAGCTCACCTCAGGGGTGAAATTGCCGAGGCCACCGGGATTGAAAGTGGTAAGTATATGGATGAGGCCCTGTCAAAGTTTATCGGAGAGCTTATGCAAAAAAAACTGATCCTGGGATTCAAAAAGGAATAAGCTTACTGGGAAAAAAGCAGGGGTTTCTTCTTAGAGAAATTACTTTTCTCCTGGTAGGCAGCAGCAACAGCAAGGACGGTTCCCTCATCGAAGAGGTTTCCCAGAAAGCTGATGCTGGTTGGTGATCCGTTCTCCTTAAAGCCATTGGGTACCACAACTACCGGTTGTCCGGTCAGGTTGGTAGCCAGTAACTGATTACCGCCCATGAAAGAAGGAGTGACAACCACATCAAAGTCCTTCATCCGATTGTGAAAATCTTCAATCAGATCGTGCCTGATGCGATTGGCCTGGATGTACTCCACGGCAGTAATATAGCGTGCGGTGCGGAAGGTATTGGGCCAGGCATAAAGGTGCTGGCGGACCAGGAGGGTATCCCGGTTGGAACGTGTTAGCTCATCAAAGGCCGCAGCCGCCTCGGCTGTAAGGATCAGGCCCAGGGCTGAAACAGGAATCTCCTCATTGTCCAGTTCAACAGGAATAAGTTTGGCCCCCATCTTTTTCAGAACTCTCAGGGTTTGCCTGTCAAAATTTGATCCTTCGTAGTCGTTCATCGAAGGCAGATTTAAAATAGCCGATCTTCAGTTCGCTTAAATCCACCTCTCCCGGATAGCTAAAACCTGCATCCAGCACTGTTTTATCCTTTGGATCCAGTCCGCGAATGGCATCAAAAACAATGGCACAATCCACTGCGCTGCGACAAATGGGACCTACCTTATCCATGCTCCAGCTGAGGGCCATGGCTCCTGAGCGGCTAACTCTTCCATAGGTGGGACGCAGTCCGGTGGTCCCGCAGCGGGTGGATGGAGAGACTATGGATCCCCAGGTCTCTGTTCCTATGGCAAAGGGCAGCAGTCCGGCTGCGGTAGCCGATGCCGATCCGGCTGATGATCCACTGGATCCCTCCTCAAGGTTCCAGGGATTCCGTGTGGTGTCTGCAAACCAAACATCGCCCATGGCAAGGGCCCCCAGGGTGGTCTTTGCTACGAGTATTGCTCCTGCCTCTTCCAGCTTCTGAATAATGCCGGCAGTGGCCTCGAGTTCCTGCTCCTTGTATGCTCCGGCTCCCCATGTGGTGGGATAGCCGGGGAAGGAGAAAAGATCTTTAGCTCCGTAGGGTATGCCATGCAGAATCCCCCTGTCCTTTCCCCGGGCCAGTTCTGCATCCAGTTTTTTTGCCTGTTCAATGGCGTAGGCTTCGGTAAGGGTTACCACACAGTGCAGTTGAGGATCATATTTTTTGAGCCGCCTCAGATAGAGCTCGGTCAGCGACAGACACGAAACTTCTCCTGCACGTAATAGTGCCGCCAGCTGGGGAATGCTCATATAGGCCAGGTCCGCTTCCCTGGAAGGCTTGCTGATACCTGTTGGAATATCCCAGGCAATCTTTGGAGTGGGCTCGGGTATCCTGAATCCATAGGGCAGGGGATTAAACTGAATGGCAGGAGGGGTGGAGTTTTCCAGGTGGTAGGCCCTGATTGCGCGGTAGTCTGTAATCAGATCGGCCAGCCCGGAATCAATCATGGCCAGCTCCTTACTGTCGAATTCAAGATCCATGGGATTCATGGCATGCCAGGTGGAATCCAGCTGAACACTCACATGGACAGACTCATCCTCCTCTGAGTGAGTTTGTTTGCAGGCAAGGGAAATCAACATTAGAAATGCAGCAAATGCAATCAACTTGCTCCATCGGAACGGGGTCGGGGTAAGGCTTCATGGCACTCGTTTTTAAATAATAAGGCTTGAAATATACAAAAAGTCCGATTCTTTTTTGTGAATTAAGCGAGATCATCTATATTTGCACGCGCAAAAGGGAGCTTAGCTCAGCTGGTTCAGAGCACCTGCCTTACAAGCAGGGGGTCACTGGTTCGAATCCAGTAGTTCCCACACAACAAAACAAAGCCCGTTCACGAAAGTGGACGGGTTTTTGCATTCCAGGAGAATCCGTCATGAACTTGTTCATGTAAGGAGCCGACTGGAAGGCGAAAAGATTGTTGCCGCAGGCAGCAATCTGGGCTTCTGTTTGTTGTAGTTCTCCCCCGTCCCTGGATCACGAGCCTGCAGGTGCTCAGCAAATAGTTTCAAGCTCAGCTTCTGCTTCGTTTATGGCATTTTGCCATTCGGTGCGGTTTACTCCTGTGAGGGTGGTGCAATTCCCATAAGGTTTCATGCCATTAATATAATCCTGATAAGCTTCTTTAAGGTCATTGCAGTTGGCCTCACTTTGCTCCATGGAATAAATGCCAATGGCTGTACTTAATGCATTAATTTCATTCTGCAATTCTGTTGCCCAGGCTCCTGTGCAGCCAACTGCACTATCCTTGGTACAGGAAAAAAGGATCATAAGGCCAAATAAAATAAATACGGTACGGAATTGAGTGTTTTTCATAAGCGATCAATTTATTGGTTAATATACAATAGCATACTAAAGCTAATAAATCAATAACTATGAGACTGTTAAAGAAAACTTAAAAAGTAAATAGCATTGCCTAGTCAGGTATGTTCTTATAACTCCAGTTCATTTTAATTTGTACTGTTTTCATTTCTTTAAATTTTAGTGCTTTCCTGTTATTTTCTAATAAATGCTGGGTCAACCTAAAAAAATCCCAATTTCAATAAACTTTTTTTAAATATTTTATATATATGGTATAATACATTGATAATCAAGTATCAATGACCTTAAATCTGAAATACTTTGTAACAAAAACCCGGCATTCCGTATTAATGGTTTAGTAGTGGATAAAAAATAATTGGTTTTCGATAGGTTACATTTTTGATTTTCGGGGATTATATAGTACACACTAAAACCATTTCAATGGAAAATAACGATAACGATGATGCCGGACTTAGGGCTAAAAGGAAAAAAGAGTTTTTGTTGGAAATATTCCGAGAAGCCAAACAAATGGAAGAAGCCATGAAAAAAGCCCCTTGGGAAGTCTGCCAGTGGGGTAGTATCGAATTTGGGTGGAAGGATGAGTTCTTCTATCTGAATTAGCCTTGCAATGATTTCTGAAGCTGTTATAAAATATCTAATCCCTTTTGTTGCTTACGAGAAACATAGGTGGAACAAGGCAGTCAGAATGTTAAATCAAAGCCAAATTTCATGAAAATCAGCTGATTTCAGACCAGTATATGTACTTTCAGGTAACCATTAGACCTTTGCAGTCACCACACCTTAAGCTACATGACAAGTTCTAAAGACAATAAGATCGAAGGTCTGCAGGATCCCGTTCAGGAACAGAATCGCATCAAGGCCATTGACATACTGAGGGGTGTTGCCTTACTGGGTATCCTCCTGATGAACATTGCCGGGATGGGACTTCCCGAACCAGCCTACTTTGATCCTTCCGGATGGGGGGGAGATACAGGGTGGAACCTTCGGGTATTCTTTATAAACAGCCTGTTTTTTGAAGGAACCATGCGCGGGATTTTTTCCATGTTGTTTGGAGCCGGGGTCATTCTGTTTACAGCAAGGAAGGAAGCAGCGGGAGCCGGCCTTGAGCTGGCTAACGCCTGGTATATGCGAACCATATGGCTGATTGTATTTGGTTTATTTCATGCTTATATTCTTGTGTGGAATGGTGAGATCCTCTTTTTCTATGGAATAGTTGGCATGTTTCTTTTTCCCTTCAGGAATGTGGAACCCAAAAGGTTGATTGGGTTCTCAGTTTTCATATTACTGCTTATAACAGCACTCAATATCAATGATTCGGTAAAGATTTCCAGGCTATATGATAAGGCAATGATGGCCACTGAAATTGAAACCCGGGGAGGCGATTTGTCGCCAGATCAACAGTCCGATCTGGAAACCTGGGAAGAAAAACATGCTGAGATGAAACCCGATGAAGCCACCAAAGAGAAGATCGTACAGAATATGAGGGCAGGTTATTTCTCAGCAGTGAAGACCATGGCTCCGTTTACTCAGTTTATGCAAACTACCTTTTTCTTCCGGCATGGATTTCTGGATGTTCTGAGCATGATGTTACTGGGCATGGGGCTTTTCAAGCTAAGGGTATTTCATGCAGAACTTAAGCCCTGGATTTACGGATTGATGGTGCTTGTGGGCTATGGTGTGGGGTTGACTGTCAACTGGTTTGAAACCACATCCTATATTCGGGACAACTTCAGTGTCATCAGTTATTATAAAAATCAACAAACCTATGACCTGGGCAGGATCTTTACTACCATGGGGCATGTGGGACTGGTCATGTTATGCGTTAAAACCAGCAGTCTTGGATTTCTGAAGCGGTCACTGACAGCAGTGGGAAGGATGGCGTTGACAAATTATATTATGCATACAGTAATTGCAACAACCACTTTCGGAATCTTCCGACAGTTTGGACAGTGGGAACGTTACCAGTTGTATTACCTGGTCCTTGCCATCTGGGTCTTCCAGTTGATTTTGAGTCCTATCTGGTTAAAATATTATAAATATGGCCCACTAGAGTGGCTTTGGAGATGGCTAACCTATGGACAGCGCCCGGCTTTTCGCCGGAGAAGTGATGCTGTCTAAATAAAGATGGGCCGAATAGTTACAGAATTACTTTTTCTTTATGATCAGATTGAGAATGAAAAGGATAATAAGGGCTCCTATGGCTCCGGTTAGAATGGCCCCAATCCATCCTTCACCCAGGCTAATCCCAAGTTTTCCAAAAAGCCAGTAGCCCACAAAACTACCCAGTATTCCAATGATGATGTTCCAAAGGAGACCAAGACCACTCCCCTTAAAAACAGTGCTGCCCAACCAGCCGGCAATGGCTCCGATAATGAGTGTTCCAATAATTTCCATGATTTTAGTTTTAAGTGATTTGTAGTTAGTTTGTACTGAACACTAAAAGGGTATAATCATTAGTTCGACATTTCAAGTTACATAAAAAATAAATAATTGTTAAAGTCCAGATCTTTTTGAACATTCTTACCCGAGTTATGTCGAGTATAAGGTAAACTAAGCAAACCATTAATTATGATTGCAAGCATAAATCCCTATTTGACCTTTCTGGGAAATTGCGAGGAGGCATTTGACTTTTACAAGGCTGTTTTTAGCGGGGAAATTATCATGATGAGCAGGTTCTCTGAAATGCCTCCCCAGGACGGCATGCCCATCCCTGATGAATTAAAGGATAAGGTCATGCATACCACATTGAAGATTAATGAATCCACCCTTCTGATGGGTAGCGATACAGGTGGTGAATGGGGCGCCGACATTGTTGTGGGGAATAATATTACCCTTTCCATAACGGCCGACAGTAAGGATCAGGCAGATGTTTTTTTCGCCCGACTATCGGAGGGTGGCCAGGTGAAAATGCCCATGGACAAAACATTCTGGGGATCCTACTTTGGGCTGTGCATCGATAAATTCGGTATAAACTGGATGATCAGTTTTGATGATGAGGAAAAACCTGAGTAAAACGACAGGATTTATACTGATCGCAATTTTCCTTGCGGCTGCACCTTTGTTTTCCCAGAGCGTTAATTTTCCCGATACGGCCTTTTTTCATGCGGTGCTGGACAATGGCGTTGATACAAATGGTGACAGCCTGGTTTCTTTTGAGGAAGCAAGGGCAACAAAGACTTTGTGGATTATCTGAAAGGGGGATCAGTGATTTAAGGGGAATTGAAGCCTTTATGCATCTCGATACCCTGGATTGTGAAAGGAATCAGCTTTCTTCCCTGGATCTCTCAAATAATCCCTCCCTGACTTATTTGAATTGTTTTCTGAATAAGTTGAAATACCTTGATCTCACAGTGAATTCTTCCCTTGAAGCCATATATTGCGATTATAATGGTATGGATAGCCTGGATCTTCCCGGTGGAGATGCGCTTAAAATACTGAGCTGCAGGGGAAATAAACTGGTCAATCTGGATCTGGCTGATAAAAAATACTTAAGGTACCTGGAGTGCAGTTCAAATGATTTAGTTAAGCCTTAATCTTCCCAACCATCCCTTTCTAGATACCCTGTACTGCGATTTTAATGCGCTTGAAAGTCTGGATGTAAGTAGCTTGAAAGCACTGCTGGTACTGGGGTGCAGAAGCAATCAGCTGATGGATCTGGATCTCTCGGAAAATACCCTTCTGGAAGTATTACATTGCGATTATAACAAATTACCCATGCTGGATATTTCCGGGAATACAGCCCTGAAACTTCTGCATGCCGACGCCAACGAGCTGACCAGCCTGGAGCTGAAAACAACTGCCCTTGAATCCCTGGATTGTGATTTTAATAAACTGGCCAAACTGGATGTATCAGCAAATCCCTCTCTTGTTACCTTAAATTGTGCATCCAATGCGCTAAGTGATCTGGATCTGAGTAAGAATCCTGCCCTGGAAAATCTGAATTGCAGTGGAAACCTGCTGGAAAGCCTGGATGTTTCCAAAAACCTGTCCCTATCCATTCTGGATTGTAGCGGGAACAAACTAAGCAGCCTGGAACTCCTCTCGAATACCGCTTTGAAAGAGCTCTTTTGCAGGGATAACCTGCTTACAGAACTGGATTTGTCATCCAACCCGGATATCACGAAGCTCTATGTCGTAAATAACCAGCTAGAAAGTCTGAATACCACCCATAACGATACCCTCATTGAGCTTGAATGCGGAAATAATAAGCTCATCAGCCTGGAGCTTTCTGATAACCCCACCTTAAGACTCTTATCCTGCCGCAATAATCCCCTCTCCAGTCTGGATATTTCGAATCAGGAACACCTCTTTTTACTGGACGGAACCTGTGGCTGTGGAGGTTACCTTGATATTTCCGAAATGCCGAACCTGTCTGAAGTTTGTGTATGGACCATGCCTTTCCCGGATCCTGACAGTGCGCTTTGGGTAGTATTTTCCTCCGGGAGCCCGAATATTTTTTACAAAGAATGTGTGGCTCCTGAGTTAATGGTTTCTGAACCTGGATATCAGGGAAGTACCGTGGATGTTCAGAGTAGTGAGGACGGGAAAATCTACCTGGTGCCGGAGAATACTGTGGGTGACATGTCCAGCATACTGGCTGATTCCCTTGCTTCAATTCAGGCCATGGCAGATATGACTATGGAAATCTCAGTGGAAGGTCTTGAAAACGGCGTCTACTGGCTATATGCATGCGACCTGAATGAAAATATCTCCAATCCCGGTGCCTTTTCCATTCTGGGGGTGGGCCTTGACCCACTTATTTCCGAAGGAGCAGGTATATTTCCCAATCCGACCCATGGCCTATTGCATCTTGATTTTTCAGAAATGAAAAACCCTGCCATTGAAATTTCTTCCCCGGACGGTCATCTGCTTTATCAGACAAAAACGTTTGGTCAGGCTTCTTCGATAGATTTATCCTTCCTTCAGGGAGGGATGTATTTCATCCGCATCACCGACGGAGACTTTCACTTTTCACAGAAAATCATCAAGCTTTAACCTGCTGCTTGTTTGGAGACTCCTAAAGGTTTGAGTGGTGCTGTCCGCCGTCCACCGACAGGCAGGCGCCCGTGACCCAGCTGGCGCGGGGTGATAGAAGGAAGGCCGCCACATCGCCGATTTCATCAGCACGACCCATACGACCCGATGGTATGGTTTCGAGCACATTATCATACATGGATTTGTTGTTTTGCTTTATCATATCCCATACGCCACCTGGAAACTCAATGGATCCGGGTGCAAGGGTGTTGACCCGAATCTGACTGGGTGCAAGCTGGACTGCCATGGTTTTTGAATAGGAGATGATGGCTGCTTTGGCAGCAGCATAGGAGGGAGGCGATCCGGCTTCAAGGCCGGAGGTAGATGAGATAAAGAGGATGCTGCCGCCTCCTTTTTCTGTCATCCAGGGCACCACCTTCCGGGTGGCCCTTACACTTGCCATCAGGTCCACGTTCACAGAAGCCTCCCAGTCGGCCGCATCGTCCCCAAAGCGCAGGGCAGATACATTATTTACCAGGAGGTCCACAGAGCCCAATGCGCTTTTGCTTTCTTCCAGGAAGCTGTCCAGTGCATCAGGGTCTCCCACATCGCAGGATCGGGCAAAAACCTGAACGCCCATAGCTTTTAGTTCTTTTTCTGTGGAAAGCAGGGCTTCCTCACCCCGTGAGCAGATGGCCAGATTTACGCCCTCTTCAGCCAGTGCCATGGCTATGCTTCTTCCAATGCCTTTACTGGCACCGGTAACTACTGCATTTTTTCCTTTCAGTGCTAAATCCATCTGAGATATGTTTGATTATACTTAAACCTTTTTATAATACTCAATCCCTTCTCTGTCGGGCATCTCTTCTATCCTTGAAAGCAGTTTTTCACGATCGGCTTCAGATAAGCTGACAAAGGTTTTGGCCAGTTGGATTTTCTCTTCCAGGAGGCCTGCATTTTCTGCTCCGGTAATCAGCACGGAGATGGGCATGGACCAGGCAAAGAATAAAGCATCTTTCACACTTACCCGATCGGGAACTACCGGTGAATCTGTTTCCCACTGTACCTTTCCCATGGCTTCCTTTTTGTTGAAGAAGCGGCCATCGGCAAGGGTTTTCATGGCCAGAATACCCAGATCCTGATCCATGGCTTTGGGGATTACCTGCCTGACAAAGCTGTGTTCGCTGGCATAATCCACCAGGTTAATGGGCATCTGAACTGTCGAGAACTTATGCGATTCGGGAAGCTTTTCCATTAGCCTCAGCTGGGCATAGGGGCTGCTGTGACCGGTAAATCCGATATGCGTGGCCTTGCCTGAGGAAAGGATTTTCTGGGCAATATCCACAACCCCGTTTTCCATACGTTGATCCACATCTTCGGGACTCGCAAGGGAATGAATCTGGAGCAGGTCCACATGATCGCATTTTAATCTTTTCAGTGAGAGCTCAAATTCCTTTTGCAGGTCTTCCCCGTTTTGTGCAGTGGATTTAGTCATCAGAAAAACCTGGTCGCGGTAAGAGGGGATCAGGTATTTACCATAACGCTCTTCACTTGTGCCCTTACCATAACTGTGGGCCGTGTCAAAAAAGCGAATGCCACCATGGATGGCTGTTTCAATGACGGCCTGGGCATCTTTTTCACTGGTCCAGCCCACATGGTAGCCGCCAAGTCCCAGCATGGTGACTTCCTTGCCGGTTTTGCCCAGCTTACGAAGAGGGAGGATCTCTCCCAGCTTATCATATCCGGATGGACTTTTCCCCAGGGCCTTCCCCCATGGAATCATAATTCCGGCGGTAGCCCCCGCCATGGTCTTAATGAAATTTCTCCTGTTTTCCATATGATTAGATTTTGATAGACTTCTTACAAGATACGCTTCACTTGCTTAAGAGTCAAATCCAGTTTACCTTCCTACTTATCGTGATTGGCAAGGGCGGCTTCAACTTCCTGAATGGCCAGGTAATGATTGTGACGGTAGGTGAGTCGTTTGTCCCAGGCCATATTGAGGATTTCCTGGGCTTCTTCCAGATGCCCCTGTTTATAAAGTGCCAAACCTTTGAAGAATAAGATATCATAGTAATCGGGGCTATCCTCTGAGTATTCCGTTGACCAGCTCAAGACCTTCATCAATGTTGACATCATTGAGTATGAGAAATTCCGCAAAGCAGCGCTTATGGTAGTCCGATTGAGGTTCTCTCTGGATGGTATAGCGCCAGAGTTCTTCTGCCTGGTCATAATAAGCTAATTCAGCGTATAAATGAGAGATTCTGTGATCTACTTCAGCTTCCGACCAGAAATATTCTTCCATTGTGGTTTTTTTGTAAGCGGCAATATATTCCAGTCCATTACTTGAATCTCCCCGGGAAAAGGCACATTTCGCCTGTCTCCTGGTGAGATCCTGATGCATGGTAAACTTACTTAATCCCTCCTCGTATATTTCGGCCTCTTTTTTATGGTCTCCTTTTTGATGATAGGCAGCTCCCAAATTCGCATAGCTTTTTACCCATCCACCGTCAATTCCCCACTGATTGCTAATTTCAAAAGATTTTTCATAGGCCTCAATGGCCTTGTCTAACTGATGAATACTCTCATAGGCTTCACCCAGGTTATACCAGATGATGCGCTGCTGGGGATCAAACTCCAGCATGAGTTTGCATTGATGAATATATTGCTGCGGATCCTTATCAATATATTTTGATCTGATCATCCTGAAAGAGAGCTGCTCAAGTCGGGAGAGGTCGGCCTGGTCCCAGCGCATCAGTATATTCAGCAGCTGTTTTGCATTTTCAATCTGGGCGTAATCCTGACTTAAGAATCCAAAGTCTTCGTAGGCTTCAAGAAGCCAGTTGTAGGCTGCAAAAAAGCCGGGATCAATGTCGATGCTTTGCTTAAACTGGTCTATGGCTGCTTTATTATCACCCGCAAAATAAGAGTTAAGCCCCTGAATATAGTATCGAAAAGCCTCTGCCGATGTGGTGTTGGATCCGGAGCGTAAATCGTATTCAACATTTCTTTCGAGTACCCTGATTTCCATATAATTCCGGACCAGTCTTGAGAGGGAATCCGTCAGCAGGAAAATATCTTCTTCCGAAGAGCCTTCCACCAGGAAAGTTTTAAAAATCTCCTCGCTGTTTGCATCCACCAGCTGGGCATTCAGGCGTACTGCCTTTCCGGCAGTTTTAATCCCGCCCTGGATAAAGGTATTTGCATCCAGCTTCCGGGAAATCTCCCCGGCAAGGGAGGGAGTCAGGGAAGCGGAGTTGACCCGGGTGGAATTTTGCAGGATTTCCTGCATGGTCTGATATTGGCGAACGGACAGTTCTGTTGAGTTGGAGAGGTTTGAAATCAGTTCGTTTTGAATTCCCACCTGCCAGACATTCCAGAGGGTATCATTGGTCATATTCTGAAAGGGCATGACTGCAATGGAAATCCGGCCATCCTCCTGCCTGATGTTTTCGAATTTATCCCGCTTAAAAATTTTGGGGTAAAGGAGAATACAAACGGCCACAAACATCACTGCTATGACCACATCACTTCCCTTTATGCCTCTCTTTTTCGGGTCAGGAGCCGGTGCTGTAGCTGCTGAGGGGACAGATCCTTCCTCCATCGATTCGGTTTTCGTAAAGCCCTCCGGGGTGATATCAAAAATCCATGACAGAATGATTGATACAGGAAAACCGGCAATGAGCAAAACAATAACCAGGGTAACTGTCCAGTCGGGCAGGCCCAGCCTGGGCAAGATAATATCTGCAGCCTCCATGATGATAAATGCAGTGGCTGCATACATGGCGTTGGCTTTGATAACCCTTCGCCTCTTAAGTTCCTGCCAGAATTGTGCGAGCTTATTGCTGGGAGACATTGATTTTTTGCTTGTTAATGTGAAACACGCAAAAAAGGCAATGGTTCATTAAATCGTCCAAAAGCCATACCAGAATGTTTCCCCGGAGCATTTATAGGGTTAATAAGGTGATGATTTCCCCCTGGCCAGGGAGAAAAAGACACCCAGGATGCAGAGGAGGACAAAAACCATGAAGGTGACTCCTCATGCTGCCCATAAAGCCGGCGGAGTTGGCAGAAGATATGGCCTGGTTGCCAATGTGAAGATGGAGGATGAGGGTGGCGATACCCATGCTCATCATCTGGCCTGTGAGGCGCATGGTTCCCACCGTGGCGGAGGCTACGCCCAGGTATTTTTTATCCACCGAACCCATGATGGCATTGGTGTTGGGGGAGGAGAACATGCCAAAACCTATGCCCACAATGGCCAGGATACTAAGCAGGAAGCTGAGGCTGGTGTTCTCGCCCAGGAAGGTGAGCATAATCAGTCCTGCCACAATAATGGCCATGCCTGCCGAGGCCAGTATCCTGGGATCATAAGTATCCGATAGTTTGCCTGAGATGGAGGCCACAATGGCCATGGCCACAGGCTGGGTAATGAGGATCATGCCTGCATCCCTGGGGCTCAGATCCAGAATGTATTGCAGGTAGAGGCTGAGTAAAAAGGTAATGGCGAAGGTGGTGGCATAGTTAATCAGTGCAGCCAGGTTTGAAAGGGCAAAACGCCGGTTGGCTTTGAAAAGGGAGATATTAAAAACGGGGAAGACCAGTCTCATCTCCAGGATAACAAAGGCAGTGAGCCCCAGCAGTCCCGCCACAGTCAGCATAATGGCCGGGGTCTCGGGCAGGCGTGAAAAGCCGTACATGAAGGCCGACATGGATAGCAGGTAGATAAGTGATCCGGGCCAGTCAAATCTTTCACCTTTTGCATCGGCCCATTCCTCCTTTACATAGCGCCAGGTGATCCATAATACCAGCACTTCGAAGGGAATGGTAAGGTAAAAAATGGACCGCCATCCCAGGTACTGGGTCAGGATTCCTCCCAGGAAGGGGGCCAGGGAGAGGCCCACATAAACCGAGGTGACGGTGATGCCAATGGCCTTCCCCCGTTCACCCGGAGGGTAAACCGAAGTGATGATGGCAACCCCTGTACCAAAGACCATGGCAGATCCTATGCCCTGCAGGCCCCGGAAGATAATCAGCATAGCCCCGGTGGGTGAGAGTGCACAAAGAAGAGAACCCGCCACGATGATGATATTGCCGATGAAGAAGATCTTTTTGCGCCCCTTAATGTCGGCCAGTTTTCCCAGTGGGACCAGGAATACCGCTGAAGAGAGGAGGAAGGCCATGGCCACCCAGCTCATTCCCACCGCACCCATGGAGAACTCCTCACTTATGGAGGGCAGGGCAATATTGATGGCAGCACCCAGGAAGGGGTTGATGAAAGAGGTAATGATAATTAGAAAAAGAATCAGGCTTTCGGAGCTGCTTTGGCCTTCTGGGGCTGCTTTGGGTCTTACTCATCCTGCGAGGCTAGTGTACAACTGCGGTTTTTACAAAGCTTTGTTGCGGACTTATAATCCGGACCAGGTACAAACCCCGGGCCTGCTCTGTAAGGGAAAGACTGATCAGGGAGGAGGAGCGGTGCTCCGAGTCCATTATCAGGCGCCCGCTCATATCGTGGACCATAATCCGCACCGGAAGGTCCTCGCGGGCCAGTTTCTCCGTGAAGCGGATGTGAAGGGGTCCATCGGTGGGAACGGGGTAAATGCTCACACTTTCCTCATCGTCCTTCGCAGTCAAATCTTCTTCCCCATTGCCTGTGCCCAGTGTATTGGCAGCTGTGGGGGTGGCAAAGCTCATAAATTCAAGCCTGGGTGCAGCATCGGGGAAGCGACCAAAACTCACATCGCTGCTCTGCTCTCCAAAGACCAGCTGATCGATAATATGAGTCTCTTCACCGAGCATCTGATAAAGGACTACTTCTTCACCGGATCTGCTGAGTTTGAAGTTGGCATGCAGGGGTCCATCCAGGGGCTCATTATCGGCATATACCAGCAGGAAGCCCTTTGCTTCAATAGAGGTGAGCTCCGGATTTTGAGTGGGAAATACCCAGGCTTCCTCATCCTGCATATTATCGGTGAGGAAAAGGCCGGCAAGGTCGATGCTCTTCTCGCCACTGTTGTATATTTCTATCCAGTCCTCGTATTCTCCCATCTCATCCTGGAGATGATTCACATTGCTGGCCATGATCTCATTGATGTGCAGATTTTCAATCTTTTCATTGACAGGGATCATGATGGCTGTGAGCTTCTTCCCACTGAACAGATCGAAGCTCAGTTTGTTTTCATCCATCCTGATCTCCGGGCCCTCCTCAAGGCTCAGGGCCATCAGTTCCAGGTCGAAGCTCAGGTCGGAACTTGTGGGGGCGGACTGATGAATCTCCACAGCAAACAGGTTTTCACCCGGGTTGAATATGGACGGATTGATCCGGAAACTGAGCCATTCGACCTCAGCTGCCCCGCTGATATTGCTCTGGGCCGTGGCCGTGGCTCCGGTGGACCAGCGCTGCAGATTATCCCTGACTATCTCGGTGCCGTTAATGAAGACCCGCACACCATCGTCTCTCATCAGCTTCAGCATGTAGCCACTGTAGAGGGTCGTGTCTTCAATGATTATGCTTTTGCGGAACCAGCTTGTGATGAATTTATTATCCGGATCGCCTCCATAGCCAATTTGGGTAGCCTCATCACCCTCTCCATAACCCAGCTGTGAAGGTCCCGATTCCCAGTTCCCGTCATCAAAGCCGGGATCTTTCCAGTCTGCTCCCGGCGTGTTCTTTGACACCAGGTACTTCCACTGATCTCCGGAGGCTATCAGTGCAGTTCCGCTCTGCTCAAGATCCTGGCTGATCCAGTGTGAAAAGAGGTAACCCGGCCCTGGAATAGCCTCTGCGGAGATATGCGTCCCCTGGCTGAATTCCCCCGAAAAATCAGCTTTCGAAATCAGGGTCCCGCCCAGCAGAACCTGCCCTTTGTCCGCGGGTTCTACTTTTGCCTGAAGGGTGTTCAGCGCTTCCATGCCGAAATGGTTCATCACCTGTTTCATGGCCATTTCGTGGCGGGTATCGGCAAAGTGCCGCATCACATCCACATTGGCTTCCCATTCTTCCACAGAGCTGAAGATGGGCGACATCCATGTATTATCGGGAAGCTCTGACTTTTGTCCGCCCCAGCGCTCGATGTGCCTTGGAATCTCAGGAGCAAGTTCGGCCTGCATATTGTCGATGTATTCGTGCAGCCTGTCCCTTGAGAAGTGGGTGGTGGAATAAATGGCAAAACGCCTGAGGAACTCCTGCTTAAAGCTTTCGTTCTCCAGCAATCTTCTGAAAAGGTAGGTTGACCAGGGGGGATTTGGCCAGTCACACTGGCAGTCCTCCATGGTGGCTTCATCCATGATGTCTGAAAAATACTCCTTGAACACATGGTCGAGGTCGTACAGAACCCAACGCCAGCGCTGGAAATTGCCTTCCCTGGATCTCCAGTATTTAATATTGTTCCCCGGCCAGTCGCGCGCCCCGAAAAAGATCTGGATGATCTGGTAGTTCAGATACTCATCCATATCCATCTGGGTGTTTATATATTCATAGTGCTGATCCTGGCTGATATCATTGTCCTCCAGGTACTGGATCATGTTATTGTAATGATCGGCACTGCCATGGATAACACTGTATTCGTATTCAGGATTTCTTTTGACCATATCCACCGAATCGGGATTTACGCCAAAGTTATCTTCCGCATAGTGTTCGTTGATCTTCTCGCGGATATTATGGATGCCCCAGTATTCTCCATTGATATATACAACTACCGGGCGGTAAGCCTGAACATCAACATTGATAACATCCTTAACCAGCATCTGGGCCAGGGGATCCCTGAAGAGGGTAAAAGGCTGATCATCGGCTGATGCACGCAGGATGAAATTTTCGTAGCGATCGCTGGGTTTATCGGGGAAGAGCTGGTAGTTGAAGCTTGATGCTTCGTACTCCTGGCGGGCATAAAAGGCCAGGGATTTTATGGGATAGCGCACCCGGGAGCAGCCACCGAATATTTTCACCCCTGCCATCTGATTCAGGCCAGAGCTACCGTCCTTTTCTATAAGTTCGATATTTACGGCCCTTTCCCAGTCCTGGTTCACATTGTGGGGTACATCTGTGCAGTATCCTGCCGTCCCACTGGTGCCTTCCACATAGATCCCGTACTCGTCGCTGAAGAAGTTGGCCGGGTTTGTCGCAAGGGAAATCACCGGCAGGTTCTGTTCTTCATTGATGAAATAGGAGTGGGTCACCACGAATCCGTCAAGCATATCCTCTTTGAAAGCCTTTGCCCTGAGTACGGTTGTTTCTCTGATCTCGAGGGGACCGCTGTAAAGGGGGTCGCTTTGTTTTGGGGATTTCCCGTTGGTGGTGTAGTGAATGGAGACTGCAGGATCGCCTGTATTTATTGCCACTGAAATGTAAGCAGGGTAAAAACCGCTCTTCTTTGAAAACACGGGTGTTGGAGCATAGCCTTCGGCCAGCTCTGTATCATTAACTGATCCGGGGCTTGGGGACTCAAAATACCCCCTGCTTTGTCCGTCACGACTGATTCCGTATGAGATGTCGCTCCTTTGTTCGGGGTAGGTGAGCGAGTCTATGATCCCGGAAAGGGGATCGAGCAATAAAATTTTCTCACCTTCCCTGGCCAGGCTAAAATTGGTATGGAGACCAAAGCCGGTTCCGTCGGCATAAACCAGCAGGAAGGATCTGGCAGAAATAACAGTACCTGACTGAAATTCCCACATCTGTGGGTTGGAGGCATCGTCGGACAGAAAGTGGCCACTGAGGTCGAAATCCTCATCGCTGTAGTTATAAAGTTCGATCCAGTCCACATATTCCCTGAAATCAAGGTCGGCATGAACCGAAGCATTGCTGGCCAGAAGCTCATTGATACGAACCTGGGAAAACAGGCTGACCGGCATGAGCAAAAGCATGAGCAAAAACTATGAGCAATAGTGTAATCCCTTATTTCTCATGGCAGTTTTGTTTCGTCAAGCAAGGATTGACAGGATTCCAGTCCCCCGTCTATTTTCGAATTTAATTCTTTTACCAGGTCCCTGTAAGCGCCTGCCCTGCCGCAATCATAGATCACTTCAAAGGGATGGGCCTCAATCACACTTTCCATCAGCTCTTCCGGCGACGGGGCCCTTTCCAGTAAGGCATAATCTTCATAGCTGTAGGAAGTAAAGGCTGTGTGTAAACCCACACCTCTTTGGTCAAGCAGGAAACCTTCATTGAGTTTTACCGGAAGGGCCAGCTGGCCCCCGTGGTAGAGATCAGATGGGGCAGGGAAGGAAGTCACCCTGTCGCCGGTCTCATTCAGGCTGATGGGAACCAAATGATAATAATCCTTCAGGGTCCTGTAAATAATCACCCTTGCATCTTCCTCCGGAGGGAGGGTCTGAACCTTTGCTGCTTTACAGGACATCATCATGGACATCAACATGGATATCGTTATGGCCATCAATCCAGTCAGCACTATTGCTTTCCTCATCTTTCGGCTATTTAAGCCAAATATCAGAAACTCTTTGCTCTAAAAAAAAAGAAGATATGAGATTTGCTCAGGGAGCGATATTCTGATTCATGCGGAAGACGTTTTCCGGATCCCATTTGCGCTTTGTTTCCACAAGCCGCTCCCACACTTTTTCGGTGTAGGCTTCCCGCACCCTGTCGGCTCCCTCTTCACTCAGGAAATTCACATAAACACCCTGGCTATAGGGCCTTGTGGCATCGTGGAATTTTTTTGCCCAGTTGATGTTTGCCTGGTCTTCTTCCTCATCCCGCCAGCGGGTATGAATGTTCAATACAAAGGGCGTTGTCCTGTGAGGGAAAGCAGTGGCTTCCGGACTTATCCTTGACGGGGCTCCCTCCATATGGGGGATAAATATTTCGCTTTCGGCGCTTTCCATGCTCAGGGCATAAGTGTGGATCTCATCGATGCAGCCATCCGAAAGACCGGTCAGGTGGTGAGATTTCCAGTAATTCCTGGCCCCATGCTCCACCAGTCCGTCGAAGGCTGACTGCCAGGCGGTCCAGGGTTTCATCCCGGAGGCATCACCAATGCTTTCCCCCTGGTCCCTGATGGGCTGAATAAGTTTTTCTCCTTCGGCCGGATCGCCCAGCCAGGCAAAGGGAATCAGAATCACCAGTTCACCATGATAGGATTCGTCGATAAAGGGAAGGGGCGGGGCATGGCGCACCACCATCCAGATGGTCATTTCATCGGGCATGGTCCGCACAAATTCCCTGTGAAACTGTATATAGGACTTCAGATCCTGGAATTTTTTGACAATGGGACCGGTGTATACTTCCCTTCCTATCTTGGCTGCCCGGAACTCAAAACTGCTCACAATACCAAAGTTTCCGCCTCCGCCTTTTACGGCCCAGAAAAGATCAGGATTTTCCGTCTTGCTTGCCTTAACGATTTTTCCGTCCGCCGTGATCATCTCTACTGAAAGGAGATTGTCAATGGTGAGTCCGTATTTGCGGCTGATCCACCCAAATCCTCCTCCCAGGGCCAGTCCACCCACTCCGGTGTGGGATACAATACCGGCGGAAACGGTCATCCCGTGCTCCTGGGTGGCTTCATCAACCGTGCTCAGCAGGCATCCGCCTTCCACCCTGGCTGTTCCGGATTCGGGATCCACATCCACTTTTTGCATGAGTGAGAGGTCGATCATCATACCATTATCACAGACTGCATTTCCCGCAGAGTTATGTCCGCCGCCCTTGACCGCTATGAGCAGATCATGGGCCCTGGCGTAGTTTACCGAATGGGAAATGTCTTTTTTATTCAGACATCGGGCAATGATGGCCGGTTTTTTATCGAACATTCCGTTCCATATGCTTCTGGCTTCATCATACTTTTCGTCACCGGGAAGAAGGACAGTCCCTTTAAGCTGTGCTCTCAGGCCAGCCACTGTTTCATCTGATCTTTTCATTTACTATTGATTTGCTTAATCCTCCGGGGTCGAAGAGGATGTGATGTGCGGAAAGATAAAGATTGCAGATGTAAGTAGCATTATTACAGCATGTTAATCTCTTGTTAAAAACAATTGCTGTATGTTCGCTTTGTAAGCCTGGATGGTGGATTAAGAATGATAAAAATGCAATTAATGCTTCGGGGTTCAATAATAATTTGAGTAACTTGTTTTTATAAATCTCATCCCCATGCTACAAAATCCATTTAGAAAACTGCACGGAATTATATTTATCCTCATTTTTCCCATGTTTCTTTTTGCCCAGGAAAGGAATGACTGGCCAAAGAAAATTGAAAAGGGCGATCTTACCATTGTCATTTACCAGCCCCAGGTGGAATCTCTTTCAGCTGTCAGGCTGGAGGCCCGTTCGGCAGTGTCGGTCACCAATGAAGAATATACCAGCCCGGTATTTGGTGCCATGTGGTTTGATTGTACCATATCCACCGACAAGGATGAAAGAACCGTCAGCCTGCTGGAGATGGATGTGACGGCAGCCAAATTTCCGGACATTGAGGAAGAGAAAGTGGATGCCCTTGCCAGCCTGATTGAAAATGAGGTTCCGCAGTGGGAAATGAAATTCGCCCTTGACGAACTTCTGGCGGGTCTGGATATGAATGAAACTTCCCTTGCCTTGTCCTCCGGCCTGAACAACAGTCCACCCGAGATTATTTTTACCACGGTTCCCTCGGTTCTGATTTTGGTGGATGGCGATCCCGTTTTCGAGGACATTGAAAAGACACCCTATGAAAGGGTGCTTAATACGCCCTATTTCATAGTGAAAGATACGAAAAAAGGACATCTACTATATCAACGGAGGAGAGCACTGGTATTCTTCTGAGAATGGTGCTGACTGGGATTATTTGCCCAAGGCACCCAAAAAGCTGGAGGAGATTGCCGAGCAGGCCCTTGACACCGGGGAAGACGGATATGCCTCCGAGGCAGTTGAGGAGGAAGAAGTTGTGGACGGGGAAGGAGAGATTGAAGAGATTATCCCTGCTATTATTCTCAGGACCACGCCGGCCGAGCTCCTGCAATCGGATGGTGAACCCGAATTTGCTCCCATTGAAGGCACCTCGGTTCTTTATATGACCAATACAGCCGACGACATCCTGATGAACATTGAGACCCAGGAATATTATGTGCTGGTGGCCGGCAGGTGGTATGCTTCAAAAGCGCTGGAGCAGGGACCGTGGACCTTTGTGGAACCTGACCAGGTTCCGGCTGTATTTACCGAGATCCCTGCAGAGTCTGATATGGGATCGGTGAGGGCCAGTGTGGCCGGAACACAGGAAGCAAAGGAAGCGGTGCTGGAAAACCAGATCCCCCAGACAGCCGAGGTGGATCGCCAGGAAGCCAGACTTGAGGTGAGCTATGATGGAAAACCAAAATTCGAGCCCATCAAGGATACCCAGATGAAGTATGCAGTGAATACCGATAAGTCGGTTCTGCTTATCGACAAGCGCTATTACTGCTGCGACAATGCCATCTGGTTTGAGTCAGATTCACCCAATGGTCCATGGATCGTGAGTGTGGTGGTTCCCGAAACAGTCCAGGAGATACCCCCCGAGTCGCCTGTGTATAATGTGAAATACGTTTACATCTACGAATCCACACCGGAAGTGGTTTATGTGGGATATACACCAGGTTATGTGCATTCCTATGCCTATCATGGCTGTGTGTATTACGGGACAGGATATTATTACCGCCCATGGTATGGGGCGCATTATTATCCCAGACCGGTGACCTATGGTTACAATGTAAGGTGGAACCCTTATACCGGTTGGGGCTTTTCCTTCGGGGTATCCTATGGATGGATGACCATCGGATGGGGAGCGCCCTACTATGGTTACTGGGGGCCCGCAGGATACAGGCACGGCTACCACTATGGTTATCACCACGGTTACCATAATGGCTACAGGCAGGGCTACCGGGCAGGTTATTATGCGGGTCAGCGGCAGAGCCCGGGCAGACCCACTCCCTATAATACACAAAATAAGGCCTCCAATAATGTCTATAAGAACCGTGCCCAGGGTGTAAAACGCACAGGGGACAGTTATTATGATCCCAAAACCGGGAACCAGATTGCCGCTGCAGATCGATCGCGGCCTGCAGCCCAGCCTTCCAACCGGGACAACAATATGTACACCGACCGAAACGGAAATGTATACAGGAGGGACGGGGATAACTGGAACAAGGTGGACAACAGCAGGCCATCCACAGGGCAAACCAGACCTTCTACAGGGCAAACCAGACCTTCAACTGGCGTAGAACCTTCCACCGGGCAGACCCGGCCATCGACAGGGCAAACCAGACCTTCTACGGGGCAAACCAGGCCTTCAACAGGCGCAGACAGACCTTCCACGGGGCAAACCAGACCTTCAACAGGGCAGACCCGGCCTTCTCCCGGACAACAGCCATCAACAGGGCAAACAAGACCTTCAACCGGTCAGGCCAGGCCGCAAACCACGCCCAACCAGAATCTGAACCGGGATTATAATTCCAGGAACAGGGGTGCAGAGCGGTCTAATAATTATAATCAAAACAGAAATTCATACCAGTACAGCCGGCCTTCACCCTCACAGGGTAGTGGGTCCAGGCCATCGGCTTCTCCCTCCAGGCCATCGGGAGGAAACAGGTCGGCGGCACCAAGAAGAAGATAAAGCAATAATTATTTACTCAGGTCCAGCAGTTCTACTTTCCTGAAATCGTAGGGGTGGCTTTCAGCCTGAAGGGCGATGTAACCCGATTTTACAGGGGTGCCATCTGCCACAGGGTAGTTATCGGGTTTATTTCCGCCGCCTATTACCGGATTGGAATAGGTCAGTACAGTATCGCCGTTTACCAGGTGGTGAATAATGCTGTCGCCATAAACCACCAGTTCGAAGTTGATCCATTCCTCGCCACGGAAGGTGGGCGAAGTGGATGATATGCAATGATTGGTGACCAGTTTGCCATCAATGACTACGTTTGTCCCCGGTGTGCAAAGGTTGGCCGTGGGCCTGTCGCCTTCCACATCTCCACCCAGGAACTGGGCTTCGAGGCTTACTGGAAAGGGTTGATCCACTTCCATGGACTCGGGCGACTGGCAATGAAACATCACACCGCTGTTTTTAAAGGCCCATCCTTCGCCGCCTTTAACCTGTTCACCCACAACCCTGTATTCAACCCTGAGCTTGTAGTGTGAATAGGGATTCTTGTAGAATATATGACCAAACTCCTGGTCGAAGCCCTCATACTCATCATAGCGGGTCACCATCATTCCGTCTTCCACGCGGAAGGTGTTATTAAAATTCTCATTCAGGGCATGCTTGTTGATTTTGACGGTCCAGCCATCCAGGTTCTCTCCGTTAAAAAGCTGAATCCATTCTTCGGTTTCAGCAGTATTGTTTTTGGACGTTCCGGTGGAACAGGATAGAAAAACGGACAAACAAAGGCAAAGGGGAAGCAGGGTTTTCATCTTTTGGTTTTTAGCAGTGATTAGCATTTATTAGTTGGGCTTCAGTTTTGACTTCAGCCTGTTTTTAAGTTTTGCATTGAGGGCTGCCAGCTCGAGGCACATCTCCATCTTCTGGTTCTCCACCACATAATAACCACCCGTCAGGTTCTTAAATTCGATGTTGTTCGGGTCAAATGTTTCAGTGGCCTGACCGGCTGTCATATCCATATTTTTCATCACAAAGGGCAGTACGTAGGAGCTAATGTAGTCATTATGCACGGTTTCCACAGTACGAACCTGGTCCAGAAACTGGTAATAGGCAATCAGTTGCATCCTGAATTCTATGTCGCTGATCATGCCCAGGTTTCCGCTTCCCACAATGGACTGGTAAGTCGCATCCTGAAGAGAGATGTCGTTGTAAGTGACCATCACCGAGAGTGCTTCCAGGGCCAGCTCAGGACTTATGCCAGCTTCCCTGAAGCTTTCAACTGCTCTTTTGCTCACCTCCACATTGTTCCTGTTGGCATTAATGTGATTTGCAATTTCGCTGGAGTCGGCGGTCAGATTAATCATCAGGTTTTCAAGGTAGATATTTTCAACCTCCCTGCCTACCTTCTCTTCCCTGAAATTGTTCAGCAAAAAACCGGCGGTAACGCCGGCAAAGACCACCAGAAGCTCAAGAAGCAACTTTAGCCATGAGATGCCGGAAGCTTTTTTCTTTTCCTTCTTTTTCCCCATCAGGTGGCCGAACTTCTTTTGAATAAGGGGAATGAAATGAGGCGACCCATATTCTCATCCCAGAGCCTGAACTTCATGGTCCGAAGTCCCATGCCAATGGTAACCGGCTTGATGGATGAAAACATGGAATTTTCCTTGTGGCAGCGGGCCAGGTTGTAATTGGGAATCTTTGGTCCCAGATGATGGATGTGGTGGAAGCCGATATTACCGGAGAACCACTGTATGATCCTGGGGGTTTTCAGGAAGGAGCTTCCATGCAGGGCCATTTTCTCGTAATCCCACTCTTCATTATTACTCCAGATGACATCCTCAAACTGGTGCTGTACATAAAACAGCCAGGATCCTGCCGCAGTGGCCATAAAGATGACCGGAAGCTGGATCATCAGAAAAGCCTTCCAGCCCATTAGCATGCTCAGTCCAACACACCAAACCAGAATAATCAGGTTCACCAGGTAAAGGTTCCAGCGTTCACTCCGGCTGGCCCTCTTTGTATTAAAACGGAACCAGACGGTAAACAGAAGTACGGGCCCGATGAGAAGAGCATAATGGGATTTCTGTACATGCGGTAAAACAGTTGCTGTCCACGGCTTTTGGAGCGGTATTCTTCACTGGTCAGGGTCCATACATCCCCATCCCCCCTTTTATCCAGGTTGCCCACTGTGCTGTGATGTGCAGCATGACTTCGGTGCCAGCGGTCGTAGGGCGTAAAAACCAGTGCTCCCATAAGCGTTCCCACGATTCTGCTGGTTCGGGCAGATTTAAAAAATGAGCCATGTCCGCAGTCGTGAAAAATGATAAAAATCCTGACCAGGAAACCTGCTGCCAGTACTGAGATGCCCAGGGTGAGCCAGTAAGAAATGCCCAGCGACCAGTACATAACAGGCCATAAAATCAGATAGGGTCCCAGAGAATTTATGATCTGCCAGATACTTTTTCGGGTATCGGGTTGGTTATATTTACGAATGATGCTAACCCAGGACGGGCCAGCCTCTTTTTTATTTGAATCCATGATACAAAGGTAGGAGAATCCCCGGATATGGTTTTAAAAATGGGATATTCGGAGCAGAATAGTGACAGAATTTCCTATAGAGGTATGGATAAATTACTAATTTCACAGACTTTAAAATGAGTGCAGCGGTATGACCCTTAGACAGTTGTTTGTATATGTGGGTATTATGAGCCTCTTATCAGTTCCGGCATATGCACAGCCCTACCTGATCCAGGGAAGTATTGAGCATCTTGCTCCGGGTAAGGTTCTTCTGGCTTCTTACTATGGCGATCGATTCAGCATAGTGGACAGCCTTCGGAGCAGCTCAGGTTCCTTTCTTTTTATGCTTTCAGAAGAAAGTCCGGCCGGGGTCTACCGCCTGTTTTTTTCGGATGAATACCAGGGAGTGCGCAGTGAAAACCACTTTGTGGAGTTTATTTATAACCGGGAAGACCTGACTCTGAATGTTTCAGTGGATGAGCAGGGTCCCGTTCCTTCCTTTGAAAGTTCCACTGAGAACCAGGTCTACCTTGAGTTCATGGCCTTCCAGCTTGCCTATGAAGATCTGCTCAGCGAATTATACCCCCACCTGTCGGGGGCTGAGCCTGAAGATGAACGCACTGTCCGGGCAGCGCAAAATTACGAGGAGCTGCAGGAGCGCAGATCAAACTTTATGGACTCCCTGAACCTGCTTTATCCAGAGCTTTATGCCACACGCATCATGTCTGCCTTTCGATCCCCCATGGTAAGTGGCTCCCTGACCCACGGGGAGCGGATCGAGGAACTGAAACAGCATTTTTTCGACCTGGCTCCCATTGAGGATGCGGGACTGCTATATGCACCGGTTTACCCCTTCAGGATCGTGGACTATCTTTCCCTTTACCGGGTCGACACCCTTAGCATGGAGGAGCAGGAGGAGGCTTTTATGGAGGCGGTTGATCAGATCATGATGCATGTACCCCCGCATCCTGAACTATATCCCTTTATCTTTGATTTTTTGCTTCAGGGCTTTGAGCTGCTGGGTATGGAGCAGGTACAAGTTCACCTGACTGAAAACTATATGGATAAATCCTGCGAGTCGGATATGACAGAGCTGGTCAAGGCACGGATGGAGGGCTACAGGAAAATGAAAGTGGGAGCGCTTGCACCCGATTTTACGGTGCGGGATTCAGAAGGGCAAAGTTATACCCTTTCTGAGATGTCATCTCCCTATACCCTGGTGATGTTCTGGTCTTCCACCTGTGGTCATTGCAGGGAAATGATGCCCCGGCTGAAGCAATTATACCTGGAGAACACGCGTCCCGAATTTGAAGTGCTGGCCATTTCCATCGATAGCTCGGCCTCGCTTTATGAAAGCTATATTACAGAAGACCCTATGCCCTGGATCTCCGTTTATGAAAGCCAGGGCTGGCAGGGCTTGCTGGCTTCCAGGTATCAGATTTATGCCACACCAAGCTTCTTCCTGGTGGACCGGAAACGGACCATCCTGGCCCGACCGGCTACGGTCAGACAGTTACAAAGATCTCTTCAGAAATTACAATAGTTTTTTAACTGTTCAAGCCTGCTTGCGGCTACTTGCGGCTGCTTGCGGCTACTTGCGGCTGAACCGGCCCCTGCTTCCCTGCCAGGCTTCTTCCCAATCCTCGTAAAGTTTGGCAGTGGGATGGCTCCCGAAATAAATGGGGAGTCCGCGCTCCCGGAAGTGGGGGTGTTCCACTTCACCCACCCGGATGTGTTCACTGAAATAGAGATCGATGCGGTCTGAATAACCCACATAGATCAGGTGATCCATATCGGGGTGCCGGGGGATCCATTCCATAAAGGCATCATTAAAGCTGTAAACTTCAGGGAAGGAGGCTTCAGGCCTGAAATAATCCATGGCCCCCGCACGGCCATAAAACTCACCATAAACAAGGGTTCTCATCTGAACTGAATCAGGGAGTGAGGCATAAAAATCCCAGACTTTTTTGCCCAGCTCATCCCAGCCCACCATGTCGGCATAGTCCTGGGGCAAATCATGCACCTCTCCATCCTCCCACTTAAGCATTACTTCCAGTCCGCGTCCCAACTGCTTGTGGTCATACTTCACCATACGATCGGGCTTATACACGGGCAGACTGAAGGGTAGAACAAAAAGCCCCATCTGGAGGATCAAAGCCAGCAGGACTAACAGCAGGTAGCCCCGGGGAGGTGCTGCCCATTTCTCCCAGGCCAGTGCCCCAAAAACCACCAGCATGGTATAGGCCGCAATGGTATAATAGAATTTCCCCCTGAGCACAATGATCAGCAGCAGGGTAAGAAGGAAGGCCCAGGCAAATACCCTGTATTTCCTGTGTTCCCGTTTAAAAATCAGCCAGATCAGTCCACCGAGCCAAACCGGCAGGGCAGGCAGGTGCATGAAAATCTGGGCAAAGAGGAAGTCCTTGAGCAGCACATTTCCCAGCTGGGTTTCCTGGAGCTCGCTCATGTGGGAGAGCACCGGCCACATATGCTGATACTGCCATATCAGGTTGGGAAGAATCAAAAGGAAACCACCGGCCAGGGTAAGCGGAAGGGCCTTTGACCAAAGCATTTTCCTCTGGGATGAGATGAGCAGGGCAGCCAGGAGGGCCAGGCCATAAAATATAATGGAGTATTTATTGAGCCATCCCAGTCCCAGTACGGGTATCATCCACAAAATCTGCCTGGGATCCTGCTTCCGGATCATCCTGAATATCACCACGGCCGCAAGCAGCCAGAAGAGATGGTTGAAAATAACCGGTTGCAGGAGAACTGCCGGTCGCAGAAAAGCCGGTGATAGCAGGTAGGCGCTAAGGCCAATGATCTGAGCCCTGGGTCCGCCTTTCAGCTCTTTGATCAGCCATCCCACAATATAAATACTGAGGGCTCCAGCCAGGGCTGGCAGCAGTCTTACGGCCAGCAGGGAATCGCCCCAGATGCTTGTGTGAATCCGGGTAATGAAGGCCAGAAGCGGTGGTGTGCTGAAATAGCCCCAGTCGAGATGTTTCGACTGGGCCAGGTAAAGATAAGCATCCCTCTGAAAGCCATAGGTGGTGGCTGTCAGAAGATGGGCCAGCAGCTTAACAAAGGTAAAGGCCAGGATGATGGCATTTGACCGGGTCCATGCCAGGGCCTTTTGGGAAATAAGTTTAGGCATTTCTACTTGCTTTGAGTCGCTTAAAGTAATCCTTTGAAGCCCTGATCACAGAGGGTGAAAGCAGAAGGGCAGAGATCATGGTGGGGAAGGCCATCAGGGCATAGGCTCCATCGAAGATGCCCACCACGGTGCCCAGTGTGGCCGTAGCCCCCAGGGGGATGGTGATGATATAGAACCACTTGTAGAGCTGAGCGCTTTTTGCCCCGAAGACGAAGGAGTAGCACTTGGTTCCGTAATAGGGGAAGGAAAGCATGGTGGAAAGGGAGAATACAAAAACGCAGATGGTAAGCAGATAAGCACCCACCCCGGGCATGGCACTTTCGAAGGCATCGGCTGTGAGGGTAATCCCGTCGGATTCGCCCATATTCCATACCCCGGTTATAATCAGGGCCAGGGCTGTCATGGTGCAGACGATTATGGTATCCACAACCGGTCCCAGCATGGCCACAAGTCCCTCGCGGACCGGTTCGTTGGTCTTGGCCGCCCCATGGGCCATGGGAGCTGTTCCGATGCCTGCCTCATTGGAAAAGGCTGCCCTTCGGACTCCTGTAATAATCAGTGCGCCCAGCGCGCCGCCCATCACGGAATTGGCGCTGAAGGCATCCCTGAAGATCAATGCAAAACTGGGCAGTATTTTATCCGGCTGGGTAAAGATGATGATCAGGACCGAAATCACATAAAGGATAACCATTACTGGAACCATTCTGCCCGTTACCTTTCCGATCCGTTTAATGCCACCAAAGATCACCAGTCCCACCAGCACACTCACCACCAGGCCGCTGGCCAGGTCAGTGCCAAATCCTGCGGCCACTCCATTGGGGATCAGTACCACATCGCGCACGATCTGGGTTAGCTGGTTCACCTGGAACATGGGAAGCACCCCGATCATGCCCATGAGGGAAAAAAAGACGGCCAGTGGTTTCCAGTTCTTGCCCAATCCTTCCACAATCACATACATGGGACCACCCTGTAGCTCACCCTTGCTGTCCCGCCCCCGGTACATCACTGCCAGGGTACAGGTAAAGTACTTGGTAGTCACACCCAGCAGGGCAGAAACCCACATCCAGAAGATGGCACCCGGACCACCCATGGCAATGGCCAGGGCAACCCCGCTGATGTTTCCCATACCCACGGTGGCTGCCAGGGCGGTGGACAGTGCCTGGTAGTGATTGATCTGGCCCGGTTCGTCGGGATTATCATATTTCCCCCGGAGTATGGCTATGGCATGTCTGAAATACCGGAAGGGCAGCAGCCTGGAGTAAATGAGGAAGAAGAGTCCGCCGCCCAGCAGGAGGACCAGGAGGGGTGTTCCCCAGGCCAGGTCTGAAAAACCGGTGATGATTCTTTCAATGGCGGAAATGTCTGTGGCTGCTTCCTGCATTCCTTCTATTTAGTCCATGATCCCCATCTGTTTCATGAGGAAGGAGGCGTTCATATTGGTGGCAATCCCCTTACGGATGGTATAGTCAAAGCTCAGCTTCAGTTCTTCGATATAACTTTCGAAACAATAGTTGATCACCTTTCCGGGAAGTTCCTTTTCCAGCTCGCCCAGGCTCAGGTCATGGGTGGCAATAAAACATTTCACCGGGTAGGGGAGTGCGCGATGAATGAGTCCCACCGAACCCCGTTTTTTATCGGTGGTATTGGTTCCTTTCAGCACCTCATCCAGCAGGATCAGCAGGGGCTGGCCATCTTCCATGCGGGAAACAATGCGTGCCAGCTTTTTAATTTCAGCCAGGAAATAGGACTCCTCGTCGGCAAGCGAATCAGAGGTTCGCATGCTGGAAAAAAGGCCCATGAAGCCCATGCTGAATTTTGTGGCGCAAACGGGACAGCCCGCATAGCTCAGTACGGTATTAATCCCAATGGCCCTGAGGAAGGTGGACTTGCCTGCCATATTGGCACCGGTGATAATCACCACCTGCTCATCATGGATGGACAGGTCGTTGTCCACCCTTTTGTCGGGGCGAATCAGGGGATGGCCCAGTCCGCTTAGCTCCAGGGGACCCTGCTTTTCTTCAACCGTGGGCAGGATGTAGTCCGGATGGTTCCAGGCAAAACCCGAGAGGCTGATCATGGCATCGGCCTGGCCTGTGATCCTGATCCATTCCAGGATCTTATCCCGGTTTTTTATTTTCCATTGCTCCAGCAGGTGGAGCATGATGAAGTCGAAAAGGAAGAGCCCGTTTAAAACCACTCCCAGCAGCATGTTGAGGCGCTGGTCGAACCAGCTGATCAGTTTGGAGAGCTTTTTTACCTCCTTCATTCCCTCGGCTGCCCCGCTCTGCATGGTCTTTAGATCCTCATTTTCAAAGGGGGTATCAGCAATCAGATCCAGCAAAAGTGCATAACCCTGCAGGAGATCATGCTTTTTGGAGATGGAGCCCTGGTACTGGTTGGTTCGGGCAATGAAGGGTGACAGCAAGGCAAAGTTAAAGAGGAGCACGGGCAGAAGCAGGCTGGCGCCACCCGGGACAATAATGCCATAGGTGATGCTGCCCAGGCTCAGGGCGCTCATGACCAGTGCGAGGTAGAAGAGCCACTTCCGTTTCACAATATAGGCCTCACTGGAGAGCCATTTTTCTATTCCCGGCAGGTCATCCTCGTTCTCAGAAAACATTTCACCCCTTGCTGTGAAGGTTTGCCTGAAATCGATTCTTTTTTTCAGATCGCCCAGAAGCTGCTGCCTTTTTTTTATCGCTTCCGGGCCGGCAGGTTCGGTGGTGAGGGCCTCCGCCAGCAGGGCCCTGCCCTTGAGGGTGGAGGTGCGGTTAAGGTACTGGTAGAGTGAACCCCTTCCGAATATGTCCAGGTCATGGGACCAGGGATGTGCCGGATCGGCAAATTCCCTTCCGTCGGCGTAGTCCATAAATTCGTGTTTAAGGCAGGAGATTTCCTTCTGGTTCAGGGCCCGGATCCCCCTGTTCAGGTTTCTCAGGTCCATCTGAAAATTATAGCGCTTAACCATGAAGAGGAAAAGCACCAGCATGGCTCCCATACCCGCATAAAAGAGCGGGTTCTCATGTTTTACGGCCAGTACGATGAACCAGAAAAAAGCAATCAGGGAAAGCAGGCGCACAATGGAGAGCCAGTTCATGATGCGGGAATGGCGATCGGCAGCAGATTGAAAGCGGGAAATTCTCCGGGAATAGCTATCGTGCAGGGACTCTTGGGACATAAAAAAACGGGTTTCTCCAAAGATAGAAAAACCCGTTGATTTCTTAAGGATGCTGCCTACATCCACATGGAGCAGTCCATCAGGCTGATAAACAGATGGGTGACTTTCTCGGGATAAATTCTCACATAACCGGGTCTGTGCGAGCTTACAAAGGCATCAATGTAATAGCCCTCCTCGGTTTTAACCATGTAGAGGTATTCACCTGCCCTGAGTTCCACCTGGAAATATCCCTCCGAATTGCTTCTTACCCGGACCAGCGGTTCTTCCATGATCATATCCGGATGAATGTAGCAGTTAACCGGGGCAAAGGTATAGATGGAATCCATCACGTGGTAGGGGAAAATATGGAGATCCCTCACAAAAAAGTCATCTGTGTTCTGGGTGCTGTCCATAAAAAAGTCCAGGGGCGGCTCAAACTTACCAAAGAGGCCCTGTTTGATTTGCGCATCATAAATCCCCTCGGGGGTAATCACAATGTCGGGGTCCGTGTTACCTGGAATCATCAGGGGCGGGAAATCGGAATTACACCTGAACTGCCCCAGTTCTCTCAGGCTGAAATCCTGCTTGAAGATGGTAGAGCCGTCACATCCCTTTGCCACCACAACATAGCGTCCGTCAACCATGGGAAGGGCATATTTATTTTCCCCGGGATACATGGGCTCGTCCAGTACAAGGCGATCGTAGAGAAATACCCTGATTCTCGACTCATAAAAGGGCAATCATGTTTCCGTCGGGTGCCCATAAGAGAGTCGTATTCCCATGTGGGACAGCGCTGTGTATAGGCCACCTTCAGGCAGAAGCGCTCCACAAAATCGATATTAAACCGGGCATAGCCAAAGTCCTCCGGGGTGTATGATCCCACCCGGATTACCTGCAGGCGCAGGGAGCTGGTTTCGTTGGGCTGAATTCTAAAATGCGTGGGAAGGGGCTTTTGAACCAGGTTCTCCAGTCGGGAACCCTCCCTGGGTGTGGCCCAGAGCACAACTCCGGAAGAGTCGGTGAGCATAAATTCGCTGAGGATGTATCCGCCCACAGGAAGTTTCATGGAGCGGGTCATCACTGCATCCCCGAACCTGATGAGTTCCACAGGCTCTTTATCCATTACCAGGGATCCGTCCTCGGAAAGGATGGTGATCAGGGCGGTGGTCAGATGCTCGTTGCTTACAGCAGCCTTTTGCAAACTTTCATCCATCATCTCCAGTCCGAGACTGAGTTGCCCTTTTTCCTCGACCTGATTACAGGAGTTCAGGGAGAAAAGTCCTGTAAGCAGGGCCAGTACAAAAATGAGGTTCTTTTTCATGTTTTCCTGTTTATCTTATTTTCTTTCTTTCGACTTTTTTTTCCAGGTTGGCTTTCTCCGCTTTCTCCGATTCGCTTTCGTGAACTCGGCTTCGCCTCGGTTCTACTATCTTATAGACGCAATTGAGCCCCTGCTGGTTGCGTACCATTTGTTATTATTGCCTTTTTATCGGGTGAGGCGGACGCAGTTTTGCCTGTCATCAAAACTCATGGGTATTTTTATGCCCACATCAAAGCTCCATCCGCTTCCATGGTATTCGAGAGTTCCCTCTACGGGTCCCCCGGCCAGATCCGCTGTGATATCCACCCTCTCGGCAGCCATAAAACCCTGCATGTAGTTCACATAGGCTGTGACATACATGGGCAAAGAAATGGGTAGCAGGTACTCCACCCCTGTGCCCATTCTCAGCAGGGGGCGTAGATAGGACAGTCGTTCGGCCTGGGAGGAAACGGTGGCTGCTCTTGTGGCCTGGTCTGCCGGCTCAGTATAGTTAAGATCGCCGGAGGGTCCTTCGTAAGCCCCTGAGGAGAATTGGGTGAGCAGGGAGGGACCGCCATATAATACTGCAAATAGTCTTTGCTTATGGAGATCGAAAAAATACCTGAAACGTAAGGGAATTTCCAGGTACATGGGAGCAGTGACCTTTCCGCTGAAGTCCACTTCATGGTCGAACATCAGGGAGTAAAAATTGCTTGATCGCTGGTAGATGAGTCCCAGGTCGATTCCCAGCTCCGAGGCCACCATGTAACCTGCATAGATGCCCGTGTGCAGATTGGCATATGAAAAGAGCCCCCGACCCTCCATGGGGCGCGGACCCATGGCCGGGTTGGATGCATAAAATAGTCGCCACAGGGCTCCCACTTCACCGCCCACATATAGCTCACCCTTTCGTTCCACCGCTTTTCCTTCCCAGGTGGAATTCTCTATGCGTGAGCGAATTCTGTAGTCACGCATCTGCCACAAGTTGCTAAGGGGCATATTCAGGGCGAGGGTGCTGTATATGGCATTGCCCATGGAAGAATAATTTGCCGGGTAGGAGTTCCCCTGCTGGTCGGTATAATCCAGGGTGGCAAGGGCGGAAGTTTTGCTGATGGCCCCCGAGAGGTAGGAGAAGGAGAGGGAGACCTGCCATAGTCCGGAAAATCTGTATCCCAGGCTCATCCCCAGTTCCAGCATGTGCTTGCCCGGCTCATCGCTGCTTTGATTGTGAGCATAGGAGAATGCCGTTCCGTCCGGGGCCGATATCACCTCATTATGGAAAAAAGTTCATCCGGAAGGGTGTTCATGCTGTACATATACCCCAGGCGGGGTGAAAAACTCAGGGGATATTCGGTGGGCTGTATCCTGTACTGTACCCTCAGGGGGATCATGATGGCAGAAAAAGAGGGCGACTGGGCCTGGAACCTGCGGCTGTCCTCCATGGAGATTCCCGTTTTATATTGCTGGAAGTAGACACCGGTACTAATGGACAGCTCCGGAATAATTTCCTGTTCAATGCTTAGGCCCGAAATGGCGCCGGGGGCAGAGACCTTCTCAAAATAGTGACCCGGATCCTGCACCTGAATCATACTCCAGTGAGGACCTGCTTCCAGGTTCAGATAGGTTTTCAGATAGGTTTTAGGCTGGGCCTGCATGGGGGTAAGCATTAAAGCAACCAGGCATAGGCTCATTAAGCTTCTCAATGGGAAAGCCGGTCTGGATTGGGATAAGCTTGCGATCATTTCAGACGAAAAATACTGAAATTATCCTAGAATGTCATGGTAAAGGTGGTCTCTTTGTCGGGAACCGACTGGGCGGTTATGGATCCTCCATGCAGGCGCAGTATCTGACGGGAAAGGCTCAGTCCGATTCCGGAACCGCTTCTCTTGGTGGTGAAGAAGGGGATGAAAATCCTGTCAATCACATCCTTCAGAATTCCCTGTCCGTTGTCGCTTACCTGTATGGAGGGCCGGCCCCTTTTATTGTAGTAGCCTCGTATATGGATTTTACTGTCTTTACAGCCCTCCAGGGCCTGAAGCGAGTTTTTCACCAGGTTTATCAGGACCTGTTCAATCAGTTTTTCATCAATATGGAGCTCAATGATCTCGGGTTCGCATTCGAAGGTGAAGGATATTTTTTTCTCTTCCACTTCCTTCTTCATGAGGGTATGTACGTTCCCGATGACCTCCTTCATGGAAATGACCTCGAAATTGGGGGTCGGAATCTTGGTCAGACTGCGATAGGTCTCCACAAAATTCATCAGTCCGGTACTCCTTTTATTGATGGTTTGAAGGGCCCCCTTGATTTCATTCAGGGTTTCCAGGTCGATTTCCGGTGCGCTCTTTTCTCCTGTGGTATAGGGCTTAAGCATGGACTCGATGGTGGAGGACAGTGAAGAAATGGGGGCGATGGAGTTCATGATCTCATGGGTCAGTACCCGGATCAGCTTCTGCCAGACAGCGGTCTCCTGTTCCTCCAGAACGCTCTGGATGTTTTTAATGGTGGTAAGCATGATCACCTTTTCCTTCACCTTAAACTCGGTGGCATAAATGGCCAGCTGCAGAATGTCTTCCTCATCCTGCACCTTCACCAGTTTATTCTCCCCCGGGTTCATGGCAAGAAGTGTATTGGCCAGTTGCTCGCTTAGGCTTCTGAGTTTATTGATGTCCTTCAGGGTATTTACCTGGAAGAGTTTTTTCGCAGCAGGATTAATCATCTCCACGGTTCCGTCTCTCTGGTAGGCCAGGATGGAGATGTCGATGTTCTGCACGATGCTCTGTAAATACTGAAAATGCTCTTCCCGCTCGGACCTTACCTGCTGAAAATCCTTCATCACATCATTAAAGGCGGTATTCAGCTCATTGAAGGAAGAGGAGCTGTCGGAAATCTGAAATGACCGGGTAAATTCGGAATAGCGGATGCTTTCCAGAAAGCTGGCCAGCTCGCGGTTGGTGCGATCCACATACCTGATCATTGACCATACCTGGTAAATGATCAGTCCCGCCACCAGGAGAGGAGTGAAGGTATAGGCAGAGCTCAGTGTGATAAAAAGCGCCAGGCAGGTGGCTGTGAGCAGCAATACCCTGAGGATAATATTAAAGCGGAATTGTTTAAAGGCCATGTTTTTCCATTCTCCTGTAAAGGGATGTTCTTGTCAGGCCCAATTGCGTAGCGGCCTGGGTTACATTTCCCTGGTTGGTTTTAAGTACCTTTTCAATGATGGTTTTTTCAATGTCTTCCAGGTTATAAGTGTCCAGTTCCAGTCCGCCGCTGCTTTTTACGGCGGAGGTAAGAATGAAATCATCGGGTCCCAGGCTGCTGCCTTCGCACATAATCACAGCCCTTTCGATGGCGTGCTGAAGTTCCCTTACATTTCCCGGCCAGTTGTAATGATTCAGTTTCTTGATGGCCGAGGACTGGATGTTGCGTATGGGCTTGCGGTATTTCCGACTGTAGATTTTCAGGAAATGGTCTGCCAGGAGGGGCACATCACCGGTCCGGTCACGAAGGGCCGGCAGGTGAATTTCCACGGTATTGATCCTGTAAAGCAGGTCCTGCCGAAAAATTCCTTCTGCCACATCCTGATGAATATTGTTGTTGGTGGCACAGATCATCCTCACATCGATGGGGACTGTCTTGGTGGATCCCACGCGCATGATTTCCCGGCGTTCCAGTACCGTGAGAAGTTTGGACTGAAGGGGGTAGGTGAGGTTGCCGATCTCATCCAGGAAGAGGGTTCCGGAGGAGGCAATCTCGAAGCGGCCCTGCTTCATTTTATGGGCATCGGTAAAGGCGCCCTTTTCATGACCGAAAAGCTCGCTCTCGAAAAGGGTCTCGGGAATGGATCCCAGGTCGACCGATATAAATACCTCGTCCTTTCGCAGGGAGTGCCTGTAGAGCGCCCTGGCCACGAGTTCCTTCCCGGTCCCGTTTTCCCCCAGGATCAGGACATTGGCGTCGGTGGCAGCCACTTTCTTAATGGTGTTGAATACCTCGTACATTTCGGGTGATTGTCCCACAAAATCGGTGTAGGGCTGATCCAGAACTGCAGAAATCTCCTGCTGCTTCATCTTCAGATTCTGTGCCTGCAGGCGGGTCCGGCGCAGACTGATGGCCGAGTTGATGGTGGCCAGGATTTTTTCGTTCTGCCAGGGTTTCAGGATGAAGTCGGTGGCACCCATCTTAATGGACTTCACCGCTTTCTCTGCATCCCCGTAGGCAGTAATAAAGACCACCACCGCCTGGGGATCAATCTCCAGAACCTCCGAGAGGGCGTCAAAGCCCTCCTGTCCGCTGATGGCGTCCTTGGTGAAGTTCATGTCCAGGAGGATCACGTCCCAGTCCTGCTTCTTCATCATCTCGGCCAGGCGCTCAGGACCGGTAAGGGTTTCAATAATTTCCACATGGGGACGAAGCAAAAGCTTCAGTGCAAACAGGATGTCTTCATTGTCATCCACAGCCAGGATTCTGCCGATTTTTTCTTCCATTTGATTCAGATTATTGTCATTTAACTGGATGATATTGCAAAAAGGATGCCTTTGCTTTCAAATCATTATCATTCAATGTTTTTCTACATAATCTATAACATTTAAGCTCTGTGAAATGTTCGATATCGTACACAGCCTTCTCAAAACCGGACACATTTTTCCAGGATCAAAATAGCGAATTCTCTCTAAGCCTGTGGTTATCAAAATTTTGCTTTCTTTGGCATAATAGTAGCATAAATACGGGGTAACTTACAAAATTTGATTTATGGACAATTTGGCTGGAATGGACAGGACCCTTGAGAAAAAAAGGGGCATTACCAAGAAGAATATTTGGTACATCCTCTTTGGTGCACTTATGATTGCGGTGGTGGCGATCATTATTTTTGGGGACAAGAGCTCCAAATACAATGTTGAAGTATCAAGAATCACAATAGAGGAAGTTAAGCAGGATGTATTCCAGGACTACATCACTGTTCAGGGAACCGTGGAGCCCATTACCACCATTTACCTGGATGCTGTGGAAGGCGGAAGGGTGGAGGAAATCCTTATTGAAGAGGGCAATATGGTGAAAAAGGGGGATGTGATCCTACGTTTGAGTAACGACAACCTCTTACTGGAGATTACCAACAGTGAAGCCCAGGTTGTAAGGGCCATCAACGAATTACGAACTGCCCGCCTGCAGATGGACCAGACCAGGCTCTCATATAAGCAACAGATCATTCAGCTTGAAACTTCTGTGATTCAGGCCGAGCGGATGTATGAAAATAACAAGGTGCTGCGCGAGCAGGAACACATTTCCAGGGAAGAGTTTGACCAGTCCCGGGAGAATTATCTTTCTTCCAAGGAGCTCCTTGAACTGATGGTGCTGAACTACCGAAATGACTCCATTTACCGTTCCATTCAGATCGCTTCCCTTGAGAAATCGGTGGAGAGCATGGAGCGGAGTATGGTGATCATACAGCGACGAATGGATAAGCTTAATATTAAAGCCTCAGCCGATGGTGAGCTTGCATCGCTGAATCCTGAAATAGGAGAAGTGGTGACCTATGGAAACCGGGTGGGGACCATCAACATACTCGATTCTTATAAGCTGAGGGTTGACATTGATGAACATTATATTGCCAGGGTGACGCGCGGTCTGACCGGTGAATGTGATTTTGCTTCCACGCCCTATACCGGTGTGATCAAAAAAGTATATCCCGAGGTTCAGGGCGGCCGCTTTGCCGTCGACATGGTTTTTACCGAGGACAGGCCCGAGCAGATTCGCATCGGTCAGACTTCCAGGATCAGGCTTCAGCTGGGTGAATCCAAGGAGGGTGTTTTGCTTACCAAGGGTGGTTTTTATCAGACCACAGGTGGACAATGGGTATTCGTGGTGGATCCTTCGGGTGAGTTTGCCGAGAAAAGGGATATCAGCATTGGTCGTCAGAATCCCAGGTACTACGAGGTACTTGCCGGGTTGGAGCCGGGTGAGAAGGTGATTGTTTCTTCCTACCAGAATTACGCTGACCATGATAAACTGATCCTGAAGTATAACCGTTAAGCGCCATGCCATGAAAAAAATTTTGATAATAGCCATTCTAGCCGCAATGGGGGCAACCGGTCTGATCGCCCAGGCCGACTCGCTCTGGACGCTGGATAAATGTGTGGATTATGCCATACAGTACAACCTGAATATGAAAAGGCAGGAGCTGATGTTGCAATCGGCCGATCAGGATGTGAAACAAAGCAAGCTGAACCTCCTGCCCAACCTGAACGGATCCTACGATCACCAGCTGGGGTCAGGTCGTGTACTTGACCGCGGAACCTATCAGTGGGTGAATACCAATGTGAGCCAGGGTGACCTGGGATTGCAGAGTGATCTTGTGGTATTCGACGGTCTTCAGAATCTGAATAATATGAAGATGAGCAAGGCCACCTACCTGATGAATATGAAGGACTTTGAGGCCATGGAGAATGACCTTATGCTGAACGTGATGACCAATTACCTGAACCTGCTGCGTAATGATGAGCTGGTGGAGGTGGCAAAGCTGAATGTTGAGGTGACTGCCCAGCAGGTGGAACGCATGGAGCAGCTGGTGGAGGTGGGCAATGAGTCCAGGGGCAAGCTCCTGGAAGTGAAAGCCCAGCTTTCGGATGTGAAACTTGTCCAGACCCAGGCCATCAATGCCAGGGAAATTTCCAGGCTTAACCTGATGCACCTGATGAATATTACAGGGCAGGTGGAATTTGATATTGAAAAACCTGAGTTTCCGGAGCCTTCACTGGATGATATCCCTTCCCTGGATTCGGTATATGAATATGCCCTTAATTTTCTTCCCCAGGTTAAGAGCGGGGAATTCGGCATCGAAGCCCAGGAGCGTTACCTGGCCATGCAGCAGGGACAGCGATCTCCAAGAATATATGCCCGCGGATTGCTCTGGTCAAACTACAGCGACGGTCTTGTGAATCCCCTGGATCCCGATCCCGGCAATCCCACCATGGATTATCCCGTGACTGAACAGGTCCAGAACAACCAGTATAAGCAGGTGTCCATGGGGCTGCAGATTCCCTTCTTTAACCGCTGGCAGGTTCAGACCAATATCAAAAAGGCCAAATTAAACCTGCAGGATGCAGAATACCAGCACGATAACACCCTTCTTGAGCTTCAGAAGGACATCCAGCAATATCATACGGAAGCCATTTCAGCCCTGGATTCATACATAGCGGCCCAGGAAGCTGTGGCCAACAGTGAGGAGGCCTACCGTTTTGCCGAGGAACGCTTCAGGGTGGGAACAGGAACTGCACTGGAGTTGCAGCAGGCACGGCGGCAGCTTTTTGAATCATCCTCCGAGATGATTAGCTCTCGCTTTGTCCTGATATTTTATTCGAAAATTCTTGATTTCTATATGGGAAAGGAGATCGTTTTTTAGCGATCTTTGTTTCATGAGATGCCCCTTAACCCTCCTTCATCCTGGTTTTCGTCCAGCTGTTCTGCTGGGGATACTTTGTGTGATTTTTCTGATGATTCCCACCGGGCTTTCCGGCCAGGTGGTGAACTTTGCCAAGACCCTGCCAGAGCGCTCCTTCAGCCTGGGTGTGACCCCTGCCTGGTATTTTAATAACGACAATGTGGGGATCCGCAGCATCGGGGTGGATGAGGACCGGTCAGGTGCCCTGGCCATTGGGGTGAGTGGGGGATACGGAATCAATTATAGCCTGGATGTGAATGCCAAAATCATTTATGTGGCGGGTGGCAAGCCCTTTATCGGTGCCGACATCCAGTACCTGCTTTATGAGGCCAGGTTCACCTATGTTTCGGTAATTGGCGGCCTGCATTACTGGGATAATGTGGGGATGGATCTCACCGGTCTGTTCACCTACATGCTGAACTACGACATCAGTCTTTCGGGCGGACTGGACTTCGATATCAACTATGATCCCACCATGGACAGCTCTGTACGCTTCAGGGCCTGGCTCCCGGTGAATATTGGCTTCAGCGTGGGCCGGGACACCTTCATCTATGCCGAATACGCCCTCCAGATTTCCCAGTGGTCGTGGGGCATCGCTTCTGTGGGTGCGAACTTCATTTTCAGAAGTCCAGGTCCCATCCCTTCCCGGGTCTGTAGTGTTGGTAAGGATATTGATGAGGAATAAAAGGGCGAAAAACATTTACTATCCTGCTATTAACTATATAGATGAATAACAGGCTAGTAAATATTCCTTAGGGATATTTACTAGCCACTTATTAACTTATGCTTAATAGGTAGATAGAACATGTTTTGTGTGAGATATGATAGAGGATTCGCTTTATCAGAAGATAGTAAGAAGCGATAATCGAAGCACCGAAATCATCGAAAGATTATTGACCTTCCCAGTGGTAGGGATCACCAATATCGGGGATGCCCACATAGTAGAGGTCGAAGCCCCCGAGACCGCCGGGGCGGTTGGATGAGAAAATCATAAAATCGTTGGTAAAGTTATACTGGGGCCTTACGATGGGCCGGTATTCGTCATATTCTGTATTGATTCCGGCGCCAAAATTCACAGGCTCGGTCCAGGAGCCGTTTTCAAGGCGCGAATAGTATAGGTCAAAGCCCCCGAAACCCCCTTCCCGGTTGGAGGCAAATACCAGCATGTTGTTGACAATGTCCTCCATGATGTATTCCCGATCACCGTGGGCAATATAGGGGCATTTATCATCCCCATCAGAAGAGAGGATGCTGTCCTTTTCTATGGGGAGGGAGTCTGAGTTCAGGAGCTCGAGGAGTTCCATGTCCGGATCACAGCTGGCCCTGTAAATATCGAAATTTCTCGTCGCGGTCCGAGCAAAAATAGATGGCCGAACGGTCGGGGTTGAAGCTGGGATAGGCATCATGGGCATCCGAGTTCAGTGCAACTACAGGCTGCGGGTCTTCATAAGTTCCATCGAGGGTATTGTGGGTAAAGCGAATATCCTGTTTCCCTGCTTCTTCATTTGAATAGAGCATGAAATAAGTCTTGCGATAGCCGTCCTCTTCCCAGAAAGTTTCTTCTGTGGGGATAATGAAGGGCCCCAGTTCATCGTAGGGGCTGTTTATCTTGTTTATGGCCCTGATAAGAGTTCTGTTGCTGTTTACCACGTCATAATTGTAATTTTTTTCTTCGACAATGCTCAAATCGCCGGAGCTTCTTGAAAACTGTATGCTGATGAGTTTATATACAATATCGAAGTCTGCGCCTGCTGAATTCCTGTTGGAGGAGAAGCAGAGGGGGAAGGTTTCCCCAAATACGGGTGTGTCGGAATTGTAGTCGTCGTATTCGGAGTTGATTTCTTTGAAATTGACGGGTTCCGTGGGAAAGGTTCCTGTGTTGTATTTATAGCCATAGCCAAAGGGGCAGCCCTGCAGGATCAGTGCGGGAATCACAATCCAATATAGATTCTTAATCTTTTCATGTTGGGCTGTCCAGCTGAATTATGTATTTGACTGCAAAATTACAATAGTTCGTTAAACTAAAAATTAAAAACTATTTCGCCATCCATTTGTTTAACTTTTTGACTTAAAACCATTCAATTCACCATGAATGATTAATACTTACCACAACAAATTATTCGGCAAGGAAAACTGGCTAAATGCCATTCAATGTGGGATTATGAAAATTCTGATCGGTTTTGTTATACTCACATATCACGCCGCTGCATTTACTCAAAGCGATCAAAACAATGAAAACAGTTTCGAAAAAGTATTTATTGAAATTGATGGCGAAGAAGTTTTTGATGTGTATGGTATTACACAGGATCATCAGGGGTATATGTGGATGAATACCAATCTGGGGCTGATAAGATATAATGGATTGGAAGGTAAAAAATATGCTATTCCCAGGAGCGATTCCTCATCAGCATCTTATGTATATATTCATTGTTTATTTGTTGATTATGCAGGTGATTTATGGATTGGAAGCAGTCTCAGGACTAAGTAAATACTCTTCGGATTGCGACTGTTTGTATCTAATATCCTTCTAAAATCGACAATTATAATCTGAATGAGATTCGTTCAATCACAGAAGATAAAAACAATACCATCTGGATTGGTACAGCTAATGGTAGTTTATTTCGATATGAAAGAGAAAGCGACAGCTTTACCGAAATAAACTTTAGTCCTTCCGATTCAACGGCTAATAACTTTAATGGTGTCTATCATCTGCTGGCAGATAAGAACAATAATTTATGGATAGGAAGCTGATTCGGGACTCATACGTTATAACATCGGGACTGAAAAAGTAGAGCAATTTACACACGACCCTTCAGATTACCAGAGTCTTATGGATAATCGGATTAGTGCTCTTTATGAAGATCAGACAGGGACAAATATTAATTGGCACCTACAAGTCAGGCTTTCATATTTATGATCCAAAAAATGAATTATTAAGCAGGCTTAGTTTTGACCCTGACCACCCGGAACATTTGCATGCACCCTATTCAGTTGAAAAAGTTTTAGGTGACGATCCCCGCGTTAATTTAATACATCAGGATATAAAAGGAAATTATTGGATTGGTACTACCGGTTCTGGAATAAATTCCTTTAGTTCTGCAAACAGGGCATACAAACATTTCTCATTAGACCTTGTAAATCCTGAAGTTTTATATGCTCTTTTTGAAGACAGGCAGGGAAATATATGGCTTGGAGGTGGAATGGGCAGTGGTCTTTTCAAAAGCGATTTGTTTGCACGAAAATATCATTTAAACACCAGCTTTATGAACGTGGAAGCTGCCTACGAATCACCTTTAAATCCCGGAATCTTATGGGTTAAATCTCAGGAAACAGCACTGAGTAAAATGAATCTAAAAACCAAAAAAATCACAAATTATCTTCATAATGAAGACGATATTACCAGCATAGGGCATAGTTGGGTACGTTCTGTCTATCAGGAAAATAAGCAAACACTCTGGGTAGGTCTGGGCAATGGTGGTGCGTATGGAGGTCAGGCCGGAGATGGTGGCATAGACAGGATGGACATAGAAAAAGAAACATTTACCCATTTTAAATTAACACGAAACGATGATGGACGTGATGGATTTAGTTATACCCCCTACAGTATCGTTGAAGACAGTGAGGGATATTTATGGTTAGGCACGGGTCCGGGTGGCATATTCCGGTCAAATAAGGATAAAACAGCATTTAATCATTTTAAAATACCAGAATCAGAAAATGCAGCGGGTGATGTTTTCCTCAATATAACCCGCATTGATAGAAATGGAGATATTTGGGCATCAGATTTTGCCGGTGAGGGAACTTTATATTTATATGACCGGAAGGAAAATAAGTTTAAGCCCTATTTGAAAGGGTTTAAAATGTATAAGCTCTTAATTGATGAAAAAGGATGGTTATTGATCAGTACCTGGGAAAAGGGCCTGATACATTTAGATCCAACAAACCAAAACTATGTTCAATACACAATAAAAGATGGTTTGCCAAGTGATAATGGTGTAGATATCACCAGAGGAGAAAATGGAATATTTTGGATAAATACCCGGACAGGACCCGCAAAATTTGATATTAATACCGGTCTTATCTCCCCTGTTGGCTTACCAAAAATCCGATACAACTCAGGGATTTTTAAAGCCAGTGATAATCTCTTGTATTTAGGTGGCAATAATGGCTTATACTCTTTCCATCCGGATGAGATTGTTGGTAATCCTTATCCTCCGCAAATAACTATCAGTGAATTATTAATTTCTGAAGAGAATTATTTAGCAAATGGTAAATATTCTGATGAAATAATTTTGTCTCACAAACAAAATGACATTGCCTTTAAATATACCGGGCTTCATTATAGCAATCCGGAGAAAAACAGCTATCAATACAAACTCGATCCTATAGATGATAAATGGGTAAATGCCGGCCATGAACGAACGGTTCGATTTGCCAATTTGTCGCCCGGCACCTATAATTTCCAGGTAAAGGCTGCCAATAGCGATGGTGTGTGGAGTGATCAAGCTGAATCTGTTCTCTTTACCATTAAGCCGGCATGGTGGAATACCTGGCTGGCATATCTGATCTATCTGGCTCTTGCCATTGCTTTTGCCGACAGGTTCTATCGCTTTCAACTATCAAGGAGACTGGCCCTGTCGGAGAGTAATCGACTAAAAGAGATAGACCAGTTAAAGAATACCTTATTCACCAATATTACACACGAATTCAGAACGCCACTTACGGTTATCAACGGAATGACAGATTCCATAAAATCGGATATCGAAAATAAACAATTTGAAGATACCGGAAAATCGCTGGAAATGATTCATCGGAATAGCAATGGTCTTTTACATCTGGTAAATGACATGCTGGATCTGGCAAAGTTGGAAAGTGGAAATATGGAACTCAAGTTAATACAGGCCAACGTAATTCCATTTATAAAATACCTTGGCGAAAGTTTCCATTCTCTGGCAGAAAAAAAACAAATTAATCTTACGGTTTATTCCGAAGTTGACCAGCTTAATGATGGATTTTGATTCAAAAAAACTTTCCGTAATTATTACCAATGTACTTTCAAATGCCGTAAAATTTACGCCTTCAGAAGGAAAAATAGTTGTTCACCTGAACCGAATTTCAGAAGGAAAAAATGAGCTTTTTGTATTAAAGATAAAAGATAACGGGCCGGGCATGTCGGAAGAAGAAATGGAAAATGTTTTTGACCGCTTTTACCAGGCAAATAATTCATCATCCGGTAAGGAAAAAGGCTCAGGTCTGGGACTGGCATTAAGCAAGGAATTTGTAGAACTTTTGGGGGGCAAAATCGAGGTAAGCAGCGAAGTAAAAAAGGGTTGCACATTTATCATTACAATTCCCATAAGTAATAAAGCCAGAACTGGTGCAGGAAAATACCATAGAAATGGAGAATCAAATTTACTGAGCTTCTCCGACTGCACCTGAATCCGAACAGCAATCTAAAACCGATTCTGATTTACCACTTGTGCTTATTATAGAGGATAATGAAGACGTTGCATTTTATCTGAAAAAATGTTTGGCAGGAAAATATGAATCACTTCATGCAATAAATGGAATAGAAGGAATTGAAATGGCATGCAACAGAATTCCTGATATTATTATCAGCGATGTAATGATGCCCGGCAAAGATGGATTTGAGGTATGCGAAACTTTGAAATCGGATGAATTAACCGATCATATTCCAATTATTATGCTTACTGCAAAAGCAACAATTCAGGATCGCCTGATCGGGCTCTCGCGCGGGGCTGATGCCTATCTGGCCAAACCTTTTATAAAAGCAGAACTATTTACACGCCTGGATCAGTTAATTTTATCGCGAACGAAATTGCGTAAGAAATTTGAGAATAGTGGATTTAGTACTATCCTGAATAAGCGCAGTTGAAGATCCCGAAACAAAATTCCTTCAGAAAGTTGTAAAAATAATACACGAGAATATTAGTAATCATTCTTTTGGAGCAGTACAACTGGCTCATGAGTTAGGTTTAAGCGAATCGCAGGTATATCGAAAATTAAAAGCCATCTCAGGAAAATCCACGGCAGTTTTTATTCGTTCAATTCGTTTACAAAGAGGGAAAGAGCTTATTCAAACTACCAGTGATACCATTTCTGAAATTGCTTATGAAGTTGGATTTAACGATCCGGCCTGGTTTAGCCGTGCTTTTAAAGATGAATTTGGATTTGCTCCCAGTGCAATGTCTAAGTAGCAGAAAATCTGACTTATAAGGTGACAATTTGCGCCTGTCATGCAAATATAATACAAGCATTTTTTACTTTTCAATCATACTCCAAAGCTTTGAAAAAATAGTACATGTCCCTCTGAGCCTGTAGCCGTAATCTTGCATGTTAAAAAAACAATTTTAAACTTAAAGATTACTATTATGAAAACAAGACATGTATTATTACCGGCACTTATTGCATCATTTTTCCTTTTTACCGCATGTTCGGATGATGATGAGCAAGTCCCGGAAGCAGAAGTAGCTTCCCAGGAAACATTTGGAAACCCAGAGTGCTTTTATCTCACAAATCTGCTGCAGTTGACAATGAATATTCTCAGGCCCAGCAAGCGGTTCTAGAAACCTTTGGTGAAATTGGGCGAATTATAACGGAGGGAGCTGGAAAAGGATATAACAGTGAATATATGGACGAACTGATCTCTTATCATGGCTATGGTCCCAAGTTTGTGGAATTTAATGGAGGACTGGTTTTCGACGATGCGGGGAATGAACATAATGAACGTCAGTTGTTTGGCGAAGACATAGTAGAAGGTGGAGTTTTACAATTTGCTGCAAAAGAGGGATCTATGAAAGTTGCCGTGTATTATGGAAACGTAGCAAATCTGACCTTTATCTCAGATTTTATACTGATGCATAAGGAATATGGAGAAATTACGAGTCGAAAATCTGATTACTCTGTTATTTGTTAAAACCAAGGGTAAATGGGAGTTGGTTCACGAGCACCATTCACCTGTGGCGGCAGGATCATAAATATCCCTTAAAACACAGTAGAATTAATAGCGGCTGAAGCTTTTTTCAGTCGCTATTAATTTTGGTGCTATAAGCAGATATCGTATGGCGCCTTTATTGTCTGCTGTAGACCTTCTCTCCGCCCGACCAGGTGGCATCCACCTTTATACCGAATAGCTCGGCTTCAGGGGCGGTCATCAGGTCTTTTGAGGTGACCACAAAGTCGGCCAGCTTGCCCGGCTCGAGGCTTCCTTTCAGGTCTTCTTCAAAGGCGGCTCTGGCAGCCCAGATGGTCATGGCCCGCAGGGCCTCTTCACGGCTAATGGCATTCTCAGTCTGAAAGCCATCCTCGGGGTAACCGGCCTGGTCCTTACGTACCACAGCGGCATAGAAACCAAAGAGGGGGTTAATTTGCTCCACGGGGAAGTCTGATCCGTTGGGAATCCAGCCGTTTTCATCCAGGAGTTGTTTATAGGCATAGGCACTCTTTAACCTTTCCTCTCCCACACGCTCGTCGGCCCAGTACATGTCCGATGTGGCATGGGTGGATTGCACCGAGGGTACGATGTTGTAGTCGCCGAAGTAGTGGAAATCGTCTGGATGGATGATCTGGGCATGTTCGATGCGCCAGCGCCGGTCGTTCTTTCCGCCAAGGATGTCGGCATAGATTTTCAGGGTCTCCCGGTTGGCGCTGTCTCCAATGCAATGGGTGGCGATGGCAAAATTGTGTTCGTAGGCACGCCTGGAAAGTTCTTCGAGCCGGTCGATGGGCGTGAGCAGCAGACCATGGTTTCCGTGGTCGTCTGAGTATTCTTCGATCATCAGTGCGCCCCTTGATCCCAGCGCTCCGTCGGTGAAAAGTTTAATGGTATTGACCGTAAGGCGGTCGGTTCGATAGGGGCCCTTCTCCACATAGTGGCTGTAGTTTTCTTCGGAGGGACTGAGCCATGCATTGATGCGCATCTTCAGTTCTCCTTCTTTGTGCAGTTTATCAATCAGTTGTACTGCATGTTTTGGTAATCCAGCATCCTGGACCGAGGTGAGGCCCACCTGGAAGCAATTTTGCTGGGCTCCTTTTAATGCCTGAGCGAGTTCCGCTTCTGAGGCTTCGGGTACTTTTGAACCGACCAGCTCCATGGCATTGTCGATCAAAACCCCGCTGGGCTGGCCGTTTTTCAGGATGACGCTTCCGCCATCAACTTTACTTTTGGCTGTGACCCCGGCCATTTCCAGAGCCTTTGTATTGGCCCAGGCGGCATGCCCGTCTATGCGTCGCAGGTAGATGGGCGTGTCAGGGAAATGCTTATCGAGCATCTGCCTGTCGGGAAATTCCTTCACCTCCCAGTCGTTCTGATCCCAGCCCCGGCCGGTGATCCAGCTGCCTTTGTTGGTCTTCTGAAATTCCTTCAGCACGCTTATGATTTCATCCACCGAGGAGGTCCCGGCCAGATCCACGGCGTTCAGATTCAGTCCATAACCCATAAAGTGGCAGTGGGCATCGATCCATCCGGGGTAGACATATTTTCCCTTTAAGGAGAGGGATGTGGTGGCAGCGTAGCGCTTCTCCATTTCTTCTGTCGAACCTGTGTCCACAATACGGCCGTCTTTTACCACAAAGGCGGTGCAGGTGGAAAAGCTTTCATCGACGGTGTACACTGTGGCATCTGTAATCAGGAGATCAAGCTCTTCCTTCGGGTGTGGTGCAGGCGGACATGGATATCATGATGGATAAAATCAGGAGTTTGTGCATGGTAGAAATTTTTAATAAAAGTAATAAAAGCTTACAAATCATTTTTTTCTCATCTTTGCGTTCTTATTCAAACAGACAGCGTAAAAGTGAGCTTTATCAGAAAATTTTTTCTTGCCACCATCCTCGGGGGCCTTATCCTTCTGGCCTTTCAGTGTCAGCCGGAGCGGACCTACATTGAGGACTCGGATGCCAGGCTGAGCTTTACCCTTGATACGCTGTTTTTTGATACGGTTTTTACCACCATCGGGACCGTTACCAGGTCTTTCAGGATTAAAAACCCCAACTCTCAGTTCATCAAGATTGACCGGATATCCCTGGCGGGAGGAAATAACTCTGTTTTCCGGATCAATGTGGATGGTGAACCGGGAATCAGATTCGACGATCTTGAAATTGCTCCCAGGGACAGCATGTATATTTTCGTGGAAGCGACCCTGGATCCCAATGAATCACCGGATGTATTGCGGATACAGGATTCGGTGGTTTTCTATCTACCAACGGGAATGTGCAGGATGTGGACCTGGTGGCCTGGGGACAGGATGTGCACATCATACAGGGAGGGAGTGATTGATGAGTCGACGACATGGGTGAACGATAAGCCCTACCTGATCATGGATTACCTCTACGTGGATTCCCTTTCAAGCCTGACCATTGATCCGGGCGTGAAGGTATACATGCACTACAATGCACTGCTTTATGTGGATGGCAGCCTGCAGGTGAATGGAACCCAGGAGGAACCCGTCACCTTTCAGGGCGACAGGCTGGAGGAATTCTACCAGGATAAGCCCGGACAATGGAGGTTTATTTACATGTCCGAAGACAGTCACAGCAACATGCATCAGTCATGCAAATATTATATGTGGCACCATGGGTGTTCTGATCTCCGCATCGCCCGAATCGGGACTGCAGCCAGATCTGAAGATCACGAACTCTACCATCAATCACATGAGCTCCAATGGGATCTACTCCCTCAATGCCACCGTGACGGCCGAGAACCTGGTTGTGGGCGATTGCGGCGGTTCCTGTGCTGCACTGATTTATGGCGGGGCCTATGATTTTACCCACTGTACCTTCTATAATGCCTGGCCCTCCTTTTATTCAAACCGGCAGTTACCGGCTCTTTTTATGGCCGATTATTTTGTCAATATCAATGAGGACGGCGACCTTGTGCTTTATACGGGCGGACAATATGATAAAGCCGAGTTTAAGAATTCCATTATTTATGGGAATTCCCGGATGGAACTGGTGATTGACTCCTATGATGATCTTCAGATGAATTATCGCTTCGACCATTGCCTGACCAAAATTTTGATAGACAGCCTTGATTTTCCCAACGATCCGCTTTTCTCCAATATCATCAATTATGAGGATCCAAAACTGGATTCCATCCCCGTGCTCTATTCCCTGGATACCCTTTCTCCGGCCATTAATGCGGGATTTTCGGGTTTTGCCATCCCTGTCCCCTTCGATTATGACGGGGTCAACCGGCTGGCCGATGAGGCCCCCGACCTGGGTGCCTTTGAGCGGGTTGAGGACTAGGGGCTGATTTTCCTTTCTTTATCACATTAAGTATAAAGCCCTGAACGGGGCTTGTACATGATGTTTCCTTTACTAAATATTATTCTTTTACTGCTTTTCCTTTTTACCGGCCTGCCCGCGCTGAGTCAGGGAGAGGATCAGCGGAGGAGGCAGAGCGGGGCGAGCTTCGGGTGATGTGGTACAATGTTGAAAATCTTTTTCACCCGGATGAGGATCTGCATGAGGGTGAAAACCCGGGGACTGATGATGAATTCAGGCCGGAGGGTGTGCGCGCATGGACTTATTCAAGGTATCGGGATAAACTTACGAAACTGGCAAAGGTGATTGTGGCTGCGGGCCGCTGGCAGCCCCCGGAGCTGGTGGGCCTGTGCGAGGTGGAGAATGGCCAGGTGCTGGAGGATCTGATTGCCCATCCCATCCTGGCTCCTTATGACTATGCTTATCTGCACCGGGATGGCCCCGATCACAGGGGAATGGAGGTGGCCTGTCTCTTCAGGCCGGAGCGTTTTGATATGAAAGACTGGCGCTATGTGGAGCCGGTGGAAGGGGAGGGTTTTGATCAGACGAGGGAAATGCTTTACCTGCAGGGCAGCTGGGGCCGGAAGGATAGCCTGGGGCTCTTCCTGGTTCATTTTATCTCCCGTTACAGGGGAGCGGGCCAGACGGCAAGCTACAGGAGAAAGCAGGCAGAAAGGCTTGCCGGCCTGATGGATTCGGTGGCCTGCACATCCGGGGAGAAGCTTGTTCTTGCGGCGGGTGATTTTAATGATGAAGAGGAAGGCTGGTCACTGGAGCCCTTCTCGGATTTTCAAATGGTTCCTTCAGGGGAAGAGGCAAGCTACAAGTACAGGGGAGCCTGGAGCAGGATTGATTTTTTCCTGCTCAGGGGGCAGACTGAAAGTTACAGGATAGCCGGATCGGTATTCAGACATCCGGGCCTTATGGTACCCGATCTTACTTATGGGGGATTAAAGCCTTTCCGGACCTATGAGGGCTATGCTTACTCGGGTGGGTACAGCGATCACCTGCCCGTCCTGCTGGATATCAGCGCCGGCCCCTTATTTCGGGTTTTGAACTTTTAGTCCCAGTTCGGCTCCCCAGGGCAAGCATTTTTTCATAGGCGGCCTCATATTCATTGGGAATCTCGCCGTCCAGGATGGCTTCCTTGATGCTGTTTTTAATGATGCCCACAGGGCGGGAGGGGGCGATACCAAAGGTGTGCTGGATATCGTCGCCTGAGATGGGGGGCTGAAAGTTACGGACGTGGTCCTTTTCCTCGATCTCCACAATCTTTTCCCTGACAATGGCAAAATTCCTGAGGTAACGCTTTACCCTCTGTTCATTTTTGGAGGTGATATCTGCCTCGCAGAGGGTCATCAGAGCCTCCAGGTCGTCACCTGCATCAAAAATCAGGCGGCGTACTGCCGAATCGGTGACCACATCCTGGGACAGGACGATGGGGCGGAGGTGAAGCTGAACCATCTTCTGCACAAATTTCATTTTTTCGTTCAAAGGAAGCTTCATCTTCCTGAACAGCCCTGGAATCATTTTTGCCCCGATGAATTCATGGGCGTGGAAGGTCCAGCCGGTGCCGGGTTCAAATTTCTTGGTGCGGGGTTTGGCAATGTCATGCAAAAGGGCCGCCCAGCGAAGCCACAGATCGTCGGTGTTGCGGGTGATATTGTCCAGGACCTCAAGGGTATGGTAGAAATTGTCCTTGTGTTTTTGTCCGTTTACCTCATCCACACCCTTCATCTGGTCCAGCTCGGGGAAAATAATCTCCAGCAGGCCGGTGGATTCGAGCAGTTTGAAACCCACACCGGGCTGATCGCACATCAAAATTTTATTCAGCTCCTCGCTGATGCGCTCCTGGGAAATAATCCTGATCCTTTCCCTGTTTTCCCTGATGGCTTCAAGGGTTTTTTCTTCGATATGAAAACCCAGGCGGGTGGCAAAGCGGATGCCCCGAAGCATGCGCAGGGGATCATCGGAAAATGTTTCTCCCGGATCGAGCGGGGTAAGAATGAGTTTTTCCTCCAGGTGTTCCACCCCGTGAAAGGGGTCGAGCAGAGTGCCGAAGGTTCCGGGGTTGAGGGAGATGGCCATGGCATTGATGGTAAAGTCCCGCCGGTTCTGATCATCCTCCAGGGTGCCGTTCTCCACTGTGGGTTTCCTGGAAGCGCTTCGGTAGGACTCCTTGCGCGCACCGACAAACTCAATTTCCATGGGCCCCCATTTCAGCATGGCTGTGCCAAAGTTTTTAAAAACCGCCAGGTGCACTTCTCCAGGGATGGCATCCTTTACTTTTTCGGCCATTCTGATGCCACTGCCCACCACCACAATGTCAATGTCCTTCGGGGATGCGTTCTTCCCAAACAAAAGAAGATCACGCACATAACCTCCTACCACATAGGTCTCCACCTGCTCCTGCTGTGCGACTTTTGCAAGTAAACCAAATACCTTATGCTGTAGATGTGCCGAGAGATCCATGCGCCTGATTCTGGCACAAAAGTACGATTTATTTGCTATCTTCGCTGACGACTTCGCTAAGGGGGTGCCTTAAATTTCAGGCTGAGATTATACCCTTAGAACCTGATCCGGATAATGCCGGTGTAGGGAAAATGAGGCTTATGTATTACTTTAATTAATAAGAACGATGAAGCGAGTAGCATTGCTGCTGGCCATGCCTCTTTGGGTTATGGCAGCATTTGGTCAATACACCCTGTCCGGTGTGATTTTTGATGAGGAAAAACAGGTTTTACCGGGTGCCAACCTGGTCCTTGATGGCCTGAACACGGGGACTGTCTCCCGTTCGGATGGCAGTTTCAGCATGGATAATATACCCGGGGGAAGCTACACCCTGCAGGTGAGCTTTGTGGGTTATGAGACCCTTTCCAGGGCTGTTTCTGTAAAGGGTAATGTGGATCTCGGTAGACTTTTCCTGGGGCTGGCCGCCCTGAAGGTGGAAGAGGTGATGGTCACCGCCACCCGGGTGGGGGAAAAGAGCCCTGTGGCCTTTACCAATATGGATCGTGAAGAAATCCGCTCCAGGAATTTTGGTCAGGATGTACCCTACCTGCTTTCCATGACGCCTTCGATGGTAACTTCCTCCGATGCAGGTGCCGGCATTGGTTATACCTCCATGAGGATCAGGGGCACCGATGGAAACCGGATCAATGTGACCATTAACGGCATTCCCCTCAATGATGCCGAGTCTCATTCGGTATACTGGGTGGACCTGCCCGACATTGCCACTTCAGTTGAAAATATACAGGTGCAGAGGGGTGTGGGAACCTCCACCAACGGGGCAGGAGCCTTTGGGGCCAGTGTGAATCTGAAAACCAGGAACCTGCAGAAAAAGGCCTATGCCACCTATGAGGGAAGTTTTGGATCCTTCAATACATACAGGAATGCGCTTTCGGCCGGAACCGGCCTGATCAGGGATCATTTTTCCTTTGATGTGAGGCTTTCGGATATGCATTCCGATGGTTATATCGACCGCTCATGGACCGACCTTCAGTCGTGGTATGCATCGGCTGCCTATGTGAATGACAGGACCCTGCTCAAGTTTGTCACCTTCTCGGGCGTGGAGGAGCTTTACCAGGCCTGGGGTGGTGTGCCTTCCTATCTGCTGGAGAGTGACCGGACCTACAATGAGATGGGTGCCTATACGGATGCGGACGGGAACCTGGCCTACTACGACAATCAGGTGGATCATTACAAGCAAACCCATTACCAGCTCCACCTGACCCATGCATTTTCTTCTGCCTGGCATGCCAATGTTGCTCTGCATTACACCAGGGGAGCAGGCTATTACGAGCAGTATGAGCAAGACCAGACCCTTGCTGACTACCAGCTTGAGGATGTGCATAATCGGGGGAGAGACCATCACGGAAAGTGATTTGATCCGGAGGAAATGGCTGGACAATGATTTTTATGGTTTTGTGGGAAGCCTGCAATACGGGGAGGGTCCACTGTCGGCCATTCTGGGAGGAGGATGGAACCGATATGACGGTGACCATTATGGTACGGTGATCTGGGCCCGCTATCCCGGGGAATCTGAAATCCGCCATCGCTGGTATGAGAATACAGGTGTAAAAGGGGATTGGAACACCTACCTGAAGGGTACATTGCAGGCCAGTGACGGGATATCTGTTTTTGCCGACCTCCAGGTCCGGGGGATTCAGTATGGAATAAGCGGGATTGATGACGATCTGCGGGATCTGAGCCAGGAACATGACTACTTCTTTTTTAATCCCAAGGCAGGAGTAAATTTCCAGATAAACAAGCAGCAGCGCGCCTATTTGATGGTGGCCCGTGCCAACCGTGAACCCAACCGCAGCAATTTTGTGGATGCCGATCCGGCTGCCCCGGTTCCGGTGCCCGAAACGCTCATGGACTATGAGGCCGGTTATGCCTTCCAGGGAAACAGCTTTGCCCTTGAGGCCAATCTTTACTACATGGATTATAAGAACCAGCTGGTGCTCACCGGTGAAATCAATGATGTGGGCAGTGCGGTCATGACCAATGTGGACAGGAGTTACCGCACGGGTATTGAATTGGCGGGTGGTGTGGAGATCACTTCATGGTTAAGGTGGGATCTGAATGCCACCCTGAGCAGCAATAAGATCCTGAATTATGTGGGTTATGTGGATAACTGGGACTACTGGAGCGATCCGGATAATGAACCTTACCAGGTGGAGGAGAACCTGGGGACCACCGATCTCTCCTTCTCGCCCGGACTCATTCTCAACAGCCAGATTGGTTTTGAGCCCTGGGAACATCTGCAGTGTTTATCTTCTTTCCAAATACGTGGGTCAGCAGTTCATTGATAATACCTCTTCCAGCCAGAGGGTTCTGAATCCCTATTTCATCAATGACCTGAGATTTTCCTATTCCTTTTTTCCGAAATTCATGAAGGAAATTGCACTGAACTTCCAGATACTGAACCTCTTTAACGTGGAGTATGAGACCAATGCCTGGATATACCGGTATTACTCCGGAGGGGAAGAGGGAATTTATGACGGATATTTTCCGCAGGCCGGTGTGCATTTTATGGCAGGAGTCCGTTTAAGATTCTAAGCCAACTTTTATGATCGGCACGCATTTTTTGACTATTTTTCAGGCGAAAACCATGGAATTATTGAATATTGCCTGATGGCCAGCCTGAAGATTAGTATATGTTTCTGGTATCTGGACCCATTGGAAGTAAAGGACATTGTAAATATCCTCAAAGAAGGTGAAATTGATGTCAGTTATTTTCAATGCAGGGAGCGTTCAGAATTGAATACCAGACTGAAGGAGAATCCCCCCGATCTGATCATCGCAGATTTTGATATAGATGAAAAATCTGCGTGAAATTGTGGAGCAGGAAATGGAGGCCTACTATGCCGAGATTCCCATGATATTTATGGTGGAGGACATGGCCAGGCTCGCATCTCATGATGTACTCAGAAAAGGGCTGTGGGATTTTGTATGTAAGGATAAGATATTCAGACTGATTCCGGCAGTTTACTCATCCCAGCGTTATACAAAACTATTCAAGCAGGCACGGCAGACTGAAAGGGAGCTTAGCGATTCCAAGGATCGCTATCTTTCCATTTTTAAATCGGTGGATGATGCCATTATCCTTTTTGACTTTGAAACCCGAAAAATTGCAGAATATAATCCCCGCCTCCTGGAGTTATTTGAACTCAGTGAGGAGGATATAAAGGATGTGAGACTCGGAGATTTTAATGCTGAGGATGAAGGTTTTACAGTAGAACTTGCCCGAAAAAACATACCCCAGGCCGAGGACGGAGAATCAAGTAGTTTTGAATGGAGAAATATTTCAAAAAACGGACGGCGATTCTGGACGCTGAACTCCATTTCCAGGGTTACCTTCGAGGGTATCCCCTACATCCTGATGGTTACCCGGGATATTGATGACCGGAAGCAGATGGAGAAATCCCTGCAGGAGTCCCAGGAGCATTTCAGGGCCCTTGCAGAGAACTCTCCCGACGTGATCATGCGTTTTGATAAGGATCACAGACACGTCTATGTAAATGATGCCGTTGGTGCACAGACCGGGTTGAAGGTAAAGGATTTTCTGGGCAAGAGTCACCAGGAGATGGGCGTTTTTCCGGAGGATCTGGTGAAACTATGGGATGATGGCCTGGAAAAGGTATTCCGGACAGGAAAGCAGGATACCATTGTTTTCGAGCTTCCCATGGGAGAAAAAATTACAGCATTTGAATGGCGGCTATATCCCGAGGAGAACAAGCAGGGAATGGTGGAATCGGTAATCGGGGTAGCCAGGGATATTACGGATACACGGGATTCTGAAAGTGCCCTGAAAAAAAGTGAGGAGCGTCTGAACCTGGCGCTTCAGGCCACCAACCTGGGCCTCTGGGACTGGAACCTGGTGAACAACCAGGTTTATTTTTCACCCATCTGGTTCTCCATGCTGGGTTATGCACCCGATGAACTTCCCCAGGTACTTGAAACATGGACATCCCTGCAGCATCCCAGTGATGCCGAGCGGTCCATGAAACGGGTTATGGATGTCATAAAAAGGCGGGAGGATTCCTTTGAGATCGAGTTTCGGATGAAGCATAAAAACGGATCCTGGGTTTGGATCCGGGGTATGGGAAAAGCAGTTGGTGTTGGTCCGGATGGTTCTACTCTGCGTCTGACCGGTATACATGAAGATATTTCTGAACGCAAGCGTAACGAGCAGGTCCAGCAGGTACTTTTTGATATCTCCAATGCGGTAAGTACCACCCAGAGCCTGGATGAATTGTACGCCAAGATCAGGGAATCCCTGGGCAGGGTAGTGGATACCACAAACTGCTTCCTTGCACTGTATAATGAGGTATCGGATACACTGACACTTCCCTTCATGGAGGATGAGAAAGATAGCTTTACCGAGTTCCCTGCCCGCAAGACACTTACCTCCTTTGTGATCAGAACCGGTGAGGCGCAGCTGGTGGACATTGAAAGGGAAAAGGAACTGACCAAACTGGGTGAGATAGAGCCCGTGGGGGCGCCCTGTGAGAGCTGGCTGGGTGTACCCCTAAAACATGATGGAAAAACCATCGGTGTATTTGCCGTACAATCTTATTCTGAGGATGTGCTTTATACCCAATCCGACGCGGCATTACTGGAGTTTGCAAGTGATCAGATTGCTTTGGCCATTGAAAGGAGAAGGCACCAGGATAATCTGAGAATTACCCAGGAGAAGCAGCGCAGGGTATTTGAATCTTCTCCCGATCCCATGATTGTTGTGGATCCGGCGGCCATGATTCTGGACTTTAACTCTGCCTTCCTGGAGGTCTTTAATGTGGATCCGGAGCTGGTATACGGACAGAAGATTTTCCGATTCATCCATCCTGATGACTGGAGGCGTTCCATTCAGGATTTCAACCGGACATGGAAGTCGGGCTACCTGAAGAACCAGGAATACCAGATTGTCAGGCCCGACGGGCTTATGTTTGATGGCGAAGCTTCCTGTGGTGCCATTTATGGAAGCAACGGTAAGCCTGAATCCATGGTGCTTATCCTGAAAAACATCACCGAACGTAAGGATGCCGAGAGAAGGCTGCTGGAAGCCAAATACAAGGCTGAGGAGTCGGATCGGTTAAAAACAGCCTTCCTTTCAAATATGTCCCATGAGATCAGAACCCCGATGAATGCCATTGTGGGCTTTTCGGATCTGCTTTCAGATGAGGATCTGTCCCACGATGACCGCAGCGATTTTATTGCCCAGATTAACCAGGGTGCCGATGACCTGATGAGGCTCATTGATGACATCATTGATATTGCCAAAATTGAAGCCGGGCAGGTGAATGTTCATATTGCCGAGTGCTTCCTGGGGGAGCTTTTCAAGGAGCTGCACCTGATGTTCCTTCAGAATATTAAACGCTCGGGAAAGGAAAATGTGGACATCGTTCTGAAATGGGACTGGCCCGTGGATGAACTGGCTATTTACACCGATCCGTTCAGGATTAAGCAGATCCTGGTGAACCTGCTGGGCAATGCGGTGAAGTTTACCGAAGAGGGTGAAATTATACTGGGCATTGAGGAGCATCCCGAAGGGATCAAGTTTTATGTGAAAGATTCGGGTATTGGTATCCGTGAAGAGAAGCAGAAGGTGATCTTCGACCGTTTTATGCAGGGACATGAGACCAAAACAAAACTTTATGGCGGGACGGGACTCGGGCTGGCCATTTCCAAGAACCTGACCGAAATTCTGGGAGGGGAAATTGGCCTGGAATCTGTGTCAGGAGAGGGATCCACATTCTGGTTCATTCTGCCAAGAAACGAGGTTCCCCTGAAGTATGAAGCTGCCATCAGGGCTCCGGTATCTGATGTAAAATCATGGGCAGGTAAAAAGATTCTGATTGCCGAGGATGATCACTCCAACTATTATTTCCTCTTTGAGGCATTGAAGGATACAGGCGTTGAGATTCTCTGGGCCAGGGATGGAGAAGAGACCCTGGCCATGTTCAGGGAAGAGCCAGATCTGAACCTGGTTCTGATGGATATCAATATGCCCGTCAAAAATGGCTACGAATGCACCCGGGTGATCAAGGAGGAAAGACCCGATCTTCCGGTGGTGGCACAGACTGCCTATGCCATGTCAGGTGAAAGGGAGATCAGCAGGGATGCGGGATGCGATGATTACCTGAGCAAGCCCATAAAAGTCAAGGAACTACTCGAGGTTATCGGAAGACTGATCTGAATCGAGAATTTTATTGATTTGTTCTTCGGTGGACTGAAGGCGGTCGCGGCAGAGTTTCAGAAGCTTACTTACCCGTTCCACCTTTTCTGCCAGCTCGTCCACACCCAGGTCGCCTTCTTCAATTTTCTCAAGAATTTCTTCAATTTCGGCCACAGAGGCGTCATAATTAATCTTCTCTTTTGTCATCGCTTTTTATGGTTTTTTCCACTTTGCTTAATATGCTTCCGTCATAGACCCTGGTTTCCAGTTTCTCACCTTCCTTTACAGCTCCGATCCCTCTGATGATTTTACCCTGGTGCAGGGTCATGGAGTATCCTCTTCTGAGCACATTGACCGGGTTGACCAGGTCGTTTTTGGCTTCCATATGCTTCAGGCGCTCCTTCTCCCGGACCAGGCGGTTTATGCTTCCCATTCTGATCCGCTGACGGGAGCGATCCAGCCTTTCCCCGTGTCGCTGGACAAAGCCTCTTGAAAGGTGGGTCAGGTTCCCTGCCAGGCCTTCCAGGTTTTCCTTTCCTCTGCGAAGGTATCCCAGGGAAAGATGACTCAAATCGCCTGCCAGGCGCTCCAGGCGCATTTGCTGAAGCTTAACGCTTTGGACCACCATTTTGGATAAACTTTCGCGATAGGAGGAAAGCCTGAAATCGAAGGCCAGGAATTTTTCCACCAGGAATTCGGCAACGGCCGTGGGGGTTTTTAATCCCCGGGCAGCCACAAGGTCCACCACGGATTCATCTCTTTCGTGCCCGATTCCGCTGATAACAGGGAGGGGGAACTGGGTGATGTAATAGGCAAGGTCATAGTCGTTGAAACATTCCAGATCGGCCTTTGAGCCTCCTCCACGGATGATCACCACACAATCGAAGCTCTGGTCGGATTCATGAATCGCATCCAGGGCTGCAATGATGGATGCCGGGGAATCATCTCCCTGCATGGATGCCTGGAAGAGTTGGGTGTAGATATAATACTGGTGATTGTCTGCATGGATGGAATCCATAAAATCGCCATAACCAGCGGCCGTTTCAGAGGATATTACCGCGATCTTCTGGGGAACGGTGGGGAAGGGCAGCTCCCGGTTCATATCCATCACACCTTCTTCTCTGAGACGCCTGATTACTTCCTGTTTTTTCCGGGCCAGGTCGCCGAGGGTGAAGGCCGGATCTATGTCGGTGATGTTGATGCTGAAGCCGTAAAGCTTATGAAATCCGACGCTGACCCTGCATAGAATTTTAATGCCACTCTTAAGGGGCATTCCGGTCTGGGTTTCAAAATAGGGCTTGAGCATGCTGAATTTGGAAGCCCAGATGGTGGCCCGGGCCCGGGCCAGAATATCGTCACTATCCTGGTTTTTTTCAATCAGTTCAATGTAACAGTGTCCCCTTCGGTTAACCTGGAGTTCCAGAATCTCAGCCCTGATCCATATGGATGAGGAAAACTCCTGTTCCAGAGTTCTTTCCACCTGCTCAAGGAGCTGGGAAAGTAAGAGCGATGTGGGCTCTTCGGGCGTCATTGGATGACCAGTCTGTTCAGATAAATCCGGTCCGGGGTCTGCACTTTGATCATGTATAGTCCCGGAGCCATTTGCCCGGAAAAAGACAGTTCCCCGGGTAGCATGAGGAGCTCTGTGCGCTGCAGCCTTCCGTTCATGTCGTATATGCTCAGAAGGAATTCACCCTGCTCCTGACCGGGCATATCGATGCGTACAAAGTCGGTAGCCGGATTGGGATAGATATTCAGGCTATATTCGCTGTGATAGAGGCGGGCTGAGCTGATAATTCTGAAGGCCCTGGCAAAATCGGGGATGCCATATCCATAGGTGGCATCGGGATTATTAAAGCGGTCGCCTGTATTGCGTATGATTTGAATCAGTTCACGGGCAGGCATTTCAGGATAAGCCTGCCAAAGGCTGGCCACAGACCCTGTGATTACCGGTGCCGAAAAAGAGGTGCCCGATCCGCGGGCCAGATTCCCGTTTACATACTGGATTCCGGTTAATCTTCCCATGGCCGTCAGTTCCGGTTTGACCCTGCCGTCGAAGGAGGGTCCCCTTGAGCTGAAGGAGGCAATATTCCCCATGCTGTCCGCTGCACCCACACAGATAATATCCTTTGCATCGGAAGGTGCGGTGATGCGGTACCAGCTGTTGCTTCCCTCATTTCCGGCGCTGTTGCTCAGGATGATTCCCCTTGAGGCCAGCAGGGAGGCTGCCCTGGATATGAGAGTGGACTCTCCGTCCATATCTTCGTAGGTGTAGTCCCATGCCGTACTGTCCACATCTGAATAACCCAGGGAGGTATTGAACACATCAAAGCCGAGGCTGTCCATGTACTCGGCAGCTTCTATCCATGCGATCTCCTCAAGGTGGGTTTCTTCGTGTACATTTTCGGTGGAGCAGAGGAAGTAAGAGGCATCCGGAGCTGTTCCCATCATATTGCCATTCCACTTGGCTCCAATGATGGACAGCACATACATGCCATGGCTGTTTACCAGCCTGAATACGGAGGAGTCGTTGATAAAATTACGTGTTCCCAGCAAACGACCCTCGCTGATCATGGATTCGAAAGAGGGCAGGGTATCCACATTCCGGAAACCGGCATCAATCACAGCCACCCATACTCCCTTTCCGGTATAGCCCTCCTGGTGCATAAAATCCATTCTCACCTGGCTGATCTGTTCTCTGGCTACCCCGTAATCATATGATGGCGGGCTGTCAAGGGGAGGTTCAAAACGTTCACCTGAAGGGGCAGGAGGAAACCAGACTTCCCGGGATTCAGGAATCCAGGGAAGGGTGTCGGTAAAATTCTTCTCAAGGACCTTTTGGTACAGTGCCTCATCCATATTCACCATGGCCACACCATTGAGCCAGCGGGAAACGTGACGGACCTCCACGCCCATGGCCCGGAGGCTGTCCACGTAGGCCCTGCGAACGGGCTCATCCCTGAGGTCCACGCCCAGATCCTGCCACGCACGGCGCTCGATGGATCGTTGAGACAGGAATTTATCTGCCTGCGAAATCTGGTAGCCATTGTCTGTTTTATCGGTAAAATACACCCAGTAAACAGAGTCTGCGATCTGCTGGGCGGAAGCCAGAGCTTGTCAGCAGAAGGGCCAGCAGGCCAGTGGTCCACGGCCTTAATCTAAAGGAAATTAGCTGGCTGGGGAGTTTCAATGCTGTCATATCGTAAAAGTGTATCCTGCATGATTTTCATATATTTCTCCTGGTCCACCGGAAATCCGTTTTTGTAATCCAGGGTATAGATCTCTTCTTCATTTTCATTATAGTAAGTCCAGGTGCCTTCGGAAAGGTCGTTCACATAAGAGCCTTTCATCATCAAAACCTTGTCGGTGAAGTAAACTTCGTAAGATCCACTCAGCATGTTATCCTGGTAATTGCCTTTCAACCTGATGCCACCTCCTTCAAAATACTGGATCCATGGCCCGTCGCGCTTATTCATATTCCAGTTCACCTCCTCTGATACTTCCCCTGAGGGGTAGTAGCGGAATGCTTTACCATGGAGTTTCCCGGAGGCATAGGACTCGCGCATGCGCAGGGTGCCGTCAAACTCCGAATAGTAGGTCCACACCGAGTCCTTTTCCTGACCTGTGTAAATACCCTCGGCAGCCTTTTTGCCTCCCTTATAAAACAGTTCCGCGCTGCTGCGGTCCAGTTGGGGATCGAAGTACATTTTTGCCCTGATTCTGCCTGTATCATAATAACGGACCATCTCGCCCACAGGTTTCCCCTCGATGAAGCTGCCTTCATAAAGGGTCTTTCCATTGGGGTATTCCACTTTCCAGGGACCGGTCTTCCGGCCCTGCTCATCCAGCTGGTTCTGTGCATTTACAGCAAGCATTCCGGATATCATCGTGATCAGAATAATCAAGTGCTTCATGATGCTTCAAATATAATAAAAAAGGGGGCCGTCCACTTCGGAACAGCCCCCATATATTGGATTATTATCCTGCTTATTTTACTTCTTCGAAGTCGACGTCGGTAACTTCATCATCACCTTTGCCCTGGGGCGCGTCCTGGGGTTCACCCTGGGGAGCTTCACCTCCTGGCTGACCAGCTCCCGATTCTGCCTGCTGGGCATTGTAGATGTCCTGTGAAGCAGCCTGCCATGCAGTATTTAGTGCTTCTGTGGCTGTGTCGATGGCTGCCAGATCCTCTGACTTATGAGCCTCTTTCAGCTGGGTGAGGGCCTCTTCAATGGGGGCCTTCTTATCGGCCGGAATCTTATCTCCATATTCGTTGAGTTGCTTCTCGGTCTGGAATACCAGGCTGTCGGCATTGTTCAGTTTCTCGATACGCTCTTTGGCCAGCTTATCGGCTTCCTCATTCTCCTGAGCTTCCTTCTTCATCTTCTCGATTTCAGCATCTGAAAGTCCTGATGAGGCCTCAATGCGGATGCTCTGCTCTTTGCCGGTTCCCTTATCCTTGGCGGATACATTCAGGATTCCGTTGGCATCAATGTCGAAGGTTACTTCGATCTGGGGAAGGCCACGGGGTGAAGGTGGAATTCCGTCCAGGTGGAATCGACCAATGGTTTTGTTGTCCTTGGCCATGGCACGCTCTCCCTGTAAGACATGGATCTCCACGGAAGGCTGGTTATCAGCCGCAGTGGTAAAGGTCTGTGTCTTTTTGGTAGGAATGGTGGTATTGGACTCAATGAGCTTGGTATTCACACTTCCCATGGTTTCGATACCCAGTGAAAGGGGAGTCACATCCAGCAGGAGGACATCCTTTACTTCTCCGGTAAGAACACCACCCTGGATGGCAGCTCCAACGGCTACCACCTCATCGGGGTTTACACCTTTGGAAGGAGCTTTTCCGAAGAAATCCTGAACCACTTTCTGAATGGCAGGAATCCGGGTAGAACCACCCACAAGGATCACCTCGTTGATTTCGCTCTGGCTGTAACCTGAATCTTTCAGCGCCTTCTTACAGGGCTCGATGGTGGCCTGGATCAATGCATCGGCCAGACTCTCGAATTTGGCCCTTGAAAGGCTCTTTACGAGGTGCTTGGGTACACCGTCCACAGGCATAATATAGGGAAGGTTGATCTCGGTCTGGGTTGAACTGGAAAGCTCAATCTTGGCTTTCTCGGCAGCTTCTTTCAGACGCTGAAGGGCCATGGGATCCTTTTTAAGGTCCAGTCCTTCGTCCTTCTTAAACTCGTCTGCCAGCCAGTCGATGATCACCTGGTCAAAATCGTCACCACCCAGGTGGGTGTCACCATTGGTTGACTTTACCTCGAATACACCGTCACCCAGTTCGAGGATGGAGATATCGAAGGTACCTCCACCCAGGTCGAATACGGCGATTTTCAGATCGGAGGTTTTTTTGTCCAGCCCGTAAGCCAGCGATGCGGCTGTAGGCTCATTGATAATTCTTTTTACAGTAAGTCCTGCAATCTCTCCGGCCTCCTTGGTGGCCTGGCGCTGCGAATCACTGAAATAGGCAGGAACAGTAACCACTGCCTCGGTGACTTCATGTCCCAGGTAGTCTTCAGCAGTCTTCTTCATTTTCTGAAGAATCATGGCTGAAATTTCCTGTGGTGAATACTTGCGGTCGTCAATCTGAACGCGTGGGGTATTGTTTTCACCCTTAACCACTTTATAGGGAACCCTATTGATTTCCTTGCTTACGCGGTCATAGGATTCTCCCATGAAGCGTTTGATGGAGGAAATGGTCTTGGTAGGATTGGTGATGGCCTGCCTTTTTGCAGGATCACCCACTTTTCTTTCTCCGTTTTCAACAAATGCAACCACTGAGGGAGTGGTGCGTTTTCCTTCACTGTTGGGGATCACTACCGGCTCGTTACCTTCCATTACTGAAACACACGAGTTTGTGGTTCCCAGGTCTATTCCGATAATCTTACTCATAACTTATATCTGTTTTATATTTTAATACTCTCTTATATACCGAATCTCTTATTTTCCCTTTTCTTCTATCAGAGATTATGCCATAAGCTTTTTTTCCGGTCTTAAAGCAATAATGACACAAAATCGGCCTTAAATTGACCTGTTTCGTGTCAGGTTTACTGACAAATTGACTGCCAAATGGTTTTTTATTATCAACTTTGCACCGTTAGTTCTAGCAACACTAACCTTACTAACCTTACTAACCTAATAACTCACTAACCTAATAACCTAATAACTCACTAACCTAATAACCTAATAACCACTAACCTACTAACTTACTAACCTATAACCTAATAACTTACTAACCTTTTTTCCATGTCACTTCACAGTAATGTAAGACGAGTTACCACCCATGTACTTCTGGCCATGAAGCTGAAGGGTGAAAAAATTGCCATGTTAACCGGTTACGACTTTTCCTTTGCCCGCTTGCTGGACCAGGCCGGAATTGATGTGATCCTGGTGGGGGATTCAGCCTCCAATGTGATGGCCGGTTATGAAACCACCCTGCCCATCACCCTGGATAACATGATCTATCATGCCGCTTCGGTGGTGAGAGCCACAAGCCGTGCCCTTGTGGTGGTTGACCTGCCCTTTGGTACTTACCAGGGAAACTCCAAGGAAGCCCTGGCATCGGCCATCCGCATCATGAAGGAAACCGGGGCAAGTGCCATCAAACTTGAGGGTGGTCAGGAGATTGTTGAATCGGTGGAGAGAATCCTTTCTGCGGGGATTCCTGTAATGGGTCACCTGGGATTGACTCCCCAGTCCATTCATAAATTCGGAACCTATGTGGTGAGAGCCACCGATAAGGCAGAGGCGGATAAATTGAAGGAGGATGCACAGGCACTGGCCAAGGCTGGTTGTTTTGGCATCGTGCTTGAAAAGATCCCGGCAAAACTGGCTGGTGAGGTGAGCAGGGCCATATCCATTCCCACCATTGGAATAGGGGCGGGCTCCGAGGTGGATGGCCAGGTGCTGGTTCTGCACGATATGCTGGGCATTACCCAGGAGTTTTCACCAAGATTCCTGCGCCGCTACCATAACCTGCAGATGGAAATTAAAGGGGCGGTTCAGAATTACATTGAGGATGTAAGGTCGAAGAATTTTCCCAACGAAAAAGAACAATATTAAGTCGGAAAGTCATAAAGTCTAAAGTCGGTAAAGTCGAAAGCGTTGAAGTCACCGGTTCCCATTTTGTATGAGGATAATCATCTGATGATTGTCAATAAGCGCACTTCTGACATTGTGCAGGGGGATAAGACCGGTGATCCGTCACTGGATAAGCTCATGAAGGCTTTTATAAAGGAGAGGGACGATAAACCCGGAGAGGTATTTATGGGCATTCCCCACCGCCTGGACCGGCCGGTCAGCGGGGCCGTAATCCTGGCAAAAACCAGTAAGGCTTTAAGCCGGATGGCCCTTTTGTTTAAGGAGAAGGAGGGTGGAGAAAATCTATCATGCCATTGTTGTGGAGCCTCCCCCTTCTCATGAGGGTACCCTGGAGCATTACCTCACCAGGAATACCAGGCAGAATAAGTCCTATGCACATAAAAAGGAGGTGCCCGATTCCAAGTTGGCGCGCCTGCATTACAAACTCATCTGGCATCCTCGGATCACTACCACCTGCTTGAGGTGGTCCTGGAAACGGGTCGGCACCACCAGATCCGCGTCCAACTGGCTGACATGGGCTGTGTCATCAAGGGCGATCGCAAATACGGTGCCCGAAGGTCAAATAAAAATGGAGGAATCAGCCTGCATGCCAGGCGTGTATCCTTTATTCATCCGGTTAAAAATGAGCCCCTTGAGATTGTGGCTCCCTATCCGAGAATGGATATTTATCCGGTTTTTGCACGGGAGAAGTAAGCGCCCGGGGGCCTAGGAGCCATTATCAAAAACAAAGGGCAGGGGTAGCAGGTCGGAGGCGGAGCGGAGCAGGCGTATTTTCCTGCTGCCATAAAGAATGACTTCCATGGGCTTTTTTCCCTGGGCTTCCTTTTCATGTAGCACCTGACGGCAGCCTCCGCATGGAGGCACCGGCTCTTCCTGAAACTTTCCTCCGGTATAAGCGGCAATGGCTATGCTCACAACGGGTACATCGGGATGCTGGGCTCCGGCGTAAAAAATGGCCACCCTTTCGGCACAAAGCCCCGAGGGATAGGCCGCATTTTCCTGGTTGTTTCCGGTGTATATTTTGCCGTTCTCCAGAAGAACCGCGGCTCCTACCTGGTATTTGGAATAGGGGGCATAGGCTCTTCCTGCAGCTTCCTTCGCCTTCTCAATAAGTCCTGAGCGTTCAGGCAATTCTTCAATCCCGTCGTATTCTGCTACCCGAATGGTATATGCCCTTTGTTTCATAGGAATTATCTATTTATTTCACCGGTAGATATTTATATAAAAATATGGATTTTATCCTTTTAGCACGAAAATGTTTTAAACCAACGTTCTAAATAGAGCTTTGTTAAAAACTCTGAAGGGGAGATGAAGGGCATATGGCTATTTTTACCGGGGTTGAATCTTTGTAAAATGAGTATGAAGGGGAGTATAGGGGAGAATATAGTTGTGCTGGTCATCTTACTGGTCCTACTGGTTCCGGTTCTGCAGGTTCCGGTCCTGGGGCAGAAAAAAAGCAACATGACCAGGGAGGAATACATAGAGACCTATGCTGACCTGGCCATGAAGGAGATGGCAAGGGTGGGTATTCCGGCCAGCATCACCCTTGCTCAGGGCGTCCTGGAATCGGGTAACGGGAACAGTACCCTTGCCACCAGGGGGAATAACCATTTTGGGATAAAGTGTCACGATTGGACGGGAAAAAAGATTTACCATGATGATGATGAGAAGCATGAATGTTTTCGCTCCTACGACTCTCCCTATGAATCCTATATGGACCACTCCCAGTTTCTGACCACCAGAAGCAGGTACGCAGACCTATTCGAATTGAAACCCCATGACTACAGGGGATGGGCAAAGGGCCTGAAGAGTGCGGGTTATGCCACCGCAAAGAACTACCATACTCTGCTGATCAAGATCATTGAGGACAATGAACTGTACCGTTTTGATGTGCTTGTACTGGAAGGGGGAATGGATGCCGCTGTGGAGGGGAAAAGAGGTGGTGATATGGATGGCAAAAAGGAAAGGGAAGGCGACGCAGAGGCTAAGGGCCTTGATCATGGCTATAATACCAACAGGGAAGTACTGGTCAACAACGGGGTTGAATACATCGTAGTAATGCCGGGAGACAGTCCCGAGTCCTTAAGGGATGAGCTGGATCTCTATGCCAATGAAATTTACCGCTATAATAACCTGTACAAGGGTGAGGAGCTGGAAGCGGGACAAATTATTTACCTGCAGCCCAAACGAAAGAAGGCAGCCAAAGGAAATGAAATTCATGTGGTGAAAGATGGGGAAACCATGTATGATATTTCTCAGATCTACGGAGTTAGGCTGGACAGGCTGTACAAGATGAACCTGATGCTGGAAGGTGCCCAGCCCCTGGAGGGTACAGAGATTAATCTTCGCAAGAAAAAGCGCGGAAAACTTCTTAAGCTCGAGCCACTGGAAGAACCAGTGGACGAGGATGAAATGCAATTCAAATTTGATGGCTAGGGCTTACAAAGCCACTGTAGGAAATGGGCTGCCTTTTCTGACTGTTGATGCTGAGCGTGCCATAACCCGAACCGCCCACCGAAAGGAAGACATCATATTTATCCGTATCGCCTTTGATGGAAAACTGGACCTTAATGGTTCGCTTTTTTTCGTTCACACTGAGTTCAAGGTCTTCAGGCGCCTGCTCAAATTCTATGCCTCCGTCACCACCATAGCTGGCCGTATATGCCCTTCCCATATATGGAAGATAGGCGTAATAAACACTGTCCCTGGCCTCCAGGGTATAGCTTGAGCTGACACTTCGCGTTCCACCCCCAGCAGGGTTGACAGATTGAACGGTAAATACATAGCTCCCGCTTTCCATAAGGGCAGTCATTTCTTTAAACTCCTGTTCTTTTTTTTCCTTTTTCTGGGCTAAGGCCGGTGCAAGACCTGATAAAAGGATGGCGATGATCAGCAGGGATGTTTTGATTTTCTGAATGTTTTCCATAACCGGGTTTCTAATGGTTCTTCTTTTGTCCTAACGTTGTAGGTGGCACAGTTGTTCAAAACGTGTTAATCTTTTTGAGCATCAAAACTTTACATTGGCCTGGCAGTAGCCTACCTTTATATAAAACTGGGAAGCATGTCAGCGCTAAATGAACTTCATGTGAAGATGGTTTTACCTCCCGATGGGAGGCAAACCAGAATTGATTTCTTTAAAGAGAAATCGGAGAAAAAAGACTCGACTGAATGGTGGCATACCATTTCTTCCTGGTTTAAACAGAGCAACCAGGTGGAAGGGCCCGAATATGACTTTTTCCTGCAGGAGCTGGAGAAGGAAGGTTATTCTGAGAAATCAAGAAAAAGCTACCTTTTTATGATGAAGCGCTTTTTTGAATATTTTGAGAATAAGTCCCCCCGGGACATTACCATGGGTGAGATTGAGGATTACAATTTTGAATTTTTTGTTTCCGGACGCTATTCACGTTCTTATCAGCTGCAATTCATCTCTGCTGCCAGGCTGTATTACCATCTGATTGAAGGTATAGATCTTAATTTGAAACACCTCAGAAAAACCGGGATATCCCGGAAGTCAGGCTGACACCAAGCAGAAAATCTCCTGTACTCATTCTTCTTTTACCTTCCTGCTGCAGGGAAAGGATGTGCAGATAGCCATCGCTAACGGCTACCTTCATTTCTTTCTTACCCTTGCTGATGATGCTGCCCTGGGGCAGGGAGTGGGCTGAGGGTTCAAAGCGGGTGGAGAAGATCTTGCACAGGCTCTCCTGGCCCTTTTCCTTCTCCAACCTGGAAAAAGCAGCAGGATAGGGGCTCAGTCCCCTCACCAGGTTGTGTATTTCTTTTCCAGGCCTGCTCCAGTCTATCCTGCAGTCCTGCTTGTGAATTTTCGGGGCCGGGTTCAGGGTTTTGTCCGGTCCGATCAGATCAGCCTGAGCCTTTGCTTCAAGCGTGCCTTTAGCCAGCCCGTCCACCGTTTGCTGAACCAGCTCTGCACCCAGCAGCATGAGTTTGTCGTGAAGTTCTCCTGCACTCTCATCCTCTCCGATGCTAAGCTCCTCCTGAAGCAGGATGTTGCCCGTATCAATTTTGGCATCAATCAGAAAGGAGGTGACTCCGGTTTTTACTTCCCCATTGATCAGGGCGTGGTTGATGGGAGCGGCTCCGCGGTAGTCGGGCAGGAGGGAAGCATGCAGGTTGAAAGTCCCCAGTGAGGGAAGGCTCCAGACCAGCTCGGGGAGCATGCGGAAGGCTACCACCACCTGTAAATCGGGGCGCAATGCTTTGAGCTCTTCGATAAATTCAGGGCTTTTGAGGTTTTCCGGTTGAAGCAGGGGAAGGCCCACTGATAGGGCATATTCTTTTACTGCGGAGTAGCGGATCTTTTTTCCCCGGCCTGCATGCCTGTCAGGTGCGGTGATTACGGCCACCACATGATATTCCTTTTCCACCAGTCTCTGAAGGGGAGCCACTGCAAACTCGGGCGTTCCCATATATACAATCTTCAGGGATTCAGGCTCCATGGTTTTTATCGTTCTCGTATTTGGCAATATTGAGGAAGTGGCCCATTTTATCTCGCTTGGTCTCCAGGTAAAAATGGTTGTGCTCGTTGGAAGGAATCTCCAGGGTAATGGTTTCGGTGATTTTCATTCCGTAGCCCTCAAGGCCGGTCTTTTTTACCGGGTTATTGGTGATCAGCCGGATATTCTGAATGCCCAGTGAATAAAGCATGCCGGCACCAATACCATAGTCGCGCTCGTCATCCTTAAAACCCAGTTCCACATTGGCTTCCACTGTATCTCTGCCTTCTTCCTGTAATTTATAGGCCTTCATTTTGTTATACAGACCAATTCCCCGTCCTTCCTGGTTGAGGTAGATGATTACACCCCGTCCTTCCTTGCTGATCATGCGCATGGCCTCATGAAGCTGGTCCCCGCAATCGCAGCGGTGGCTTCCGAAAATATCGCCGGTTACACAGGAAGAGTGTACCCTTACCATTACTGGCTCATTCTCTTTCCAAGTCCCTTTGGTAAGGGCCACATGTTCCAGTCCGTTTGATTTCTGGATAAAGGGAGTGAGCATGAAATCGCCATATTCAGTGGGAAGCTGAACCTCGGTTCCCTTCACCAGGATGCTGTCTGAATTGAGCCTGTAGGAAATCAGGTCCTTTATGGATATGATCTTCAAAGAAAATTCAGCTGCGATTTTCATGAGCTGGGGAAGGCGTGCCATGGAACCATCTTCATTCATGACCTCCACCAGGACCCCTCCGGGTCGGAGTCCGGCCAGTATGGCCAGGTCCAGGGCCGCTTCGGTGTGTCCTGCCCTCCTCAGTACTCCCTGGCGCTTGGCTTTCAGGGGGAAGATATGGCCTGGCCTTCCCAGGTCGTCGGGGCGGGTTGCCGGATCCACCAGCGCACGTAAGGTTTTTGCCCGGTCTGATGCCGAGATTCCCGTGGTGGTACCCTGTCCCAGCAGATCCACTGAGACAGTGAAGGCTGTGCTATGACTGCTGGTATTGGAAGTAACCATCATGGGCAAGTCAAGCTCTGCACAGCGCTCTTCGGTGATAGCGGCACAGATCAGCCCCCGCCCATGGGTGGCCATAAAATTGACAGTTTCGGGAGTAATCAGTTCGGCGGCGGATATGAAATCTCCCTCATTTTCGCGGTCCTCATCATCCACAACGATAATGATTTTCCCGTTCCTTATCTCCTCAAGTGCTTCTTCAACACTATCCAATTTAATCTTGGTTTCTCCTTGTGGGTTGCCAGACATTGCTTTTTATCCCTCCTAAATATCTTAAAAACCCAGCCAACAGGGCCAGATTCATGAGTACGAAATGTGAAATGAAGCGCAAAGGTAAAACATGGATTCCTATTTTCCGCAATATATAGTCAATAACAGGAATGGAGATGAAGATGATCTGGACCAGTGCAAAGAGAAGATAAAGGTTCTCTTTCGGCGGGACAGGAAGACCTGCGCTTTGTGACGGGTTGATGCCCAGTAAGATAGAGCATCCCAAAGTAAATATAACCAGCAGGGGGACCACCCATCGAATGACCTTGTGTGAGAGAAAACAAAATGCTACACCCGGCCGGCGGCTGAAAAGTAATGAAGCGAATTTCTGAAGATTCTGGAAATTACCAGCTGAAATGCGCTTTTTTCTCCTGAATTCCTCGGCAAGGTCATTTGAGACATCCTCATATACATTGGCTTCAATATTACTCACACATTTGAAGCCCTGTTTGAGCACAGACATATTCACATAAAAATCGTCCACCAGAAAGTGGTTGGGAACCGGGGTGTAGTTCTGTTTCCGTACGGCATAGCAGCCTCCGAAGGGCCCCATCATACTGCCCCAGAGTATACTCTCCTGGCTTTTAATGCGGACTTCCCGTCCGATGTAAAACTTCTCCTGGTGGGAGATGCCATCCTTTTTCAGACTGGTATTGACCATCCGGGTATCCACCAGGGCGATTTCATTGTCCCGGAAACTGGAGGCAAGGATTCTGAGGGTCGAAGGGTCCAGCATCACGTTTGCATCGGTAATCACGAGAATCTCACCAACAGCCTTTTTTGCCAGCTGGTTGATTACTTCCGGTTTGCCGGTCCGCTTCTCGAAAACTTTGACCCTGAGCATGGGGTAAGCCTTCTCCAGGAGAGAAAGAATTTCATTGGTTCTGTCCGTGGAGTGATCCGATCCAACCAGAATCTCAAGCTTTTCCTCCGGGTAGTCGGATTTGAGTACAGAGCGGATTTTGGCTTCAATAACCTCTTCTTCGTTATAGGCAGCGATGAGTATGGAAACCTGGGGAGGATTGGGTCCGGAGTTCTCCAGGAGTGTATTACGCCGGAAGGCTTCTGACTTTTTTTTGGTGGTGAGCAGTTTTAAAATGGCCGGAAAGAGGATGTAGGTGTGGAAGATCAGGAAAAGACTGAGCCAGAATATTACCTGAAGAAAAATCATACCTGTTCCTTGAAAAACTGCTTAACCCGGGTTGAGAGCCCAAAGGTATCAAAATTCTCCTGAATAAGCTGCCTGCCCTCTCTGGCCATTCCTCTGGCAAGCTCATCATCCTGGCAAAGTTTAATGATTTGATTTTTAAATACTTCAGGATCTTCGGAAATCATAATCGGCTGGTTTTCCTGCACCGATATTCCTTCAATGCCAATGGGCGTGGTAATCACCGGCCGGCCCAGTGCCATGGCCTCCAGGATTTTAATTCTGATCCCGCTGCCGGTAAACAATGGAGCCACCATGATTCTGTAGGCTTTCATGAAGGCCTTGGCATCCTCTATTTCACCATGATAAATTACCTGTTTTTTTGCCAGCATCTTTTCAAAGTGAGCAGGGGCATTCCGGCCTGCCACATGGAAGCTTACCCCGGGCAGATCCTGCCTGAGCGGGTCAAGGACCTGGTCCAGGAACCATTTAAGTCCCTCCTGATTTGGCATCCAGTCAAGTGCCCCGATGAAGAATACCGAACAATCCCCGGGAAGATCGGAGGAGGGATATTCTTTAAGTTCCAGCCCAGTGGGAATGGTGATAATCGGCTTGCTTACGCCCATTTCCTTAAATACAGCCTCGTCCAGGGGGCTGATGCAAACCAGGACATCTGACTCGCTGGCTACTTTTAATTCATAACCTTCCAGTCTTCCAGCCATATTTTTCAGATACCAGCGCCTCAGGGGCATTTTTTCGTTGGAGGCTTTGCGCTCCCAGATTCTGTGTTCAACGTTGTGGGCTCTGAAGGAAACCAAGCGCATGGCTTTTCTGACGAAGCTTTTCGATGTAGTGTCCCAGGTAAGGTCCTTCCAGTTGTACGATGTCGAAGTCCTCTTCGTCCAGAAGCTCAACCAGTTTACTGGCAAAGACGGGGTTGTTAAACCTTTCAGCGATGTAGGGCACCTTTGAGAAGAGCAGGTTCCAGAGCATTTTCAGTGGTCTCAGGGAAGAATTGCAATCCACACCTATGAAGCGGATCTTTTCAGAGAGAGAGGCTGGAATATTCTTAATCGGGAAGCGGTGCTTTTTGGTATTCAGGGAAAGACAGGTGACCTCAAGCCCTGCATCACTAAGTCCCCTGATCATGTTCAGGGTGGCGATGGATCCCCCGTCTTTTGGCGGAAAAGGCAACTTGTTGGTCAGCAGCAGGATCTTCATGAGGACTTTGACCTGTTTTTGATTTTTAATGCCAGTTTCTTAAACCAGGTGAAGTAGGTGTCAATATTCAGAATGACTGAATCCTTAACCGCCTTTTGGGTGAGCCAGATACTCACCGGGGCAAGAATGAGGGTGGACATCCACATCCCGTAAAAGGGAGCAACAAGACCCTCTCTGGAAAATTTCTCTCCAATCATGGAAAGCACATAGTAAATCAGGAAGAGTCCCACGCTGGCAATGACAGGCATGCCCAGACCTCCTTTCCGGATAATGGCACCCAGGGGGGCTCCGATGAAGAAAAAGATAAGGACAAGTACAGAAACTGAATATTTGCGATGGATCTCATTCTGGTATCGTTTCAATCTGTCGATCTTCCACTGTGCGGTCCCCATGTTGGAGGAGACAATGGATTTATTGCTTCTGGCAAAATTGATGGCCTGGGTGATGGCTTTTCGTCGTTCCAGTTTATTGAGGCTGTTATAGAGGGTGTCTATATGGGCCGGCACTATCCTTATGATGCTTGTATCCACTTTACTTTTTACGGTATCATTTGTGGGTACAGGTTTTTTGATCAGAATACTCTTTTGTTTTCCGGTAAGCGATTTATCAATGGCTCCCAGAAATTTATCCAGAACCAAATCCAGATCGGTGGTCAGGGAATCATCGAAGTGTTGCAGCTGGGAGATATTCATCATGGAATATGAATTCCTGAAAAGCGTTTCATCAGTTCTGTTCAGGCCAAAACCCGTCATTTCGATGACCATCTCCTGTTGGTCGAAATTGTCTCTTCTCAGGGGATAGGATTTGACGTGCCGGCTTTCGGTTTTCTGTTTCTGAAGCTCGGTATAGGATTTCCCGTTATACAGGGTGAGCAGGAGGTGCTTTTCATCGGCCGACATTTTCATATAACCTGAATCGGCCATGGTGACACTGATGTTTCCCTTATTATCCGTATGATCGAAAATCAGGATGTCTTTTAGCAGGCTTGTTTTGCTGTCCTTGTCACCGATCCGGATGGAGTAGCCCTCCAGGTTATTGTCGAAAACGCCTGGTTTTATAGTTAATTCGGGCCGCTGTTGCTGAATATCATAGAGCATTGACCTCATCTTCAGATTGGAGTAGGGCAGGACATGATTTGAAAAGAAGAAGGCGCCAATGGCAATGAGGGCGGTGAGTATGATGACGGGATTCATGATGCGAACCAGCGAAATACCTGAAGATTTCAGGGCAAGTAGTTCCAGATTTTCAGCCAGGTTGCCAAAGGTCATCAGGCTGGCAAGCAGGACCGCCAGCGGAATGGCAAGGGGGACCAGAGTGGCACTGGTGTACAGAAGGAATTCGGCGATGATATGAAATTCAAGCCCCTTCCCGATCAGATCATCGATATATTTCCAGAGGAATTGCATCAAAAGGATGAATACCACGAAGAAAAAAGTGAGTATCAGTGGACCCACGAAGGACTTTATGACCAGAAGATGAAGTTTTTTCACACCGCTCCCAATTGGAACCTACAGATTGAACGAATACAAAGTTAACTTATTTTGGAAAAGAAACTCAGAAAAGAATGCGGTGGACCAGCCAGGGCTTTTTAAAGGCCAATGGCTTGTTTGAGTTCCGAAATCTGGCTATCCCAGAGATCAATGGCATCATTCTTATCCTCCTCTTCGGCAAAATCGGTAATGATCAATGCCACATCCCTGGTAAGTTCATCGGTGTGAATCCGGAATTCGAAGTAGGACTCGTCCTCTTCATCATCCTCCCAGTGAAAGCGAATGTATTTATTACTCTTTTTCTGAACCACAGAGGCAACATTTTCGGATCCTTCCCAAATGAAAGTGTACAGACCGTTTTGCAGGTTCACATTGTCGGCAAACCATTCTGACAGTCCTTCCGGCGTACTTACCCTGTTGAAGAGGATGCTCGTAGATGTATTGAGTGTATACTCAAGTTCATATTTCGTTTTCATGGGAGGGCTTTATTTGATGATGCTCTAATGCAATATAAGAAAATTCTGCATATATCAAAAGTCAGCTATTCAGAGCAATACTCAGAAATTCAAATAGGTAGAATGAGTTTAAAAAAGGGCGAATTCTATTTAGTTACCTCAAAAGATATATATTTGGGTTTCTAAATTAGAAACTATAAAAATATGAGTGTGAAACATGAATACAACAAGCGGGTTGTTATAGTGATTGCAAGTATAGCGGCCACTGGGGGGCTCTTATTCGGGTTTGATACCGGGGTTATTTCGGGAGCGATTCCCTATTTGCAAAAGTATTTTGTATTAACAGATTCGCAAATTGAAAACTTAACTGCATGGGGTCTGATAGGTGCCGTAATCGGAGCTCTGGTCACAGGCCGGATATCTGACTACCTGGGACGCAAAAAAGTGATTCTGGCATCCGCTTTTGTTTTTGCAACAGGAGCTATCTGGACGGGTTTTGCACCCACGGTGACCCAATTGATGATTTCAAGATTCTATCTTGGACTGGCCATTGGTGTATCATCCTTTGCAGTCCCTTTGTATATATCAGAGATCGCACCAACAAAGATCAGAGGAACCCTGGTTTCCATGTTTCAGCTACTGATTACCGTGGGTATTCTTGCAGCTTTCTTGAGTAACCACGGATTTGCTGATGATAGCAACCTGGAAAGCTGGCGGCCCATGCTTTGGGTGGGAGTTATTCCTGCTATAATCTTATTTATCGGCATGTTCTTTCTGCCTGAGACACCCAGGTGGTTAATGAGTAAAGGAAGAGAAGAAGAGGGTGAGGCAGTACTGCGCAGGGTTGAAGATCCCTCCCTGATCGATAATTCCATGGCTGCCATGAGGCAGGATATTGCCATTGATAAAAGCCAGGCAGGCTGGAAGGAGATTTTTAAACCCTGGCTAAGAAATGCACTGATTATTGCTGTAGGTATTATGTTCTTCCAGCAGTTTGTAGGTATCAATACAGTTATTTATTACAGCCCGAAGATTTTCCTGGCTGCAGGGTTTGAAGGAGCTGAAGCTGCCATTGCAGCCTCTGTAATTGTAGGTGCGGTGAACGTTCTTTTTACCATCATTTCACTTTTTGTTATCGACCGTCTGGGCAGAAGGAAACTTTATTTTATAGGCCTTTCTGGTATTGCTGTTGCCCTGGTATGTATGGGGCTTGGTTTCATGCTTCCGGGTGCCGGAAAATGGTTTCTTGTGATTTCCATGTTAGTCTACATTGCATTCTTTGCCATTAGCCTTGGGCCACTGGGATGGTTAATCATTACTGAAGTGTTCCCCACCAGGGTTCGCGGACTGGGTGCCTCCATCGGTTCCCTGTCCAACTGGGGATTTAATACCCTTGTTGTATGGACTTTCTATAAGATGGCCAGTGCTATTGGAAATGCCAAAGCAGTAGTGGTTCCCGAGGGCACGGACCTATCGGATGTGTGTCCCTCCTGCGTGGGCAGTGTATTCTGGATTTTTGCAGCTGTTGCCCTGATCGGAATTGTCTGGGGTTATTTCTACATTCCTGAAACCAAAGGTGTCACCCTTGAGAAGATTGAGGAGCACTGGAGGAATGGGGGGAAACCTCGTAAACTGAATAAGTAAGGGTTATTGGGGTATTACCCCCGCCGCTTAACCTGGCGCTGCACACCAGCTAAGGCGGTTTCGTCCAATAGCCCAATACCCATATAAAGAAATAGAAGGAAGCCCGGTCGATGTGCCGGGCTTTTTTTATCTTAGCCCAGGAGGATTTCCAATTGAAAAATACATACGAGGATGACACAATTTCTTGATCTTGCGAAACACAGGTATTCCTGCAGGAATTATGATAATCGGCCTGTGGAGGAGGAAAAACTAAGACTGGTTCTGGAAGCGGGCAGGGTGGCACCCTCGGCGGTGAATTTTCAGCCCTGGCACTTTTATGTGATTCAGGGAGAAAGTGAGCTTGGATCTTTCCATGCCGCCTATCACCGGGAGTGGTTCCGGACCGCGCCCTGTGTGATTGTAATCTGTGGAGACCACCGCACTTCCTGGAAAAGAAAGGCTGACGGTAAGGACCTTTGTGATGTGGATATCGCCATTTGCACAGATCACATGAGCCTTCAGGCCACTGAACTGGGACTGGCCACCTGCTGGATTTGTAATTTTGATACTCAGATCACACGGGAATACCTTGATCTGCCTGCCGAGATGGAACCCCTGGTGATATTACCCCTGGGATATCCCCTGGATGTGGTTGATCCGGATCGGCATGACCAGAAGCGGAAAGCCCTGCCGGAAATCGTTAGCTATCTGGGTTCGGCGAAGTAGTAGTTTGCCAACCAGTATTCCAGTAAGGGATCAATGATGAAGGTTTCTCCATGAAAAGAGAAGATTATTTCTTTCTTTATCAGGCTATTCCGAACCCTGCAAACGTTGGATGATCTGCCCAATTCATATTCCAATAACTTTTGCCTGGAACAGAATCCCTGAGCCTGAATCAGAAGCGCCCTCAGGTAATTAATTTGCTTAATGCTCAGTTGATTTAGAATCACCTGGTACTGAGGTCTGAATTGAAAAATCAGGCCTTTCAGAGATTCCCGCACGATCTGTTCCGTGCATAAAAAGGATGTTCTCAAGCATGAATGGGAAGTCAGAAGTTGCGCAGCGAAAGTATGGTCGCGAGTAAAAGAGCGGATAAGCCGAACTGCTTCAGGTGTGATGCGTTTGCCGGAGTTAAAAAAGTAAGCACGTACACTTGTATCTAAACCATCCAGTTTTGGAGTATCCAGCGTGTAAAGGCGACCGAAACTTGTCATGGGATTCCGCGGATTCCGAAAGATGGATATCATAAGCTCCCTGTTGTGACCGTAAAGAAGATAAGCACAATTGTTTTGCTTTCTGTTTATGAATCGCAACTGCTTCAGAAGTTGATCTGAATCCTTGAATCGAGCGAGGTTCTGGATATTATTTATACAGAGAAGCAGTTTAATCTTTTTTCTTTTTGCCAGATATTCAGGAAGTGTTAAGAGATTGTTTTCCGGACTGCTGGTTTGGAACTGCTCGAATTCACCAGGATTGGCAAATTTCAGAACTGCATTCTTGAGAAGTTCCAGAAATGAATCTATTGAAGTGACGCTCAACAGGTCCATAAAACATACCTGGAATTCCTTATGCCGCTCTGTCAGATTGAAAGCAATCCTTTTTGCCATGCTTTCCTTTCCATATCCGGGAGCTGCGGTAAAAATCACATTTTCACAATGAGATAGTTTTGTAAGCATACGCTCGCTGAGGTGGGTCTGGTCTGGCTCAATGTGTATGGTGGGGTGCGGGGCTGCAAGCATGGCAGGGTCCAGGGCTGGGAGCATGGCAGGATCCAGGGCTGTGAGCATTTTGGGATCGGGATCCAGGGCGGAATGCCTGGTGAAATCTGTTTTAGGGTTCATGTGTGTTGTATTAATTTTTCCATGTTGGTGTTTTCGGCGTATTCAAATGTGACGGACTTGTGACATAGATTGATGTGGCGATAAAAACCATATCAGCCAAGCATGTTTTAGTATAAATCTAAATGCCTCTAAATCAGTTATTAAAAAAAGATGAATGTTTTCTTCGGGGCTGACTAGATATGGTTTAATTGAGGTAAATGTCACAGGCTTGTAACATTTGCAATCTGTGAAAAGGGTATGCAAAAACTTAGATAAAAGCCCCGAAGTATGTGCTTATTTCCAAAATATCACTTAACTTTGGTTTAAAGAATGACCAACAGTCATAAAATGTATTTAAGTCATTACAGAAATTTCTTATGGGAATAGCAGAAAGAAAGGAAAGGGAAAAGCAGCAAAGGAAGGAGGAGATCATCCAGGCCGCTGAGGATGTCTTTTTCTCCAGGGGTTTTGAGCAATCCACCATGGATGATATTGCAGAACGGGCAGAACTGAGCAAGGGAACCCTCTACCTCTATTTTAAGAGCAAGGAAGACTTGCATATGGCAGTGGCCAGAAGGGCTATACTTTTGCTGAGAGCCGTTACATTGAAAGCTTCTGAAGAGCCTGGTAGTGCGATTGAGAAGCTTCAGCGTATGGGATGGGCCTGTGTGGAGTTTTCCAGGTCTCATCCCGATCAGATGAAGTCAATCATGACCCTTGAGGGTATGGAATCTGCCAGTATTTCCTACTCAACCAGCGATCTTGAAAACCTGATTTTTAATGAATCAACTGTGGGAACTGTGATACAGGTGGTGGAACAGGGGGTGGCCGAAAAACTGATTCGCTCGGATATTCCGGCTCTCCTGGTGGCCCATACACTGTGGATGTCTGTTTTGAGTGTGATCCGCTTTGTGAGCGTGGAGGAGGGGCTTATGGAGATGCTGAAACTTACTCCAACAGAATTTTTTCAGAGTCATTTTGAACTGGTACTAAACGGAATCCGCCAATGAAAAATCAAATCATAGGGCTGGCACTTGCCCTGCTCTTCCAGGCTGGTCAGGGAGCCGGGGCACAGAATCCGGTCCTGGAGGAATACATCACACAGGGACTGCAGTCCAACCAGGGACTCAAGCAGGCAAAGCTGGATTATGCTGCCAACCTCTCGGCCCTGAAGGAGGCCAGGGGTCTCTTTTTTCCGGATCTGAGCCTGAATGCCCGTTATACGGTAGCCGATGGTGGACGGACCATTGAGTTCCCTGTGGGGGATATGCTCAATCCGGTGTATTCTACCCTGAATGTGCTCACCGGAACAGATGCGTTTCCCCAGATTGAAAATCAGGAATTTGCCTTCCTGCGTCCAAAGGAACATGAGACAAAAATGACCCTTGTTCAGCCCATCTTCAATACGGATCTCATATACAATCACGGGATCACGAAAGCAATATACCGAGATCGCCAGGATTGATGTGGACCGGTATAAGAGGGAGCTGGTCAGGGAAATCACAAAGGCTTTTTATGATTATCAGAAGGCTTTTAACCTGGTATGGCTGGCTGATACATCCATCTCGCTGGTGAATGAAAACCTGAGGGTGAGCAGGAGTTTGTATGAAAATGATAAGGTAACCATCGACGCTGTCTATCGCTCCGAGTCGGAAATTCCAAGGTTGAAGTTCAGCGTGCCCAGGCCAAAAATATGCTTGAGGCCTCCAGGGCATATTTTAATTTTCTGCTCAACCGATCCCTTGATTCGCCCATAGAGATTTATACCGACACTCCGGAACCCAATCTGGTTTCATTGGAGGAAGCCAGTGTTCTTGCCATTCAGAACCGGAACGAGCTGGAGCAGATCAAGCAATACCAGGTCCTTAACGGGCATGTGATTAGCCTGCAGCGAGGGAATAATATTCCGGGCCTTTTCGGGGTGGTGGATTATGGCTTCCAGGGTGAGGAGTATAGCTTTACCAGGGATGATGATTTTATGATGGCATCGCTGGTAATGAGATGGAACCTTTTTAAGGGTACCACCAACCACTATAAGATACAGCAGTCGAAGATTGAAGGTGAGAAGCTCACAGAACTTCTTTCTCAGACCCAGCAGCAAATCAAGCTGGAGGTAATCAATCACTACTATGCCGTTCAGGCAGCTTACGAATCGGTTCAATCGTCCCGTAAGCAAACCCGTTCTGCCCTAAGGGCCTATGAACTGATCAGCAGGAAATACAGTGAAGGGCAATCCTCCCTGCTGGAGCTGATAGATGCAAGGACCTCTCACCAGTGCTGCCGCCAATGCAATCATTGCAGAAGTTGCCTATTTTAGCCAGCTGGCTGATTTTAATTTTGCCATGGGAGCGATTCCGGCTGCTAATATCAAAGAATAAGCTTAAATGAATAATATGAATTCAATAGAAAACATGCTTGACAGTCCTGGTGATCATTCTTATTTGTTTCGGGGCCTGCAGGCCTTCTGATCAGAAGCGCCAGGTGGAATACAAAGCCACTTCCGTGGAAATTCAAAGGATTAAGCAAGAAGTTACCAGGTCCCGGTGAGGGTAACGCGGACTCCTGGCCACCACCACCCAGATGAAACTGAGTTTCAAGACCGGAGGGATTATCAATCAGCTTAATGTCAGGGAAGGTGAGGCAGTTAAGGCTGGTGAGGTGCTGGCCGTACTTGACCTGTCGGAGATCAGGGCTCAGGTAAACCAGGCTGAGATCGGACTGGAGAAGTCGCTCCGGGATATGAAGCGGGCCAGGAACCTTTACCAGGATAGTGTGGTGACCCTTGAGCAGTACCAGAATGCCGAGTCGGCCTATGAACTGGCCCGCTCACAAAAGCAGATTGCCGATTTTAACCTTCAGTATTCCAGTATCAAGGCTCCGGCAGACGGTAAAATTATGAAAATATTGGTGGAGACAAATGAGGTGATCGGGCCCGGTTACCCGGCCATTGTTTTTGCCTCCACCGAAAATGACTGGGTGGTTCGGGCGCCTTTGACCGACAAGGACATCGTGAAACTGGTCATTGGTGATTCGGCTCATGTAACCATGGATGCTTTTCCTGGAATGATCTTTACTGCAGAGGTGAGCGAACTGGCCAGCGCGGCCGATCCGGTGACTGGAACCTATGAGACGGAATTGAAAATTCTGGAGTCCCACCGCCAGTTCAGAACCGGCTTTTTTTCCAGGGCTGATATTTTTCCGGCAGGTGAAAAACACTCCCTCTTTGTACCCCTTGAAGCCCTGGTTAATGCCAGTGATCATAGGGCCCATGTTTTTGTTTTTACCAGCGGCGGAAATAGTGCCGATCCTTCCCTGGGTGCAGTTTCCAAAAGGATGGTAAGTACGGGAAACATTATAGGCGGGTCAGGTAGTGGTATGAGAGTGGACTGGCGGAAGGTGAATGGATTGTAACTGTGGGAGCCAAGTTACTGAGGGCTGATAAGGAGGTAAGAGCGGCAAATTACCCTGAAAGACAAAAGCCATGAGACTCCCCGAACTGGCCATTCAGCAAAGGTCCTTTACCTGGATGATCATAATATTCCTCTCGATTCTGGGGGTTCGTGCCTACATGACCATGCCCAGGACCGAGAATCCTGAAGTGACAGTACCCGGTTCATCGGTTATTGTTGTGATGCCCGGGGCCAGCCCGGTTGATATGGAAAAGATGGTGGCCCTTCCACTGGAGGAAACCCTGAACGAACTGGAAGACATCGAGCAAATCTCATCGGAGGTGAGGGATGGCATTGCCATAGTTGCTGTTGAGTTTGAAAATCAGACAGATCCGGATGATAAGTATAATGAGGTGGTACGTCAGGTGAACACCATCCGCTCCACTCTCCCCGACGAGATTGTGCAGTTGGAAATGTGGCAATGGTCCATTGCAGATATGAACATGATGCAACTGGCCCTGATTTCGGACACAGAACCCTATACCGAACTTGAGGCCAGGGCAGAACTGCTGCGAAAAAGGGTGGAAAAGATTAAAAGCATCCGCAAAGTTTCATACTATGGTCTGCCGGCAAGGGAAATTCATATCAAACTGGATTTTGAGAAAATGTCCCTGGTAAATACCTCGGTGGATCATATTATCAGGGCTTTGGAGACCAACAATGTGAACATCCCCGGAGGAGATCTGGATATTGGTTCGTCCACCCTGAGTGTGAAGTCCTCCGGATCCTTTCAGGACCTGGATGAGATCCGTTCCTGCGTGGTGAACTCCTACCAGGGGAGCCTGATTTACCTGAGGGACCTTGCAAAGGTGGAGTTCGGATACGAGGAGCAGTCCTACCTGGCGCGATACCGGTCCAAAGCTGATCCGGCCGTGGATGATTATGAGGGGCGTGCAATTTTTATCGGGATCAGCCAGAAGGAAGGCCTGAATGTACTGGAAACCGCTGAACAGTTAATGCCTGTAATCGAGTCATTTCGGGAGGATCTGCCACCGGAATTGAGGCTTGAGATTATCTATAATCAGCCGGCTATGGTAAAAAGCAGGATCAATGGATTTGTGTCCAACCTGCTTCAGGGCATACTTCTTGTCGCCCTTGTTATCTTCATCTCCATGGGGGTAAGATCGTCCATTGTCGTGGCTCTGGCTATTCCCCTTTCCCTTTTAATCGGACTGGGCTTTGTGGACCTTGCAGGCTTCGGCCTGCAGCAGATATCCATTGCGGGCCTGGTCGTGGTCCTGGGGATGCTGGTGGATAATTCCATTGTGATGGTTGAGAATATCAACCGATATATTCAAATGGGGCATCCAAAGGGTGAGGCATCCATCCTGGCTGCTTCTGAGATTGGATGGCCCGTGGTATCTGCCACCCTCACAACCATTCTGGCTTTTGTGCCCATAGCGGCCATGCCCGATGAGGCAGGGGAGTTTATCATGTCCCTGCCTGTGACCATTATGCTTACCCTTACGGTTTCGCTCCTGATTGCACTCACCTTTACCCCCGTAATCACCAGCCGCCTTTTTAAGGATGTAGGTGAAATACCCCGAAAGCCAAGGGGTTTCAGTCGCTTCCTTGTCTGGTTTGTTGAACATCCCTTCCGACACAGCCTTGGATTCGCACTTAACAGGCCGGCGCTTACCCTGAGTATGGCCATGCTCTACCTTGTTATTGCTTCCCTGATGTTCAGGTATGTTCAAATCTCTTTTTTCCCAAAGGCTCAGCAGGCTAACCTGATGATACAGGCTATCCTCCCTGGGGGATCCAGCCTTGAGCGCAGCGATGAAGTGGCCCGGCACATGGAATCTGTCCTGGATACCACCCCCGAGGTGCGTTACTATGCCACCAGTGTGGGGCATGGTAACCCACGGATCTACTATAATGTGTTCCCCAGAAGAAATGATAAGCAGTTTGCTGAGATATACGTGGAGCTTTATCGATATGAGGAAAAGGCCTTTGTCAAAACTCTGGAGAAGTTAAGGAAGGTATTCGATGATTATCCCGGTGCCCTAATCAGGGTAAAGGAATTTGAACAGGGATTGCCCTTTGATGCACCTGTTCAAATATTTGCCACCGGTGATGACCTGGATGTTCTGAGCCAGATCTCCACAGATATGGAAGGGATGATCCGAGAGCAGCCGGGTGCAATCAACGTGGAGAATATCTTTCTTAAGACCAATACGGAGCTCCATTTTGAGATCAACAAGGAAAAGGCCAATATGCTGGGCGTGCCGGTGATTGAGATCGACCGTACCATACGTATGGCCATTGCCGGAATTGGGATATCCAAGTTCAGGGATAAGGAAGGGGAGCAATATGATATGGTTCTGAGGATGGATCACGAGGATGGTGAGGCCGGCTTCAGTGTCGAAGAGCTGGATAAAATTTATGTGTCCTCACTTTCAGGAAGGCAGATTCAGCTTAAACAGTTTGTGGATCTTAAAATGGAACAGGTTCCCAGCTCCATAAACCGTTACCAGATGGAACGCAGCGCTGAGGTCAGGGCGGATGTACATCCCGACTTCACCCTGGATGAAGTTATGGATCCGGTGATTGCCCGCCTGGCAGAATATCCCATGCCGGCAGGCTACAATTACCATATTTCGGGTGAGCTGGAAAGCAGGAACAGTGCCTTCGGGGGCATGACCAATGCCATAATCATTGCCATCATCTCCATATTTTCAGTATTGCTGCTTCAATTTAAATCCTTGAAGCAGCCCTTCATTGTTTTTCTGGCCATTCCCTTTGCCTTTACCGGAATGATATGGGCCCTGCTGATCACAAACAACTCTTTTTCCTTTACGGCCTTTGTCGGCCTTACAAGTCTGGTGGGTATTGTTGTGAATAATTCCATCATCCTGGTGGACTATATCAATAAACTGAGGGAACGTGGAAAAAGCCTCGACCAGGCCCTCCAAGAGGCAGCAGAGACACGGTTTACTCCCATTGCACTGACTGCCCTGACCACCATCGGGGGATTGCTGCCCCTGACCCTGCAGGGCGGAACCCTCTGGGCTCCCATGGGCTGGACCATCATCGGTGGACTGACAGTTTCTACCCTGCTTACCCTGGTCATTGTGCCTGTCGCATATAAATTAGTCGAAAGTCGAACCGAGGCGAAGCCGAGCTCAGGAAAGCGAATCGGAGATCGGCAGAGCCAACCTGAGTAAAGTCTTAAAGCTGAAAGAAAAAGACTTGCGACTATGGACTTCTATAAGCTTTCGACTTTAAGCTTTACACACTATTTGGGGGGGAGATTCCAGAGGAGTTCGGATTTGAGCATGAAGTGGTCGTCGCTGCGGCCCTGGTACATACCCCGGGTTACACCCTTGCCCTGTATTCCTTCCCATTTGCCGGTACCACCCACAAACTGGTAGATACCCGGTCCCTTGTTGTACCACCAGATGTGGTAAAGCCAGGCCACATCTCCATCTGCATCGGTATCCTCCAGAAGCATAATATCCCCCTGGGTAAGGCCGTGAAGCTTGACGGTGCTGCCCCGGTCAAAACAGGTAGCGCCGTTACGGGGGCTAACAGTCTCAGGTCCCAGCATGCTCATAAGGACACCAGACTGGGAACTGAATTCCAGGGATATTCCATTGCTCAGCCCGGAAGTCTCAAGGAAAACATGGGGGCCATGAAAACTCAGGCACTGGTCTGAATATGCATAGTTTTCCCTTCCTTCCAGGATGTCCGTATAGGGGGCATTGACCGGGTCTATCTCCCAGGAAATCTGATAACCCGGCATAATGTGATCATCGGATCGGCTGGCATGGGCTAAGTTGGTGCTTCCCTTTCCTGAGATGCCGGCCCATTTTCCAACTCCCTGGATGAGTTCGAAGGTACCTTCGCCCTGCTCACCCCCGGGATACCAGAGTACACTCCAGCTAATGTCGCCATCCGCATCTGTGGCCTGGCAGATGATGATTTCTTTGAGAACCTGATCATCCTCATCCAGGATTACGGAGCCATGGGCAAAGCAGGTGGCATTATACCATGGGCTCGCAGGATTTTCTGTGATGATTACCCCATCCCGGGTGAAGGCCCGTATCCACCGATCGCTTTTTATCTTTTTGGTCTTAATCTCCTCACGGGGACCCAGGAAAAGGTAGCCCTGGTCAGTATTAGAGCCTGACTGGGCCCTGAGTAAGGACAGGGGCGAAGAAGCGGAGAGCAGAATGGAGGTCAGAATTAAAAAAGGAAGTCGAAGATTTTTCATGTTGCTGGCTTTTCTGTAAATATATGAAACAAAAATTTTACTATTAAACAGGGCTGCTTGACTCAGAGCGGAGATAATTATAACTTGCTATGAACCCACCAGCACGGGGATCACCTTGATATGAATGCCATTAATCATATCATGAAGGATGGAACACAGGTTATGAACAATGGCGACATGGCGACTATCCTGGGCATAGAAGTGCAAGCCTATCCTGCCCATAAACCTGCCCTATACCATGACCCCGGAGATGGTGGCTGATCTTGCCATGGCTATTCAGGCCGATATTTTATACCCCTATCACTACGGGGAAACTGATCCAAAGGACTTGTTCGGGTTTCTGAAAAATGATTATCAGATTGAAGTGAGAATCAGGGGTCTCCAGTAAGATGGTCTGAAGATGTGAACGCCCTGTGGATAAATCCTTTGGGGACTAGTTCATTTATCAGCTACTTTTATAATATGAGCAAGCTTAAAGGTCTGATCTGGATAATGCTTTTAGGTATTTCCTTTGCTGTATCAGGACAGTATACCAAGGAATTTAAAAGAATCTTCTTTGAAGCTGAGTACCTCTTTCAGACAGGATTTTATGAGGAGGCCTTTAACCGATATAAGAATTTATTAACCCTTGATCCCGGGAACAGCAATATTCTCTTTCATTGCGGGGCCTGTTGTCTGAATATTCCCGGAAACGAGGAACAGGCTTTAAGCTATTTGCAGGAGGCAGCTTCCGGGGTAAGTCTTACTTATAAGGATCAGTCCCACAAAGAAGCCGGAGCGCCGGTTTTGACTTATTTTATGCTGGGCAGGGCCTACCACCTGAACAACAATTTTAAATACGCCATTGAGAATTATACCCTCTATCTGGAGACGGATGCAAAGCAGGATCCCCTGCAGCTTGCCTATGCTGAATTACAGATCGAAGCCTGTAAGCGGGCCGCCGAGGTGGAGTTTGATGCGCCTTCCTTCGAATTTCAGAGTGTGCTGGATCATTTTGATGATGAACTGCCTTCCTGTAACAACCCTGTAATTTCAGGGGATGGGAATATCCTGATTTTCCTGGTTGACTACCCCAATGATAAAAAGATAATGATGACTACCTTCAATGGGGATCTATGGTCGAGGCCCAGGGTGATTAACAGTGAGATAGGGATGGTTGGAGAGACCTATCCGGTGAGCCTTTCCTATGATGGTCTGTCCCTTTACCTGGCCCACAAGTTTTATTCCCATTCTGATATTTTTGTATCCCGCTTTGAGGGAGGCAGCTGGTCGCTTGCTGAAGCACTGGGTGCCAATGTAAACGGAAAAACTTCGGAGGAGCATGCCAGTATTTCCAAAGATGAGAAGACCTTATATTTCACAAGTGATGCAAGGGGGGGAGAGGGTAGCCTGGATATTTATATTTCCAGGCTGAATGAAAAGGGTGAGTGGGGCGTGGCTAAGAATCTGGGCCCGGTGATCAATACTGCCTATGAAGAGCGCTCCCCCTTTATTTCCGCCAATGATTCCATCTTGTTTTTCAGCTCCCAGGGACATGCTTCCATCGGGGGATTGGATGTCTTTTATTCTAAACTGGGGAAAGACGGAGTTTGGACGGAACCAAAGAACCTGGGTTATCCCGTAAATACAGCCGAGGATAATATCTTTTTTAATCCGGGCTGGGATGAGCTGAATGCAGTTTATGCGGTCAGGCGAGCCGATGACCCCACCTCCAACAGTATCAACATGGTGATTGAACTTGATCCGCCGGAAGAGCTTGCAGAGGCTGATTACCTTGAAGATGATGAGCTTGAATTGGGATCGCCGGACGCAGGGTCAGAGCCTGAGGCTGAAGTGGGCATGATGGTGATACCTCTTGAGAAAACCATTGAGCCGGAAGAGACTGATGAAATCCTGGAAGTTCTGAACGGCGGTGCAAGGGAGCCAGAACCCGAGGTGATCATCCATGCGGTAAGGGATGTGGGTAACCATATCCTGCAAACCATGATTGCCTTTGATTACAATAAGCACGAGCTGAGCATGGCCGGCATGCTTGAAGTGGAAAGGATGGCAGAGCTTATGCACGGCTATCCTGAATCGACCATTCTCCTGACGGGTCATGCCGATGCCAAGGGATCGCCTGACTATAATTTGCTTCTCTCCGGTCAAAGGGCTCTTCAGATTGCAGAGTATCTTGAGATGAGGGGGATTGAACCTGGCAGGATTAGTATGGAGGGAAAGGGCGAATATGAACCGGTGGCAAGGAATTCCTATCCAGACGGCAAAGATGCCCCCCTGGGCCGTTTTCTGAACCGCCAGGTGATTGCCACCATTGAAAATTCTGAACCCATGCAGGACAAATTGTCGGGCTTTTTTGTGCCTGCTCCCCTGAAGTTCACGGGCAGTTCAGATGATCCGTGGAAAGGGGTTTTCTGGTTTACCGTGCAAGTGGCAGCATCTTATAATCCCATGGATGTAAGTAAGTTCAGAACCAGCGATCCATGCGAAGAATATGAATGCAGGGATGGCTATTACAGGTATGCATCCGGTAAATTCCGAACTTTCGAAGAAGCCCGGACCTACCTTGAAAAAATGAAGGAATCTGGCTACCCTGATGCCTTCATTCAGACCCTTCTCTGGTATGCCGGGGCTGTTAAATAGGGGGTGGATTTTATTTCAATAAGTGCCGGATCTGATTTGCATCCAGATCCGTATTTGGATCGAAGGCAGGAGAATTCATGTAATCCAGGATGGATTTTAGCAACTGCCTGGAGACCGGGCGCTTTTTAAGATCTTTTTTAAGATCGATACTGCATACCATAAGTTTACCCTGATCTACCTTTCCTTCGAAAAGCAGTGCAAGTCTCCTGTTCTCAAACCATGTGTCGATGGGCTGAACCAGGGGCTGCAGATTTTCCGGAAGCTGATCCAGAATCATGGCCTGGGAGTTTGAAACGGGTTCCCACCATTGCCAGTTGCTATGATATTCGGTGGGGAAATCTTCAAATACCGGGTGTTCCGGATTGCATAGAATCCCCAGTGTATGAGGAGCCTGTCCGCCTGTCCAGGAGGTATTCCAGAATATGGATGAGAATCCGATTTCCACCTGGCCTCCCATCCTGTCATTTACTTTACCGTGAGTCAGGAGTAAAACGGATTCACCCCTTTGCAAAGCCTCCAGGCTCTTTTCATCCAGCTCTTCGCTAATCAATACTTCATGTGGCTCTGGATGGAGGGTGAGGGGGTAAACCCAGAAGTCCCAGGAGTTGGTAATGGCTGTATTTTCCAGGCTGACTTCCAGTGTGAGTTTTTGCGCCTTTTTAATATCCTTCAGATCAAAGGTAAGGCTACCCGCAGGAATGGCATTGTTGATGGGCACACTTTCCATTTTTATTAGCTTCTCAAAGAGGAGGTCCTGGTCTTCATCCCTGATCTGGCATTTGATCCCCTGATTGGAGAGGGGATGGGCTCCAAAGTGTGCCAGCTCTATCTCGGCTTTAAATGTCTCATCGGCGGTAAAGATTCTCTGCTCAAGGCGGGCCAGTGGAACAGTCTGATCACAGAAGCGCCTGAAATTTTCAGGACTGATATAGCCTTTGGAATTATAAAAGGGATCAAGGATGCCCACCAGGGCAGTTCCCTGTCCCGGAAAATCATTCAGCTGAAGCATCTGGAAACCAGCAAACCCAGGTGTTCTCAGGGCAGCCTCAATATCAGCCTTATAACAAAGGGCCTGCAGTTTCCCCGATGCCATGAGGAAGGCTTCCGATTGCTGACCCATGTGATTCTCCTCCAGGCTTTCCCTGAAAATCTCAAAGTTTTTCGCTTTTAATACGCCTGTATACCGGCTGATCTCACGGAAGTCGGGGTAGACGCACCATTGCCCGATTTCATGGCTCACAACCGGGATATCATATTGAGCTATAATATTCCGGAAATCATAAGAGGTCTGTGGAGGTTCAGCGTTGATGATGCTGTTCAGACCTGCACCCCATTGCTGAATCCTGGGTGCAGGGCTGTTATGGAACTGGCTCTCGGGGATGAAGGGCCAGCCGGCAGCAGAGGTATAGACCCGCCTTGTGTCCTTCTTTTTCCAGTAGTCCAGCAGTGCTCCCAGGTAGACTTCCTGGTTTTTACCGGCCGGCTCATTTCCATAGGCCATCAAACAAAAAGAAGGATGATTCCCGTATTCTTCCAGGATCCTGTCGCCTTCCCTGTAAATGAAGCTGTCCAATGAACTTCCATCCCCGATGGTACTGCCCTGGTTGGCCCAGGATCCGCATTCTATTTGCAGGTAGAATCCCAGTTTATCAGCAGCGTCAAAGGCTGCCTCCGGGGGGCACCAGGAATGGAAACGCACATGGTTCAGGCCATGTTCCCTGATGCGGCCGAACACGTAGGTCCACGAATCTTCATCGGTGGGGGGATAGGCAGTTTTCGGAAAGATCGCGCACTCCACTGTGCCCCTCAGGTATATGGCCTGCCCGTTTACTGCAAAGCGGGTTCCGTCGACTTTAAATTCCCGCATTCCAAATGTTTCCTGAAGTTTGTCCCTCTGCCGGCCATCAGCATCACGTATGAGCACCTCCATCTGGTAAAGGGATGGATTGAATTCGTTCCAGAACCGGCACTCTTCTTCCATGGGGTAAAGAAGTTCCACCACTGCTTTCTCACCGGAGAAGGAAATGTTTTGGACGAGGCCCCGAGGCTTGTGAGCTTCCGTGGAATTGAAGCCTGTGGCTTTGAGTTCAAGGCTTCCCTTGAAGGGTAAGCCCGATGCATTTTTCAGCTTGAGGAGCACCTTTGCTTCATGCTTTTCGATATCAGGATAGATCTGCATGCCGGTCACCTCAATGGCAGCCCTTTTTTCCAGAAGAATCTTGCCTGTGATCCCGTTCCAGTTGGTCTGGGTATGGTCACTTACACTATGGGAATTAATGCCCACAGGAATGATCATTCGGTTATCAATTCGGATAGTGATCCTGTTTCGCCCGGGGATTAGCAGGGAGCCAATATCGTAGAGATGTGGCACCGAGAGACTATTGGCCGATCCTGCCTCCGTGTCATTGATGATAAACTCGAGATTCCCAGTGACATCGCTCCAGGATTAACACGATATTTTCTCCCTCCCAATCTTCCGGCAGGAAAATTTCCTTCTGATACCAGGCTGCCCCGCTATAATACTTCACCGGTTGAAGCCAGAAGGGAATTTTTATGTTGTCTGCCTGCCTGTATCGCTCGTAGCGCTTTTCCTTATAATAGGAACTATCACTCAGACCTGCAGTCCATTCCGTCCCGAGCTCCACCTCGTATCCCAGTCCGCTTTCTGTCATGGATCCCGGGAGCTTTATGCTCCCCTCAAGTACCTCCAGATGCCATTGGGCAGTGATGCCCTCATCAAGGGAGTCGATACGGAATGCCCATTTTCCCTCAAGGGAGATGGATTCACGGGGTCCTGACTTTCCGGGCTCTGACTCGCCGGGGCCCTTCCCGTTCAGGAATTCTGGCTTGTTGAAGGATGTGAGGCTTATTGCCAGGAAAAGGAGAATGCAGGTCTGTATGCGCATCTTAGTTCGGGATTTTGAATTAAAAGTATTGAAAAATATGTAGATTCATATCCTGCAAATCAGCTTAAGCTCAGCGACAATGAAGATCAGTGTAAATTACTTTGTGGGATTGCTCCTCTTTTCTGGCGTGGTTCTATCCTGTGAAAAGGATAATGGGGATATTCCGGGAGCGGATATTCAGGGAGAGGTGGAGTTTTACCTTCTTGATTTTTATGAAAATCTGGATTCGACCCCTGCAATTGACCTTACATCCATTGTGCTTAGCGAAGATGCCCTGCTCAGCTATGAGGAATTGAAAACCTACAATGCCAGGGAGTATTTTTTCAATATCACCAGTGAGGCAAAGGACAAGATTGAGGGAATGGCACATTCTGTCAGCGGGGTGGCCTTTGCTGTGACAGCCAATGAAGATGTGGTATACACCGGCTACTTTGTTCCTTCCTATTCATCCATAGCTCTCCAGTGGATCGTGATTGATCCTTTATTCTGGCATCTCACCAAGCGGATGCATGTTAATCTTGGCTATCCCGGAACTATTGAAGGCTCGGATATCCCGGACCTTCGAAACGATGAACGGATTCTGGAGATTTTCCGACGAGACCGTAAACTGGTGGAGTAAACGGGTTGAATTGGCTTAAGTGTCCTGGACACTGAGTTACATCACTTACTTCCATTATGCTACCTGCCGGTACGGGTCATGCTTTCCGGAACACAGATGATATAATCAGCACTATTCAGATTTTCATCTTCAAGGCTGTCAATTTCCTTTTGCAGGACGGTATTGATGGTAACAATCTTAAGATCCTTGTTCTCCTGTAAGAGGTGCCATACAATGCCCTGGTAATTATTGGAGTGATAGGAGCCATTGAAGTGGAATAAACATAAACCCTCCGACCAGTTTTCCAGGATGAAATACGCCATGGTGGCATCCTTGGCTGCCTGGGCCTTGGGCAGGTTGTCCATGCTGAATGCAGGCATGGACTTCCCGTGGGCTGCGGGCATTTCCATGGGCGCCTCTTTCATTCCTTCAGGGGCTACACTATGTTCTGCCGGAGCTTTATGTTCAGATGGGGCTGCGGGTGAACCCATGTCCAGCATGTCCTTATAACATTTTAATTCGGGATCGTAGCGTATGGGCAGGGGGGCGATATATGATTTGGCTTCATCTGAAAGCTTATCCAGGGCCTCGAATCCACCCTTGTGCACCATGGAAGCATAGCGTCGGGGAATGTTTGTGGCAATGAAGGGAATCTGATGGGTTTTTGCAAACTCCACCACCGGCTTGTAGTCGGTTTCATAGTTGTTCCAGAGGCGCATCTCTGCTTCATATTTACTGGTTGCATAAAAATCTGCCAGGTATTCATCCATAATCAACTGGTTGTCTGCTTCGAACATTTCTGCCCCAAGTACCAGTTTTTCCATCTTTTTCCCAAAGAGTTCTTTTGTGAGTTCAAACTGCATCCAGTGGGCGATGGGATCGGTGTGTAGCTCACCAAAGAATATGATGTCAGCCTCTTCCAGTGCATTCAGCATTTTGCTGTATTTTACCTTTTTCCCATCCGCATCGTAGAGGATGTAAGCTGGTTTATCGGAGCTGAAACTAAGGAGTGTAAGGGCGACGACCAGTAATAATAATATTTGTTTTTTCATGGGGCAAATATAGCAAATTTGACCAATGTCTTTTTTACCAGATACTGTACAGGTATCCGTACAGAGCCATTTTCCCCCTCATGGTCTGGCGGGGGGTGAATTCTCCGTTTGCCCAGGTATATCTTGAGTTGAAAAATGCCTCCTGGTGGGGCCAGCCCTCCTCCCATGCAGGGTAGCCCCTGTCGGTAAACCATTCGGGATGAGAGCCATTGTGTGTTCCTCCCCAGTTGTCCAGATTGTTATAGGGTGTATGCCCGGGATGAAGACCCGGAGTCCCGTCGTTCCGACCCGCCGTGTAGCAATTGATGATGTGCCTTTCTCCCAGTCCTGTCATTTCTACAGTATTGGTCGGGTTACGTCCCAGTCCCCAGTCCACCTCTAGTAACATGGCCTTTTCATAGCGCTCTTTGTCAGCCTTGTCATCGCTGCAGGCATGGGCAAGGATGACCAGGTCGAGATTGTGGGGTGTCTGCCAGTAATTTTCATTGGAGCTTCGGCGGGAAGGCCTCAGATCCATGTGCTTCACGTTATTTTCCATGGCCTGCCATTCCAGTGAGGCTTTCATGTTTTCATAGAGCTCTTTGTGATTCCTTACCTGGGGCGTGAAAAGGTAAGCAGCTGTGGCCCAGATCTGGGTATACTTTCGCCGGTCTTCCACCCTGGATCGGGCATCAGATACAACGCTCTCGGCTGCCATGATATCTTCCCATCCTGTTTCACCCGTCAGGTTATACAGGTAGGCAGCGGCCATCATTTTGAAATCCCTGCCACGCATAACCCCATCTCCAATGTCTTGCCTGTCGTCCAGTTGCTGCTCCTCCTGTTTGCCTGCAAACTCAAAGGCCCTGATGGCCTCACGGGTATAGTAATCCTGCAGATCATTGTGTCCGGAGATTCTGAATGCTTCGGCCATCATGGCACAATTGGCTGCATTAGCCCAGGCAGCCATGCAGGTTGCCCCTGCCTGGAACATGATGGTTTTTTCCTTGGTAGGATTGGTAAGTCCGTGTCCGTAGGCCTCGCCATCTCTTACACTCAACCACAGATCCACTTCATTCCTGGCTTCATCCATAATGTCGGGGATCCCGTTTCCACTTTCTCCGATATCCAGATTGTCATCATCGATTTTGCCCCCGGAGATAATGTAGGGAAGCAGCATGTCGTAGATATTGGATACATGGGCCAGGTGGCGGTCCCAGTCAAGTGCATCGGAATGCCCTCCCTTTGCATTGGGATTGGTGGGATTGCCTGGCAGGCGATGCTTCCAGAACATGGACTTTTCGGCAAATATGAAATGGGGTTCGTCCCAGGTATCACCCCGGTGCTCCTTCCATGCAGGATGGAAGGGGTGGAGGTCGGTGAGGTAGATGGTAAATCCTTCGGGATCCTTCCCGGGGATGAAAGTGGGGCGCCTGGGTACGGGGACCATGTCCATGCGGTCCTCACCTATACGCATGTAATAGTAGCCCCTTACAGAAAATTTAAAGGGCTCGAAGAAAACCTTTTCTTTAATATCAAAGACCTGGCTACAACCTATACCTTCCACAAGCAGTTTGTATTGACCGGGAATGCTGAAGTCAGAAAAATCCACATTCCATACGTCTGATCCGGTCAGACTTCGTCCCCTTGCCTCCGTCTTTACTGCGTTGCTCTTCCAGAATTTAACTTCCCCGACCTCATGCCTCTCTCCGCTGACCTGATCCTGGAGCCAAACTTTGTTCCCTTCAAAGGAGGAGTAATCCCGGGCTCCGCCATCGCCCATCCAGAGATAGAGATCGGCTGATTTTACGGGTCCTTCGGGTTCATAGCCGATCATATTTACATGGATGGCTTCAGACAGGTTTTCTGATTCATCAAAAGTAAAGCTGCTTTTTTTAAGATCAGATTCAGTGCCTTTAGCAATCTTAATTGTATAAAGGTCATCCTGGGAGAGGGGATGGGGAAGCTTCAGATACAGGGTGTGTTCCAATGCATACTGCCAGTCGGCTGTGGTATGCCAAACTTTACTTTTTCTGTAAACAGCAAGGGGTTCGAGCCCCCTGGGGCCATAATTCTCATCTGTTTTAGAGGCAATTTTCCAAGATGCTGTCAAAGCCGCCAGATCCACATTTAATTTTTCGCCAAAATAAATCATGGAATCGTCACCAGTGGCATAGTCATGTCCGGTATATCCGCTGGCCCCTGATCCGTCGTCCCTAAAAATGGCCTCACCATCAGAAAAGCTGAGCATGAGGTATTCTTTGTCAACCATGCGGATATCCTTCAGTTTTGAGGCGCGAGTTTGGACGCTTAAGAGGCTTATAATCAGAACGAAAAGTGAAAACTTATTTTTCATTGAGCTGGAGTTGGATTTTTATTTTAAATTGAAGCATCAAAGCTAATGAAATTTCCTCTGATGGGGAAAATCCCAGGTCCCTGAAGGACCTGGTGAATACACCCTGGAAAAAGGCCATGCTGATCGTGCAGCTGAGCTCTTATGTGCTGATTGTGGGCTCTCCCCTGATTGGTGGCGCCATCGGTGGAATCCTGGGTATGAAGGCCTCCAGGATCGGAGGATTGATACTGGGGATTTTTATTGCGGGCGAGGTGCTTTTTTACGGATCCCTGCTGTTTCTTGGAAAGGAGATTGTGCTTGTAATCAGGGACATGCTTCGGTCCAGGTTCAAACGAAAAAAAACCAAATCTCTTAAATAGGTATCCAATATTAAAAAAATCATTCAGGAAATTCTTAAGGATTTTCCAGCAGGGATGTGATTGGAGTATTTCGTAATGCAGGCATAAAATACTATTTTCGCAATAGTGAGTGATTCAATGAAGAAAATAGTACTTTTTACAGTTGTCTGGTTCATCCTGTCCCTGATCCAGTCCTTTTTCACCGAAATTATTGATGATGAGGCTTACTACTGGGTATATTCCCTGAGTCTGGACTGGGGCTATTTTGATCATCCACCCGTGATTGCCCTCCTGATCAGGCTGGGTTATGCACTGTTTCCGGGAGAACTGGGTGTGCGCCTATTGCCTTCTTTGTTGGGTGCCGGGACCTTTTTTCTGGTACTGCTTATGCTTAAGGATGAGGTGAAAGATTTTCAGCTCTTGATCCTTGCTGCACTCTCCATTCCCATTGTGCACGCTCATGTGGCGGGATTTCTGGCCATTCCGGATCTCCCCCTGGTCTTTTTTGCCACCCTGTTTTTCTATTTCTATAAGAAATATCTGGAAGAGGATTCCCTTAAAATGGTGCTTTTTCTCGGTCTGTCAATCGCGCTGATGTTGTATAGTAAGTACCACAGCTTCCTGGTCATAGGCTTTACCCTCCTGTCAAACCTCAAACTCCTGTCCAGACGTTCATTCTGGTTCGTGGTGGGTATTTCACTCCTGCTTTACCTCCCCCATATTCTCTGGCAGGTAAAACACGACTTTGTTTCCTTTGGTTACCACCTGGTGGACAGGAATAGCCCTTTTAAATTCAGTTATGTGACTGAATATATTGGGAATCAAATTCTTATGCTCGGGCCCTTTTCTGGTGTTTTACTTTTGTATTTTGGAATTGCAAGGAAGACTGAGAATAAATTTGAACTGGCACTCAAGTTCAACCTGATCGGATTTTTCCTGGGCTTCCTTCTTTCAAGTTTAAAAGGACATGTGGAACCCCATTGGACCGCCTTTGCCATTGTGCCTCTCATAATTTTGTCGGTGCCTGAGATTGATAAACGAATGCGCCTGAAAAGATGGTTCATTGGTCTGAGCTATCTGACCCTTCCTTTTATCCTTTTTCTCCGCCTGGCTGTGATGATTGACTTTGGGATTTTACCAGAGCAATTGAGTGAGCGTTTTTTAAATAAGAAGGAGCATTATCTTAGCATCCAGAAGGAGGCTGAAGGCCTGCCTGTGGTTTTTAGTAACTCCTTTCAACATCCTTCCCTTTACTGGTTTTTTACGAAGGATGCCTCCTTTTCAAAAAACGACAGGTTCTACCGAAAGAATCAATATGACCTGATGGACAGGGAAGCTGAGCTGGAGGGGAAGAAAGTTTTGTACTTTACAAGGTATTACCTCCCTGGCAGTTATTCCCTGAAGACGGAGATGGGGCGATATTTAATTCATAAAACACCATATTTTGCCAGTTTCAACAGGGTGGAGATAAAGATGCCTGATATTGAATGGGACTTTCAGATCAGAGAGACTGTGAAGATTAACCTGGAGCTTGGTAATCCTACCGATCGTGCCATTTCCTTTTCAGATTCATGCACTTTCCCTCAATCTCTTATTTATACTTTGTATTCCGATAAGGGCAATCCCAGGGCTTTTTTCGCCAAATACAGCAGTCCCCTTCCCAGTCTTGAACCGGGTGAGTATAAGACTTTCCCCGTGGAAATCAGGATGCCCTATGTTCCGGGTTCCTACCAGCTTACTTTTGGCTTCGGGGCGAAAAACATGCCAGCAGGCCTCAATGGAAAACCTGTCAGGATGAACGTACATTCCAGGTCCAGATAGAATTAAGTGAATAGGTGATTACTGTACCTATTAAAATACCGATCAGATTTGATAGCAGATCGTGTAATCCAAAGCTGTTTACAAGCAGCAATAGTATTCCGTAATTCACCAGTCCGGCCAGTCCGGTTACCAGATGGTATCTGAAAATCCTTCCCCAGAAGGGAATATGGGTATCTCTCTTTCTAAAAGTCCACAGATTATTCAGCGTGAAGTTGCTCAGAATGGATAACTCAATGGCAATGGGAGAGGCAAGCTCGAGGCGAAGGTCAAAGTAGCGGGTGAGTAAAAAGAGGAGGCCCATATTAACCACTACTCCTGAACCTCCCACAAAAGCGAACTTTATAAATTCCTCCAGTTTACCCTGTTCGATATTTAAGTGCTTCAGATTCACCCTTTTTCTCGGAAAATGTAAAGTTAGAATTATTTTTCAGCCCCTTCGACTTCAGGGTGCGAGAACTATTCTACCCTATGCTTTCAAAAGGTTCATATTTTATAATGTGTTACAAAGCAGGGATATAAGTGCCTGATTATTTTGCTTTTATGTGAAATGCGGCTTAACTTATTCAGTCGTTCACATCACAAAAGGAGCTAGCTATGAAAAAGGTTTACATGATTATTTTGCTTTTTGCATTTTTATCAGCCGGAGCCCTGGCACAGGAGGGCTGGACCAGGCAAGGGACGCCATTTCCCTATGGACTGTCAGCAGTCTTTGCCCTGGATTCGATGAATCATGGGCAGGAGGCAGGGATGGCCTTCTTATCCATTCCACCGACGGTGGAGAGAGCTGGGATAGCATCCCAAATGGATCAGAGAAATCGATTCTTACCATAGAATTTGTCAATGTTGATACTGGATTTATTGCCGGCAGAGATAACGGGTCTACGGGTCTTCCTGGATCAAACTCGCTTATTCAACGCACCACTGACGGAGGTCTTAGCTGGGAATGGCAAACTTTTCCAGGGGCTTCGCAAAATACCCTTATGGATATCGATTTTGTGGAAGGTCCTCCAGGAGAAGCCATGCGTGGTTTTTGTGTGGGCGGGCTTGCCCATGTATGGACTACCCGGGATTACGGGGAAACATGGGAGGCTGCCAGTGGCGATTGCGGTGAGGGGAATTTTAATTCCTGCTACTTTACGGATTCCATTACCGGCTGGTTTGTGGGGACTCCTAGCAATGTAAAGCCATACACCATCATGTATACAGAGGATGGTACGGCCTCATTTGTGGAGCAGACAGACCCCAATGAAATAAAATTGAATGGAGTTTGCTTTGGAGCAGCCTTAAAAGGAATTGCAGTTGGAAATAATGGAGTAATTATTTATACCAGTGATGGGGGTTTAACATGGGAGAATAGCATGGATGAGGATATAAAATCCACCATGTGGACTTCAGTTCATCTAAATGAAAGTGGTTTAGCCTGGGCCGTGGACAGCAATGGTAAGATTGCATATTCATCGGATTGGGGTCACAGCTGGGAGCTCCAGGAAAGTGGAGTAAGTGAGATTTTATGGGAGGTGTTCTTTTTAAATGACATGGAAGGTTGGGCGGTTGGTGGTATGGCAGAAAGTGTGGTCCTGCATACCAAAAACGGAGGAGTTACCAGCACAGGAATTAAGGAAACTGAAGATGTGTTCAGTGCGTATTCCAGCTTGGAACAAAATTTCCCCAATCCCTTTGACGCATCAACACAGATCAGCTATCAACTTCAGTACTTCAATATTTACACCCTATGTATTTATGACCTTTCAGGCCGAAAAATCCAGACCCTGGTCAATGAATTTCAGACAGCAGGCAAGCATAGTGTCGGATTGGGATGCCAGACACTTAAGCAATGGTATCTATTTCTACCAGCTCAAGGCTGATAATGAAGTAGTGGGCATTAGAAAAATGGTGCTGTCCAGATAAGTAAAGTATTGATCGAGTTGAGGGATTCTTAATGAAACAAAATCAAGGATTATTTGGATCTCCTCCTCATAGCTGTTGTCATCGTAATACCATTCATTATCCAATGGCCAGATTTCAGCATTTCCGGGAATCTGATTTCGGATGATCCTGTCATTCTCTTCCAGATGACGCTGTATGTTTTCATAGGATAAGATCTTGCTTTCCCGTAACTGCCACCACCTGTCCCTGAGAAGGGCGGGATAGGTGGACCCGGGAATCTCCATCAAACGTTTAATGATTACCGCACGCTTTGGTTCTCCGGCATTCTTCATTATATTCAACTCGTTATCACCATCCCGACCAAAGGAATGATCATAATCCCATAAAGCTATCCGGAAGGGTGTATGACTGTCTTTTTTATATAAGAGGAAATTTTTCAAAACCCCATCTCCATTATTTGAGAAGAGGACAAGAGGTGCCAATCGATGAGATTCTGAATTTCAATCCATTTAGGTGTATCAGCAAGAAGCGCTGAGTCAGGTGGAAGAAAACATAAAATCGATGAACTCCTCCAGGTACCATGTTTTATCTGAAACTTGCTTTTTGGGAAATTTCTGCTGGTAATAGTTATCCGGATCTTTTACAAAATTAAGGCCATGCTCATAGTAGATTGGCGGATCTTTAAAGAGCATGGCCATAGTATCTGATTTCACCAGCCCTAGCATGCCGGCATTTACTTCCTGCATCGCTACATATAAACCCCTTGGCTGCTTATTTAAGATCAGGTTCATATAAAAACTCTCTGGCGCAAGATTCAACTTACCCATTTGCATAAATAAGTCGTAGCTCATTTTATGGCGCATAAAGGTTTTATCGATGTAGTTTGCATTCAGAACCCAGTCATCATCTGCTGGTAAATCGCCAAAAGAAATCTTGTCGTCAAACTCAACAGAGTAGGAGTGTTTGTAGTATTTTGATGAGGTCCCACCCCTGCATTTTATTCGGGCCGGCATGACTACACTGTCTCTCTTGCTACAGTAAACGATTTCGCACGGCCCTTTTTCTTCCCATCCAATGGGGCCTTCAACGTTGATTTTTATAAGTGGAAATGGATCCTGAGTGCATGAGCCGATGAATAAAGCTAAGCCCAGAAGCAGTACAGACTGATATAAGATGTATTGGGATTTAATCATCTTGCTACAAAAATAGTAAGTTATACATGATCCTCGGTGAAATTTATAATATTTGCGGGAAGTATAATTATCAATAATTATATTGATATTCGGCTTTGATTTTATTCTGCAAATGCAATCAGGCACTTATCGTAATGGGAGACTTTTTTAATCATTTTATGGACAACCTGATCTCTGCGACCTGGAGATTACTGGACTTGCCCATGTATGTTCTGGTCTTGGTATTGTTGTTGGCTTTTGCACTGATCTATTTTCTTGCTCATCTGGATATTAAAAAATTCGGATTGAGAAGTAACCCGGATTTCAGGCATATTAATGCACTGTATTGGGCATTTTTCTGGCATCATTTATTGTTGACTTCAAGATAAGCCAGATGAAACGGGAAGTGGAGTTGATCAATGAAAAATATATGAATTTCCGCAGCAACGAAAAACTGATGATGTGGGATCAGCAATATGATATTTTTGAGATTTCTGATCGCTTTGGTAAAGAAGTTGATATCTGGATCAGCGATATGTAAATGAAGCCACCAAACTTTTCATTCTTAAAAATGAAAACCCGAAAGCCGTCACCTTTCTGACCGTAACTGATCTTCATCATCCAGGACTGGAGATCATGATCACTCCAGAGTTTACGACAAATATCTGACAAGTACATTTGCAAGAGAGCATGATTGTTACATTGCCATTAACGGTGAAGCCGGAGAGTCCATGGCCATGGACTGCGATCTGGGGGAGTGGACCGGTAACTGGATTGTAAAAAATAAACCTGTCTTACTTGAAGACAGTGATAAACGTCCCTTTCTGTCCTTTGACCAGCATAATCATGCCCGCTATTTTAAGGCCTCAATTGTGGATACAGTCTTAAGCGATGAAAAATATAATACCATCTGGGGCCGCTTTGATATTTTAGCTTGACGGAGAGGTGCAGCCGGATCCTCTTGAGCGGCCTTATTCCCGAACGATAATGGGCATAGACAGGGAAGGGAGATACTTATATATGATGGTCGTAGATGGGAAAAGGCCACAATACAGCCTGGGGCTTTCTCTGGATGAATCGGCCAGGTTGCTGAAACTCCTGGGAGCATGGAACGTGATGTCCTGTGATCAGGGTGGATCCTCCTGCATGTATTTAGAAAACTATGGCGGCATCATCAACAGACCGGCAGATAGCGATGGATATGAAAGAGCTGTATACTCTCATTTTGGGATTAAATTGAATGAGCATAAGAGTGGTATTATTGACTAACATTTTAATTCATTAACTTGAAGTTGTCATATTAGATGATGTGCATTTTGTCCGGGCATTTTTTGTCTTGCTGTTTTCCTATTGTGGTATAGAAGATATACCATCTGAGAATACAGAACTTACAGGCCCCTATTTAGGGCCGATCCCTCGGGGACATTCTCCAATTTTTTTACTCCTGGTATTGTATTACTCCATGACCACTTTGAGCACAGTGCAGCTGTGTTTACTCTGGGCAAAACCTGAAAAACTCGATTCAATCATTAATTCTGATTTTTAGGAGAGAACTTGCATCCAAGGTCCCATATGCAAGTTAGCTCTTCAGACTCTGTCTGAGGGGTTTTGTTTGTAGCTGCTACAAAATATGAACACTTATCATATATTTTATGTTTAATAAACGGTTTAATGTCCTTGTAAATATTTGCAAATGAATCGTTTTATAAAAAATAATCTTCCTGCAATACATGGTATTGCAATTCTGATCATGTTATCAGGAATACACGCATGTGATAAAAATGACTCAATTGCACGTTCCTATAATTTGTCGGATGACTTCGTGTATTTTGAACATCTTCCAATTGATTTGGATGGAGTATCGGCTTTTGAACCCATGGGTGAACCCAATGTTCTACCTAAAGGTCACGGCGGATTTTCCTTAGAAAAGCCTCTGCGTATGCCGGCAAGAACGGCTGTCTATGCAGTGGCTTACGGAGTGATATTTTATGCCGGGCATGGCTCAAGGAGCATTCCAGAAGGTGAAAACCAGGGAATGACCATTGATGATTATCAACTCAGGCTCCAAATTAGTAAGCATGAATTTGTTAATTATGCTCATATATCTGAGATTAATTTTGATGTTCTTCCAGATTTAAAGGATTTACCTGTAGATGAAAGAGGACACGATGTTGAGATTGCTGTTCAATCTGGCGACATCCTTGGTTGGGTTGGTCCAATGCCAGCACTGGATTTTTCGTTAACAGACCGTTCACTCAAACTGAATTTTCTTAATCCCTCAAGGTATCCAGAACAAGATACTTACTGTGCTGATATATAATTTTC
>CAVQMZ010000011.1:0-7500 GCA_963713725.1 uncultured Bacteroidota bacterium
GTGTATTTGGACCATTGTTGATCGGGAGGGTATAGGTTTCTCCATCCAGCTTAAATGTACCTTTGCCTATCCTGTTTCCAAATCTTCCAATGAGTGCTCCGAAATTGGGATGTCCGGCAAGGTATTGCTCCAGGTTATCGAAACCAGAACAACATTTCCCATCTTTCCATCTTTATCAGGTGTATGTATCTCGTTATGATCCGCATAGCTGGTGGCTTTCATGATGATGCCTGACTCAGAAGTGAAGGTATATAAGAAAGTAGAGTCACCATCTGGCATCAGCCCAAAGAATTCTGATGTGATCATGCCATTGTCTTCTGTCTGTTCAGCAGGAGCTTTGGGATTACATCCATTGACAACTAAAATTACAATCGCGGCAAGCAATAATGATAAAGATCTTGTTTTCATTTCTATAGTATTTATTATGTTTTTGTATTGTTAACAGATTAACTATTGGCTTCTTTCTGCAGGATCCTCCATTTTCGGGCCAGCATCCGGTACTTCCTGCATCTCCCTCCTGAGCTCCGCAATGCCCTCTATCTCTATACTAGTGAGTGGGTGTTTTTCATGGACATCTTCAACAATATTATACATGCTTCCATCCTGGTAAAGTTTATAATTGTCATTTTGCACAAACACATTTCGTTTATTTTTAAAATTACCCCATTCCGGGTCGTAATAACATATGCATAGTCTTCTCCGTTGAAATTTTCCTCATCAAACAGGTCGAGAAAGGAAAGTCCATCTGTTGGTGATTGATCATCAACGATATCTGCAAACGTAGCAAAGAAATCACTGAAGTCAATGATTCCTTCAAATATTAAAGGCGTCTTTCTTTTTGCATGCCACTTCATGATCAAGGGGACATGTACTCCATAATCAATCGTTTTCCCCTTACCTCCTTTAACCTTCAAATCTCCCAATTGAGAAACCAGACCGGTATTTGTACCATTGTCGCCAGTGAAGATCAGAAGTGTGTTTTCATCGATACCCAAATCTATTAGTTTGTTGTTGATCATTCCAACGATCTTATCCGTATAGGCCACCATATCAGCAAAATAAACATTATCTTTTTCATCTCTCCGGTCCGGATCTTCCCAGGCTTTTGAGTCAGGTGTGGGAACAAAGGGATCATGTACCAATACCATGGGATAGTATAGAAAGAACTGTTCATCCCTGTTTCTTTCTATGAAATCCATAGCGTATTCGACAAAAATATCGGGGCCATAGGCATCCGGATTCCTGGGCAGCTCCTTGCCATTCTGAACGATCAGGGGATTTGCAAAACGCTCCCCTTTTCTCTTCAAATTATTGAGCTGCCAGAGACAGTATTCCTCAAATCCCAATTCAAGAGGTCTGTTAAGATCCTGGTTTCCTGGCATTTTAAAGCTTAGTCCGTTCAACTGCCATTTGCCTACGATGCAAGTTCTGTAGCCTGCTTCCTGCATCACATGCCCGAAAGTCCGCTCTTCAGGATTCAGGTAACCGAACTTTTCATAGTTGCGATAGTTGTACATTCCTGTCATGATCTTCACCCTGGAGGGTGTACAAAGCGGATTCGCAATACAGTTACTTACCTGTATATTTTGTGAAGCGATCTGGTCCAGGTTGGGAGTTTGATATGAAGTACTTCCGTATGCTCCAGGCATTCAAAACCCATGTCGTCAGCCATGATCAGGATAATGTTAGGGCGGTCATCTTCAGGGTGGATACTGCAGGAAATGAGTGAAAGCAAAAAGCATGCTGCTGTAAAGAGCGTTGAATACCTGTGTATTTTTCTCATAGAATATTGAGATGTCATATTATTTCGCAGAACTCTAAGTATCTATGTACTTTAATTACTCTAAGTACTTACTCGGTACTTCTTTCAAACTCCAATCTCTCCCCCCTCACCATCTCATTGAACAGACCATTCTTGAAAACCAGCTGTCCATTCACAAAGGTATGCGTTACCCTGCTATGGAAAAGTTCTCCTTCCATCGGCGTCCACTTACATTTATAATAGGTGTTCTTATGCGAAACAGTCCATTCCCAGTCCGGATCTACAATAACAAGGTCGGCCTTATAGCCGGGTCTGATATAGCCACGGTCCTTGACGCCAAATAGTTTTGCAGGGGCATGGCACATCTTCTCTACTACTTTCTCTACACTCATCTTGCCTTTGTGGGCAAACTCCATCATGGCCGTCAGCGAGTGCTGCACCATGGGTCCGCCCGATGGAGATTGAAAGTACCTGCTCTGCTTCTCTTCGATGGTATGCGGCGCATGATCGGTTGCCACAACATCCAGGCGGTCTTCCATCATGGCCTTAAAAAGGGCATCGCGGTCTGATTCTTTTTTAACAGCGGGGTTCCATTTCACCAGAGGCCCTTTTGTTTCGTAGTCCTGATCACTGAACCACATGTGGTGTACACAGACTTCGGCAGTGATCTTTTTATCTTCTATATTGCCTTTTTCGAATAGCTCCAGCTCTTTCTTGGTACTTATATGCAAGACATGCAGCCGGGTCCCATATTTTTTAGCCAGTTTTACAGCCAGGGAAGAGGATTTATAGCAGGCTTCTTCGCTTCTGATCTCGGGATGACAATGCACAGGGATCCTGTCTCCATATTTTTCCTTGTAGATGGAGCTGTTTGTCTGGATGATCTCTTCATCTTCGCAATGGGTTGCAACAAGGGTAGGAGCATCTTTGAATAAGAGTGCAAGGCTATCTTTATTATCCACAAGCATATTTCCGGTTGAAGAACCCATAAAGATCTTTATGCCGCAATTTTTTGTAGGGTCAAGCTTTCGGATCTCTTCAATATTGTTGTTTGTTGCACCCAGGTAGAAAGAGTAATTGGCGTAAGATTTTTTAGCTGCGATGTCATATTTCTTCTCCAGTTCTTCTATGCTTGTCGCCTGAGGGTTGGTATTTGGCATCTCCATGAAAGAAGTCACCCCACCTGAAACAGCAGCCCTGGATTCGCTGTTAATGGTTGCCTTGTGGGTCAAGCCCGGCTCCCTGAAGTGCACCTGGTCATCGATCACACCCGGCAGAAGGTAGTTTCCGGCGGCATCAATTTCCACAGTATAATCTGATTCCACTTCCGGTTCACCTTCACCAATGGCCTGGATGATTCCATTGCGGACCAGCACAAATCCTTCGGTGATCTTACCTTCATTAACGATTTTTGCTTTTTGATCGATAATTATTCATTTCCTTATATATAAGGTATAAAGATAGGAAAAAGTGCCTAGAGATGGAAGTGTCTGGAGTGGCTAAAATAATTGAAGTATCTAAAGACAGGCGTACAAGTCAAATTTGACCATATTTGAAGTGCGTCACCCTGAACTTGTTTCAGGGTCTCAATGTCATTTACAGGGGATTCAATATTCCTTTGACAGGAGTCTTAGCGACTGTACTTTTTAAACCAGCTGCCTATGGTCATGCGAATCACCCCAAAGATAGCTTCGCTGACGATCCCTCCGCTCATTTTGGAGCTGCCTTCTTTTCTATCGGTAAAGATAATGGGTACTTCCACAACATTGAATTTGTATTTCCAGGCTGTGAATTTCATTTCGATCTGGAAGGCATATCCTTTAAAGCGGATTTTATCCAGATTGATGGTTTCCAGTACTTTTTTATGATAGCAAACAAATCCCGCTGTGGCATCCCGCACCTTCATCCGGGTGATCGTTCGAACATAGACTGAAGCGAAATAGGAGATAAGCACACGGCTCATGGGCCAGTTCACAACATTCACGCCCGATACATAGCTGGATCCAACAGCAACATCAGCTGCTTCATTTTCACAGGCAGAAATAACTTGGCAGGTCATTTGGATCATGGGAGAAATCGGCATCCATTTCACATATATAGGTATAATCTTTCTCCAGGGCCCATTTAAAACCCTTGATATAGGCAGTGCCCAGTCCGAGTTTCCCTGATCGTTCAATGATATGCAGTCTTGCTTCAAAGCTTCCTTGCAGTTCTTTCACGATTGCTGCAGTTCCATCCGGGGAATTGTCATCAATAATCAGAAGATCGGTCTCAATAGAGCAGTTCCAGGACAGCCTTGATGATGTTCTCAATATTCTCTTTTTCATTATATGTTGGTATGATGACCAGTTTGTTACTCATCTCTTCCTTTTATCAGAAACAAAAATAGTATTTTTTCTTCCTATACAATATGTAATTTGCCCCAAATATAATTTATTTTGCCCTAACTCACTGATGAAGATAAGCATAAGCAGAATGATGGTAAAATCTTTTAAGTTATATTAAGATTTTGTTTGTCAGAATCACAAGAACATCTATATTTGCAGCCCGTTTAAGAAATGGGAGTTCTTTTAAAAGATTTGAAATGCAAGGGTAGATCTCTTACACAGCTGTTCATAAGTGTTGTTACGAAGGTAGAGAGAAAAATGTTTAAAGCGTAAATAACTGATTATTAATAGCTAAAAAAAAAAGATAAAATTTTTCAAAATTTTATTTGGAGATTAGAAATTAAAGTCCTTATCTTTGCATCCGCTTTTAGAAAAAAAAGCGACGATCTTTTTAAGATGTTTTTATAAGAATTTTGTTTGGACGAAAGAGATAATTCGTTATCTTTGCAGTCCGCAAAAAATATAAAGAAAAAGTTCTTTGAAAATATTGAAGTAAGAAATAGGTAAAGAAAGACCGAAATTCCAAATGAATTTTAGGAGTGAAGAATCTTGAGTAATATTAAATTTTTTAATTACAACGAAGAGTTTGATCCTGGCTCAGGATGAACGCTAGCGGCAGGCCTAACACATGCAAGTCGAGGGGTAACGATGGCTTCGGACAGGCGACGACCGGCGCACGGGTGAGTATCGCGTTTGTAACCTACCTTTAACTGGAGAGATAGCCCGAAGAAATTCGGATTAATACTCCATAATACTATGAGTCTGGCATCATTTTATAGTTAAAGCTCCGGCGGTTAAAGATGGGCATGCGTAACATTAGCTAGTTGGTGAGGTAACGGCTCACCAAGGCTACGATGTTTAGGGGGTCTGAGAGGATGGTCCCCCACACTGGTACTGAGACACGGACCAGACTCCTACGGGAGGCAGCAGTGAGGAATATTGGTCAATGGGCGCAAGCCTGAACCAGCCATGCCGCGTGAAGGATGACGGCGCTATGCGTTGTAAACTTCTTTTATACGGGAAGAAACCACTTCTACGTGTAGAGTGCTGACGGTACCGTACGAATAAGCATCGGCTAACTCCGTGCCAGCAGCCGCGGTAATACGGAGGATGCAAGCGTTATCCGGATTTATTGGGTTTAAAGGGTGCGTAGGCGGAAAATTAAGTCAGTGGTGAAATCCTGCAGCTCAACTGTAGAACTGTCATTGATACTGATTTTCTTGAATACAGTTGAGGTAGGCGGAATGTGTAATGTAGCGGTGAAATGCTTAGATATTACACAGAACACCGATTGCGAAGGCAGCTTACTAAGCTGTGATTGACGCTGAGGCACGAAAGCGTGGGGAGCGAACAGGATTAGATACCCTGGTAGTCCACGCCGTAAACGATGATTACTCGTTGTTGGCAATACATCGTCAGCGACTGAGCGAAAGCATTAAGTAATCCACCTGGGGAGTACGATCGCAAGATTGAAACTCAAAGGAATTGACGGGGGCCCGCACAAGCGGAGGAACATGTGGTTTAATTCGATGATACGCGAGGAACCTTACCTGGGCTTAAATGTAGAACGACGGACCGGGAAACTGGTCTTTCTTCGGACGGTTTGCAAGGTGCTGCATGGCTGTCGTCAGCTCGTGCCGTGAGGTGTCGGGTTAAGTCCCATAACGAGCGCAACCCTCATCATTAGTTGCCAGCGGGTAATGCCGGGGACTCTAATGAAACTGCCGGTGTAAACCGAGAGGAAGGTGGGGATGACGTCAAGTCAGCACGGCCCTTATGTCCAGGGCTACACACGTGTTACAATGGTCGGTACAAAGGGCAGCTACCTGGTGACAGGATGCTAATCTCTAAAACCGATCTCAGTTCGGATCGAAGTCTGCAACTCGACTTCGTGAAGCTGGATTCGCTAGTAATCGCGCATCAGCCATGGCGCGGTGAATACGTTCCCGGGCCTTGTACACACCGCCCGTCAAGCCATGGAAGCTGGGGGTACCTGAAGTCCGTAACCGCAAGGAGCGGCCTAGGGTAAAACTAGTAACTGGGGCTAAGTCGTAACAAGGTAGCCGTACCGGAAGGTGTGGCTGGAACACCTCCTTTCTAGAGAGAGATTCTTTACGATTGCTTTTTTTCCTATCTTACTTCTTTATTATTTATATGGAGATGACTTGAGATCGCGATATTGAACGCTTTAACTGGAATCAATCCCGATAGCTCAGTTTTAGATTACATTGATTGCAATGTAATAATTACCGGGCTACGGGTACAGCTGAGCGGGAACTAAAACAGTCCCGTAGCTCAGTTGGTTAGAGCGCTACACTGATAATGTAGAGGTCCCCAGTTCAAATCTGGGCGGGACTACATTTAAAAATCGCGGGGGATTAGCTCAGTTGGCTAGAGCGCCTGCCTTGCACGCAGGAGGTCATCGGTTCGACTCCGATATTCTCCACATAATGCCAGATTCCGAGTTTCTCGGATAGGCAAAGGTTCTTTGACATGTTGGAAAGAAAGATTTTTTAATTAACCGTATTTGAAAAAAGTAAGTAAGAGCGTACGGTGGATGCCTAGGCTCTCAGAGGCGATGAAGGACGTGACAAGCTGCGATAAGCTACGGGGAGGTGCAAATAACCATTTATATCCGTAGATTTCCGAATGGGGCAACCCACCTGGTTGAAGACCAGGTACTCCGAAGGGGGGCAAACCCGGAGAACTGAAACATCTAAGTACCCGGAGGAAGAGAAAACAATAGTGATTCCCTAAGTAGTGGCGATCGAACGGGGAAGAGCCCAAACCAATGTCGTTTCGGCGACATTGGGGTTGTAGGACTACAACATGGATTTTAGATTTGAAATGGAATTTTCTGGAAAGTTGAACCATAGAGAGTGATAGTCTCGTACACGTAAGAATTTATAATCCTAGTAGTATCCTGAGTAGCGCGGAACACGAGAAATTTTGCGTGAATCTGCCAGGACCATCTGGTAAGGCTAAATACTCCTGAGAGACCGATAGTGAACTAGTACCGTGAGGGAAAGGTGAAAAGCACCTCGAACAGAGGAGTGAAATAGTACCTGAAACCATGCGCTTACAAACGGTCGGAGCCGATTTATGCGGTGACGGCGTGCCTTTTGCATAATGAGCCTACGAGTTACTCCTCACTAGCAAGGTTAAGTTCTTTAGGAACGGAGCCGAAGCGAAAGCAAGTCTGAATAGGGCGTATAGTTAGTGGGGGTAGACGCGAAACCTGATGATCTATCCATGGCCAGGTTGAAGTAACGGTAACACGTTATGGAGGACCGAACCAGTTCACGTTGAAAAGTGTTTGGATGAGCTGTGGATAGGGGTGAAAGGCCAATC
>CAVQMZ010000011.1:10000-256047 GCA_963713725.1 uncultured Bacteroidota bacterium
GCTGGATACCAGTATGCATCAGTTGCATCGTATGTATCAACCGGCCTATGATGAGGGTTTTAGTTATGAGCAGGTGGGACTTGTGGGACATGGCCTGAATCATGTTGATTTTCTTCTCAGGCCCGAACCCGATGCTTTTGTTTTTGGCGGAGCCTGGGATCCCTACCTGAAAACCGCCGACCGGACCACCTTTTTTAATACAAAGAGTCCGTTTACAACCTTGTCCTATTCCACCATGTTTTTTGTAAATCAGGCACCTGAGGAGAATATCAGGGCCTTGCATACACAAAACTTCTCCCCTTTCACAAATTTTGGTCTTGATTTTAATATTCTGTCTGGAAAACCCTATTACAATAATGAAAAAACCAGGGCCACGCGGGTGGGGCTATTTGGAAGTCACGCGAAAAACAGTTACAGCATTTTCGGAACCTTCTACTACAATGATTTTAAAGCTGGAGATAATGCCGGAGTGCGGGATATTGACAATTTCAAAGCAGGAACCGCGGAACAACCCTGGGAATACCTCATGCAACTGGATTATGCACAATCCCAGTATCGGAATATGTCATTTTTCACCACTCAGAAATATAATCTATTTGAACGTGTTACCACGGTAGACTCCCTGGGGAATACCAGTACCAGGGGGAAAACCCTTTCTTTATCCTATCAACTGTCTTATGATCGCTATTTCAAGAGCTATTATGATCAGCTTGATCCGAATGAGCTTTCACCTGTATACAATAATTACTATTATGAGTCTCCCATAGCCTCTGATTCGGTTCTGGAGAATAAACTTTCCAATGTGTTCCAGGTAATTCTGGGTGATCCTGATTATGATAAGATCTCAGCAAGGGCATATGCCGGATATGAGATCCGCCGGTTTGGATCTCTTTCACCCCATCCTGAATCGGTTTTTTCACATTTTGATAGCATTCCCGGATCTCCTACAGAAGGGGAAAATATATACCGTGATTCTGCTGTACAAAAGTTTAGTGACACCAATTTTAATGACATCTATGTGGGTTTTTACCTGGCCGGCCCGACCACCGGCACCTGGGACTGGGTAGTTGACGGGAAGTACTATCTGGCAGGCTATTACCAGAACGATTTTATGGTCAATGCCACCTTTTCAAGACGGGTTTTTCAGAAAGTTGACCTGGGATTAAGGGGTAGTTTTGAGAATCGGCACCCCCACTATTTTGTGACAAGCTACTCTTCCTCCTTTTTCAGGTGGGAAAATGATATCCCACCCCTTTTAAGGATTAAGGGTGAAGCTTTTGTGCAGAGCGATGAACTGGAGATGGAATTACGCGCCGGGGTGGCCTATCTTTCCAACTACCAGTACTGGGATGCGGCTGCTCTTCCCCAGGTTTATGGCAAAGATATTTTACTCTTCTCGGGTTACTTTTCAAAGCATTTTACGGTATCGGGATTTAACTCCGAAGATAAATTACTGGTGCAATATTCTACAGCCGGGGATGTGCTACGCTTACCGGCATTGGCTTTTTACAGCTCCAATTACTGGAAACAGGATTTGTTCAAGGGAGCTCTGATTGCCACGATTGGTGTAGATGTCTATGCCACAACCAGATACAAAGCCAGCGCCTATATGCCTGCCACCGGTATTTACTATCAGCAGAATGCATCGGATTTGGGTGGCTACCCCTTCCTTGATGTGTTTTTTGCATTTAAAATAGCCCGGACAAGGATATTTGCTTCATTAAATAACCTCCTCAGTGGTGGAGAATTCCTTGGAAATAACTATTTTACAACTTATCGATATCCCATGAAGCCCAGGCATTTCAGATTGGGGCTTGAGTGGACCTTTTATGACTGATGGTACATAGAAGACATAATAGTCTGGTTATCTGGATTATAATCGTTTCCCAAGTGCTTGCATGGAGCTGCAGGGGCGACCAATCTTCACGATTCAGAGATCTTGATAGCCTGAGACCCGAAATGCTTGAAACTAACCTGGACAGAATCCGGGAGAGGGGTGTATTAAAAGTAGTTACCGATTATAATTCCATTAGCTATTTTATTTACCGTGGGCAACCCATGGGCTTCCAGTTTGAAATGCTTCAGGCCCTGGCCGATCATATGGATCTTGAGCTGGATGTGTCTGTAAGTAATGATCTGTCAAAAAATTTCAGGGATCTCAACAGTGGAGAGATTGATTTGATAGCCATGAACCTGACGGTCACTGCCGATCGAAAAAAACAGGTTCACTTTACCGCGCCACTGCTGCAAACAAGGCAGGTCCTGGTTCAACGGAAACCTGAGCATTGGGAAGATATGAATCGCAATCAGCTTGAGACCAATGTCATAAGGAATCAATTAAATCTCGCCGGGAAAACCGTCTATGTGCAAAGTGGTTCTGTCTATTCCAAGCGCCTTCGGGACCTTTCCAATGAAATTGGAGGAGACATTCAAATCATGGAGGTTCAGATTGAGGCCGAGCAACTTATACAGAGGGTGGCCCTTGCTGAGATAGATTATACAGTCTGTGATGAGAATGTGGGCCTGGTGAACGCGACCTATTTTCCCCAGCTGGATGTGAGTACGGCCATCTCTTTTCCACAGAATGTGGCCTGGGCGGTTAATCTGAAATCAGACAGCCTTAAGGCTGCAGTCGATATCTGGATCAGGGAGTTTAAACAAACCAAGAATTATGCCTTTCTCTACGGCAAATATTTCAGAAACAGGCATAACTACAGGAACATTCACAGTGAACACTATGCGCTGAGTAGCGGAAGGATTTCCAGGTTCGACGATATTATGAAAGAGGAGTGTGAGGGTATAGATTGGGACTGGCGCTTGCTGGCATCCATGGTTTACCAGGAGTCCCGTTTTAATCCGGAAGCAGTATCCTGGGCGGGTGCCATTGGCCTGATGCAACTCATGCCAGGAACGGCCTTGAACTATGGGGTTTCCATTGAATCTCCGCCCAGGGCACATGTGCAGGCAGGGGTGAAATTCATACTATGGCTGAATGACCGCTTTATAGATGATATTCCAGATATGGAAGAGCGAAAAAAGTTTATTCTTGCTGCTTACAACATAGGCTATGGCCATATCCAGGACGCTCGAAGGCTTGCCAGCAAGTATGGTGATGATCCGAATATCTGGTTTGGAAATGTGGAGGAGTGGTTACTGAAAAAATCGGATATGGATTATTATTCAGATCCAGTTGTGAAGTATGGATATGCCAGGGGCCTGGAGACTTATAATTATGTACGGGAAATACTGGAACGCTACGAACACTATAAGAATATCATCACACTGGATGCTGTTGCATCCTGGAAACCACTTGAAGAAATTCACAGAGCATCATCGCAGTAGCACCCCATATTTTTTCCTCTCCAACCCCGTAGTAGGGAGCATCTATACTTCGCTTATTCTGTTTCCATTTTCCGGAACGGATGTTGTCAGGATTCAAAAGGACCGAAAGGCTCGATTCAATTACATACTGTACCTCCGTTGGATCGGGTTGATAAACAGGATGTTCATCCATCCATCCCACAAAAGGAGTTACCAAAAAATTGCTTACCGGAATATGAAGGGGGCTCATTGATCCCAGGATCTGGATTTTCCCCTTAATGCCGAGCTCCTCAAAAGTTTCTCTCAGGGCTGTTTTCTCCAGGGATTCGTCATCTGTTTCCCGGGCTCCTCCTGGAAAGCTTACCTGGGCGCTGTGCGGGCCATTGTATTCATTCCTTTTTATAAATACCACACCGATGTTTTCCTCATGGGGAAAGAGCAGGATTAAAACTGCTGCGGGTTTCGGGTCGCCAGAGTATATTTCCTCCCCCCTGAACTCGGGGGCCATGCCCATCTGTCCTTCTTCACCGGGAAGTGGCCTTGTGAGCGCCTGTCTTAATCGATTACTGAAGGAAGCAGAACTCATCAGCCGAATCGGATGCTTTTATCCGGTGAAATCCGGGATATGATCATGGAGGGTAAAATGAGGAAAAGAATGGTGATTATCATGGTCCCCAGATTTAGCAGCAGAATATGTATCAGGTTCAGGTTGATGGGCACTGTATCCAGATAGTATGAACTTGGATCCAGTGGAACCAGATTAAAATACTTCTGAGCATAACAGAGGCCCAGGCCGATCAGGTTTCCCCATGCCAGTCCGATCAAAGTCAGATAGGCCGATTGATAGAGGAATATTTTCCGGATGGAAACATTGGTGCATCCGAGACCTTTCAGTATCCCGATCATATTGGTCCGCTCGAGGATCAATATCAGAAGCCCTGATATCATATTAAATCCTGCCACTACCAGCATCAGAATAATCAGTACTACCACATTCAGATCCTGCAGGTTAAGCCAGTCGAAGATCTGGGTGTATTTTTCTTCAATGGTCTCCACCCTCAGTCGACTGCCATCCTCCAGGAAATCGAAACCGATTTCTTCTCTTATCTGAACTGCCATTTCCGACAGTCCCTCCCTATCCTCGAGAAGAACCTCATGCCCGCTAACTTCACCTTCGTGCCAGTTATTAAGTCTTTGAACCTGGCGTATGTCGGCATAGATATATAAGCGGTCAAATTCTTCCAGGCTTGTACTGTAGATACCCTCAATGGTAAAAGTTCTGGCCCGCGGGGGTTCCTGAATGAAATACATGGTGAATTTGTCTCCCAGTCCCAATTTGAGCAAATCAGCTGTCTGACGGGAGAGCACTACTTCGTTCGATCGAAGCGAATCGTTGAGCCTGAATATTTCCCCTTCAATCAGGTGCGCTTTAATGAAGCTCCAGTCATAGTTCTTATCGATTCCTTTCAGAACAGCACCATGAATTTCTTCACCCGTCTTAATAATACCTGCTTTGATGGCGAAGGGCTGGATGTTCCGGACTCCCTCCATCTCACTCACCTTATCCAGGCTCTCCAGGCGAGCGGGGACCGGGATGGTCTCATAGGAAAGGTTTGAATCCAGGTTAAGAATCTGGATGTGGGCGCCAAAACCGGTTACCTTTGCTGAAATGTCCCTCTTAAATCCGGTTATAATGGCCACAGCCACGAATCATTACCGTTAATCCAAGGGCAATACCAAAGGTAGCAATGGCCACAATGGAGCTGGAAAAGCTTTTTCGGCCTACCCTTTTTCCGATGATCCGGCGTGCGATAAATAGTTCGGTGTTCAAAGATTCTGGATTATGGCATCAAATGTAGTTATCTTTACTAAAAGTTTGGCAAGAGAAAGAAGCTTGATTGTGCTAGCATGAAGATATCCATCATAACATCCCTGGTTTTAATCCTTTTTTTGACCTGCTCTACGGGGCAAAATTCCCTTCCCGGGCCCCGGCCGGGTGCTACTCAGTTTGACCAATACCTGGAGCTGCTGAAAGACAAACAAATTGCCCTTGTAGCAAATCACACCTCATTGGTGGCGGGGGTACACCTCCTGGATAGCCTGCTGAACTCAGGAATTGACAGCGGGCAGATTGAGAAAATATTCTGTCCTGAACATGGTTTCAGAGGTGAACGGGGCGCAGGGATCCTGGTGGATGATCATACCGATCCGAAAACCGGGATACCCGTCGTCTCCCTTTATGGAAGCAATCGAAAGCCCGGCGCGGAACAGATGGAAGGTATAGAACTTCTGCTTTTCGATTTGCAGGATGTGGGGGCACGCTTCTATACCTATATTTCTACCCTTCATTATGCCATGGAAGCCTGTGCCGAAAACGGGATTCCCCTTGTGGTGCTCGATCGGCCCAATCCCAATGGCGGATATGTGGATGGCCCGGTAATGGAAGCTGAATACGTTTCCTTTGTGGGTATGCACTCCATCCCCGTGGTTTACGGCATGACCATTGGGGAGCTGGCTCAGATGATCAATGGCGAGGGCTGGTTAAAGGATGGCATTGAATGTGAACTCACAGTGATTCCCTGTAAAGATTATTTGCACGATCTTTCTTATTCCCTGCCTGTTCCTCCTTCTCCCAATCTACCCAATGACCATGCCATTCGCCTCTATCCTTCCACCTGTTTCCTTGAGGGGACAGTACTCAGTGAAGGAAGGGGAACAGACATGCCCTTTGAAATCTACGGCCATCCTGACATGACAGGAGAATTCTCCTTTACTCCAAGGGTCATTGAAGGTGCTGCTGAAAATCCGAAATTTAAGGGAGAACTTTGTTTTGGTAAGGACCTCAGGGAATTTATTCCAGGGGAGGGCTGGAGTCGCCTGTTTCTGGAATTTCTTTTGGATGCCTATGAAGCCTATCCGGATAAGGCAAATTTCTTTATTCCATACTTTGAAACACTGGCCGGCACAGCTGATTTGCGTCGTCAGATAGAAGAAGGATGGGATCAGGCCAGGATAAGAGCAAGCTGGCAGGAAGATCTTGCTGACTTCCTTAAAAAGAGGGAGAAGTATTTAATCTATGATTGAGCCCGTATTCAGGATCTGCCTCCCTGTCGTCTTCCCTTTGGCCTTCCACCACCTGATCTTCCACCACCTGATCTTCCACCACCTGATCGATTACCACCTGATCGATTACCACCTGATCTGCCACCACCAAAGCTTCTGCCACCTTTACCCCTGTTCTTATTTGGGTTATACTCGGGTGTCTCGCCAAACTCTTCCGGGACATTGGATTTAGTGACCTCCTTTTCAAGGAGTTTCTCAATGCGGGCAAATTTATACTGCTCTTCCTCACTGATCAGGGTAATAGCTATACCATCGGTTTCAGCCCTGGCAGTTCGTCCGATACGGTGTATATAGTCTTCTCCTTCGTGGGGTACATCGTAATTGATGATCAGTTCAATGTTATCCACATCAATACCCCTTGAGAGCAGGTCTGTGGCCACCAGGATATTCAGTTTCCGGTTCCGGAACTGGAGCATAATTTCCTCCCGTTCCTTCTGGTTAAGGTCTGAATGGATGTCCTCGGCTTTGAGTCCCTCACGCTTCAGCTGTCGGCCCAATTGTTTGGCTGCCAGTTTTGTGGAACAGAAAACGATCACACTTTTCAGATTCCGACCCTTGAGCAGGTGAATGGCCAGGGGTAACTTCTGGGCTTCATATACCGGGTAGGCTACCTGGAGGATCTTCTCTGCAGGTTTGGAAACAGCAATGCTGATCTCGACCGGATCATTCAGTATCTTTTTAGCCAGGGTCCTGATTTCATTGGGCATGGTGGCTGCGAACATCAGGTTTTGCCTTTTTTTAGGCAGGTACTGAATGATCTTCAGAATGTCTTCATGGAAACCCATGTCCAGCATGCGGTCAGCCTCATCCAGAATAAGGTAGTCCACATCATCAAACTTTACGTAGTTGTTATTCAGATGGGCAATCATTCTTCCGGGTGTGCAAATCACCACTTCTGTGCCCTCCATCAGGGCTTTTTTCTCCTGGGCAAACAGGGCGCCGTCTCCTCCGCCATAAACGGCAATGGATCCCACCGGAGTGAAATAACCAAAGCCCTCCATTTGCTGGTCAATCTGCTGGGCCAGTTCACGTGTTGGGACGACGATCACCGCCCTGGTTTTACTTGTTCTTTCCTCGGATATAATCTTTTGAATAACCGGGAGTAGAAAGGCTGCTGTTTTACCGGTTCCGGTCTGAGCTGATCCTATAATGTCTCTTCCCTCGAGGATGGCCGGGATGGCCTCCTGCTGAATGGGGGTTGGGGTCTCAAATCCCATGGCTTCAATCCCCTCCATCAGGGAAGGTTCAAAACCAAAATCACCAAATTTCAATATGTTTCTTTCTTAAAAAAATGTTTTGCAAAGGTAGTCAAATCCTTTGACATGTTTCAGGCTGAAGCAAGCGGGTGGAAATTAGCTTCGCCCAGGGTATACTTTCAGTGCTTCAGCGAGGGTTTCCATAGCCATGGCCAGTTCCTCCTTTTTCAGTACATAGGCTATTCGTACCTCCTGCTTACCCAGGCCAGGGGTGGAATAGAATCCCGAAGCAGGAGCCATCATCACCGTCTGGTTCTTATATTCAAAATCGCTGAGTATCCACTGTGCAAAATGATCGGCATCCTTCACAGGAAGTTTAACCACTGTATAGAATGCTCCCTTGGGGCTTGGACAAACAACCCCCGGCATTTTGTTCAGGGCATCAACCATAAAATCGCGTCTTTCGATGTATTCATCATACACTTCCTTAAAGTAGGAGGGGGGTGTGTCAAGTGCTGCTTCCCCGGCAACCTGTCCGTATGAGGGTGGACTTAGCCTGGCCTGGGCGAATTTCAGAGCGGTGGAGATTACAGCTTTATTCTTTGATACCAGGGTACCCACACGGACCCCACACATGCTGTAACGCTTGGAAACTGAATCAAACATCACCACATTTTCCTCCAGTCCCTCCAGGTTCATGGCAGAGAAATGGCTCTCTCCATCATAACAAAACTCCCGGTAAACTTCATCCGAAAAGAGGTAGAGGTCATGCTTTCTTACAAGCTCACCAAGCAACTCCAATTCTTTACGGGAATAAAGGTAACCGGTGGGGTTATTGGGATTACATATGATAATTCCCCTGGTTTTTGGCCCGATTACTTTTTCAAATTCCTCAATGGGGGGCAGGGCAAAACCATTTTCAATACCCGAGGTGATGGGAACAACCTTTACGCCGGCAGATACCGAAAAGCCATTGTAGTTGGCATAGAAGGGCTCAGGTACAATCACCTCTTCATCCGGATTGATGGTCGACATGAGTGCAAAGGTGATTGCTTCCGATCCACCTGTGGTAACCAGCATTTCGGTATGATCCACATCAATTCCGATTCCCTGATAGAATTTAGCCAGCTTGCGGCGATAGCTTTCGTTCCCGGCCGAGTGAGAGTATTCTATGACCGTTTCGGTCATATTTTTCACCGCATTCCTGGCGACCTCAGGAGTCTTAATATCGGGTTGGCCTATGTTGAGATGATATACCTTTCTTCCCTTTTTCTTGGCCTCTTCGGCGTAGGGAACCAGCTTTCTTATGGGGGAGGCTGGCATTTGTTCTCCTTTTTTTGATATTCCTGGCATTTTATTCCTCTTTAGGGATGACTTTTCCTTTAATCTGTAATTTCACAGGCGAGTTCGCAGCGCTTGAATAGACATAGAGAGATTTCAAAAAAGTACCTGCCTGGGCAGTATTATATTCCACAGTAATTTCTCCTCTACCCCCGGGCTCAATGGGTTCCCTTGGCCAGGCCGGAACTGTGCATCCACAGGTGGATCGCACCCGGTTAATTACTACGGCTTCCGTTCCAATGTTTTTGAACTTAAAGGTCCAGCTACCCTCACCATCTAAGGGAATTTCTCCATAGTCATGCAATACTTCTTCAAACCAGATTTCCTCTCCCTGGCCTTTAGCTTTCTGTTCCGGGCTTTTATTACAAGCTGTTGTGAGCACCGACAGGATCAGAACGCTAATGGTTATAATCGATGTAAGTTTCATTATTATCCAATTAGAAGAACAAAAGTACTTGAATTTCGTAAAGTGTAATATGATTAAGAGCATTTACCTGGTAATACTTAATCATTAACTTTGGATACACCCAATATCCCTCAGCCATGAAAACCCTTGAATCCCTTAAAGTAATCTTTCTTCTTTGCCTGGGCTTTGTCATATTGTCCGGCTGTGAAAAGGAAAACCCCGACAAGCCCCACCCGGTCTCACTTGAGAAACTGAGCGGTCAGGTTCAAAAGGGGCCTTTCCTGAACGGGACTTCCATTACCATTGCCGAACTGAATGCTGACATGGGTCAGACCGGTAAAAACTTCAGCACCCAGATCAGTGATAACCGTGGTAGTTTTGAATTGAAGCAGGTGGATCTTTCATCCCAGTTTGTTGAGCTTAAGGCAGATGGCTTTTACTATAACGAAGTAGATAACGAATCCTCATCTGCTCGTCTGATTCTCTATGCCCTTTCAAATCTGAGTGATAAAAGTACCCTGAATGTAAATTTGTTATCCCACCTTGAGAAGGACCGGGTCTATCAGCTCCTTGATGAAGGTTATTCTTTCACTGAAGCCAAAGATCTCGCTCAAAAAGAACTCCTGCAGATTTTTTCCATTGAGATGCCCGGGATGACAGAATCCGAACTGCTTGATATTTCCAAGGCGGGTGATGAGCATGCTGTTCTGCTGGCCATCTCGGTGATCCTTCAGGGTTACCGCTCAGTGGCCGAGCTTACCGAGCTTCTGGCCAATATAAATACCGACTTCAGGGAGGACGGAGAACTCAACAGTGAAGCTGTCGGATCAGAACTGGTCAACGGGGCGATGTGGCTCCATCTGGATGAAATAAGAGAAAACCTGGAAGCAAGGTACAGGGAAACCGGACTGGAAGTTGTTTTGCCCGATTTTGAGAAATATGTGGATATGTTCCTTGAGAAAACCGTTTTTAATTCCAGTCAATCCATAGTTTACCCCGAATTCAGCGAGTATGGAGAAAACATCCTTTTTGGAGATAAAACCCTTTTCTCCACCTTCAGGGATTATAGCCTTTCAGCATATCTCCCAAGAGGGGCTTCGCTGGTAATTAAATTATCGGGGGGACTCTGGTTTTACAGGGCGTCACCCAGGGGGCCTGTAAACTGGAAGATTTCGGAATATAATAGTCAAATGAAGACCCAGACCTTTACAGTGGAAGAGTCAGGGACCTCCTGTGACCTGGGCATTCAGTTAGCATTTGGGCAGGATAGCACCAACCTGGAAGCAGGGATCCTGATCGAATATTTCGAAAACGGATCCGAAACGGCCACCAGGAGTAAAATGGTATTTCCAGAAGAATGAGAAAGTCCAATCAGGAAATTAAGGATCCGGAAGATCCTGGACCAGATTTTAAGCAGTGCTGTCATCTGCAGGGTGGCCATGATGGATGGGAACCTGCCTTATATTGTGCCCTTTAATTATGGGTACAGGAATGGCTGCATTTACATCCACTCGGCTCCTGAGGGCAAAAAGATCGACCTGATCGCAAATAATAGCCAGGTAGCCTTTGAGGTGGAGGATGTGATGGAAATCGTAAAGGGAGAAAAAGCCTGCGGGTGGACCACCCGCTATCGCTCTGTAGTAGGTAACGGTGTAATGGAAATCCTATCGGATGAACAGAGTAAACAGGAAGGCCTTGAAATCCTTATGGCTCAGCACGGAGCCCCGGAGCTGACAGAATTTAATGTGAAGAACCTGGACAGGATGGTGATTCTGAAACTCACCATCTCGGCCATGAGCGGAAAGCAATCCAGCAACTGGGAAAATCATAAACCCTAAAACCCGCAATATGCAGAACGACCCCGTACACAAAAAAAGGACAGTGATAATTTTCATGCTTACCTGTTTGTTACTTGCATCCCAGGTGAATCTTACTGCCCAGTATTCCCTCCAGGTGGGTGATCCCAGGAACAGCTGGAATCAATACCAGGGAACCATTGAACAGGCAAGTCTCAGTGTTGAACCCAAGGGACTATTTATGGAATACGGGCTTACACTGGAGTTCTCATCCGAAGGAAGCCCCTGGAACGATGTGTCTGATACCCTCGAGGTAGTAATGGAATTTATCTTGCCTGAAGAGGCAGTGGTATTTGATTCCTGGTTGTGGATTGAAGGTGAGGCGGTTCAGGCAAAAATCCTTGATAAATGGACCGCATCTCTAATTTATGAAGGGATTGTAAAGCGAAGAAGGGATCCATCCATCCTTAGCAAGAAAAGCGCTACTCAGTATGAGCTCAGAGTGTTCCCCATGGCTGGGAATGAGACCAGGAAGGTGAAGATTTGTTACCTGATGCCATGTGAATGGAACAGGAAAATGGTTACTGCCCAGCTTCCGACTCCCATACTCAGGGCCTCGGCCAAATACCCGGATTGTACCGTTTCCTTAAAGACATCAGAAAGCTGGGGCAAGCCTGAGTTCCTCTTAACTGATAATATTCAGTTTACGAAGTTATCAGATAAGGCTTACGAATTGCTTATTCCCGCCAATGATCTGGCCCCGGTGATGGAAATTGGATTTATGCCTCAAATGGAAAATGGATTGTTCTTTTCAAAATACCAGGAAGGAAGCGAGGGAATCTACCAATTTGCTGTTTTTCCCTCCGGACTTATTGATAGCATTGTTGGAAATAAGGTGGCAGTTTTGCTTGATTTCGATGCCTCCAATACAGGGTATAGTGTCGAAGAGATTCTGGAAATTACACAAAATGAAATGCTTAAAACACTGACTGAAAGGGATTCTTTTAATCTGGTGTTTTCCAATCTCTCCATCAAACGCTACAGTGATCGATGGGTGGCGGCCACAGGGCCCAATATTGAAATGGCCTTCGAGGAGATGAGGCAGCAGATTGCCGATTACAGTAATCTGGGAACCCTGATAGCCGATGGTGTTGAGTTTGTCAGGGATGCAGGTGTCGGCGGCAAGATTATATTAGTAACAAATGCGGACCAGTATGCTGATATTCAGGTGGCCAATGAACTGATCGCTGATATCCTGAATTTGATGGAAGAGCCCATTCCCGTGCACATATCAGATTTCCAATCTTCCAATTACTTTCGATACTGGTACAACAATACGTATTATTATGGTAATGAATACCTCTACAGGAACCTGGCAAAGCAAACTGCCGGGTCTCACCAACGTTTCCGCGATATCCAATCGGTGAGTGAAACCATTGCATTGGCTTTAAAATTCTCCGGTGGATCCATTTATGCCTTCGATCTTCATACCAGTATGGAAAACGGATATTGTCACAGCAGATACCTGATTAAGGGAAATGAGAACAGGGCCTATATCCACGATGCTATTCTCCAGGTTGGGAAATTCACAGGAAGTTTTCCCATGGAGCTGGAGCTGTCGGGAGCTTATAATGATCAGATTTTTAATAAGCAGTTCTATATATCAGAGGCTCAGGCAATAGTGGATGACACCCTGTCTGAAGAGATTTGGACAGGTCAGTTTATCCGGGAACTGGAGTCAGATTACCCAAGCAATGATGTGATCAGTGAGATTATTGATTACAGCATAAACGAAAGGGTATTGTCACGCTATACTTCATTCCTTTGTTTGGAGCAGGATTTTCAGTATGAGCCGGGAGATGATCCGGAAGAGCCCTTTATACCTATTAATGTGGAAGAATTAGATGTAAAATCGGATACATTGAGGCTTTATCCAAATCCCTTTAGCGATCGCCTGACCATTGAACTGGAATGTGCTGATCCGGCTTCAGTAAGAGAACTGGCTCTTTATGATCTTGCCGGATCCCTGGTCTATCGTTTTGATACCGAGTCCCTGCTTGCTGAAGGGAACAACATTCTATCCTGGGATGGCAGCTCTGAAGACGGAATGGAGCTTGAGTCAGGTATGTATTTGTTGGTATACCAGAATCATAGCTCCCGAAAAACCATTAAAGTCGTAAAGCTTTAATACATCGCTTCAATATTCCAGACAAAGGCACGGATTCCAACGTCGGTGTTTTCTTCATCCAGGCGTCGGACTCCTTCCAGAACAGCTTCGATAGTCTCATCTTCCATAACAGCCATTTTGGCCATATTTTGCTCCGGCCAGGTGTGGGTATTCATGTGGGGGGGACCATCCACACTGCCCCGACCCGTAAGGTCGGTCCAGCGTGTAAATCCCCGGATCTTCAGTTTCTCGAAGAGGTACTCAACCTTTTCGGTATGTGCCTGGTTGTAAACTATAAATACTGCTTTCATTATTGCTCTGTTTGAGTTGAATCTTCTTCTATCCCGTTCATAAAGTCATACTGGATCTTCTTCTTACGTTTCTCAGTTCTTCTGAGCATCATCTGGTAGACCACAGGGATAAGAATCAGGGTTACGATGGTAGAAAAGATAAGACCTCCAATTACCGCAATCCCCATGGGACTCCAGATTTCTGACCCCGATCCTTTGCTCATGGCCAGGGGTAGCATTCCCAATATGGTGGTAAGTGATGTCATTAATACAGGACGTAGCCTGGATCTGCCTGATACTACAATGGCCTCATTCAGGCTCAATCCACGCTCACGCTGGAGGTTAATATAGTCCACCAGCACAATGGCGTTCTTTACCACAATACCCACCAGCATCACACCCCCAACCATGGAGATTACACTCATGGTGGTTCCTGTTGCCAGGTGAGCAAGGATCACCCCTGTGAAGGCAAAGGGAATGGAGAACATAATAATGAAGGGCATTTTCAGGGATTCGAACTGACTGGCCATTACCAGGTAGGTGAGTACCAGGCTGAGTAGCAGGAGCAGCATCAGATCCTGCATGGAATCCTGCATTTCCTGGACAGCTCCTCCCATCACAATGTTCACATCCGGAGGGACCTCCATGGCGTCAATCTTTGTTTGTATTTCTTCCGCTAATTTGTTCAGGGGGACTTTATAAGGGGTGATGGATACGGTCACAATCCGCTCCCTGTTCTTACGTTCGATATTTGGAGGCGACCAGTTCTCTTCGATCTCCGCTACCTCGCCCAGTCTGATCACCTGGTTATTCATGTTCATCAGCGCGATGTCCTTAAGGTTGGAAAGGGAATTCCTTTCCTCCTCTTTGAAACGCAGTACAATGTCGTATTCATCACCCTCCTCCCGGTAACGGCTCAGGTAGGGGCCTTCTACACGGTTGCGCACTGCATTTGCCATGCCGAAGGTATTGAGTCCGTGCTGGGCCATTTTTTCCCTGTCGGGAATAATCTGCAGCTGAGGTTTGGATGGGTCACGGCTCACATTGATGTTGGTTGCACCTTTAAGGGACGAGACACTGTCGGCAAGTGCATTGGCAATCATGGAGGTGGCATCAAAATCATAGCCATAAATCTCAACCACCACATTGTTTTCTGTGGTTCCTCCCATACCGCCATTAGGGACTACATCCACATTCACAATCTCTGGAATGGTTGCCAGAAATTCTCTGAGAACGTTGGCCAGTTCCCAGACATCCCGGTCCCTCTCTTCCACGTCAATGAGTGTGAAGTTGATGTTAATCCGGTGGGAGCCCGACTCCATAAACAGAGACATCATCCCTCCCTGATCGTCCGATCCGGAAGAGGTATAATAAAACTTGGCTTCCGGCATGTTCTCTTCAATGAATGCATCCACCTTTCGAGCCACTTTGGTGGTTTCATCCACCCTCAAACCGGTTTGCAGTTCAATGGCTGCGATCATGTTTCCCTGGTCAGCTTCGGGCATAAACTCAAAGCCCATTCCTCCGGCCATCATCAAGGATGCAATAAAAATTGCAAAGGCAATGATCAGCGTACCCCATCTGAAGCGCAGGGCCACTTTAAGGGATTTTTCATAAAAATTGTCCAGGCGATCGAGAAAACGACCAACAGTATTGTCATAGCTGGCTTTTCGGACCTTCTTGGGTTTATTCCTCAGCTTCATCAGTTTGGAAGCCAGCATGGGAGTCAGGGTGATGGCCGAGATGGTTGAGGTAACCACGGTGATGGAGACAATGTAGCCCAGTGGCCTGAATAATTCACCGGTCATTCCCCCAACCAGTGTGAGCGGCAGAAATACAGCCACTACAGTAAGGGTAGTTACAATTACAGCCAGCCACACCTCGTTGGTGGCGTAGATGGCAGCTTCCCTGGGGCGACTGCCCCGCTCCACGTGTTTGGTAATATTCTCCAGCACCACAATGGCGTCGTCCACCACCATACCGATGGCTATGGAAAGTGACGACAGGGCAATGATGTTGATTGAACTCCCGGAAATATAAAGGTAAATGAAGGAGACGATCAGAGATATGGGAATGGTGAGAATAACGATAAAGGTTGCCCGCCATCTGCCCAGGAAGAAAAGTACCACCAGGATCACTGCAAAGGCAGCATACATTAAGGTGGAGGAAAGGTTATTAATGGAATCGGTAATAAATTCAGAGGAATCAAAAAAGGTAATGATTTCCACATCCTCAGGAAGTGATTTCATCAAATCCGGCATGGCGGCCTGTATATCCTGGCATACCTGGACTGTATTGGCCCCGGATTGTTTCTGGATGATGATCCGCATACCTGTTTTTCCATTGAGGCGCTCATCCAGAGATACATCCCGGAGGGTGTCTTTTATGATGGCCACATCCTTCAGGTAAACGGTTTGCCCGTTAAAACTTGCCAGAACAATGTCATCAAGTACATCGCTTGAGGGGAATTCCCCTTTGATCCTCAGGGGATAATCCATCAAACCCATTTCGATGTTCCCCGCAGGCAGGTTCAGATTCTCGGAGTTCAGCACTCCGGCTATCATTTCCACGGTCAGGTTGTAGGACTCCATTTTTCGTGGGTCGATATCAACCTGGATCTCTCTTCCGGGAGCTCCCATCAGGCCCACAGAACCAACCCCGTCGATCCGGTTCAGTGGATTTACGATTTTTTCGTCCAGGATTTTGGCAATGGCCGGGAAGCTCTCATCGGCAGTTACGCCGTAAAACAATACCGGCATTGCACTGGAACTGAATTTAAACAGGGCCGGTTTATCCACTTCCTCAGGCAGGAATTGCTCGGCAAAACTGAGGGCATCCCGCATTTCGTTGGATGCCTCATCCAGGTTTGTCCCCCATTCGAATTCGCAAACTACAATGGACATATTGTCTCGGGATGTGGATGAAATGTTTTTCAGATTCCCCACCGAGTTCAACTGGTTCTCGATGGTCCGGGTTACATTGGTTTCAATATCGGCTGCACTGGCTCCCGAATAGGTGGTAATTACCGAAATGGCCGGGAAATCGATGTCTGGGTAGAAGTCGATGGGCAACTTGTTCAGGGAGTAAAATCCCATGACAAGCAATGCCACAAAGATCATGATTGTTGTGATCGGTCGTCGGACCGCGTTTCCGTAGATGCTCATTTTTGCTTGCTTTATTTGATTAGTCCACAACCACTTTTACAGGGGCCCCGTTTTCAAGGTGACTCTGACCGGCAATAATCAGCTGCTCACCACCCTGGATCTCAGGAGATGAAATCTCCAGCTGGTCGTCCTTTCGGCTTTCGATTTGAACTGTTACCCTTTTTGCCCTGCCATTTTCATTCAGCATCACATAACGTTCATTGGTACCTGCCTGTTGCAGAACTGCAATGGCCGGAACCACAAGGGCCTCTTTTTTACCCAGAATTAGATTTACCCTTGCAAACATACCTGGTGTAAGTTTTTCACTTCGGTTGGGAACCTTTACCTCAACTGTAAATGTCCGGGTTGCGGCAGATATAGTGGGGTGTATCCTGAAGATGGTACCATTAAATGTTTCCCCGGGGTAAACATCGGTGGTAACAGTGGCCATCATGCCGGATTTAATCATTGGAAGATCTTTTTCACTCAGGTTTACCAATACTTTTACGGGGTTTACCTGAAACATGGAAACCAGGGCAGCCTTTCCAACAGGGGTATTGGGTGAGGGGGAAAATAGTTCTCCGTCGTTGTAGTATTTACCGGTAATTACCCCTGAATAAGGAGCCCTGAGGAGAGTATTCTCCTCCAGGTTTTTGATGATCAGTTCTGTGGTTTCCACCTGAGATTTCATTTGGTCGTAAGATTGCTGAGTCACAGATCCGTACCTGAGCAGTGTATCCATTCGCTCCAGGTCGGTCAGCAGGGTATGGTACTGCAACATGGTCTGATCCAGCTGAGTTCTGTCCATTTCCACAAGGAGTTGTCCCTTATTAACATGGTCGTTTACTTCTACCTTCACAGAACGGATCCTTCCTGAAAGGGCAGGGGAAAGATAGGTCTCTTCAAAGGCAACCACTGTTGAGGTGATATTATGTGTGATTGCGGTCTCCCGGTAGGCCAGTTCCATGACCTTAACCGGTTGTACCCTGATTTCAGGCGCTGAACTTTCTGTTTCAGCTCCAGGAGGCTGCATATTACAGGAAAAAAGCGCTGTGCCGGAAATTATGGCGAGCAGCATTATTTTAATGGTTCTCATGATGGATATTGTTTTCATGTTCGGTGAGGTTTTCAATTTTTCTTTGGGCTATAGTTTATTCATTAATTTGTCGAGTTGCAGTTTGGCATTCAGCACTTCCATCATGGAGGACATGTAATTGCTTTCTGCATCCAGGTAGTTTCCATTGGCCTGGGTAATATCAAGGCTGGTGGCCATGCCCTGCTCAAATTTCCGGGAATAACTTTCGTAAACACGAAGGGCTACCTCTCTGTTTTCTTTCTGGGTTTCATAGTTTTCCAGTGAGCTTAAAAGGTTGTACCTGTATTGTTTTTCCTGCAGGTTCAGCTGGTCTTCCATGATGCTCAGGTTGTTTTGAGCCATATCGTAGTCGATCCGTGCCTGGTCAACACGCGCCTTTCTCATCCCGCTGGAGAAAATGGGGACAGACATGGTTAGACCGGCCAGGTGGTTGGGATTCATATCAAAGTTGGTCCTTCTGAGCTTTGCATTGTAGTTATAGAAACCGAGTACAGATGGGGCATAGTTCCATTTTTCCATGGACAGCAGTTTCTCATTAATTTCCTCCTGCGATTTCGCCAGTTTATAGCCCAGGTTATCCTCCAGGATAAATGGAGCCGCGAGGGCAACTTCAGGCTCTTCACTCTCGAAAAGAACTTCGAGTTGATCAGTAAGTTGTATCTCTGTGGTCATGTCAAGACCCAATTGAAAACGCATCAAATTGTAATTGAGCTCGAGGTTCCTGTTTAAGGCATTCACAGAATTTTGTAATTGGTTCACTGTAATCCTTATCTGATCCACATCGGTCTGTTCTGCCATTCCGGTCCTGTACATGGTTTCTGTGGTCCGAAGCGTTTCGCTAAGGTTCTCCAGGTTCCGCCTGAGGATGTCCAGTGATTCTTCGTTAATCAGCACCAGGTAGTAAGTGGTGATTACCGACTCCTTGATCCCCAGTTCATCAAAATCGTATTTCTGTTCAGAAATGATTTTGGCCAGCTTGGCAGTCTGAATGCCCACGATATATTGTCCGCTGAATATGAGCTGAGACACCTGTAATTTTGCAGTGGAAGCATCGTTCAGTATTATGGTTGAAGGTGGAAGCATGGATTGCAGAACACCATCATAGTATGAGTTGGCGCCATGTACAAGTACATCATTGGTTGTGTAGAATGGGAAAACTTCCTGGGTCTGAGTAAAGGCATTCTGCAAATCCTCCGGGGTGAAGGATGGTGTTTCTCCTCCTCCGAAATTGAATTCCATCTCATAATTGAAATAGGTCATGTAGTCGAGTGTTCCATCCACCTGGGGAAGTCCCTGTGATATGGATTCCCATACACTGGCCTTGGAGCGCTCCACATCCATCCTGGAGTTATCCAGGGTTTTATTATATGCGAGGGCATAGTCTACGGCCCCCCTGAGATCCAATATCAGCGTTTCTGAAGTCCCTTCGAGGGTTCCAGCTGAAGCATCCTGACCAAGGGCCGGAGCAATCAGTCCACCAGCCAGGAGCCAGGCTATAACGATTTTATTTATCTTCTTTCTCATATTATACATTTTACTCACTTAGCTATTTACTTATTTACACACTAGATCGTTTTATCCAAAATACTTTTACATTCTTCAAGGAGCTTTTGTCCTTTTGTTGTGGAAATGCCCCTGAAAAAGGGGATGATGATATGCTCGAACATGTCTTTTCGGTCGTAGCCCGCCTCCACCATGCTACTGTCCTGCTTAAACAGATCGAAGAGGGCATGTAGCGCCCGGTTAAAAATCCCGATGTTGACATCACCACGGAATACTTCCTGATTTACACCGGTTTCGATCAATTTGCCGGTTACGCTGAAATCCCTGATATTTCCGGGTTCCTGTATCTCTTTAAATACTTTCGGGTGGTATTTTTTGAAATCATTGAAGAAGGAGGGACTCATATGCATCATCTGGTCGATGGTCATTTTCATAATCCTGAATAAGGCTTCGATGGCATTGTCGGATTGCTCGATTAATCGGTGAGCCTCCTCTGCAGTTCGTTCCTTATAGTAGCTGAATCACCTCAAGCAACAGAGTGTCCTTATCCTTGAAACGCTCGTATATGGTGCGTTTGGAGATCCCCATTTCCTCTGCAAGGGAGTCCATGGTCATGCTCCTGATTCCATATTTCCCGAACAATTGTCCCGATTCAATCAATATGCGTTCTCTGACTTCCACCGCTGTTCTAATTTTGGGCAAGTATATGAAAACTTTTTTGGTTTTTTAAGTTTTCTGCATTAATTCTTTGCAAAATTCGGTAAACGGGAGTTCTGCATCGGTGAAACCAACTTGTAGTCCCTTTTTTTACTATTTTTGCGGGACTTAAAAATGATCTGAAAATGAATATTCCCTCAAAATATGATCCTGCCAGTGTGGAAGATAAGTGGTATGCCTACTGGATGGAGAATCAATTCTTTAAAAGCACTCCTGATGAACGGGAACCTTATTGCATTGTCATTCCTCCTCCCAATGTGACCGGTGTCCTGCACATGGGTCATATGCTCAACAATACCCTTCAGGATGTATTGATCCGTCGTGCCCGGATGATGGGAAAAAATGCACTCTGGGTGCCGGGAACCGACCATGCCTCCATTGCAACTGAGGCCCGGGTAGTCAACAAGCTGGCAGAAGCAAGGGATTAAAAAAGCAGATCTGAGCCGCGATGAATTCCTGGACCATGCATGGGACTGGACCCATAAGCATGGGGGAATCATCCTGGAACAGCTGAAAAAACTCGGGGCTTCCTGTGACTGGGACCGTACCTGCTTTACCATGGATGAGTCTCTTTCGGAGAGTGTGATCAAGGTTTTTGTGGACCTTTTTAACAAGGGTTTAATTTACAGGGGGGTGAGAATGGTTAACTGGGATCCACAGGCACTCACTGCTGTTTCTGATGAGGAGGTTAACCACAAGGAAGTGCAATCAAAGCTCTATTACCTCAGGTACAAAGTAGAGGGCGAGGAAGAATTCATTACCATTGCCACCACACGTCCGGAAACCATCCTGGGCGATACCGCAGTTTGTGTTCACCCGGAAGATGAACGTTTCATTAAGTTCCACGGAAAGAAGGTGTTGGTTCCCCTGGTTAACAGGCCTGTGCCCATTATTGTGGATGAGTATGTGGACCGTGAGTTTGGTACAGGGGCACTGAAAATCACCCCGGCGCATGATATCAATGACTACGAGCTGGGAATTAAGCACAACCTGGAGTCCATCGACATATTCAATGACAACGGAACCCTCAATGAAGCTGCACAGATTCTGATTGGAGTGGATCGTTTTGAAGCGCGTAAGCAAATCATCCCGGAACTTGAAGCAGCCGGAAACCTGGTAAAGGTGGAGGACTACATGAATAAGGTGGGTTACAGCGAACGAACCGATGCTGTGATCGAACCCAAGCTAAGCCTGCAATGGTTCCTGAAGATGAAGAAGCTGGGCGAACCGGCACTGGAACACGTCATGAATGATGACATCCAGCTGCAGCCGGCTAAATTTAAGAATACCTACCGTCACTGGATGGAAAATGTGAAGGACTGGTGCATCTCCCGTCAGCTCTGGTGGGGACATCGCATCCCGGCCTTCTTCTATGGTGATGGGACATAATGATTATGTGGTGGCCGAATAGCGTAGCTGAGGCCCTGGAACTGGCAAAGCAGAAGACAGGCAATGCCTCCCTCAGTATCGAGGATCTGAGGCAGGATGAAGATGTGCTGGATACCTGGTTTTCTTCATGGCTATGGCCCATCTCGGTGTTCGATGGAATCCGGAATCCGGAGAATGAAGACATTCAATATTACTATCCCACCAATGACCTGGTAACTGCCCCCGAAATTCTTTTCTTCTGGGTGGCCAGGATGATTATTGCCGGCTATGAATACAGGGATGAGAAACCCTTTGATACGGTTTATCTCACAGGGATCGTTCGGGATAGCAAGCGCAGGAAGATGTCCAAGTCCCTGGGTAACTCCCCCGATCCCATCGAACTGATGAAAAAGTACAGCGCTGATGGTGTACGAGTGGGAATGTTGTTCTGTTCCCCTGCCGGGAATGACCTGCTGTTCGATGAGAGTCTCACTGAGCAGGGACGGAATTTCAGTAATAAAATTTGGAATGCCTTCAGGCTGATCAAAAGCTGGGAAGTGGATTCCGCCATTGAGCAACCCGCCCACTCGGCCATGGCCTCGATGTGGCTTGAGGCACAGCTGGATCGTGCCTTCGAGGAGGTGGACCGGCAGTTTACTAAATACAGGATATCAGATGCCCTGATGATTATCTATCGGCTTTTCTGGGAAGAGTTCAGTGCATGGTACCTGGAGATTATTAAGCCTGCCTACCAGGCACCCATCGACCGAAAGAGTTACGAGCAGACCCTTGGATTTGTGAATCGACTGCTCCACCTGCTCCATCCCTTCATGCCCTTTATTACAGAGGAGATATGGCAGCTAATGGAAGAAAGGGCAAATGGCGAAAGTCTGATGGTTTCGCCCATGCCTGAACTGGCAGGGGCAAACAGGGAAATACTCCCCGCTTCGAGGAGCTTAAGGAAGTAATCACACAGGTCAGAAGTATAAGAAAGGATAAAAACATTCCGCAGAAAGAGGACCTCGAGCTGTTTGTAAGGCCCTCTGAAAAATCGATTTATCATCTCGATCTTGAACCGGTACTACTTAAGCTGGGTAATCTTTCAGCTGTAAATCAGGTTGCTGAGGACCCCGGCGATACCATTTCATTCATCGTGAAAAACGTCGAATACTTCGTGCCCGTTGGTCTGAATGTGAATCCGGAAGAGGAGCTGGCTAAACTGGAGGAGGAGCTTTCCTATACAAAGGGATTTATGACCAGCGTACAAAAGAAACTGGCCAATGAACGCTTTGTGCAGAATGCACCCCAGCAGGTGGTGGAAAAGGAGAAGCAAAAGATGGCCGATGCAGAGGGGAAAATTGCCGTGCTGAAGGCCCAGATAAATAAGCTGAAAGCTTAAAGTCCGTAAAGCTTAAAGGTTTGAGCTAGGGAGCCAGTCTTTCCATATCCCAATGCTCCCCTGACTTCCTGTAAACTATGCGGTCATGAAGCCTCCTGAGTCCGCCCTGCCAGAATTCTATCCGGGAGGGAAGGATGGAATAGCCTCCCCAGTATCGGGGGCGGGGAATGTTTTCCCTGGCGGAGAAATTTACCTGATACTTTTTAAATTCTTTTTCAAGATAGTCCCTGTCCGGGATAGTCTCGCTCTGGGGTGAAGCCCAGGCTGCAATTTTACTCTCGTAAGGTCTGGAGGAAAAGTAGTGATCTGCATCTTCCTGGCTTACTTCCTTTGCTTCTCCGGAAATCCTTATCTGTCGCTCCAGCTCCGGCCAGTAAAAGTGAGCGGCGACCCGGTTATTAGCTTCAAGATCCCTGGCCTTTCTTACTTCGGAAGTTTGTGTAAAACACCAGGCTACCCTCTTCGAATTTTTTCAATAAAACGATTCGGGAAGAAGGTCTGCCATCTTTGTCCACGGTGGAAAGGGTCATTGCAGTCGGATCGGGAATGCCTGATTGAAGCGCCTCTTTAAGCCAATGGGAAAAGAGTTCCATGGGATCAGCCGGAAGGCCGGATATTTCCATTTTTTCCCTGCCATATTCCCGGCGCTCCTCTCCAAGATCACGATTCATTGAAATCTTTTTTAGAAATCTGCCTTAAGGCTTAAATCGAGGCTCTTTACCTGGTGGGTCAGGGCTCCCACTGAAATATAATCCACGCCACATTCGGCATAGCTCCGGATGGTTTCCCGGGTGATACCCCCTGAGGATTCAGTCTCCACACGTCCGTCTATCAGGACCACCGCCTCGCGTGTCAGGGAGGGGGTAAAATTATCCAGCATAATCCGGTGAATTTTCCCGATTCTGAGCGCCTCTTCCACATCGGCGATACTGCGTGTCTCAACCACAATTCTGAGTTCCAGGTCCTTTTTTTCAAGGTAAGCCAGGCATCCTTCTATGGCCTGTTCTATTCCCCCGGCAAAGTCAATATGATTGTCCTTGATCATCACCATGTCATACAGCCCGAAGCGGTGATTCACTCCTCCGCCCAGTCGGACCGCCTCCTTCTCCAGAAGCCTGAAGCCAGGGGTGGTTTTCCGGGTATCCAGGATGCGGGTTCCAGTTCCCTTCACAAGGTCCACATACTCCTTTGTGGAAGTGGCAATGCCACTCATGCGCTGCATGATATTCAAAACAAGCCGTTCACACTGTAATATGGTATGGACACTGCCTTCCACTTCAAATACCCTGTCCCCCGGGGATATGTTTTCGCCATCTTTTAAAAATGTGTTCAGGCTTATTTGCGGGTCAAAACGCTTAAAAACCCGTCTTGCCGCAGAAACCCCTGCGATAATACCCTCCTGTTTCACATGGAGTACGGCTTTGCCTGTGACTTTTTCAGGAATGGTGCTGAGGGTGCTGTGGTCTCCATCCCTGATATCTTCCTCAAACCAGAGGTCGATGGCCCGGTCAAGGTTTTGGATAGAGCTCATATTGTGACTCTTTTTCAATACTCATGTAATAAACAAGGCGTTTATCATCCTTGTTTATAAAGAAAATATTAACCCTGAAATTTCCTTTGCCGGTCACCAGATTGCCAATGGCATATTTGGATTTCTCCTTGGTTCCCTCAAAGGATATGCTGAAACCTGTGGGGGGGTGCTCCTTGAAAAAATTCTCCATGATCCGGGTCGCCTGATTTTTACTGGCCACATAATCCTTATCCAGGATCGTCAGCTCAAGGCTTTCGTGAAAAAACTGTGCGAGCTTTGTGGCCTCTCCGGCTTTCATTGCCTGGCTGAGTTCAGCGGGAACGGTTTGTGCCCTGAGGGGCATCATACAGCCCAGACTGATTATCAAAATAGTTATTAACCTGTACATCTCTTTAAACATCTGCATTAGCGCCCTGTTTTGGCAATATATTTGCGGGCTTTTTCCAATAATGAATTATGTTTGTATATCACCGCAATAATCAGGCCACTGGCATGAAGCTTGCAAGATACAAAAAACCTGTTTAAACGATATCAATGCGAATTACCCTTCTTCAGACAGGAAAGACCAGGGACCGCTTCATCATAGAGGGGGTTGAGGAGTACAGGAAGCGGTTGGTACACTATGCCCCCTTTGTTATCGATACGGTTCCGGACCTGAAGAACACCAGAAATATGACCATGAAGGAGGTTCAGAATAAAGAGGGTATCTTAATTCTTAGGAAGGTGAAGGCCGGTGATTATCTGATCCTTCTGGATGAGCGGGGGAAAGAGTTTCACTCCATTGGACTGGCTGAACATCTGAATAAGCTGGAGGGAAGGGTCAATCACCTGATTTTTGTAATTGGCGGCCCCTATGGTTTTTCAGAGGAAGTATACAGCCGTGCAAATGAAAAGTTTTCCCTATCGAAACTTACCTTTTCCCACCAGCTGATCAGACTCTTGTTTATGGAGCAGATTTACCGGTCATTTACCATTCTCAAGGGAGAGCCCTATCATCATGAATAAACCGAAAAGCATGGATAAGCCAAACAAGGAGAAAAAGAGAGAAGGTCGTCAAAGGATACTCCTTTTCCTTGTGGCTATGCTTTTTCTGTTCGCATGGGTAATTTCTAAAGGAGGTCCTGCCAAACAGCATGATTGTTCGAAGGAAGTTGCTGAATTTGAGCGGACTTTGCATAAGAAAGAGCGCTTCTTGAAGGAGGTGATTTCTGAGCTGGAACTTGAGTTTGAGAATGATCAGGCCATGGATGTGCTGAACAGAAAATCGTCCCTCTACCAGGGCCTTTCTCCCAGCAGGGGGATATCACTGTTCTATTTCGAGAAAGGAGAACTGGCTTACTGGTCTGATCACGCCATTCCCCTACGCGGGATTTGGAATCCCAGGATGGGAAAGCCCTTCCTTTCACTCCGGAATGCCGATTATGTGACTGTGATGAGTAAGACTGAACAGGGCATCCTCCTGGGTCTTATCGAAATCAAAACTCATTATCCCTTTCAGAACGAGTTTTTGATCAACGGTTTTCAGAAAGATTTTCTCCTGGGCCCGGAAGTGAAGGTCGAGTTTATTGAGGAAGAGGGCTGCCTGCCTGTTATGAATGAGGAAGGGACCTATCTTTTCTCCCTGGATTTCTCTTCCATCCAACATGAGCTCCATGGCCCAGGTCATTTTTCCACCATTGCTTTTATGTCTTTTTTAATCCTGTTCTGGGTTTTCCTTTTCCTTTTGCTTGCAGCTTCATCTGGTATCCGAAGGTGGATATGGGTGGGTATTCTGACCTTTCTGATCCCACTGGGAAGCTTTCTATTCCTCCGTTTTGGGGTTCCTTACTTTTTTGACAATGCCAGGCTCTTTCAGCCTGAAATATATGCCAGCCGATACTTCGCCTCCCTGGGTCACCTGCTGGTGATCTCTCTTTCGGTGATGGCCCTGATCATGCTCTATTACAGACATGGCGCTTTTTCGAATACTGGCACACGGATCCCCTGCAGACTTATGTCCGCGCTTGTCTTTATTGCCGGTGCATTTATGTTTCTCCTTTTTGAGTTCCTGCTGCGCAGCCTGGTTCTGGATTCAATGGTTTCGCTGGAACCCCAGAGGGTTACAAGTCTGACTGCCTACGGCTTTGTGACGCTCGCTATAATATTGATGTGGATTATCGCCATTGGTATGTTAATCGACCGGGCCATCACCTGTGCCAGGGCTAAATACTGGATGGTTGCCCTCTATGCCCTTGTGGCCATTTCGGCGACCTTCCTTACAGCCTATCTTTTACCCTGGGAAAATGGTTCATGGTTAGGCTGGGCAGGGCTTATGCTGATGGTCCTGGGGCAGCTATATGTCAGGCATGGACATCCCGACCGGATCCCATTTTCCCGATATATTTTTCTCTTGCTTTTTGTTTCGGCCTTTCTGGTCATTCGCATACAACAATACAACCAGATCAAAGTGGACCGTCAGAAGGAGGTGGAATTGGTGAAGCTTTCTTCAGAGCACGACCCGGTGGCGGAGATGCTCTTCAGCGAACTTAGTGTTGCCATTGCTGAGGATTCACTTCTCCTGGAATTCATCGAACCCTATGTGGAATTTGATCTGCTTGAGGACCACCTGAAGCGCAACTATTTTTCAGGATACTGGACTAAGTATGAGGTGTGGTATACGGTTTGTCGCGCCGACGACAGGGTTTATCTGCCCCCTCCCGATGATGAATGGTTCCATTGTTATACCTTCTTTGAAGATATGATCCAGGTTATAGGCATCGAGGTCCCTGGCAGTGACTTTTATTATCTGGATAATCTCAACGGGCGGATCTCCTACCTGGCCGTCATTCCCTATAATTTGTCAGGGGAGGAACACAGGATTTTCATTGAACTTGATTCCCGGATTATCTCCGAGGAACTGGGATATCCGGAATTGCTGCTTGATGAGAAATACAGCGCCTTTACCTCTATGGATTTCTCTTATGCCAGATATAACAGGGGTGTGCTGATTACCAAGGATGGCGATTTTTCCTACAGGCGACTGTCTTCTTTTTACACCGGGGGTGAGAATACTTTCGAAAAATTGGACCGGGATGGATGGGATCACAGTATTTATAATGTGGACCAGGACAATACCATAATCGTGAGTAGCCCCTCTGTGTCCATTATCAGTAATCTTATTTCTTTCTCTTATATCTTTGCCCTGAACTTCCTGATGCTTGCCTTTATTTACCTGCTGGCAGGTATTGGAAAGAAGAGGCGCGGATTTAACTGGAGTTTTAAGAACCGGATCCAGTATTCCATGGTTGCCACCCTCTTTCTGACTTTTCTTCTGATTTGTTCAGGAACGATCTTTTTTGTGGTTCAGCAATACAAGGATAAAAACTACGACAATCTCAGGAACACCATGCGTTCGGTTTATATAGAGCTGATCCATAAGGTGGAGTTCGAGGAGGATCTTAGGAACTGGTCTTCTGATAGCTATTACAACCTGGATGAATTACTGAGGAAATTTTCCAATGTTTTTTATTCGGACATCAACCTCTACGATGAAAACGGAGTCCTGATGGCCACTTCCAGGGAGGAGATTTTTGTAAGGGGGCTGCTCAGCAGGAGAATGGATCGAACGGTCTTTGAGGATCTTTCAGAAGGGAGGGCTTCGGAAATTATACATGAAGAGCAAATTGGAGAGCTGAATTACATTTCAGCCTATGTGCCCCTGCTGAACAGTGAAAACGAGTTTCTGGCCTACCTGAACCTTCCCTATTTTACCCAGTCAGGTGTTCTGACCAGGGATGTGACCAACATGGTTGTGGCTGTAATTAATATCTACCTGATCCTCCTGCTGGTAATTCTGGGTGTAAGTGTATTTCTGGCCGATCGCATTACCCAGCCCCTGAGGGTGATTCAGAGCCGCATTGCCCATGTGAGTCTCAGTGCCAAAAATGAAACCATTCGCTATGACCGTAGCGACGAAATACGGGGCCTGGTTGAGGAGTATAACTATATGGTGCAGGAGCTGGAAAAAAGTGCCGAACTGCTGGCCCAGAGTGAAAGGGAGTCTGCCTGGCGCGAAATGGCCAAGCAGATTGCGCATGAAATCAAAAATCCCCTGACCCCCATGAAGCTGAACGTGCAGCATCTGCAACGTACCATGGGGGAAGGCAAAGTGGACGCTGCCCAGGTAGAGCGGATCTCAAGCACCCTCATTGAGCAAATCGATTCACTGAGTGCCATTGCAAATGAGTTCTCTGATTTTGCAAAAATGCCAAAGGCCAAAACCGGCCCGGTGGATCTGGTGTCCGTACTTCACAACCTTCTGCAGCTCTTCGAGGCCAGCGACAGGGCTGAGATTATTCTTGATCCCGGTCTCGAGGGAGAGGTATATGTAGTCGCTGACAAAGAGCAGCTGATGCGTGTATTTATTAACCTGGTTAAAAACGGATTGCAATCCATCCCGAGAAGCCAGAAGGGAATGATACGCATTGCTCTTACAGTGAAGGAACAGACTGCACAGGTGAGTATCTCCGACAACGGGAAAGGAATCCCCGAGGAGATCAGGGACAAATTGTTCCAGCCCAACTTTACCACCAAAACCTCAGGCATGGGAATGGGCCTGGCCATCAGTAGCAGCATTGTACGCTCCCTTGGGGGTAAAATCTGGTATGATACCAGGCCAAACAAGGGAACCGTTTTTTATGTATCCCTTCCCCTGATGGCTGATAAACCTGAGCAGACCGTTTGATAGAACTGCGTAGAATAGTTGAAAACTGTCGATATCTCATTTTATCCACGGGCACGAACAAAGAATTTTATTATTATCTTGGCTTGCGATCAAAATAGCTAAGACCCCACCCTTGCGACTAAAAAGGAAAATACTCCTGACCCTTATCCTATTGGGTTTTTTTCTCCACAAGGGGTATGCGCAGACTGCATCTATATCAGGTATCATAAATGACTACGCTTCAGTTGAAGCCATCCTTCAGGTTGAGACGAATAATGCGGACTCACTTGATCGTAAATGGTCTGAGCTCAGCATTTTCAGATGGCGATACAGTCATGCTTTATGTTGTCAGGGGAGCAGATATCAGGCTCCAGGAATCTGGCCCTGGAAAGGACGATGTAGGTGATATTGCGGCATCCAAGGTTTGCAGGAAAGTATGCCTTTCTGATTATTGATGAAATTATTTATGGCCCGGGGGATACCATTGTAGTGTTGAATGCAGGACTGTTCCCGGAGATTAAACCGCTGCAAGCCGATGAAGTTGCTCAGTTAATCAGGGTTCCGTCTTATAAGCGAGCAGTAGTTATTGGAGAAGTAGTTGCCCAGCCATGGAATGGATCTACAGGAGGAGTTGTATCCATGTTTGTAAGCACTACTCTGACTCTGAATGCAGATATTGATGTTTCAGGACTTGGGTTCAGGGGGGCCAACTGGGACGGAGATGACGATTTGTACCAGGGAGTTTGCTCTCACACAGACCCAATATATGATAGCCTTTACTACCCGATGAGCCCGGTTCTGGCAGGGAAAAAAGGGGAGGCAATTACTACCGTTCTCTTTGAAGACTGAGGGGAAAGGGAAGAAATATCAACGGAGGCGGAGGCGGTAATGGAAAACTTTCCGGTGGGGGCGGTGGAGGAAATTATAATCCCGGAGGACAGGGAGGGGAAGAGTCTGAGGAGTGTATTCCTGTCGTTATGACCAGGGAGGAATTGGTGGAGTTGGACTTAGGAGGGATCCTATTATGATAACAAGGGAGAATCTCCCGCCAATCGAAAATCGTTGGAATCGGATATTCTTTGGTGGTGGAGGTGGTGCTGGAGTAAGTGTCAGTGGAACGACAGTTCAGCCGGAGCAAATGGAGGAGGAGTTGTAGTCATTGTTGCAGATACCATCGATGGGAATACATCAGGTTGGATCAGGGCCGATGGTGCTTCTGTATCCGGTGCTGTAGATGGCGCTGGCGGTGGTGGCGGCGGCGGCGGTGGAATTATTCTTGATGTGAGTGGATATAAAAATAATCCTAGCCTTTCAGCCGTTGGAGGGAAGGGTGGAGATACCAATGGTGGCACAATGACTGGTCCTGGTGGCGGTGGCGGTGGCGGTATATACTGGTATGAGCTGGATCCTGAACGGGCTGGATTAGACCTGGACAACTTCAGGGTCCAGTCGGGAAGTGCACATCCCTACATCACGATGCATTATGGAGCCCAGGTGGGTGGGTTTCCCTGAGATAAAGGATGGCCTGGAAGCGCCACTTCGTGGTTTCCTTTTTAATACAGTACCCAGAGAATTCTGGGTTTGCTCCGACCAGGTACCTGATACCGATAATATGCATCCAAGCCAAAAGGGGGAAGTGGAAATATACTTATCAATGGGTCGACAGTTCAAGTACCCAGAATCAATGGCGGCCGATTCCCGGTGCAACGGATATAATCTCTGACTTTCTCAGCCCCACTTTCAGATACAACTTATTACAGAAGGATCGTAACAGGATCCGGCCATATTACCGATCCCGACACCAGTTTCCGCATTGCGGTGTATGTGCATCAGGCCATCACAAACAACACCATATCTGCACCTGATACAGTTTGCCAGGGTGAATATTCCAATCCCCTTTGTTTCAGTGGGTTGCCCGGGAAATGGGGATGGTGTAAATTATGCTTATCAATGGCAAAAGGAAGATGGAAGCGGGATATTTCAGGATGCTGACGGGATCAATGATCAGACCGGATATGTGCCACCTGCCGGTTTGGATGTAGACTATGATTTCAGAAGGGTTGTCACTTCAGGAGCCTGTGTGGATACACTTGCTGAACTAAGGGTGGAGGTATTTGCCCCAATTTCAGGCAACCTGATTGCAGACAATGATACCATATGCTTTAATACCATGCCGGATCTGATTATCCAGGATCCGGAATTGGTCCTGGACGGAGGTGATCCCGATCCCACCAACTGGCGGTATCGCTGGGAGAGCTGCTCCGGCCGATGCCGGACCCTGGGTGGAAGTTCCGGGTGCAGTGAGTCCGGAATACCAGCCTGGAAATCTGACTGCCACTACCTGGTATCGGAGGGAAGTGCTTTCGGGCAATGATGATGCCTGCCGGGATATGAGTCTCCCCGTGGAAATTCTGAATGTGCCGGTGATTACCGGCAATGAAATTACTTCGGATGATCAGACTGTTTGTACCGATGATCAGCCTGCACTGATGCAGGGCTCAGCTCCGGGAGGAGGTCACCTGGGACTTTATAATTATTTATGGGAGTCCAGCACTGAATCCACAGGCTGGGTGTCAGCTGACAATACCAACGGGAATAATCAGCAGAGTTATACCCCTCCGGTGATGACTGGAGATACCACCATTTACAGAAGAATCGTGAGTTCGGGAGGACAGGAAGGTGTGTGTAAGGATACCAGTGTAACCAAAACCATCAATGTGCTGCCTGCCATCATCAATAATACCATTTCAACAGCAGTGACCCTGAATTGCCAGTTCGACAATCTTTCTGATCTGCTTGGATCAATCCCCGATGGAGGAGCAACGGAGGTGGTGTCGATCCCACCAGGAATTACAGGTGGGAGCAGACAACAGGAGAGACTCCCGGAGTGTGGACCGAAATTTCCTATGGACCGGAGGAGCAGAATTTCACGGAAATGCCCGAGTTATCCTCCACTAGATGATTACTGGTATCGCAGGGTGGTATTCAGCGGACCGGATCTCGGTGGACAAAACCAGGTATGTACAAGTAGCTCAGATACCATTCATGTGGTGATCCACACGGCCATTTCCAATAATGAAATTGACGCGGCTGATTCGGCCTGTTTTAATACGGAGAAGGATTTGCAGGGAGCACTTCCGGCAGGAGAGGACGGCATAAGTCCTCTTTATTCCTGGAGGGATGTGGAAGATGGTTCAGAGCTGGGTACAGAACAAACCTTACCCTTCACATTTACAGCACTTGATGAACAGGCAGTTCAATCGAATTGTTAGCATGGGAGCCTGTGAGGATACTTCCAATATCATGGATATCACGGTCATGGAACTGCCCGGAGGAACGCTTTCCGGCGATTTGCCGGAAGCATGTGAGGGGATTTCTCAGCTGGATGTGGAATTGAATGTGGGAAGTTTAACAAATTATACCACCGATTGGGTAATATCATTTTTCGATGGTGTGAATCCGGAACTGGTGGATCAGCAGGAATTGGATGCTAGTTCTTCTCAGCATCAGGTGGATGTCGATCTGAATAATCCAGATGAGTGGTGAGTACCCAGTATAATTATACCATTGGAAGAATCGTTTATGAATTGAGCGATGGAACTGAATGTGTTGCTCCACCGGAAAACCTGGTCGGGAATGTACCCATCGAGGTTTTCCATACACCCAGAGCCGGAGATTAACGTGATAACTGTCACCGATCTGGACTCGATATGTGGTGATGTCGTGGAGTTAGAGGTAGATCCTGACAAAGGAGCCGGATCCTGGGACAATGATAATCCAGCCAAACTGCAATTTGCTCCCGATGCCCAGTCTCTCAGTGTCTCTGCTCTGTTGATACAACCCATGCTGATGCCTGGGATCAGCTACCCTATCATATTTATTTCACCAGTACAGCAGGTGTTTGTAGTGGGTTATGATACGGTTGGAATTTACTTTTTCGAGCAACCCGATGATGCCAATGCCGGGCTGAAGAAGATACTGTCTACTTCACAATTCTTTCAACCTAAATGCCAATTATCCCACTGCCGGGATTGGTACCTGGACCTAATGGTTACGGAAGTGGTGTTTTTGAAGATGAGAATGATCCCAAAAACCCATGGTAACTGGGCTTGAAAAGGAGACAAACAACAATTTAGATGGACCATCACAAATGGAAATTGTGAAAGCTCCGATGATTTTACAGTAATTACCCAGGAGAAGGCGCAGCCTTACGAGGGCTTTTCACCCAACGGGGACCAATTGAATGACTATTTTATTATTCGGGGACTGGCTGAGGCAGAGATGTTCAATTTCCATTTTTAATTCGCTGGGTAATTCCGTGCGGACCATCACCCAGGATAATGTGGGAGAGATTGATTATGATCCCATGGCCATTCCGGGTGGATTAAGGAGGGATGAACAGGTGGTTTGGGATGGAAAGTCCAATAACGGGAACATGGTCCCGGCCGGAACCTATTATTATGTGGTGAATGCAGAAATACGCAGGTGGGATGAAACTGCTCCGGATGACTCCACATAAGGAGAAGCACTATATTGTTGTTAGATATTAATAGATGATCAGGAAATTACTCATAGGAACTTTACTTTTTGCAGCGATCAGCCTTTCTGCGCAGAATACGCTGATCCCTTCAGTGAGTAATTATCACCTGGCCTGGACCACCTACAACCCGGCATTTTCAGGTTTCAGGGATGCCATCAGCCTGAGTGCCATTTACCGCTCACCGCTTTACGGAGGGGTGGGGCCCATGGACATGCAAATGAATGTGCATACCCCTGTGGGGAACTCCAAGGTGGCGCTGGGGGCCGTGGTTGCCTACAACATTACGCCACCCGACCAGAATATGTATTCCTTTATGACCACTTATGCTTACAGGCTTTACCTGGGCACAGGAAGGTTGTCTTTCGGACTTTCAGCCGGAATGTACGGGGTAAACAGCAATACAGACGGACTCTGGGTCAGGGATCCCAACGATCCAACTTACCCGGTAAATGATATTTATAAGCGCTGGTTCCCCAACTTCGGGGCAGGTGTGCTTTATTATACCGATCAGTATTTCTTTGGTGTATCCGTGCCTGAGCTTTTGGCCATTCCTGGCCCTGAACAATCCCTGGCCATCAACAAGGATTACAGGATGATTATTATGGGAGCCTATCTCTTTGATATCAGCAGGGCCTTTAAGCTGAAGCCCTCCTTCCTGGTCGATTACAGCAAGTCCATGACCAGCTTTAAGGCCAGTCTGAATGTGGGATTAATGGATTCAAGGGTATTTATAGGGGGTGCCTATGATCATCCAAACTACGCCATTGCCCTCTTGAATTTCCAGGTCACTTCCCAGTGGATGGTCGGTTATGCCTATACCATGGGAATGAGCCAGGTGAGAACAGCCCTTGGAGGCAGCCATGAAATTGTATTACGCTGGGAATTGAGACCGGTGATTAAGACCATACCTGATGATCCTTTCTATTTTTAAAGCATGAGAAAGAGCTTACTCATCATAGGAACCCTGTTTTTATTGCTGCCTTCGCTGTCGGCCCAGGAGTACTATAAGGTAAGGAAGCAGACCCGGATTTCCTCCGGTATGGATGAAGCTGGAGCAGTTCCCTTTGAAGATGGGATTGTTTACATCACCGAATCCACCAGCGTGGGAGCCAGCAGTCCGACCGATTCCAGGGGCCGGAGACTTTTCACCATGTTCAGCTACCAGCCCACCAGCGGACAGAAGAAACAGTTTATCGAAGCCCTTGTTACCCAGGGGCATGAAGGGCCGGTCTCATTTACCGGGGATTTTAAAACCATGGTCTTTGCGCAGCAAAGGCCTGCAGACGGGAACCGCGATTTTGATCCACTGGGTCTCTATTTTGCCGATTATGTGGATGGCGGATGGACAAATATCAGGGCTTTTGAGTATAATGATCCCCATGCCTGGCTTTTTTCACCCGCATTGAGTGCAGATGGGTCTACACTCTTTTATGCTGCCAATATGGAGGGGGGAGAAGGGGGCTTTGACCTCTATGTCTCCTATTTTAATCGCGATCGTTGGTCTGAACCGGAGAACCTGGGACCAAATGTTAACTCTTCCGGACATGAAATCTATCCCTCGATCCATGAATCCGGAAGGCTGGTCTTCTCTTCGGATGGACGCGACAATGATAGGGGAGGATTTGATTTGTTTGAAACGGTATATACCAACGGAGCCTGGTTGGAAGCCATAAAACTGGAAGCACCCTTTAATTCATTATCCAATGATTACCATGCCTGGTTCAGCGAAGATATGAAGAGTGGCTATCTCACCAGTGACAGGCAGGGTGGATCCAAAGATATTTTTGAATTTGCCACTGATATCCCGGCTTTTGAATCGGTTGCCCCTATAAAAAAGACCTACTATAAATACCGGATCTATGACAAAAAGCTGGATACGGTGGACACCAAGCTTTTCAACTATTCATGGACCATCAATGACACGCTGACCATCCCCGGAGATAACATCATATACAAGTTTCCAGGACCTGGCACCTATGTTTGCAAGTTGAATGTATACGATATTCAGCTTGATACCCTGGTGGAAGGACAAACCGTAAAAACCCTGAACATTAATCTCAACGAGCAGGCAGTAATTATCTGTCCGGATACCATACAAGTGGGAAATACGGTAGACTTTGATGCCAGTCAGAGCTACCTTCCCGGATTTGATGTGGGACGCTATGTTTGGGATTTCGGAGATGGTAGGTTTGGCCAGGGAATTTTAGTGCCACATACATACAACTATCCTGGAAAGTTTAAAGTCATACTTGGAGTTGAGGAAAGAAAGCAAAACCGGAGGCATGAGCCCGAGGTCCGCGCCAACTTCAAAGAGGTGGTAGTGATCTCCGACTAATTTTCATTTCTCACATTTACAGCTAGTTACGCGTACGTTTATAACTCATGTTTTTTTTTGCACGGATTTTGTATACTTTTAATCCTAATAGAAAAATGAAGAAAATGATCAGGTATTTATATATAGTTATCTTACTATCAATAAGCGGTTTAGTATATTCTCAGCCCGTTCCTAACGTGGAAGAGAATATTCCCTACCTTATGACCTTTGGTCCTGAGGCTGAAACAAGCTGGGGGGATGATGATTTCTCCCAGGCTTTCTTCTTTCTGGTACCCGAAGAATATACAGAGGCTTTTTTTATTCGGGTTTTTGATCCTGACACAGGCGGCGAGGTAGATGAAATTGCCGGAGTCTTTAATACCAGGCAGACCTATGAAATCTATGGAGGGGAGACTTCCTGGTCAGATCCGGAAGCTCGTGAGACCAATCCTTCCGGCAACTATAAAAGTGGTACCCTGCTGGCCTCACGCGCTTTTGCTGAAAATCCCCGCTACGATAACAGCTGGTATACCTTTGGGCCCTTTAACCCGGCGCAGGGAGAATATGTGGAGCAGTATCACGGTCGCATCTTCAAAATTATATGTGAAGGTGTCGATGGTGATGATGGAAATATGTATCGTTATTTCCTGAGTACCAGTGCCGATGAGAACAGGCCCATTGAAGGGGCCAATGCATTTGCCTACGAATACTCATTCAGGATGCATAACACCACGGAAGAGGTGGCACACATCTATCCCTACGTGGAGGAGGGAACTGTGTCGGTTAGAATTTCAAATTTTGACTGGGACAGCGATGGAAGTATTGTGGTGATCTCAGTGGCCAGGCAGGGTCAGGAGGTGAATAAATCAAAGGAGGATAACTGGGCCTCCGATGAACTGATGGTTCTGGATGAAGAGATTGGGACCTCTTTTGATTTTCGTTTTGTAAAGTCCTCAATTCTTGTCCGGAATAATAATGTGGTGGTTAACGTTCGTAACCAGTTTGATGAGGCCCTGCCATTCTACACCATTCCCATTGGAGGAGTTCCAAAATACAGGGGTGAGGTAGAGTTTGAACCAATTGAATAGTAAACCTAATTATCTGGCGTGAAAAAATTTGCGGTCCTGTCTTCTCTGTTTCTGATCTCCATTACGGGGACGGCCCAGTCCTATCAGTTTTTTAATTTTGGTGTAGCCGAAGGCCTGTGCGATAAATTTGCCTATACCATCAATCAGGATCCCGAAGGTTTTCTTTGGGTGGGAACGGGCCAGGGGCTTTGCCGTTTTGATGGAAAAGCCTTTGAACAGGATTTTCAGGGGGACTCGCTACCTTCAAGCATTGCATTTTGCAGCTTGCTCGATTCGCAGGACAGGCTCTGGTTTGGGCACGAAAATGGTATGCTATCCTTGCTGGAAAATGGGCAGTTCAGACAAATTACCCCCATTGATGCTCCCCGTTCAGCAATTCGGGCCATCCGTGAAGATGCCGATGGAACTATAATTGCGCTTTTACAACAAAGTGGACTGATGTTAATCTCTCCCGAGATGGAGGTTCATTTTATCGGCGGAGATGCGGGGGATGAAAGCAATCCTTTTTTTGGAAAGTTTCTGAACAGCTTTCATATTACTGACCAGGGAAATCTTTTGGTGGGATCCAACGACGGTCTTAGTATTTATCGCTTTGATGATGCACTTGAAACTTATGTGCATACCGGGGATATTCCTCAGCTGAAATATATAGTGGTTCAGGAGATTGTAGCAGCTCCAGGTCAGGATGAATATTGGCTGGGAACCGAAGATGAAGGAGTTTATTCCCTTGTGGGAACCGGCCATGATCCTGCAGCGTTTTCAGTGCAAAAAGTTGGAGAGGAAGTAGGTCTGGGATATGCACGTGTTACCTGCATTCGTTTTGACGGGACCCGTCGCGTCTGGGTGACTGATTCGGGCGAGGGAATACATCGAATTGAACTCGATGCTGAGGGGAAGCCGGGCAACTCAGTATTATTCAATGAGGATAATGGTATTCCCGATGAGTACATTAATCAGATTTTTGTAGATGAAGAGGGTAACCAGTGGTTCTCCTCCCAGGGAAACGGAATTGCAGTGCTGCGTGACCAGGCCTTCACCTTCAAGGATATCTGGAATGACGAACATTTTCCTGAGGTGAGCGCCATTTGCAACCGGGGAACTGAATACTGGTTCGGTGGTAGTTCCAGGCTTGCCTTTTACTCGGAGGAGAATGAAGCATATACTTACTACGGAACAGAAGATGGCCTGCCGGTAGACAAGGTCACCGCGCTCTATCTTGATCCTGGTAATAATCTTTACATCGGGACCCGTGTAAGTGGCTTATATATTAAAGAGGATGGAGCCGAAAGAATACGGCCTTTGATAATCTCTGGCAATTCTCTTGATAATATTGTCAATTCCATAGACGGAAGCGGTGACAGCATCTTCGTGGCCACAAACAATGGCGTTTATACCTATAATCCCGTAAGTGGTGCCCGGAGCTACTTTTCTACAACAAATGGCCTCCCGCACAACAAGGTGAATGATGTGATGGTTGACATGGAGGGCGTTGCCTGGGTGGCCACACAGACCAGTGGTCTCTTTGGGATTACTCCCGGGCAGGAAATTGTGGAAGTGATCATTGATGGTAAGCCCAAGCTGGAGTTTGTCTCCCTGAAAGAGGATGCCGAAGGTGCCATCTGGGCGGGAACTTATGGAGATGGTGTCTTTAAATTTGCCGATGATACCCTTTCATGGTTTAATGAAAACGATGGACTGAAAACCGATTATACCTATGCAATTGGTCTGGATCCCAAAGGATATATATGGATCGGACATCGTGAGGGCTTCAGCCGTCTTGAGCCCCGGAGAGAGGTCATTCGTACCTTTGGGAAGCAGGCTGGTTTTACATCCGATATCTCCCGCAATGCGTCCATTATTACTGAAGCCGGCGAACTATTGTTCGGATCAAGCAAGGGGCTGATCTCTTATGATGCCTTCCAGGCAAAGGAAGATACAGTGGCACCGAGATTAAGCATAAAATCAGTGGTGATCTCAGATACGCCTTACGATCCCACCCAGCCCATTCATCTTAAGTATGACCGTTACAGGATACGCATCGATTTTGTGGGCATTAATCTGAGCAATCCGGAGCAGGTTAAATATCAATATAAGCTGGATGGCTATGAAGAGGAATGGTCTGATGTTTCAGGGGTTCCCTATGCCTTTTATGGTCGGGTTGAGGACGGAAATTATCATTTCCTTCTCAGGGCTTGTGATGGCAATGGCAACTGTTCGGAGGAGCCCTTGAGTTTAGAAATTAGTGTTAAGATTCCCATCTGGAAGGCCTGGTGGTTTATTGCGTCTGTCATCTTTCTGATCCTGGGTAGCGTCTTTGTGATTATCAAAATCAGGGAAAGAAACCAGAAGGCCATTCAGGAATATCTCCAGCGGCAACTGGATGAGCGCACCAGGGAAGTGGTTCAGCAAAAGGAGGAAATTGAGGTCAAAAACAGGGATATAACCGATTCAATAAACTATGCCCAGCGGATTCAGGCCAGCATCCTGCCTCCCATTAAAAAACTCAGTGATGCCTTTGACGGCAGTTTTGTTTTTTATCAGCCCAGGGATATTGTGAGCGGGGACTTTTACTGGTATGAAAGGGTGGAAGAGGACCGTTTTATTGTGGTATGTGCCGACTCTACGGGTCACGGGGTGCCTGGTGCCTTTATGTCTATGATTGGTACCACGCTCATCAAGGATATTTGCCTGAGGGATGGTATTAAGAAACCTTCCCAGGTTCTGACCACCCTCGACAACGAGGTAAGAGAGTCGCTCAATCAGAACCAGGAAGCAAGTGGCTCCAATGACGGAATGGACATCATTGTAGCAGACATTGATACAAAGAAGAATATCCTTACCGTGAGCTCGGCCATGCGGCCTGTGATTGTATACTCGGGGGGTGAGCAGGTATATATAAAGGGAAGCCGCAGCTCCATTGGCGGGCAGCTGGATGAGGATCGAGTCGAAAAAGACTTCATCGATCAAACCTTCCAGTTGACAAAGGGAGATATTATCTACATGTTCTCGGATGGTTATCCCGACCAGTTTGGTGGCCCGCTGGGTCGGAAATTCAAAATGGTAAGGCTCAAGAATCTCCTGAGAGATATCCACGATAAACCCATGGATGAGCAATACAACTATATCAAGAGTAACTTCTTCCTCTGGAAGGAGGATCTTGAGCAGGTGGATGATGTGCTCTTTATGGGAATCAAAATCTAATTCGGAGTATTAAAGGATAGATTCAGGGATTTACTCCTGGGTCTCCTCTTCATCAAGGCTAATCCCGCTTAACACAATCACATCGGTGCTGTCGGTATTGCTCCTCTTGAATGTCCTGTCAACAATATAGAAGGTGTAGAAAATGGTGTCATGGACAATCACCGGGTATGAAATATCCAGATCCATGGTACCCTTGGTGGGTTGTTTAGCCAGGAAAGGAATCCGGTATTTCAGAATTCCACCTTCGTCCTCGGGGATTTTGACAAAATCATACCCCTGAAGATCATAAAGTTGCAGGTAAAAGTTGTACTTCACACTATCGGGAAGACTGGGGTTGGTATTATCTGCAAGAGCAGGCAAACCCAGGTTGCCGTCTCCGTCGGTAAAATCAAAACTTAGCCTGCCCGTTACCACCTGGTTGCCCAGGGCATCCTCTGATATGTATAATCCAAAGGACTGGTAGTCCACAATCGGTTTGTCCGGGTAGGTCTCCGGCACCTCATCACAGGAGACCAGGAGCATCAATACGATCCAGATGGCTAAAGTTGTAAATTTCATCTCCTTTTTCACTACAAAAATCCTGCCTATTTTTTTCGCATAAATATTTTTATGGGAACACCCGTAAATGGGAAATGTTCCCTTATCTTATTTTCAAGATAGCGTTTGTAAGATTCCCTTACATATTGCGGGAGGTTACAATAGAAAGCAAAGGCAGGGGCATGTGTGGGCAACTGGGTGACATACTTAATCCTGATAAATTTTCCCTTAACCGATGGCGGATGATTTGCCTCCATGGCCTCCTGCATAACTTCATTCAGTTTTGAAGTGGGAATCCTCTGGGTCCGGTTCTTATAAACCTGGATGGCCACCTCCAGGGTTTTATGGATCCTTTGTTTCGTAAGTGCAGAAATAAAAAGTATGGGAACATCATCGAAGGGTTCCAGGCGTTCCTTGATTTTCTTCTCAAACTCCTTCATGGTTTTGGTTTCCTTCTCAACCAGATCCCACTTATTAACCAGGACTACGACTCCTTTGCTGTTTCTTTCGATCAGGTGGAATACATTCACATCCTGTGCTTCTATCCCAATGGTGGCATCAATCATCAGCATGCACACGTCGGAATGTTCAATGGCCCTTACCGAGCGCATAACCGAGTAGAATTCAAGATCCTCTTTAACCTTGGCCTTTTTCCGGAGTCCGGCTGTATCCACAAGGATGAAGTCATGATCGAACTTGGTGTAGCGGGTATTAATTGAATCGCGTGTTGTTCCCGAGATGGGAGTTACAATATTCCGTTCTTCACCCACAAGCGCATTCACCAGGGATGATTTCCCCACATTGGGACGTCCTACCACGGCTATTCTTGGAATTTCTTCTTCCTCTTCCTCCTCGGCCTTATCGCCAAAAAGAGAAGTGAGGTGGTCAAGCATATCGCCCGTCCCGCTCCCGTTAATGGAAGAAACAGGGTAGTAGTCGCCCAGACCCAGACCATAAAAAGTGGAGGCCTCAAAGAGGCGTTGCGAGTTATCCACCTTATTAACCACCAGGACCACCGGTTTTTTAATTTTTCTCAGCAATCCGGCAACAGTGGCATCCAGGTCGGTAATGCCTGATATTACATCCACCAGGAAAACCACCACATCAGCCTCATCGATGGCGAGAATTACCTGTTTGCGTATCTCCTCTTCAAAGACGTCATCGGAGTTTACAATATATCCACCCGTGTCGATGATACTGAATTCGTGACCATTCCATATTACCTTCCCATAATGCCTGTCACGGGTTACCCCGCTCACCTCATCCACAATGGCCTGCCTGGTCTCAGTGAGACGATTGAAGAATGTGGATTTCCCCACATTGGGTCTTCCGACGATGGCCACAATTTTTCCCATATATCTTGATTTACTGGTATCCGAATTTTTTGATCTGTTTCTCGTTATTTCTCCAGTCCTTGTTCACCTTGACCTTCAGTTCCAGGAATACCTTCTTTTGAAAAAATGCCTCCATATCAAGTCGGGACTCTCTACCCACCCTTTTCAGGGCTTTCCCCTCATTCCCGATCAGGATGCCTTTCTGACTATCTCTCTCAACGTATATATTGGCATAGATCCTGATCAGCTTTGCCTCTTCTTTAAAAGATTCAATTTCAACCTCAACGGAATAAGGGATCTCCTGCTTATAGTAGAGCAGGATTTTTTCCCTGATCATTTCCCCGGTCAGAAATCTTTCCGATTTATCGGTAAGTGCATCTTTTGCAAAGTAGGGGGGTGATTCGGGGAGATGCCTGAGAATCCATTGGAATACCACATTCACGTTAAATTTCACCAGGGCGCTAATGGGGATGATCTCTGCCTTAGGCAGTACAGCATGCCACATTTCAACTGCCTCAGAAACAGCGTCCTGATTACTCTTATCTATTTTATTGATAACCAGCAGAACCGGAGTGTCTATTTTTGTTAGCTTATTCAGGAAGGCCTCTTCAGGGTCTGGTTTTTCCCCCATCTCGATCACAAAGACAATCACATCCGCATCCACAAGGGCCGACCGGGCAGCCTTGAGCATAGCCTCCTGAAGTTTGTAATTGGGTTCAAGTATTCCGGGCGTATCTGAAAATATCACCTGGTAGGCAGGATCATTTACAATGCCAAGAATGCGGTGACGGGTGGTTTGCGCTTTGGCGGTGATGATGGAAAGCTTTTCACCCACCATTGCGTTCATCAAAGTGGATTTTCCCACATTGGGTTTTCCCAGTATGTTTACATATCCTGCTTTATGCTCCATGTTTCTATTCGTAAGCGTTCATTTTTAGACGACTGACTTCCTTGTCGCTGAGGAAACGCCATTTTCCCCGGGGTATATTTTTCTTGGTAAGTCCGGCAAAATAAACCCTGTCCAGGCGGCCTACCCTGTATCCCAGGTGTTCAAACATCCTTCTCACAATCCGGTTACGGCCTGAATGGATTTCCAGACCAACTTCTTTTTTGCTGTCGCCCGAGATATAACTGATCCCGTCGGCCTGAATAAATCCGTCTTCCAGTTCAACGCCCTCGGCCAAGCAGCTTCATATCAGTCGAGGTAATCGCTTTGTCCAGGCTCACCTGGTAAATTTTCTTTTTGTTGTAGCTGGGATGGGTTAGATTTTTAGCCAGTTCCCCGTCATTTGTAAACAGAAGAACGCCGGTGGTCTGGCGATCGAGTCGTCCTACCGGGTAGAGTCTTTCGGGACATGCTCCCTCAATCAGCATCATCACCGTTTTCCGCTCCTTGGGATCATCGGTGGTGGTCACGTAATCTTTGGGCTTATTCAGAACCAGGTATACCTTTCGCTCTGTTTTCATCCTTTTCCCATTGTAACGCACATCATCACCAGGCTTTATTTTCGATCCCAGTTGGGTAACGCTTTTCCCGTTTACGGTGATCACTCCAGCAGTGATCAGGTCATCAGCTTCACGTCTCGAGCAAATCCCAGATGAGGCAATATATTTGTTGAGTCTTATGGAATCATCTCCAGGATCCTTAACAGGCCTGGGTTTCCCTTTTAGCCGCCCCTGGAGAACTTAACGCCTCTGCCTTCCTTAGAGAGGCCAGCGCCTTTGTCTTCCCTGGAGAACTTACCGCCTCTGCCTTCCTTAGAGAAGCCAGCGCCTTTGTCTTCCCTGGAAAAGCTTGTACCTTTTCGCTCTTCGGCCGGACTTCCTGCTTTTTCTCCACGATTTCCTCTGGAAGAAGCGGCTTTAGTTGGGCTGCTTTTGGATGTTCCGCCCCTGGAAGGGCCTGTTTTAGATGCAGGACCGGATCCACCGGTTTTACTTTCCTTCAGGGTGCTGGGTCTCCTGGTTTTTCCGAAGGTGCCGGATTCAGCCCGGTCTTTCCCGCCTGCGCGATTTCTGCTGAGTTTACTTTTATCTGATCCTGGTTTGTCCAATTGCCTGATTGTTAATAAAAATTAAAGGGTACAAAGATACAGCTAATTAGGAAACATTCTTGGGATAATAGTTTTAACTTTAGTGTCGTTTTAAAAAAGAGGAAATACACGCCAATCAATTAATACACATATGAGTCTGGTAATATCGATTTCAGGAATAAGGGGTACCATAGGCGGTCGGCCGGGTGAGGGATTAACACCTGTGGATACCGTGCGTTTTACATCATCCTACGGAGCATGGCTGAGAGAGCAAAGTGGAAAAGAGAGGCCGGTTGTTGTGCTGGGACGGGATGCCCGTATCTCAGGTCCCCTGGTGGAACAACTGGTTGCAGCCACACTATCTTCCATGGGAATTGATGTGCTGAATGCAGGATTTGCCACCACCCCAACTGTTGAAGTTGCCGTTACCACTGCTAAAGCCGATGGAGGGATTATACTTACAGCCAGTCACAACCCGGCTCAGTGGAATGCGCTTAAGCTTCTGAATGCCAGGGGTGAATTTCTTTCAGCAGAGGATGGTGAGTCCATTTTAAGAAGGGCCCGGGAAGATGATTTTAACTATGCCGAAATAAATAATCTGGGTACCATTAAACCTTTGGACGGAATAGACATCCAACACATCAGAGATGTAGTTGGATTGAAGCTGGTGGATGTAGAGAAGATTAAAGCTAAAAAGTTTCGAGTGGCCATTGATTGTGTAAATTCTGTGGGAGGAATCATATTACCTCAGCTTCTAAAAGCCCTGGGGGTGGATGATGTTGTGGAGCTTTACTGCGAGCCCAATGGGATTTTTCCGCATAATCCGGAACCCCTGCCGGAAAACCTTACCGAGATATCCGGACTCATGAAAAAAGAAAAGGCCGATGTGGGATTTGTTGTGGATCCCGATGTGGATCGCCTGGCCATTGTCTGTGAGGATGGTTCTATGTTTGGTGAAGAGTATACCCTGGTATCCATAGCCGATTATGTACTCTCCAAAACACCTGGGAATACAGCTTCAAATATGTCTTCCACTCGTGCCCTCAGGGATGTTACCGAAGCCTATGGCCAGACCTATGTGCCTTCCGCAGTGGGAGAAGTGAATGTGGTGGAAGCCATGAAAGCAAATTCCTGTGTTATTGGAGGTGAAGGCAACGGAGGGGTAATCTATCCAGAACTGCACTATGGACGCGATGCCCTGGTAGGCATTGCACTCTTTCTTACCCACCTTGCCGAAAGCGGGCAGACTGTAAGCCAGTTGAGAAATAAATATCCCAATTATACGATTTCAAAGAATAAGATTGTGCTTCCCGAAGGGACCGATCCAGATGGCCTCTTGTCGGCCTTTGAAAAGGAGTATGCCCATCACCAGGTTAATACGCTGGATGGTGTAAAAGTGGACATGCCTGAAGGTTGGGTGCACCTTCGAAAATCAAATACAGAGCCCATTATCAGGCTTTATGCGGAAGCTGAAAGCGCAGCTGAGGCTGAAAGACTGGCCAAAGAGGCCGATGAATGCATTAAAAGATTAATTATAGCTGGCTAAGTGCCAGTAAACCACGAATAATATTTCAGAGATGAAAAAAAGAACACTTATATCAATCATTGCTACTGTTGCAGTGGTTCTTGCCCTGATCATATACTCAGCCATGTCGGGGAAGGAGAAGGAAGTTGTACTTGAAACCGAAGTGCAGTATGGCAGTTTTGAAATCGCTGTAATGATCACAGGTGAGTTACAGGCCATCAGGGAGACCGAGATTCAGGCTCCCTCATCATTACGAAGCAGGGACTTAAGAATACACAGGGTAAAGATCCAGGACCTGATTCCAGAAGGCACAGTGGTGGATTCGGGTGACTGGGTGGCAACCCTGGACAGGTCGGAGGCAGATAACTCCCTGAAGGATATCATGGATAATCTGGAGCAGGAAGAATCTGAATACATGCGTACCAAGCTGGATACCACCATGCAGCTGAGGCAGTTGAGGGATGATCTGATCAACCTGGCCTTCGCCATGGAGGAGGCAGAGATTACCCTGGAGCAGTCACAGTATGAACCTCCGGCCACCATCCGCCAGGTTCAGATCGAGCTTGAAAAGGCCACCAGGGCCTATAATCAGGCCAAGGAAAATTACGGATTAAAGGAAAAGCAGGCCAAAGCTGAAATGAGGGAAGCAGAAATATCATTGGAAAGAGACCGGCGGAGTAAAACCATGATGATGGCGGTAATGGAAGCAGTTTGATATCATGGCTCCGTCTTCAGGAATGGTAATCTATAAAAAGGACTGGAGTGGTCAGAAAAGGACGGCCGGAACCGAGATCAATACCTGGGACCTGGCGGTGGCCACACTGCCCGATCTCTCCACTATGATTTCTCTTACCTATGTGAATGAAATCGATATCAGCAAGTTAAAAAAAGGTCAGCAGGTAAAAATCGGGGTGGATGCCTTTCCCGAGAAGAAGTTCACAGGGGAAGTTATCGAGGTGGCCAATATAGGTCAGCAGCTTCCCAATACCGATGCCAAGGTATTTGAGGTTCGAATCGAGCTTAATGAACATGATACCATCCTCAGACCTTCCATGACCACCAGCAACGAGGTGATAACCCAGGTACTGGATAGTGTTCTCTTTATTCCCCTGGAGGCTGTTCACGCCAATGACAGCCTTACCTATGTATACACAAGGCAGGGTAAGAAGCAAATTGTTGTACTGGGTGAGTCCAATGAAAACAACATCATTGTTGAGATGGGCCTTGAAAAAGGTCAGAGACTATACCTCTCTCAGCCCGGTAATACAGAGTCCTTTGATTACGAAGGGCTTGAGTTGATGGTTGAGATTAACAGGCGCAAAGAAGAAGCCCGCAAGCAAAGGGAGAAGGAACAGGAACCAAACAAGTCCAAGAGACCCTCGGGACCTCCGGGAGTTATTAAAAGGAGCCAGGGATAGACCATGGAAAGATATTTTCACGATATCCAGATCGCCATTGAATCCATAATGGCCAACCAGATGCGTAGCATACTGACCGCCCTTGGAATTATATTCGGAGTAGGTGCGGTAATTACCATGCTGGCCATTGGCCGGGGAGCCCAGAAGGAAATTCTGGAACAGATAAAAATGGTAGGTGTAAACAACATCATGATCAGTCCTGTTTTTGAGCTGTCTGAAGGAGATGGTTCCGATGAAGGCGGTGAAAAGCAGGCCCGTAAATTCTCTCCCGGACTAACCCTGAAGGATCTGGATGCCATCAGGGAGGTCGTTCCCACCGTCCATAAACTCTCCGCAGAAATTGAGTTGAACAGCCATGTGGTTCAGGGGGGTAAGAGGGCTTCTGCGAAGCTGTTAGGGGTGTCTAATGAGTATTTTGAGATTTTCAACCTGCCCCTTCATGAGGGAGCCTTTTTCAATGAATATCAGGCTGAAAATGGTATCCCTGTATGCGTGATCGGAGCCAATATCCAGAATAAATTTTTCAGCAAGGAAAACCCCATTGGCAAGTATATCAAGTTCGATAAGGTGTGGCTGAAGGTGGTTGGAGTACTGGACAAAAATGACGTGGATCTGACCCGTTTTGAGAATATTGGGGTGAATGTTATGAACGACAATATTTATGTGCCGGTGAAGACCATGCTGATGCGCTTTCAGAACCGGGCCCTGGTGGCATCAAGAATCAAAGGCAGCGAAGGGGGTATGATGTTTGGAATGGGTTTTGCCTTTAGTTTCGGAGGAGGTGGAAACAACTCGAGCTCCAATTACCACCAGCTTGACCGGATCATCGTCCAGGTCAATGAATCGTCCGAACTTTCACCCTCCACCGACCTGCTGGCCCGGCTTTTGATGAGGCGCCATGAGGAGGTGAAGGACTTTGAAATCACCGTTCCTGAGCTTTTGCTAAAACAGGAGCAGCGGACCAAAGATATTTTTAATATCGTCCTGGGGGCCATTGCCAGTATCTCGCTTCTTGTGGGTGGTATCGGAATCATGAATATTATGTTTGCTTCGGTGATGGAGCGTATAAAAGAGATTGGGACCAGGCTGGCCATCGGAGCGCAGAAAAGGGACATTGTAGTTCAGTTTCTGGCCGAGGCAGTTCTTATCAGTGTGATTGGCGGACTGGTGGGGGTAATCCTCGGAATTGTGGCCTCCTTCCTGATCACAAAGTTTGCAGACATCCAGACAGAGGTTACGCCTATTTCAGTTTTTATTTCATTTGCAGTTTCAGCTTCAGTGGGGGTGATATTTGGTTATTCCCCTGCCAAACGGGCATCCGAACGGGATCCCATCGAATCATTAAGATATGAATAAGATGTATCGCATTGCAATTTTATTAGTCATTCTCCTGTTTTCCAGGGATATAAAGGCTCAGGATAGAGCCTGAAGTCGCGGAAAGGGTTCTGACCCTTCCGGAGGTGATTCAAATAGCCAAGGAGCAGTCCTTAATGGGACTGATGGCCCGGCACAGGTTTCGCGGCTCATACTGGGAGTACCGGACCCACATAGCAAGGTACAGGCCTGGCCTGAGCCTGGAGGCAACTGTCCCTTCCCTGAACAATGTCATGGAAAGTGTGACCCAGCCAGATGGATCGGAAAAATTTGTATCCACCTCCAATATGCAAACCGGACTGGATCTCCAGCTCAACCAGAACATCGGATTTACCGGGGGCCGTGTTTTTGTGACTTCTCAGTTAATCAGGAACGATAACTTTAACGAGGAGCCTCCAACCACCTACCTGGCCTATCCGGTCACCATCGGACTGGTTCAACCGATAAATGGCTATAATCCTTTGAGCTGGGACCGGAAAATTGAGCCCATGAAGTATGAGGAGGCCAAGCTGGAATACGTGAATACCATGGAAAGGGTAAGTCAGCGGGCCGTGGGCTACTTTTTTGATCTGGCACTTGCCCAGATTAACCTGGAGATTGCCAAGAAAAATTTTGCCAATACCGATACCCTCTACCAGATTGCCCTGGGGCGCTACCAGCTGGGAACCATTGCAGAGAATGAGTTGCTGCAGATGGAGTTGAGCTCATTAAATGCCGGGGCTGCCATTAATGAAGCCAACATCGATTTGGCCCTGCGCAGGTCCAGGCTCAGATCCTTTTTAGGGTTCAACGACAGGATAAACCTTGAATTGATATTGCCCGTGAGGTACCGGACATGACCCTTGATTATTCCCGAACCCTGGCTGAAGCACTGGCCAATAATCCGGAAATTCTGGCCATGCAGCGGCAACTGCTTGAAGCCGAACGACAGGTGGCGGAGGCCCGGTCGGAAAAGGGGATCAGGGCTGATCTCTTTGCCCAGGTGGGCTTGAGTCAGAATGCCCAGACCCTCAATTCAGCCTACCAGAACCCTGAAAATCAGCAGAGGCTTCGGGTGGGTGTGCAGGTACCGCTGCTTGACTGGGGATTGGGACGTGGTCAGTACCGTATGGCCCAGTCGGCCCAGGAATTGGTTCGGACCGATGTGATGCAATCACAGATCGATTTCGACGAGAATATCTTCTTGCAGGTCATGCAGTTTAACCTTCAGGACGACCAGGTGGTCATTGCCTCAAAGGCCGACACCATTGCCAACTTACGCTACGAGGTGACCAAGCAGCGCTTCCTCATCGGAAAGATCGATGTGCTGGATCTGAATGTGGCACTGGAGGAGAAGGATGTGGCCAGACGCGGTTATGTGGAGGCGCTGAGGAGATATTGGGACTACTATTTCGATCTCAGGGGACTGACCCTCTATGACTGGCAAAAGGATATGAAGCTGACCGAGGATTTCGACGAGCTCCTATTGAAGTAGCCTATTTCCTGAACTTTGCGGAATAATCAAAGACCCATTGCAGGATAGCCTTATCAGCCTCACTTAAGACCTGACCACGGCGCTCCAAAACCAGGGTGGCTGTTTCAACTACCTTATTAATCTGGTTGGTAGTCATGCCGCCGGCTCCTCCCCAGCTGAAGGAGGGTATAAAATTGCGTGGAAATCCTGATCCAAAGATGTTCGCTGCCACACCAACTACAGTTCCAGTATTGAACATGGTATTAATCCCGCATTTGGAATGATCGCCCATAATCAGTCCGCAAAACTGCAATCCGGATTTAATAAAGCGCTGTTTTGAATAATTCCAGACTTTTACCTCCGAGTAATTGTTCTTCAGATTAGAATTATTGGTGTCTGCTCCTATGTTGCACCATTCCCCAAGCACAGCATTGCCCAGAAAGCCATCATGTCCCTTGTTGGAATTGGAGTGTATCACGCTGTTGTTGACTTCCCCGCCAATTTTGCTGTGAGGCCCCACCGTGGTAGGACCATAAATTTTAGCCGACAGTTTAACCGTGGATCCTTCACAGAGAGCAAAGGGCCCCCTGATCACACTTCCCTCCATGATTTCGCTGTCACGACCCAGGTAAAAGGGGCCAGTGGAGGCATTGAGGGTGATGTGCTCCCCCTTAAACCCCGGCTCCACAAAAATGTTCTCGGGATTAATTGCCCTTACGGTATCACTCAGTTTCTCACTCTCCCTGCCTTCCGTAAGCAGCTTAAAATCGGCCTCAATTTCCTGGCCGTTTAGCTGGAATATTTTCCAGGGGTAGTCAATCAGCGAGACCTCTCCGGAGAATTCCCTGGCCCCACCCAGCCATTTTTGTAAATCGAGCTGCTCTCCGGTAAGTGCATCTGTACAAAGGCCCAGCAGGGTATCTCCTTTTTTTAATGCCTCCCCTTCCTTCATGCCCAGCAGCGCTTTGGCGAGCTCCTGGTCGGGCAGGAGGGATCCGTTAATCAGAAGATTCCGGCTTCCCTTAATCAGGGGATATTTTTCTGAAAGGTGTGCTTGAGTGAGAAATGAAACCTTTGTTTCAAGTCGTTTCTCCCATTTTTCGGCAATGGTCAGAATTCCCACACGAAGGTCGGCCACCGGCCGGGTAAAGGTAAGCGGGAGCAGGTTCTCCCAGGAGTGGTCATCAAAGAGGATGAGTTGCATTTTTTATTTTAAATGTACAAAAAAAAGCCACCCCGGATAGGATGGCTTTTTCACAGGAAGGGGTCGCCCCCTTATTTTTTCTTCTTGTCGATATGAGACTTGTAACGGTTCATAAACTTGTCCACGCGACCGGCAGTATCCACAAGCTTCATCTTACCTGTATAGAAAGGGTGAGATGAGCTGGAGATTTCAAGTTTGATCAGCGGGTACTCTACGCCATCGTCCATTTTAACAGTCTCTTTTGAAGCTGCAGTTGACTTGGTAATAAAGGTGTCTCCGTTGGACATGTCCCTGAAGGCAACAAGTCTGTAATTCTCTGGATGTATATCTTTTTTCATCGTTCTTATGATTTCAGTGCTTCGTCTTTTTTCAAAACGGAATGCAAAGATAAAAATGTTTGCCGGAACTTCAAAACAATTTAATATAAATAGATGCCTGTCAGCCCGATATTAATGCATTAGCCGGCAACTTGCTTAAATCAACCACATCTTCCATAAAGCGTTCAAATACTCTTTCCCTGTCAAAGAGGTATCTGTAAGTAATATGGGTTTTACGATGCTGGGCCCCTGTATTCAGGTAAAGATCGATCATTTTAGGATTAAAATCACCCACCCAGGCCAGCTCAAGGTGCTTGTATTGGGGTTTGTTTTTTAACAGCCTCGTTGAGCTGCCAAATGATGCCCGACTCCACACCCGAGTTTTGAAATTTAGGGACTACTCCTGCAGCCGTGCCCCTGAAGCTGTTAATGATTTTTTTTCTTTTATAGTAAAGAAAGCGCAATTTGTTGATCAGATGTAATTTCCCGTTCAGGTGTTTGAAAATCTGGTTTGCATCGGGCAGGAACATAAAAAAGGAGATGGGTTTGCCTTCATAATATGCATACCAGATCAACTCAGGGTCCATGATGTCCTTGATTTTTCGCAGTTCGTCATGAAGCGAGCCAGGATCCATGGGAGTGAAGTCTTTTCGGAGAGGGCGCCAGGCATCATTATAAATGGCGATGGTGTCCTCCACAAACTGAGCGCTTTGATTGGGATCGTAGTGTCTGTAGGCGTATCCTTTTCTTTTATTGATCCATTCCGCTATTTTCCAGAACCGCTCTGGAAAAGGCTTATCCAGGTCAATTTGAAAACTCAACTGTCTGTAATACAGTTTAAATCCATAATCTTCAAAAAGCTGCCGGTAATAGGGGGGATTGTAGGTCATGCCAAGGACAGGCTGCGAGAAGTCCTGCACAAGACAGCCCCAGTTGGTGTCATTCTCTCCAAAATTCGTGGGGCCGGTCATGGATTCATACCCATGTTCTGCAAGCCAGGCTTTTGCAGTATCGAAGAGCAAGTTTGCAACGGCCGGATCATTCACCGATTCAAAAAATCCACAGCCTCCGTTTTTCAGCTCCTCAGATTCGTCCCTGTCCCGGTCGTAGAAAGCTGCAATACGTCCCACCACCTTATTCTTACCATCCAGGGCAATCCACCTGACCGCATCCCCATGATTAAAATAGGGATTTACATTGCGATTAAATGCTTTCCGGATTTCATTGTCAAAAGGAAGAACATAGTTGGGGTCATTCCTGTAAAGATCGCGGGGAAGCTTGAGAAATAAGCTTTCCGTGCGGCTGGCTGCTTACCGGAAGAATACGGATCATAGCTTAAACCAGTCTTCCATCATTTTATCTTCTACGGGATGATCCACCTCCGAGTGGTGAATGAATTCATTCTTTTTTGGAAGGTAGACATAATCCTCAGCCCAATCCTTATGGTGTTTTGCGATGTCCTCTACGGCCTTAAGGATCATCCTGACCTCCTCATTGGTGGTGGTAGGGTGAAGCGACCACCTTACCCATCCGGGCTTTTCGGTGAGGTCGCCATGGTTGATTTTCTCGGTGATTTTTTCAGACTGGTCGTAGGATACCTCCAGAAGGAAGTGGCCGTAAGTTCCCGCACATGCACATCCCCCCCGGGTCTGAATACCATAGCGGTCATTCAGCAGCTTTACAAAGAGATTAAAATGGATTTCCGGATGATAGAAGGAGATAACTCCCAGGCGCTGATCCACATTATTGGCAAGTATTTCAATTCCGGGTATGGCCCTCAGTCCAGGTAAAGCTATTTCCAGCTGCTCCTCTTCCCGGGCCAGGATCTTATCCACGCCCATCTGCTCCTTCAGCTTAATGGCGAGGGAGGCCTTAATGGACTGAAGAAAGCCGGGCGTACCACCATCTTCTCTGACTTCGATATCGTCCACATATTTATACTTGCCCCAGGGATTAGTCCAATCCACGGTTCCACCTCCCGGATTGTCGGGCACCTCAGCTCTGTACATGGCCTTATCGAAAATCAGTACCCCTGAGGACCCTGGTCCGCCAAGAAACTTATGGGGAGAGAAGAAGATGGCATCCAGCTTTTCCATAGGATCATCCCGGGATGCATATCTATTTCCATATAAGGTGCACTGGCTGCAAAATCAATAAATACCAGTCCCCCGTACTCATGCATGATGCGTGCCATTTCCCTGTAAGGTGTGTTCACTCCTGTTACATTTGAACAGGCAGTGAAGGAGCCCATCTTAAATTTCCTGTCCTTATATAACTCCAGCTTCGCCCTCAGATCATCCAGGTCCACCCTGAGTCCCTTTGTAGGTTCAAGCATGACCACATCTGCCAGGGTTTCGAACCAGGAAGTATGGTTGGAATGATGTTCCATATGGGTGAGAAAAACCACCGGGCGGTCCGACTGTTTTACGCAGTCATTGCTTCCTCCGCAGCCCTTGAGACTGAGTATCCGCATAAGCTTATTGATCACAGCCGTCATTCCGTAGCCAGCAGTGATAATCACATCATTGGGACCGGCGTTTACGTGCTCCTTGATCAGTTTGTGCGAGCGGTGGTAGGCCCTTGTCATCAATGTGCCGGTGAGGGTGGTCTCAGTATGCGTGTTGGCCACATAAGGGCCAAACTGGGTTTGCAGCTTCTTCTCTATGGGCTCATAGAGTCTCCCGCTGGCAATCCAATCAGCGTAGATGATTTTCTTTTTGCCATAGGGCGAATCAAAGGTAGCATCGCTTCCGATGATATTCTCCCTGAAGGGCTTGAAATACTGCTCTAATTCACTCATACATTAAACTTTACACTTTACTCAGCTTGGCTTTCGCCTCGGTTCTGCTTTATGACTTAATCCCTGCCTGCAAACCTGGACAAGAGCCTCAGGAATTCAATGTACAGCCATATCAGGGTTACCATTAAGCCAAAAGCACCAAACCATTCCATATATTTAGGTGCACCCATCTGGGCTCCCTTTTCAATAAAATCAAAGTCCATGATCAGGTTCAGGGCGGCAATTACAATAATTACAAGGCTAATGACGATGCCCAGGGGACCCGAGGAATGCATAAAACCCATGGGCATGCCCAGGAGGCTCAGGATCCAGCTGATCAAATAGGCAAAGAAAACAGCCCCGGTGGCCATCATTACTCCCCTTCTGAATTTTGGTGTGGCCCTGATGGTTCCAGAACGGTATAGAAACAACATGGTGAAAAGGGTCCCGAAGGTGAGCAGAACAGCCTGAAAGGCTACTCCCGGGTATTGCACATTAATTACAGCACTGATTGCACCCAGGAACATACCTTCCAGAATGGCGTAAACGGGTGCTGTATATGGGCTTGATTTCGGCCTGAAGACTGTGATCATGGCCACGATGAAGCCTCCTATTGCACCCACTATGGCCAGGGTGCCTACCCGGGTGGGATCATCGGCCAGCACCATTTTCCATGTATAGGAAGCTGAAACAAGAATCAGTACCAGCATCAGTCCAATTTTATTCAGCGTTCCGTTAATGGTCATTGTGTTGTCGGAAAGTGCGCTTCCGACCTTTTCGTATATTTTTCCCGACATGACGGGATTAGATGATTTCATTGCTCTCATAACTCTAAAATTTGCTCAAATATATATTATTTACGTCTATTCCAGTGATCAAAAGCTATGCCATACAATAGGCGGGGTCGAAGCATGACAATTTTGCAGTATAATTCTTACTTTTGGGCATGTTTCAGGCCCTACGTAAAATCTGGCGCAATGAGTTCTTCAAAAATGTGGCCACCCTGATCTCCGGGACCACGCTGGCACAGGCCGTTTCTGTTTTGATTTATATTGTCCTTAGCCGTATTTACACAGATGAAGATTTCGGAGTTTTCGGTCTGTACATGAACATCCTGAACATTACCATCATTTTTTCCACGGCCAAATATGAACTGGCCATCCTCCTTCCCAAAAGCGAGAAGGAGTCTGTAAACCTGCTTGGGCTTTCAGGCTTGGTGAGCATAGGAGTCAGCCTGCTCTTATTTTTGCTGGTCGTATTCCTTAACCGGCAGATATGTGAATTGCTGGGCAGTGAGGAGATTTCGCCCTGGCTTTACTTCATTCCCCTTTCCACCCTTCTGGTGGGGCTTTTTCAGTCATTCCGGAACTACTCCAACCGGGAGAAGCGTTACAAACTTATTGCAGGGGCCAATATTGCCCAGAGCCTTGGGAATTCCCTGCTAAAGGTGGTACTTGGCCTGCTAATCATGGGTGCGGCAGGTTTGATTTTTGGGGTGGTCTTCGGACAGCTGCTTGGCTTCCTGATTTTCCTGGTGGTGCATATCCGGGTTAATGCACACAAATGGAGCTGGTTGAAGGTCAGTGAAATGAGGAGACTGGCAAAGGAATACAGCCTCTTTCCCCGTTATAACATGTGGCAGGGACTGGTCAATAACCTTTCCGGGGCCCTGCCGGTATTTGTATTCACTTCCTATTTCTCCCTGGCTGTGGCAGGGATCTATACCTTTGGTTATATGCTGATTTACCGGCCGGTTAACCTGGTGGCCGGGGCTTTTTACCAGGTGCTATATCAGCGCTTCAGTGAAAAAATAAATCACGGGCAGTCCATCCTGTCCGGAAGTAAAGCTATTCCTGAGGCAAACCGCCCTCTGGTTGCTGCATTCCCTTTGTGGTATTCGGTATATTTGCCCCTGAAATTTTTGGTTTTGTCTTTGAGAAGGCAGAGGCAGGTCGCTATGCCCAGATTATGTTGCCATGGATCTTCATGGTAAGCCTGACCATGCCGCTTTCCTTCATACCGGATCTTTACAAGAAGCAGAAGACAGCCATGTTTCTGGACAGTATCAGGTTGGTGGGGCGCCTGGCTGCCCTGGCAGCAGGGGTTATATTGGAAAGTGTATACCTGGGACTGGCTCTGTACAGCGGGGTGAGTGCCCTGACGATCCTCTACAGCCTCTTATGGTACATCAGGCTGGTGAAAAAGAATCAAATTGTAAGTAATGAGTAAGATTGGAAAAGCATTAAAAGCCCTCTCGTGGATAGCCCGGAAACCCGTTTTATTGAACCTGGTTCTCACCGATGAAGATAGCTGGCAGGCATATGTGGAAAAGGTTTTTGAGCTGCCCGGCGGATTACCGTTGATTGATATGGATCAGCTGGGAATTAGTAAGGCCCTTTCCCTGGGCCCCATGACCTTTCTGGATGGAGGCTCCCTGCCCACAGATATGATGTTACTTGCCGGACTGGCAGAAGGCATCAAGGATTGCAGATATTTTGAAATTGGCACCTGGCGCGGAGAAAGTGTGGCCACTGTATCAAACAGATGCAAGGACTGTTACACCCTTTCTTTAAACGATGAGGAGATGAGAAAAATGGGCATGCATGAAAATACCATTTCCTCACACCGTCGCTTTTCTGAGAAAATCACTAATGTTACCCATCTGAGGGGGAACTCCAGAAGCTTTGATTTTTCTTCGCTGGAGCAAAAATTTGACCTGATTTTCATCGATGGTGATCATCACCATGACACCATTGTAAGTGATACTAAAAATATATTCCGGCACCTGGTTCATGATGGATCTATCGTGGTCTGGCATGACTATGGTTTTCATCCCGATAAGGTTCGCTATGAAGTAATGGCGGCCATACTGGATGGTGCAGGTGCCGATCGTGGCGGGCAGATTTATCATGTGGCGCATACCAAGAGTGCATCTACACTGGAAAGACATACAAGTCTGAAGCTGCAAAATTTCCATCAGATCCTCTGGAGTATTATACATTTGATCTACATCGAAACTCAGTTTAATGGAAAAGCAGCCACGAATCTTAATTATTCCCTCCTGGTATCCGCCCGACGGCGGCTATTTCTTCAAGGAGCACAGCGAATCCATCTCCGCGATGGGCTACAAGGTGGATGTCCTGGTCAGCCGGGTTGTAGGTGTTCGCAAGCTGCTTCAGCTTGGAGTTTCAGCACTTAAGGGCTTCAGGGTGAAGGACGAAAACGGTCTCAGGGTGATCCGTTCAGTTTATCTGAAAATCCCCGGCAGCGAAAAACAAAATATCAGGGGGTGGTCCCGAAAGGTAGTAAAGCTCTATAAGCGTTACCAGAAGCAGTTTGGAAAACCCGACCTGATCCTTGCCCACAGTGTTACCTGGGCCGGCTATGCCTCCAGCCTGATTCATAAGCAATATGGAATTCCCTACCTGGTGGTAGAACACAGAAGCTTCTTTGTATGGAGTACACCCGAGGCCAGGAAAATGGTGAAGCCCTTCCACCTGCCTTTTTTTGAAGAAGCCTTCAGGAACTGCGCTGCCCTGGTACCTGTTTCAGGTAGCCTGATGTCGGGCCTCGGCAAAATGATGCCCTGGGTAGAAGGCAAAGCCACCATGATCCCCAATATGATCAGGGAAGATATGTTTCTCCCGCCTGCAAAGCCGCGCGATACCGAACCATTTGTATTTTTCTGGGCAGGAAGGCTGGAACATGTTAAGGGTATTGATATTTTACTTGAGGCAGTTCATATGCTGAAACAAAAGATCTCTGCCGGGTTCAGGGTCAGGCTGGCTGGCAAGGGAAGCCTTACGGGCAGAGCTTGAGTCTTTGGCTGAAAGAGCTGGATCTGGAGGCAGAGGTGGATTTCCTGGGGAGAATCTCCAGGGAGGAAATGCAAAAGGAAATGCAGAAGGCCAATTGTTTTGTCCTGCCCACTCGCTATGAGGCCTTTGGGGTGGTCCTCATCGAGGCAATGGCTTCAGGTCTGCCAGTAATTGCCACACGTTCCGGAGGGCCCGACAGCATCGTCACCCAGGAGAATGGCTTCCTGATCGATCCCAATAATGCAGAACAGTTGACTTTGGCTATGGAACAAATGATCAGCAGGCATAAGACCTTTTCTGCCAGCAAGATAAGAAGCCAGACCCTGAGGCTATACGGCCAAACAGCTGTGATGAAAAGGTATGATGATCTCTTTAAGGAGATTTTGCAAGAATAAATATTCGAGAAACAAATTTCCGGATAAATTTTTTTTATAAATTTGCACACCCAAACGGTGGATGTAGCTCAGTTGGTTAGAGCGCTGGATTGTGGTTCCAGAGGTCGCCGGTTCGAACCCGGTCTTCCACCCAACACCAAAAACCGTCAGGCAAAGCCTGGCGGTTTTTTTATGCCCGGTATGCTAAGCATTCGGACGGTTTTTGGTGTTGAAGGTCCCCCTCCACGGCTCACGAGCCCATGTGGGCGAGTAACAATAGTGGGCTAGTAACCCGGCTTACCCTTCCAGGTATTCCCAGTTTTTAATTTCCTCAAATTTTTTGAAGGATGCTATGGTGGATGGATGTGTGAGTACTGACTCCACACTTACCTCGGGCAGATCTTTTTCTGCCAGTCCGTTTTTGACAAAGATAAAATTGAAGCCCAGGTCATTTGCTCCCACCAGCCTGTAGCCTTTCCGCTTTGCCAGATTTGTCATCGCCACGGGCGATGCACCATGGTATACAGGATGTTTGCCAGGATAAAAATAATCAGGATCATAGGGGACAACAATATTATTCATTCCGAATTCATTGTGGGTTTCTATAATCACTACCTGGGGGTCTATGACCGTGATGGCATCCCACACCCAGTAATCATTGCCGTCAATGTCGATGGACAAAAGCCCCACATCACCCTTGTAGCCTGCCCCTTTAATCAGATCATTTACATTCTCCCGGGTAACCCTGGCGCACACTAATTTTGGTTTGTAGTACCAGGGATGGGGGTATTTGCTGAAGAATTTTCTGCCGCGTTTGATGCTGCGTGGATTTCCGTCAATGAATAAACCATGCCATCCAAAATTGAAATACAGATTTGCTGAATTACTGTTCACCCCATCATCCGATCCGATCTCCACAAAGGATTTGTGTTTCATACCCAGGAGGGAAAAGATGAAGAGGAGCTTTCCATCCTCCTCAAACTGAGAGTATACCCGAAACCCGGTCTCATTCAGGGAGGGCAGCTCACCATTTTTTGCCATTTGCTTGTACTGCAAATACATCTGGCGCTGGCTAATCTGAACCGAGGGTACAAACCTGTTCCTGATTTTTGTGATAAGGAACCTGTCTTTGAGGAAATTTTTAATCATTTGTCTGGCGGTCTGAAAAACGCAGGTAAATATAGCTAAGAATAATGAACGAATCTATATATCTTGAATCCATGAAACAAAGCAGCTTTTTTTTATGGATCCTGTTTGTCCTGCTTGTTTTATCGGGCTGTAAGGATCAAAAAGGAATTGAAGAATTATTTGTTGATTATACCGATCCCGCCATCGCCTATGAGGGCCGGATTGACAGCAGTCGGATTGATGCAGCAGAGTTATACTGGTCGGGTACTTCCATAAGGATTAATTTCCAGGGAGAGTCCATAGAAGTCCTGATGAGGGAGAGCAGGGGTGATAATTATTACAATGTCATTATCGATCAGGATTCCCTATTTATACTGAGGCCCGATACATTAAAACGATATCATATGCTGGCCTCGGACCTGACTCCCGGAAGCCACACGTTGGAGTTGTTTAAGCGGACTGAATGGGATCGGGGGACGGGTGAATTTTATGGCTTCAGGATAAGAGGGAAAGCCATCCTTGAGCCCGGGCCGCCGGAGAAAAAAAGGAGCATCGAGTTTTATGGGAATTCCATAACGGCAGGCTACGCGGTGGAGGATTTTTCAGGGAAGGACTCACCCGATAGTACCTATACCAATAACTACCTGAGTTATTCGGCAATTCTTGCCAGGCATTACAAGGCAAGTTACCACTGTACCTGTAAAAGCGGAATTGGCATCAACATCAGCTGGTTCCCGACGATCATGCCCGAGATATATGACCTGATCAATCCGGAGGATTCGACAAGTAAATGGGATTTCTCCCTCTACCAGCCCGATATCGTTGTAATTAACCTGATGCAGAATGATTCCTGGTTGGTTTACCGGCCCGAATATCCGGAATTTAAGGCCAGGTTTGGAGGGATTGCTCCCGGGGAGAAGGAGATTATCGAGGCCTACAGGCAGTTTGTGCTAAAGATCCGGGGACACTACCCGAATGCTAATATCATCTGTGCCCTGGGTAATATGGATGCAACAAGGGAGGGCTCACCCTGGCCGGGCTATGTCAAAAGGGCCATCTCCACCTTAAACGACAGCAGGATATTTACCCATTTTGTACCCTATAAAGAAAGTCCGGGTCATCCCACCATCAGTGAGCAGAAGGACATGGCAGCCAGTTTTATAAGCTTTATTGATTCGAATATAAACTGGTAAAGTAGGAGAGGTCAGCGCCCACCTTTTTTATATATTCCTCCCTGCTGATGCTCAGCTCACTGGCTCCGTGTTCTGCTCCCCCCAGCGGATACTCATAGTGGATGGAAAAATCGCCAGTTAGCCCTAATCTTTTCAGCTCATCAAAATAAGCCAGGAAGGGGACCAGGCCTTCTCCAAGAGGCACATTAAGCACCTCTTTATCTCCTTCGCCAGTCCAGGTATAGTCCTTAATGTCAAAGCTGTTGATGTAAGGGCTGAGTATTTCCAGGAAAACCGGCCAGGTATTGGGCCCCTCCACCATGGCATGCCTGATATCAAACTGTACGCCGGTCCACCTTGGATCAAGCCCTTCGATCATCTTCAACAGATCCCAACCTGAACTACCTACATAGAGTCCTGCATGGTTCTGGTAGGAAGCAGCAATATTATTTGCCTGGTTGATTTGCTGCAGCCCGCTCATCTGCATCCTTGACTGTGCAAGGATATTTTCCACCGGTACACCCTTCTGATATTTGAACCATCCTGTCCGGTAAAGGCCTATGTCAAGCTTCCCTGCTGTTTCCAGAATATCCCTGGTCAGGGGATCGTTCGGGTCTGTAATACCGGTCGTAATCATGGGAACCTCCATTCCCTGCGCCCTGATCTGTTCCACGGCCACCGGCAGATCCTGCTTTACCCTTTCCGGTAGCACATGCCCCCCCGGTCTCACCGTCAAATCAATGCCTGTAAATCCTATCTCAGAGGCCAGGCGGGCCATATCGCTGTATCCCAGCCATTGCAGATGTTTCGAAAAGATGCAGATGTGCTGATTCATCCTGGTCACGGGCAGATTCGACCTGCCCGGTAAGCCAGCCGGAGCCAGGCTTGCGAGCATGGCTGCCGCAGCGCTTTTTTTTATAAATTTTCTTCTTTCCATGATGGCAATCTTTATAACAGGGGTTTATAATGGTCCTTCTAATATCGATTATTTTATTGGAAGCTGTTCAATCTGAGCATGTTTTTTGATATATAATTTGATTATATATAATAATGTTATATATTTGTCCTTATGATAGCAAATGATCTGCTTAAAGGTACCTTGAGAACAATCGTTTTAAAAATGTTGGCCGACAATGGACGAATGTACGGGTATGAGATTACCAAAAAGGTGGAAGAGCTCACCGCCGGTAAAATCAAACTCACATTCGGGGCACTCTACCCGGTTTTACATAAACTGGAGGCTGACGGACACATCGCCATCGAACAGGAATTTATCGGCAAGCGGGTCCGGAAGTACTACTCTCTGACAGAAAAGGGCAGGTCGTGGACAGAACAGAAGGTGGATGAATTTTTTGATTTTGTGAATACACTCAGCCACGTACTCAAGCCCACACCTGCCTGAAATGATTGCCGCAAGTATTGACGACAATTATGAACGGATCAAAGCTGATCTTTATGGTCGCGGACTGACCTACGACCGGCTTAGAGACGATTTGCTGGACCATGTATGCTGTTTGGTGGAAGAGCAAATGGAAGAGGGGAAGGATTTTGAATCTTCCTACTCCTTCGTGCTCGACTCCATAGGCGAAAAGCGCCTGCCCGAAATCCAGCATCAAACCTTATTAAACCTTGACAAAAACTTTCAACGCATGAAAAATTTCACGTATATATTCGGACTCACATCGGCCCTGCTGACGATCATTGGTGCATTTTTCAAAAAGATGCACTGGCCCGGTGCTTCCATCCTGGTAACGGTGGGAATTGTATTTATAGTACTTGTTTTTCTGCCCCTCTATTTCTTTAGCAGGCGGAAGGAGCAGGTGGAAAAGAAAAATCCAATCTATGCCATTGTGGGCTATCTGACCATAGCCTTGCTGCTTGCAGGGGCACTTTTCAAACTTCAGCACTGGCCTGGTACGGCTCTTATCTTGCAGCTTGGGATGGGCTTACTGGTGATTGGCTTTATTCCTCTGTATGTGGTTAATGTGTTTCAGCGAAGCGGAAGTGAAAAGATTTCATTGCCCTATGTGGCTATGTTATTGGTGGGGGCCGCACTGGTGATGATCTATACCAATGTGAATGTGGGAAAGAACTTTGTCAATATTTACATGGAGGAGGCCGTAATCAGTGAGGAACAAATGGCCGAAACTCAAAAAGGAACAGCAAAACTTTTAGACTGGGCCGGAGATAGCTGTGATGCTGCTTGTCTGCAAACCATCAACGGAATCCATGCCGATGCCCGGTCGCTTCAGGTGATGATTTCCAATATGCAGGATTTAATGCTTAACTACCTTGACCAGCCAGGAGCATCTCTTGCTGAACTTAAGGGAAAAGACAGCCATGGGGTGGGGCGTGAGGTTATTGTTGACCCTGGGCTTGGGCATGATTTTGCTGTGGCTGCGCTTGATTACTGGATCATGCTGGAGGAGCTGATCAAGGATCCCATTGCAATTGTTCAGATTCAGGACCACCTCAAATTTACCGGAAAGGTCTGGAACCTGGAGTATGGGGTAAAGGAAGTGGTAGACGATCCCTTTATAAGGACTTATTACAAACTTACCGAAGCCTCCAGGGGAATAGCACTGGCCGAATACGTGGCTATCAGTCGCTTGCTGCATCCATGATTCCGGCCTGACATGAAAAAGAAAAAGGGGTCTGCGAGGACCCCTTTTTACTAACCACTTAAACCTAAAAAGAAATTTTTACTTCATCACCCGTTAGTGAATTGTAAAAGGACGTAAGATTTGTTTTCAATTTAGGTTATGCATATTATGTGCCAAAATTTGCAAGCATCAGAAAGTAAGTCTGATAGCTCAATTTTCTAAATTCAGGGAGATGAAAAAAGTGAACGCTTATGGGATAGGCATGTACGTTTTCGTACAATTTTTCACAGCTCTCTATCAGCTCCGATTGATGATCCTTAAACTTAGTCTAATTTTGTTTTTGTCCATGTGGTCTTCCGGCCAAGTGCCTTAATGCCCGCTACATAACCCTTGATATAAAGGTTGCTGTAATCGCCATCTTCGAACCAGGCGTAACAATCGTAAGTTTTGCCGTTTTTAGGATCATAAATGCTACCATCGATCCATCTGTCTTTATCGGCGTCGTATTTGAATTTTTTCACAATGACAAGTCCCATTAAAGGTTTTTTGGCCAGTTCAGCATCGGGATTTTCTTTGTCCAGCTTGGGGGCGCCAAATTCCATGGGTTCATCCAGCCATACGATCTTTCCGGAGATAAGTCCATCTGATCCTTTTTTGACATCAAGTTTTGAGGTCTTCTCCTCATTAAACCAGATTCCCTCAATTTTATTGGCCTGGGCACTGAGGAACAGGGGAATAAAAAGTGCAAAAATGGCAGTAAAACAAAGCTTTTTCATGTTTTGAGTTTTAGTTATGGGCAGCAAAATAGTTATTTTTTTCTGATGTATTCAGTATAAGTATGTGCGAACTGGTTTTTTCCTCCGGCTTCAACTGTTTCTGAGTTAAGGGCCTCCCACTGCGTGAAATCAATTTCAGGGAAAAAGGTATCCGCATCAAAGGATTCGTGTACCTGTGTCAGGTACAATTTGCCGGCTATGGGAAGAAACTGGGCATATATCATGCCACCGCCAATCACAAAGCATTCATCAGAGCTTCCTGCCATCTCAAGTGCTTCATCAATGGATCGGGCCATATCGCAGGCCTCGAAGCTTTCGCCTTCCACATCAGAAATTACAATGTGCCTTCGATTGGGCAGGGCTCCATTGGGCAGGGAGAGGAAGGTGTTGCGTCCCATGATCATGGCATGCCTGGTGGTCAGTTGCTTAAAACGCCTGAGATCTTCAGAGATATGCCAGAGCAATTTGTTGTCCTTGCCAATGGCCCGATTTTCTGCTATTGCAACAATAATTGAGATATTATGCCGGATGCTTTTTTCCATATCAGACCGATATTGCTCCTTTAATGTGAGGATGAGGATCGTAATTTTCCAGGCTAAAGTCTTCAAACTTAAAATCGAAGATATCCTTTATATCCGGATTAAGCTTTACCGTGGGAAGCGCCCTTGCTTCCCTGCTCAACTGAAGTTTCACCTGGTCCATGTGATTCAGGTAAATATGAGCATCTCCCAGGGTATGAATGAATTCGCCGGGTTGCAATCCGCAAACCTGGGCCATCATCATAAGCAAGAATGAATAAGAGGCAATGTTGAATGGTACTCCAAGAAAAATGTCGGCACTGCGCTGGTACAACTGACAGGAGAGCTTTCCTTCAGCCACATAGAATTGAAAAAGAATATGACAGGGGGGGAGTGCCATCTGGTCCAGTTCTCCCACATTCCAGGCACTTACAATATGCCTGCGCGAGTCGGGAGTCTTCATAATAGACCGGATCACCGAAGAAACCTGATCCACCTGGCCGCCACCGGGTGTGGGCCAGCTTCTCCACTGAAATCCATAGATATGTCCCAGGTTTCCGTTTTCATCCGCCCATTCATTCCATATCCTGACCCCATTATCATTCAGGTATTTTGTGTTGGTGTCACCTTTCAGAAACCAGAGCAATTCATAAATAATTGATTTAAGGTGAAGTTTCTTCGTGGTCATCAGGGGGAAGCCTTCTGACAGATCAAATCTCATCTGGTAACCGAAAGTACTCATCGTACCAGTACCTGTGCGGTCCTCTTTCCTGATACCCTTTTCCGATACATGTTTTAATAAATCCAGATACTGCTTCATATTTCACCTCCTGTTTCACCTCCTTTGGGTGGGTAAAAGTAGACAATAGACCCTTAAATAGAAAGAAAAAAATTTCAACACCAAAAACACTATATTTACACAGAATCTATGAAAAACTGGTTTACACCCCGCACCCTGCTGGTGGCAGTGGGAGTGGTCATACTGGGCCTGCTGGTATGGCGGTTCTCCAACATTGTGGCCTACATCCTTATTGCCTCAGTGATTTCTCTTATCGCAAGACCCCTGGTCAAAATGCTGGGGAAAATCCACATTGGGAAATGGCATATTCCCGTCTCCATTCGGGCACTACTCACCCTGATCGTAGTCTGGGTTGTGTTTTTTGGTTTTTTCAGACTTTTTATACCCCTTGTGGCCAGTGAGGTGCAAGAGCTTTCCAATATTGACACCGAAGAGATCGTAAGGGAATTTGAAGGTCCCATTCAGCGTCTAGAGCAGTGGATAAGCAAGCTTAGCCAGATAGATGCAAATGGTTTTTCCCTGACGGATGAAATTCAGTCAAGGCTAACAAATGTTATGAGTATTGAGACAATCACCGACATGCTCTCAGACCTGGCCTCGACCCTTGGATCTTTGGCCTGGGCCTTTTTAGCCATATCTTTTATTACCTTTTTCCTTTTGAGGGAAGAGGAGCTGATTTCCGGATATATTGTTACCCTTTTTCCAAAGGATAAAGAGACGGCATTCAAACACGCCCTGGGATCTATTGAAAGGCTGCTCCGCAGGTATTTCATCGGAATTATGCTGCAGATGTGCGGGATCCTTATTATGGTTACACTGGGGATGACAATCATAGGAATTGGATTCCGCTTGGGACTGGTGATCGGACTGGTGGCTGCCGTTCTGAATATTATACCCTACCTGGGGCCGCTGATCGGAGCATCTTTAGGGATCCTGATTGGTGTGGCGGCGAATCTTGACCTGGATTTAGCAAGCCAGCTTTTACCCTTGATGGGTTATATGGGCCTGGTCTTTGCCATCACCCAGCTTACTGACAATATGGTCTTTCAGCCTTTTATTTTTGGTAATAGCGTTTATGCCCACCCCATCGAGATATTGATTGTGATCATGGCGGCTGGTAGTCTGGCCGGGATTGTGGGAATGATACTGGCCATTCCTACTTATACAGTTGTCAGAGTTCTTGCCAAAGAATTTTTTAATAACTTTAGGGTGGTCCAGAAGCTGACCGAGAAGATATGACCCTACTCAGATTCTTAGCCATAGCACTCTTTTCTTTTTTGCTGTTTCCGGCGGCAAACGGGCAGTCTGGCCAATCCTCAGATGAGGATGTGCAAATTCCAGCAGATCTGGTGCTTATGGCAGACTCTACGTCTTCAGATTCCACGGATACCAGCCTTGAGATTCCCAATGTTTTTACACCCAATGGCGACGGGAATAATGATTATTTTGAGGTTGAGACCGATGGCCTTTCCGTATATAAGTTCATGGTTTTTACGCGGGCAGGAACCGAGGTTTACCAGTCCTCTTCCCCCAGGATATTTTGGGATGGTACCAATAATGCGGGCGTGAATCTGTCGGAGGGAGTGTATTATTACGTTCTGGAAAAAGAAGGGGATTCTAATCCTTACTCCTCTTCGGGCTTTATTTATCTTTTTCGATAATCTCCTGTTTGGAAAGCCTTTTGACAATCCACCCGAACAGAAGGGTGGTGAAAAAGGTGAAGGCACCATAAACCACAGGAACCAGAGACATAGCCGGGCTTTTCAGGAGGGTACTGGACACAAAAATCGCCAGTGCTGAATTCTGCAGTCCCACTTCTACCACAATTGTATAACGGTCCCTCAATTTCAGCCCTGCCAGTCTGGCCACCAACAATCCGCCACCCATAGCAGCAAGATTCAGGGCGAGGGCATAAGGAAAAATGCTTATAATATCTCCCCTGGTAGCAGGATCTCCATCCTGCTCAAGCAATACAACCCCGGTATAGATCAGGGCCAGCAAAAGGGGGAGGATAATTTTCAAAGGTTTTTCAAGTCCATCAGCCAGCAGCGGTTTCCATTTCCTGATCCGGGTTCCCACATAGGCTGGCAGCAGAGTGATCAGGAATACATTGATCATGGTTTCCCCAACCCTGAGCCTGATAAGAGCATCCTGATGCAGGAAAAATTCCAGGGATAGGGTAACCACCAGGGGTATGGTAATCAGGGTGATTACACTGTTGATGGCTGTCATAGAAATGGAAAGTGCCACATTTCCCCTTAACATGTAGGTTACCAGGTTGGATGTGGCACCACCCGGACAGGCTGCAATGATCATCAGTCCAACCTTGTACAGGGGATCGATATTGCTGATATGAGCAAGTGCAAAGGCGATCAGGGGAAGCAGCAGGATCTGACTGATTAGCCCGGTGGTAACAGCCCGTGGATGTAGGAAAATATTTCTGAAATCCCGTTCAGTCAGAGAGAGGCCCATGCCAAGGGTAATTATGGCCAGTGTTAGCGGAAGAAAGATCTCAGAGAAGATGGATTGCATGTTTGCAAGGTACGGGTTTCGGCCAAATAATTTATACCGAATAAAAATAATTAAACACTTGGGCAGATATTCCAATCAATAGCTTTAAATTAGCAATATTGCTGTCTGAAATTGTAGCAAAACTAATTAACCTGATCTGGACATGACAAAAGTTTCAAGCCTGGCTTTTGCCCTTTTCTTCATTTTTTCACTTTTTTTGGCACCCCGTCAAGCCTTCTGCGAGGAGGGTGAGCACGATGCAGAGCATCGTACCGAGGGCCTCATGCGTGGTGAACGACTTTTTTATGGTTTAATTGAAGGGAAGTTCGAATCCAAAGCCTGTGCCGATTGCCACAATACGGTTGAAATCGACACCTTTAACTGGAATCCCAATGCATGGGAAATCGCTCACCACTTTAAATCCAGAAGTGTTGAGGAGTTTACAAAAGCGGTCATGAATCCCACAGGGGAAACCATGTCGGCCATGCACGCAACCTTCAATCTCAATGAAAGTGATGTTGAGATGATCAAGATCTTTCTGGATGATTTTGAGGAGCAGGGGCTCAGAACACAAAAACCGGTCATTAATAAAATCTTTCTTTTCATCTTACTGGGAGTTGTACTCACCTGGGTAATACTGGATGTATTCTTCTTTAAAAAGGTAAAGAGGCGCTTCATTCTGGGCATCATCTTTATTGGAGCCCTGTCAGTACAGGTGAAACTTGTGCATGATGCCGGAACCGCACTTGGAAGGCAGGAACTCTATGAGCCCGATCAGCCCATCAAGTTTTCCCATGCTGTCCATGCCCGGGATAACCAGATCGATTGCCAGTATTGCCATACCACAGTGGCTCATTCAAAGTCAGCTGGCATTCCCGATGCTGGTGTTTGCTGGAACTGTCATTCCATCGTCCGGGAGGGGACCCATTCCGGGAAACATCAGATTGCAAAAGTAGTGGATGCTTACGAGAACGGGACTCCCATAGAATGGATCCGGATTCATAATCTCCAGGACCATGCCTTTTTTAATCATTCGCAGCATGTCACAGTCGGTGGACTGGAATGTGCTACCTGCCATGGCCCCATCGAGGAGATGGACCGGGTTCGGCAGGTCAGCGACCTGAGTATGGGATGGTGTATTAACTGCCATCGGGATACGGAGGTCCAGTTTTACGACAACGCTTTTTATGCCCAGTACGAGGAGCTTCAGAAAAAAATGAAATCGGGTGAAATCGAACGGGTTACAGCCGATCTCATCGGTGGAACCGAATGCTCCAAGTGTCATTATTAAACCCTGATCATTCCATGGAAAAACAGTGGAGAAGTATAGAAGAATACAATAAAGGTACTGACCCTTACCAGGAAGTGCAGGCAGAGGAAAAGCACAAGAATGCAGTACTGAATGTGCTTGACAGCAGTGTGGTTGATGCCCCTGCATCACGCCGCGACTTTCTTAAGTTATTTGGTTTCAGTGCTGCAAGTGCGGCAGTCCTGAGTTCCTGTGAGAAACCGGTGCAAAAGGCCATTCCTTATCTGATCAAACCCGAGGAGGTAACTCCCGGTAAAGCCAGCTATTATGCATCAAGCTATTTCGATGGCACAGAATATTGCAGCGTGGTGGTTAAGGTCCGGGACGGAAGGCCCATAAAAATTGAGGGCAACCATGAGTCGCCCATTTCACGTGGAGGAACCAGTGCAAGGGTTCAGGCCTCGGTATTAAATCTTTATGATGATGCCCGCTACAAGGAGCCTGAAATTGATGGTAAAGCTGCTTCCTGGGAAGATGTGGATCTCCTGGTCAGCCAAAGGCTTGGCCAGGGAGGGAAGACCGTTATTCTCACACCCACAATGATCAGCCCATCCAGTGCGCAGGTATTCCGGGACTTTTTCCAGGCTTATCCAAACTCGGAATGGATTCAGTACGACGAGGTTTCTGCATCCGGCATTCGGGAGGCCCATATGGAAATATTCGGAGCAGCAGTGATCCCCGGATATCATTTTGAAAAAGCAGCCTACATTCTATCTTTTGATGCCGATTTCCTGGGAACATGGCTCACGCCTGTGGAATTTGCCAGGGATTATGCTGCTACCCGTGAAGTCAGCAAAGAAAATCCCCACATGTCCAAACATGTGCAGGTAGAGTCTGCATTTTCCATGACAGGATCAAATGCAGATGAACGTTTTCCGGTTACTCCCAGGGAAGGAAAGCTTATGCTTGCCGCCATATATAATAAGCTTGCTGCTGCTTCGGGCCAGCCTAATGTAAAGGCTGCACCCTCAGTAAGTGATGTGGATGGACTGGTTCAGAACTTGCTTGAGCATAAAGGAAAATCGGTGGTTATCAGCGGATCCAACGATCCTGCTGTCCAGAAGATGGTGGCCGGTATAAATTACATGCTGGAGAATTACGGATCTACCCTGGATCTGGAGCGCTGCATAAATGTGAAAAGAGGAGATGACAGAAGATTTTCGGGCTTTTTACAGGAATTGGCTTCCGGTGGCGTTGATAACCTGATCATGATGGATGTGAATCCCGCATACAGTGTGGATGGTTTTGATCCGGGTAAGGCGGGATTCAGCCTTTACATGGGAACTGCCTTAAATGAGACTGCCGAGGCCTCAAAGGTAATCTGCCCTGTACCCCACTACCTTGAAGCCTGGGGCGATGCCGAGCCGGTCAATGGTTCATACAGCCTTCAGCAGCCCTGCATTCATCCCATCTTCAACACAAGGTCCTTCCAGGACTCACTCCTGGTCTGGTCAGGAGGGGAGGCTTCCTACAGTGATCTGCTCGAACTATGGTGGAAGGACAATATTGCGCCCATCGGTGAAAGAGGAAGTGAGCAGTGGTGGGTAAAAACACTGCAGGCAGGATTCTACCAGGATGAAAGGCAGCCCTTTCCAGCGAGCGATGGTTTTAAAGCTCCTGATGTGGAGATCTCTGCGCCCCAGGTGGATATGGCGCTGACACTTTATTCAACAGTGGCCCTGAATGACGGGCGATATGCCAATAATCCCTGGTTGCAGGAGTTGCCAGATCCCATTACAAAGGCCTGCTGGGATAATTATCTCCTGCTTTCAAAAGCCGATGCGGCTTCCCTGGAGCTTGAGGATGAAATGATAGTAAGCCTGAATGGCATAGAAATGCCGGTGATCATACAACCCGGTCAGGCTCCGGGTACAGTTTCGCTGGCCCTGGGTTACGGCCGCACAAAAGCCGGGAAAGTGGGAGATAAGCTGGGGGTAAACGCCTTTCCCTTTGTAAAGTTTGTGGATGGAAACAGATCCTATATTCTGGATGGAATAAGCATTGAGAAGAAGCGGGGGACTTATCCCATTGCCCGGACACAGACCCACCATACCATGGAGGACCGGCCCATTGTAAGAGAGACTACACTCAAGGAATTTCAGAAGGATCCAAGTGCCGGGAATCACTTTCACCTGGAGGCAGAGGCCCACATGAAAACCCTTTACCCCGAAGCCAAGTTTGATGGATATCACTGGGGTTTGATGGTCGATCTGAACAAGTGTACCGGGTGTAATAACTGCATTGTGTCCTGTACCTCCGAGAATAATGTGGCAGTAGTGGGTAAAGATGAGGTTAAGAAGCGGAGGATCATGCACTGGCTCCGAATCGATCGCTATTACTCGGACGAGCCTGAGAATCCAAGGGTTTTACAACAGCCTGTGATGTGTCAGCACTGCGACAATGCCCCTTGCGAGAATGTTTGTCCGGTGTCGGCAACCATGCACAGCAACGAAGGACTCAACCAGGTGGCCTACATCAGGTGCATTGGTACCAAGTATTGCATCAACAACTGTCCGTACCGGGTAAGAAGGTTCAACTGGTACAAGTATGTGAAGAACGATAAGTTCGACTATAATTTCAACAGCGACCTGGCACGCCTGGTGCTTAATCCCGATGTGACCGTACGCGAACGCGGAGTGGTGGAAAAATGTACTTTCTGTGTTCAGCGGATCCAGGAGAAGAAGATGGAAGCCAAATTGGAAAACCGTCCTTTAGAGGATGGAGAGGTTCAGCCTGCCTGCGTTCAATCCTGTCCTTCCGGGGCCATGATATTTGGCAATATGAATGATCCCGAATCGAAGGTCAGCAAGCTGAAAATGCAGGAGCGGAACTATCATTTACTGGAACAACTGCATACCCTGCCTTCGGTCGGTTATCTTACCAGGGTCAGAAATGTGGAGCCGGATCCGGATGCGGAATTACACCCTGATCACGGGCATGATGAGAAACACGAACAACATGGATAACAAATCTTACAGATACTATGTATAATACGGAAGTCAGAGGTCCGCTGATTCTGGGGAATAAATCCCTTGGGCAGATTACTGCGGATATCACCTCTCCCCTCTATGCGCGTCCTAAATTCTGGTGGGTCGTAGGACTTGGAATAAGTTCCCTGATGATGCTACTGGGATTCTGGTCCATTTATGTGACCATATCTCAGGGGATTGGTACCTGGGGAGTAAATAATACGGTAGGATGGGGATGGGCCATTATCAATTTTGTGTGGTGGATCGGAATCGGTCATGCCGGTACAGCCTTTTCCATTTTCCTTCTGATCCTGAGGCAGGAGTGGCGCTCCTCTATCAACCGGGCTGCTGAGGCTATGACGGTTGTGGCTGTGGGCTGTGCTGCAATCTTTCCGGCACTGCACATGGGCCGGATCTGGGATGCTTTCTTCATTTTCCCCTATCCCAATACCCGGGGACCTTTATGGGTGAACTACAATTCGCCCCTCTTCTGGGATTTTATCGCCATCACGGCTTATCTTCTCATATCGGCATCTTTCTGGTATCTGGGAATGGTTCCAGACTTTGCCACCATTCGCGATAACACCAAATCGAAAATCAAAAAGGCGGCTTACGGGTTTTTTGCCATGGGATGGAGGGGCTCAGTGGGAGAGTGGAAACGTTACGAAGGGCTAAGCTATATTCTGGGAGGTATTGCAGCTGTGCTGGTTGTATCGGTTCACTCAATCGTCTCAACCGACTTTGCGGTGTCCGTTGAGCCAGGCTGGCACACCACCATCTTTCCGCCCTACTTTGTGGTGGGGGCCATCTTCTCCGGATTTGGTATGGTGATGACCCTGATGATTATACTTCGGAAGATATACAAGCTTCAAGATTTTGTGACGGATGCCCACCTGGATAAAGTCGCCAAGATTCTGATATTCGTATCTCTGATTATGGGAACGGCCTACCTGACTGAAATCTTCCTGGCCTGGTACTCGGGCAATGAATATGAAATATTCACCTTCTTTCACAATCGTATTACCGGCGAGTTTACCGTTCAGTTCTGGTGTATGTTTGTCTTTAATGCCCTTGTTCCTCAGCTTATGTGGTTCAAAAAAATCCGCAAAAACCTGACCATCGTATTTATTATTTCCATTCTCATCAACGTGGGAATGTGGTTCGAGCGTTTTAATATTGTGATTACCTCCCTGACGAAGGACTATCTACCCTCTGCCTGGGCCAGCTATTCGCCCACATTTGTGGAGATAGCCATGTACATTGGAACCCTGGGTATCTTTGTTTTCGGTGTACTGCTCTTTTTCAAGTACATCCCCATGATTGCCATCTCTGAGGTAAAAGCGGTGAACAAGTACCAAGCTGCCGGGGGCAAGTCAAAAGTTAAAAGTCAAAATACCAAGGAGGACTAAAGATGGATAAAGAATATATAATAGGGGTTTTTGATAAGGAGGATTCCATGCTTTCGGCCTTCCGCAGGATGAAGGATGAGGCCCTTGAAATTGAGGATGTATTCACACCCTACCCCATTCATGAGATCCTGGAAAATCATGGTAAGAAATCAAAAATTACCATTGTGGGATGGTTTTATGGCCTTTTTGCTGCCCTGGGTACACTTGCCTTCCTGATCTATACCGCAGTGATAGACTGGCCGCTCAACTACGGGGGTAAACCCAGTAGCGCTTTCCCTTCATTCATTGTGGTGACCATCATTATTACCATATTAAGTATTACCATACTGAGTCTTGCGACCTTTTCGTGGCGTGCCAATTTGTGGCCCAGCAATGAAAAACCCATATACCATGACAGGGCAACAGACGACAAATTTGTGATCCTGGTGAAAAAGGAGAATGTGGATCAGAAGAAAGCCACCTCGGTGTTTAAAGAGAATGGTGCTTCAGAAATTCTAGAAAAGTAAAAATATGAGCAAAAAGAGAAACCTCATACTTGCAGCATTTATATTACTGGCATTTAATTCCTGCGACAGGACGCGGTCCAGCACGGGATGGGATTACATGCCCGATATGTACTATTCAAATGCCTATGAATCTTATACTGCCAATCCGAATTTTGAAGACGGGCTCACCATGCGAACACCTGTAGAGGGTACGGTGCCGCGCAATATGGTGCCCTTTCCATATGAGAAAACGGATGAGGACCGGATCGCAGCCGGAGAGGCCCTTGTAAATCCCATGGAGGCGACCAGCGAGAATATTGCCAGAGGTAAGGAGGCCTATGATATATTCTGTCTCTCCTGTCACGGGGAACAGGGCATTGGGGATGGTTTTCTCTTTACCAGTGAAAAGTATCCTTATCCTCCCGCCGATCTGACCATGGATCATGTTGTGGATATGAAGGATGGAGCGATCTATCACTCCATCACTGTGGGATATGGAATCATGGGAGCTCATGGGAATCAGATCCGGCAGGATGACCGCTGGAAGATTATTTTGCACATCCGAGAGAACCTTCAACAACAGGCGCCCTAAATCAATTTCAAATGGAAGAGAGAATCAAATTATCCCGGGTTTATATAATTGCATGCCTTTCGATGATTGCCATAGGTATTGTGGCATTGGTGATTGCCTTCACGGGCGATCCTCAGAGAGCATGGGCCAATTACCTCCTAAACAATGTTTACTTTCTATCCCTTGCTGTGGGAGCCATGTTGTTTGTGTCCATCCAGCGGGTGACCCACTCGGGTTGGTCGGCGGGCTTTATCAGGGTTCCTGAAGCAATGGGAGCCTACATCCCTGTGGCAGCAGTGCTTTTTTTGCTCCTGATCCCCGGAGCGCATTCTCTTTATCACTGGTCACATGCCGATGCAGTCAGTCATGATCCCTTGCTGGCACATAAAGCCCCCTATTTAAATCTTCCTTTCTGGGTGATCAGGATGGTGGTTTTTTTCGGACTTTGGATACTGATGACCTGGCTGATACGCCGTCTCTCTAAGCAGGAGGATATTGGGGGCGGACTAAGCTATTTTAAGAAGGGGGAACATTATGCCAAGATTTACATTTTCATCGTCATCATTACTTTTACATTTGCCATGATCGATTGGATTATGTCCATCGATGCCCACTGGTACAGCACCATCTTTGCCATCAGGAATTTTGTGGCAGCATTTCACCATGGAGCGATCATCATCACCTTCATTGTTTTAATCCTTCATCAGCGGGGCTACTTTCCCTTTCTCAGCAAATCTCATGTGGGTGACTTTTCCAGGTATATTTTTATGCTTTGCATTATCTGGGGTTATTTCTGGTTTGCCGAATTCATGCTGATCTGGTATGGAAATATTCCTGAAGAGACCACTTATTTCGTAACCCGCTTGAGGGGTGAGGAGGGATGGCGGATCTTCTTTTTTGCCAACATCCTTATAAATTGGTTTCTCCCCTTTGTTTTATTGATGCCCAAAGCAATCGGCTCTAATAAACTGATCGTGAAAATTGTGATTCCGGTTTTGATAGTGGGACAGTTTATCGATCTCTATATGCAGATATTCCCGGGAACAGTGGGTAAGCAGGTACTGGGCTTCCAGGAAATAGGGATCTTTATCGGATTTGCAGGTTTGTTTATGCTGGTTGTGGCTTATGCTTTGTCAAAGGCCAAGCTTTATCCTGTGAACCATCCCTATCTGGAGGAATGCAAACACCATCATACCTGACAGAGTGACCCATCCATATCGCTATTTTCACTTTCTGAGTCTGGATATTGTACTCGGGGCGCTGGCCAGTTCCTTCCTGGCAGCACGTCTCTTTGAGGCAAATCCAGGCTGGGCATGGTGGTTGGCCCTGGCCATGACCGTCTGGGTGCTTTACACCGGAGATCATCTCCTGGATGCCTGGAAGCACCGGAAGAGCAGTCAGCGTGAGATGCACAATTTTATTTTCAGGAAGAAGGGCATCCTGATCTACATCCTTGGTCTGGTAAGCATAGCCGACCTGCTTGTGGTATTCAACTTCCTGGATCCCGCGATGCTGAAGGCTGCCCTGCTGTTGGTGGGAGCAGTATTCCTTTTTTACGCCATGCGTCATATCTTCAGGAGCAACAAATTTCTTTTTATCCCCGGTGAATTGATTGTTTTGCTGATCTACCTGGCTGGTACCTGGATGGGCCCCTATATTTCCCGGACTCTTCCTATTAGCTCGGGAAACATTCTGATTTTACTGATGATGACAGCTGTCCTTTTGCTGAATATGGGCGTAATCTCCCTTTATGACGTAAAAATTGACAGCCGCCTTGGAATCTCCACACTGGCAGGCAGCCTGGGTAAAAAATCCACTCGCAAACTGATGATTTCAACCGCCATCATGGTATTCCTTTTGTCCCTGCTTCAGTTTATGGTATACAGCACCGAACGCTCCACCCAGTTTGCACTCATCCTGGTTGCCATGGCGGGAATTTTCCTCTGGGTGCTCCTGAGTCCTTCCCTTTTCAGAAAAAACGAAGCATACCGCCTTGTGGCAGATGCAGTCCTCTATATGGGTTTTCTCTCTTTTCTTATTTAATTCCTCACTGATTTACTATAACCCGTATTCTGGAGTGATTCTGTGCTTAGGAAGGTCTAAATGTCTTCCACTACCTCGTATCCGGTCTCGGTGATTTGGGCTGTTATTTCTTCCAGGGAGGTGACATTTTCATCGAATTTTACCTTGGTCCATTTTTCCTCGTGTGAAGATTCAACTTCGGCAATTCCATCCAAACCTTTGATCCCGGCATTAATGGCATTTTCGCAGCCCTCGCAGGTCATGCCATTCACATTTATCACCACCTCAACCCACTGGGCATCAGCAGAGAGTTCGGTAGTTTCAGCTTCTGATGCATCTGCCTTTGGCGATGAGGTACAGGCCACAATCCCAAGGCTTAGCAGCGCAATCCATAATAATTTCATAGTACAGGTTTTTATTTAAAGATAAGATTGATCCGGGTTTAATAGTCAAGCGTAAGTATACGGCCTTCGGTGAAGTCCAGGAACCTTTCTTTCTCAGCAAGTTTCACACCATTGCGGAGGTCTTCTTGTTCCGCACCCGCAATTTTCATGCAAGCCGGACAGGCCAGAATTTCCACTCCACGCGTCACCAGGCGTTCAAAAATATCATCCGAGGAATCAAAGGGATCCATCTCCAGGTTTGGGGCTTCATCAAGCACCATGTCGATACCATCCTTGTCAAAGAATACAAGCACATCATTGGAGGTGGAGAATTTGTCTGCCAGCATAAGGGCCATCAGAACATCGTGACTGTCTGCGGCGCCTTTACTGATGTGAATAAAAACTCCGTCTCTTGGTTTCTCTTGTTCGCTGGCTGATTCAGCATTATCTACCCGGATGCATGCCACAGCCAGGAGAGGAATCAGGAAGAGGGCAAATACTTTTTTCATCTTGTTGAAGGGTTTTAATGAATGTTGCTTACAATGATTTTGTTGGCAATCAAAGCAAGGATGATTACCAGGTAAAACAAATTTACGGTAATAAAAGCCTTTTTCCAATGTTGCAGAAGATCTCCCCGGTACGAAAGCCTGAACATCCTGATCATAAAGCCAATGGTAAGAAATATCAACAGGGCAGAGACCACCCTGTTTTCCATAATGGGTGTGACCGGGAGCATCAACACGACAACCGCTGTGGCCACGATCCAGATAAAACTCAGATTCCGGATCTGGCGGGCATCGAGCAGATTGGTGATCACCGGCATTCCGGCATCCCGGAACTGGGATCCAATCTTCAATAAGAGTAACCAGTAGTGTGGCATTTGTCCCACAAAAAGTATAAAGGCCACAGTCAGAATTTCCAGGTCCCAGGGCAAACCACCGGCAGCAGTCCAGCCAATTAAGGGCGGCAGGGCTCCAATGAGGGCTCCCGGAAAAACTGCAAAGGCTGAAATACGCTTGAGGGGCGTATAGATCCCGTTGTACCAGGCCAGGGTAAACAGTCCGATTCCTGCAGCAAGAATCTCCCCTGTCAGGGACAGGGTTACCAGTCCGGCAAGGGAGAGGAAGACCGAAATAAAGACAGCGTGCTTCAGAGAAATGATGCCTGCCGGTATGGGTCTGCCCCGGGTGCGATCCATGCGGGCATCAATATCCCTTTCCTGAATCTGGTTGATGGCGCCGGAGCCCATGGAAAGAAGAAAAACACCGGCTATGACCAGCAGGGCATTTTTATCCAGGTGGGGGATATATAAGAAGTAGCCCAGAAAACCGGTAAGGGCTACGGGTAAGGCAATGGTGAATTTGCCCAGTTTGAGAATGGCACGAAAATATGATGCAGCCGAAACCCTACTCATTGAGTTCTTTCAGATACTCCACGATCAATTTTACCTCCTCCGGACTCACCATACCTTCGTAGGAGAGCATCAGTCCCTTATTGTATCCCTTGACAACATCCGCATTGGGCTCATATATGGAACGAGTTATATATTCCTCATCCACCAGTACTTCTCTTTCCTCCCGTCCGCTAACAACGGTGCGGGTGATACCCCAGCCTCCAAGGTAGGAGGGGCCGATCAATTTGGATCCATCTGTTGAGTGGCAGGCATTACAACCATTTTTCCGAAGGACTTCCCATCCCTGGTCGGCCAGGGATAAATCAGAGCCTGCAGCCGGTCCGGCCACCGCAGTGGTATCGATCAACCAGTTATCAAATTCCTCCCTGGAAAGGACCTTCACGCCCGTGTACATATAGGAATGTTCCAGGCCACAATACTCCGCACAGAAAAGGTCAAAATCTCCCGGGGTTCCGGGAATGAACCACATTTGCTTCTCCTGCCCGGGGACCATATCCTCCTTGACACGGAAGGCCGGAATATAAAGTGCGTGCAGCACGTCCAGGGCAACCAGGTCGAGAATCACCGGTTCATTTATGGGTACATACAGTGTATCTGAGACTTTTCCATTCTCATATTGAAACTGGAAATTCCACATCCTTGCAATGGCTGTCACATGCATGGCCTCATCGGGGGGATTCTTCATGGGGCGCCATCCCATCCAGCCAAAATAAAACATAACCATTACCAGTACCAAAGGAATGGCAGTCCAGAGAATTTCAAGTTTGGTGCTTCCTTCATTTTGTACGGCCTTTGGATGCTTCTCCTTCTTGTATTTGTTAATGAATACAATCATCAGGACTGTAAGACCGATCAGGAAGAAGGCGGATATTCCAAGGATTACCATAAAAGCCAGGTCTACACCGGCGACAAAATTGGAAGCTTCTTGTGGAACAGTAGTATACATGTTCAATGAGGTTTATCTGAATGCGTAATCCAGGAATGTAACGATAATAACAGCGGCAAAAAGCAAAAAAACAAATGCGGCCATAAACTTAAAGATCTTCTGGTCGAATTTTAGATGCATGAAAACAGCCAGTACAATAAATGATTTGGTGCTTGCCAATAGCAGGGCAACAGCCATGGTCCATCGGGTTAACTCAATCTGGGTCACAGCCACTGAAACAGCTGTCAGAATAAGCAGGAGCAGAAGAATCGAGACCGTAGGTCCGGTATGAAACGATATGATGATTTGAATCTGACATAGCAAAAAATTTTATGTGATCAGGTAAAACAATGGAAAGAGGAAGATCCAGATTAAATCCACCAGGTGCCAGTATAATCCACCATTTTCCAGTAACTGATAATTATCGAATGAAAGCCTGTCGTTCTTTACCCGCATATATCCAACCCCCAGGACGATCATTCCCACGATTATATGGACTGCATGCAATCCGGTCATGAAAAAATAGAGTCCGAAAAACAAGATGTCACCCTGTCCCAGATCCTCCAGAACCGGGGAGCCGGGGTAGAGCCCGTGGCCGATCTTACCGCTCCATTCGAAGTATTTATTTACAAGGAAAACCAGAGCCAGGAGCAGGGTTATCCCAATCAGGGTCAGGGTCAGCTTTTTGTTTTTTTGCTGGATAGCCGTGGTGGACATGGCAATGGTCATACTGCTGATCAGCAGAATAACCGTGTTGATGGTCCCCATGGTCACATCCAGTTCCTTGGCGGCTATATGGAAGGCTTCCTGGTTTGCGTTTCGGTAAACGGCATAAACGATAAAAAGGCCTCCAAAAAGTAGCAGTTCGGTAAAAATGAATAGCCACATGCCAAGCTTGGAACCCATATCGTCCCTGTGCTCATCATGATGTACAGCGGTTTCAGACATATATTTATGCTTTAATCAAACTTATAAGTTGCTTTATCAATCACCGGGATCTCATCGAAATTTTCAAGGGAAGGCGGTGATTTAATCTTCCATTCAAGGTTTGTTCCGCCCCATGGATTATGTGGAGCAATGGGTCCGCTGCGCGCCGACTTAATCAGGTTTGTAACAATAATAATTAAACCTGTGATCATCACAAAAGCTCCAAAAGTAGAGATAATGTTTGGTCCGTGAAATTCTGGCAGATAGTCAAAGTATCGGCGGGGCATTCCTTTGATTCCAAGGTAGAACATGGGGCCGTACAGGGTCACAAAGCCAATAAAGAAGAAGATCCATCCGGTGCGGGCCCAGGTATTGTCATACATCCTTCCGTAAATAAGCGGGAACCAGTAGTGGATGGCTCCAAAAAAGGCAAATCCAACTCCACCGAATACGATGAAGTGAAAATGGGCCACCACAAAGGCCGTATCATGTACATGCACATCGGTAGCCAGCGAACCCAGGACCAGCCCTGTGAGCCCCCCGATCATAAAGATGAAAATAAAGGAAGCTGCCCACTGGAAGGGAACCTCGGTGCTGATGGAACCCTTATGCATGGTAGATATCCAGTTAAAGACCTTGATGGCACTGGGGATGGCCACAAGGAAGGTCAGGATCGAAAATGTGAAAAGAGCGGTACCGCTCATGCCCGAAGTGAACATGTGGTGAGCCCAGACAAAATAGCCCACAAAGGCGATAGCCAGTGTGGAAATCACAATAGCCCTGTAGCCAAAAATGGTCTTTTTTACAAAGGTGGGGATGATCTCCGAGATGGCTCCCATGGCCGGCAGGATCATAATGTATACAGCAGGATGAGAATATATCCAGAATAAGTGCTGATAGAGCAGGGGATCTCCGCCCTTAGCAGGATCGAAGAAACCAATACCAAGAATCCGTTCTCCAGCTACCATCAACAAAGTAATGCCCACAATGGGTGTGGCTAGCAACTGGATCCAGCCGGTTCCGTAAAGGGTCCACGGGAAAAGAGGCATTTTCATCCAGGTCATGCCCGGTGCCCGCATTCTGTGAATGGTTACAATGAAGTTTAGGCCTGTGAGAATGGACGAAAATCCCAGCACAAAAGCACCCAGGGCTGCAGGCAGCATGTTGGTTCCCGTTTTAAAGCTGTAAGGTGCATAAAAGGTCCAGCCAGTATCCGGAGCTCCGTTTCCAAACAGGGAAATAATCACAAGTATGGAACCCAGTACATAAATATACCAGGAGAACAGGTTCAGCCTTGGAAAGGCTACATCCTTGGCGCCAATTTGAATGGGCAGGAGGAAGTTTCCAAAAACAGCGGGAAGCCCGGGAATCACAATTAAAAAAATCATGATGACTCCATGGACCGTAAAGGTGGCATTATAGGCCTGGGGGCCCATGAGGGTTTTACCCGGAGCAATCAGTTCCAGTTTCATTAAAAGGCCCAGTACTACTCCAATGGTAAACCATACCATCATTGAGTAGAGATAGAGCAGGGCTATCCTTTTATGATCGGTTGAGAGGATCCATTTGTAGATTCCCTTTCTTCCCCCATCCTCCTCCATATAGGTTTTATGAGTTTTACTCTCTGCAGTTTGTGAAGTCATATACTAGTTCGTTTTTCTTTTTCTGTAAAATATAAGTACAAGAAACAGCACCAAGCCCAGGAAGATGATCAATGTGGCCGATACCTTTGTTATGTTCAGTACATATTTTTGTCCCTCGGGATCCAGTGAATAGCAAAATTGTAATACACGGTTAATTGTGGGCCCTGATTTTTCATTATCTGCATCAATGATGGACATCTTAAGTTCGAAGGGGAGAAAATAGATCCCGTTCATATACCTGGAAATTTTCCCCTCAGGAGTCACGATGATCAGTGTGGCCGCATGGATGAAATCATTCCCGGTGGGCTTATACCTGAATCCTGTTGCTTCGGTAAGCCTGCTGATATTGGCACTGTCACTGGTAAAGAAGAGCCATCCCTTTTCAGCCTCTTCCTTTTTCTCCATAAGGTTCAGGTAGTTGTTCTTTTTTCTAACTGCCAGAACCGTGTTTTCCCGGGCATCGAAAGAGATGGTCAGGGCCTGGTAATCCTCACCCAGTATCATGTCGGTTCCATCCATGGCATTTGACAGTCCATCCATGAGCGGGGAGCAGATTCCCGGACAGCGGTAGTAGACAAAATTCAGGATGGTAGGTTTGTCGATGAGGTCTCCGATAATCACTGTATCCCCGTGTTCATCCACCAGCATGGCGTCCATGGGAATATACTGATCCAGCTTCTCAATGACGCCGATCTCCACATCGGCTTCCTGCTGAGCTTTGACCACCCCCAGGGTGAGCAAGAGCAAAAATATTGTTAGGGTTCGATTCATCCTTTAATTAACAAATATCCGTCGAAAATGCTTGATATACATTCTAAAGATGCAGATTTTTTTATCTATTTATATCAAATAAAAATAAGAACCATGCAGCTATAACAATTTAGAATTCTAATTTTGATTAGCGAAAGATAAAAAAGATGATTCAAAAAGTTTTCAGATTCTATTATAACGGATTTAAAAATATGACCTGGGGGAAGAAATTATGGGGAATCATCCTCCTGAAGTTATTCATCATGTTTGCCATACTCAAGGTATTCTTCTTCCCTGATTTACTGAAGAAGAACTTTGAAAGCGACGAAGAACGGAGTGATTATGTACTGGAACAACTTACTAATCCCTAGAATTAATGGTCGAAGCAATTGATATGTCCCTGGTGGACTGGTCAAGGGGGCAGTTTGCCCTCACGGCCATGTTTCACTGGATCTTTGTGCCCCTTACCCTGGGGCTCTCTTTCATAGTGGCCTTCATGCACACCATTTATGTCCGCAGTGGTGACGAGGAGTGGAAGCGTATAACCAAATTCTGGATGAAACTTTTCGGGATTAATTTTGCCATCGGGGTCTCCACAGGCATCATCCTGGAATTTGAATTCGGGACCAACTGGTCCAACTACTCATGGTTTGTGGGTGATATCTTTGGTGCACCCCTGGCCATAGAGGGAATCCTTGCCTTTTTTATGGAGTCTACCTTCATAGCCATCATGTTTTTTGGATGGAACAAGGTAAGCAAGCGCTTCCACCTGACAGCCACCTGGCTCACATCATTCGGTGCCAGTCTTTCGGCAGTCTGGATCCTGGTGGCCAATGCATGGATGCAGCATCCGGTGGGTACTGCCTTTAATCCGGAGACGGCCCGGAACGAGATGACCAGCTTCTGGGATGTGATATTCTCCGAGGTGGCGGTCAACAAGTTCCTCCACACAATAAGCTCAAGTTTCCTGCTGGGTTCAATATTCGTAATAGGGGTCAGTGCCTGGTTTCTGCTGAAAAAGAGGGAGGTCCTTTTTGCAAAACGGAGTACACTTGTTGCATCTGTATTCGGTGTCATTTCAGCCATTGCAACGATAGCCACCGGCGACACCTCAGCGCGCATTGTGGCCAGGGAGCAACCCATGAAATTTGCAGCCATGGAAGCCCTGTATGAGGGACAGACCCATGCACCCCTTGTGGCCATTGGAGCCATGCGTACAGACACGTCAAAGTATAAAGATCCAAGGGAGGAATTTATCTTTAAAATTGAGATCCCAAATGCCCTATCTTACATGGTCTTCCTGACCCCCAGCGGATTCATCCCGGGCATTACCGACCTTGTTTATGGTAATGAGGAACAGGGGATCATTTCCTATGAAACAAAAATACAGAGAGGCTATGAAGCCCTTCAGACCCTGAAGGCCCTCAAAAGAGCCAAAGACAGGGGCGATGATGCAAGCTATGCCACCCTGCTGAAAAAGTTTCAGGATCCGGTATGGCTCGAAACATATTACCAGTACTTCGGTTATGGCTATTATAAAGGGAGGAATGTAAATGAGCTGATCCCAAATGTGAAAATGAATTTTTATGCCTTTCACATCATGGTAATCATGGGTACACATTTCCTGATTCTTTGTATGCTTGTATTTTGGTTGAGTCTGAAAAACAGGTGGGGAGATCGAAAATGGCTTCTTTGGGTAGCCATCATCACCCTTCCCATGCCATGGATAGCCAGTCAGGCGGGCTGGATTGTGGCCGAAATGGGCCGGCAACCCTGGGTAGTATATGAACTTATGCCAACCATTTCAGCAGTAACACGGCTTGAGTCCGGGTGCCGTCCAGCTAACTTTCTGGATCTTCCTGGTCACCTTTATGGCTCTGTTTATTGCCGAAATAAAGATCATGATCTCACAGATTAAAAAGGGACCGGGAGGGAAATAAGATGTTTGGACAACTATCATATCTGGAATTACAACAATACTGGTACATCATTGTATCCCTGCTGGGAGCCATCCTGGTATTTCTGTTTTTTGTGCAGGGCGGACAAACCTTTCTTTTCCGTATAGGAAAATCGGGACCCGAAAGGACCATCCTGGTAAATTCCCTTGGCCGTAAGTGGGAATTTACCTTTACCACACTGGTAACCTTCGGGGGTGCTTTTTTCGCATCCTTCCCTCTTTTCTATGCCACCAGTTTCGGAGGGGCCTACTGGGTCTGGATGGCTATTCTCTTTGCTTTTGTGATCCAGGCCGTCTCCTTTGAGTTCAGGACTAAAGCCGGTAATTTCCTTGGTCAGAAAGCATACGAAGGGGCACTCTTTATCAACGGTTTGCTGGGGACCTTCCTCATTGGTGTGGCTGTGGCCACTTTCTTTTCCGGGGCGGAATTTTCTCTGGATGAAATGAATTCTGTCACCTGGGCTACGCGGGCCCGCGGACTGGAAGCAGCCCTTAGTCTCTTCAACCTTTCACTCGGGCTTGCTGTATTTTTCCTGGCCAGGGTCCTGGGGCTTCTTTACTTTCAAAATACCATCGACAATGAGAATATCCTGGCAAGGACCAAAGAAGAACTGCCCAGAAATGCCCTTCCCTTTTTAGTCTTTTTCCTGACCTTTACAAGCTGGCTTTTGTTGAGGGATGGTTTCGCTGTGAACCCTGAAAGCGGAGAAATTTTTAAGGAGCCCTATAAATACCTTCATAACCTTTTGGCCATGCCTGTTGTGCTGGTTTTTTTCCTGGTGGGGGTAATCGGGGTTTTGGGAGGTATAGTCATCGGAAAACACACAAACAGCAGCAATGGAATCTGGTTTGCCGGTCTGGGAACCGTTTTTGTCGTTTTCTCCCTCTTTATGCTGGCTGGAATGAACAATACATGTTTCTATCCTTCATCCCATGACCTGCAAAGCTCTCTAAGCATTCAAAATGCATCCTCCAGTCAGTATACCCTGGTTGCCATGAGTTGGGTCTCCCTCTTTATTCCCTTCGTGCTGGCCTACATCATTTACGCATGGAGGGCATTGAACAAGAAAAAGATTAACGAAGAAGAAATGGAATCTGAGCATCATGTCTACTAAGCCCCTAACCTCTAACCCCTAACCCCTAACCCCTAACCCCTAACTTATTAACCCCTACATTAACCCCTAACTTATTAACCTCTAACTTCAACTTATGTATTTAGGAGCAATTATCGGATATCTATCCTGGCCTTTTATGATTATAGTTTCATACTATTCAGTGCGCTGGGCACTCAGGTATTTTGACAAACAACGGGCAGAAGAGGAATGAAAAAGCACATCCCCAACATCTTTACCCTGCTAAACCTGGCCTGCGGGACCGTGGCCATTGTTCTTGCCCTGGAGGGTCAATGGCAGTGGCCCGTCTATCTTATGCTGCTTGCAGCACTTTTTGATTTCCTGGATGGTACAGCAGCCCGGATGCTAAAAGCCTCCAGCGATGTGGGGAAGCAACTTGATTCACTGGCCGATATGGTCACCTTTGGTGTCCTCCCGGCAATATTCATCTACTCTGTTTTCAAACAACAATTTTTTGTGGCCGAAGAAGGTCTTTATTCCGGTACCCTGCAGCACATTCTGCTTTTATCTGTGGTCTTAGTGCCAGCTCTCTCTGCCATTCGCCTGGCACGCTTTAACCTGGAAGAAAGCGGAGATGGCTTTTTTCAGGGTCTTCCCACCCCGGCCCATGCACTTTTCTGGGCTGGACTATACTGGCAGTTTATGAATGAGGGGCTCCTTTTTGGTAGTGCTGTAAATCTCTATTTTTTGTGGGCCATTATGTTAATTATGGCAATACACATGATTATGCCCCTTCCTATGTACTCTCTGAAGTTTAAGAACTTCAGGCTGAGGGGCAACCTGATCCGCTACCTGCTGTTGCTTATTGCAGCACTTATCCTGATATTTACCGGATTGTCAGGCATCAGCCTTGTGATTTTAACATATATATTACTCTCACTCCTGAACCTTTTACTGCAGCTGCGGGTTTCCAAGTAGGGGGAAGGTTTTCCTTCATAACAAAGATCAAATGAACAAATCATACGAGGCCTTTGCCAAAAGGCTTGGCGAATTCAGTAATGGGAACTGCACGGCGGTGCCTTCAGTGCTTGAAACTCATGAGTTTACAGACTCCCTTATCAGAACCCTTTTTCCAATCAAGGAAAACATACCTTCTGATACAATATTCCTGGCCATGGAGCTGGAACGATGTACAATCAAGCTGAAGGAACTACTACATTCCATCTGCAAATCACTGAAACAGAAGCCCGAAGAACTTAGCACGCAATTTTTCAATGAGCTCCCCTCTGTGTTTGAGCAGCTGGTGTCCGATGCTGAATCCATTACACGCTTTGACCCGGCCTCGACCTGTGTCGAGGAAATTGTACTTACCTACCCGGGCTTTTATTGCATTAGCGTTTACCGCCTGGCCAGTATCCTTTACAGACTTGGAGTGCCTGTTATTCCCAGGGTTATGACTGAGTATGCCCACGGTAAAACCGGGATTGATATACATCCGGGAGCTGAAATAGCCTCACCCTTTTTTATCGACCATGGCACCGGAATCGTAATTGGTGAGACAGCTAAAATTGGCAGGCATGTGAAGATCTACCAGGGAGTAACCCTTGGTGCACTTACAGTGGAGAAGAGACTGGCAAAAACCAAACGTCACCCAACCATTGAGGATCATGTGGTAATCTACGCCGGAAGCACCATACTGGGGGGAGACACTACCATTGGTCATCATACAGTAGTGGGAGGAAATACCTGGATCACCGAAAGTGTGGTAGCCCATTCTGTGGTATACCGGAACCATCGGGTGGTGGTCAGGGATAGCAAGGACTTTGATGCGCCCTATGATTTTGTGATATAGTAATAAAGTTAGGAGTTAGTAAGTTAATAGGTTAGAAGTTAATAGTTGAAGTTAATAGGTTAGAAGTTAATAGTAGAAGTTAATAGGTTAGAAGTTAATAGTTAGAAGTTAATAGGTTAGAAGTTAATGGTTGAGAGTTAAGTAGAGTTAGAAGTAATAATTAACCTTAATAACCACCTAACATAACCCAATAACCCAATAACCCCTAACCCCTAACCCCTAACCCAATAACGCTGGCGAAGCCAGCATATAACGCCGGCGAAGCCGGCTTAAAAAAACGAGCAATATTATGAAATACGAAAATATACTGGAGAGTATTGGAAATACGCCTCATTTGAGGGTGAGGAAATTGTTTCCTGAAGCGGCCAATGTCTGGGTGAAGCTTGAACGTTTTAATCCGGGCGGGAGTATCAAGGACCGCATTGCCCATGCCATGGTCTCGGATGCCGAAGAGAAGGGATTGCTAAAGAAAGGCTCCACCATCATTGAGCCCACATCAGGAAATACAGGCATTGGACTGGCCATGGTGGCAGCGGTTAAGGGATACCGGATTATCCTGGTCATGCCCGAATCCATGTCAGTGGAACGCAGAAACATCCTCAAGGCTTACGGCGCTGAGATTGAACTTACAGCACGTGAAAAAGGAATGAAAGGATCCATAGCCCGGGCAGATGAGCTTGCTGCCGAGATAAACTCCTCCTGGATCCCATCGCAGTTTGACAACGGCGCCAATCCAGCCATCCATGAGGCCACCACTGCCAGGGAGATCCTGGCCGATTTCCCCGATGGGATTGATTATCTGGTGACCGGTGTGGGTACCGGTGGTCATATTTCAGGTGTTGCCAGGGTCTTAAAGAAAGAGATGCCTGGATTAAAAGTCTTCGCAGTGGAGCCCGAGGAATCAAGGGTCATTGCCGGGGGAGAACCCTCTCCACATGGCATTATGGGAATCGGGGCCGGTTTTATTCCCCGGAACCTGGATACCGGCCTGCTGGACGGAACCTTTGCTGTATCCAAATCAGAAGCCTATGATTATGCCCGAAGAGCAGCCCGGGAAGAAGGCCTTTTTGGAGGAATCTCTTCGGGGGCGTCCTTTGCAGCAGTGGGTAAATTGCTGAAGGAAGCAGACCCCGCATCCACCATCCTGACTTTCAACTATGACACCGGGGAAAGATATCTTTCGGTAGATGATCTTTTTTAAGAGGATTTTGTATTTTTGAGCGAATTCTTGACCCTGTTTTATGGAAAACCCTCTTAAAATAGCCGTTGATTTTGACGGTACAATAGTTGAACACCGTTACCCTGCCATTGGGAAAGAGATTCTCTTTGCCTTTGATACCCTGCGGGCACTTCAGAAACAGAGACACCTGCTGATCCTCTGGACCTACCGTTCGGGAAAGGAACTGGATGAGGCCGTGGAATTTTGCAAGCAGAATGGCATTGAATTTTATGCTGTGAACAAGAGTTATCCTGAGGAAGAATTTAATGAAGCCTATGCAAGCAGGAAGATTGAGGCGGATATATTTATTGATGACAGAAATATCGGAGGCATGCTTGGTTGGGGCGAGATATATCACCTGATTAACCCTGATGACAAATCAAGCCTGCAATGGGAGCAGAACAGCCTTCCTGCAAAGCGTCCATTATTAAAGCGCCTCTTTGGCATCTAATCCATTTATGATGCGCAGAATTTGTCTTTTGCTTCTGGTGCTATCGGCCTTTCTGGCAGGCTGTGGTCCTAAAAACGGAGTTTCCGGGAAAAAGAATCCGCCTGTAAAAGAGAAAACCACGGCTCAAAAAAGAATTTCAAGCCTGGTGGAACCCGGTGATGCGCTCAGACTGGCCCTTGGTGAGGACATCCCGGTCCGGCTCGAATACCCCGATACAGCCTCGGTGGACTCCGTACAAATTTATCTGGGAGGCACACTGATTTTTACCCTCAGGTCTCCGGGAGGTTTTCCGGAGGAAGGCCCGCTTGAAGCGAGAATTCCTGCGGAATCGCAGCAAACCGGAAGAACGGGATTCAGGCTAAAGGTTTATTTTTCGGGTGGCCTTATTGAAAATCAAAGCAGTCAGATTACCTTTCTTTCCGACCTGACTCCTGAGGAGATTGGCTACACCCTTGTGAAAGAGTACCCCCATGATATAAAGGCCTACACCCAGGGCCTGCAATACGCAGATGGCTGGCTCTATGAGGGGACCGGTAATTATGGTAGCTCTTCCTTAAGGAAGGTGGATCTTGAGAGCGGAAAAATTGAAAAGATCAGGAATATGGACCCCTCTCTCTTTGGAGAAGGCATTACAGTGATGGGAGATCGCATTTATCAGCTCACCTATAAATCCCAGGTGGGATTTGTTTTTGACAGGGAAAGCTTCGAGGAGATTCAGAAGGTTTACTACCAGAATAAGGAAGGCTGGGGCCTGACCCATAACAAAAAAGAGCTCATTATGAGTGATGGCACCCATGTCATTTATTTTCTCGATCCGGAGTTGTTTACCATCAACAGGCAAATTGAGGTGTACAATCATCTGGGGCCGGTGGATTCTTTAAACGAGCTGGAGTATATCGATGGAAAAATCTGGGCAAACCGCTACTATAGCGATGAGATCGTGATTATTGATCCGCAAAGCGGGAAGGTCATAGGGCGTATGAATCTGAAGGGCATCCTGAAGACGGGCGACCGGAAATCAAATACCGATGTACTCAATGGCATTGCCTGGGATGAGGAAGGCCAGCGTCTTTTTGTCACCGGAAAATACTGGCCCAAGCTCTTTGAGATCAGGCCGACATCTCACCCGAAATAACCCTCACACTTTTTGGGATAATCTGAAAACTGACCGGACCCTGGCCCAGGCTCTCGCCATCTGTTTCGATCATCAGCTTTGAAGGGCTCCCGATTTGTATCGTTTGTCCCGTATAGGTTTCCACCCGGCTGTGATTGATTATTTTTCCGTTATAAAGGCGATTTATGTTAGCCAGCAGATTCAGTTTTCCGATTTTTTTAATCAGGGTAATTGAGTAGAGTCCGTCGTCGGCCACTGCATGGGGTACCGGGATCATGCCGTTTCCATTATATTTGCAGATGCCCACATTGAGGGAAAAGATATTCCGGTTGAATGCCTTTCCATCAATTTCAATGTCTGTCTTCTGTGCTTTATAGCCCATAAGGCTGGCCAGAATGTTATAAAAGTATAACATCGGGCTGCTTTTTCCTTTATCCTTCATACGATTGGATCGCTCTACCACTTTTGCGCCAAAGCCCATTCCGGCGATATTTATAAAGTAGCGATTCCACTCCTTGCCGTTTTTGGTGTACTGAACCAGTCCTGCATCCTGGATGAAGGTTTTCTGTTTTTTGATGGTAAGAACGGCCTCTTCGTAATCAAGGGGGATGTTGAACATTTTGGCCCAATCATTCCCGGTGCCCACAGAGATCATCCCCAGCATTACCTCCGAGGTTTGCATATGAACCTGCGAAAAAAGACCATTGATGACCTCATTCATGGTTCCGTCGCCACCAACCACAATGATCTTTGAGTAGCCCTCCTTGATCTTGTTTTTAGCGATAATGGCAGCATGGAGGCGCCTGTTTGTGAAAAAGGGCTCGTACTTTATTCCATGTTTCCTGAGCTGCCGTTCAATTTCAGGCCAGTCCCGCTCCGTTTTTCCTCCTCCTGCGGCCCTATTTACAATGGCAATCCAATTGTTTTTAGTCATTCTGCTTCTTCTATACTGTGACAAAGATAGTCAATTCTGAGATTAGTGATTTGTTGAAGGTTTGAGGGTAAATACCTTATGGGGTTATGAGCTCAAAATGTTGAAAAGGTGTTTATAAATGCAAAATTTTTGTTTACAATAACGAAATGCCTAAAAATTGGAGGGGGCACTAAAATAGTAAATTTGAACCCTGTAAATCAGAAAAATAAAGCCCATGGGAAAAGTAATTGCCTTAGCGAATCAGAAGGGAGGGGTTGGAAAAACCACATCTGCCATCAACCTGGGAGCCAGCCTGGCTGTACTTGAAAAGAGAGTGTTGATTATTGATGCTGACCCTCAGGCCAATGCAACTTCCGGATCCGGCTTTGATATCAAGAAGGTAAAGACCAGCATATATGAATGTCTCATAGAGGATGCAGATCCACGCAAGATTATTCTCAACAGTGAGATTGAGATGCTGGACCTGATTCCCTCACACATTGACCTTGTGGGTGCCGAGATTGAGATGCTGAACATGAATGAGCGGGAATATATGCTGAAGAATGTGATCGGCCAGATCAGAGATGATTATGATTTCATCCTCATCGACTGTTCTCCTTCCCTGGGGCTGATCACAGTCAATGCCCTGACGGCTGCGGATTCAGTGATCATTCCGGTTCAATGCGAATATTTTGCACTGGAGGGGCTGGGTAAATTACTCAATACCATCAACATCATCCAGAGAGGTTTGAATCGTGATCTCGAAATTGAGGGCTTTCTGCTGACCATGTACGATGGCAGACTTCGCTTATCCAATCAGGTTGTGGATGAAGTGAAAAAGCATTTTCAGCAGATGGTTTTTGAAACCATTATACAACGGAACATTAAACTCAGTGAGGCTCCCAGCTTTGGGAAACCCGCCATTTTGTACGATGCCGAATCAAGGGGAGCCGTGAGCTACCTGAACCTGGCCAGGGAAATTTTGCAGAGGAACGAGCAAACCCTCCTGAAGCAGGAAGAAAAAGTATTGGATTAAGAAAGAAATCTATGTCAGCTAAAAAAAACGCGTTGGGCAGGGGCCTGGGAGCACTAATTGATGTGCCCGAAGATCAGCAGAGGGAATTGGTGCATTCGCCATCAGCTGTTAATGAGATTCCTTTGAGCAATATCTCAGTAAATCCCTTTCAGCCAAGGACGCATTTCGATGAAGAAACATTAAATGAACTGGTTGCATCGGTTTCCGAGCATGGGATTATTCAGCCTATAACGGTAAGGAAGGCAGACAACAATAGCTACCAGTTGATAACAGGGGAGAGGCGACTTCGTGCTGCAAAGTTAGCTGGTCTGAAACGCATCCCCGCCTATGTGCGGGAAGCCGGCGACGATACCATGCTGGAGCTGGCCCTGGTAGAGAACATACAACGGGAGGATCTGGATGCCATTGAGGTTTCCATATCCTATCAGAGGCTCATTGAGGAATTCGACCTTACCCAGGAAAAACTTGGGGCGAGGGTTGGAAAGAAAAGGGCAACCATAGCCAATTACCTGAGGCTCCTGAATCTGCCGGTTGAGATCCAGACTGCCATCCGGGAGAAGAAAATCTCCATGGGGCATGCCCGGGCTCTCCTGGGTATAGAGGATAAGGAACTTCAAATTGAGGTATTCACAAAAATACTGGCGCAGGACCTCTCCGTGAGGCAGGTGGAGACCCTTGCACGCGGTTCCAAGACGCCATCTTCTGAGGAGGAGCCCGTTCCGGCGAAGCAAAGATCCGATTACGAAGAGTTACGTGAGCATCTATCTCACCATTTCGGAGCCAATGTGGAGTTCAAACGAAGCAATAAAGGCACCGGCCACATCGTTATACCCTTTAAATCGGATGAGGACTTACAACGCATCGTGAGCATATTCGATAAACCGGGTAAATGAACAGAATTTTCCTAAGCGTTTTCTTTGTTGCAATCTTTTCTGCACGTGCTTCGGGTCAGGAAGCAGATACCCTTTCCCGGCAGCCTGCGGCAGATACCCTTTCACCAACAGGTAAGCTTTACATCGTTAGATCCGATACCCTGACTGAGGTTTACGGAAGAGATACAGTGACCCGTGTCCGTGAAGGGGTCAGGCTGCAGGCTGATACTGTAACAGTGGAGGAAGATGTTAGCCATTCACCCACAAAGGCCATTATGTTTGCCCTGGTTTTACCGGGACTTGGACAGGCTTACAACAGGAAATATTATAAAATACCCATTGTCTGGGCTGCCATAGGTGGCGCAGGCTGGGCCATCAACTTTAATACCCAGCAGTATAAGGAATATAGCAAGGGATTTGTTGACAATCCCGGGGAATATAGCGAACGAGGCCTGCAATACTGGAGGCGCAACATGGAGCTGAGCTACATTGCCATGATTGCAGTTTATGCCCTCCAGGTGATAGACGCATACGTTGATGCCCAGCTTTACAGCTGGGACGTGAATGAAGAACTTTCAATGGGAATCTCGCCCACGCTGCAGCCACTTATGGCTCCCGGGAGTTTAACCGGCCATGCCTATGGCCTTACATGTAGTTTTAAGCTAAAAAGATAATGAAGGGAAGGAAGATTGGAGAAAGGGCCCTGATGCAGGCTTTGATATTATTGATATGTTTGGTGCAGTTGAGAGGGCAGGATAGCCTGAATATACCCCTGTTGGACTCCATACAGGATCAGTTTTCCATGGTGGGGGAAGTGGAGTTGAGGACGGGCGATAACCTGGACAGCCTTGTAAATCTCTGGTACGTAAGTCAGTCCATGGAAAGTCCGGTGGACCAGTACGACGCCGGGGCCGATACCCTGGTACCCGATTTCCCCGATTCTGTATACCTGGCCAGGCTTGCAGACATTCCTTCGGTGATCGATCTTACCTACAATCGTATTGTCAGGAACTATATTCAGCTCTATACCATCAAAAGACGCGAACAGGTAAGAACCATGCTGGGGCTGTCAGAATATTATTTCCCCATTTTCGAGGAGATTTTTGATCTTTATGATGTACCCTATGAGCTTAAGTATCTTGCCATCATCGAATCAGCCCTGAATCCCAGGGCTGTATCCAGGGCAGGTGCCGTTGGTACCTGGCAATTTATGTACAGTACGGGAAAGCACTATGGCCTTACCATCAACTCCCTGGTGGATGAGCGAAGGGATCCGGTGGAAGCTACCCATTCTGCGGCCCGCTTCCTCAGGGATTTATACGGGATGTATGGCGACTGGACCCTTGCGCTTGCAGCATACAACTGCGGGCCGGGTAATGTGAACAAGGCCATCAGACGTTCGGGAGGCAGACGTGATTTCTGGCAAATCTATTATTACCTGCCCAGGGAAACCCGTGGATATGTGCCTGCCTTCATTGCAGCCTCTTACACCATGAACCATTACCAGGATCACCTGATCAGCCCTGCACCACTCACCCTTTCCAGGGCTGTGGACAGCATTATGGTTTATGAGGAATTGCATCTCAAACAGGTGGCTGAAGTCCTTGGCCTTCCCATAAAGGAACTGCGGGATATGAATCCCCAGTACAGGGCTGACATTATTCCCGGCACCACCAGGCATCCTTACGCCATTAAGTTTCCCATGGAATATACAGCCTCCTTCATCGATCTGCAGGACAGTATTTTTGCATATAAGGATTCCATATTCTTCGACCCGAGCAAGCAGGTCGCCACCCCTCAGAGTTACTCTGCAAGCTATAAGGTCGACCTTCCGCCTGATAAATATGATAAACTCTACTATACCGTACAGTCGGGGGATAATGTGGGCTATATCGCAGATTGGTATGATATCCGGGCATCTGACCTTCGTTACTGGAACAACATCAGCGGGAACCGCATCCGTTCCGGTCAGAAACTGGTGATATACAAACCCAAGGGTAAATCGGCCCGCTACGAAGCACTTAATAACATGAGCTTTGCCCAGAAACAGAAGTTTGCAGGAAGAGAAGTACCTTCAGGCTCCGGCAGTCAGTCAACGTCAGCTTCAGCGGGAGCAATTACCGGGGGCGCTGCATCCCAGTCTGCGGCAGCACAAACGGCAGATTACATTACCTACAAGGTAAAATCGGGTGATACCCTTTGGGAAATTGCGAAACTCTACCCCGGAGTGTCCGAAAATGACATTGCCCGGCTGAACAATATCAGCAATTCGTCAAAAATACAGCCCGGACAGGTCATCAAGATCAAACCAAAGGGATAAGTCCCATTTGTTATTCCCCGGCTGTAAGCTATATTTGAAATATGAAGCCACTGCGGATCTTCATTTTTTTTACCACAGTTGCACTCTTGCTGTTTCTCCTTGCCCTTATTTTCCCAGGCGAGGGGATTTCAGTTAAGCCGGATATTCATCTCAAGTTCATGAATATCGATGATCTTAACCGAAGCGAACAGGACAGGGATGAGGTGGTAAAGGAGCTTTGGGAGGCCTCCACGGTAACGGAGGATCCGGAAGCTGTATTTGAGCTGTCCGCTGGGGAACTGCCCGCAGTGCAAATCGTCGCAGAAGATATCGTACCTGTCAGCAGGGCAAAAGCAGAGGAAGCTAAGCCAAAGGAAATTAAGATAAAGGAGGCTGATCCACCACCGCCACCGCCACCGCCACCGCCACCAGCTGTTTTACCCGCCAATACCGACAGCCTTAAGCGATCGGTATATCCCATGCATTTTACCGAAGGGGGTGACAATCTGCTATTCCCCTTTTTTTCCCAGCTCCAGAGACTCCTGGATGATTCCCTGGCCCGGGTCAGGATTATGCATTTCGGGGATTCCCAGATTGAGAATGACCGGATGACAGCCCTGATCAGGTTTCGTCTTCAGAAGCAGTTTGGGGGATCAGGGACTGGTCTGGTACCGGCCATCCCCATCTATGGAGGGAATCTGGCCTACAGGCAGGAGCAGGAGGGGGAGTGGCTTCGCTATACTTTTTTCAGGAAACGGGATTCGACCATCAAGCATAATGTATATGGTGTGATGGGTGCATTCACCTCGGTGCCCTCGCCAAGGGAAGAGCAGTGGCCCAAGCTGCATTATACCTTCAATGCCTCCCGGCACAAGGGTACGGTAGACCGGGTCCGGGTTTTTATGCATTCTTATGTGAGGGAGGCTGCTCTGAATTTTGAAGTAAACGATACCATAACAGATACCATTACAGGCATTCCAGATGGCTTCAGTGTGGCCGATTACAGGCATAATTCCCCCATCAAAGAGCTTACCCTCTCCCTGGACCTTCCACAGGGGGGGCGTATCTATGGAATTTCCTTCGAGTCACACAGGGGCCTTCAGATGGACAACATTGCCATGCGGGGCGGGTCAGGACTGGTTTTTACCAAAATGAACCGGGAGCAACAGATGAAGATGATGGAGTATCTTGCACCCGGACTCATCATCCTGCAATATGGTGGAAATGTGATTCCTTATATCAATCCGACGCGCTACCAGCGTTCCTTTAAAAAGGAGCTTGACTTCATGAAGGAGCTTTGTCCGGGCGTACCGGTCATTGTTATTGGTCCGGCCGACATGTCCAGGAAGGTGAAGGGTTACTTTGAAAGCTACCCCGGTGTGGAGCCTGTGCGGGATGCACTGAAGAATGCCTGCATGGAAGCGGGTTTTGCCTTCTGGGATCTCTACGAGGCTATGGGAGGACACAACTCCATGCCTTCCTTCGTGAATTCAGACCCCCCCCTGGCAAATACAGACTATATTCATTTTTCCAACCTGGGGATCAACCTGGTGGGTGAGATGTTCTATAATGCCCTGATGCTTGAGTATCAGGAGTATCAGGAGTATCAGGAATATCAATCAAAGAACGGGAATCTTGCAGCAGGTACTCACTGACATATTCCTCTATAATCCTGAAAAGCCGCTTATTTTTACGGGGCTCTTTTTCTGGGCCTTTTATGCTGTGGTCCTGCTTATCTATTCGGGGATATACCGGCAGCGGGCCATGCGAAATGCCTTTCTTTTTGCAGCCAGTCTTTTCTTTTACTGGAAAACCTCGGGTCTCTTTTTTATAATCCTGGTATTTTCCACCTTTTCCGATTACTATCTGGGAAATATGATTCATCGGGCCAGGAAAATCGGCTGGAAAAAATTCGGGGTAGCCATGAGCGTGGTGATTAATCTCTTCATGCTTTCCTATTTCAAATATGGCTACCTCTTTGTGGATACCATCAACAAGATTTTCAGGCTGGATTTTGAGGTAGTAAACCACCTGGGCCTCTGGGCGAACCAGCTCACCGGATCCCATTTCGATGTGGGGGTGATCCTGCTTCCTGTGGGCATTTCCTTTTATACCTTTCAGACCATCTCATATACGGTAGATGTTTACCGGGGTAAGGTCGATCCCGTAAGGCACATCCTGGATTTTGGTTTCTATGTCTCCTTCTTTCCCCAGCTCGTGGCCGGTCCCATTGTTAGGGCTTCTGAATTTATTCCCCAGCTGTACAAGCGCTACAGCCTTTCCATGGAAGAATTCGGTTTTGCCCTCTTTCTCATCCTCAAGGGACTCTTTAAAAAGATGTTCATTGGTGATTATATCGCACTGAATTTCGTGGACAGGGTTTTTGCCAATCCAACTGGTTTTTCAGGCTTTGAAAACCTGGCGGCATTATTTGGCTACTCGCTTCAGGTTTATGTGGATTTCTCCGGCTATACCGACATCGCCATTGGAGTGGCCCTCCTGCTGGGATTCAGGTTGCCCAAAAACTTTAATTCGCCATACAAGGCCACCTCTGTGGGTAATTTCTGGAAGCGCTGGCACATTTCCCTTTCGAGCTGGCTCAAAGACTACCTTTACATACCCCTGGGCGGCAACAGAAAGGGACGAATCAGGACCGATGTTAACCTGATGATTACCATGCTTCTGGGTGGTCTCTGGCACGGGGCCAGCTGGCAATTCCTGGTGTGGGGTGGGCTGAACGGACTGGGTCTGCTTATCTATAAGCAATGGAGGAAGGTAAGTCCTTATGAGCACAGCAAACACTGGGCGGTGAGATTCTGGAAGATTGCCAACACCTTTATATTTATCACCTTCACAAGGATCTGGTTCCGTTCCGAATCCATGGAAAAGGCCAACCAGTTGATCAGGCAGATCTTCCAAAACTTTGACGGGGCCATTATTCCCAATGTCCTCTGGAGCTACCGCCTGGTTTTTGCGGTCATGGCCCTGGGTTATTTCACCCACTGGGTTCCCCAATCATGGAAACTCAGGCTACTCAATGCTTTTATCGATACGCCCCTCTGGCAAAAAGTGATCATTACCATAGTATCCATTTTTGTGATTTACCAGTCCTGGTCGGCCGATCTGCAACCCTTTATTTATTTCCAGTTTTAGGAGGGATCCCTTTTTAAACAGGATCCGATTCCTTCATCTTACGGAGCTCGGCCGGACGGTAAAGATTTTTCAGGTTCACCAGGTAAACCACACCACCCACAAGCAGAGAGCCAAGGTAGGTGACAATAAAGTAGCAGGTAGAAATGGATATGGCCACCTCCTTGGGATAAAGGCTCAGTTTCCACACCTCGGAGAATACCAGTTCACGGGTTCCAAAGCCTGCTATGGTGACCGGGATGAAGGAAAGGATGTTTGAGATGGATACGGCACCCACCCCATCCCTCAGCTGAATGGGATAGGCCGTCCCGGCCGAAAATATCAGGGGGATGACAAAAAGTGCCGCATAGGAAAAAAGGGTAATCAGCAGGGATGACGCAAAATTGTTATAGCGTTGGGTTATTCCACAGCTCATACAGATTCTCCACTTTTTGATTTATCCCCTTAAACCTGACTGTGATCAGAAGCAGCGGTCTGAAGAGTGCGGCAGGGACGAGTACCACCAGAAGGGATATGATGAAAAAGGCTCCCATGAGCAGAAGCGAAAGCAGGCTCTCTCCGGGTCCGGAGAAGAGAAGTACCATGGAAAGCGAGGCAAAGAGACTCAGAATAAGGACGTCCCAGACCCGGTCGAGGATGACCGATGAGGTGGCCGCTGCAGTGTCGATGCCATATTTCCGTTTCAGGAAGAAAATTTTGGCAAATTCTCCCAGTCGGCCCGGGGTTACTACACTCAGAAAGCCTGCAGAAAGGTAAAAAACCAGGGCGGTCTTCCAGCTTGTTTTGATGCCGAAACTGCGGTTTAAGCTATGCCAGCGATATGATTTGGCAATGTATACAAAGCTGAGCAGACCCAGCCCTGCGGCATATTTCCAGGCAGGGTAGGAGCGCAACTCATCGAAGAACTGATTCCATTTAAGATCCTTCAGGACCAGCCACAGGAGGACAAAGCCCACCAGGTGCAGGGCAAAGAATATCCATCTTTTGAGAGATTTTTTCATCAGCCCAGGGATTCTCTTTTAATGTTGTGTGTGGATTTTTTCCAGCTCTTCCTGCTTTTCTCAAAAATCTTGCCGATGAAGGTGGGAGAGAAGCGTTCCACGGTCCACCTGGCAAGCCGGGTCCCAAGTACCAGGAAGAGGCCGGAGATAATAAGCTCCATCACTACCCTTTTGGCCGGGAAGGGCCCCAGCTTATACCCATAGTCAGGGATGCTTTTGAAAGCCATCTTCCGAAAGCGTGATCCGGATAAAGGCCCCGCGTTTCTTAAAGTCGTAGCCATGTGAATGCATATCAATGGCTTCCCTTTCGGCCAGGTCCTGAAGTTCAAGCCATCCGGCAGCCTGCATCTCACGGATAAGATCCTCTCCCTTTTGGGATACGGGCCATCACAATGGAGAAACCCTTACCCCGCTCTTCATAAACCGGCGCCCAGGCATCCCCGCCTGAGAGATCGGTGAATTCGTTGGTGAAATCGGTGCAGTAAAGGCTGTTGCGGACAATGTGGAAGGGAATCAGGTAGTTGGCGTGGAATTTTTTCAACTCAATCACCCTGCCATTTTGCATCTCCACCCGCATATTGCCGGGCCACTCCCCGTATCTGAACCAGAGCTTTTAATGGACCTGTAGTCCTTCTCACCGTAGGATCTGAGAAAGCTTCGGATGGATGAGAAGTGCAGGGTATTCCCGTAGTAGGGTCCAAAAATATAGTGGATATTGGCCACGGACTTATCACCTGCCTGTCTGTAGTTTCCGGATCGGACTGAACCTGACCCGGCAGGCCCACATAGGCCAGCTTCCCTTCAAAGGAGGCAGAGTGTTCCAGGATCTCATTGACCGAGGTGATGATGTATTTACTCTGGGCCGCCTCCAGGATCTCCTCGCGGGTGGTGGCGATAAAGGGCTCGGTGAGCCAGGGTTTTTCGTGCGACATACGGCATACAATGGCACCGTCTATTTTCTTATACTCCAGCAGATAAATCAGGATGCTTGAAAGGATGCCACCGCTTGCGCCGCCTTGATCTTACTTCCTCCCCGCGGCAAAACCAATGTGCAGAGAAGTGGTAAGGACCGGTGTAGGGATGGAAATGGGGTGCATCGTGCGAAAAAGTGCCCGCGGTATTCCGGGAAAGGAGAAATTTTTTCCGGCACAGGCATGCAAGGATTCTTTCGCAGCTTTCTTCATCAAGCGCTTTCCTGAATTCGGGAAGGTACTTTCCCTCCCGGCTCCCAAATTCTATGGCTCCACCCGAAAGGCCCACACAGCTTCCGCAACGATTGCAGAGCTCCGAGCGCATGATGCGCTTCCAGTTCGTTTTTAGCGTTTTTTACAGACATATACCTGGCGGATACCCAATTCTGAAATAAATGTATTCTGGAAGCGCTCCATCATTTTCTCGGCCCGTGCGCTTCAGCCCCGGTGGCCCCACAGGCATTAGAATGGTCCCCCGGTGATGGGTCAGTTCCCACCCGGTTTTTTCAAACATCAGCTTTACCCTATTCGATGGAGGAAAGCGGTGAGGCCCCTCGCCATGACCCCCAAAAAGAGCGGTATAAACCCGATAGGGAATTTCGCTGGTGGCCGGCGGGCAGGTCAGAACCAGGATGGCATCCGGGGTGCTGACGCGGTAAAGCTCCTCAAGGAAACGGAGGGGTTCGGCCACATGCTCCAGGGTTTCCAGAGAAAGGACCCTGTCGAAGGCTCCGTCCGCAAAGGGAAGGGAGGAGTAAGTTTCAATCTTCACCTGCCTGATCCCCGGTCTCAATTCCCCTGCCACCTTCATCAGTCCGGCCGAGATTTCCGCATTACTTACCACACAGTCCGGCTCTTCCCTTTCAATATAATCACTGGCTTCCCCGTCGCGGCTGCTGATGTTCAGGATCTTCATCTTCGGCCCCAGCTCCAGCAGTTTCATGGTGATCTCAAAGCGCTGATCGTGGGTATCCTTAACCCGTTCATTCTCTTTCACGTAAATGGAGGCCACTTTATCCCAGTGGGCTTCCACATCACTGTCTTTCCAGTGTTTTTCGGAATAGCCTTGCCCATGCTACTGTTTCCTGCGGTTCAGAATGGAGATCTGGTCGGCAACCAGACCAATAAAAAAGAGGAACATCCCCAGCATGGTGAGCACAACCGCTCCGTTGGAGAAACGGTCATAAAAGATGAAATCCGGCAATTCCGAATCCAAGCCCGGCCAGGAAGGTGAAAATGGAGATGGGGAAGAATACCTTCAGCGGATTAAACAGCATAATGATTCTGAAAAGCAGGAGGATGGTTTTGGAACCGTCCTTTACCATTTTTACATTACTCTTTCTGCCCACGCGCTCACTTACTTCAATGGGAAGCGTGCCGATGTTATACCCTTCCTTCAGATAGGCCAGGGTGGAGGTGGTGGAAAAGGAGAAGCCATTGGGCATCAGGTGGAGCATGCCTGGCAATTTCTTCCCTTCTGAAGCCCCTGAAACCCGAATTATAGTCAGGTAGTTTCTGCTCCACCAGGTATTCGCCAATCTTTCTGATCAGACGTTTCCCGGCCTTTCTTCTTTTAACCTGGAAGGAGCCCTTGCTTCTTTCGCCGATAACCATGTCGTACTCCCCCAGCATGTCCTCTATCCGGGTGATATCATCCGGATTATGCTGACCATCACTATCCATCATAATCACGTAGCTGCTTTTGGCCCGACGAATCCCGGTTTTCAGTGAGGCCCCATATCCCTTATTAACGTGATGGCGAATAAGTTTCACCGGGTAGCCACTGGCAATATCGGCGGTCCTGTCCGAAGAGCCGTCATCAACTACAATATCTCATATTTCTCGTGGAATTTCAGCTCCACCAATCTTTCCAGTGTTGCTCCGATCGCCTCCTCTTCATTGTAGGCGGGAATTATGATCGAAGTGGACAAAATGGCCATATAAACTCGGTCTTTGTGAATGTTTCATCAAACCTACATAAAATATTTTAAGTAGGTTTGTATGTTTCAAAAGGACCATCGATAAATGAAGCCGATCAAGCTAAAACACCTGAGACCAGAGTACCTCTTTTTTGTTATCCTGCTCGCTGTCGGACTGCTGTACAATTATCACGAAATTCTCTCCATGAGACCCTGTGGGATACACCAGTGGAGAAGTTGCGTAAGTGCCGCATTTCCTGTCAACTTTACTACGGCGGGAGTTTCTTTACCACCCAGACCAATGCCCTGCTGGCAGATAATTATCACCTCCGACATAACCGTGGTCGAGTTCCCCCTGATCTATTTCATCATATCTCTTTTTTACAGGGTCTTCGGGGTAAATGAAATCTGGTTCAGGCTGGTTCAGGTGGCCATAGGCTACATGGGACTGATCTACCTTTTTAAAGCCTCCTATATGGTCACGAAAGACTGGTTTTATGCCGGGGTGATTCCCATGATTATATTTCACCTCACCCGTCTATGTATTTTACCTGAATGGCTTCATTCCCGATGCAGTATCACTATCACTTACCTTCGGAGGACTATATTATTTTTTGAAATTTTCTGAAAGCGGCTCTTCAGGAGCTGGCTGGTTTCCATGCTCTTCTTTCTCCTGGCCGGCTTAATCAAAACTTCTTCCCTGCTGCCCTACTTCGGACTGGGTGGGGTGGCTGTGCTGGATCTGATGGGCCGACTGCGGCAACCGGGTGCCGAATCATGTTTTCATTTAAGTTTAAGCACATCATTTCTTACCTTGGAGTATCTGGTCCTGATCGCAGGGTGGTACTACTACGCGAAAGTCTACTCAGATGCGCATCAGGAAGTGTTTCTGCCGTGGAGACAAGGCCTATCTGGATATCTGAACCAGGAATCAATTCAGGAAGTACTGGATAGGATGAAGTACTGGTTCAGGCATGGCGATTATCATAACAGGATCTTCCTGATACTTTCCCTGGTTCTCTTCCTGGGTATGCTGCCCATTTTATAAAAAGGGCAATCGTTTCTGGTACCGGCTCAGCATTCTTTCCTTCCTGGGCGCGTTGCCTTTACCCTGCTGTTTTTCAGATCTATGAAGAATCATGACTACTACCAGATTAATAATCTCTTCATCCTGGTGCCAGTCTGCCTCTCACTTTTTGCGCTGGGCCAGAACATGGCCGCGAACTTATATGCCTCCCCGTGGACCAAAAATGGTGGCTGGGGAATGATTCTGGGACTGGTATACAGATGCGATCGCAAAATGAATTCAGGTACAGCAATGATGATTGGAACTACTACCAGCTCGATGCAAAATATCGCCTGGTATGACATAGAGCCCTACCTGGAAGAACTGGGAATCGACCGTTCGGCAAGAGTTCACTGTACTCCGGACCCAAGCATCAATATTTCTCTTTATTTGTGTAACCGAAAGGGATTGACCGATTTTCCCAGACTTTTGGCCGCCTGCCAGTGGATGAGAAGGTAGTAAGGCTTAAAGAGGCAGGTATTGAGTATGTGATCCTCGTCAACCGCGAAAATAACCCTGATATGGAGAACGTGGATGAGATCCTCGGGGATAAGCTTGGGCAGACTGGTGCCACTGAAATATACAAGCTAAAATCAAATAACTAGAAGATAAGCAATTGCCACCATGAGAAATGCAATATCTGGAAACGCTGTCTCATCGGATTATTTGATCAAATCCTACATAGATTTTTTTATTAGGTTTGTATGTTTTCAAAGCACCCTGTGCCTTGAAACTTGAAAGCATAAAAAATAGGATTATTATGGTCAAGGTAAGTCCAGTTCAGAAGCTATCCATTATTATTCCGGCATATAATGAAGAAGACCATTGAGCGGATACTGGATGAGGTAAGCGGTTTGGAGATAGAGGGTATGAGATTGAAGTCGTTGTGGTCAATGATTGCTCCAGCGATCGGAACTAAAAGCCTCATATGAAGGATAAATCAGAAGCATCCAGTCTCTCCATCAGGCTCTTCAACCAGGAAAAGAATATGGGAAAGGGGGCTGCCATACGCAGGGGTATTGATGAGGCAGATGGAGATTACATCGTGGTACAGGATGCTGATCTGGAATATGATCCGCAGGAATTCAGAGAGCTGCTTGCACCCATACGCAGGGGACAGGCGGATGTGGTCTATGGATCCAGATTCATGGGGTCAAAACCCCACCGCATTCTTTTTTTCTGGCATTCACTGGGCAACCGCATGCTGACCTTCCTTTCGAACATGTTCAATAATCTGAACCTGACCGATATGGAAACCTGCTACAAAATGTTCCGCTCAGAAATCATTAAAAAGATTTACCTGCGCGAAAACCGTTTTGGTTTTGAACCGGAGGTTACAGCGAAAATTGCCCGGATTCCCGGGGTTCGCATCTATGAGGTAGGTATTTCCTATTATGGCCGGACCTATGCGGAAGGAAAAAAAATAAACTGGAAAGATGGTTTCAGAGCCATATATTGCATTATTAAATACGGACTTTTTAACCGAAGAGTATATCGATGAATGAAAGGTTTCAAAAATCAGAGCGCTACCTGGTAGCCTTAATCCTGTTGGCCATCGTTGCAGTGGATACCGTCCTGCTTTTTCTGTCTGAGGGAACCCACGGTGGGGCAGATGATGTGAACCATTATCAGCTGGCCAGGTATGCCTTTCAGCATCCCGAATTTTTTCTGGACCAGTGGGGCAAGCCCTTCTTTACTGCCCTGATGTCGCCCTTTGCCCAGTTGGGTTTCAACGGGGTAAGGATCTTTAATGTGCTTGCCGGTACAGCCACAGCCTATTTTACTTACCGGACAGCAAAGCTCTTGAAAATCTCCATCCCCATCATCACCATCTTTATGCTGATCTCATCTCCCCTTTACACGGTACTGATGATCAGTGGGATGACAGAGATTCTTTTCAGCCTGGTTTTAATCCTGTCTATATTTCTTTTTTTTAGAAAGAACTATATCTGGTCGGCCATCCTGCTTTCCTTCATTCCCTTTGTCCGTACCGAAGGGGCAGTGATTTTACCCCTGTTTTTTATTGCCCTTGCCTGGGAAAAACAATGGAAAGCCCTTCCCTTCCTGTTTTTTGGCTTTGTTTTCTACAGCATCGTGGGAAGCTTTCACTTCGATGATATTTTGTGGCTTATTCACAGGATGCCATACAGTGGCAATGCAAAAGACATTTATGGCAGCGGCGAGTTACTGCACTATGTACATGCCACCAAATACATCTTTGGAATCCCCCTGGCCATGCTGATTCTTCTTGGCCTGCTTGCCTGGCTTACCAATCCGCTGCTAAAACGGGACAGACCCAGGAAAGATTGGCTGATGCAGATGCTGGTGGGCTACCTGCCGCTCTTTGCTTATTTTACGGCTCATTCATATGTTTGGTGGAAGGGGATGGGTAATTCGGTGGGCATGATCCGCGTGATCGTTGCTGTATTGCCTTCTGCAGTTCTCCTTGCTGCACTGGGTTGGAGTAGCCTGATGGATCTGATTCCGGTAAACCGGGTGCTAAAATATATTGCTACCGCAATTCTGGCTGTCTTCCTGGTCACCATCCCCTACAAAATATACCGAATACCGGTACCCCTGGAGGGAACCCAGCGCATTGTAAAGGATGCATCAGACTGGATGCTGCAGTCGGAGTACACAGGAAGAAAGGTCTTCTATTTTAATCCCTTCTTCCCTCATTTTTTAAAGACAAATCCCTATGACAGTAGCGAGAATGGCTGGTTTATTCCTGACCGTGAACATCCCGAAAATTCGGTAAAAGTGGGTGAGATTGTCATATGGGATGCCCATTTTGGCCCAAACGAAGGCAGATTGCCACTTGAAAACCTGATGAATAATCCGGGATTCCGGCTTTTTCACCTCACACGGGAACATGAACCCTTCACTGTTCTGGGGGGCTATACCTATGAAATCTATTTCTTTGAACGGATTCCAGCAGAGCAGGCCGTGGATAACTATCTCATTTACGAGGGCATGCTGGAGGAAATCCTGGCCATGGGACTGAAGCCATACCAGAGCTCTGATTACCTGTTCTAACGCTACCTGGATATGGGCATGGCAAAGGCAATCACATCCTTGCCGGTGATTTCCTTTTCGCAAAGGATGATCAGGCGTTCCAGCACATTGCGGAACTCACGGATATTCCCCGTCCAGTTGATCTTCTGAAGCTCCTTAATGGCATCATCGGTGATTATTTTTGGCTGGGTGCCGTACTCCTCACAAATCAGGGCGTTAAAGTGCTCGGCCAGCAGGGGGATATCCTCCAGACGATCATTGAGGGAGGGCACATGGATCAGAATCACACTCAGTCGGTGGTAGAGGTCCTCCCTGAACTGGCTTTTAGCAATTTCCTCCTTCAGGTTTTTGTTGGTGGCCGCCAGCACCCTTACATTCACAGAGATGTCCTTGTCACTTCCCACCCTTGAAATCTTGTTCTCCTGAAGGGCCCTTAATACCTTGGCCTGGGCAGAGAGGCTCATGTCGCCAATTTCGTCAAGAAAAATAGTACCCCCGTCCGCCTGCTCAAACTTTCCCTTGCGTTGTTTAATGGCCGAGGTAAAGGCTCCCTTTTCGTGTCCGAATAGTTCGCTCTCGATCAGTTCAGAAGGAATGGCTGCACAATTGACCTCGATAAAGGGGGATGCTGCCCGATTGCTGTTTTCATGCAGAGAGCGTGCCACCAGTTCTTTTCCGGTCCCGTTGGATCCGGTAATCATCACCCGTGCATCGGTGGGGGCCACCTTATCGATCATCTCCCGAATGTGTTCGATGGCACTGGATTCCCCGATCATTTCGTAGCCCTTGGCTACTTTTTTCTTCAGGACCCTGGTTTCGCTTATCAGGCTGGTCTTGTCCAGGGCGTTACGGACAGTGATCAGCAGGCGGTTCAGATCAAGGGGTTTTTCTATAAAATCGTAGGCTCCTTTTTTTATGGCCTCCACAGCATTGTCCACACTTCCGTGACCGGATATCATGATTACCTGGGCTTCACCTTCGGCTTCAAAAAGCTTTTCAAGCACCTCCAGTCCATCCATCTCCGGCATTTTGATGTCGCAGAGGACGATGTCGTAGCTTCCCTTACTGTATTTCTCCAGTCCCTCGATTCCGTTTTCAGCCAGATCCACTGAGAATTTCTCATACTCCAGGATTTCCTTCAGGGTATTTCGGATGCTTCTTTCGTCGTCTATTACCAGGATATTTGCCATCAGCTTTGATTCTTGTTTTTACAGGATGGTAAATCTACTAAAAAGCTTTTATAGTATTACGAGATAAAGAAATACAAAATACGAGCTGTAGCTCTTGAAAATACGAGATGTAACTCGTAAATCGTCAATGGAACTTAAATACCCACCAGCTCGGAAATAGCCCCTTCCTTAAGGGCGAAGTCCGATTGAACCAGTTGCCTGATCTTAAATTCGCGCATCACAAAACTTACAAAGATCACTGCGGGGACAATCATATCCACCCGAACGGGTTCCATGCCCGGCATATTCATTCTTTCCGCATGACTGGAACGAAGCAGTTGCTGGTGAATGCGCCTGAATTCAGTCATGGGAAGCAGCCGGCTGTGTCCCGAATCGTCAACAAGGCCTTCCTGGCTGCCAATCATGGCATAAAAGGTGTCAAAGGAACCTGAAGCCCCGATCAGGGTACGTGGTTTTTCCTTTTTTACGGCCTCAAAGAGGGGGCCCAGTTCATGTCTGAAATAGGCCTCAAGGGCATGAATCTCCTCGTGGGTGATGGGATCAGAAAGCTCAAAGAGTTCAAGGATGCGGGCCATGCCCAGTTCAAAACTCTGTTTCCAGCTGATTCCCTGGTCGTCGCAAATGATAAATTCATTGCTGCCCCCTCCAATATCCAGGATCATCACCTTTTTCCTGTCCATCGGATAGGCCTGCTTAACCCCCTTGTAAATCAGCTCCGCTTCGCGATCACCTGGAATGACCCTGACCCGAAAGCCATATCTTTTTTGCACCTCGTCCACAAATACCTGTCCGTTACTGGCATTTCGGATGGCCGAAGTGGCAAAGGCCCGTACCTCTTCCACCTCATACTTTTTAATGCTTTCCATGTGATTCTGGATGGCCGTGTAGCCCCTTTCAAAGGCAGCGGGCGTGATGCGGTTCATCTGAATTCCACCGTGTCCCAGCTTTACTGGCTGCTTACTGGTGAAAACTATGTTAAAACTGCGTTCCTTTCGCTCGGCGATGAGCAGGTTGAAGGTATTGGTCCCAAAATCGAGGATGGCGATCATTGTTGGATTCTCATGTTAAAAAAAACGTATTCCTGGCTAAACCAAAGCTACGTTTTTTTAAGAAGGATAACGAAGCCATTTCCAGATTTCCCTGTAGCTGATCTTTTTCCCATACATAAGGATGCCGGTACGGTAGATTTTTCCTGCCATCCAGGTCATTCCCACAAAAGTGGCAATCAGCAGTGATCCGGAAACGGCCACCTGCCACCAGGGTACCCCAAAGGGGATGCGTACCATCATAACCACGGGTGAAGTAAAGGGAATCAGGCTGAACCAGAAGGGGAGGGCTGCATCGGGATTATTAATCGCCCCGATCATTACATAGATGCCCAGAATCAGAGGCAGAATCACCGGCAGGATCAGTTGCTGGGTATCCGTCTCATTGTCCACCATAGATCCTACAACTGCAAACATGGCAGCATATAGCAGGTAGCCAAAGATAAAGTAGAAAAGAAAGGCTCCCACCAGCATGCCAATGGGCAGATTCCTCAGGGAAGAAAAAATTTCCATGGCCGTATCCATATCATCTCCCGAGAGCATGGATCCGGGAACGGCATCGGCACCCTCAACTGTAGCTTCGTCGAAGAGGCCCGAGCCCACCACCTGTTCTGTGGGCGTCTGGTTCAGTTCGGGAAAGAAAGCTGCCTTCAGTCCGGTAATCAACAATGCCGACAGCACAATCCAGATCAGGAACTGGGTCAGACCGGTGAGACCCACCCCGATGATTTTACCCATCATAAGCTGGAAGGGCTTCACCGAAGACACAATGACCTCAATGATCCGGCTTACCTTTTCTTCAATAACACCACGCATCACCTGGGAGCCAAAAAAGAAAATAAAAAAGAAGATCAGCAGGCCGCCCATGTAGCCTATGCCCATGACCACACCGGTATGGGATTCCTGGCTCTCCCCATCCTTTGGTCCATTTGGCAATGCGAAGGTTCACCGAGGTTTCCACTTCAGCAAGAATCTTTTCGATGTCATGAATGTCATTGGCAGCCAGCTTCAGGTGCTCGATCTCATTCTCCATGGATCGTTTGATATGCTCACTCACTTCCAGGGAAACCTGTTTGGTGGAATAGATAATGGCCATGTCGGAGGCCATGAGGTTTGCGGGGATGAAGAGGATGGCATAGTAGCCCGATTCGTCGAAGCCTTCCTTGAAGGTTTCCAGCGGAACGCCTTCAATAATCTGAAATTTCAGGAATTCCCTGTCGGGGATCACACAAGTGGCGCCATCGGGACCGTATTCGGTAAATAATTTTGATTCGTCCAGGACCACAACCTTCTTTTCATCCTTGTCCTCCATGGTGGCAAAATACATGGGGATCAGCACATAGGCTGCAAAAATAAAGGGCCCCAGGATGGACATAATAATGAAGGACTTCTTCCGGATCCGGGTCATATATTCCCGGTTTATGATGAGTGATATCATGCTTTTCATGCCTGCATGTTTTTATTACCCGCGTCTTTCACCACCTGGATGAAAATATCGTTCATGTCAGGAAGTATCTCCTGGAAGGCTTTTACTTCTGTGATCTGAACCAGGTTCTTAAGTAAATCGTTTGAGCTCCCGTCTTTGGTAACCCGGATGGTGGCCTCCTGACCCCTGCTGTTCTCATCCATCTGCAGAAGTTCATAACCCGTTTCCAGTCCCCGGCTCAGATTATCAGCTTCTCCTTTGAAGAGTACCCTGTATTTGTTGGCCTTGTACCGCTCCTTCACCTTTTTGATTTCACCCTGCAGTATCACTTCCGACTGGTTAATCAGGGTGATGTGATCGCAGAGTTCTTCCACCGATGCCATGTTGTGGGTGGAAAAGATGATGGTGGCCCCCTTGTCCCTCATCTCAAGGATCTCATGCTTCAGCAGATTCACATTGATGGGGTCAAAACCGCTGAAAGGTTCATCAAAAATCAAGAGGGTGGGTTCGTGGAGTACGGTGGTAATAAACTGAACCTTCTGTGCCATTCCCTTGGAAAGTTCCTCCACCTTCTTATCCCACCAGGCTGTGATTTCAAATTTTTCGAACCAGAGCTTCAGCGCTTTAAGGGCATCCTGCCTGCTCATGCCCTTGAGCTGAGCCAGGTAGAGCGCCTGTTCTCCAACCTTCATTTTTTTATAAAGGCCTCTTTCCTCCGGGAGGTAGCCAATGAGTCCGCGATGCTCGCTTCCGATGGGCTGGTCACGGAAAAGGATGGCCCCTTCGTCGGGTCCTGTGATCTGGTTGATGATTCTCAGCAGGGTGGTTTTCCCTGCACCATTTGGCCCCAGGAGTCCGTAGATACTTCCTTCCGGAACCTGCAGAGAAACCTTGTTCAGTGCCCGGTGACCATTGTAGTCCTTGACAACTGCATCGGCGGTAATAAGGGTCATTCAAAAAAGTTTTTCATTCGGTTGAAGAAACCACTCTCCGACTTTTCGGGCCGGGGTGTAAAGCTATCGGATTGCTCCATTTTTTCAAATATTTTCTTCTCCTCCTTATCCAGGGTTTTGGGAATCCACACATTGATCTGCACCAGCAGGTCGCCACGGCCATAGCCATTTACCTCCGGAACCCCTTTGCCACGCAGACGAAGTATTCTTCCTGGTTGAGTACCCGCTTCAATCTTGATTTTAGCCTTACCCTCCACTGTGGGAATCTCAACCGTTGCTCCCAGGGTTGCCTGGGGAATACTCAGGTAGAGGTTGTATATGAGGTCACTTCCATCCCTGGTCAGGTCTGGATGCTCTTCCTCCTGGATGATCACCAGCAGATCGCCGTTTACCCCGCCCCGGCGGGCTGCATTTCCCTTGCCGCTCATTTTCACCTGCATGCCCTCGGCCACACCGGCAGGAATGTTGATTTTGATAATCTCTTCCTCTTTTACGATTCCCTCACCATAGCAGGATTCACATTTTTGCTTGATGGTGGTGCCTTCACCGTGACAGCTGGGACAGGTGGATGCGGTTTGCATCTGACCCAGGAAGGTGTTGGTTACCCGGGTTACCTGGCCGCTTCCACGACAGGTGCTGCAGGTATCCTTGGCGGTGCCGTTTTTTGCACCCGATCCATCGCAGGTATTACAGGACACATATTTTTTTACCTTAATTTTCTTCTCAACGCCATTGGCAACTTCCTTCAGATTCAGCTTGACCTTAACCCTGAGATTGGAACCCTTGGTCACACCTCCACCGCGGGAAGAGCCTCCAAAACCTCCAAAACCTCCAAAGCCTCCAAAACCACCAAATATATCCCCGAACTGGGAGAAAATGTCCTCCATGGACATACCTCCACCGTGGAAACCACCACCACCGTTCTCAAAAGCGGCATGGCCGAACTGGTCATACTTTTGCTTCTTCTGCTCATCCGAAAGCACCTCGTAAGCTTCAGCAGCTTCCTTAAAGCGTTCCTCGGCCGCGCTGTCCCCCGGGTTTTTGTCCGGGTGGTTCTTGATCGCCTGTTGCCGGTAGGCCTTTTTAATCTCCTCCTGCGAAGCGCTCTTGGTCACTCCCAGTATTTCGTAATAATCTCTTTTCGCCATAGGTTTTCTTAAGCCCTGTTTTTACTCTCCAATGACCACCTTCGCAAAGCGTAATACTTTGTCATTCAGGTAGTAACCCTTCTGAACCACGTCTACTACCTTACCCTTCAGCTTTTTACTTGGAGCGGGGATTTTGGTAATCGCCTCGGACAGATCTGTGTCAAAAGCCTTGTTTTTGACATCAATTTCCTTTACACCCTGCTGGGCAAGGAAGCCGGTGAATTTCCCGGATATCAGTTTCATTCCCTCCTTCACAGCCTCAATGTCTCTGGCATCATCTACCACACCCAGGGCGCGATCAAAATCATCGGCCACCGGCAGTAAGGCGTTCAGCAGATTTTCGTTGGCACTTTTCTGCAGGTCAATTTTCTCCTTCAGGGTTCTTTTCCGGAAATTGTCATACTCGGCTGACAGGCGCAGATAACGATCCTGTAATTCTGCCAGTTTTTCCTCCGTGGTGGCTTCCCTTTTCTTCTCTTCCACCTCAATTTCTTCACTTTCTTCAGCTTCCTCTTCCCCGGTGGACTCATTCAGGACTTCCTCCTGATTCACGTTCTCATCAGCTTCAACCTTCTTATCGTTCAGATTATCAGCTTTATCGGTCTTATTGGACTTCTTGGCCATCTCTTATATTCTTAATTAAAATCAATATTATTGCTCCTTTCAGGTCAAATATTGAGCCAAGGCCATTTGCTTGACATATTGTCAGTTTCATTGCAGAACAGAGTTTGTCGCAATTTTCCAATTTTAAAATATTGTGCTGCTATAGTTTTGCATTGTAACTTTAAACAAACACAGAAAAATGAAAAAAGTAATTTCATGGGTTGAAATCCCGGCACAGGAAATGGAAAGAGCTGTCAGTTTTTACTCTGCAGTACTCAGACTCAAACTGGAAATTCTGGATTTTGGAAAGGAGAAAATGGCCTGTTTTCCCGGCGATGAAGGAGCCATTTCCCTGGCTCCTGGTTTTAAACCTTCAAAGCAGGGGGTCCTGGTGAGCCTGAATGTGGAGGAAAATATGGATGAGGCCCTGGCCCTGGTGGAAATAAACGGGGGATCCGTTGTCCAGGGAAAAACCAGGATTGAGGCAGAAGGAAGGGGCTATTTTGCTATATTTATTGACAGCGAGGGCAACAGGATGGGTTTTTACGGAAGCAGGTAAAGGCTGAATAAGGTATGCAAATTGAAGCAGCATCGAAAGAAGCTTGCTCCCTTTGTAAAGAGCTACTGGGGCATGGAGCACCGGGTTCCACCGGGAGGGGACTACCTCTACCGGGTGGTCCCCAGTGGCCTCTCCGAGCTCATGTTCTATCTTGGTGATCTTCCCGAATCGGTGGACCCTGGAAAAGTCATTACCGACCATTCCCTGCTGTCTGGTCAACAAAAGGAGTATTACGACCTTCGGATTTCAGGAGCACTAAAGCTCTTTTCTGTAGTGTTTCAGCCCCATGGACTGATGGTCTTTTTTGACCTTCCCCTGCAGGAAATATTTAATCAGAATGTACCCCTGCGATACGTTCTCCGGGATGTGGTAAACGAGCTTGAAAGCGCACTTTATGAGGCGGACAGCTTTTCTGAAAGGAAGGCTATTGCTGAGCGTTTCTTAGCCGGGCGGCTGGCCGATAGCAAAAAGAGATATGACTTTGAACGAATCAGGTGCTGCATGGAGATCATTCATCGCTCGGGTGGATCCGTGGGCATAGACTCCCTGGCATCCCATGCCTGTTTGTCAAGGAAGCAGTTTGAAAGGGTATTCCAAACCCACGTGGGATCCAGTCCCGGGCAGTTTCTGAAGACAGTCAGGTTTCAGGCTGCTATCCATGGGAAGGCCCTGAATCCGGAGCTGAGTTTGACAGAACTTTCTTACCAGGCCGGCTATTATGATCAATCTCATATGAATGCCGATTTCCAGAAGCTGGCAGGACAAACCCCCGGACAGTATTTCTCCACCTGCGATCCCTACTCCGACTATTTCGGCTGAACCGGGAGGCTCCGCCTCAAGTCAAAAGCTTAAAGTCGAAAGCATAAAGTCGAAAAGTCCGGGTCAATAGCCGCACAATGTGGCGATGTAGCTCGCGGAACCATCCCGGAGCCAGCCGTCAAGTTCGGAAACCTCCTTGAGCTGCTGGCCTCGCATGCGGGATACGGACAGGTAACTGCAATCCAGATCGGGCAGGGCAGTCATGTCTCCCCAGAGTTTTTCAAACTGGGCCACTGGAAATACATCCTCCTGGCCCTTTCCCCAACGTTTCTTCACATCCTTGATGGTCATGTAGGTGGGCATGCGGCGTGACATTCTCCGAACCGCTGTCCGAACCGCATCCGCATCGGAGAGCTGATCGCGGGTCAGCCCGAACACATTCAGGATCTTCTGGATATCCAGCCAGAAGGTGCCGGTATTATAATAACTCAACTCAAATTCGATTTTCTCATCAGGCAGGGCGAGTCCCTCGATGATCCTTACCCTTCCATCCACAGAGGCCAGTCCGCCTCCACGGTCATTCAGTCTCCGGGTAATGACTTCAACGCTTACCCCTCCCTCATTGGCCAGGTGGATTCCAAATACAGCCGGATCGGCGTTTGCCCCCAGGGTATCGATGTTATGGACAAGCAGGTGTTCCACTCCGGGATTCTCCCGGAGCAGCTTCTCCAGGGTTCCGTTGAGCAACATATTGGGTATTTCATACCAGTGTCCCACCGGGTGCACACACTGATGGGCGAGGTTGTCCCTGTAGTCTTCCCCTTCACCTGCCTCCTTTGCCCAGTTTATCAGGGCAGAGCGCAGACTGTCCTGAACTTTTTGCTCCTGGATGTCAAGCAACTGTTGAGGCAGAACCTCCCAGAGGTAGCGGAGTTCCCTTTCCGTGGGAATCAGGCGAAGGCCGATGGACCGCCCGGGTGACAGATAAAGGGGTCCCCTGTGGCCGAAGGAATTAAAATTCTCCAGGAAATTCTGTATGGCATCATGGGTGAGAAAGCTGGTGGTAAGCACATGCGGAATCTTAGCCCCTGTCTCTGTGCTGATCTTCTGGTTTTTCGCCAGATGGAGTTCAATAAAGCTTCTGTGCTGACCGGCAAAACGCACAAAGGGGTGCAGTGATTTTACCACACCGGCTCCATGGGTCCACCTGCTGCCGGCTCCACCTGCCAGGGATACAATGGCCAGCTTACCCTCCTTCAGGGCCTTTAACCCGGCTTCCCGGTGTGCAGCATAAATCTTCTCATCGGGTGTGATAATCTCCCCGGGCTTAACATCGGTGATTACGCTGCTTACCGGCAGCCGGTTCTGGGATAATCCGATGCGGCCCGATTTATAATCGGCTTTGATCTGCTGATGCATCTCATTGTCAAAGCCAAAAGCTTCCAGCAGATCGCCAAGTGATTGTCCCCCCTTTTCTTCAGATTCGGCCCGGGGGATCATTCTTTCGTAGAGTCCGGATACCAGCTGCTGATAATCCTTATCGGCTTTGGATTGCTGCCCCAGGTGCTGGAGTTCCATCCGCTGCCCCATGGTCAGGCTGGATATATCCTTCCTCAAAAGGGAGGGTGATTTGAGGATGTAGTACCATTGCGACATCAGGGCCTTTTCCCCGCTCAGCTAGCCTGGAAACCGATCCTTCCTCGTTTATTCGGAATTCATAAACCACGGGATCCATGGCAAAGGGGACAGCCCTTTCATAGATCTCCTTTGTCTCCTGCAGGATTACCTGCAGTCGCTTCTGGGCCTGGTGTTTAACCGAGGGTTCAAACATAAAGCCCATGCCTCCGCCCGACATGCCACCCATCATCCAGAAGCCCCAGAAGTCCTTTCCAAATTCTTTTTTAACCCGATCAATGAGTGCTTCTGTATAAATGTTGGTGGTCCAGGGGATGATGGTCTGGATGGGACCCATGAAATTCTGATGGGTAAAATGCCCAATGGACTCGATGTCTCCTTCCTTGATTTTTTCCACCACATCATCGAAATAGCGGATCGCCTCAGCCCGGGCCTTCCACTCGGCTTCGGAACGAAGCAGGTATTTTTCTGTCACCATCTCCAGGATGGGCCCCACATCCGAGGCCATGCCTCCATGGACCATCACCAGGCTGTCCTGCAGTTTTTGCCGGGTTTGTTCACTCACAAGATCCCTGTTCAGGATGGTATGGTCGGGCAGCAAGCGGCCCTTACTTTTTCCATATTCAGGATCTCCTTCTCCAGCTTCGATTCCCTGGATAAGCTTGATCCCCGGCCAGATTCCCCCCGAGTCCTGCCATCCGCCTCCGGAACCTCCCAGCCATTCTCCAAGAATGGCACGGGCAGCCACAAGCCGTCTTTCTTCTTCGCTCAGGGCCCCGGTAAGTGAGGCCGTCTGTCGGCTTGCCCTCATCAGCAGTGCAATCATTGAAGCCAGCAGGTTGGTGGAAACGGCCAGGCGGGAACCTTTGGGGATGTTGTTCACGTGGCTGACCAGTTCAAAGCCCTTTCCCGGACCCACCATGCGGTCCAGCAAGTCGGAAAGGGGCAGTCCGGCTCCTTCCATCCCCGGAGGAATGATACCTGCTGCAATCAGGGCAGCTTTCAGGAGTCCCAGGTAATCCCGGGCAAAATCGAAGACCACATCCAGTCTGCTGATGTCTGTGCTGGCTCCAAGATCGATACTTGTCAGCCTCAGCACCGGCTCGTCGATCACCCGGAAACTGGTAAGAATGGGTGGTTCGGGAATCGGGTCTTTGCCATCCTCAAATATCTGCAGATCAACCGAAATATTAAGCACCTTGGCCCCCTCAGGGTAATCCATTCCAAGGAAGAAAATATCACTCCATCCACTGTGGGTGATGTCCATCCTCACCGGGGTCGATTCCTGCAGGATGGGGAAGAGACCGCTTAGCGGATCCGGCTCAAGCAGCTCTTTCCGGATGGAAAGGGACTGGTCGTTTGGGTGCCCGCACCTGAACATCCACCGGTTTCCAAGGGTATTCTGAACGCTGTACCTGACCTGGTTGGCCAGGGTCTGGAAGGCCAGGCTGTGGTAGGATTCCGCCAGTCCGCTGGAGAGGCCTTCATTGGGTCCATGCTCCTGCTGGATGGCTCTGAAAAGATCAATGGCCTGTTCGAACCTGCGCCTGAGCAGGTGATCATAGCCCTCAAAGGGAATGAGACCGTTGCGGCTGATCTCATCCCGCATGGAAATGTGAAAGCGGTGGATTCCGTAAAGGAAAAATAGTGCCCTTACGCGGTGGTAGAGGTTGTCACTTTCCTTTCTGAAAGACTCCAGCTCTTCACACTCGGCAAGCAAAATGTCGGTTGTGGCTGTGCGGCAGAATTTGTCCAGGGACTGATCCTTAAGATCCTTGTTTTCGGATGTGATGATGTCGACCAGTTTCCCCATCATTTCCCGGCCTCGTCTTTCATGGCAAAAAACTCAACCAGTTCATTGAGAATCCTGTCACGGTCCCTGCCGTGAAGGGCGAGGGCCAGTTGGGCCTTCAGCAGGCCATATTTACTCCCCATGTCGTAACGAAGGTCATTCTTCTCCAGGGCCAGGTACTGTTCCTCCTGAGCCAGTATATTCAAGGCCACAGAAAGGGATATTTTCTTATTTACCTTTAATTCCCTGCCCAGGATGTCCATTAAGGAGGGTGTGAGCACATGCATGCCGAAGAAGCAAAGGTAAGAGCCAGCCCTGAGACCCGGAACCAGAAGTTTTTGCTCGGCCTCTGTGGGGGTGGGTTTTTCCATCACACGCTCAACCTGGTACAGGTCATTTACTCCCTGGACCCTTTTGCCTCCCACCACACCAAAATTGCTGATCTGGCTTTCCCTGGTGGGCTGAACGGTGGACACGGAACAATTTTGTTTGGAGGCGAAGTCAACCAGGTGCCTGGCTGAGGATTCACTTCCCCGGTTTACATACAGATGATCCCCCACAAGGTGGAGGAAGGCATCCCTGCCGGTGAATTCGTAGGCTGTGTAAAGGGCATGGCCATAACCCAGGGCTTCTTTCTGGGGGAGGAAGCTTACGTTATGGACATGCTCGCCAATGGCCTGGCCATAGGGGCCTTCATCACCGGGCTGTACGATTATACATACATCATTTATACCTGCAGCCATGACCTCCTCGATGAGTAGCTCCAGGAAAGTTTTTTCGTTTCCCTGTTTATCGATCAGGGTTTGAAGGGGGAGTTTTCTCTGCCTGGGTGCCGCTGCTGTAATTACCGCTTTTTGTATCTGCATGAATCTCTTATTGTTCCCCTAATTTCGTTATTTTTTTTTACAGCGCTGAATCTTTTATCACAAGGTGATCAATTATGTTACCTGTTTGGTTGATTTAAGTTTCAGGATATCATATCTTTACAGGGAAAGCAAAGGGATTCTGGAGGGCTTTTTCATATTAAACCTGTTTGTATATGAAGATGGGGTTCATTGATATTCGAAAAGCGGAGGGGTGGATTGAAAAAAAACTGAGCCATCCGGGCATAAGCGTGGATGAGCTGGCCCTGAGGAAGGCCTACTGGGGGGCCAGCATGGTCTGTGCCCTGGTCATTATTTTTCTGACAGTTACTTTCAAACTTGTCAAACCCGAATTAAATATTCTTTTTGCTTACGGGGTTGTGATGGGCTTCCTCTTCCTGGAATGGGTGATTGAACTTCTGATCTTTCACTACAACATTGAGAAAAGGATGTTCATTAACCAGGTCTTAACCACCCTGCTGACCTTTGGGGCCATACTGCTGCTGGGCGGAATTCCCACTTCGGGAGGATTAATATTTGTTGGATTTTTTGTGGTCCTTTTCTCCCTGGATTTCAAAAAGCGGGTATACTCCGGATGGCTCTTTGTTATTTACGTACTTACCCTGATCCTGGCGGGTTTGCTTCAGCCCTACCTGAGCGTTCCGCCTGAGATGACAAGAGGCGTGAATGTTTCTCTCTATGTGATCAATCTGCTGTGGATTTCCTCCCTGTCCTTTCTCTTTGTTCTGAATTTCATCCGGGAGCGGGTAAAGATTGAGAAACGCGAGGCCGATCGTCTGAAGGAAACTGACCTGCTTAAATCCAGACTCTATTCAAATATTACCCACGAATTCCGAACGCCCCTGACCATCATCCTGGGAATGGCGGGTCTGATCCGGGAAAAGCCCGGCCAATGGGTGGAGGAGGGTACACGAAAGATTGAGGACAACAGCCGCATCCTTTTGCACCATGTAAATCAGATGCTCGACCTGGCCAAACTGGAATCCAGCTCCATGCCCCTGCATAAGAAGCAGGGAGATATTATCCCCTTTCTTGGACAAATTGTGGAGCTGTTTCGATCAACGGCCCTTGAAAAATCAGTCAGGCTTAGTTTTAAGCCTGCAAGCGAGCATTTTTTGATGGACTATGATGCAGAAAAAACCCTGCAGATTCTCTCCAACCTGCTTTCCAATGCTCTGAAATACTCGGGAATCGAAGGAGAAGTGGAGCTCTACGCAAGTCCCTCCAATGCCGGTGAAAGCTTTGAGATCAGGGTCAGCGACGATGGACCGGGTATTCCGGGAGAGGCACTGCCCCATATCTTTGAGCGTTTTTACAGGCTTGACCAGGGCAATGAACAGTCCATAGAAGGAACAGGTCTTGGACTTGCCCTTACCCGGGAGCTGGTTAAGCTGCTGGACGGGGAAATAAGGGCTGAAAGCGAGCCCGGTAAGGGCGCCTGTTTTTACATCAGTCTGCCCGTGACCCGCCAGGCTCAAAAATTTGATAAAAATGCCTTAAGCAGTGTGGGTGAGCACTTTTACAGTCCCCAGGTCCGCCACCCGGTTTCAAAACAGTCAGAGGACGGGGAAGCGGATATTGAAAGCGACGAGGGCAATTCCGAGATGCCGGGCGTGTTGATTGTAGAGGATAACCCGGACGTGATTGACTACCTGAAGTCCATTGTGGATCCCTATTATCAGATAATCACAGCCCATGACGGGAAGGCTGGATACGATGCAGCCCTTGAACATGTGCCGGACATTATCATCAGTGATGTGATGATGCCGGAAATGGATGGGATCCAGATGCTTGAACACCTGAAGCGCGATATGCGAACCAGTCATATACCGGTGATTATGCTCACGGCCCGGGCTGATATGGAATCCAGGCTAAAGGGACTTGAACGGGGTGCCGAGGCCTATCTGGCCAAACCCTTCAACCGGGATGAGTTACTGATCAGATTAAAAACCCTGCTTAAGCTTCGCTCAATCCTTCATACGAGGTATGCGGATCATAGCTGGGCGCAAAAAGATGAGAAAGCCTTCCGTTTGGAGGATGAATTTATCAGAAAGGTACAGCTCGCCATGGATCAGCATATGCATGACGAGGAATTTGATATTACAGGGCTGTGTAAGCTGGTTTCAATGAGCAGGTCACAACTATACAGGAAATTCAAAAACCTGACCAACAAAACCATCGGGGAATATCTTCGGACCTATCGCCTGAGCAGGGCCAGGGAAATGCTTGAATCCGGCCAGGCCAATGTCTCTGAAGCAGCCTTCCAATGCGGCTTTCGCAACCTCTCTCATTTCAGTAGGGTTTTTACACGGGAGTTCGGACAAAAACCCAGCGATTTCCTTAATGCCGACCGCACATCCCGGGTAGGGGCTTCATGAGACGGAGAGCACAACTATTGAGACGGATAGCAAAGTGAAAATGCCCGGTGTTTCAGAACTTTCTCTGAACCTAAAAAAACTAAAAATGAAAACTTTCACAAAGCTGCTGTTCCTGCTTGCAGGAATCGGGCTGCTGACAGCCTGCGAGAAAAATGAACTCTTCCCGGAATTTGAGGATCCGGATAGCATTCAGCAGATGGAGAAGGATGCTCTTGCTCTGCCTGAGGCCCCGCTAAAGGCCGAATTTAGTGTGGTGCCGGAAGCCTTTTTTCCGGATGAAATTCATGATGAATACGCTTTGGTGCTGATCATGGTGGGTGAGGGAAAAATGTCCCATCTCGGTCAGATGACTACCCGGATGGAATTCTCAGCCAACGGGGGGATGGTGGGTCCCTATGGCTATGGAACTGCGGTTTTTGTGGCAGCCAACGGGGATGAGCTCCATATTGAATTTGATCAGGGCCTGATCGTATGGAATGAAGAGGAGAATAAGGACTTTTACCAGACCCGCTTTAATGATAAAATGATTATTGTTGGCGGAACAGGCCGCTTTGAAAATGCAAAAGGCCATCTCTGGACAAATGCCTATGTGCACTATCCGGATCCGGAAGTGGAAGGCGATTACTGGCATACCGATTTTTTCAGCTACGGGAAAATCAAAATGTGTAATAACAAGGGAAAGGGACATGGAAATGGACATGCCAAAATCAATGGAAAGAGTAATGGCACGCTGAAAAGGCATTAAGGGCGACTTTATCGGTAGAGATAGAGCCAACCCGTCCACACAGTTTCCGGCAACGCTTCCGGATCTGTCCCTGAAGGGGGATTGGATCCGCCATTGTTGTTCCCCGATCCTCCGAATATTTTCATCTGCGACCAGATGGTCGGGTCCTTAAACTGCTGCCCGTCATAGCCCATGCCTTCCACTACATAGTAATACTGGCCTTTGGGAGCATCACGATCGCTGTCATGCAACTTTCCATCCCAACCTTCCCAGCTGTAGATATCATCAATTTTGATTTTGTAAACCACCTTTCCCGAGCGGTCCACAACGGTGATCTTGCAGTTTTCCAGGGACTGATGTTTAAAAACCCACAGGTCATTGATCCCATCACTGTTGGGTGAAAATACATTTGGGATTTCCAGCTGGGCTTTTACCACTTCGATTCCCTGATCGAATTTTGTGGAGTCCTCGCATCCCTCCTCACTAATGGAAAGCAGAGAAGGGTAGTAAAATTTGTCAGCAGCCATATAGGTGTATTCAGGCATCTCCTCCAGGCTGTAGGTGGTAGCCGTTTCCTTCATCCCGCCCAGGGTGTCCAGGAAGACCCATTCGAAGCGCTCACCATTTTTCGATTTGTTGATGAAGCGGACGGTGAGTTTTGCATCTGTACTTCCTCTCGACATTTCATTGTCAAATTCGGTGGTGAGGGTGGAATCAAATTCACCGGTGATCTTATCATAGTAGGTCAGGGAGAATTCGGCCTTTGTCTGAATGCTTTCGTAAAAAACCGAGTCGCGCTGCATCATTCCCAGCTCATCGCTAACAGTAAGGAAGTACCATGTATCGTCATAGGGTGGGGAATAGGTAATGTTGGGACTCAGGATGATGGTGTCGTTTGGGATCTTCAATCCTTCATTATCCGAGGTCCATTTGAAACTGTAATCCAGGGGACGGGTGAGAAGATCATGGGAAAGGGGATCAAAATAAAGCAGGGTATCTTCTTCCACAAAACCCGACAGAGCGAGCCTGGAACAGTCGCGGTAGGAAGGATCCAGATTGCCTTCCCCGGTCTTATATACCCAGGCATTCAGCCGGTCAAGCAAAACCCAGGCCATCAGGGTGGTATCGGTTCCTGAGGCATTATAAATCCTTACCTGGTATCCCCCGTCTTCCAGATCAGAAACGCCTGAAGAGGGCACATCTGAATCAGTCTGGAAGGGAGCGTCGAATCCGGGCAGGGCCGGGTTATAGCGGCTCCATTGGAAATCATAGTTTTCGTTTCCGGGCAGGGTGGCCAAAAGAGCTCCCGGCTTCTCTGTATCCCCGTCCTGGTAAAATGCGAATAAGGGATCCTTACCCTCCTTCACCGGATAGGCCAGGCTATCCACGCGGTCGGCCGTGGCCGAGGTGATCTGTCCCTCCACCCTGCTAAACAGGGGTAAGCAGAGAATAAGACTTAAGAGAAGGGCTCCCCGGAGGGTTTTTTTATCAACAGCTTTGGCTTGCAAATTTTCAGATGTATAAACTATAAACGAATTATTGCCAAATTATTATACGCACTTGAGGGGCGTAAAATTGCAACAATTAAAAAAACTGTGCAATTTTTTATATCCCGGGAGGCGATTTAGCCCGGATATAATCCATCAACATATGTTATCTTAGCCCACCCAAAATCGGAGGATAGTAGTGAAAGAGATTTTAAAAGATTTAAATAAGGCGCAGCAGGAAGCGGTGACCAATCACAAGGGGCCCGCACTGGTGATTGCCGGAGCTGGCTCAGGAAAAACCAGGGTGCTTACCTATCGCATTGCCTACCTGCTTTCCATGGGAGTCCCGCCCCACCGGATCCTGGCCCTTACCTTTACCAATAAGGCGGCCAGCCAATATGAAGGAGCGCATCGGGGCCATGGTGGATCCCAACCTGGCCAGGAATCTGTGGATGGGTACCTTCCACTCTCTTTTTGCCCGGATCCTCAGGCGGGAAGCCGAGGTGCTGGGCTTTCCTTCCGATTTCACCATTTATGACACCATCGATTCCAGGAGCCTTGTAAAGTCCATCGTAAAGGAGTTTAAGCTGGACGAAAAAATTTACAAAGCCAATGAGGTTTTTGGCAGGATCTCGGCAGCAAAAAACAACCTGGTCACGCCCGATGTTTATCTCAGCAAGGGTGAATTCCAGATGCGGGACCAGATCGCTCGAAAACCCAGGCTGGGCGAAATTTACGACAGGTATGTGAAGCGCTGCAAGCATTTTGGGGCCATGGACTTCGATGATCTGCTGCTGCAAACCAACCTGCTTTTCAGAGACCATCCTGCGGTACTGGACAAATACCGGGAGGCCTTCGATTTTATCCTTGTGGATGAGTACCAGGACACCAACTATTCCCAGTACCTGATTATCAAAAAGCTTTCAGAGATGCACCGCAACATCTGTGTGGTGGGTGATGATGCCCAGAGTATTTACTCCTTTCGCGGAGCCCGCATCGAAAACATCCTCAATTTCAAGAACGATTACAGCGACTACCGCCTTTACAAGCTCGAACAGAATTACCGTTCCACGCAGAATATTGTGGATGCGGCAAACAGCGTAATTAAAAAGAACCGGGAGCAAATAAGCAAGGAGGTTTTTTCGAAAAATGAAAAGGGAGAGCCCGTTCATGTGGTGAAATCGGCCAACGACCGTGAGGAAGGATTCACCGTTGCCAAGCATGTATCCGATCTGCGTTTCAGGGATCAGCTGGAGTACTCCGACTTTGCCATTCTGTACAGGACCAATGCCCAGTCCAGAATCTTCGAGGAGAGTATGCGCAAGCTGAACATCCCCTATAAGGTATATGGCTCCCTTTCCTTTTACTCGAGGAAAGAGATCAAAGATCTGCTGGCCTATTTCCGACTGACGGTAAATCCCAAGGATGATGAGTCACTCAAACGGATCATTAACTATCCCATGCGGGGCATTGGGAAGACCACGGTGGACAAGTTAGTCAGCTATGCAGAAAAACTCGATTCCAACATCTGGGATATACTGACCCACCTTGGCCAGGTAAACCTGGGTTTTAATAAGGGAACCCTGACCAAGCTGCAGACCTTTACTAACATGATCAGGTCATTCCAGCAAAGACTGGGGCAGATGGAAGCCTTCGATCTGGCCTACACCATCGCCAATGAGGCGGGAATTATCCGGGACCTGAAGTCGGACCAGACACCCGAGAATGTGAGCCGATATGAAAACATTGAGGAACTGCTTAACGGGATCAAGGATTTCACCGACAACAGTGAGCGGGAGGGAGAAATGACCCTGGGTGATTATCTTCAGGAGGTTACCCTGCTGACCGATGCAGATCAGGAAGGTGAGGAGGACAAGAACAAGGTGACCCTGATGACCATTCATGCAGCCAAGGGACTTGAATTTAAACACCTGGTCATTGCCGGAGCTGAGGAGGAACTCTTTCCGTCACAGATGAGTACAGGGAATCCCAGGGACCTGGAGGAGGAGCGGCGCCTGTTTTACGTGGCCCTGACCCGTGCCGAAAAGACGGCCATGATTTCCTATGCCGTCCTCCGTTACAAGTGGGGCATCCAGAATTCCTGTTCCCCCAGTCGCTTTATTAAGGAAATTGATAACAAATACCTCGATCTTCCCGATGACTTTTACCCGGTTTTACCCCAGGAAGCCCCGGCAGAAAAAGAGAAGTTTGTTCCCGAGGCCTATCGAAGGGCAATGGGACAAAAGTCTGCTCCACAGAATGTGCAGGTGGGTGGACGCAGACTTAACCAAGGTAAGCCAGGCCGGCGGCTTTGCCCCGTCTCCGCTCGTCCTCATCACAGACTCCAAAGGACTTTACGCCCTCCGATCCTTCCCTGGTGCAGGTGGGCATCCGGGTGGAGCATCCGCGTTTCGGAATTGGTAAGGTGATTGCCCTTGAAGGGAGTGATGTAAACAGCAAGGCCACCGTTGAATTTCCCATTGGTAAAAAGCAGCTTCTCCTTAAATTCGCCAAGCTGAGGGTGGTAGAGTGATTAAAAAGAAGTACTTTTGTAAAAAATAAGATTTAATGAGTTACGATTATAATTCCAGCCGTGAAAAGCTGATCCTGCCAGAGTATGGCAGAAACATCCAGAAGATGGTCAAACACATCAAGACCATTGAGGATCGCGATGAAAGAAATAAAGCTGCCAAAACCGTGATCGCAGTTATGGGTAATCTGAATCCCCATCTCAGGGACGTTGGCGATTTTAAGCACAAGCTTTGGGATCACCTGACAGTGATTGCCGATTTTGACCTGGATATCGACTCGCCCTATGAATTACCCGCAGCGGGAATCATTAATCAGCAAACCGGACAAGGTCCCTTACCATCAGCATAAGATCAAAAAGAAGCATTACGGCAGGTCCATCGTACTGATGATCAATAAAGCAGTTGAACTGGAGCCAGGCGAGGAGAAAGACGACCTGGTGAAGATGATTGCCTATCACATGAAAAAATCCTACCTGACCTGGAATCGGGAAGCGGTCAGTGATGAGGAGATCTTTGGAGATATGAAAACCCTCTCCGGAGGCGTGCTGGTTGTGGATCCTGAATTAAAACTCCCCGAGACAAAAGACATACTTGCCAAGAACCGTCCCATTCAGAAGAAAAAGCAAGGGGGGGGGAAGAAACACAAGCATCACTCCTGATCCATGGGGAAATTTGTCATCGAAGGTGGTCACAAGCTTCAGGGAGAGATTACTCCCCAGGGGGCCAAGAATGAGGCCCTGCAGATTCTTTGTGCCACCCTGCTGACTCCTGAGAAAATCACCATCCATAACCTGCCTCTGATTAAGGATGTGCTTATGCTTATCCAGTTGCTGGAGGACCTTGGGCTTGAGGTGGAGAAGCTGGGAGAAAGCACTTACTCTTTTCAGGCAGCCAGTGTAAATCTGGAATATTTTAAAACAGAGGCCTACAGAAAGCAATCTGCTTCCCTGAGGGGATCGGTGATGCTTCTGGGACCCCTGCTTGCCCGCTTTGGAGAGGCCGTTCTGCCCAAGCCTGGCGGAGATAAAATTGGCCGTCGTCGTCTCGACACCCATTTCCTGGGATTCCAGGCCCTGGGAGCCACATTCGATTTCGATCATGGAAAAAATTTTTATCGGGTAAATGCCTCAAACCTGAAGGGTGCCTACATGCTCCTGGATGAAGCTTCGGTTACCGGAACAGCAAATGTCGTTATGGCCAGCGTGCTGGCCAGGGGAACAACAACCATCTATAATGCAGCCTGTGAACCCTATCTTCAGCAGTTGTGTAAAATGCTGGTTAGCATGGGCGCGCAGTATATCAGGTATCGGGTCCAACCTGCTTACCATTGAGGGTGTTGAAGAGCTGGCAGGCTGCGAACACAGAATTCTGCCTGACATGATCGAGGTTGGAAGCTTCATTGGCATGGCCGCCATGACCAGGTCCGAGCTTTGCATTAAAGATGTGGCCTATTGATCAGCTGGGGATCATTCCCGCTTCCTTTGAACGTCTGGGTATTAAGCTTGAATTAAAGGGAGATGACCTGTACATTCCTGCCCAGGATCATTATCGCATTGAGACCTTCATCGACGGAGCCATTATGACCATTGCCGATGCGCCCTGGCCGGGGCTAACACCCGACCTCCTCAGCGTCATCCTGGTCACAGCAACCCAGGCCAAAGGCAGCGTGCTGATTCATCAGAAGATGTTCGAAAGCCGGCTATTTTTCGTGGATAAGCTGATTGATATGGGAGCACAGATTATTCTCTGTGATCCGCACAGGGCCACGGTGATCGGAATGGACCACAATATCTGTCTCCGGGCAACCAATATGAGCTCGCCGGATATCCGTGCCGGTGTTGCACTTCTGATTGCCGCCATGTCGGCCGAAGGAACCAGTACCATAGATAATATTGAACAAATCGATCGTGGATATGAACGCATCGACCAACGCTTAAACAGCCTGGGTGCAAAGATTAACCGGGAAGAATAAATAAAATTATGAAAAGACTATTATCACTTTTTGCTGCTTCAGTACTTGTATTTTCCTGCAGTGCAGGAAAGGGAGACCAGAAAAATGCACAGAATGCCGTCCAGGATCAGGATCAGGTTAAAACAGGAATTAACATAGGGGATCGTGCCCCCGAATTGGTATTTGAATCTCCATCAGGTGAGAAGATTGCCCTTACCTCGCTGAGAGGTCAGATGGTACTCATCGATTTCTGGGCCTCCTGGTGCTCTCCCTGTCGTATTGAGAATCCAAACCTGGTGAAGACTTATCACGAATTTACTGATAAAGATTTTGTAAACGGATCTGGTTTCACCATTTATGGCGTATCCCTGGATAAGTCCATGGAATCATGGACGGCTGCCATAGAGAAAGACGGTTTGGAATGGGAATCCCATGTGAGCGATCTCAAAGGCTGGAATTCGGTTCCTGCTGCCATGTATGGCGTGAGGGGCATACCCACAAATTTCCTCATCGACGGAAATGGCATTATCCTTGCCAAGAGCCTGCGAGGTGATTACCTGGATAACGAACTCAAGAAGTACCTGAAGTAGATCAGTACATCCTTTTTGTGTGGCTCCTGAGGTCCCCTGCGCCTGCATAAACATCCATATCGTCTACATATCGTTCGTGGCTATAATGAATCTTTTTGCAGATTCCAACAGATAGCCCGTTTCATTATGCATGATTTCTGTTACGCTTGCACTACTAAATTTGTAATAAGCCCTTCCTGACAGGTGAAAATTCTCCCCTTTTCCACTACCATTATTTAAACTGACTTCCATGGCGGACAGGTCGCTGACTTTTTTTATAATCTCCTCAGATTCGGAACTGCTTTCAATTCTCTTTGCTGATGCAATGAATAGTTTGATCCAAAGGAAGCCATCTTTAATGAAAACAGTGTAGTTGTTCAAGCCTGTATTTATGTGCAGCGCATTGTGTTCAATCCAATACCATGAAATCTTCAAAGAGCCATTTATTTCCTTTTGAATTTTCTGCATAATATCTTCTGGATCTGCTACTGCTCTGCCTGCAATGGTTTTGCAGAATACAGTTTCCCCTTGATGAATATACCTGTTAAAGAAAGCCAGCAATTCATTATATTCTTCCCAGCCGTCAATTAAATAGCCGATTTCAAGCCCATTTATTTCGGAGCTCAGCAATAGGTTCATTGAGGTGACTATGCCGTATTTTTCATTCATATAAAGTTTACAATGTAAATACGGGATTCTTTTATAAAATAGCTCCAGTTGATCCAGGTCTTGAAATGTGACTTTATTATCCGGATCGTCCCTTACATATATCTCCGGATTTATCCTCCGCCTTTTTAAGTCATTAATCTTATTCAGAAATTTATACCACTTAGAGATCTTCATATAGGGTGAGACAATGATGACCCTTTCATCACTTTCCTCAAGCAATGTCAGGATCCGGGCTGAAATTTCAGATGGTTTAATCAATTTCATACTTGTGCATTTTTATTTCTAAGCTTAGGCTCCATTTTTCGCCACAGGTGGTTGGTCGATAACCGGGATGTGATTCTTTTAAAACCCCTCAAAGGATTTTTGAGAGGGGATTTTAAAAGAATCGGGTTTTAAATGTGAAGCAATCAGAATATCCATGCTTAATGGTAAAAACTACCCAAATATCGTCTCTTGCAGCAGGGAAAAATTCTCATTATGATAAAAAATATCCAGAAAACAACTAAATTTGATCTTTTACGGATATTTATTATTTATAAATCGATATAAAATATCTGTATATGACAAAAAATGGACGTTAAGTAGATAATAATAATTTATTGGCGATGAGTAATCAGATAGCTTGGAGCATTATTCGGCATTTTTCACAAAAAAATGTACTTACATTTAATATCCAGGATGTCCGCAAGATAATTCCAGAAAAGAGCCCGGGATTTCTGTCCAGAATTCTCAGGAGCATGGTAGAAAAGGAAATGCTCATTAGAATTTCACGAAATAGCTACCATATCATTCCCTTAAATGAGAATCCGGAAAACTATACCCCGGATGCCCACCAGCTGACCGGATATTTAATGAGAAATGAGGCCTATTATATTGGGTATGCCTCAGCAATGCAGCTCCATGGGCTTTTGCCCCATCCTGAGACAGGTAAGTCTCAGCATGTGCAATATGTGGTCACCAATAAGCAGAAAAAACCTGCCGTCAGGGATTTAGGAGGGGCGACCTACAAATTCATTCGCCATAGCGATACCCGGTTTTTTGCATTCACAAATATGTGGATCAATTCACAGGAGAAGGCAATGGTAAGCGATTTGGAAAAGACCATCGTAGATATCGCTGCAAAACCCCAGTTTTGCGGAGGCCTTACTGGGCTTGGGAAGGCCTTAATAAAGGTCAATCGTCGTGTAGACTATGAAAAGCTGTTTTTCTACTTTGCAAGGAACGCCAATATTACAGCTAAAAAGAGGTTCCTGTTCCTTGGCGATTTGCTGGGATTTGAGTGGACTCCCTATCATGAAAAAATGATGGGGGAGTTGGGATCAGGAATCTCTCTGTTGGATCCATCTGCTCCCATGCAAGGAAAGAATCGGTATAAATTTGGTTTAAAGATCAATGTGGATCCAATTCTCATTAAGAACAGCATATTAGCAGATCTCTAACATATTTATTTACAATATGATTCTTTTAAAATCCCCTCTCAAAAATCCTTTGAGGGGTTTTAAAAGAATCCATTTCCTCTTATTATCCACCTTCTTTATAATAAAAAGGATCATAAAAAAATGGGAACCCCTTCGGATCCCCATTCTTGTTGTATTGTCTATCTGTTAGCTGGTGAGCTTGCCTGAGCGATGTGAAGCAAAGAGTTCAGCAAGGTAACTGCTAACAGGAGAACTGTAATTTATTCATCCTCCTGTTCAGCTGCGTATGCCTTCAGAAGTTCATCCTGAATCTCACCCGGAACCTGGGCGTAATCATCAAACTTCATGGAGTACATGGCACGTCCACTGGTAATGGAACTCAGGGAGGTGGAGTACTTGCTCATCTCAGCAAGGGGTACCTTGGCAGTGATCTTTTCAAAACCTTTTTCACTGGACATGCCCTGAACGATGGCACGCCTTCCCTGGAGGTCACTCATTACGTCACCCATATAGTCAGCAGGTACAAGAACTTCCACTTCATAAACCGGTTCCATAATCTTGGGACCAGCTATTTTGAAGGCCCTGCTGAAAGCATTACGGCCGGCCAGCATGAAGGAAATTTCGTTGGAGTCAACCGGGTGCATCTTACCGTCATAAACATAAACACGGATGTCACGGGCATAAGAACCGGTGAGTGGTCCTTCTTCCAGTTTTTCCATGATACCTTTCAGGATGGCGGGAAGAAAGCGTGCATCGATGGATCCACCAACGATGCAGTTCACAAATTCCAGGGTACCACCCCAGGGCAGCTTATGGGTATCCACACCCCTGTTGGCCATCTTTTGCTCTTTCCCGTCCAGTTTGAACATGGCTTTGGGTGCTGAACCTTCAAGGTAGGGCTCAACCACAATATGTACCTCACCAAATTGGCCTGAGCCACCTGACTGCTTCTTGTGACGGTAGTCAGCCTGAGCATGCTTGGTAATGGTTTCGCGGTAGGGGATTTTGGGAGCCACAAATTCGGTGGGTACCTTATAATCATTGTCCAGTTGTCCCTTAACAATGTTCAGGTGGTATTCACCCTGACCTGAAAGAATGATCTGCTTCAGCTCCTTGCTGTATTCAATCATAACCGTGGGATCTTCCTGGTTAATTCTGTGCAGCGCTTCACCCAGTTTTTCCTCGTCGCCTTCAGTTAGTGTTCTGATTGCAGTCCTGAATTTTGGCTCAGGGAAGGGAACGGGTGGGAACTGGTAGCTTACATCCGGTGAGCTGAGGGTATTATTGGTCTTGGTATTTTTCATTTTCACGGTACAACCGATATCGCCGGCTGCCATGGAAGTTACTTTTTCCCGGTTTTTACCCGAAGACGCAAAGATCTGTGAAAGACGCTCCTTGTTCCTTGTATTATTATTGGTAAGGTCGACACCTTCCTTAAGTTCACCCGACATCACCTTGAAGTAATTGATCTCCCCGATATGTGATTCAACAGATGTCTTAAATACGAAAATAGATGTGGGTCCGTTCTGAACGCATTTTACCTCTTTGTCATCGATGGTGACAGCAGGTGCCAGTTCGCTGGTGGAGGGAGCCACGTTGGTCAGAAACTGCATAAAGCGTCCGATTCCTATATTATTCTTTGCCGATGCGCAGAAAACAGGAAACATGCCACGCGCAACCACACCGGCAGTAATACCCGAGCGCATCTCATCTTCGGTCAGACCATCATTTTCGAAGAAGAGCTCCATAAGGGCCTCGTCGTTTTCAGCAGCCTTTTCAATAAGCTCGTTACGCAGTTCATCTGCCTTTTCAAGTTCAGATTCAGGAATGTCTGAGATCTCAGGCGTTCCACCATCCTTGGGATATGTGAATTGTTTGTATAGGATGAGGTCAATGATGGCGTTAAAACCGGGACCTGCATTTACGGGGTACTGTAAGAGTACTGCATTGCTTCCCACACTCTCTCTGATGGATTCAAAGGCCTTGTCAAAATTTGCATGATCGTGGTCGCATTTGTTCACCAGGAAAATGGCAGGCTTATTTAACTTCTCAATCCAGCGGGTGTGGATTTCAGTACCCACTTCCACACCATTCTGGGCATTCACCACAACAACTCCCGTATCGGCAACATAAAGACTGGATACCGTGCCGCCAACAAAATCATCAGCACCGGGAACATCAAGTATGTTGATCTTTTTTCCATTATATTCAGTGTACATCACACTGGAATACATTGAAGTCTGGTTGTCCTGTTCTATTTTGTGATAGTCCGAAACAGTTGTCTTCGCACCCACCTCTCCCCGCCGGGCAATTACTCCGCCCTCAAAAAGCATGGTCTCTGATACGGTGGTTTTGCCTGATCCTGAGTTTCCCAGGAGGGCAATGTTTTTAATCTGGTCGCTTGAATATGTCTTCATCAGTTATTAAGTAAAAAGTATTCAATAAGTTATGTATGGTATTCAGAATTGTCAGCCCGCGATTTTGTCATGCAAAAGTAATAAAATTTTGATTCTAAGCAATTGATATTAATACCTGTAATCTGACCTTATCAGGAGGCGAAAAAATGCGCTTCAGATGCCTTCGGATGCTTAAGCCTGACCTGTTTACAAGATGAGCAGGGAGGAAAAGTGCTTTCTGAAGGAATCCGGAAAGCCTTGTGATTTCTGCAAATCCTGAAGATAAGAAAGATCAGGTGTATTATTCATTAAATATTTATTGTTTTTTCAAAAAAAACCATACCTTTGCGATCCGAAATTAACAGACGATTATAAATAAAACGAACAGTATAATATGCCAACGATTCAACAATTAGTTCGTAAAGGCCGTAAGAAACTGAACGATAAGAGCAAGGCTCCGGCGCTGGATTCATGTCCCCAGAGGCGCGGTGTTTGTGTGCGTGTATACACCACCACACCTAAGAAGCCGAACTCAGCCATGCGTAAAGTAGCCAGGGTAAGGCTCACCAATCAGAAAGAGGTGAACGCCTATATTCCAGGTGAAGGACACAACCTTCAGGAGCACTCCATTGTGCTGATCAGGGGTGGCAGGGTTAAAGATCTTCCAGGTGTAAGGTATCACCTCATTCGTGGTGCACTCGATACATCAGGAGTTGAAGGTCGGACTCAGCGAAGAAGTAAGTACGGTACCAAGAGGCCAAAGAAAAAATAGAAGTGTCCGCCTACGCCAAGGCTTTGGCGGATACAGTACTCATAAAGATTGTTAGATAAAATACAATGAGGAAGACCAAACCAAAAAAGAGAATCCTGCTCCCTGATCCCAGGTACCAGGATCCTTATGTAACCAGGTTCGTAAATAACCTGATGATCGATGGTAAGAAAAGTAAGTCTTATGACATCTTTTACGGAGCCATGGACATCATTGAAGCGAAGACCAAGGATAGTGAGAAAACACCCCTTGAGGTTTTCAAAGCAGCACTCGATAATATTACTCCCCAGGTTGAGGTGAAAAGCCGCAGGGTTGGTGGAGCAACATTCCAGGTTCCCATGGAGATCAGGCCTGACCGCAAGGTTTCCATTTCAATGAAAGCCCTTATACTCTATGCCCGCAAGCGTTCAGGTAAGTCAATGAGTGAAAAACTCGCAGCGGAGACAATTGCAGCATTTAATAATGAAGGTGCGGCCTATAAAAAGAAAGAGGACACGCATCGTATGGCCGAAGCCAATAAGGCTTTCGCTCACTTTAGGTTCTAATACATATTTTGAAATAGCATTTATTGCAAGGTAAGTGTGCAACACTTATGAATCCAGATTTAAAACATACAAGAAACATCGGGATCATGGCGCACATCGATGCCGGGAAGACTACCACCACAGAACGTGTTCTGTTCTATACAGGTATCACCCACCGCATCGGTGAAGTTCATGACGGAGCCGCTACAATGGATTGGATGGTACAGGAGCAAGAGCGCGGTATCACCATTACATCAGCAGCAACCACCACCTTTTGGAAACACAACGACCAGGAGTTTAAGATTAATATCATTGATACTCCGGGCCACGTTGACTTCACCGTTGAAGTTGAACGTTCGTTGAGGGTCCTTGACGGTGCTGTGGCCGTATTCTGTGCCGTGGGCGGAGTAGAGCCCCAGTCAGAAACCGTTTGGCGTCAGGCAGACAAGTACAAGGTACCTCGTCTGGCCTTTATTAATAAAATGGACCGTGTGGGTTCCGATTACTTTGGTGTGGTCCAGGAGATCGCCGATAAGCTTGGATCCAATCCGGTTCCCATGCAGATTCCCATAGGATCTGAAGAGAACTTCAAGGGCATCGTTGACCTCATCGAGCGTAGGGCTATCGTCTGGAAAGAGGATGCCGAGCTGGGCATGAAATACGAGTATTGTGAGATTCCTGAGGACCTGATTGATACCGTTGAGGAATGGAGAGAAAAGCTGGTTGAGGCTGTCTGTGTATCAGACGACGACCTGCTGGAGCGTTTCCTCGAGGACAGGGACTCAATCTCAGTAGAAGAATTTATGGCATATGCCCGCAGGGCCACCATCAACATGCAAATTGTTCCGGTGCTCTGTGGTTCTGCTTTTAAGAATAAAGGAATTCAGCGCATGCTGAATGCCATTTGCGACCTTCTCCCCAGTCCCATGGATGTTGGAGCCGTTAAAGGTATCGACCCCAGGACCGAGCAGGAGATTACCAGGGAGCCAAGGGACGATGAGCCCATGACCGGCCTCGTTTTTAAGATTGCCACCGATCCTTTCGTAGGTCGACTGGCTTATGTACGTGTTTATTCAGGAAAACTTGAAGAAGGCGTAATGGCCTTTAATAACCGTACCGGCAAGAAGGAACGTATCAGTCGTATTTATCAGATGCATGCCAACAAGCAGCTTCCCAAGAAGGTGATTGGTGCCGGTGATATTTGCGCTGTGGTAGGTTTGAAGGAGTTGAGGACAGGTGATACCATCACATCGGTGGGTAAACCCATGATCCTTGAATCCATTGAATTCCCTGAGCCGGTAATCGGGATCGCCATTGAGCCCAAGACCCAGGCAGACATCGACAAGCTTGGTATTGCGCTGAATAAACTTGCCGAGGAGGATCCTACCTTCCAGATTCGCAGCGATGTTGATAGTGGCCAGACCACCATTAACGGAATGGGTGAGCTTCACCTGGAGATTCTGATGGACCGCCTCAAGCGTGAGTTTAATGTTGAATGTAACGTTGGTGCTCCCCAGGTAAATTATAAGGAAGCCCTTACCACTGAAGTTAAACATCGCGAAACTTTCAAGAAGCAGACCGGTGGACGTGGTAAATTCGCAGATATTGAAATCGTACTTGGCCCCTCCAAGGAGAATAAGGGTCTTGTTTTCGAGAATGAAGTCAGGGGTGGAAACATTCCAAGGGAATATATACCCTCTGTTGAGAAGGGATTTAAAAATGCCATGTTTAATGGTCCGCTTGCCGGTTTCCCCATCGAGGGAATGCAGGTGCGTCTGTTGGATGGTTCCTTTCACGCAGTTGACTCCGATCAGCTCTCTTTTGAGATTTGTGCACGACAGGCCTTTAAGCATGCTGCTTCCAAAGCCAAGCCGGTTTTATTGGAGCCCATTATGGCAGTTGAGGTAGTCACACCCGAAGAATACATGGGTGATGTGATCTCCGATTTGAATAAGAGGCGTGGTCAGGTTGAAGGAATGGATTCCAAGGCAGGAGCCAGGGTGATTAAGGCCAAGGTACCCCTTTCTGAGCAATTTGGTTATGTGACTGTCCTCAGGACTCTGTCCTCCGGAAGAGCTACATCATCAATGGAGTTCTCTCACTACGAGCGGATGCCCAGTAATCTGTCCAAAGAGGTTCTTGAAAAAGTTACAGGAAAAGCTTTATCATAATTATTTAAAGATAATGAGTCAGAAGATTAGAATTAAGTTGAAGTCCTACGATCATAACCTGGTTGATAAATCAGCCGAGAAGATTGTTAAGACCGTGAAATCCACCGGTGCTGTGGTAAGTGGACCCGTTCCCCTGCCAACTCACAAGCGTGTGTACACTGTATTGAGATCTCCCTTCGTGAATAAGAAGTCGAGAGAACAATTCCAGTTAAGCTCATTCAAAAGGCTGCTGGATATTTACAGTTCCACTCCCAAAACCATCGATGCACTCATGAAGCTTGAGCTGCCCAGTGGAGTTGAGGTAGAAATTAAAGTCTAACAAAGGTAAAAACACAATAAGATGCCAGGATTAATTGGTAAGAAAATCGGAATGACGTCGGTTTTCGACAAAGATGGAAAAAACATCCCCTGTACCGTGATACAGGCTGGCCCTTGCACGGTGACACAGGTAAAGACTGTTGAAACTGATGGCTATGCTGCAGTGCAACTGGCCTTTGACGAGAAGAAGTTGAAGAATACTACAAAAGCTGAGCAGGGACACTTTTCCAAAGCAAACACCACCCCTAAAAAGAAGGTGATTGAACTGAAAGGTTTTGTGAAAGACTGGAAAGCTGGTGATGTGATCACCGTTGATTATTTTAACGATGACATATGGCTTGACGTTTCAGGTGTTTCCAAGGGTAAAGGATTCCAGGGAGTTGTAAAACGTTACAACTTTGCCGGAGTAAACGATGCTACCCACGGTCAGCACAACAGGTTGCGTGCTCCGGGTTCACTCGGTGCATCATCCTATCCTTCCAGGGTATTCAAAGGAATGCGCATGGGTGGACAGACTGGAAATAAGACGATCAAGATATTGAATCTGAAGGTGATGAAAATCGTCCCTGAGAACAATCTCCTGATTCTAAAAGGTTCTGTTCCCGGATCAAATGGCTCATATTTAATTATCGAGAAGTAATGGAATTAGATGTAATCAACATAAGCGGAAAAAGTACCGGTAAAAAGGTAAAGCTGGACGAGGAGATCTTCGGGATTGAACCCAACGATCATGCCATTTACCTTGATGTGAAGCAGATTATGGCCCATCAGCGCCAGGGTACTCACAAAGCCAAAGAGCGTGGAGAGATCCGCGGAAGCCGTAAGAAGATTAAACGTCAAAAGGGTACAGGTACTGCACGTTTTGGTGATATTAAGAACCCCATTTTCCGTGGTGGTGGACGCGTATTTGGTCCAAGGCCCAGAACTTATGGTGGTAAACTGAATCGCAAAGTGAAGGATCTGGCACGTAAATCTGCCCTGACTTATAAAGTGCAGAACAAGCAAATGATCGTGGTGGAAGATTTCACCATGGATGCGCCTAAAACCAGTGAGTTCGCGACCATTCGGAAGAATCTGAAGATCGACGATAAAAAGTCGCTAATCGTTTTAAACGAAAGAAATAAAAACATATATTTGTCGTCGCGAAATTTGCAGAAAACAAAAGTTATAACAATCTCAGAATTAAACACTTACGAAATAATGAATGCTTCAACAGTGTTATTTATTGAGAGTTCGCTTGACGCTCTGCAGAAGAATGCATAAAGACTTTGAATCTTAGAGATTATGAATATTTTAATTAAGCCCATAGTAACCGAGAAGATGACCGACCAGGGGGAGGCCTTTAACCGCTACGGATTTGTAGTGGAGAAGACTGCCAACAAACTGCAGATCAGGTTAGCGGTTGAAGAACTTTACGGCGTAAAGGTTTCAGAAGTGAACACCATGCGCTATCCCGGCAAACGTAAGCAGCGTTTTACCAAGTCTGGTGTTTCAGTTGGGAAGACTGCTTCCTATAAGAAAGCAGTTGTGACCCTGGCAGAAGGTGAAGTAATAGATTTTTACAGCAATATTTAAGAAAAGATGGCAATCAAAAAGTATAATCCCACAACCCCGGGTCAGCGCTTTAAGGAGATCTCAGCCAATGATGATCTTACTCCAGGCGTAAAACCGGAGAAGTCCTTGCTGAAGCCCCAAACAAGAAGTGGTGGCCGGAACAACACTGGTAAAATGACCATGCGTTATATGGGTGGTGGTCACAAGAAGAGGTACCGCATAATTGATTTTAAGCGGGACAAGGACAATATGGCTGCAACTGTAAAGAGCATTGAGTATGATCCCAACCGTTCGGCCAGGATCGCACTTCTGGTTTATGCAGACGGAGAGAAGCGTTACATCATCGCTCCCGCTAAAATTGAAGTCGGACAGACACTGATGTCTGGCGACCAGGTTGTGCCTGAGATTGGAAACTGCATGATGCTGGCAAATATTCCACTGGGAACCGATGTACATAATATTGAATTGAAGCCCGGTAAGGGAGGAATGCTTGCCAGAAGTGCCGGATCTTACGGAACACTTACCTCAAGGGATGGAAAATATGCCATCATCAAGCTTCCTTCCGGGGAATCAAGGATGGTACTTACCTCATGCCGTGCTACCATCGGAACAACATCCAATGGTGACCATGCACTTGAGAAAAGTGGGAAAGCAGGTCGTTCACGCTGGAAGGGTCGTCGTCCCCGCGTTCGTGGTGTCGTTATGAACCCGGTTGATCACCCCATGGGTGGTGGTGAAGGACGTGCCTCGGGTGGACACCCAAGGTCGAGGAATGGAATGCCTGCAAAAGGTTTCAAGACCCGCGCAAAGAAGAAGTATTCCGACAGGTACATTGTTGAAAAGAGAAAATCAAAAAAATAATATAGCATGAGCCGTTCACTGAAAAAAGGACCTTTTATCGATTTCAAGCTGGAGAAGCGCGTTCTGGATATGAACGATTCCGGAAAGAAATCTGTGATCAAAACCTGGTCCAGGAGGTCTGTGATCTCTCCTGATTTTGTGGGCCACACCATTGCCGTACACAACGGAAACAAATTTATTCCGGTGTATGTAACCGAGAACATGGTGGGACATAAACTTGGTGAATTTGCACCTACCCGTATGTTCAGGGGTCATGGTGGAAAGCAGAGATAATATAATAATCCGACGAAGAAATGGGTGCAAGAAAAAGAAATAGAGCAGATCAGCTCAAAGAGGCCAGGAAGAGTAAATATTTTGCCGTTCTCAGGAACGTTCCTACCTCGCCAAGAAAAATGAGACTGGTGACCGATATGATCCAGGGTGTTGAAGTCAACAAGGCTTTGGATATGCTTCGATTCAGCAAGAAGGAACCTGCAAAAAGGGTTGAAAAACTCCTGCTTTCTGCCATCGCAAACTGGCAGGCAAAGAATGAAGGAGCCAGAATTGAAGATACCATACTTGTAGTGAAAGAAGCTAAGGTGGACGTATCCAAGACGCTGAAGAGAATCCAGCCTGCTCCCCAGGGAAGGGCGCACAGAATTAAGAAACGTTCAAACCACGTTACCATTGTAATTGGTAGTCCGGTAGAGGTTGAAGAACAAGTACAGGAACAAGTAACAGAAAATCAAGCATAGATGGGACAAAAAGTAAATCCGATAGGTAATCGCCTGGGAATCATCAAGGGATGGGATTCTAACTGGTATGGCGGCAAAGATTATTCCGTCAAACTGGTAGAGGACTATAAGATCAGGGAATACCTGAATGCCCGTCTGGCCAAGGCCAGCATTTCCAAGATCATCATCGAGCGTACACTGAAGCTCATCACCGTTACCGTGAATACAGCCCGTCCGGGTATCATCATCGGTAAAGGAGGTCAGGAAGTGGATAAGCTTAAAGAGGAGCTGAAGAACATCACCAAAAAAGAGGTTCAGATCAACATCTTTGAAGTGAAACGTCCTGAGCTGGATGCCACCATCGTTGCGAATAATATTGCCCGCCAGGTGGAAGGTAAGGTATCTTACCGCCGGGCTATTAAAATGGGAATCGCCTCAACCATGAGAATGGGTGCTGACGGAATCAAGATTCTGGTAAGCGGCCGATTGGGTGGTGCTGAAATGGCCCGCTCCGAATCTTATAAGGACGGAAGAATCCCACTGCACACCCTTCGTGCTGATATCGACTATGCACTGGCAGAAGCCAACACCAAAGTAGGGGTTGTAGGCGTGAAGGTATGGATCTGCAAGGGCGAAGTTTTTGGAAAGCGTGATCTTTCACCGAATATCGGTGCTGAAAACGTGAAAGCCAAAGGCGGAAGAGGCCCAAGGCAGGACAACAGGAGGGATAACAGAAGGGACAACAGGAGGGACTAAGTAGCCCGGACTGCATAGAAAAGCATAAACAGGAAAAACTAATACAATGTTACAACCGAAGAAAACCAAATACAGGAGAATGCAAAAGGGGCGTATGAAAGGAAACGCTCAGCGGGGAACCGAGCTTGCATTCGGTTCCTTTGGGATCAAAGCGCAGGAAAGTGCCTGGATCACCGGTCGCCAGATTGAGGCAGCCCGTCAGGCAATTACCCGTCATATGAAAAGGGAAGGACAATTATGGATCCGCATTTTCCCGGCAAAGCCCATTACCAAGAAACCTGCGGAAGTCAGGATGGGTAAGGGTAAGGGTGCTCCCGAAGGATTTGTTGCTCCCATTACACCAGGACGCATCATCTTCGAACTGGAAGGTGTTTCCTTCGAGGTAGCAAAAGAGGCCCTGCGCCTGGGTTCCCAGAAGTTCCCCATCGCCACCAAATTTGTGGTTAGAAGGGATTATTCAGAAGAGTAGAAATCGATCAGAGATAAGGAAAGATGAAGAGCACAGAAATAAAAGAATTAACAGCGGAAGAGTTGCAAGAGCGACTCGAAAGCGAAGAGAGCATGATGGTGCGTTTGAAAATGAACCATGCAGTATCTCCTCTTGACAACCCGAATAAGATCGTTGAGACTCGTAAAAACATTGCAAGGCTGAAGACAGAAGTAAGGGCCAGGCAAATTCAAACGCAGTCTGAAAAGTAAGATATAAGATGGAAACAACAAGAAAAACAAGACGCGAACGAGTTGGTGTGGTGGTGAGCGACAGCATGGAGAAATCCATAACCATTGCGGTAAAAACCAAGATGAAGCACCCCATCTATGGTAAATTCGTGAATAAGACCTCCAAGTTCATGGCTCATGACGAGGAAAATACCTGCAAGGTGGGAGACACTGTGAAAATCAGCGAAACCAGGCCACTGAGCAAAAACAAGAGGTGGAGATTAGTAGAAATTATCGAAAGAGCTAAGTAAGATGGTACAACAAGAGAGTAGATTAGGCGTAGCCGACAACAGCGGAGCCAAAACGGTTCTCGTGATCAGGGTGCTCGGTGGCACAAAAAAGCGCTATGCTTCCATCGGAGACAAGGTGGTGGTAACTGTTAAATCAGCCATTCCTTCAGGAGAAGTGAAAAAAGGAACTGTTTCCAAAGCTGTGGTCGTTAGAACCAAGAAGGAGATTCGTCGTAACGATGGTTCCTATATCCGCTTTGACGACAATGCCGTTGTATTGCTGAACAATGTGGACGAGATGAGGGGTACCCGTATCTTCGGCCCTGTTGCAAGGGAACTCAGGGATCATTATATGAAAATCGTATCACTTGCTCCCGAGGTATTGTAAATATTAGATAAGAACCAGACCGATGCAAAAGAAATTACATATTAAAAAAGGTGACCAGGTGATCGTCAATACAGGCGAATACAAAGGGCAAAAGGGAAGGGTACTGACCGTTGACCGTGATAAGAGCCGGGCCATCGTCGAAGGTGTGAACATGGTTTCCAAGCACACCAAACCTAATGCTAAAAGTCCCCAGGGTGGAATCACCAAGCAGGAAGCTGCTGTACATATTTCCAACCTGAACCTGGTAGACCCTTCAACAGGAGAAGCCACCAGGATAGGCCGGAAGCTGAAGGACAATAAGTTAGTCAGATACGCAAAAAAATCAGGTGAGGAGATCAAGTAATGGCAAAGCAGTATATAACAACTTTAGAAAAGCAGTATACAGATGAGATCGTTCCGGCGCTTATAAAGCAGTTCGGATACAAATCTGTAATGCAGGCTCCACGTCTTCAGAAGATTGTGCTCAACAGTGGTGTTGGCGCGGCAATTGCTGATAAGAAACTCATTGATGTTACCCAGGAGGAGTTGAGCAATATAGCCGGACAAAAGGCTGTTCAGACCATCTCCACAAAGGACATTTCAAATTTTAAGCTCCGCCAGGGCATGCCCATCGGTGTTAAAGTTACCCTTCGCAGGGAGAGGATGTACGAGTTCCTGGAGCGTCTTATAAAGGTGGCTCTTCCCAGGATCAGGGATTTCAAAGGAGTATCTTCCAAATTCGACGGACGTGGAAACTACACCATGGGAATCACCGAGCAGATCATTTTCCCAGAGATTGACATTGACAAGATCAATAAGATCATGGGTCTGGAGATCACTTTTGTTACTTCAGCCGGAAGCGATGAAGAAGGAACCGCTCTGCTGAAAGGGTTTGGTATACCGTTTAAAAACGATAAAAAATAGAATAATGGCCAAAGAATCAATGATTGCTCGCGAAGTAAAGCGGCAGAAACTTGTTGAGAAATACGCTGAAAAGAGAGCAAAACTGAAAGCTGAAGGCGATTACGTTGGACTGAGCAGACTGCCCAGGAATTCCAATCCCATCAGGATGCACAACCGTTGTTTGCTGACCGGTCGCCCAAAAGGCTACATGCGTCAGTTCGGCATCAGCAGGATTACTTTCCGTGAAATGGCTTCCCAGGGACTGATTCCCGGAATTAAAAAAGCCAGCTGGTAGCAAGCGCTTTGCGCTTGCGAATCAAAAGAAAAAAATGAGAAACTAACTGGAAAATCCAGTCAAGTCAAAACAATAGAAAAGAAGAGAAAAAATGACAGATCCGATTGCAGATTATCTGACCCGAATTCGAAATGCCGTAATGGCCAATCACAAAGTGGTAGAAATTCCTGCGTCTAACATTAAAAAGGACATGACCCGCATCCTCTTTGATAAGGGGTACATCCTGAACTATAAATTTGAAGAGGAAGGACCTCAGGGAAGCATTAAAATAGCCCTGAAGTACAATCCCAAGACAAAATTAAATGCCATCAAGTCGCTTAAGCGCATCTCAAAGCCCGGTTTAAGGAAGTATGTGGATAAAGACCATCTTCCAAGGGTTCTGAACGGGCTTGGTGTTGCTTTGATTTCCACCTCCCAGGGTGTGATGACCGATAAGGAAGCCCGTAGCCTGAACATCGGCGGTGAGGTTTTATGTTATGTATATTAATTGATTAAGAGAATAACAATATGTCAAGGATAGGAATTTTACCCATCGACATCCCGGCCGGTGTAAGCATCGAGGTAAACCAGGACAACCTGGTTACCGTTAAAGGCCCAAAGGGCGAACTGTCCCAGCAGGTAGATACGGCTATTTCTATTAAGGTAGAAGAAAAGTCTGTAAACATTGCCAGGTCAAGCGAGGAGAAGGATCATAAAGCCAAACACGGACTCTACCGTTCACTGATCAATAACATGGTCACCGGCGTTTCCGAGGGTTTTACCATTCAACAGGAGCTTGTGGGTGTTGGATATCGTGCAGAGGTGAAAAATGGTAATACACTTGAACTGGCCCTGGGTTACTCCCACGACATTATGTTCAAGATGCCTGCTGAAGTAAAAGTTGAAGCCAAATCGGAGCGTCGTCAGAATCCGGTGATCACCCTGACCAGCATAGATAAGCAGCTGATCGGACAGGTAGCAGCGAAGATTCGTTCCCTCCGTCCGCCAGAGCCCTATAAAGGTAAAGGAGTCAAGTTTGTTGGTGAGCAACTGCGAAGGAAAGCTGGTAAATCAGCATCCGTTAAGTAGTACTAAGTATAATAAGATATAAAGAGCGTTAAAAATGTCATTAACGAAACAAGAAAGAAGGCAGAGAATCAAGTACAGGATTCGCAAGAGGCTATCCGGCACCGGAGAGCGTCCGCGGATGACAGTATACAGGAGCAATAAGCAGATTTATGTTCAGCTTGTTGATGACCTTACTGGCAAAACACTTGGAGCTGCTTCTTCAAAAGAGAAGGAGATTGCCTCACAGAAGGTAAATAAGATCGAGCAGGCCAAACTTGTTGGCAAGCGGATTGCAGAGGTTGCCAAAGAGAAAGGAATTGATACAGTCGTATTCGACCGAAACGGCTATTTATACCATGGCAGGGTGAAAAATCTCGCAGATGCTGCCAGGGAAAGCGGACTTAAATTGTAAAGAAAGATATGTCAACAGGTATCAGAAAAGTTAAGACGAGTGACCTCGAGTTAAAAGACCGCCTGGTAAGCATCCAGCGTGTAACCAAGGTTACTAAAGGGGGACGTACCTTCAGCTTCTCAGCCATAGTAGTGGTTGGAAATGAAGATGGAATTGTGGGTCACGGACTTGGTAAAGCCAATGAAGTAACCACTGCCATCGCCAAGGGAGTTGAAGATGCAAAGAAAAACCTGATTAAGGTACCCATCTACAAAGGTACCATTCCGCACGAGCAGTATGGAAAGTACGGTGGAGCCAAGGTCTTTATCAAGCCCGCATCCAGTGGTACAGGAGTAAAGGCTGGTGGTGCGATGCGCGCCGTACTGGAGAGTGTTGGAGTGAAGGATGTACTTGCCAAGAGTAAGGGTTCATCCAACCCGCACAACCTGGTAAAGGCAACTTTTGATGCCCTGCTCGAACTGAGGGATGCCAAGGCAGTTGCTCAGCAGAGAATGGTTTCTCTGAACAAAGTATTTAACGGATAATTCAATCATACGATGGGAAAAATCAAAATCACCCAGGTTAAGAGTGCCATTAAGAGGCCTTTCAAGCAGAAGCGTACATTGATCGCACTGGGCATCAAAAAGCTTAATCAGACTGTTGAGCTGGAAGCCACACCCCAGATTCTTGGAATGGTTTCCAAGATTTCGCATCTCGTGGAAGTAGAAGAGGTAAAATAGTCAGAAAGTATAAAGTCGAACCGAGGCGAAGCCGAGCTCACGTAAAGCGAAGCTGAGAAAAGGCAAAAAAAAATATAAATAAGATGGATTTAAGCAACTTAAAACCGGCAAAAGGTTCCACGAAGGGAAGGAAAAGGATAGGTCGCGGACAGGGTTCCGGTACAGGGGGCACCGCAACAAAGGGTCACAAGGGACAGAAATCCCGTTCTGGCTATTCCAGGAAGACTGGTTTTGAAGGCGGACAGATGCCTCTGCAGCGCAGGGTACCTAAATTCGGTTTCAAGAACATCAACCGTAAGGAGTATAAGGGGGTTAATGTAAGCACTTTACAGGAGATTGCAGATAGCAGGAAGCTGACTGAAATTACTGTGGAGACTTTGATTGAAGCCGGACAGGTTCGAAAGAATTCCCTGGTGAAGATCCTTGGAAACGGAGAGTTGAAAAGCAAACTGACTGTAAAAGCACATGCATTTTCCAAATCAGCTGTTGAAGCCATTGAGGCGCAGGGTGGAAGCGTGGAGCAAATCTGATTGAAAAGTTAGCAGATGAAAAAATTTATTGAGACCATAAGGAATATCTGGAAGATCGAGGACCTGAGGGCCAGGATCACGTATACATTGGGAATCATCCTGATTTACAGGCTTGGAACCCACATCGTTCTGCCCGGAATCAATCCCGTGATTATTGCCGAAATGGCAAGTAGTCGCCAGAACACCGGCGGTATTCTTGATCTCCTGAACCTCTTTACTGGTGGAGCTTTTGCGAGAGCCTCCATTTTTGGATTGGGAATTATGCCCTACATCTCTGCATCCATCGTGGTGCAGTTGCTGGGTATTGCAGTTCCCTATTTCCAACGCTTGCAGCGTGAGGGCGAAAGCGGACGAAGAAAAATCAACCAGATTACCAGGTACCTTACCGTAGCCATTCTGATTCCCCAGGGACTCAGCTACATCACCAGCCTGCGTTATCAGCTTCCGGCCGAAGCCTTTACACCTGGATTTTCCAGGATGGCGTCCATGCTTATCCTTACAGCAGGAACCATGTTCATCATGTGGCTTGGAGAGAAGATCACCGACAAGGGGATTGGAAATGGTATTTCACTGATCATTATGATTGGTATCATCGCCCGTCTGCCCCAGTCACTCGGACTTGAATTTATGTCACGCCTTGAAAACCAGGGTGGCGGACTGATTGCCTTCCTTGTGGAAATGCTGATTATGTTTGTCATCTTTATGGGAACCATCCTGCTGGTACAGGGTACACGGAGAATTCCGGTGCAGTATGCAAAACGTATTGTGGGTAACAAGCAATATGGTGGAGTTCGCCAGTACATTCCTCTTAAGGTGAATGCAGCCGGTGTAATGCCCATCATTTTTGCCCAGGCCTTCATGTTCATTCCCATTACCGTGGCAGGTTTTGCCAAGGCCGATGCAGCTTCAGGTTTTGCAGCAGTATTCAGCAACCCGGTTGGATTCTGGTATAATTTTACTTCAGCCATGCTGATTATTCTCTTCACCTATTTCTATACAGCCATTACCGTGAATCCCAATCAAATGGCCGAGGATATGAAGAAAAACGGCGGATTTATCCCGGGAGTAAAACCGGGAAGAAAAACAGCCGATTTCCTGGATAGTGTAATGTCCAGGATTACTCTGCCGGGATCATTCTTCCTGGCCTTTATTGCCATCATGCCGGCATTTGCAATGATGGCAGGTGTAAACCAGAATTTTGCGCAGTTTTTCGGTGGAACCTCCCTCCTGATTATGGTGGGTGTAATCCTCGATACCCTGCAACAGATAGAGAGCCACCTTCTCATGCGTCATTATGACGGTCTGACCAAGAGTGGCAGGATCAAAGGCCGCGCGGGTAGCGCTGCTGCGATCTAGAGCAAAGAAGCGTTCTTTGATGATTTTATATAAAACTGCGGAAGAGATTGAACTGATTCGGGAGAGCAACCAGCTCGTATCAAAGACACTGGCCGAGGTGGGCAAACATATTGCCCCGGGAGTGTCCACCGAAAAACTGGATCAGATTGCAGAAACTTTCATTCGCGACCACGGGGCTGTTCCCGGATTCCTGGGATACCAGGGTTATCCCAAGACACTCTGTACTTCTGTGAACGCTCAGGTGGTTCACGGCATTCCATCCGAAAAGGTTGTCCTTGAAGAGGGTGACATGGTATCGGTCGATTGCGGAGTGATCAAGAATGAGTTTTATGGCGATACAGCCTTCAGTTTCCAGGTTGGAGAGGTGAAGGAGGAAGTCCGCAGGCTTTTAATGATTACGCGGGAGTGCCTGGTACTTGGCGTTGAACAGGCGGTAGTTGGAAAGAGGATAGGAGATATCGGATATGCCGTTCAGCATCATGCAGAAAAAAATGGTTACAGTGTCGTGAGGGAGATGGTCGGACACGGATTGGGGCGTCATTTACATGAAGCGCCAGAAGTGCCTAACTACGGAAGAAGGGGAAGCGGACCAAAGCTGAAGGAGGGAATGGTAATCTGTATTGAACCCATGATAAACATGGGTCGCAGGCAGATCAGCCAGGAAGCGGATGGCTGGACCATACGTACCGCGGATAAATTACCATCTGCTCATTTTGAGTGGGCAGTGGCTGTTGATAAAGGAAAGGCAGACGTATTGTCTACCTTCGATTATATAGATAAGGAGTTAAACAAACAGAACAACTAATGGCGAAGCAAGCTTCCATTGAACAGGACGGTGTAATTACAGAAGCACTGTCAAATGCAATGTTTCGTGTGGAACTGGAAAACGGACACGTAATTACAGCCCACATCTCAGGTAAAATGAGAATGCATTATATAAAGTTGTTGCCGGGCGACAGAGTAAAGGTTGAAATGTCGCCGTACGATTTGACAAAAGGAAGAATAAGCTTTCGGTATAAGTAGCGGGTTCGCTTCGCGAATGTTAGTAAGTTAGTGAAGTTAGTAAGTTAGTAAGTTAGAAGTTAGTAAGTTAGAAGTTAGTAAGATAGTATATAAGAAATAGGACTCATGAAGGTAAGAGCATCTGTAAAAAAGCGTAGTGCTGACTGTAAGATAGTCAGGAGAAAAGGGCGCTTATTCGTTATTAACAAGAAGAATCCCAAGTTCAAGCAGCGTCAGGGATAAGATAATTTTAAAAACAAGAGAGCATTATGGCTAGAATAGTTGGTGTTGATCTGCCCAAAAACAAAAGAGGAGAAGTAAGCCTCACTTACATTTACGGTATCGGTCGCAGCCGTGCACAATCAATTCTTGATTCGGCAGGTGTCGATCGGAATACCAAGGTGAAAGACTGGAACGATGACCAGATTGCGGCCATAAGGTCAGCGATCAATGATAACGTAGAATATAAGGTAGAGGGTGAACTCAGATCGAGCGTTCAGCTGAATATTAAGCGACTGATGGACATCGGTTCCTACCGTGGTATTCGTCATCGTATTGGTCTCCCTACTCGCGGACAGAGTACAAAGAACAATGCCCGTACCCGTAAGGGAAGAAAGAAGACAGTAGCAAATAAGAAGAAAGCAACCAAATAAGAGAGTTTAGATCATGGCTAAAAAGACAGGATCGTCAAGAAAACGAACAGTCAAAGTTGAACCAGTAGGACAGGCGCACATTCACGCCTCCTTCAACAACATTATTATCTCCCTGACCAACAACGCAGGGCAGGTAATTTCATGGGCTTCATCAGGTAAGATGGGCTTCCGTGGATCCAAGAAGAATACTCCTTACGCTGCCCAGATGGCCGCTACGGATTGTTCCAAGGTTGCATACGACCTTGGCCTGAGAAAGGTCAAAGTATATGTAAAGGGTCCGGGATCAGGAAGGGAATCTGCAATTCGCAACATCCACGCTTCCGGTATTGAAGTGACTGAAATCGTTGACGTGACACCGCTGCCGCACAACGGCTGCCGTCCCGCTAAGAGGCGGAGGGTATAATTCAGCCCTAAGGTTATTACCAGGCTGAAGAGGAATATTAAACAATAAATTAAATAGATAAATGGCAAGATACAGGGGTCCCAGGACCAAAATTGCTCGTAAATTTTCAGATCCCATCTTCGGGACCGATAAGTCTTTTGAGAAGAAGAACTATCCCCCGGGAATGCACGGAAACAACAAACGCAGACGCAAAGCTTCTGAATATGGTATTCAGTTAAAAGAGAAGCAAAAGGCAAAATATACATACGGTGTGCTGGAGAAGCAGTTCAGAAATATGTTTGAAAAGGCTTCAAGTGGTGAAGGTGTAACAGGTGAGGTACTCCTCCAGTTGCTCGAGTCAAGGCTCGACAACGTGGTTTACAGGTTGGGTCTTTCCAACACACGTGCCGGTGCACGTCAGCTCGTTACACACCGACACATTACCGTTGACGGTGAAGTGGTTAACATCCCTTCCTACACCCTGAAGCCCGGTCAGACCGTTGGCGTAAGGGAACGTTCAAAATCTCTTGAGGTAATCACTGATTCGCTGAGCACCGCAAGGTACGGATCGTCATCATGGCTTGAGTTTGATGAGGCTACCATGATAGGAAAATTCCTGAATCGCCCGGAGCGCGAGGATATTCCTGAGAATATTAAGGAGCAGCTTATCGTCGAACTTTATTCAAAATAATATAATCACATTCATACTATGGCCATTTTAGCTTTTCAAAAACCAGATAAGGTCATTATGCTCGAAGCAGATGACAGGTATGGTAAATTTGAGTTCCGTCCGCTGGAGCCTGGTTACGGGATTACAGTAGGTAATTCCCTGAGGCGCATTCTCCTTTCTTCACTGGAAGGTTTTGCCATTACCAATATTAAGATCGAAGGCGTAGAACACGAATTTTCCACTATTACCGGTGTGATTGAGGACCTTACCGAGATTATACTAAACCTCAAGCAGGTACGCTTTAAGAAGCAGATTGAGGATGCTACCGACGAGAAGATCGCCGTTACCATCACAGGCCAGGACGAATTTAAGGCAGGTGACCTGCAGCGTTTTCTCAGCGGTTTCAAAGTGTTAAATCCCGATCTCGTGATTTGCCACATGGAACCCGATGTAAAACTGCAAATGGAAGTTACCATCAGCAAGGGACGTGGATATGTTCCTGCAGATGAGAATAAGCCAGTGGAAGCAGAATTCGGAATCATCGCAGTAGATTCAATCTTTACGCCCATCAAGAATGTGATGTTCAAGATTGAGAACTACCGTGTAGAGCAAAAAACTGACTTTGAGAAACTGGTCATCGAGATTGAAACCGATGGTTCCATCCACCCAAAGGAAGCATTAAAAGAAGCAGCCAAGATTCTCATTTATCATTTTATGCTCTTCTCAGATGAGAAGATCACCCTCGATACCGACGAGAAATTCGCCAACGAGGAGTTTGATGAGGAAGTACTGCACATGCGTCAGTTGCTGAAAGCCAAGCTTGTTGACCTGGATCTTTCCGTAAGGGCACTGAACTGCCTGAAAGCCGCAGAGGTTGAGACCCTGGGCGACCTGGTTAAATTCAACAAGAACGATCTGTTGAAATTCAGGAACTTCGGAAAGAAGTCACTCACCGAGTTGGAAGAACTTCTGGTGAACATGAACCTGACTTTCGGGATGGATACTATTAAATACAAACTGGACAAGGATTAAGAGCAATGAGACATAAGAAGAATTTTAACCACCTGGGAAGGAAGGTTGGTCACCGTAAAGCCATGTTGTCCAATATGGCTACATCGCTGATCATGCATAAGCGGATTGAAACAACTGTAGCGAAAGCAAAAGCGCTGAAGAGATACATTGAACCTTTGATCACACGTTCAAAGGATGACTCAACCCATTCACGTCGTGTGGTATTCTCTTACCTGCAGGACAAGGATGCTGTAACTGAGCTCTTCCGTGAAGTGGGAGCGAAGGTTGGTGATCGTCCTGGTGGATATACCCGCATCATCAAGCTGGGTAATCGCCTGGGAGATAATGCGGACATGTGCATTATCGAACTCGTTGACTTCAATGAAGTAATGCTGAGTGAGAAGGCATCTGCCAAGAAATCATCCTCACGTCGTCGCCGCGGAAGCAAATCCAAGGCTGCTGACACCACTGCCAGTGCTGCCAGTGCTGCCGTTGCAGCTCCTGCAGCCCCTGCAGCTGAGGAAGTTGTGGCTGAAACTGCAGTCGAAGAAGTAGCTGAGGAAGTTGCAGCTGAGGAAGTTGCAGAAGAAGCGGTTGCTGAAGTTGAAGTGGCCGAGGAAGTGGTCGAGGAAGTTGCCGAGGAAGTAGCCGAGGAAGTAGTCGAGGAAGTAGTCGAGGAAGTTAAGGCTGAAACGACTGAAGAGGTAGTTGCGGAAGAAACTGAAACTGCTGAAGAGGAAGAGTCTAAGGATGATACTGAAGAAGAGAAAAAAGATTGATCTAAACTTAACGTGATATCTTTAAATATACGGAGGGGGTAGAGTATTTTTATACTTTATCCCCTTTTTCATAAACAATAAATTTTAATTATCATGGGACAAATTGTTGATATTCATGCACGTGAGATTCTTGACTCGCGTGGAAATCCCACTGTTGAAGTGGAAGTTACACTTGCAAGTGGATACGTAGGACGTGCCGGAGTTCCTTCCGGAGCTTCCACTGGCGAAAACGAAGCCCTGGAATTAAGGGATGGCGACAAAGACCGCTACCTGGGAAAAGGTGTTCAGAAGGCTGTGGATAATGTAAATAAGATTATCGCTGAAGAACTTATTGGAATGGACGCCCTGGAGCAGGTTGCCATCGATCAGAAGATGATTGAGCTTGATGGCACCAAGACCAAAAGCAAGCTGGGTGCCAATGCCATGCTGGGAGTTTCCCTTGCAGTAGCCAAGGCTGCAGCCATGTATCATGACATGCCCCTTTACCGCTATATTGGCGGAACCAATGCATGCCACCTTCCCGTTCCCATGATGAACATAATAAATGGTGGCTCACACTCCGATGCACCTATTGCATTCCAGGAGTTTATGATTCGCCCCATTGGCGCAAAGACTTTCAAAGAGGCCCTCAGGATGGGTGCTGAAGTATTCCATGCCCTGAAGAGTGTACTTAAGGCACGTGGTCTGAGTACTGCAGTTGGCGATGAAGGTGGCTTTGCACCCGAGCTTGACGGAACTGAAGATGCCCTTGAGAGCATTCTGAAGGCTGTTGAGAAAGCCGGTTACAAACCAGGTTCCGACATTACCATCGCACTTGACTGTGCAGCTTCTGAATTCTTTGAGAATGGTGTCTATGACTATTCCAAGTTTGAAGGCGAAGGTGGAGCCAAAAGAAATTCTGCCGAGCAGGCTGATTACCTGGCCGAATTGATCGATAAGTATCCCATTGATTCCATCGAAGATGGTATGGATGAAGCGGACTGGGACGGATGGGTTCTTCTGAACAGCAAGATCGGTGATCGCTGCCAACTGGTAGGTGATGACCTCTTTGTAACCAATGTAGAATACCTGAGCAAGGGTATTAAATTGAAGGCTGCAAACTCCATCCTGATCAAAGTAAATCAGATTGGAACCCTGACCGAAACCCTGAACGCCATTGAGATGGCCCACAGGGCTGGTTACACATCAGTAACATCACACCGCTCAGGAGAGACCGAGGATGCAACCATCGCAGATATTGCAGTGGCTACCAACTCAGGTCAGATCAAAACCGGTTCACTGAGCCGCTCTGACAGGATCGCCAAATACAACCAGCTGCTTCGCATTGAAGAGGAGCTTGGTAAAACAGCGGTTTACGGTTATTAGATAACAGGCGTGTTTGAGTCGTCGCTGCACCGTATGCTTCGCATCCGCTGGAGGCTCCTCCCCAAGCACCCTGTCATATAATATTATAATAAAAGGAAAGAGGATTGTCCCCCGGGGTAGTCCTCTTTTTTTTTTTCTGCCTGGCAATGGCCAATGATCTTTTCACCATTAAGCATTTTTATCCCTTTGTCTTTATATATATTTTTTGAATCTGGCAATTTTTCTCGAACTAGAGGGCGATCTGCCCGCATGAGGCATGTAATTATTGGCGTCGCAGAGAATTTAATCCGAAATAGGTGTATATAGCTCAATTCAGGCCTTCGTAAATATTGAAATATCTGAATATATATATTATATTGTATGTCCCTAATATTTTGTTTAACCCCATTAAACCTACTTATATGTCAGTTCTAAAAGAAAGACTTAGTCAGAAAATCGATGAGCACAGACCACGGACCAAGAAATTGATGACAGATTATTGCAATGTGGTAGTCGACCAGGTTACAGTAGCTCAGGCACTTGGAGGTATGCGCGGATTGAAGAGCCTTGTGACCGATATCTCCTATCTGGACCCTCAGGAGGGTATCCGGTACAGGGGATATACACTTCCCGAGGTTTTCGCAAAGTTGCCCAAAGCACCCGGTGCAGAGAGCCCCTATGTGGAGGGACTTTATTTTCTGCTTTTAACAGGCGATATTCCTACCGATAGTGAAGTAGCCGACCTTGCAGATGAATTCAGGAAGCGCAGAATTTTGCCCCGTTATGTATATGAGGTGATCGATGCCTTTCCATCCTTTTCTCCGCCCATGGCCATATTCTCTGCTGCCATCCTGACCATGCAAAGGGAGTCCTTTTTCGCCAAGAAATACCAGGGCGGAATCTCCAAGAACGATTACTGGGATCCCATGTTTGAGGATTCCCTGAATCTGCTGGCCAAACTTCCTGAAGTTGCAGCCTATATTTATGCCAAGCTATACAGGGACGGAAACAGGATACAGTCAAATCCCCATCTTGATATGGGCGCCAATTTTGCACACATGATGGGTATTCCCAAGCCTTACGATGATGTATCCAGGCTGAATTTCATCATCCATGCAGATCACGAGAGTGGAAACGTCAGTGCACACACAGGTCACCTCGTGGCCAGTTCACTTTCAGATATCTATCTCTCCATTTCTGCCATGATTAATGGTCTTGCCGGACCCCTGCACGGGCTGGCTAACCAGGAGGTGCTGAGATGGTTACAGGATCTTGTGGAAAAGATGGACGGACAGCTTCCCACCGAAGAGGAGATGAAGCAGTTTGTTTGGGATACCCTTAACTCCGGACAGGTAATTCCGGGATTCGGCCACGCTGTACTGAGAAAAACAGACCCCAGGTATACCCTGCAACGTGAGTTCTGCCAGACCCATATGAAGGATGACCTTTTGTTCAAGTATACGGATATGCTCTACAAAGTGGTGCCGCCCATCCTCCTTGAGCAGGGTAAGGCGAAAAACCCCTGGCCAAATGTTGATGCCCAGTCGGGAATCATACACTGGCACTATGGCATTACTGAATATGAGTTTTATACCGTTCTTTTCGGTATCGGAAGGTCCATCGGAATCACTGCAAATATTATCTGGGACCGTGCACTGGGATATCCATTGGAAAGACCCAAATCCCTTACCACCGAAATGCTGGAAAAAATCGCCATGAAGTCGGTGGCGAACAAGGGTGCCACAAAGGGTAAAGATTGCAAGGACGCATAGTATAAAAATCCTTTCGTGTAAGAAATTTAAGTACCGGCGATTCAGTCCAGCAGGCTTTTCATTTTTGTGATCAGAACCTCTGCCGGGAAGGGTTTGGCAATGTAGTCGTCAGCTCCTGCGGCAAGGCAAATATCCCTGTCACCTGCCAAAGCATTGGCTGTAATGGTGATGATGGGGATATGACTTTTGTTGGTGGATTCTATTTCCCTGATCTTTTTTGTGGCAGTGAGTCCGTCCATTACAGGCATCATAATGTCCATAAGGATGATGTCATACTGCCTTTGTCCGAACATGTCCAGCGCAATTTTCCCATTATCAGCCACATCGATCTGCTGCACCTTTTTATTAAGGCTCAGGAGTACAATTTTCTGGTTGATTTCATTATCCTCCACAAGCAGGACTCTTGCATCTTCCAGGGCAACCGGTTTTCGTGCCTCCCTTTCAATATCTCCTTGCTCCAAAATATCGGAAACAGTTCTTGTGGCATCCTTGGCAAAGTCCAGGAAGAAGGAAATGTTTGCCCCGTATTGCTTTGTACTTAAGCTCAGTTCACTTTCACTTTCCAGCAGCAGGTTATGGGCCGTGGAAAGATTTGATCCCTTTTGAGAATTGCCCTGCTTCAGCTCTCCCAGATAGGATTTAAGCCTGGATCCCATATCAGTGCGGATGGAGAAGTTGAATTCCAGTCTGATCTGACTGGAGGTCTCCTGAAGCATACTTACACGCAGCTTAAGCGGATTTTCATCCATCCTGTATGTGCTCAGTCCCTTGATGATATTAATCACCAGACCCCTGAGAAGACTGGGGTCACCAATAAGCAGCTGCTTGATTGGCCCCTGGTATTCCAGGCTGACAAATCCTGAATCGGAGTTACCCATAGAAACGATTTCCAGCGCCTCTTCCATTATCCGGTTTATGTCAAAGGAGGTAATGCTTTTTTTATAATCGAGGATGCCGGGGGAAACGATCTCCACAATATGATTTACGTCCTCAATCAGGCTGTTGGTGGATGCCTGGAGGGTCTCCATTAACTCCTTTTGCTGGGAGGTGAGCCTGCTATCATGTACCAGGTTATTGATAAGCGTGATGTTACTCAGGGAAGTTCTTAGCTTATGAGAAAGCCTGGACATAAATTCATCCTTCTGGACCAGCTGGTCCTTGAAAAGGCTGCGTGAATCTTTCAGTTTTAAAAGCATCAGGCGGTTCGAGCGTTCCAGGTAATAGCTGATGGCCAGAATAATGGCATAGCAGACGATGAAGATGACGGCGTCTGGTAAATCAAGATGAATAAAACTCTGTATTGCGGGAATGGAGTTGAATACCAGCATGCCAATACCCATACCTATGGATATGATGAGACCGCTTTTCCCGTTTACACTAATTGCAGCCAGGGGATAGATCAGGAAGAGCGCAAGAATCAGGTAGGAATTTACATTGGAGTCGACCAGGTAAGCGGAAAGAAAGAGGAGGGCTGCAATGATGAGCCCCAGGGTGCTGCTTAAATCCGGTTTTTTTGCCGGTGGAACCAGGAAATAAATCAGCATGGCCCCGGCCAGCGCCCCGCCATCCCTTACCAGGGTCAGAACCTGTCCTGAAAACAAGGCAAGCATCATGGATGTGGCGAGCAAAAAGGAGAGAATCCCGTAGAAGATATTGATTCCCTTAATTTTGTTCACCTCAGACTGATCCATAGTATCAAGGATACCATGGGATATAATCCGGCTAAAAAAACTGCTTAACATGTAAATTCTCAATGGCTTTCGTTAACAAAGAAAAAGAAATTTAGCTAACCTCGGTAAACATTGGCTTTATTTTTGTGCGAATTACTTATATAAGTTCGTAATTTTGTAAATAAGGCCATGGAACCATGAAAGCAGTTTTAACACTAATCATATGTATATTGATTTCCACCAGCGTACTCGCTCAGGAGGAAGCCCCCGAGGGAATGGTGGCATACTCCACTTCTTATGAATTTCCCGAAGGAATATACAGTAACTTCGAGATGGTGAAGGCTGCAAGCCCTATTCCAGCAGCCAGAGTGGTTACAGATGTAGACCTCTTCGACCGTGAGTTTTTTGAGAAGATCACAGCAGCCAAGGAGATTGTTATTTACGACGACAACGGAGTGCTGATGGAGCTTAAAACATCCAAAATATGGGGTTATGGCAGAAACGGAGCCCTTTATATTAATGTGGGCTCAGCCTTTCACAGAATCAGCCTGGTGGGCAACATCTCCCATTTTGTGGCCTCGGTTACCACTTACAATCCCAATTACTACGATCCTTATCACTATAATCCATATTATTCCAATTCCGCTTACGGCGGCCGCTATAATTCGCCTTCTTCATCCTATTCCAGTACCGACCTGAGGCAGTATCTGCTTGATTTTGAAAGTGGTGAGGTTATGGAGTATGACAGTGAGGCTGTGGAGGTTATGCTGATGAAGGACCCGGAACTGGCCGATGAGTATCTTTCTCTTAAAAGCCGAAAGAGAAACCAGATGAAATTTGTATTTATCCGCAGGTACAATGAGAAACACCCCCTCTATTTCCCTGCCAACTGAGCCCTCACAAAATCAATTAATCCATGACCAAGAAAATTATTGCCTGCCTTTTAGTATTGCTTCCATTGCTTCAGCTTAGGGCACAGAGAGAGTACCTTCCCACCCCCGAGGACCTGACCCGTTTTCATAAAACGAAAACTTATGTGGTGCTCAGCGACAATGCCATGGCAGATTATAATTTCGAAATCCGGGATGCCGTCGAAAAATTCTGGAACCATTACCGCTTACGAATTCATTGAGCACAAGGATTTTGCTGAGAAGAGTGTGGACAGCAATGCATCCTTCCTCTATGTGGCCACAGTAAGCTTTGAAAAGGATAAATCCCAGACCCGATATACCTTTCTCTGCCTCTCCCTTGGGGGACCCGATCATGAAAGTATTGACGAGCTTCACGACATTACCAATGTACCCCTGAGCTATTATGGAGTGGATGAGGATGAGTATACCTACAAGCTGGGATTGCTGGTACGCTTTATGCAACAGCACGTACAGCTCATAACTGAAGATCCCAAACTGGTTTCCCAGAATGTATTTCAATATTACAACGACAACATGGGTAGTATCAAGGGGAAGTCACTTTATGTGACCGAAGAAGATTTACCCTTTGACCTTGCCACTGAAGCCAAGGTAAGGGCTGTGTACCCCTATGATTTTCATATTGTGGATCGTGAAAAGATCAAAGAACTGATCATGGAGGAAGATGAAAATGCGGTGATCCTTCACAAGGTGGGTCCGCAGAGCAAAATTATCTATGACAGGGTCTACAAGATTCTCATGGGAGCCAGCGATGCACAGTTTTATTATTACGACTACCATAAGTCGGGCAAGAAAAATCCCGATGCCTTTCTTAAAAGCGATTTCGAGCGTCTCAGCAGGGCTGTGCCCAAATAGATTACAATTCAATGGCAGGTAAACCATCCATCCCCAAGGGGACCAGAGATTTTACGCCGGTGGAGATGTCCAGGCGCAATTATATATTTGATCACATCCGTCGGATTTTTAAAACCTATGGATACCAGCCCATTGAAACTCCTGCCATGGAGAATCTTACATCCCTCATGGGGAAGTACGGGGATGAGGGCGACAAATTGTTGTTTAAGATTCTTAATTCGGGGAACTTCAGGGATAAAGTAAGTGAGGAGGAGCTGCTGAACAGTTCACCCGGGAAGCTGGGAACCCTTATTTCTGAAAAGGGACTCAGGTACGACCTGACCGTTCCCTTTGCCCGCTTTGTGGTTCAGCACAGAAATGAGCTCACCTTTCCCTTCAAGCGCTACCAGATTCAGCCCGTATGGAGGGCTGACCGTCCACAACGGGGACGTTACCGGGAATTTTACCAGTGTGATGTGGATGTGATTGGCTCCACCTCCCTGCTCAATGAGTATGAACTGGTAAGAATTATTGATGCGGTTTTTATTGCCCTGGACCTGGGGGTTGTCATTAAGCTGAATAACCGCAAGGTGCTCACGGGGATTGCCGAGGTAATTGGCGAGCTGGAAAAAATGACCGATATCACCGTAGCCATCGACAAGCTGGAAAAAATCGGAATGGAAAAGGTGCTTCTTGAGCTGGAGCAGAAGGGCATTAAAAAGGGGGCACTGGAAAAACTGGAACCCGTGCTGCTCATGCAGGGTACAGGTACTGAGAAAATAAACTTCCTGGAAAAATACCTGGCCTCATCTGAACCCGGATTAAAGGGAATTGAGGAGCTGAAACAACTTTTCTCCTTCCTGGAAGGAGGCCGGCTGGAAGCAGAAGTGGAATTTGATCTTACCCTGGCCAGGGGTCTGAATTATTATACGGGAACCATCTTCGAGGTGAAAGCAGCAGAGACCGAAATGGGCAGTATTTGTGGCGGCGGACGCTACGACGATCTTACAGGAATTTTCGGCCTGGATGGTGTATCTGGTGTGGGTGTATCCTTTGGAGCCGACCGCATTTACGATGTAATGCTTCAACTGGATCGTTTTCCTGCCCGTGCGGAGATGGACAGCAAAGTACTCTTTGTCAATTTTGGAGAGAGGGAAGTACGCTACATTCTGCCGGTACTGGACAGCTTGCGTAAGGAAGGCATTGCCTCCGAACTTTATCCCGAAAGCAGTAAAATGAAAAAGCAGATGGCTTACGCCAATAGCCGCAACATTCCCTTTGTGGCCCTGGTGGGTGAACAGGAACTCAGCGACAATCTGATTACCCTGAAGGAGATGGAGACAGGCAAGCAGGAGCGACTGAGCCCTGAAGAGCTGCTGGAACGACTGGCCTGATAGTGGCCCTTTAGTGTCCCGATCATGTCGCGGCAGCTTAGTCTGCCCAAGAACATTTTCTGATCTCACTGGATTTCCCGATTTTTTCGGTTATTGAAGATCTAAATATTATCCTATGAATAAGGTGCACCTTGTGACCACCGGTGAGATTGGGTGGGAGGAAATCGAAGCGATCCTCATTGAAAATAAGCAGCTTAAGTTGTCTGATGATGTGAAAGAGAAGATTCGCACATGCAGGGCCTACCTGGACCAAAGGCTTGAAAAGGGGGATGAAGTAATCTACGGGATAAATACCGGTTTCGGATCACTCTACAATAAGGTGATCTCCAAGGAAAACCTGGGTCTTCTGCAAAAGAACCTGGTCATGTCGCATGCATGCGGGGTGGGGGACGAGGTCCCCTGCGAAATTTCCCGCCTGATGCTGCTCCTGAAAGTACAATCACTTTCCTACGGGAATTCCGGTGTTCAGGAAGCTACCGTTCAGCGACTGGTGGATATGTACAACCATGATATTCTGCCCGTGGTATACTCCTACGGCTCCCTGGGTGCTTCTGGCGACCTGGCCCCCCTGGCTCACATGAGTCTTCCTCTGCTTGGTATGGGTGAGGTGAGGGTAAAGGGAGAGAAAATGGCCACTGAGGAGCTTTTCACTCGCATGGGATGGAAGCCTATCGAACTGCAATCCAAGGAGGGTCTGGCCCTGCTTAACGGGACACAGTTTATGAGTGCTTTCGGGGTGCAGCTCTGTCTGCGTGTTTTTAAACTTTCCAGGCTGGCAGATATTATCGGGGCCCTTTCACTGGATGCCTTTGACGGGCGCATTGAGCCCTTTCACCATCTCATCCAGGAAATCAGGCCCCACCAGGGTCAGATCGTAACTGCAAGGCGGATCAGGTGGATGCTGGAGGGAAGTGAACTTATATCCCGGCCCAAGGCCCATGTCCAGGATCCTTATTCTTTCAGATGCATTCCCCAGGTCCACGGGGCCTCCAAGGATTCCATTAACTATGTGGCCTATGTATTCAGGAACGAAATAAATTCGGTAACCGACAATCCGACCATCTTCCCCAAGGAGGATATGATCATATCGGCCGGTAATTTTCACGGACAGCCCCTGGCTCTGGCCCTGGATAACCTGGCCATAGCCATGAGTGAACTGGGAAATATATCCGAGCGACGCACCTACCAGCTGGTTTCCGGATCAAGGGGACTTCCCCATTTCCTGGTGGCAAATCCCGGACTCAACTCCGGCTTTATGATTCCCCAGTATACAGCCGCTTCCATGGTGAGCCATAACAAGCAACTCTGTACCCCCTCTTCGGTGGATTCCATCGAATCCTCGCAGGGACAGGAGGATCATGTGAGTATGGGGGCCAATGCGGCCACCAGTGCATGGAAGGTCATGGAAAACCTGGAGCGGATTCTGGCCATTGAACTGTACAATGCAGCCCAGGCCCTGGAGTTCAGGAAGCCTGCCCGCACCAGTCCCTACCTGCTGGAATTCGTGGAAGGATTCCGGAAAAAAGTTTCCTTCGTTGAAGATGACAAAGTGATGTTTACGGATATTGAAGGAAGCGTTCAGTATCTCAGGGAGGTCCCCCTGGACCTGCCCGAAGAATTGCTTGCATTCAGGGATTACTCACCGGGAAGCGGTAACTGAGCAGGTCCGTCGGGACCACGTCCTCCACCTTTTCCGTGACCTTCACCCCTGAGTTTTTTAACCAGGTGGCGGCGGAAATCCCATTCAACCTTGTAGAGCTTTAAAACCTTTTCCGGGGGCAGGATGGCCGGGAATTTATCCTTATAGTATTCCTGTTCAAGCTGGAAAACCTGCTTTTTGTAGTCAAGAATGCGAGCCAGGATTTCGTTGATCTCCTCATCTGAAAGGTTGTCGGCATTCTCATTGGAATATTTGAAGGTGTTACGTTCCTCCTCCATTACCTTCATCTTTCGACGGGTAAAATCTTCATATACAGGCCAGAAGGCATCCTTCTCCGAAGATGTCAGCTCGAGCTTCTCATTGAAGTAGGTCTCCCTTTCTTCGTTAAATTTTTTGATTTGCTCTTCACTCTGACCAAATGCTGTACTGCCCCATATCATCAGGGCCAGGGCCAGAATGCCGGTCAGCTTGCAGGTGATTGCTTTTTTCATCATTATTTTGTTTTTATTCCAGTATAAGATCCATTTCAACATCCACACTTGCCAGGTATTCCACAGCCTGAGAATAGTAGGCTTCATCATCATCCATCATGGCTTCAGACTCCTCCATATAGGCAGCCATTTCATAATCACTGCTGAAGAAACCTGCACCCTCCAGCAGGGCAAGATCCATAAAATCCTCCGAGTCCCCAGCCGGTGAGAGCAAACGGACCACGGGAAAGGTGATCAGGGCCAGGGCGGCAAACACAGCAGCCACGGCCAGTACCCGCCGGTACCTGCCCAGTGTCCTTTGCGGATGCTTTTCAGCCTCCAGGCCGGCAATGCGCTCATTCAGGCGGTCGGGGAAGCTTTCAAAGTAGCCTTCCGGGACACTGAAAGGATTTATTTTTTGTTTTTTCATCTTATATCGACTTAGTGATTAGACTCATAGCTAAGAGAAAGGTTTAATCCCCTTTCAATTTGATTTCAAGTTTTTTTACGGCATGGTGGTAGGAGGCCTTCAGGGCTCCCACAGAGGTCTTGAGGATGGCTGACATTTCCTCATATTTCATCTCATCAAAATATTTCATGTTAAAAACCAGGCGCTGCTTCTCCGGAAGTTTCAGAATGGCTTTCTGGAACTTCAGGCTGGCTTCATCCCCGTCGAAGTAGGGATCGGCTTCCAGCTGTTCGCTCAGCCATTGATCCCCGTCTTCTCTGGAGTGAAGCACCCTTCGCTTTTTTTGCTTCAGCAGGGTCAGGGCCTCATTGGTGGCGATCCTGTACAGCCAGGTAAAGAGTTCGGATTCGGAGCGAAATCCGGGAAGTGACTTCCAGACTTTAACAAGGGTATTCTGAAGTGCGTCATCCGCATCCTCATGGGTGATCACCACTTTCCGGATATGCCAATAGAGCCTCTCCTGGTACTTCAGTACCAGCTGATTAAAAGCCTGCTCCTCTTTTCCTGGAATTCTGGCTCCCTCGACAATTTCCCTGTCATCCCACTCCGGCATGTTCTGCACTTGTTTGGGTTTTAGACCTCCTCTCCGGGTAAAGGTTTAATCGGATTCTACTGGTCAATATGAATGGTTTCACTTGAACCCGAAGAGATATTAAAATCACTTACCACGGTAAAATCGGCGGCCTTCAGATCAGACCTTCTGAAAACAACCCTGTAAGATCCTGGTTGCAGCCTGAGGCCCTGGCTGGTGGTGTTCTCCTTCAGATTTAAAACCCAGATCTGATCACCCTCGGGATTAAGCTGGTAAAGCGTCCCCGAACCGGCTTGCTGGGAAGAAAATGTAACCTGGCCGGGAGCGGGTATTTCAACGGTGGTGGTATAACTCTGCCTGACTTCCACATCCTCTATGATCATCAGTGGATAGATGGGAATTTCAAGATCATACTTTCCCACAAGATATTTTCCCAGGTTGCCGATCTCGTGGATGTTGATGGTCTTGTGTTTCCCGTCCTGCCTGACCAGAATTTTCTCTCCGTCCAGTGCTTTACCCCGGTTGGTGCGTACCAGCATATAACCCTGGGGGGTATCCAGGCCAATGATGTTGTGTTGTCCGGTTACAAGGGTTACGCTGTCAATCTTCACAGCCGGGATGGTCTGGGCCTGAACATCATAGGTGCTCATGTGGTCCAGCGACAGGGTGTCCGGATTACCCTTGGCATTGATACTGTGTATCATATTGTACCTGATATGCTTCGAAAAGTGGTCATAAAAGACCACATTAACATCCGTTTCCCTGGGCCTTTGATTACTGTCAAGCAGATTCACCTGGGCACTGGTTGCGTTCAGGGCCTCGGTAATCACCACCTTGAGCGCCTCCCTGTAGCGCTCTTTATTCGGGGCATCATAATAATCCCCGATGCAATCGAATGTTTCCTTAAAACCCGGATCACTTCCGATCCCGATCACAAAGGGGCGAAGAATGATCCCCCTGGCCTGTAAGCGCCTGGATACCTCGCAGGGATCCCCGTCACAGGCCTCCAGTCCGTCGGTAATCAAAAGGATGATATTTCTGCAATTGCCGCAGGAGGGGAAATCACTGGGAGCCAGTTCAAGGGAACGTGCAATGGGTGTGGTCCCCTTGGGATTAATGAATTTGAGTTTCTGCCGGATCCTTGAAGCGTTGGAGGGACTGAAGGGAACCTCCAGCTTGGTGTCACTGCAATCCTGCGGGGGAACCGGGCTCTGGTGACCATAAACCCGAAGTCCCAATTCCACATCGGGCATGAGTTCAAGGCTGTCCACCATCTCCATCAGGATATCCCGGGCAATGTCAATTTTCCGTTCACCATCCCACTGTCCGGCCATGCTGTTTGAGGCATCAAAGATGAATAGTATCCTTGATTTGGGAGCGTATGCAGGCTGTGCACCCTGTCCGCTCAAGTGGACTGGTAGCAGGAAGGCAGGGATCAGGAAAAGGATGTTGATTTTCTTCAAGGCTTTGATTGATTTTTCTGCGTTCCAGTCTAAAAGTACAAAAATCGCACCATCCTGCAAGCTTAGTGCCGGATGAGCATCTTCACCCAGGAGCCACTGGTGGAAGAGATTTTTATAAGGTAGGGACCAGCGGCCAGGTCTTCCAGTCCAAGGGCCAGGACTGAGCCCGAAAAGTACTGCTGCTCCCTGTGTAACAAAACACCCTCCATGGAAAAGATTTTAATCTCCAGCTCCCCTGCCTCCATGGAAGAGGCCTCAATGAAAAGCTGCTCATTGGCGGGGTTGGGGTAGAGGCGGACAGAAGGGGCCTTTGAATTACCCGCAGAGCTGGCCAGGGGCTCCAGGCTAAGATCCAGGGTGGTGGCCCTGTAGCTTTCAACCTGCACCACGGGGATGGTATCGCTGAGGTAGCCGGGGGCTGAAAAAACCAGCTCATAAGTGCCCTCATGCAGGAAGCGGTAAAAATCACCAGAATCAGCCGAGGAGTGCACGGCAGAATGGTAGTGGTCATGCCCCGGGATTTCAATCAGGGCTTCCAGAGGGGCCCCGCTTTTCGAGTCCCTCACCCTTCCCCTGATCCCGTACAAACATTGCGCCATATAATTTAACAGGGAGCGCTCATTTTTCATCCAGTATTCATCCAGCTGTTCGCTTTCGAGCCTGTAATCATTGGAAAGTTCAAGGGTAATCTCCCTTCCCTCAAGGTAGGCATTCACATAATCCTGTCGTCCGCCATTTACTTTGTACCACTGGGCGCCATTGGTAATCCCGTCTTCAAAGAGGGCCATGTATTCGGGGTCCACCGCCCGGGCCTCATCGGCATATTCCCGGGATACAAAGCGGAACCACTCATCATCTGCATGCAGCTCATAGCTGTGGTCCCATGGATAGTTAACCACCTCGGCCCCGCTGTGAATATTGGCCGACATGTGGAAGCCCTGCTTCTGCAAAAAGGCCATCATGTTTTTAGTTTCCTGGGCCCTCCCGGCCGTATCATTAACCACATCCCCTGCCATACGGTCGGGAAAGTCACGGTTCAGATCTATGCCTGTGGCTGTTCCCCGCTGCGAATTGACCAGTGAAAAATCATCATCGGGAAAATAGCTTCCGTCGGGATTGGCCAGGGGATTAATCCAGATGGCCAGGTTTTCCACCAGGCGGGTGACTTCATCATCAATGCCGTAGCCAGAGAGCAGGTAGTCAATCAGTCTGAGCATCAGGGGATAGCCCGGCAGTTCGTCGCCATGGATGTTGCTGGTATACAAGAAGCCTGCTTCTGCTTCATCCTTTTCCACATGGTCACTGATTTTTAAGGCCAGCAGCAGGCGGCCCTGGGGAGTGATCCCAAAAGTATCCAGACGGCATATTTCCGGGTATTCCTGTGCAAAGAGATGCATCATCTCCACATACTGGGGGTAGGTGGGATATTTGGTAAAACTGAGTGCTTCGGCCAGATCAGCGGCCATATCCCCCTGGTCGAGCTGTACCTCGCGCCACTGCCCCCTGAGAGATGAGATCAGAAAAATAAGAAGAACCAGGAAAAGGATCTTCCGCAGCATGGCTATACGTTGAAGCGGATGTGCAGGATGTCGGCGTCGCCTACTTCGTAGTTTTTTCCTTCCACCGAAAGTTTCCCCTTATCCTTACAGGCCTGTTCGGAGCCCAGGGTAATAAAGTCTTCGTATTTCATAACCTCGGCCCTGATGAAGCCCCTCTGCAGGTCGCTGTGAATGGCTCCCGCGGCCTCCGGAGCCAGGGCACCCCTGTGTATGGTCCAGGCCCTGATTTCCTTCGGTCCAACCGTGAAAAAGGAGAGCAGGTTCAGCATGGAGTAGGCAGAACGAACCAGTTTACTTACCCCGGGCTCCTCCAGTCCTGCATCCGCCAGGAATTCCTTCCTGTCCTCTTCCTCCTCCAGTTCGGCGATTTCTGATTCCATTTTTGCCGCCAGGACCAGGATTTCCGAATCATCCCCTGCAAGGTATTCCTTTACCTTGTCCACATAGGCATTCCCGCTGATGGCCGCCTCATCTTCCACATTACACACATACATAACCGGTTTTTCGGTAAGCAGGAAAAGATCCTCGGTATGTTTCTTATCAGCATCAGCTATTTCCAGGGTCCGGGCGTTCTGGAAATCCTCAAAATGAGCTTTGTAGAGCTCCATTACCTCTATTCCCCTTTTTGCATCCTTATCACCTGTTTTTACAAGCTTTTTAAGTCGCTCTATTTTTTTTTCCACCGACTCCAGGTCCTTCACCTGCAATTCCAGGTTGAGGGTCTCTATGTCGCGAACCGGGTCTACGGATCCATCAATATGGGCTAACTGTTCATCGTCGAAGCAGCGCAGAACGTGGATCAGGGCATCGGTGTTGCGGATGTCTGAAAGGAATTTATTCCCCACACCCTCACCATGGCTGGCCCCTTTGGTTAGTCCGGGAATATCCACAATTTCGACCGTAGCCGGGATGACCTTTTCCGTGGCTTGGAAATTCACCAGGTTATAGAGCCTTGGATCGGGAACATTCACCACCCCCATATTGGATTTATTGCTTGTGAATGCAAAACTGGAGGTCTCCACCTTTGTATTCGACATACAATTAAAAAGGGTGGACTTTCCAACATTCGCCACCCCGACAATTCCGCATTTAAGTGCCATTATGTGTAAACTTTGGCGCAAAAATACGAAAAAAGAAGCATCCCGGGATTCCCCTATCTGAATATAAATAGGTATTTTTGGGCTTCAATTTTATTAATATCATAAGATACCCGAAACAGCAGAGATAATGGACAACAAAATTCACCTCAAATCAGCAGACAATATTCGTATCCTGGCCGCAGCCATGGTTGAAAAGGCAAAGTCAGGTCACCCGGGTGGTGCCATGGGAGGAGCCGATTTCGTAGAAATGCTCTATTCAGAGTTCCTGAACTTCGATCCGGATGACCTCACCTGGTCGAATCGTGACCGCTTTTTCCTGGATCCCGGACACATGTCACCCATGCTTTACGGAATCCTGGCACTGACTGGCAGCTACACCCTTGAAGAATTAAGTCAGTTCCGCCAGTGGGGCAGTCCCACTCCCGGTCACCCCGAAGCCGACCCCAGCAGGGGTGTGGAGAATACCTCAGGCCCGCTTGGACAGGGTCATACCATGGCCATTGGAGCAGCCATAGCCGAGCGCTTCCTGGTAGCCCGCTTTGGGGAATGGATGGCACATAAAACCTACGCCTTTATTTCAGACGGTGGCGTACAGGAAGAGATTTCACAGGGAGCCGGACGGATTGCAGGTTACCTGGGGCTCAGTAAGCTGGTCATGTTTTATGATTCCAACGATATCCAGCTCTCCACCCGTACCGATGCTGTAACCGCTGAGGATACGGCCATGAAGTATAAAGCATGGAACTGGAACGTAATACTCATCGATGGCAATGATGCCTCAGAAATCTTTGATGCCCTTAAATCGGCCGACGAGGAACAGGAAAGACCTACCATAATTATCGGAAAAACCATCATGGGAAAGGGTGCGCTTGACGACGCGGGTAAGAATTTTGAAGGCAGGACCTCCACCCACGGAATGCCCCTGTCTGATGCAGGAGCCTCCTTCGGGAAGTCCATTGCCAACCTGGGTGGTGATCCGGAGAATCCCTTTGTCATTTTCCCCGAGGTTGAAGAGGCCTGGAAAAAAATCCTGGATCGTAAGCGCAAGGCCGCAGCCCAGATGAAGGCCGAGCAGGCCGAGTGGGAGAAGGCAAACCCGGAGCTGGCCAAAAAACTACAGGGCTTCCTGGATGGCAGGCTCCCGGAGATAGATTTTGCAGGCATTGAGCAAAAAGCCGGAGCAGCCACAAGGGCAGCAGCCGGAAGCGTTCTGGCCGCAATGGCCGGTAAGGTTGAAAACCTCATTGTGGCTTCAGCCGACCTTTCCAACAGTGACAAAACCGACAGCTACCTGAACAAGACCACCGCTTTTAAGCGTGGCGATTTCAGCGGATCCTTCCTTCAGGCAGGTGTGGCTGAACTGACCATGGCTTCCATTGCCAATGGAATGGCCCTGCACGGTGGGGTGATACCTGTGGTGGGAACCTTCTTTGTGTTCAGTGATTATATGAAGCCTGCGGTTCGTATGGCGGCCCTCATGGAACTCCCGGTTAAATATGTCTGGACCCACGATGCTTTCCGGGTAGGAGAAGATGGTCCAACCCACCAGCCGGTGGAGCAGGAGGCCCAGATCAGACTCCTTGAGCACCTGAGGAATCATCACGGAGACCGTTCCCTGATGGTGCTTCGTCCGGCCGACGCAAACGAAGCTACGGTAGCCTGGAAGATGGCCATGACCAATACAAAAACACCTACTGCCCTGATTCTTTCAAGGCAGGGGATAGCCGATCTGCCCGCAGCTTCGGGATCGCGTTACAGCGAGGCACTGAAGGCAGAAAAAGGCGCCTACGTGGTACAGGAGAGTGGCGGCAAGCCTGATGTGGTAATGCTGGCTTCCGGATCGGAAGTGGCTACCCTGATTGCAGGTGCAGCCCTTCTGGAGGAGAAGAAGAAATTGAAGGTTAGGGTGGTTTCGGTCATCTCCGAGGGTGTATTCCGGAGTCAGGAGGCCAGCTACCAGGAAGCAGTGCTGCCGGCAGGAGTTCCTGTATTCGGACTTACCGCCGGCTTGCCGGTTACCCTGCAGGGACTTGTGGGTGCTTCCGGGAAAGTATTCGGACTGGAGAGTTTTGGCTTCTCAGCGCCCTTCAAGGTGCTGGACGAAAAACTGGGCTTCACCGGAGAGAATGTGTTCCAGCAGGTATGCAGCATGCTGGGCCTTTGAAACAAATAAATAGAAATGAGCATATATTTTAGAGCAAGACTCTTAATGGGGGTGGTGATTCTGGTCACCACCTCTTCCATTCTCAGAGGGCAGAAAATTCCCCCATCCAAACCAAAATTAATTGTGGGTATCACCATTTCGGGCATGCGTTACGATTATCTTTCGGTTTACTGGGATAAGTTTGGCGAGGACGGATTTAAAAAGATGGCCACCACCGGGGCAAACTTTAAGAATGCCAGGTATGGATATCTGATCACCGATCCCAGCTCTGGCTATGCTTCAATTTCCACAGGCTCCATGCCATCAAGCCATGGCGTAGTGGCCGATTACTGGTATAACAGGATTGGCAACGAGATTGTATACGCCATCGATGACAAGGAACAGACCACCATTGAGGGAACCTTCGGCAGGGGCCCCTTTTCACCCCAATACCTGAACAGCCGTACCCTGGCAGATGAGTTGATGGTTAAAAGTCGTTTCCGGTCCCGTTCCATAGGCGTTTCCATGGACCCCGAAGCGGCAGTGCTTATGGCCGGACATACAGCCACGGGAGCCTACTGGCTGGATCCTGAAAATGCCTCCTGGATTACCAGTAGCTATTATGCCGATTCACTGCCCACCTGGGTGCGTGATTTCAACCAGAAAAACTATCGGGATATCTACCTTGAGCGCAGCTGGGAAACCCTTCTCCCCATTGCTGAATACAGTGAGTCCATGCTGGATAACAATGAGTATGAAACGGGTATTGGAGGGCAGATAACCTTTCCGTACGACCTGAACCGGCTCAGTGGGGGTAGCTCCCAGGATAGGGACTACAGCCTGCTTATGAGCACACCATGGGGCAATACCTTTACCAAGGATATGTCCATCGCCGCCATTGTGAACGAGGAACTTGGGAAAAGGGATGTCACCGACATGATTCACATAGGCTTTAATGCCACAAACCACCTGGCAAACTATTTTACCACCTGGTCGGTGGAGATGGAGGATGCCTTCCTGCGGCTTGACCAGGACCTGGGCCATTTGATTGATTTCCTTGACAGCGAACTGGGTCTGGAAAATGTACTCATCTATCTTACGGCCGAAAATGCACTGGCGGTGGATCCGCGTTACCTGGCCGACTACCGGATCCCGGCCGGCTTTTTCAATTACCGAACCTCCATCTCCCTGCTCCGCTCTTATCTGAATGCGGTTTATGGTCAGGGCGACTGGGTCACCTTCTATCATGCCCACCAGATTTACCTGAATCACCAGCTCATTGAGGATTCCGGCCTGAGCCTGGAAGAGGTGCAAAACCGGGTATCACGCTTCATGGTTCAAATGGGTGGGGTGTCAAATGCCGTACAGTCGCATGTGCTTCAGGAGAATAGCTTTAATTCGGGCGTGCTGCAGCGCATTCAGAACTCCTACTATCAGAAGCGGTCCGGTGATGTGATCATTAATCTGACACCGGGCTGGGTGGAACACAGTAGCCTTGTTGAGAATACCTTCAGTGAATTCAGGTACACTTCCCATGTGCCATTGATATTCTATGGATGGAAGGTTAAACGCACCACCGTGGCCACAAGGGTATCACCTTCCGACATAGCAACCACCGTCGCCTCCTTCATGGAGATTTCCATGCCCGAGAATGTAACGGGAATAGTTATTGATGAAATTGTGAAGTAGGATTACTTGCTGTTCAGTTTGTCCCGGAGGGTGGAAAAGACCTTTATCAGGGAGGGGTCCTTTTCGATGGCATTTCCCACAACCACCATATCGGCCCCTGCATTATAAACCTTTTTAGCCTGATCTTCCGAGCGAATTCCTCCTCCTACAATCAGGGGAAGTGAGATGTTTTTTCGAATGGAAGAAATCATTTCCGCTTCCACACAGTGTTCGGCCCCGCTTCCAGCCTCCAGGTAGATGCTTTTCATTCCCAGCATCTCACCGGCCATGGATGTGGCAATGGCCAGTTCGCTCTTCCCGGCAGGGATGGGCCTGGTATTACTCACATATTCCACTGTGGTGGAGTGACCATTCTCGATGAGCAGGTAGCCGGTGGGTATAACCTCTATGCCCGAGCGATTGAGATGGGGTGCGGCCAGAACATGATTTCCAATGAGAAATTCGGGGTTACGGCCCGATATCAGAGACAGAAAGAGAATGCCATCGGCCCTGTCAGAAAGCTGCATTACATTTCCGGGAAAGAGGAAAACCGGCAATTTGGTGCCCAGTTTCAAAGAGGCTATGGTAAGGTCAATGGGTTTAAAGAGTATGCTTCCACCCACGAGCAGGATGTCGGGCGGATACAGATTAATATGTTCCATCAGGACAGCAATCGACCTGTCGTCATGTTTGTCTGGATCAACCAGCAAGGCAAATTGCTTCTTGCTCCGATCGGCTAATTTGTCGTAAAAACTGTTCATTATTTGAAGCACCAGACCAGTGCGTAGTTATCGTGTTGAAGATACTCCAGTTCAATATCCTCTTCACCGTTTCCATTGAGTACATGTCCTTCCATAAAGCCATGTTCCTCCGGAACAAAAGGCGATATGGTGAGACCATCCCTGAAATTTATGTCCTGCTTATCCAGGATTTTATAGAGTGCTTCCTTGGCACACCAGTGGAGGTAGAGATGGTACTTTGTCAGCTCCGGATTGTCGCTAATACTCTCCCTTTCATTGATGAATTTGTCAGCTACCTTGCTGATCTTTCCCGACATATACTCCAGATCAATACCCACCTGCTTGTCCTTGCTGATCATAACAGCTGTCAGATTATTGGAGTGTGAAATGCTGATCTTATGGGTGTTCCCTCTTACAAATGGTTTGTTTTCGGCATTGTAGAGAATTCGTGTATCCTTTCCGATCATGTTCTTCACCAGGGCGCGTACACTGAGCCATTCAATCTTACGGCTGATATTCTTAAAGCTGTCCAGTTTGGTTTTCTCAACGGGTGCCAGCTCGACCATTTTATACAAAGAATCGTAATCCTCCGTGATCTCCCAGACACCCAGATGACAGTCCGGTAATATTTCAGTCTTTAAAAATACTCCCACAATATTGCAAAGTTAATTAAATATGAATTAATACTTCCAATGCGTGGTCTGAATGAGGTGCATGATGTCTTCACGCATAAATTCAATGACCGGCCGGAGGGAATCGCGGTTTGGGGGACAGGAAAAATAAAGAGAACCCCTTAAAAAATGAGTTGTACTGTCGGTAATAAAAAACTGCACAGCCGAAGCCACATCCCCGCTCAGATCATATACCATTCCATATTGCCTTTCCCTGGGGTTGATGAAGGGAGTCTCCTCTATTCCATCGGCTTTTACAGTATGCTTATAAGCAAGAGTACGACTGTCGGTAATATAATCCACAAGGTTACCATTTACCGCTTTGTAGCTCAGGTGAAGGGTGCTGTTAATCTGGGGAACCACAAGGTTGACCCATCCTGTTTCACCGGCCCTTGCGTTTTCCTGGATCTCGGCATATACCGGAATCTCAAAACTGTACTGGGCTTGCTTGTCATAAAGGCGGTAAGCTTTTTCCGGGGTTTCAATCCTGACAAAGCCTGCCGGTTTTGGGGTATAGGACCTGTCACAGGAGGCAAGGCCCACAAGCAAAACAAGGGCAAGTACCTTATTCATCATACCAGATCCTCCTTCAGGTGAACTTTGATTTCTCTGATTCTGCGCTTGTCCATGCTCAAAACAGTAAATTCCGTATTCTTACAAAGGATTACATCGTTGGTCTGGGGAAAACCGGCCTTCAGTTCAAGAATCAGACCGGCAATGGTTTCCGCATCACCCTTCACATCATCAAAGAGTTCATCATCCAGCCCCGGTTACCTTATAAAAGTCATTTAACAGGGTTTTCCCCTCAAAAATGGTAGTCCGCGCATCAATTCTTCGGAAAAACTCTTCCGTTTCATCCGATTCATCGGTGATCTCACCCACCACCTCTTCCAGGATATCTTCCATGGTCACAATTCCTTCGGTACCCCCATACTCATCCACCACAATGGCCAGGTGGGTTTTCTTCAGCTGAAACTCGTTAAGCAGGTCGTTGATCTTTTTTGTTTCGGGCACGTAAAAGGGATCCCGGATCAGGCCCTGCCACTTAAAATCATTCTCCTCTCCCAGGTGGGGTAAAAGATCCTTCACATAGAGAATCCCTTTCAGGTGGTCGGAAGTCTCCTCATATACAGGAAACCTGGAGAAGCCCGATTCAATTATTATACGGGTAAGCGTCTCCAGGTCGGTTTCGATATTAACGGCGATGACATCCGTACGGGGTTTCATAATTTCTGAAGCCTCCAGGTTGTTGAAACGAACAATGCCTTCCAGCATCTGCTTTTCATCCTTTACCACATCGGTGGTAAGATCCAGGGCCTCGGAAATGTCATCCATGGAAATATTCTGTCCCTTTTTTGCAAGCCTGGTTTTTACCAGACGGGTCGACCTTAACAAAATGTATATCAGGGGGTTAAATAATCGGTCCGAGACCAGGAGGGGTAAGAGACATCAATTGCGCAAATCCCTCGGAAAAGCGATTGGCATATATTTTAGGAAGGATTTCTCCGAAAAGCAGAAGGAAAAGGGTGATGACCACCACCTCGATGATAAAGCCCAGTGCCACACGGTCCCCGAAGTCAAGCAGAGATCCGGTTATAAAGGCAGATATGGTAATGATGCCCACATTTACAAAATTATTGGATATCAGAATGTTGGCCAGCAATCGTTCCGGGTTTTCCAGGAGTTTCAGTACTTGCTTTGTCTTGCGGGAATTCGCCTCGTTCAGAGACTTCATATCCTGGGGAGTGAGCGAGAAAAAGGCCACCTCCGATCCCGAGACCAGGGCTGAACAAAAAAGCAAAATAAAAACCACCACCATTCCAATAGCAATGCCTGGAGTGACGGAATTAAATACCGCCGCTAGAAAAATAGTTGATATGGATGCTTCCAAATTCGGGCTTATAGGTTAACGATCGGCTCAGAAGGGAAGGTCATCCGGGCCATCGTCGCCATTGGCGAAGGGGTCCGCATTATCGGAGCTGCCTGGTGCTGTTCCCCCCGATGAAGTGTTTGAAGCCTGAGTTGCCTGTGCACCCTGTGCTGGCTGACTGGCCTGTGCTGGCTGAGAAGCCAGGCTGGTTTCCGCCCTGAACCCCGTCTCCTGCTTCGTCAGGCTTCCTGCTCAGGAGCTGCATCTGGTCACCCACAATTTCAGTAATATACTTTTTGTTCCCGTCCTGGTCATCATAGGACCGGGTCTTGATCCTTCCTTCGATATAAATCTGGGTCCCTTTTTTCACATACTTCTCAGCCACCTGCGCCAGTCCCCTCCAGAGCACTACATTGTGCCACTCGGTGGTGGAGACACGCTCACCTGCCTTATTTTTATAGGTTTCACTGGTGGCCATGGGAAATTTGGTGAAAGCAGTACCTTCATCAAGGTAGCGCGTTTCGGGGTCTTTCCCCACATTTCCCACAAGTATTACTTTGTTTACGGACATTTCTTGGAAATTATTTATATAGGTGCAAAGATACTTAAAATTTGGCTACTTCCATGTATCTTTCTATGAGCCTGGGAACCGGGTAAGCCTCCAGTTCATCCAGTGGAATGCGTAAGTATTTATCCGCCAGCAAAGCGGGCAGGGCAGGGAGCTTTACATGCACAAAGCTGGCATAAATGCGTAAGGTGGGTGAGCTGGTGTTTTATGGGCCCGGTCAGACCTGAAATATCCGCATATCCCTCTGCTAAAGGCTCTTCTGCTGAAATGCTGAGTTCCGACTGCATCTGTCTTAGAAGTTTCCCAAGGACATCCTCTGCAGGGTATTCCCGGGGGCTCTCCAGCATAGGGAAGTGGTAGAGGGAGCGCCAGATTCCGGGTCCGTCCCGCCTGGTGAGAATGAGTTCTCCACCCCCGGTGAACACATAAAAATACATCCATCTTTCTTCGGCCTTTTTCTTTGGCGTTTTAAGGGGAAGTTGATCCACAAGGCCGGAAAGTCTGGCCGCACAGGCTGAAGCAAGGGGGCACTTTTCGCAGGCCGGGGAACGGGGTGTGCAGAGCAGGGCTCCGAATTCCATAATGGCCTGGTTAAAACCTCCGGGAGATATGTTTTGGGAGGAATTTATACTTTCTTTCATAAGTCCGGCTGCCAGCTGCTCCACAATCCGCTTACCTTTTGTTCCATTCACAGCTTCTTCTACTCCGTAAAGCCTGGCAAGAACCCGTGAAACATTTCCATCCACCACCGCCTTTTCCTCTCCGTAACAAATGGAAGCCACGGCCGCTGCAGTATAAGTTCCCACTCCTTTCATGGCCAGCAGGCCTTCATAGGAGGCGGGCATTTTCCCTCCATGCGCTGTCACCAGCTCCTTTGCAGCCGCATGCATATTGCGTGCCCGGCTGTAATATCCCAGTCCCTGCCATAATTTTAACACCTGATCCTCCGGTGCTGCGGCCAGAGAAGGCAGATCCGGAAAGGCAGAGGCGAATTTTTTATAGTAATCAAGGCCCTGTACAACGCGCGTTTGCTGAAGGATCACCTCGGAGAGCCATACCAGGTAGGGGTCCCGGGTTTGACGCCAGGGAAGGTTCCTGAGGTTTTTTTTATACCAGTCATGTGCTATTACGCCAAAATTCATTATCTTCGCCGCCGCTATTTTTAGTAATGTACTAATATTTAGGGCACTAAAATAAAAATTAATTCAAATCGATTTCATATTCACGTAAAAGTATTTATATTTGCAAATCCAACTAGGACAACGAATGTAAATCATTGATAATTAAAGGTTTTTTAAAAATGACTAAAGCAGATATTGTAAACGAAATTTCCAAAAATACGGGAATTGAAAAGGTGACTGTTCAGAAAACAGTTGAAGCATTCATGGAGACAGTCAAAGACTCACTCAGCAAGGACAAAAATGTATACCTGAGAGGTTTTGGAAGTTTCATCGTGAAGAAAAGGGCCAAGAAAACTGCCCGTAATATTTCCAAGAATACAACCATCATTATTCCCGAGCATTCAATCCCTGCTTTTAAGCCTGCGAAAACTTTCGTAAGCAAGGTGAAAACCAACGTGAAGTAAAAGTTATTCATTATGCCAAGCGGAAAGAAACGTAAAAGACACAAGATGGCTACCCACAAGCGTAAGAAGCGCTTGAGGAAGAATAGGCACAAGAAGAGGAAATAATCTCCTTTTTTCATACTATTGAACTAAACCTAAAGCCCCTGATGGTCTTTAGGTTTAGTGCTATTATCTATTAGCTTAATCTTCATAAATGCAGAAATTGTGAGCAGTGAACTGGTAATCAACTCGACAAAGGAGAAGGTTTCTATTGCACTACTTGAAGATGGTAAGCTCGTTGAATTAAACCAATCATCACTTTCGCAGCAGTTTTCAGTAGGAGAGATTTACCTGGCCAAGGTCAAAAAGATCATGCCGGGATTGAACGCTGCATTTATTGATGTGGGATATGAGAAGGATGCATTCCTTCACTATCTGGACCTGGGTCCACAGTTCAGTTCGCTGAACAAATACCTGGCTACAGCCATTTCGAAAAAGGGACGGCCCTTGCCGATCAGCAAGTTCAATCGCCTTCCCGATATCAATAAGCACGGAAAAATCAACGAGGTCCTCAAGCAGGGTCAATATATCCTCGTCCAAATCGCCAAGGAGCCTATCTCTACGAAAGGTCCCAGGCTTAGTTCGGAAATTTCCATTCCCGGAAGAAACATCGTATTGATGCCTTTCGCAGATAAAATTTCCGTATCATCAAAAATATCATCCCCGGAAGAAAAGGAAAGACTGAAGAATTTACTTCAGGCCATACGTCCGCAAAATTTCGGGATCATCGTCAGAACAGTTGCCGAAGGAAAGAGGGTAGCTGAACTGGACGCCGAATTACGTTCTCTCGTTAAAAAATGGGAGAAGGCTTTCGAACATCTGCCCATTAGAAAAGTACCAAGCCTGGTGATCAGCGAACTCAGCCGCGAGGCTGCCGTTGTGCGGGATCACCTGAACGGGAATTTCGACGGGGTGCACATCAGCGATGAAAGCGTTTACAACGAGGTACGCGACTACATCCATACTGTGGCTCCTGAAAAGGAGAAGATTGTAAAACTCTATAACGGGAAAGAGCCCATTTTCGATAAGCTGGGCATTGTGAAGCAGATTAAAGCTTCCTTCGGGAAAACCGTAAGCTTCAAGCAGGGTGCCTACCTGATTATCGAACACACCGAAGCGCTTCATGTCATTGACGTGAACAGCGGGAACCGATCCAAATCATCCAGCGACCAGGAGACCAACGCCCTTGAGGTAAATCTCTCAGCCGCCGATGAGGTTGCCAGGCAATTGCGCCTGCGCGATATGGGTGGGATCATCGTGGTGGACTTCATCGACATGCACAGAGCCGAACACAGGCAAAAATTGTTTGATCGCATGAAAGAGGCCATGTCTGTGGACAAGACCAAGCATAACATACTTCCTTTAAGTAAGTTTGGTTTGATGCAGATCACCCGCCAGCGTGTTCGACCCGAAATGCACATTGAGACTGCCGAGAACTGCCCAACCTGTCATGGTTCGGGACAGGTACAGCCGGCAATCCTCTTCCCCGAGCTGGTCAAGCTTGACCTGGCAGAAGTCATCAAGGAGCACGACCTTAAAGCAGTCGACCTTCAACTCCATCCCTTCGTTGCAACCTATCTAAAGAAAGGTTTCAATTCGGAGGAACGTAAGTGGAGACGTGAACTGGGCTGTAAAGTGAAAATCTATGGTGTGGATGATCTCCATTACATGGAATACAAGATTTTCGGTCCTGACGGAAAAGAACTGCGGCGCAAGCGACGCTAGATCTTCAAGATTTCAAGGGGGCTGTATCAATTAAGGTACAGCCCTCTTTGTTTTAGTACCCCCATTGCAATACATATTTTTATAATTTAAGTATCCTATGAGGAGCCTATAAATATTCACGAAGTGAAGATTTTAAGCGACGATTGGGAATACTTAAATAAAATAGGAATTGTAAAGAAAGCATGGGATTTGCGACCAAGGTGTTAATAAACATTGCAGATCAATAATTCCGCATTAATTTTGCAGGGTTGTATGAGGTGTGTACAGGGAGAACTTTAATTTCTAAAAAAGCAGACAAAATGGCATCCGATCAAAAATATGTTGACTATATACTGGAGCAAATCCAGGATGCAGGGGAACTCAAAGCCGGAAAAATGTTTGGGGAGTACGGAATTTGGTCCGATGGCAAGATTTTTGCTTTAATCTGCAACAATAAACTGTTCATTAAACCAACGGAATCGGGCAGGGCATTTATCGGGGATGTGCTTGAAGCACCTCCCTACGAAGGGGCAAAACCAAGTTTCCTCATCGAAGATAAGGTCGAAGACCGGGAATGGCTCAGTGAACTTGTAAGAATAACGGTGAGGGAACTTCCGGAACCCAAAGCAAAGAAGAAAAAAGTCAAAAGAACTAAAAGTGCCAGAAAGGCAAAGAAATGAAACTCAAGCATACAATGAAACGATTCCTATTACCGGCCATACTGGCCTTTTTATTCCTTCCCCTTGCAAAGGGTCAGATTGAGGATCCTGTGAGCTGGACCTTCAGCAGTGAGGTTCAGGGAAACCTGGAGGCAGAACTGGTCTTTAAGGCCAGGATTGATATGCCCTGGCACCTTTATTCGGCTCATCTGCCCGAAGGAGGTCCGATTGCAACAAAACCCTACTATGAAGAGGCGGACAGCTATACCCTCCTTGGCGAAATTGTAGAGGTGACCAAAGCCCATATAAAATACGACGAAGGTTTTAAAATGGAACTGGGAACCATCTCGGGCCGTGCAGAACTCCGTCAGAAGGTCCGCTTTAATGAGGCTGGAACCTATACCATCAAAGGAGAAATAGAATATCAGGTATGCGACGACGCCACCTGTCTTCCTCCCAAATACGAACCCTTCAGCTTCACCGTCACCCTTGGGGGTGCAAGCCTTGCAGGTGAGGGTCAAACAGTAGCAGCTACCCCCGAATCCCTTGTGACAAAAACTGTCCCTGAATCTCCGGAAACTGCTGCTGAAACTCAGGATGAAGTGAGTGAGACCCGGGAAACATCTTCAGTCTCACTGGGTGGTGTTCCTGCCCTGGAGGATGAGAAGTCCCTCTGGGGTTTCTTCTGGCTTGCATTCGGACTGGGATTGCTGGCCCTGCTCACACCCTGTGTTTTTCCCATGATTCCCATGACGGTAAGTTTTTTCATGCAGGGAACTTCCAGCAAGGCCCGCGGGGTTTTCCGGGGACTGGTTTTTGGAATCTCCATTATGGCCATCTATACCCTTCTGGGTGTAATTGTCAGTGTTTCAAATGTGGGTCCCAATGCGGCCAACGCCCTGAGCACCCACTGGATCCCCAACCTGATTTTCTTTGCACTTTTTATCGTTTTTGCCTTTTCGTTTTTTGGCATGTTCGAGCTGGTACTGCCCTCAAGCTGGTCCAACAAGGCCGACAGCCAGGTGGACAAGGGTGGACTGGGCGGAGTATTTTTCCTGGCCCTGACCACCGTACTGGTTTCCTTCTCATGTACAGGACCCATCGTGGGTGCCCTGCTGGTTGAGGCTGCCGGTGGACTGGCCCTCAAGCCCATCCTTGGGATGTTTGGATTCGGACTGGCCTTTGCCATTCCCTTTACCCTTTTTGCCATCTTCCCATCCTGGCTCAAAGGTCTGCCCAAGTCGGGTGGCTGGCTCAATTCGGTAAAGGTGGTGCTTGGATTCATTGTCCTGGCTTTCAGTATGAAATTCCTGCTGGCCCTGGACCCCACAAATAAGATACTCACCCGAGAACTTTACCTGGGCGTTTGGATTGTACTCTTCTCCATGATGGGTGCCTATTTCCTGGGTAAGATTAAGTTTTCGCATGACAGTGACCTTCCCTATGTATCCGTTCCACGTCTCCTGCTGAGCGTGGTATCATTTACCTTTGTGGTCTTCCTCTTCCTGGGCCTCTTTGGCTATGAGCTGAAGCGCATTTCCCCGCTTCTTCCGCCCAAGTCGCCCAACGGACTGGATCTGACCCAGCGGGCTGTCTACAGTGGCGCACCGGCTATCTCCCTTTCCGACGAGGAGGAGTGCCAGCCGGTGAAGTACACTGATATGTTCCACATGCCCTTCGGGCTGAAGGGTTTTTTCGACCTTGAGGAGGGACTGGCCTGCGCCAAAGCTTCAGGTAAGCCTGTACTGATCGATTTTAAGGGACATTTTTGCTCCAACTGCAAGAAGATGGAGGCGGCTGTATGGTCCGATCCTGAGGTTCTCAGGACACTGCGCGAGGATTTTGTAATCGTTGCCCTCTACACCGACGATCGCACCAAACTTCCCGAAGAAGAGTGGTATATATCTGAGGTGGACGGCAAGGAGAAAAAGACAATCGGACAGCAGAACATCGATTATGAGATTCTGAACTTCCAGACAAACACCATCCCCCTCTATGTGATCATGGATGCCGATGGCAATGTGATCGGTGAGCCCAGGGGCACCGATCTGGATGTACAGAGCTATCTTTCCTGGTTAAAGGCTGGCATGTAAGTCTAAAGGCCGGGAGCTGAGATTAATTTGAGTGAGTCATTGTTGATGGCGAAAAGGTAGGCCTTCTGGCCGGAGGCAAGATTGATTTCCCGGATGGCTTTTACTTCCCCTTTAATCATCAGGCTGCTCTCAGGGGGAGGGATTGCTGTGAGGCCGTCCTGGCCGTGGGAATCGGATTTCAGAACCAGGCCTACACTTGCATCATTACGGGGTGTTTCAACCTCTGATCCATAAAGGTTTCCGGCCACAATAAAGGCCGGGCCATCATCCCCGTAATCCAGCACTGCCAAATCATTGATGGAGGAGAGCTGGGCCATGTCAGGCAGCTTATGCATTGTAAAGGATCCGGAACCAAGGTTCTCAATCCAGTGATGGGCAAAGGTATTTATCCTGTAATGCAGGGCAGCTTCGAGCATTTGTTCGCCGTAAATCTCCTCGGTTGTGGCCCTTGCGAAAGATTCGTGCGTTTCATATCTCATTTTGAGCACCGGAATCTGCCGGCTTGATTCATTCAAACCCCTCAGGGGTAGATTACGCCCGTTTTCACCATAAGAGATTACGATGTCTGCCTTTCCGTTTATGTCAAAATCACTGAGGTAAATGTCGAAGGGTTCCTCTTCACTGACTTTATACCTGTAATTCAGGCCAAGGTTCCCGGCGATAAAATCATCATCCCCATCGCCGTCCACATCCGCAAGGCTTAAACTGAACCACCAGCCGGTGGTCTCATCAAAGCCCATGTTTTCTGTGACATCCACAAAGATGCCGGATTGGTTTTTCAGAAAGCGTATGCTCATCCATTCACCCACCACCACAAGATCCTCATCACCGTCTCCATCAAAGTCATTCCAGACCGCATCTGTTACCAGGCCCATGTCAGTAAGATCAGGGGCAATTTCTTCTGAAACATCCTCAAAGCGGACTTCTGTACCGGAAAGGCCATTATTTCTAAGGATCATACTGCTGGCCGGAGATGGATAGCTTCCGGGAACAATACGTCCCCCCAGGAATAGATCCAGATCTCCGTCACCATCATAGTCAGCTGCCTCCACACACTGGCCACTGATGCTTCTTCCCGCAGGAAGCGACTCCCTGCTTCTGATAAAACCCTGGTCCGTATTCAGGTACAGCCTGTCCTGCAAATAGTCCCCGGCCTTCCCGGGATCATTTCCCCCGCTTACCACATAAAGGTCGGGCTTCCCGTCCTGGTTGGCGTCAAAGAGCAGGGCACCCGCATCCTCAAAAAGTGAGTCAGCCTGCCAGGGTCCCGGGACCTCTGCAAAAGCGCCTTTTTCACGCTGCAGGAACATACTGGCAGAGGAACCAGCAGCATTGCCAATGAAAAAATCTTCAAGTCCATCTGCGTTTACATCCGCCACTGTAAGGCCTGGTCCCATCCGGGAATTTTTGTGCGGGAGCATGGGCTCCGATACATAATCGTCATAAGGATCTTCCCGATGAACAAAATTAATGCCGGATTCCCGGGTGATGTCCTTAAAGTCCGAATCCGGGGTGATTCTTTCTGAATCATTGGGGAAGAGGCTAAGGGCATTAGCTGCAAGTTTATCACCGGGCAGGGCAGAGGAATAATCCAGCACAAGCAGCTGATCGCAGCTTACATTCTCCAGCAGCTCCTGTTTTCCATCGGGCCAGCTCACAAGCAGCTTATCAATAAGCTCATTTTTACCCGTGCCAAAATGTAAAACCGGGGGAACACTCGACTGGTAACCCCTGGTGAGGGTCAGCTCCTGCTTCTGTCTCTTTTCCCCGCACTGTATGCTGACTATGCTCCCCAGTCCAATGCTGTTAAATTCAGGTCCCTTCAGACGAACTTTAAGATAATGGTCGTTCCGGCTTACAGCCCTGTTCTCGTAAATGCAGGAAAGCTCATTCACATTGCTCACCACGATGTCCAGGTCCCCGTCATTGTCAAAATCCCCGTAGGACATTCCGTTTGTCAGTGTAGCCTCCTTAAAATTCCAGCGATCGGTAAAATTGCTGAAGCTCAGGTCACCGTTGTTCCTGAAGGCGAAATTTTTAAGGGGTGTTGAGGGAAAGAGATCGGGGGAATATTCCTGCTGATCCCGGAAATAGATCTTATTGGAGGTGCTCAGGATGTCCCGGTCGTTTATATCCTTCAATACGCCGTTGGTGACAAAGAGGTCCTTATTCCCGTCATTGTCCATATCCAGGAAAATGCCGCCCCAGCTCCAGTCCGTATAAGCCACTTCTGAGAAGAGGGAAATGTTGCTGTATATGGGCATATTATTAAAGATCCCGTTGTTGAGCTGAAGTGAATTCTGCATGTACTGGTAGCCAAAACCATAGTCCAGGCTTTCCTCAAAGGTCTGACGGCTCATGGGAGCCACCTGGGTCATGGCCCGGAAATGATCTTCGGGCGTCATATCAATCTGGAACATATCCAGGAGGCCGTCGTTGTTGATGTCGGCCGCATCAAAGCCCATTCCGAAAATGGAAGTCTGAAAGCATGCCTCCCTGACCACATCAGTGAAGGTGCCGTCGCCATTGTTCAGGTAAAAGTAGTCCGGCACATTAAAGTCATTGGAGATATACAGATCCTTCCATCCGTCGTTGTTAAAATCCATGGCCACCAGGCCAATGGACATGCCGAAGTTTTTCACGCCCGCTTCCTCTGTCACGCAGCTGAAGCTGCCATCCCCGTTATTTCGGTACAGATGTCCCGATTCCTCATAGGAATTCTCCTGCATCTTGTCATAATAATAGGTGGCGCCCATGGTGACCATTACAATGGGATAGTTGGCCACATAGAGGTCCTGGTGGCCATCGTTGTTATAGTCGAAAAAGGTAGCCTGAATGGAGGAGCTGTGGTCGGCAATGCCATAGCTTTGGGCACTTTCAGTAAAGGTATTATCCCTGTTATTGATGTACAGAACATTTCCGGAAGGTTCGTATTTGGCAGAGACACAAACATAAATATCCAGCCATCCGTCGTTATTCACATCGGCCATGGTCGATCCGGTAAACCATTGCTTTTCCCCCTCTATGCCCGCAGCAAGGGAAATATCCTCAAACTCCATGTTGCCCTTGTTGAGGTAGAGTTTATTGGGAACCAGGTTTCCTGTAAAAAAGATATCCGGAAGCTCATCATTATTAATATCACCCACAGATACACCCCCGCCCATATACATGTAGGGAAATATGGTATAGTTAAGCGTATCGTTTTCGATGAGCTCATTGAGAAAGTGTATCCCGGACTGTTTCGGGGACACCTTTTTAAAAGAAGAACCTGAGTTTCCCCCGCAGGAGACCAGTAGAAAAGAGAGAAAAAAAAGCCAGATTATATTCTTCATCTCTTATTTATTTGAAAATATCTGAACTGCCTCGTTTTTGTTTCCCACCAGAACAAGGCTGGTGGAGCTGTCTTTCGCTGTACGCAGCAGTGATAAGGCCCTTACATCTCCCGGAGCAAAAAAGCCGCTGCGATCAACCGGAACATACTTAAATCCACCGGAGCCATCTCCTTTGAGGAATACTCCTGCCCCTCCATCGCTTCGGGGTGTGACTACCTCCAGTGAATATAAATTTCCTGCCGCAAGGATGTCCAGGAAGCCGTCGGAGTCAAAATCTTCAATCAGCAGGTCGTTCACAGAGGAGAGTTGAGCCTCTTTGGGCAAGGACCGCACAGTGAAAGAGCCAGTCCCGTCGTTTTCAAGGTAGGAAGTGGCAAAGTTTTCAGCCTTTAGGTGCAGGGCTCTGGCCAGGGCCTTCTTCGTATAGATGTCGGACACAGTGGCCATGCCAAAGGATTCGTAACTTGGGAACTTCAGGTCAAGGGATGGGTTCTGACTCACGAAACAGGACCTGCCCCTGAGGGGGTAGAGCTTCCCGTCCTGCCAGTAGCTCAGAACAATATCTGTTTTCCCATCGCCGTCAAAATCATCGGCGTAGACCTCAAAAGGATTCCCGGCAGAAGCCTTGTACCTGGAATTTAAGCCCAGGTTTCCCGCAACCAGGTCCATGTCACCATCCTGATCAAAATCAGCACCCTCCACACAGAACCACCAGCCGGAAGTCCCTTCCAGCTCAGTAAGTTCAAATCGACCCTCCACATTCAGGTAGCAGCAGATGGGCATCCATTCGCCAACCACCACCAGGTCGTCCCAGCCGTTCTTATCCAGATCTGCGACAAAGGCCGAAGTTACCATCCCGCTTTCCAGAAGTTCCGGAGCCAGCCCGGAGGTAATATCCTCAAACTTCACTTCCTGCCCGGTGGATACATTTTCTAAAATATAACTGCTCGCCGGGAAGGGATAAGCCCCCGGGACATGACGGCCGCCCACGAAGAGGTCCAGATCACCATCCCTGTCAAAATCAATTGACCGTACGCAGGATCCGCTGGACTTTAGTTCGGGCAGGGCATGGAGACGATGAGAATAAGATCCTTCACCATCATTGATGTACAGGCGGTCACTGTAATGAGGCGAATCAGGCGGGAATTCGTTGCCACCCGAAACTACGTACAAATCAAGGTCACCATCCCCATCGGCATCAAAAAGCAGGGAGCCTGCATCTTCAAAAATCCGGTCTTCCTTCCAGGGTCCCTGCTGTTCCACAAAACTTCCTTCACTGCTCTGAAGAAACATAGCTGCAGAAGCACCATAGGCATTGCCCATGAAAAAATCTTCCAGTTCATCCCCGTTCACATCGCCTGTGCTGATTTCGGCACCCAGACGCGAGATCATGTGAGGCAGCAGAACCTGTTTATCCAGATCGTTGAAAATATTTTCCTGATGCTTAAAATCTAATCCTGCAGTGCCGGAAATATCCTCAAATAAAAGCTCCGGAGCCTCTCCTTCAGATGGGGGAGGGCCGGCATCGCTGAACTTCAGGCTAAGCTTTTGATTGGCAGATATATCTTTAAGGACCTGGATAGATCCGTCGCTCCAGGTGACCTTCAGGGAATCAATCACATTCGTCTTGCCCAGTCCGAAGTAGAGGATGGGCTCAACTGAGGATTCATAACCCCTGGACAGGGTCAGCTCGGCCATCTGCAGTTTATCACCGTACCAGAGCCTTACGGTTGATCCGAGGCCCATGCGATTGCCCGGACTTCCCCGGAAGTCAATTTTGAGAAATGATCCCACTCCCTGTTCAACGGCATTGTTCCTGTATATGTCCGCCTCGGCATCAATATTATTTACAATGAGTTCCAGGTCCCCGTCGTTATCCAGATCGGCATAAGCAACACCGTTGGAATAACCTGCTTCCATCATATTCCAGGCCTGGTTTGATCTGCTGAATGTGAGATCGCCGTTGTTCCTGTACATATAATTGGTGAGGGGTTTGAAGGGCATATTATGGATCTGATCCAGGAATTCACTCTTATCCAGGCCCTGATCAAAATATTCGGTCTTTTGCATCTGGTTAAAATAATCGATGTTGTTGATATCCCTGCGCGATCCGTTGGTAATATACAGGTCCTTCCACCCGTCAAGGTCAAAATCCGCAAAGAGCGCCGCCCAGCTCCAGTCGGTGGAAGTAACACCTGCTATCCAGGCAGCATCGCTGAACCAGGGCAGGCCCTTATTTACGAGGCCCTGGTTTAAGTACAGCGTGCTGTATTTATACTGGTGATGAAGACCCTCTTTCACCATGTCTGCAAAGTCCTCAGGAATCATGGCAGACATGTTTTCCTTGGCCCTTTGATTATCCTCAGGAGCCATATCAATCTGGATTAAATCCAACAATCCGTCGTTGTTGTAATCTGCTATATCGGCACCCATGCCGTAGAAGGAAGTGTGGCCGACTACATCCTCCGTATGGTCGCTAAAGGTCCCGTCGCCATTGTTAAAGAAAAAATAATCTGGACTGGTAAAATCGTTGGATATGTATATGTCTTTATACCCGTCCTGGTTCAGATCACTCACCGTTGCACTGAGTGAAAGGCCAAAGGAAAGTAAACCCGCTTCCTCGGTAACATCAGTGAAGCTTCCATCTCCATTGTTCCGATAGAGGTGATCGGAATCTTTCAGGTGTACATTCCTCATCATTTGCCTGTAAAAGAAGGGGGGAGAGTTAAACTGGGTGATCGGATAGTTGGCCACATAAAGGTCCAGGTCACCGTCGTTATCGTAATCAAAGAAAGTACTCTGGGTGCTCAGTCCCTCGTCAGCAATTCCGTATTTATCAGCCTCCTCAGTAAATTCGGGCACCCCTTCCGCATTTTTACCCTGGTTCACATAGAGTAAATTTTTATGGCTCCCCAGTAAACCTGAAACACTCACATAGATATCCAGAAGACCATCATCGTTTATATCACAAACTGTCGATCCCAGCATCCAGCGATCATCTCCACCGGTTCCGGATTTTTCACTCACATCTTCAAAGAGAAAATCACCCTTGTTCAGGTAAAGCCTGTTGGCTTCCATGTTGCCGGTAAAATAGAGATCGCACAGCCCGTCATTATTAAAATCTCCCGCAGAAACCCCTCCTCCCATATAGATATAGGAGAAAAGAAAATAGTTAAATGATTCCGTTTCAGTAAGGGTGTTTTCAAAGCGGATATGGGTTTGATCCGGCGAAAGGGCCTCGAAGAGGGGAGGGTACTCTGTTTTACTCTCAGAACATGAGGAGGAAAAAAGCAATAGAAAGGACAGTACTAGTGCAGGTAAAAAGGCATGTACAATTATACGTAGAAAAGGCAGGCTCATGAACATTACATTTGGGTCAGGCTCAGGTAAAAGTAAAAAAAAATGGCTCCCGAAGGAACCATTTTTTATATGAAATATCAGCTGTATTCTAATACCCGGGATTCTGATCAGCGTTGCTCAGATTCACATTGGCATTAATCTCGGACTGCGGAATGGGCCACAGGACATGAGTGTTGGGATTAAATACAAGCTCATTCTGCTCCTGCAGGGGAAGTTCATCGTAAACTTCGGTCATAAAGTCCGCCAGGCGGCCCCATCTTACCAGGTCCGGGAGGCGTTGCTGCTCACCGCAGAGTTCCACTTTCCTTTCATGTTCCAGTGCAACCATAAATTGAGCAAGATTACCTACCGGGTAAATGGCATCCATGGCTCCTGTTCCATAAAGGGGCATGTCCACATCGGCCCTGGCCCTTACCTGGTTCATATATCCAACAGCTGCTGGCAGGCTTCCGCCAGAACGATTTGCCTCACATTCGGCCATCATCAAAAGCACATCGGCATACCTGATGATATGCATATTGATACCTGAAGCCTGTCCGGCTACAGTTCCCTCACTGGGCTGCTTATAATAATTGGAGTATTTTCTCCAACCTGACCTGGGATACAGGGTATTGTCCGACTGCAACAAATCCGTAATTTCAGCGACACTCTCGCCGTTATTGTAGGTATCTCCATTCAGATAGAAGCAATAGGCAAACCTTGGGTCGTCTTTTACGCCATTGTCGGCTGCTGTTTCAAATTCATTCCTCAGGTTCATGGAAGGAAATACATTGTACCAGTCAAATACGCCATATTCCTGTCCCCTGAAGGTTGATTCGTTCAGCCCCTGGTCACTTCTGTCGGAAGCCCAGCGATCGGCATAACCTGCAGAAATGTTGAATTCCACTGCAAAGATTGCCTCAGGGCCGTGCTCTGTCTCTTCCAGGAAGTTATTGTTGTACTCTGCTTCAAGTTCATAACCTGTCACGTTTCCAAAGGCCGTCATGGCTGCAGCATAGTCTTTCTGATAAAGGTGGACCTTGCCCAGAAGGGCCCATGCGGCACCTTTTGTCACCCTGCCCATATCTTCATCCGCCTTATCCAGGCACTGAGAGGCGGCATCCATGAGATCCATTTCAATCTGAGCCCAGATATCAGCCACAGGAGCTTTCCCTGTACCCTGCTGATCCTCGGGAATTTCAAGAACCAGTGGAACGGATCCAAACCTTTCAACAAGATAGAAATAGTACAAAGCGCGTAAAAACTTGGCTTCGCCTTCAAATTTGTCTTTCATTGCCACTGACAGTTGTGCATCGGGGATCTGATCAATGATCTCCCTGTTATTGATCACAAAATTAGCCTTGTTGATCCCGCGATAACAACTTTCCCAGAAAGCGGATATTGGACCATGACTGGCATCAAAGGAGAAATTCAGATACTGACGCTTGTCAGCTTCCAGCTGGGGGTTACCGGCATTCTCGTGGGCCATGTTGTCAAAGCCAAACCAGATATGGCGGTTGAACATTCCACGGGTCTGCAGACTACCGTAGACAGCGTTGACTGCTGACTGGACCTGGGCTTCGGTTTTGAAAAAGGTCTCAGGCGACAGCTCGTTAGGATTCGTCAGTGCCAACTTATCTGCATTGCAGGAATTGGTCAGCACCAAGGCACCGAAAATAAGTGCTGTAGTTATTGATTTATATATTTTCATCATTCTGAGTTATTAGGGTTAAAACGAGACTTGAATACCGCCAATAAAGGACTTAGGCATCGGATATGCACCATAGTCAATACCATTCTGGAAGTTATTTACCGGATAGCCACTGGAAGTCAGATTTGGTTGACCGATTACAGTAGCACCGGTGCCGGCAATCGACCTGGCACCTACCTCAGGATCGAGACCCGAGTAAGAGGTGAATGTAAGTATGTTCTGGGCACTTACGTAGACCCTTATCCTTGACACAACCTTATTCTTTACAGGAAGCGTATAACCCAGCGTAAGGTTCTTCAGCCTGGTGTAGGAGCCATCTTCAACATATCTTGAGGAAGCCTGGACATTTGTTCCGGTACCCGGCCTTGGAACTGTATTTGAAGGATTGGTGGGTGTCCACCTGTCCAAAACAGCAACGCCGGAATTAAACAGCCTTGGCATCCCTTCCAGGTCATAGATGTTGGTGTTGTAAACATCATTACCATAGGATCCCTGGATGAAAACATTCAAATCAAAACCCATATAGCTGAAGTTCAGATTCAGGCCCAGGGTCATATCAGGGAAGGGATTCCCGATATTGGTCCTGTCGTTGGCATCAATCACACCATCAGGTCCGGTTGGATTTCCATCCTCATCTTCCGGTCCGGCTGTATCAGCAATCCGGAAATCTCCTCCGGCAGCAGCATAATTCTCGTTCTGTGAGCCACCCATGTAGTCCTCTGCCTCCTGGTCACTCTGGAAGATTCCTTCAAATTGCCAGCCATAAATATAGAATAAGGGTTGTCCCACAGTGAGTCTTGTAATGGGTTCGTTCTCGAACTGGTTTGTGTAAACATCTCTCAAACCTCCGAGATCAAGTACCTCATTTTTAAAGGTTCCAATATTCAGATTGGCTGACCACTGGAAATCACCCTCATAATCGTTGTATCCAATATTAAATTCAAAACCCTTGGTTTGAACTGATCCCACATTGGCAGATTTGGATCCCGAGAATACACCCAGGGAAGGTGCCGTTGTAAGGGCCATCAGGAGGTCGTCGCTTTTGTTGATGTAATATTCGGCCGACAACATTAACTGGTTATTTAATAAGCCCAGGTCCAATCCAATGTTTGTCATGGTTGTTTCCTCCCATTTCAGATCCGGATTGGCAGCGCCGGAAACCGTTGTACCTGTAACGGCTGCATTATTGATTACGTAATTCATGTTGGAAGTCAGGGTAGTGGCGTAGGTATAATTTCCTATCCTGTCATTACCGGCTTTACCCCAACTGAACCTTAGCTTCAGATTAGTGACCACTGCCGCATTATCCATAAAGGCTTCCTTGGCAATGTTCCAGCCTGCAGCCACTGATGGGAAGTAACCCCAGCGGTTGTTTTCACCAAATCGGGATGAGGCATCTGCCCTGTAGGAGGCTGCGAAAAGGTATCTCTGATCGAAGTTATAGTTAACCCTTCCCAGGTAACCGATTCTGCCGTACTCAAAAGTTTCGGTCCGCAGATTGGAGGTACTGTTGCTCAGCTGATTAACATCATCGGTAATCGCATTCTCACTGCTTGCAGTGGTTTGCTGGTTATCAGTGGTGGCGTATTCCATCAGTGCCAGCACTTCAAGGTTATGCCTCTCAGCGAAGGTTTTCACATAAGAAAGGCTGTTGGTGAAGATCAGCGAAGTATAAGCAGACTGGCTTTTATAAATGCGGGCGCTTCCGTTTGAATGGGTGCTGCCCAGGTTATCGTCATTATAAGAAGGGAAGAAATTGTTATTGTTCAGAATGATGGATTCCAAACCGGCTACCGTTTTGAATTTCAAACCATCCACAATATCAAGTTCGGCAAATACATTTCCTAAAATATTCGTGCTTTTCCTTTCATAGGTATTCAGTTCAAGAAGCCTCACGGGATTCTCAGCATCCTGTCCGTCTACAGCCGAGTTGGGTCCCTGGAAGCCTCCCAGGTTGTCGGGATTGTATACAGGGAAATAGGGAGCCATCTTAATGGAGTGCTCCAGCAGGGAACGTCCACCTCCATCGGGTTCCGGATTCTGGTTACCGAAGGCAACGGCTATGTTTTCGCCGATCTTCAGCCTTCCACGGGTGAAATCACCGTTGGCCCTGAAGTTAAATCTTTCATAGCCGGTGGTTTTAATAATACCCTCCTGGCCCACATATCCGCCTGATATCCTGTAGTTACTGTTGGCAGTACCACCGGATACACTCAGGTTATAGTTCTGCATAAAACCATTCTGGTAAATCTGGTCCTGCCAGTTGGTGTCAGCCCAGTTTATCCTGCTGGCGTACTGGGGATCGGTTATGGCCGGTGGTGTGGTGGTCACATCCGGAGAAGAGGCATACTGAATATACTGTTCACGGTTCAGTACATCATACCTGTTATTGTTCCACTGCGTACCCCAGTATGCATCCAGGTCAACCTTGACCTTTCCGGGAATACCTTTTTTGGTGGTCACCATAATTACTCCGTTGGATCCAAGGGAACCATAAATGGCAGCGGTAGAAGCGTCCTTCAGTACCTGGATGGACTCAATGTCGGAAGGATTAAGACCTCCCAGTCCGGTTGTAACGACCCCGTCTATTACATAAAGCGGGTCCATGTTATTTACAGTACTGAGACCCCTGACCCTTACGGTTGGAGCAGTACCCGGTGATCCGTTATTGGTAACGGTAACCCCGGCAGCACGACCCTGCAGTGCCTGTTCGGCATTGGAGACCGGCAGGGCAACAATATCCTCTTTGCTAACGGATGCAATTGCACCGGTTACCTCGATTCTTTTCTGTGTACCATAACCTACTACCACAATCTCCTCAAGGCTGAGGACATCAGGCTCGAGGGCCACATCAATCACAGACTCACTTCCAACAGTTACCTCCTTAATAAGATAACCGACAAAACTGAAAACAAGTATGTCACCTTCAGCGGCTTCGATTATGTAAGAACCGTCAGGGTCGCTAATGGCTCCTGAGGTGGTCCCTTTAATAAATACATTGGCACCCGGAAGAGCCTCTCCTGAGCTGGCATCGGTAATGGTACCTGTAATAGCCGACTGCAGCATATTGCCTGCAGCATCAGCAGTTGGCCCGGTGTTAGCCTTGGTATCCGCCGCGAAGGCAGATGCCATTAAGCCAAGGGCCAAGACAAATGAAAATAGCGTTTTTAGTTTCATAGTTTAGATTGCGTTGGTTTATATAAGGGAAAGAGAATAGAAATTCAATGGGGAAAACAGATCCGACAGCAGAGAGAAAGTGCTGTATGGCCTGATATTGAAGACCTTAGTGTCTTTAATACGCAAAGTAGTTTAGTTTAGTTTATAGTTAGTTACAATAAAAGTAGAAAAAAATATCATATATCAAAATTTTGTGAAAAAAACCGCAAAGCCCCTGACGATTGGTAAGTGCCATAAATTCAGATATTTGACAGCGAAAATTATGGATAATATTTTTTTTCTTTTTGCACTTCCCCAAATTTGCACCTATTTATTTGCCTTTTCGCAAGAAGCTTGGAGTCCATAAAGTCGAAATTCGGATGTCTGTAAAGTCGAAAGAGAAAAGGCCAGGCGAAAGGGAGTATCTACCCTTGCCCGGCCTTTATTATAAGAAGTATTAGTCTATCTCTCCTCACCAACTCCTAACTCACTAACCCCTAACTCACTAACCCCTAACTCCTAACCCCTAACTCACTAACCCCTAACTTACTAACCCCTAACTCACTAACCCCTAACTCACTAACCTATTAACTACTAACTCCTAACGCTCGCTTGCGAGCCTACTAACGCGAGCCCTGCGAGCTATCAGAAACTCCCGAATTTAAATCTCATTCCGAAGCTCCAGCCATTGAGGGCATTGGAGGCAACCGGGTAGGGATCATTGATGATGAGACCATCCATGGGTTTCATGTCAAGTGCTGAGGTCCACCGGTAGTTGGAGTAAAGGGCCAGGCGGAAAAATCTTACCATGTTGAACTCCAGTTCAATTCCTACCTCACCCACGAAATAAGCTGAATATTCACCATAGCTGATATAAAAGTTATCATAATCCCAGGGATCTGAGTTGGTGGCGTAGGAAGCCAGTCCACCTCCTCCAATCAGGAGAGGAAGGGAAATGTGTACGGGGAACCATCCAAAGATGATGGGCTCAATGAGCAGACCGCCATATCCGCCCGAAATTGCATAGTATTCACCGTTGGAGGGTGTGAAGTCACTGGTGAAACCCTCACCTGCAAATCCCAGGGCAAATCCATGTCCGATGATCCATCCACCGCGAATACCCATCCCCAGTGCATCCAGGCCATTTACAGTGGTGTAACCCACTGAGAAACCACCATATCCTCCGCTTCCGGATTCCGGCATCAGAGTTTGCACATTACGGTTTTTTGGTCCGTTCGAATGCTCGGGTTCCTGTTCAACAGGCTCGGGAGCAGGGGCTGCTTCGAGGCCTTCCACAGTCTCGTCAACCCATACACCACCGGTGGCTTCCTGGATTGCCTGGTCAACCTGTTCATCCTCAGAAATTTGCTGCTTTTCATTGTTTGTGGAGTCTGCCTCCTGGGCCAGAACGGGCGAAACAGCCATCGCCAAAATTAGCATCCACATTGTCACTTTTTTCATAGTTATTATTTATTTAAAATCTGTATCTGACATGAAATCCAAAATCCCAGAGATTAATGCTGAAAAGCTGTTTCAGCGAAATCTCCATAAAAGGCTGGAAAGAAACCCCGAAACTCATGGGAGCATGTTCCAGCACATAGTCAATTCCCACATATCCATCTACCCCGATCACTGGGGTAAATACTTTCTGTCCGTAATAAAACTCCTGGTAGAAGATGCGGTAGGTATCGGTAAAATAGAAACCTGTATGTGCTCCCATTCCATAGATAAATTCCCAGTTTCCTCCCCTATCCATGCCAATTTCCATATGATTCTGCCGGAAAAGGGTAAAGATTCCGCCTTCCTGCCGATAGGCAAGCTGAGCTTCATAGGAGGTTGTTTCTTCAATATTCACCCTGAAGGTGATGCCACTTGAGTAGCCGCCCCGGAGGCCCACTTCTTTATGATAATACTGGGAGAAGGCCGTAGACGAAAGGGCGATTAAAAGTATGGTAAAGCTTAGATGTTTCATATCGTCCTACTTGATTGAAAGATTAATGTAGCACTTCTGAAGGGCATCTATGCTGATCCGGGCAGAGGGGTTTTTGCTTCCGCAGCTCCCGACCGCACGGATAAAGTCATCTCCCTGGTTGGTCTCAGTTGAATTCACCAGGTTTTCAGGCAGCCTCAGGACGGCCTTTTTATGGTAAAGGATGTCAAAATTATAGCGGCAGTCCTTGTTAAACATGAGGGTCACATCGGTGAACTCAGATTTTAGGTCTATCCTGCTGAAGGCAGGCAGCACATGCTGGATGGTCAGCTTCCCGTATTTCAGATCAAGGTCCGTTTCCCTGATAAAATCAAAGATCCATATTTCCGTGAAATTGCCCTCACCATAGAAATACTCAAGCTGCTGAAAGCGGAACTTATCGCGCCGACTGTTGATTTTCAGTACATTGATACTGTCGGCATCCAGTTTGGATGATTTGCTGGTCACATCCAACTGTCCGGCTGAGCTCAGGGTCAGATCCGAATAGGACATGTTCAAAGTGGTCGACCCAAGGCTTTCGATCATTCCGCTGGCAAAATTGAGGTCGATTTTTGAACTGCCTTCAAGGCGATTGGCCTTTAAAGACCCGTTGGAGAGTCCGATCTCCACATCGCCATTGTGGTCGTCCATGTAGATATCTCCGAATTTATTTTTCAGGACCACTTCCAGGTAGGGGGGAACCTTAATGGTATAGTTGATCTCCACATGCTTGTTGTCGCCCGAAAGGGTATGGCCCACATTTTTCAGCTCGGAAGCTATCCGACCGCTTTCACTTTTAAATTTAGATTTAACAATAATGTAGCTGTCGGTCCCGGTGAAGTCGATGCTAATGTCCTCCTTGAGTTTCCTCAGTTTGGAAGCGCTGGACTCGCTGACTTTAATCTCCACATCCACCACCACACGATCTTCGTCCCAGGAAACAACCTGGATTTTTCCGTATTTATTCTCTACATCCAGGGTGGTCTCCCGTGTGGTGGGAAACTCCCGGCTCAGGTTCATCTTCGATTTATGGTCCTGCGCGGAGACTGTGGTCCCCGTCAGCAGCGCTATAAACAGAAGCTGCCTGGCGGATCTACAGAGAGTATGAATCATCTTTGTCATAATCTTGATTCTCCTTTTCTTTAAGTTGGTTAAGCAAGTCTTCCAGGATCTCCAGTTTAATACTGTAATTCAGAACCATGGCTTCAATCACCTCCGGGTTGGAGATATTGTCCTTCAGGTCGTCCTTCAGTTCAAGGTACACCTGGTCGAGTTCCTCCAGATCGGCTGTCAGCATATCACTTGCCATGGGATCGGAGGCCAGGTAGGGTTTCAGTTCCCTGTACCTTTCGCTCACCATCCTGGTATAGTAGGCTTCCGTTTCCTGCATCTCCATATAAAGCGCATCGCTGTATCGACTGGCATCATTATTACCCCCGGTCAGGAAGTAAATACCTGCTGACGATCCAGCAAAGATCAGCGCTATGGCAGCTGCCACCCTTAACCAGCGCATTGGCTTTTTCTCCTTCACTACAGGCACATTGGCCGGGTTGATCTTCAACCAGATCGATGGATCCGGCTCCCGGAGATCAAACTCCTCCCTGTGCTGCCTTACAAAATCTTCTAAGCTGTCACTCATGGCTCATGATTTCCTTAATTTTCTTTTTTGCTCTTAAATACTGGCTCTTGGAGGTTGATTCACTGATGCCGAGAATCTCGGAGATTTCACTGTGATCGTAACCCTCAAGCAGGTAGAGAGAAAGGACGATCCTGTAACCCTGGGGCAACTTGTCCATTGCCTCCATCACCTGGCCTGCCTTAAATTTGATTTCTGCATAATCCACAAAATCATCATCGGGCAGCGGATCGTCGTGTTGTTCCGTGTAAACCAGGTCCACCTTTCTTTTTTTAAGGTGGTTGATGCAGGTGTTCACAACGATGCGCTTCAACCATGCCCCGAAGGACGACTCAAACCTGAAAGAACCCAGTTTACTGAAAGCATAGGAAAACGATTCCTGGAGCATATCTTCTGCCTCCTCCTGCATGTTGGTCATCCGGTAGCAGATGTTATACATGGCCTTGGAATAAAGACTGTATAACTGATACTGTGCCCGAACATCTCCTTTCATGCACGATTCAATCACATCCCTGTGTATGTCCTCGTATTTCGTCGTCAAAGTATTATGCTTTCAATGGGAAAGACAGGTGATTAAATCTCAGGTTGCATGGCAAGCCTGAGATTGTTAATAAGTTATTGGGTTATTAAGTTAGGGAAAAGCATTTTAAGATACTATGCAATAAGTAGCAGAAACATAACTTTATAAGTTAAACTTAAAAATAAGTTAAAATAAATTGAAATAAGTTGACATGAACTTATAAATAAGTTATAACTTTGTTCGTGGATCAAATATATAAGCGATGTCAACTCCCAACATAAAACTGGCTGTCCGGAATCTTTTAAAACAAAAGTCCTTTTCACTGCTCAGCCTGGCCGGACTGGCTACTTCCCTGGCGGCTTCCATTGTCGTTCTGAGCTATTTTATTCACGAAATAAGTTTTGATAAGCATATCCCTGATTCTGATCGAAGCTACCGGATTATCAGCCGTGTGGCGGAGGGTAAATACTGGGCCCGGACCTTTGCTGCCTATGGAGATGCGCTCGAAAACTGTACACAGGTGCAGGATTACACCTCATTTGTGCATGGCGCCAATAGTATTGTAGCGCTTGGTGAATCCGAATATACCATAGCAGAAGCTGTGATTGCCGATACCGCTTTTGTGGATTTTTTCGGTCTGGAACTGATTTCCGGCAGAAAGCAGGATCTCGGTCTCCCCAATCAGCTTTTTATTACACAGGAAATGGCTGATATCTTCTTTCCAGGGGAGGATCCACTGGGCCGGGAAATTTTCCTGCGCGAGTTTGAAAGGATGAATGACAGCCTGGGATATTTTACGATAGCGGGTGTACTCAAGCCCTTGCCTGACAATACCCATTTCGGTTTTCAACTGGTTTTTTCCCAGCAGGGTCATTTTTCCGAACACATAAAACGTATGAAGGAAAATAAATATTCTGCAAGCTATGTCTACGTACGCCTGTTTAATGAAACATCGCTCACAGATCTGGAAACAGAACTTATAGATGTTCTGAAGCCCTATCTGCAAGGTGCACAGGGACCACCCATGGAGGCCTTTAACGTAAAACTACAGCCGGTCCGCGATATTCATTTTACTCCGGACATCAGCAGGGAGCAAAGGCCTGTTACCCGTAAATCAATGCTTTACCTGCTCTTAAGTGTTGGTCTCCTCATCCTCCTCTTAATGACCCTGAACTTCATCTCCATGGTCATCGTTCAGTCCAGGGAGCAGAGCAGGGCATCCCGCATCATGCGACTCATGGGAGCAAGTAAAAAGGACCTGTTTCACCTGTCCCTCTTAAAGATTTTTATCATGGTGGTATCGAGCCTTCTGCTGACCTGGATGATCATAGCCTATCTGGATCCAAAGCTTAAAACTATGTTGGGAGCCAGCTGGTCATTTCAGGCCTTGAGCCAGCTAATATTGCTGGTGAGCCTGGCCGCGGGATTTTTTGTCATCCTCCTCACGGCCCTGGGGAGCTATTTTTCCTCATCCAATGGAAAGAGTTTTGGCTTCTTCGCATGGCTAAGTGTCTTTCAGTTTGCCATTGTAATTATCCTGGTGGGTTTTTCCATGATGATCAACAGGCAGATCACCTACCTGGACTCAAAGGATCTGGGATATTCGGAAGAAAATCTTATCGTTACCAGCATACCCGGACGAGATATCAGGGGAGGTCTGCTGGTGGAAGAGATACAGAAGCATGCCGGAGTAGTCAGTGCCTATACCGCCCAATACCATCCGGGTGACGTTTACCAGAGTATGGACCTTGACGCAGGAGAAAAAAAATACCAGTTTGGATTCCGGATAGCAGATGAAGGAATATTTGAAACGCTGGATATTGAGCTCATTCACAGATTTGCTCCCCCCACAGGCAAATTGAGAGGATGGGTCATTAATGAATCTTTTTACAAGGAACTGCTCCTTGATTTTTCACCCGAAGATGTGGCAGCCAGCTCTTTCACTATGGGGAGTGTTAACCCGGATGATGGAAGAAGCGGATTTGAACTCGCAGGGGTTATGAAGGACTTCCATTATAAATCTCTGCACAGCCAGATCGGGAACTTTGCTTATGTTATGCGCGACCAGGATCTCCACCATAACCGCTATTTGATGGTCCGTTTCAGCCCTGGTCAGTCGCAGGCTGCATTACAGGCTCTGCAAGATATGATGGCTAGCCATTTCCCCGGTAAAACCATCGCTCCCTTCCTTTTGGAAGACAAACTGAAAGAACAATACGAAAATTCCCATAATCTATCCAGGATCATTCGCCTCTTAACACTTCTTTCCATACTCATTGCTGTATCCGGTATATACGGGCTCTCCCTTTATCTAACCCGAAAAAGAACCAGGGAGATTGGTATACGCAAAATTTACGGAGCCAGCACGGCTCAGATCATTGAGATGCTGAACCTGGGCTTCCTGAAATGGATTGGACTGGCATTTCTTATGGCAGCTCCACTTACCCTCTGGTTTTTGAGAAACTGGCTGGACAATTTTGCCTATAAGACTTCTCTGCCCTGGTGGATTTTAGCATTGTCCGGACTCATTGTGGCAAGCTTTGTTATGCTTGCCGTGAGCTTGCAGACACGACTGGCAGCCAGGATGAATCCCCTGGAGACCACAAAGTATGAGTAAGCTGGCGGACTAAGCCCTGGAAAGTACATTCACAATTTCGCCGATGTAGAATTTGTGGAAGTCGCCCTTGGGATAGTTTTTTTTGGCCACCTCGGGGAGGACGAAGTTCTTTTTACTCAGGTCGTCCTCATAAATCTTCCGGCACTCCAGGACCAGGCGGGCTTCCCCGAAGATCACATTGCCCCGGTCGGTTTCCACGGGGGTGAGGCCGGTTTCCGCCGCCTTGTCGTGATCACGTCCCGAGCGGGTTCCGCAGAACTGCAGGGCTGTACGGTGTTGTTCGGTAAAAAAGGAGAGGGTGTACTCCTCGTAACGGTTCACAAACTCATAGGTATAACGCTGTGGGCGAATCCAGGCCATGGCTGTGGGCAGGTTCCACATGATGCCCAGGTGACCCCAGCTGGCGGTCATGGTATTGTAGTCCTCCAGGGTCCCTGCAGTCACCAGCATCCAGTCCTTATCCAGAAGCTTAAATACATTGTCACTTATTTCGGTGGGCTTGATGATATCAAAGGTCTTGGACATGGCATGAATTTTTAGTTCTACTTTTTAAAGTAGGGGAAAACAATGGTATAAAGGAGAAGGATTACAGTCAGCAGGGTGGCAACGCGACCCAGGAAGTCGCCATGCCGTGTATAAAAGGTAAGGTGGTCGTTTTTATTGAGGCTTCCCCGGATTCCGGTCTCTTCCCACCATCCTGTACGGGCCAGTTCCCTGCCCCGCTGGTCAATGAGCGAGCTGATACCCGTGTTGGCACTTCGTGCAATAGAGCGGCGGTTTTCGATGGCCCTCAGCCTGGCAAAGGCATTGTGCTGGCGGTGACCCGGTGTATTTCGCCACCATCCGTCGTTGGTAATGATGAAGAGAAAGTTGGCCCCTGCCTCACCCACATAGTCGGTTACATACTCCCCAAAAACCGATTCCCAGCAGATCACAGGTCCCACCAGGCATCCATCCTGGGGCGAGACGAATGAAGCCCTGAAGGCCTGGGTACCATGGCTACGCATGGTGCCGCCCAGCTTAATGGTCAGATTTTTCATAAAGCCCAGCAAAGTTGGCATAGGGCATCTTCTCCACCCCGGTTACCTGCATGGATTTGTGGTAGAGCTGTATGGTATCAGTCTCATCCAGCTGGAAGGCAGAGTTAAAGCTGTCATATCGTTGCATTCCCTTGTTGACGGGCTGACTGGTCAAAGTATATTCAGAAGGTTCCGTATAAAGTTTGTAAGTGGTGGCACCCAGAACCAGCTTTGCCCTCGGGTACCTGTCCAGGAAGCTATACAGTTTGACCACCTCGGGATGGATGTGCATGTTCGATTGCCAGACGCTCTGGTTCAGGAAGGTCTCAGGACCCACAATGTAATCCGTGTTCGGGGTGACCAGCGAATCGGCCAGGCTGAGCAGAATGGCAGTTTGTTTCTCCTGTGGCATGTCGGTAAACTTCGCATAGGGGTCGATGTTGGGCTGAAGCACCACCATCTCGTAGGGATCATCCTTTTCTTCATAACTCAGGTACCTGATCACAGAGAATAAAAGGGGAAGCAGGAGAACGCCCAGGGCCCAGCTTATGCGCCTGTGACTCTTTGCAAAACTGCGGGTTTTTATCCATTCCCTGAGAATCTTGAAGAGCAGGATATTCATAACAAGCGCCCAGAGTGTTCCACCCAGGGCACCGGTAATTTCGTACCACTGGATCAGGAGCACGTCGTTTGCAAAGCCGTTGCCCAGAACCAGCCAGGGGAAATTTATTTCAGCCCTTATATAAAGGAATTCGAAGGTCAGCCAGAAAATAACCAGGGAGGCATATCCCAGCCTGTCGCCCAGCTTTCGCCTGGCGTAATGAAAGACCCAGAAGGTGAGGGCCATGTAACCACCGTTTACAATGATGGAGGCCACAATCCCTATCCATGTGGCAAAGTAGACCCAGTAGGTGGTGAGGGTCACAAAGACCCCAAAAGTCAGAATGGCGTACCAGGTCACCGATCCCTTTTTTTTCCTGCCACTTGCCTTCTGCTCCGCGCGGCGCCCGGCCATCTCATCTTCTATGAAGAGCAGGGGAACAAAGGCCACAAACAAAAACAGGCCGCTTCCCCAGTTAAAAAAGGGAATGGAGAACAGCAAAGCTGACAAAAGAGCCAGTCCGATCCTTTGAATACGTGTCATTGGGTTCATAGGAATCAAAGATAAGAGATTTCTTAGTTTCAATCGATCGCTTATCTTTGTATAAAACGACCCATATTGAAACTGATTGAGACTGACGAATTTGTAAAGGCCGCCAGGCTGGGTAGAATTGGCGGGGCGAGCGCTGCGCGTATCATGATGAAGGCCCTGCGCATCAGTAAGATTAATAATTTATACGAGGAGATCAATCACCTGAAGGGCATAGAGTTTGTCGATGCCCTCATCGAACGATTGCAGCTTGACTTCGAGGTCAACGAGGAGGAATTAAAGAAAATCCCCAAAGAGGGCGCCTTCATTACCGTATCCAATCATCCCTTCGGCGGCATCGACGGAATGTTGCTGGTCAAGATTCTTGACAGGTACCGGCCCGATATCAAGGTATTGTCCAATTTCATTCTCAACAAACTTGAGCCGGTATCGGATTACATGCTTCCGGTAAATCCCTTTGAGAGAAGAAAGGAAGCGGCATCGAGCATTGCCGGTGTAAAAGCAGCCCTGGAGCAACTTTCAAGTGGTGGCGTGCTGGGCATCTTCCCGGCAGGGGAGGTAAGCTCCTATAATGAGGACAACTACGGTATCAGCGACAGGGAGTGGCAGTACCCGGCCATGAAAATGATCAAAAAAGCCAGGGTTCCGGTGGTACCCATTTATTTTCAGGGTTCAAATTCAAAGCTCTTTCACCTGCTGGGACTCATCCATCCCTCGCTCAGGACGGTGCGCCTTCCCGCAGAGGTGTTTAATAAGAAGCACAAGAAAATACGCATTCGGGTGGGAACCCCGATCTCGGTTAAGGAACAGGACGCCTTTTCCGATGTGAGCACCTTTGGACGTTACCTGAGGGCACGGACCTATTCCCTGGGTTCAGTGCTGGAGGTGAAAAAATTCTTCCGGCCGCGCATCAGCCGTGCCCAGAAACCCGAGCCCATCGCTGATGCCATCAGCCCCGAAATCATTGCCCTCGAAGTGGAAAATATCAGAGAAGAATATACCCTTTTCTCCAGCGATCACTTTGATGTTTTCTGTACGCCCAGTACCGAAATCCCTCAGATTATGAACGAGCTGGGCCGGCTCAGGGAGATTACCTTCCGTGATGTGGGTGAGGGAACCAACCGCTCCATGGACCTGGACGAATATGACCTCTATTACAACCAGCTTTTTGTGTGGGATCGCGATGCACAGAAAATTGTGGGAGCCTACCGGGTTGGGAAGGGAAGGGAAATTCTCCGAAGGTACGGGATCAAGGGCTTCTATCTCCAGAGCCTCTTCCGCATGGGCCGGAAGTTTGTGCCCATCCTGAGGCAATCGCTGGAACTGGGTCGTTCCTTTGTGGTAAAGGAATACCAGCGGCGCCCCATGCCCCTTTTTCTCCTGTGGAAGGGCATATTGTATTTCATGCTAAAACATAAGGAATATCGCTACCTGATTGGCCCGGTGAGTATCAGCAATAATTTCTCACAGTTTTCCAGGGGACTGATTATGCAGTATATCAAAGAGCATAACTACGATAAAAAACTGGCCCGCCATGTGAGGCCCCGCATCCGTTATAACGTTCCCGGGTACAATGTGGACGAGGAAATCATCCTTGAAACGGCCGGCGACCTGAATGCCTTTGACCGTTTTATCAAGGAAGTGGAGCCCAACGACTACACCATGCCCATTTTGCTCAAGCGTTACCTGAAGCTGAATGGAAAGATCATTGGCTTCAACCTGGATCCTAAATTTAATGATGCCCTGGACGGACTGCTGGTACTGGATCTCTACGATGTGCCCATGGAAACCATTGCCTCGCTTTCCAAGGAGATTAACGATGACTCCCTGCTGGAACGCTTCCTGGCCGGAAAGGGTGAAGTTTAGTTTGGTTCTGGATCGCTTTTTTATTTATTTGCGGCTTCATTTATTTTACCTGAGATGCATAGAGTATTGCTAAGCCTCGCCATTTGTGGTGGCCCTCTCGGCATGTGCCGAAACTGAAAATGCGATTGAGAAAAAAGCAGCGAAAATCCATGATGCTGCTTTTACCGTTGATTCCCACACCGATACCCCCCTGAATTTCACCGATTCCGGTTTCGATTTTATGGTGAAAAATACCTCCCGGCGCAGCAAGGTGGATCTGCCCCGGATGAAGGAGGGTGGTCTGGACGGCATCTGGTTTGCAGTTTTTGTGGGCCAGGGACAGCGGACTCCCGAAGGAAACCAGGAGGCCATGGAAGAGGCCATTTTGATCTGTGATACAGTTGATGCCCTGCTGAAACGAAATCCCGATGAGCTGGAACTGGCCACCCGGGCTTCTGACCTGAAGCGCATCAGCCGTAAAGGTAAGCGGGCCATTTACCTGGGCATGGAGAACGGCTATCCCCTGGGCACTGACCTGGGACTGCTGGATACCTACTATGAGCGGGGTATCAGGTACATTACCATCGTCCACTCCTACACCAATGATATATGCGACTCCTCCACCGATTCGGCCGAATATGGCGGACTTTCACCCTTCGGTGAGACAGTGGTGGGACGTATGAACGACCTGGGAATCATGGTGGACCTGTCCCATGCTTCCGATGATACCTTCCTGGATGTGGTCTCCCGGAGCAGGGCCCCGGTTATTGCATCCCACTCCTGTGCCAGGGCATTGTGCGACAACCCCCGGAACCTGTCCGACGACTTGCTGCTGAAGCTGAAGGAGAATGGCGGGGTCATTCAGATGTGCATTCTTAGTGCCTACGTGAAGACACCCAAGCCAAATCCGGAGCGGGACTCGGCACGAATGGCCGTGCGTGAAAAACATGGCTCTTACTATGAACTGGATGAAGAGGGAAAGGCAGCCTTCCGGGTGGACTGGTATGCCATCGATGAGGATTTCCCCAGGGAACTGGCCACGGTAAGTGATGCCGTTGACCACATCGATCACATAGTGGAACTTATCGGGGTGGACCATGTGGGTATAGGAACTGATTTCGACGGGGGAGGAGGCCTGGAGGACTGTTTCGATGTGAGCCAGATGGGCAATATTACCCTGGAACTGGTCAGGCGCGGCTACAGCGCAAAGGAAATCAAAAAGATCTGGGGCGGAAACCTTACCCGCGTAATGCGAGAAGTGGAAGCTGCAGCCATTTAAAGGATAAAAACTTGAAGGCACCATACTACAAGCTGGCTTTAATCATCGTGATTCTTACCCTGGCTGTGGGCAGCTGCCGCAAGGCTGGCACCTGGCTGGTAAAGTCGAATGAGCCCCAGCATGCGGATGCCATGATTATGCTTATGGGCAATATCGCTGCGGACCGGATCCTGCAAATCGCTGACCTCTATCAGAAAAAGGTGTCTGAAGAAGTATGGATCGTACAGGAGGGAACGGGAGCAAAAAATATTCTTGAGGAGCGTGGTGTTCACATCCTCGGTGCAACCGAACAGACCTGCAATGCCCTGAAAAAGCTGGGAGTCCCCGCTGAGAAAATGGTCCTGGTGCCCGGTGGTGCCCGGTCCACCCAGATGGAGGCGGAATTTATCCGGGACTACCTGCAGGTGCGTCTTCAAAACCCTATTCAAAGCCATTTTCAAACCGAGTCCTCAGGCAACATCGATACCCTGCTGCTGGTATCCTCAGCCTCCCATATGCGCCGGGCCTCCATGATTTTCAGCGCAGCCCTGAAACCCCTGGATCAAAGCTTCACCATTTGCTGCAGTCCGAGTCCCTACTCAGATTTTTCTGCCGAAAGATGGTGGCGGGACAGGGAAGACATCCAGCATGTGGTATTTGAATACCTGAAGATTATGAACTTTGTGCTTTTCGAGAAGCGGAAGTTGAGGTAGTTCATGTAATTATTTGAAATATTTCAGGATTCGAGATCTGTCTTCAATAGCCTTATTGTTTTTGTGAAAAAGTTCAATAAAAACGATTCTCTTCTCATCTTTATAATATGCATATATTATTCTCAGTCCTGAGTTCACGCCTTTGGTCTTAAGACTTTTACAGGCTATTTTCTTGATTTTAATAATACATGAACTTGTTTTCAGACCGTCGATTTTGAAGCTGAAAGGAGGTGCTGCATCTGGATCCACAGTTAGTACTTTTTTGATAATCACCAGGTCCTCATTAAGACTTCTGTATTTCTTTAAAAGACCCTTGAGATCTTTCCTGAACTCTGAGATTTCATCAAAAACCATAGTGCTTTACGTGGTTTCTGAATACATACGCACAGAGTAGGGTGCCTTGCGGTAGAACACCAGTTCATAATCCATAGCTTCTCCCAGATTTGAGGCCTTCCAGGGCATATCTTCTTTGGAATAGTCATTTAATACACTGGCTGGCCAATCAGAGAACTGTTCCAATACCCGGTCTATCACCTTTTTCTCAGCTGCATTAATCTTCTTAAGATTGGGATGGTCGCCGGGAAGATATTTTATCTGGGGTTTCCCCGAATAACTACTTTTAAATCGAAGAAGACGATCAGTGGCCTCCATTTCTTTGATAATCTGAAGCAGTTGATCTGAAGAGGGCCCAAAGGATTGCTTGGTATAAAGCAGACCGCTTAGTTGCTCCTCGTGGACTTCATAAAAGTTATAATCGCAGAAATACAGGAGGTTTAGAAGTAGATTGATATCCATATTGGGTAAGGCCCCGCATTCCCCTGTTATGTATAAAAGAATCGCTTCAAGCTTGCTTCGCTTTATTTCAGGGACGGAAATCCTATAAGTTTCTATTTCAGTTTCAATTTCCGGTTCATGAACCATTTGTTTTCCTGAATTCGCTTCGTAGTTACTTGTTAGAAATTTGTCTATAGAGAATCCCAGAGATTCTGAGAGGGTCGCCAATTCGAGCAGTGAAATACCTCGGGTTCCTTTCTCTATCTTAACCATTGAAGATCTAGGTATCTCCAGTATACTGGCGAGATCCTGCTGTGAGAATCCATTCTGTTTTCGGATTTTTTTGATTTTGCCCCCTAGTTCCTGGGGGGAAAGCTGTTTCCCCATGATTTTATTTTTTGTAAAATTACAAAAAGATCAATAAAAGAACAAAAAAAAGAGGAAAAAAGGAACATAAAGAAAAGTGATAAAGAAAAAGGCGCCCCTTGCGGAGCGCCTTACAAATAACCAACTAAAAAATATTGGGACTTAAAATCTTGCGGCTACCTTGGCCCAGTCCACCACATTCCAGAAAGCCTCGATGTACTCGGGCCTGCGATTCTGGTAGTGGAGGTAATAGGCGTGCTCCCACACGTCAAGGTTGAGCAGGGGTGTTCCTTTTACATCAGCAACATCCATAAGCGGATTGTCCTGGTTAGGTGTAGAGGAAACAGCCAGTGAGCCATCAGCCTGCTTTACAAGCCATGCCCAGCCAGACCCAAAACGGGTTGCTGCTGCTGTACCAAAAAGTTTCTTGAATTCATCAAAGGATCCAAAAGCAGAATTGATGCTTTCCAGAAGGGCTCCTGTGGGTTCACCACCGGCATTTGGCCCCATTACTGACCAGAAAATATCGTGGTTGTAGAAACCTCCGCCGTTATTTCTGATGGCTGGCTGAGTAGCTGGAAACACTTGCGAAAAGCTCTTCAGCTGTTTTTCCTTCAAGACCGCCTGCTTCGATGGCTGCATTAAAATTTGCAGTGTAGGCAGCATGGTGCTTGCTATGATGAATCTCCATGGTCCGTGCGTCGATGTACGGCTCCAGTGCGTTGTAATCGTAACTAAGATCAGGTAATTTAAATGACATATTATCAGGGTTTTTAAATGATTAACTATATTATTTATACTTAATATGAATAACGTTCATGTATCAATTTTGTTCATCCTTTGGAGAGAAAAATCACCCTCTTAAAAAATCCTGTTGTGAAACACCCGCATTTGGACAGCTTTTATGTTAAACATGATATAAGACAGCGTTTTTTAAGGATGGATTTACTTTTTTTGTTTTCTGCTAGCTGGAGCTAAGCAGCTGGAGAATTTGGAGATCAATAAACACTAATAAATAAAATAACTTAAGTATGGCAAAAGGAATTTTTAGAGTCCCGGATCCCATCAACGAGCGTGTCAGAAATTATGCGCCAGGGACCCATGAACGTGAAACGCTTAAGCAGGAAATCGAAAAACTCAGGTCACAGGTAATGGATATACCCATGGTGATCGGGGGTGAAGAGGTAAGAACCGGCAACCTGGTTCCCATCTATCCGCCACACGAGCGCAAGCATCTGCTGGGTCATTTTCACAAGGGAGATGCCAGTCATGTTCAGATGGCCATCAAGGCAGCCCTTGAAGCCAAAGAGCGTTGGGCGGCCATGGGCTGGGAGCACAGAGCCTCCATCTTTCTGAAGGCAGCCGAACTGATCGCCGGACCCTACGGTGACACCATCAATGCAGCCACCATGCTTGGTCAGTCCAAGAACGTGATGCAGGCGGAAATCGACAGTGCCTGTGAGATGGCCGACTTCCTGCGTTTTAATGTGAAGTTTATGACCGAGATTTACGAGCAGCAGCCCATTTCCTCCGAAGGTATCTGGAATCGGGTTGAGCAGCGTCCCCTGGAAGGATTTGTCTTCGCACTCACTCCTTTTAACTTCACCTCCATTGCCGGCAACCTGCCCACAGCCCCGGCCATGATGGGAAATACAGTGGTATGGAAATGCTCCAATACCCAGGTATATTCTGCCAAGGTTCTGATGGACGCTTTTGTTGAGGCCGGTGTGCCTGCAGGTGTTATCAACCTGATGTTTGTTTCAGGTCCGGTTGCCGGAAACGAGATTTTCTCTCACCCCGATTTCGCCGGAATTCACTTCACCGGTTCCACCGAGGTCTTCCAGCACATGTGGAAAACCATTGGAGGAAATATTGACAAGTACAAGTCCTATCCACGCATCGTGGGAGAGACCGGCGGAAAAGACTTCATCTTTGCCCACCCAACAGCCGACCGGAAAGCACTGGTTGTAGCCATGGTACGCGGAGCCTTCGAGTTCCAGGGCCAGAAGTGTTCAGCCGCTTCCAGGGCCTATATCCCGGAAAGTATGTGGCCGGAGGTCAGAGAGCGCATGGAGAACATGATGAAGGGAATCAAGATGGGACCACCCGAAGATTTCACAAACTTCTTCAATGCAGTGATCGACGAGGCTTCCTTCGATAAGCTTGCCGGCTTCATCGACAGGGCCAAAAAGGATGAGGATGCAGAGGTCATCATTGGTGGCGGATATGATAAAACAGAGGGTTTCTTCATTGAGCCCACCGTAATCCTAACCACCAATCCCAAGTACATCACCATGGAAGAAGAACTCTTCGGACCGGTACTTACCATCTATGTTTACGCAGATGATAAGGTTCCGGAGACCGTGGAAATTCTGAACGACACATCCATCTACGCCCTCACAGGAGCCATCTTCTCACAGGATCGCTATGCCATTGAATGCCTGACCAGGAAGCTCTCAAACTGTGCAGGAAACTTCTACATCAACGACAAGCCCACCGGGGCCGTGGTTGGACAGCAGCCCTTCGGAGGTGCCCGCGGATCGGGGACCAATGACAAGGCCGGATCGCTGATCAATATGATGCGCTGGGTTAGCCCGAGGACGATTAAGGAGACCTTTGTCCCGCCAAAAGACTACAGGTATCCCTTTATGGATGAGGAGTAGAATGTACGCATCAGGAATATAGGTTTCGTTATGGGTTTACTCGGTCGCTGAACCGAGCCTTTTAGGCTCGCTTAGGCTCCCTCCTAAACCCATAACTCAAATCATACCCTGATACTCAATTATTCTTTATCTCACACCCAATAAAGGGAAGGGAATAGGGAAGGGCTCCCTCGTAAAGCCATAACCCAATAACTCATTAACTCATTAACTCACATATAACCCATTAACCCATTACCTTATAAGGGCCCTGTTTTTTTTTACCCGGACATGTTGAAAGTCTGTAAGGTAAAAAGTGCATGGCAATGTCTTTTTTGCCTAGTTTTGAAATGTGAAGTCCTTCTTTCTTAAAATATGGCCCTGGCTCAGGAATAAGTATGTGCTTACCATTGCGGTATTCTCCATATGGATGTTCTTCTTTGACCAGAACAACGTGGTCGACCGGATGAAAATGAACCGGGAGATCAGGCAGCTTGAGGACGATCGGGAATATTACCTTGAGCAAATACAGAAGGATTCCATCCGCTATCAGGAACTAACAACCGATAAGGACAACCTGGAGAAATACGCCCGTGAGCAATTCTTTATGAAGAAGCAGAACGAGGATGTATTTGTGGTAATCGAAGAGGAAGATTAATCTGCGTGAGGAATCTAATTCGAAGGAATTTGCCTCTGTCTCTCCCTGAATATTTGGAGTAAATCCCTGTGGCTGTGCTGTCCTTCCAGGGCAAGGAATTGTTGGGCTGCATATCCGCATTCCACATCGGGGTAGCCCCTGTCCCTGGCAAAGTGCAGGAATTTCATAATGCGGAACATGTTGAACCAGTGCCAGAAACGCTTACGGAAGGCCTCGGCTGAGCCGGTGTTTCGACGGATTTCATCCATGGCCTTGGAAAATCCCTGCTGGGTCAGGAAGTCAGTAAGCACCTCCGGCAAATCTTCCGGAACAAGGTTTTCCATATCTCCTTCAGGCCCTGCGACACGGTCAAAGAGTGCTCTTAGCATTTTAAAGGGCTCCGGGTGGTAGGTGCTGAGATCTGGTAAAACTCCCGAAGGATCCGAATCCCGGATTAATTCCTGAACGGCCCGTCCTGTTCCGAAGGGAACCCGGTCCGAGGGACGGGGAGAGGGGACAACGCGGGTGCTGTTGCACTCACTCCAGCGGCCCCGCTGTGCCAGTTTCTGGATGAAGTAGAAATCCTCACCGGCCTTTCTGCGGTTCATTCCGCCCTCCAGGCAGTAGGGCAGGGCCCTTACCGCAAAGGAAGAACCCACTGTATGAAAGGCATGGGGATAGGTGGTGGAACGCAGGGCATCCAGGTAGTAACGAAGGTGCAGCTCATACTGGGTAATGGCCTTGTATACAGCCCGCGGATGCCGGTCTCCCTCCAGGGGGTGCTCAAAGTAGATGGAGCAGCCCTCGGGATCGGCCGCATTGTCAGCGCCAAGAGCCGCACCAGTGCCAGCAGCAGCAAGGTTTTCGCCCGAATCCATAGCTTTATCCAGGGAAAAATGAAGGACCAGGGATCTGAGATAAGTGGGGTCCACCCAGGCGTCGGCATCAAAACAGGCGATGACACCTGCCGGGTTCCCGATCCGGTTAAAGCGTCGTGCTGCCTCATCCATCAGGATCTTCCGTGCCATGCCCACACCTGCCTCCTTTTTTTCCAGGGAGTGGTCCAGCCAGATGTGAAAATCCATGAAGGGGTGGGGGTGTTCTGCGATCCATGCTTCGGTCTGGGAAAGGGTAAGATGGTTCTGTTTAAGTACAGAAGGGTCTGCATCAGCTGCCGCATTCACCAGGATCAGTACTTCGGCGTTTGTATTCAGAAGAGCGCCGGCCCTAAACAGTGAATCCAGGCATCTTTCGAGCCCGGATTCGTTATATGCCGGTATGGCAACTATAAGTTTAAGATCACGATGTGGATCGGATTGGATGAGCGATTCCCGCAAACCAGCCTTTAGCAGGTATGCATCGGCAAAGCCCATTTAGTCTTCCTCTCCGGTAATATAAGTCTGGTTCAGCCCGGCCACAACCTGGCTGGTGATGTCGTAAGGTTTGGCACCATAAATAAGGTTGCCACCAAACTGGTATGAGTAAACATAGCTGTAACCCATTTCCTTGCTCATTTTGGTCACATAACGCTCAATCATATCCATCATCTGGCGGTTTTTAACCATGCCCTGCTCCTGCAGATCAGCTGCATACTGATTCTGTAGTCCCATCAGCTCCTGCTCTTCCGTGGCAAGTTGCTGCTGCAGCTGTTCGGCTTCAGAGCGGGTTACCAGCTGACGCTGAATCTTATATTGTGCATCCTGAACCCTTTGATAGAAGGATTCGGTTTTTCCTGCAAATTCGGCTTCCATCTCAGACTGGTTCTGGGCAAGCTCCTGCTGAAAGGAAAAATAAAGGTCCCAGTTGTTCATAACCGAGTCCATACTAAAGAAGGCAATACTAATGTCGCCAGGAGCCGATAACGGCAGCTGTCGGGGCATCTCCGTCCTTGCTTCCACTCTTCTCTCCGCCAGTAAAGTGGAGCACAAAAAGAACTGCCACTGCTATGGCCAGGACAACGTTCGTTACAATGTTTGCGATTTTCATGGGTAAGATCTATTGATTTGTTGGTTACCGGGCCACAAATATAGTAGAAAAGTTGAAAACAGTCTCAATTTATTTGGAGGAAGACGCTGATATAAACAGTGCTGACACATTAAGGGATGGATCAACGCAAGTATCTAATCCTCCTCCCGCTTCAACAGGGGTGTTCAGGTTTTCAGGGAGGGGGATTTTTTAGACCTCCGAGAGGTAGTGCGTGCAGATTTCTTGCACTACTTTTTCCACAGGAGTAAACTCCAGTCCAATGGCATCTTCTATCTTCTTCGAGGAGTAGGAGGATTGCCTGAAAGCGGCTTTAGCCTGTATGGAGGTAAGTTTGCGTTTTCCTGAGAACAGGCCCCGGGCTGCATCAAGGCGTGCAAGCCATCTGAGGGAGGCGGGGGAGATCAGTTTCATGCTACGGGGCGCTCCCAGGGAGGATGGCGATCATTTCCATTATTTCCGCATAAGTGAGATCCTCGCTGCTGAGGATGTAGCGCTCCCCTGTAAGATCCGAATCCATAAGCAAAGTCATGGCCCGAACCACATCATTTACACCCACATAGCCTGTTTTTCCCGAGGTGGAATATTTGAGTCCGCCGGCCACCCTGTCAAAAAGGGCCGAGCTCCCCTGCTTCCAGAAGCCTGCGCCAAGGATGATGGCCGGATTTACGATCAGGGCATTCAGTCCCTCTTCAATGCCCCTCCAGACCGCCATTTCCGACTGGAATTTGGAGACCGAATAGGGGGTGTGGTTTTTGCTTCCCGACCAGATCAGGCCTTCATGGGCCGGGCTATGGTCCTGGGAATCGCCGATGGCCGAGGTGGACGACACATGCAGGAGCCGGGTTACTCCGCTGGCCATGCAGGCAGAAACCACATTTTCGGTGCTCCTGACATTAAAAGAGATCATTTCCCGGTCGTCCCGGGGATGAAAGGAAACCTGGGCCGCGCAATGATAGACCTGGTCCACTGCATTCATGGCCTCCTTCAGCTCATCAAAATCTTCAAGGTCCACATCCTGCCAGATAACCTTCCCGAAAAGTTCAGAGGCCTCGGGAGAGTGACGGGCAAATACCTTTCTGACCTCCTCCAGGTCGGACGAGGGACGCTTTACAGCAAGCACCTCTTTCCCCTGCAGGAGCAGCTCCAGCAGCAGATGCGATCCAAGAAGTCCGGTTCCCCCGGTAAGCAGTATCATCTGAATAAAGGGATTTTTTCGAAGATAGGAATATTTCCTTTCAGGATGAGCGTACCCGCTTGAAAAGGATGTTGTAAATGGCCTTCCTGAAATAGCGGAGCTGGGTTCTCAGGGGGTGCTTCTCAAAGGCCTCCAGGTAGCGTAGTTCCGATTCCTGAATCTCCTCAAGGGTCTCCGGCATATCAGCATAGTAGGGAGGGATCAGTCCCGGCCGGTTTTTAATGCGCTTTTCCTGGAGCTCTTTGGAATAGAGATTGTAATAGTGCTGACTCAGCGGCCTTACCCCAATCACTTTGATTTCGCCCTTAAAAAGGTTGATGAGCATGGGCAGCTCATCCAGCCAGAGCTTTCGCAAAAAGGCCCTTGAGGGAGCCACCCGGAAGTCATTTTTAAATTTGCCCCCATTTTCCAGGTTATTTTGCTGGTGCACATAATCCTGCAGGTATTCGGCGTAGGGATACATGGTCCGCATCTTATATACCTTAATAATCTCGCCATTTTTCCCCACCCTTTTGAGTTTGATAAAGGGTCCGTAGGAAGCGTTGGGGTCAAAGGCGGGTTCCTTTACCCTTTTCATTACAAAAAAGTAATGGCCGTTCACAAATTTCTCCTCCACCTTTTCAAAGCCGCAGGCATACAGCCTGCCCATGATCTCTGCGCGGGTCAGCACCCGGTTGTTGCCGCGGGTGAGGAAAAAATAGATGCCCCGGGTGGGGTAGAACTTGGGAAAGATCCGTTTCACCACATAGTCGCCTGTATAAACTACCCGGTTGAGAAGCGGGGGATACTTTCTCATGATGCGCCGCATGCGCATATCGGCTGTCTCAGCACAGCCTATGAAGATGCCCTGGTCGGGCAGTTTGTGGTTGACCGCTTCAAAAAAGCGGTTGATGTAGCGAAAATCATTCACCCGCCGTATGTTCACAATGGTGGAGAATTGCTTGTCGGGCTGACGCAGAATATTAAAACGTGTAACCGTCGAGGTGATCAGGGTACCGCTGTCGGCAAGCTCCACATGGCTGGCAATGAAATTGGCAGCTTTCACCCCGCATTCCTCTGTGATAGCTTCCATCAGGACCCCTGGGTCCACCCCGCTGTCGCTGTGTACAACGGCCTCCCGCATCTTTCGCCGGTCCAGGAGGGAAGGAGGCTGCTCTATAAAAGCTGATGCGGCATCATATTCGGGTGAGGCCATCAGGTAGGTGTAGAGACTGAAGAACATCAGCTCCAGGATGGTGGCCAGTCCGACCGTTCCAAAGACCATCATCCGGGAAAAGAAGGTGGTATTAAAGGCGTAAATGATGAAGGCCACAAAGGCCATGGCCACCATGTTGGGAAATATAATATTACGCAGCAGGAAGCGGGGATTCTCCTTTCGGGAGATGGAATACTTACCCATGTAAAAGGATGAGAAAATCCAAAGGATCACCATCACGGCAAAACCGACCAGGTAGCGGTTCGACATGTAAGAAATCATCACTGGCTTTAAGCCGGCAGTGGTCACATAAGCCACAACAAGAATAAGCAGGTCAATGATGATCAGCCCTGTTTTGTTCTTCTTCATCAGATTGTATTCCTCTGTGAAATTAGTAAGTTTTATTCAATAGCGGCCGACTGTTTATCAACCATGAGGGCTTGAAGAATATTTAATAACTTCGCAATCATGAAAAATATTTACACCCTTGCCGTTCAGGCTGCTCTGGAAGCAGGAAAGGCCATCCTCGATGTTTATGAGCGTGAGGATTTTGAGGTGGAAAAAAAGGCGGATCAGTCCCCGCTTACCCTGGCCGACCGAAGGGCCCATGAGTTGATTCTGGCTGCCCTGAATACAAGTGACATACCCGTCCTGAGTGAAGAGGGAAAGGAGATTCCCTATATGAACCGCAGCTGGTGGTCACAGTTCTGGCTGGTGGATCCCCTGGACGGGACCAAGGAGTTTATTAAGCGAAATGGTGAGTTTACGGTAAATATTGCCCTGGTCACAGAAGGCCGGGTCAGCTTCGGGGTTGTATATGCTCCCGTTCTTAAAACACTCTATGTGGGACTGGAAGGCAAAGGAGCCTATCGCTGTACAAAAGAGAAGAATTTTACCCAGCCCTTTGAATATTTAATCCAGTTCTCCGACCCGCTTCCTGCGTCCAAAGGCGATCCTGAATATTTCAGGGTGGTGGCCAGCAGGTCGCATTATAACCAGGAAACCAGCGACTTTGTGGATAAGCTGGACAAAGGAGGGAAGGAGCTTTCCCTGGTTTCTTCGGGCAGCTCACTGAAACTTTGTCTGGTGGCAGCCGGTGATGCTGAAGTGTATCCAAGGCTGGGCCCCACCATGGAGTGGGATACCGCAGCAGCCCATGCTGTGGTGAAGGCCTCGGGAAAAAATGTCTACCGGGTCGACAATGGGGAGGAATTGGAGTACAACAAAGAAAACCTTCTCAATCCTTTTTTCGTAGTAAGGTAGATGGGGCATTTTACATGCAACCATATATTTCTATTGCTGGTCATCTAACTGTAGCTTTTAATGGATATCCAAAAGGAGATACTTGCGGGTTGTATCAAGGGTGAGTCTTCAGCTCAACAGAAGCTGTTTGACACCTACTCCCGTTTGTTACTTGGGGTATGCAACAGATATACGACCAATATCCAGGAGGCAGAGGACATTTTGCAGGAGGGATTTGTGAAAATCTTCCTGAATATTAAGGAGTTCAAGGGTGAAGGTTCGATTTTGGCCTGGATGCGCAGGATCATGATCAATACGGCCATTACCCACTATCATAAGATGAAGAAGCACAGGTATCACGACGACCTGGACGAGGTGAAGGAGACTAAATTTGATGATTATTCGTGGGACGATGCAGACTTCACGAGAGAGGAACTGTTTTTGGTGATACAGCGCATGCCGGAGGGTTACCGGATGGTATTTAATCTCTATGCAGTGGAAGGGTATAAGCACCGGGAGATTGCAGAGATAATGGGAATTGATGAAAATACAAGTAAGTCGCAGTTCAGCCGGGCCCGCAGGTGGTTGCAGGACAGACTGCTAAAGATAAAAGAGAGCGAAAACAGACAGTGAGTAAAACATCAGAACATAGAAGATCTGTTCCGGTCCAAACTGGGTGAGGCGGAAATTACGCCCTCCCCCGGGGCCTGGAAGGCTGTGCAGCGCAAGCTGCGCATGAAGCAGTTCCTTCGTTTTGATGCAGGCAAATTTAATATCTGGTATGCGGGTGCCCTGATGGTGGCGGGTTTAACAAGTGTTGTACTTTTAAGTGAGCTCCCCGCGGAAAATCCGCTTCCTGAAAATCCTGAAGTACCCGTCCTTGAAACCAGCCCCGAAGCGGCCAAAAAAGAAGCCAGTCCTGAGCTTAAGGAGGAAAAGAAGAGAAGGGCCTTCAGCGGAAGGTCAGCCGAAAGAAGTCCCAAGGCCAGGGAAGAAAAAGTGATAAGATCGCAGGAGATAAATGCGGAAGAACAGGAAGAATCGGCCGGAATTGCCCCGGGTGAAGATGCCGGAATACAAAATAATGAGCAGATTGAAAGTGTTAAGCAATCTCCAGAGTCCGGTGGCCCAGTTTACCCTTTCCGAAACCATGGGTTGTGAACCTCTGCAGGTGGAATTCCATGATGCCAGCGTTTTTGCCCTTAAAATAAACTGGGACTTTGGCGATGGAGTAAGTTCAGATGAGCCCGATCCTGTTTATGTATTTGAAAAGGCAGGCATCTATGCCGTGGCCCTTACTGCCATTGGGTCAGAAGGAGATACTTCTGTGAGTTACGAGGTGGTCAGGGTCTATCCGGCACCCGCTGCTGCATTCGAGGTGGCAGAAGGTATTCAGGAGCTTGATGGCACCATGTCGGTGGAATTACTGAACTACTCCATTGGTGCCTATTCCTATAGCTGGGAGATGATTGCAGCTTCGGGAGAGAAGGAGGGGGAATGGACCTCCAATGAGTTCCAGCCGGGTTTTTCCAACAGTGATATCCCGGAGCGGGCAGAACAAATCAGGCTGGTGGCGCTGAATGAGCATGGATGTACCGATACTGCAGCGGCAGAAATTACCGGACTGGGTATTGAGCAGCATAGTATAAAATTCCCCACTGTATTCAGTGGCAGTCCCACCGGGCCAACGGGAGGCTTCTACAATCCCAACGATCAGCGCCTGGATGTATTCCGTCCCCACTACAGCGAGCAACCGGCCGAATACCACCTGAGGGTCTACTCAAAGACGGGTGAAGTTATTTTTGAAACAAGGGATATCCTGCAGGGATGGGATGGTTACTACATGCAGGCAAGTACACCCAGCGGAGTTTATATCTGGGTGGCCACGGGAACCTGGCATAACGGCTCCACCTTTAATCTCAGGGGTGATGTGACCCTGCTGTGGAATATATCACGCTAGACAACAGCTTTTTAAAGTCAAGGAGTATCATAATGCAAATATGCGTTAAAAATAACGTAAAAATGCATTAGAAGTTAAAAAGATGGCTTAAAGGGTAATCCGGTCGCGGATGGTGTTGAAGATGATATCAACCGATTCCTTGATGCCCGTAACTGAAGTGTCAATTTCCACATCGGGGTGTTTCGGTGCCTCAAAGGGGGAGGAGATCCCCGTAAAATCCTTGATCTCACCGCTTCGGGCTTTCTTATATAGACCTTTCACATCACGTTCTTCACAAACTGCAAGGGGTGGATTGAGAAAAACCTCTATGAAGTCGTCTTCTCCGATAATGCTGCGGGCCAGTGCCCTGATTTCGTCGGTGGGACTGATGAAGGAACATATGGTAATCATCCCGGTATTGATCAGCAGCTTGGATACTTCGGCAATGCGCCGGATATTTTCCAGGCGGTCGTCTTCGCTGAAGCCCAGGTTGTTATTGATTCCCATGCGGATATTATCCCCGTCCAGTACCTGGCAGAAATACCTGTGAAAAAAAAGCTCCTTCTCCAGGTTCGAGGCCAGGGTGGTTTTTCCTGAACCCGATAAGCCGGTGAACCAGATTACCTTTGCACTCTGGCGAAGAATTTCCTCCTTTACCTTGCGGTCATAAATGCGGTCAAATACGGGGTAAATATGCTCGGTCATTTTTTTGCCTTGCTTTATCTTAAAGATAAGAACAATCCTGCAATCTTAAAAGCCATAATTGACTCCAAAACGGAAAGTGTTTGTCCTGCCGTGATATACATCGGCCGTCCACTGATTTATATAATCCTGCTCACCGCTCACATCCCTCCATTCATAACCAAGCCGGAGCGAAAGATCATTCACCAGCTGAACGGTGGCCAGCACTCCTGCCCGGGTGGATTCCCACACGACGGGGTCAAAGGGAGGTATTTCCGCACGGGGCATGGTGCCCAGGGCTGTATTGTCGGGCCCCTTTAAAGAGGTAGATAAAATAAGCTTTGATGCGAAGGGTCCGCCAGGGGCTCCAGTCAAGGGAGGTATAGAAATCCCGGGCATTATCTTCCAGGTAGTGCCCCAGGTTGTATTTATTGGATTCGTAGGTGGTGGTTGGAATGTTGTGCATGAAGGTCAGGCAGTTGGTCCAGGTATACTCGGCCAGAAAGCGAAAAGAGGGTAAGATGGTGGTGGAGAAGCCGGCCTTGTATGAGACAAAGTTAAACTCCGAGTCATCGAAGACCCGGTCCATGGCCACCTCATCCAGGAACACCGTTCCGTAAAAGTGGAAGTGCTTCAGCTTGCGGACAGAGGCGGAGAAAAAGAGCTGGGAGTTCATATTATCCACCCCCGAGTTCATGGTGTGGTCGATGGCCTTGTAAAAGGCCACGGGCAGCAGGAAGGCGGCACTGGGATAGCGGTAGTCGTAAATCACCGAGTTTCCTATGGAAAGCTGCAGATTCTTAACGGGAGTGAAGGTGAAGATGTTTGCAGCCAGGTATTTGCTGTGGTATACCTCCCGGTAGTCGGTCCCGTAGGCCGTTGAGGTGGTAAAGGAAAGGGAGGAATCCACCACCTCCGAAACCAGGGATCCGTGCACATAGGTCATCCGGAACCAGGGAGCGGGATTGAGGTCCAGCTCCAGGCGCGGAAAGGCCGGGAGTGCGGCCCGAGAGGATATTTGCCCCGGCATTGTTCTCGCCCCATTCAAACTGCCCCATAATGAGTCCCACATGTCCCCATTTCCAGGCGTAGGTGATACCGGCCCGGACTTCCCAGTAATCGCGCTTTCCGCCCGAGTAGACCTTGATATTGGCTCCGCCAATGTTCTGGTTCTGAAAATCCCTGGCCGTAAGCTGGGTGGATTCGTGGTTGTCCCTGATTGAAGCCCAGAGTCCGAATTTTCCGATGGAGGACCGTGCCTCAAGTCCGTTCCACCAGTGGGAGAAACTTCCGTTCTCATTTGCCCACACATCGGCACCAATGATGGGATTGATGGTCATCTTAAAGAGGGAATCGCTGTAGTAAAAGACATCAAAGCGTTCATTTCCCTGCTTCTTCTGCCACAGCCAGCTGGTGCCGGATGAATCGGGCAGGCTCAGCTCCCTGGCATAATCCCTTAAATAGAAGTCCAGCTCGGCCTGCTGCCGCCGGCGTCAGCTCTGAACGGGTTTCTTCCGCTTCGGAAAGTAGCCTGGCGATTTCCTGGCGGGAATAGGGTTTAACCAGGGAAAAAAGATTAATGTGGTGATCGGAAGCCAGCTCATCCAGGAAGAGGTAGATCCCCTGGTTACTGATATGGGTGGGCACATACTGGGCAGCCGAGCGGGATACCGTCCCCAGCAGGAGCAGGGGGATCCATACCAGTAAGCGGTATTTTTTCAGAAATTTCATGATTTAGCGATAGAGCAAACTGGCATTCCCGATCCATGCCACATCTCCGCCGGCCTGTTCTGCAAGCCGGAGCAGCTTCTTCAGGGGATGTTTTTACATAACCCATCATGGTGCAGGTATCCTCATCCAGCGAGGTAACAATGCGTATGGATAAACGCCTGGCTTTTTCAATGGTGGCCAGGGCTGTGCCAGCGTTGTTCTTGTAAGCGACAGCCATCTCCCGGAAAATCCCTTCAGGGCCGCCCAGCTTAAACAGATCCGTAAAGGCCTTGTTCCCGACGCCATCGATGCATTCGGCCAGGATGACCAGGGTGCCCCCGTCCTTCACAAAGGAGGCGGCATTGTGGATGGCTTTGTGTGTCTGTATATAATTGATGTCCTTGGGATATCCTCCTGCACTGGCCACCACCAGGTCGTAGTCCTTCATTCCCGGGGTCCGGAAGTGGAAATCGTAACGCAGGCAGGCCTTTTTGAAGTCCTCGTAGTTTAATCCGAAATGAATCTCGCACACCTCCTTTTGACTGTTGAGGATGCCGTGAATTTCCAGTTTGGGGGGAAGCAGGGCATTAATCTCCTCCAGGTCCATGGCCAGCGGGTTCCCATCCAGTTGACCTGACTGGCAGCCGGGTTCCAGTCGCTTATTTTCAAAATCCAGGAAGAGGCTGTGGTTGTGAAGGATGGCATCGTAGCCGGCCAGTCCCGGGAAAAGCAATTTCCGACCGCCCCCAAAGCCTGCAAAGTAGTGGTGCAGAATGGCCCCGAAGGTCACCACCAGGTCCTTCTCAAGGATTTCCTTATTGATCTTTACCTCGGTTCCTCGCGATGTGCTTCCCAGGGCCTTTAGTCCTTCCTCGTCCCGGGCATTGTGATGCACAAAGCGGTATTCCCTGTATATTTCGCCATAGGCCCGGAGACACTCCTCCTCGCTCTGGGGAGGGTGGGTTCCGTAAGCAATAAAAAAGGTGATGTCTTCTTTCTGAAGACCGTATTCCAGGAAGGCTTCGGTAATCAGGGGAAGAAAGATGGGAAACTGGCAGAGGCGGGTTTTGTCACTTACCGAAATGCCCACCGTCTTCAGATCTGCTCCGAAATGCCGAATATACTTTTGCAGCTCGCTCCTGAAGTTTTCAAGATCCACCGCAGGCACAGGTTCACGGTGTCGGATTTCATCACAGTTGTCGGGAAGGGAAAAGGAAAGTTCCTCAGATGCGTATTTTAAGCCTGCCTCCATACCTAGAATTCCGGGCATGGCACCATGCGGGCCTTACGTTTTTTGCGGGTGGTTTTAAACATATAGGTTACAACCAGCTCATGTGCCCCTCCGGTGGATGACACCAGGTTGGAGATGGTAAAATCGTAGCTGTATCCCACCCTGACCTGGTCCATCTTATATCCGACCAGGAAGGCAATGGCATCACCCCTGGGATCTCTCTTGTAGGGATCATCGTCTTTTCCGCCCCAGAAGGGGATGCCGCGGTAAAAGAGGCCCAGCATCAGCGGTGCCTTATACCAGTAAATACCCATATCAAGCTGGGTATAGATGTCCTGGTGCCTGAAAAGGGCCACCAGGGAAAGGGTTTCATCAATGGGGTTCTGCAGGCGGCTCTTTTTTACAATCTGGTAGCCCCCGAAGACGGAGTATTTGATGGGCCAGCGAACCTCATTGTTGTAGAGCCCGTAGTTGGGGCGAAGGAGGTGGTCCACGGCAAAGCCGGCCCAGAATCGTTCGGAATAGGCAAGCAGCGATGCTGAAAAGTCCACATCGGGCTTGGAAGGAGAGGGCTCCTGCTCAATGGTTCCGGCACTGGGATTGGCCAGTTCGTCGTTCCAGGTGAGCTTGGAGAAGTTCAGGCCCTGCTGGGTATAGTTGAAATGAACCCCTGGTCTGAGGTGAAACTCCTTGGTAACCTTAATGTCGTATGAGTATTGCAGGCCCACATTGGTGATACCCAGGTCGCCCGTTCCGGCCACATCCTTCATGACCAGCACACCCAGGCCACTGTTGAAGTTTTCAAAATAGTGATCGTAGGCAAAGCTGTAGGTGACATATACCCCACTCACCAGCTCGGGCCACTGGTTCCGGTAAGCTGCAGTCATTCGGTCACCTCCCGAGGAACCTGCAAAGGAGGGCGCCAGGTAGAGCTGATTTGCATACCATTGCGTAAACTGGGGATCCTGAGCGAAAGCTCGGGAAAGCAGTGCAAGAGCAAGTATAATCAGGGCAAACCTTTTCACTAATTCGGACTTAGAAAATTAAATTTAGCAACTTTTTCAACTTTAAACCACCTGTAAGGTGATTTAACGGAATCTGACATCAAATGTTTCACAAAACTACTATAAATAGAGGAAAACAGAGCCTTCGCCTCACCACTGAACCTGCTTTCATCAGCTTAGGTGGTGAGGCAAAGCTCTCTTTTCCATATTATTATATACCACACCTTATTGTTGTTTTTTATGCAACAATGTGATATCACCTCTGGAAGTGGCCGGTGCACCGTTTTTATATACCACATTTACCTTCCAGAAATATACACCCTGGGCTGCCAGTACTCCGTTCAGATATCCATCCCAGCCCACATTAATATCATCACTCTGGAAGATCTGCTCACCCCAGCGGTTGTATACATAGAGGTGATATTCATCCACCTGCTTGTTCACACCCGGGAAGAAGATGGAGTTGGCATAGTTGGGATCCACCGTCGGATCATTGGGATCCACAAATCCACCATTGGGTCCGCTCGGGTCGGGACGGAATACAGTCGGGAACTCCAGTACTCCCTTGGGAATCACCTTCACTGCCGGCAGGGTAATGCTGTCGCTGCAGTGCTCGTTCCAGGCCACCAGGGTCACATCCTTGTACCCTTCAGTGAAGTAGATGTGCGAGGTGTCCACGGCAGATGGAGAAGTTCCCCGGTGCAGCTTGCACCATCCTCATAATAGTCACCGAAGTCCCATGAATAGTTGGTAGCACCTGCACTCAGGTTATAGAAACGACCGGCTTATCCTTCACAAATACCGAGTCGGGAGCCGAGTTAAAGGCCACGTTGGGTGTCTCCCATACATCGATGGTCCACGATGCGTAGGATGTTCCTCCGGGTCCGGTTGCCTGCAGACGGATGGTGAAGGTACCTATATCATAGTAGGAGTGGGTGGGTTCTCCTTCGTGGAGACATAACCATCACCAAAGTCCCACAGGTAGGTAGTGGCCCACTGCGACTGGTTCACAAACTCAACCTCCACCGGGTTACAGCCTCCCACAGGCTCTTCAAAGGCAGCAATGGGAGCACGTGGATGAATCACCACGGTGGTCTTGCTGCTGTCCATGCAGTCACCATTCATCACATAGAAGACCACATCGAAGGTACCCGGTTCGGCATACACATGCGTGGGATTCTCCTCGGCCTGAGGTGATGGTGTCACCAAAGTCCCAGAGATAGGTCCACGGACCGGGCTGGGTGGTATTGGTGAAGTCGACCGTTGCATCGGGATAGGTTTGTACCAGCGGTACCGCAGTGAAATTGGGTTGCGGGATGGGCTGTACAGTAACATCCACAGTTTTGGTATCCATACAGCCATAGGCCGATGTGGTGGTCAGAGATACGGTTGACACATCCACTGCCGTACCAAAGTTCTCAAAGAGGTGGTAGGCAATGTAAGAGCCATCCTGGGCAGGTGATCCATCACCAAAGTCCCATCGGTAAGCCGAACCACCCGGTTGGGAAATCAGGGTTACCTGCAGCGGGTGACAACCTTCAGCAGGATCGACGGTGAAGTCGGCCACAACCTTGGGATAGATGGTCACCACACTCAGTGCCGTATCATTACAGCCATTGATGCTGGTGGCCACCATGGAGATATTATAGTAGGCCACCTGGCCGGTAATGTCCTCATTATCGAAGCCGTGGGTTACGTCTTTCTGGGTACTTGTGCTATTGTCATCGAAGTCCCAGAGGAAGCTTGCTGCATCGGCCGAAGAGGTATTGGTAAAGTCCACTTCCATATATCCACACGATGGAATGGCATTGGAAACAAACTGGGCATCGGGCCTGTCGTTGATGATGGTCACCACATCACTGCCCTTACAGCCACGGTCGTCCGTTACCGTATAGGCCAGGTTGTAATCACCCTTCACCACGGTCATAAAGTCAACCACCTGCTCATCGATGGCACTCAGCGGACCAATGCTCCCGCTCCACTGATGGAGGGTATAGGTGCCGGAACCGCTTGTGGGTGATCCGTCAAGGGTCAGCAAATCCCCACCGCAAATCAGCGGATAGGCAGGGAAGTTGGCCGGTACAGCCGGAGTAATGCCGGGAACCGGGTTGGGCCATACGGTGAGCGTCACCGGAACCGATTGTGTTCCTGTACATGCATTAAATACATCCAGTCGGTACTGCCAGCCATCCTGGGTAAGAGGTGTGTTGGTCAGCTGAATCTGGTCGGTGTTGGTTCCGATGTGGACCGAATCATCACTCAGCATTACAAAACCAGAACCATCCTGCCTGTCCACATACCACTGGTAATTGAGCTCAGGTCCGCTTGCATCGGCACCAAATACTGTGGTTCCGTCCTCACAAATGGCTTTATCCAGGGGCTGGATGTCAATGACCGGATTGGCATTCACCAGCAGGATCACAGGGCTGGTTGTTGCCGGTGGCAAACATGATCCGGAGATGCTCACCCGGAAGCTGAAGCCTGCCTGGCTTAACTGTGCGCTGAGCAGGGTAAGGCTGTCGGAGTCGGCACCCATAAAACGTGCATCTCCATCGGCAATATCTGCAAAGCCGCTGCCCTCGTTCAACTGCCACCTGTATGCTATAAAGCTACCCTGCGCGTCCACGCCAAAGCCTGCCGGGGTATTCTCACAGGCAGTCAGGGCCTCGGGCTGACGCAGAATTTCCGGTGCGGTTTCCACGGTGATGACCACCTCATCGCTGATTACCGGTGCACCACATATACCCACTATGATGGCACGGTACATAAAGCCATTGTTTCCTCGTTCCACTGAGAAGACGCTGAGGGTGGGCGACTGGGATCCGATATAAAGACCCACATCGCTCAGGTTGTTCCATGAAGCTCCGTTATCGCGGCTTTCCTGCCACTGATAGCTCAGTCCCATGCCAGTAGCGCTCACACTGACCACTGCATTTTCAAATTCGCAAATGGTATCCGATTCGGGCTGTATCTGAATTTCAGCAGGTGTCTGAACAAATAATATGGCCAGGTCGGAAATGGCTATGGGTGCACAGGATCCTTCAAGCCTGATGCGGTACTTATTAAAGTTATAGCTGCGATCGGCACCAGTCAGATCCAGTGTATTGCTGTTCCAGCCGGAATATACACCGCCATTGTCATTGGTGATATCGGCAAAACCCGTTCCGCTGTCCACCTGCCAGTGGTAAGATATGGCCGTACCCGTGGCAGTCATGGTAAAGCTTGTGGGATCACCCTCGCAGATGGTGGCATCCTCGGGCTGCAGCCAGATATCGGGAGCAGACTCGACGGTCAGAACAGCCTCCCTGGACAGAACCTCAGGATCACATTCACCAAGTACCCTTACGCGGTAACGGAAGCCCGTCATGCTGGAATCGACCGTGTAAACCTTCAGTTCAGTGGAATTTACGCCAATGTAGTTGCCTCCGTCGGAAGAGGGTGTTCCAGACTGTGCCATTATACTCTTCCCATTGCAGGAAGGGAGCATCCGTATCACCCACATCCACCCTGAAGGACACATTCATAAATTCGCAGGTGGTGGTATCGCCGGGCTCCATCACAATCTCAGGCAACTTGTAAACCACCAGGTTCGCCGGTTGTGAGGTTACGGTATCGCCGCAATCGCCCATTACATTCACCCTGTACATCCAGTTATCCATGGAGAAGAGGGCTCCTGTTACGGAAAGGGTAGAGCTGTCGAAGCCGCTGTGTAAACCATCGGCTGCCACAGGCTGCCATCCGTTCACATTGTCGTTGTAGAACCATTCGTAAACCGGGTTGGTGGTTACACCGGCATTAGTGACAAAGGTGGTATCGCCAAATTCGCAGATGGCCGCATTACCCGGTTGCAGGGTAATCTCCGGATTCTCCAGTACGCTCAGTGAGACCGAGTCGGAAGTGAGTACGGGATCGCAGGCTCCACTGAGGATTACCCGGTATCCGTAGCCATGCATATTGGAAGTGGGATTCAGGATACTCAGGGTGTTGGTACCCTGACCGGCATACTGAACTCCGGTAACCGGCATCCAGCTCACACCATTGTGCACCTGCCACAGGAAGGACGGGAAGGCAGTTAGACCTTCATCAATGCTGTAGGAAGTACCTATGCCTTCACAGGTAATGGCATCAAGGGGCTGGGCCAGGATTTCGGGACGTTCGTTCACCACCAGGCTTACTACCTCCGAGGTATCATTGGGTCCGCAACCATTGCTGATAATGGCCCGGAACTGAGTACCTGTCCAGGTGGAAGGAACACCTGTTGCACCATAAAGGCGCAGGGTATCCGTGTCTTCATCTTCAAAGAATCCGCCTGTGGCCAGCTGCCAGATGCTGCCATCAAAGTACTCCCAGGTATAAACAGGAGCGGTGGTTACACCGGCACTTACACCAAAGGTGATGGAATCGTTTTCACAAATTGTGGCATCTTCGGGCTGCTCTGTTACTTCTGGACGCTCATCCACGGTCAGTACAGCCGTATCGGAGATTAAACCGGGCGTACAGATGCCATCCAGGCGCAGGCGTATCTGCAACTGGTCGATGCCGGAATGGATGCCATTGATGTACATGGTATCGTCGTTCACACCCGAGTAAATATCAGGTGGAGGAATGGTCCATGCAGCACCGTTCCAGATCTCCCACTGGTAAAGCGGGTTGGTGGTCAGACCGGCATCCACAAAGAACATCACGGTATCCTGCTCACAGTCGGTTACATCCACAGGATGAACCAGGATCTCAGGCTTCTGATAAACCGTCATCACGGCCGGGTTGGAAGTCACCGGTGCAGAACATTCGCCACTTACAACAGCATGGAACATATGGCCATCATAGGAAGAAGGTACTGCACTCAGGAAGAGTGTGTCGTTGGTATCATCACTCACTTCAGGCAGGCCGGCTGCCGGATTCCAGGCAATACCATCCGTAGAATATTCCCAGAGAATCTGCGGTGCAGTGGTTACACCGGGATTCACCACAAAGTAGGTATCGCCATCCTCACAGATCGCCTCATCTGAAGGGCTGAGAAGTAATCTCGGGACGCTCGTGTACAATCAAAAGGGCCTGGGCTGAGTTAACCGGCGGGTTGCAGGTTCCACTCACAATCACCCTGTAGAGGTAGCCGTTATAGGACGAAACCGGATTATTTACAGTCAGCTGAGCTGTGGTCGTTCCTGCATAGTCAACACCGTCGCTTACATCCTGCCACAGTCCCACACGGTTCACCTGCCACTGGTAGTTAACGCCGGTGGTTACACCCGCATCCACGGTATAGATGGCCGGATCGCCTTCACAAACCGTATCATTTACAGGCTCCAGGATAATTTCCGGATTATCATGAACCGTCAGTAATACATCGTCAGTTGTTGCAGTCGGGCTACATACCCCGCTGACTACCGCATGGTAGATATAACCATCATAACTGGAGGGTACAAGGGTCAGGAAGAGGTTGGGCGTTCCGCTGCCACTGTATACACCGGTATCCGCTCCAATATCCACAAAGCCACTGCCCATGTCCACCTGCCACTGGTAGGCGGGAGCTGTGGTTAGCCCAGCGCTCATGCTAAAGAAGGTATTCTGCTCCTCACATATGGTTTTCGGAACAGGCTGGAGGGTGACTTCAGGAAGCTCCTGAACCACCAGGGAGGCAGTGTTGGATACCTGGGGAGGCGTACAATCGCCCGTTACTATCACCCTGTACTGGTAACCGTTAAACCTGCTTTCGGGCAGGAGGACCTGAAGGGCTGCTGCTGTGGCACCCGCATAGATGCCGGCGGTATCACCCAGGTCATTAAATCCGTTTCCATCATTCATATTCACCTGCCACTGGTAGGCCACTCCGGAGGTTACACCGGCATCCACGCCAAAGAGGGCAGGTGTTCCTTCACAGACCACCATATCCACGGGCTGGGAAAGGATTTCAGGACGCTCCCTTACGGTCATAAGCACATCCACTGAAGTCACAGCCGGGGCACAAATACCCGACACAATCACATGGTAGAGGTTTCCGTCATTCCAGGATGGAACGCCGGTCAGACGCAGGGTAGAGGAAGCCGTTCCCGAGTAGATGGCCGTATCGGCCAGATCGAGCCAGGAAGTTCCATTGTCATAGCTAACTTCCCAGGCATAGCTTGCACCGGAAGTAACGACCGGAATTAACCGAGAAGAGGGGACTCTCATTCTCACAAATTACCGTATCCAGGGGCTGGCTGACAATCTCCGGATTCTCAGAAACCAGCAGAAGGGCCGGGTTGGAGGTCTGCGGAACCGGACAGGTACCACTAACGACCACACGGTATTCATAGCCATTATAGCGGCTAATGGGATTCAGTACACTCAGTTCATCCGTGGCAGTACCGGCATATACTCCTGCGGTATCACCCAGGGCCACAAAGCCAGATCCCATATCCACCTGCCATGCATAGGCCACTGCGGTGGTTACCCCGGCGTTAACGCCAAAGCTTACCGGCAGACCTTCACAAACGGTGGTATCGGAAGGATGTTCAAGAATTTCAGGTCTTTCATCGATGCTCAGCAGAGCCACATTACTTTCAATGGGCGTTCCGCACTCACCGGTCACAATGGCCTTATACCGGTAGCCATTAAACCTGGAGGAAGCAGAGATTACTGCCAGTGAATCGCTGGAAGAACCATTGTATACTGCGGTATCACCCAGGGTGAGCCAGGACGATCCGTTGTCGTAGCTTACCTGCCATACATAAAGCGGATTAAAGGTCAGACCCGCATCCACTGCAAAGCCGGTTCCGTCATTCTCACAGATGGTCTGATCGACTGGATGACCCACAAGGGCAGGATCATACATTAATACCAGCTGAACGGTATCGGAATAAGCCTCCTCGGGGCAGGTTGCACTGAATATATGAACCCGGTACCATGTGGAATCCATGGAGGCATCCGGGGCAAGTACGGGCAGGGTGGCTGAAGTGGCTCCGATAATATCGCTAAAGCCGGCTGTCAGATCCTGGGTGCTTTCCCACTGGTACTGAACCGTTTCACCTATGGCACCTACGGTGAAGCTGGTGTCGATGCCTTCACAAACCAGCGCAGAGCGCGGTTGGGTAAGGATCTGAACCGAATCAAATACTCCAATGGTCGCTGAGCCGGTCAGGTTACCCGAAGAAGGTGTCAGGATGGCCGAAGTACAGCCATTGGCATCGGTGACCGATACCAGGTTGTATGTTGTGGTAAAGGCCGGACTAACCGGGATGGGATCTCCGCTGTTATATCCTGAGATGGGAAGCACACCATTATCGATGGTCACATCATAAGGACCGACGCCCACAGTCATATTCACAGAGAGGTCGATGATGTCGCCGGGACAGATATCCTTATCAACACCCAGTTCAGCCACCGGCAGGGCATTTACCAGGGTGGTGATGGTATCACTGCCACCCCAGCATCCAAAGCCTGATAGAACTTCCACATGCACCTGGTCACCGTCAGCCAATCCAATGCTGGACCAGAAGTTCAGGGGACCGCTCTGCTGAGAGACACCATTCAGGAAGAAGTTATAATTGACTGCCGTGGGTGAAGTACCTGTGAAAGTTACATTTTCACCTGAGCAGATGATGTTATCCAGATCGGAGCTGGTCAGCGTTACCACCGGCGGATCGTAAATGGAAATGGTCAGCGGCATACTCAGCTGCTCACAGCCATCGGCAGAGGTCACATTCACAGTCACCTGGTCGCCATTGACAATACCTGTGGTCGCAAAGATGTCAGAAGCACCTGTCTGTACCGAAGCACCATTCACAAAGAACTCATAATTCAGTCCTCCTGCCGGTCCGGCCGTGAAAGTAATCAGATCACCCATGCAGGCTGCAATCCTGTCTGCGTTGATGGTAGAGATGGGTAGCTGGTTTACAGTAAGGGGCAGGGGCGTGTGGATGGTCACACAACCACCGGCACTGGTTTCAATAACCCTGATCTGTCCGGATATAAATCCGAAGGTCACATCCACAGTATGAGATGGTCGGATCGGCTGAAGCAAATCCGGCTCCCGGCGGGATAAACCACTGGTAAGTTGAACCCGCATTATCGGGTACACTGTAAGTATGTGTGGTGAGTGCACAAACCGAAGCATCACCTGTAATGGTCTGAACAGCCGGGAAGGGAATGATGGTCACCGGATGGTAAACAGTATCCCTTGTACAGCCGTACTGGTTGGTCTCGAAGACCCAGATGGAATCGGTCACCTGGCCTGCAGGGTTACCTGCCAGCATAATCACCGCATAGGAATCCAGTCCGCTTCCGCCAAAGGTCTGACTGCCAATGGTGGCCGGAATGTTCCCACTCATAGTAGGAATCGGCAGTATGCACCACGGAGAATACCAGGTTGGGCGTTCCCTCGCATACCGTATCAATGCCCGTAATGGCCGAGGTAATGGGCAGTGGGTTTACAGTTACATCCTCGAATACGGTGGTACCCGGACAGGCGGTCGCACCAGGTCCTGATGGTGTAATTGCATAGGTAATGGTTACAGGAGTCTGCGTCATATTAAAGAGCTGCTGAGAGATCACATCACCAATCACACCCACTCCACCCACGGCTCCGGTACCTTTGGGATCCACCACAGTATAGGTAAAGTTACTTCCAATTACAGAAGCCTGCAGGGTAATATCCGTAAACTCATCGCTACAGATGATGGGTGCTACGTTATTTGGATTGGCCACAGGCGTGGGATCCACAATCACATCCACATCCACGATGGCACCCGGACAGGCCACTCCACCAGAACCTGTTGGTGTAATATGATAGGTCACGGTAAAAGGCGTTGTACCTGAGTTGGTCAGGGTCTGGGCAATATAAGAACCAATGGCCTGGGGTGCTGCAGAAGCGCTGGCCCCTGAGAGTCCGCCCGTGGGATCAGTCACCGTCCATGTAAAGGTGGTTCCCAGAACATCACTGTCAAGCTCGATGCTGGTGGCACTTCCATTACAGATTTGTGGTTCCAGGTTGTCGGGCAATGCCAGCGGGGTGGGGTAGACCGTCACATCAATATCCTGGGTCGTACCCACAATATTTGTGGGGGGTGGTCCGGTCGGGGTAATGCGGTAAGTAACGGTCACAGCCGAAGTAGTCAGGTTGCTCAGGGGCTGCTGAATGGTATGGGTATCGGGTCCGCCGTTGCCATCAGTGGCACCGGTGGCACCTGCATTCAGTACCACCCATGAGAACATGGTTCCGGATACTGAACCGGAAATATCAATGTCTGTGAGTCCGCCTGTACAGAGGAAGGGCGCATTGTTCACCACGGTCATATCCACATTGGGATCAATCTGTACACTCACATCCACCGAGTCGCCCGGGCAGCCATTGGCTGATGGCCCGATGCGATAGGTAACTGTAACCGGCGCTGCTGTAAGGTTACTCAGGGTCTGGCTAATGCTGCCACCTATAACCACACCACCATCATCAAAGGCTCCGGTGGCACCCGGATTCAGCACCCTCCATCCAAAGGTAGTCCCGGCCACATCTCCGTTCAGAACAATGTCCGTTGCATCGCCTGTGGGGAATACGGGATTATTGTTGGTGGGAAGCACATTGGGTTTAGGATAAACAATCACCGTTGTGGGTACAGCTAATCCGCTGGCACAACCGGCCAGTTTGGGAGTCACCGTGTAGGTCACCGTGATGGGTGCATTGGAAGTATTGGTCAGATCGCCATTGATCACATGGCCCGCCGATACATTGTTCAGATTCACAGAAGCCAGCACCACCCAGGTTGGCATCGGATCGGTGGAAGTAACCACCACATCGAAGGTCAGATCGCCCGGTACGGAAGGAGCCGTGGGAGAATTGACCACGATATTGACCAGTCCGGTATTACAGACGGTGGGTGTGGTATTGCTAATTATAGCCAGGGGTGTGGGTTCAAGAACCACAGTGGTGGTCTTGATGGGTCCGCTTGCACAGCCATTCAGTTTCGGTGTTACCCTGAAGGTTACCGTTACATCTGCATTGGAAGAATTGGTGAGGGTTCCGTTTACCGTATAGGGGAAGCTCAGATCATTCTGGTTGCCCCATGCTGTTCCGCCCATGGCTCCCGCATTCGTTGAAGTAAGCACCAGGTCGAAGGTCAGGTTGCCAGGAATGGATGGAGTGGTGGGTGATACAATGGGAAGATTCACATTGTTGCCATTACAGATCACCGGCGTACTGTTGGCAATACTGGCCTGGGGAGTGGGTTCCACAATCACTGTGGTCACTGCCACCGGTCCGTTGGCACAGCCATTCAGGGTCGGTGTTACGGTGTAGGTCACCGTAATAAAGTCGTCCGAGCTGTTGGTCAGCGTACCACTCAGGCTCTGCGGGAAAGATAAACCGCTCAGATCCACCGAGGCAGTCCCACCCAGCGCCCCGTCGTTGGTGGAAGTCACCACCAGGTTAAAGCCCAGATCGCCGGGCACAGATGGCACTGTGGGTGAGCTGATGCTCAGATCCACATTTCCACCCTGGCATATGGGCGAGGCATTATTCACGATCACAGCCAAAGGAGTGGGTTCCACCCTGACGGTGGTCACCTGGTCGGGTCCTACCGCACAACCCGCCAGTTTGGGTGTAATGGTATAGGTAACCAGGATATCATCATCGGAGCTGTTGGTAAGGATCCCGTTCAGCGTTGCAGGGAAGGCCTGATCGTTCATATCCAGGGAGGCAGAACCACCCAGGGATCCCATATCGGTCGCCGTCACCACCACATCAAAGGTCAGGTTGGCCGGTACAGAAGGAACGGTGGGTGATGTCACCTCTATATTGATATGCACCACCTTCACAAATCACCAGATCCAGATTATTCAGCGCAGCCCGGGGTGTGGGTTCCACGATTACAGTGGTCACTTCGTTTGCACCATTGGCACAACCATTAAGCCTGGGCGTTACGGTGTAAGTAACCGTAATGGCCGCATTGGAGCTGTTGGTCAGCACACCATTAACCGTATGCGGGAAGGACTGGTTGGTCAGATCATTCGAAGCCGCACCACCCAGTGCACCATCATTGGTGGATGTTACCACCATGTCAAAGCTAAGATCGCCCGCCACGGTTGGATTACTGGGCGAGGTGATGGCCACATTTACATTGTCACCATTACAAACGGTGGGCAGAGTATTTACAATGGCAGCCACCGGATCGGGCTCCACGACAACCGTGGTACTTACATCACCTCCGTCAGTACAACCTGCCAGAAGCGGAGTAACCGTAAAGGTCACCGTAATGGGATCATTGGATGAGTTGGTCAGGGTACCATTCAGCGTCAGCGGAAAGCTTTCTCCCGGACGGTCCACCGAAGCAGTTCCACCCAGTGCCCCGTCATTGGTGGAAGTCACCACCAGATTGAAGCTCAGGTTGGCCGGTACTGAAGGAACGGTGGGTGAGGTGATGGCTATATTTACAGCGCCACCTTCACAGATGCCGGCTGTGGTATTGTTGATCACTGCAACAGGTGTGGGTTCAAGCACCACTGTAGTTACCTTATCCGGTCCGGCCGCACAACCCGCAATCATGGGTGTGATGGTATAGGTTACCGTAATATCATCGTCAGAATTATTAAACAGGACTCCATTGAGGGTATGCGGGAAGGACTGGTTATTTAAGTCTGAGGAACGCACCTCCGGACAGGTTAGCCGGCATCGGTGGAAGTCACCGCCACATTAAAGTAGAGATCAGCAGGCACCGACGGAGCAGTCGGTGAAGTAACGGCAATACTGATGTTTTCGCCATCACAAATCACAGCGGTGGTATTATTCAACACAGCCTGGGGCGTGGGCTCAACCACCACATCCACAGATTTTACAGGCCCGTCGCTACAGCCTGAAAGCTGGGGAGTCACCGTATAGGTAACAGTAATGGGCGCATTTGAAGAGTTGGTCAGGGTTCCGTTTATGGTATGGGGGAAGCCCTGGTTGTTCAGATCGACAGAAGCCGTTCCACCCAGTGCTGCATCATTGGTGGAGGTCACCACCAGGTCGAACATCAGGTTGGCCGGTACCGAGGGAACCGTTGGGGAAGTGATCGGCTACATTCACATTGGCACCTTCGCATACCAGCGGAGTGGTGGTGCTGATGGCAGCCTGTGGAGTGGGCTCCACATCGATGGTTGTTGTCTTCACCGGTCCGTTTGCACAACCATTCAACAATGGTGTAACGGTATAGGTAACCGTAATTACGCTATTGGAAGAATTTGTCAGGACACCATTAATGTTCCTTGGGAAGGATGCCCCGGTAATATCTAAAGAAGCTGCTCCACCCAGTGCACCGTCATTTGTGGAAGTAACCACCAGATTAAAGGTCAGATCGCCCGGTACAGTCGGATTGGTGGGAGAGGAGATGGTTACATCCACATTTCCGTTATGACAAACAGCTGCTGAATTGTTAGTAATGGCAGCCTGGGGGATGGGCTCAATCTGAACGGTACGGTCCACCTGGGCTCCGGGACATGAAGAAGGTGCCGGTCCGGTGGGAACAATCTCATAGATCACAAAAATGGGATCATTGGTGCCATTGGTCAGGGTCTGGGTAATGTCATCGCCAATATTTCCGGATCCGATTGATGCACCTGCACCATCGGCATCATCCACCGTCCAGGTAAAGGTCGTACCCACGATATCTGCATCCAGGGTAATATCCGTGGCTGTATTGTTACAGATGGTAGGATCATTATTGGTAGTTCCTGATGCATCGGGCAGGGCATTCACCACAATGGTCTGGGGATTTCCGGAAATTCCTGCTCCCGGAACCGAATTACCACAAACATCGGTCACAGAAACAATGCTGAAATTCTCAGTGCTTACAGGAAGTCCGTTCAGGGGGAAGTCTGTGATGGTAGTCGGTGTCACCGGTGATCCCAACAATGCATTGTCAAATACAATGGTATAAGGTGGTGCTCCACCGGCAATATTCACCCGCAGGGAAGTATTGGTTCCCACACATATCTCTGATCCACCCGAAAGAATGGCTGTGGTGGGCAGTGATCCTACTGTAATGGTAATGGCAGTACCCAGGTTATCCACCGGGCAACCAAGGGCATCAGTCACTGATACCACATTATAAACCGTGGTAGCAAACAGTGCCCCGGTATTGATATTATCATTGCTGTTGTAACCGGGCAGGTAAAGTTGCTGCTTCCATCGGAATAGGTCAGGGTATAGGGCGCTGTACCACCGGTAAGTGTCACATAGAAATTAGTATTAGCCCCGGAACAGATACTCTGATCATCATAAAGTTGAGCCTGGGTGAACTGGGGATTTACATCAATGGTCACCTCATCGCCATTTCTTCTTTCGCATGTGGTGGTGACATTCCTGGCGATTACATAGAAAGTATTGGAAGCAGCGGTCAGGTTACCGGTATTTACACCAACCGTTCCCCCACCATTTCCATTTGCGGTACCAATCAAAATATCCCCGGCTGCATTATAGACAGAATAAGCCACTCCCGCCTGGGAATTTTGAATCTCCACAAAAGTGGAAGTATTGTAGCAAATATTGTTGTCAGCCGAAACAATTGTCTTTTCGTCGGGTTCGGGATTAACCGTCAACAGGGCCGTGTTGGAAATAATATCACAGCCTCCCGGAGAGGTCAGGGTCACACGGTAAAGGTTCCCATCTGCTCCGGATGGAGTATTGGTCAGGGTCAGGGTCTGAGCATTCTGTCCGCCGTAAACCCCTCCAACCGGGGCATTCCATGTACCTCCGCCATTGGTACTCACCTCCCACTGGTAGGCACTTACCACCGGATCGCCATCTGTGACCACCGTAAAGGAAGTATTGTCACCTTCACAAATCTCACTGGGCTGGGGCTGGGTGGTAATATCAGCCAATGGATTGATATACAACCTGGCATTATTACTTCTTGTCCGGCATCCCAGGTCACTATATACAAAAACCCTGTGTCTGTCATCATTTAATGCCCTGGAAGGACCAGTTACCACAAGCGTCGAAGTATTCCAGTTGCTATAGACACCTTCCGGATTATTCCCGGCATTAATATTCGAATTCTCATGTTGCCACTGGTAAGAGGTAATGGAACCGGAAGCAATGCTGGCCAGTACCGAGAATGTGGTATTTTCAAATTCGCAAATGGTGGTATTATCCGGCTGATCATCAATATCAGGAGTGGGCCTCACCGTCAGCGTTCCCGCAGCGGAAAAAGTCTCACAGCCACCTGCCGTAGTTGTAAGCTTCACCCTGTACTGATATCCATTCATGGGATAATCAGCACTGGTTATGCGAAGAACATCAGTTGTATAATCGGAGTAAGTACAACCATCATTTGGAGCTGTCCCTCCCGTAATATCCACCCAAGTGGCACCCCCATTACTGGACCGCTGCCACCTGATAGCCCTTGGCGCCCCTGTTACCGTTACATTAAAAGTTGTATTCCCATTGTGCACATTGTTATCATCACAAATGTTTCGGTTGGGAGGATTGGTGGCTGCTGCCAGTGCATAAATGGTAATGGTCTCAGGATCGGAAGGAGGACTGGGACAGGCATTGGCAGTGTTTCCATGAACCACAACTGTCCAGTTTCCGGAATGAGCTACCTGGTCAAGCGTGATAACCTGGGTTGTAAAAGCTCCCTGAAGAACACCATTTCTGTACCAGTCATAATCTCCATTGGGAGAAACTGAAGACTGCAATTGAACCGGACCATCTCCAAAACAGAAAGCAGCAGGTCCAGTTCTGTGTAATGGTAGGTTTGGCTGGCAAAGGATCAATGGTCAGGTACATGCTGTCCACATGCTCGGGACAACCCGAAGCAGGATCACTGGCATGAAGTACTAACCATGCTCCACCAGTTGCAATATCATTAGCTCCAGGAGTATAAACTGCACCTCCGGGGCTATTGGCATTGGTAAAAGAACCATCACCAGTGGAAGTATCCCAGAATCCAGCTGTGGCTGTCCGAAGAATCGCCCCGGCCATATTCGCATTATCCCCCTCACAAATTGCAAAATCAGGCCCTGCATCTGCAATGGGCCCATCAACGATTTTAATATATGAATAAGTCTGAATCGGAGGAATCGACTCAAAAATGTCATATGGATTACAAGGCCCCCAGTTCTCCAACAATATCTCAAACACCTGTCCAACTGCATCAGTCCCCATATTAGCCGCATGACTAATATCATCGGAAGTCTCCCATCCAGCTGGAGCAGGAATACCCGAAATCCGAATGGAATCATACTTTAATAACTGGTCCCTTTAATGGGGCAGCAAGAGGAATTCCATCCACAAGAATATCCTGAATCCTAGGCTCTGGAGAGAAATTCGTACCATAAGTAAACCTCACATGCCTTTCACCATCATTTGAAAAATCAGGTTCTGTCTGCGGATTACAATTGAAATAGGTAGCATCAGTAAATGCCTCTGTAAAATCTTGTCCAATACAAACCGTAATGGTATCAATATGCATATTGAAGGTAGCATCTCCTTCTTCATCTGTAGCATGGTTTTCATAAATAAATGTTTTTCTTAGTCCACCTCCATCACAATACCCCACTGCCCGCTATTCCAACTCTAATATAACTATTCCAATAACAAACAGAAGGATCATCAGGATAAGTATGGTTAAAAGTAACTTCAAATTTTCCTAATGAAACTTCAGCTCCATAAGTTTCATCGGACAATCCATCACCCCAATATGTTCTAATAGTAAGTTTATCTTGGATCATAATTAATACTATTGATATAATGATTTTTAACATAGTAAGCTACAGTATATTCTACTTCGGCAGGGGCACAAATTTCAGTCAATGCGAGACTATAATCAAACCGACTTGGATCCCACATTTCACATTCCAGGGGCAGATTATTAACTGCCTGATTCGGGCCAAAGGATGCTACATCTCCACTTGCTCCTCCTAATTTTGGGCAGCTGTTGATAGCCTGATTATAAGTTACGATTACATTGTTTCGATCAGATAAGAGATATGCAGATGCCAATTGAAATTGAATAATCCTATGATCAGAAGGTTCGAATATTGGCCCAAAGAATACTAGCAGGAACTCCTCCTACAGTTATCGTCCATCCTGAAGTATTTCCAAGATCAATAATTTCTTCATCAAATTCAATTGAAATTATTTTTTGATCAATATCGGTAAAAGTAATTGCATAAATATTATTACCAGGATCATTTGGTATCAAAGCAGGTTGAGCAATTAAAGAAAATGAAACTGCAAAAATACCCACAAAAGCAGTGAGTAATTGTATTGAAAGGTTATTAGCAAACTTCATTTCTTCAAATAATTGAATATAAGGGCTTTAAGTGTAGTTTCGTTTCCTGCTGTAATAGTTAAACACAAAGCGCTGAATTCCATTTTAGGACAATGGAAATTTTTAAATAGTTGCATACCTCATGCATACTACAATTTTCTGCTTCTACGAAAACAATTTAATTTAGTTTTCGACAGACAAATTTATTTGATATTTTTTCGATTTTCTAACTAGAATAAGTGAACCATATTTATTTTTTGCAAAAAAAAATATTAACTTATGCGAGATGCTTTAATAAATGTGAATTATCATCACCTCCGGCTTGTCGGGAGTTTTATCCCTTTACTGCTCCTATATGCCAATCAGAAATTTTGAATTTGGGTGAAGTGAGAAGTTTTGTCCTTAATTCTCAGGATGGCCAGAGCCTAAACTTATTTTGATAATGTGGGGTTTTATGCATTATTTTAGCACTTTCTGGATAGTTCTCGATGAACCATGTTAAGAATGCATAAAATAATCTTCCCCATAAGCATTTTTTTTCTTCTAGCTTGATAGTCAGATTTGAAATTAGGATTCGCTAGTATTTCTTTAACTTTATTCAATACTCCTTCAGGTTGCCTGAAATTATGTACCAGTTCATATTTTGCCATATCTTCGTTGTAACACCGCTCTATCGAATTAATATATATCGAGGGTATACCAAGTACTCCTGCTTCAGCAGCAATAGTTGCACCTTCACTCACAACTATGTCGGCACCAGCTATTGCATCATGCATTTTGTCAGCAGGCAAAGGGAATTCATAGCTTCGATATTCTTCAGGCAATGGCTCCTCTGAAGAGATAAAGACTTTTAGCTTATCTGAAAGAAAATTTATAAGCATCTGTTTATCATTCTTTCCTAAACCTTTTTGGTTTATATCGTGGGATGCCCCCCAAGCACTAAATCTAAGAATACAGTACGGCTTATTTCCAATAATACCAAGAAGGACTTTAGGGTCATCTTCTGGTGTGTAATAGCCATTGCATAAATATGCGATTTCGTGATACCCCCTGTATGTGATTTGTTTTTTTCCAAGATTGATGCCCAATATATCAGGAGACAGAATTACACTGCTAACAGGTATGCTAAGTCTTAGCTGCTCCATATTGCCCGAGTCTTCCAAAGCGATATGAGGTTTTCGTCTGAGAAAAGAGGCAATTCCTGCATACATTGATCCATGACTGATATATACTTGTGCTCCGTTCTTTCTTGAGACCAATAAAATTCTAAAAGAAAATACTATGATTCCGAAAAGCTTCCCTAGAGGAGATTTTCTCTTTTTCCCAATTATACTATAGCTAAAGCCATATTTTCCGAGAAGTTCTGCTTCCTTTTCACCTGAACGTACTGAAAAAAACACCTGATGACCTTTCTCTTGTAAATTCCAGGAAGCGTGTTTGAAAAGGTGAACATGTGGGCGGGATGTCCGAATCGATATGGTATCTCACTATATAGAATATTAATTCAGGTATTTGGCAATGATCGTCGAGCCAGCATGTACCTGTTCACCTTCCCTTACCATAATTTCACAATTTCTTGGAATGATCATATCCAGTTGTGATCCCCACCTGATTTTCCCGATGATCTGTCCCCGTTTCACATCTTCACCTACACCGGAAGAAACAATACACCTGTCCACCCAGCGGGCAGCAATTTGAACCATCCCTGCAATTAAACCATCTTTACGTTCGATTACAATGGTGTTTCTTTCATTTTCAATTGTTGATTTGGGTGTATTTAATCCAATTGCAGTACCATCCGTATGCTTCACAAGGGTAATTTTACCATCAATCGGAGCCCTGTTCATATGCACATCAAATAATGTCATGGCAATCCCGATCAGATAACAGGGTTGTTTTAAAATATCAGTTTTGGTGATTTCACTGATATTGGCAATTCTGAGTTTTTTTACAGAAACCGGGATTTGATTGGCTTCGAGTTCTTTAATATAGATCACCCTGCCATCTGCACCAGAAACAATATCGTTTCTACCACCTGGGATTTTCTCTTTGGGTTTCGGAAAAACCGGTAAAAAAACAATAGCGACAAATAGGCCTAACAACACGATAAACCACTGATAAATGGACCAGCAACCAAAAAGGCAATGTGAAATGGTGTAATAAATAATAAATAATTATCAGAGAAACCAGGGCCAAGAGAATTGTCGGTATATAAGATATTTTTTATTAAAACCACCTTTTGCCACGAAAAAGATAAAAATGCTGAGAAGTAATTATTAAAGTTGAAAGAAGAATAATTATTTGTTCCATTGATTTATAAATTAAAAATTTATTATATAATATTGTTCTTTTTTTAGCCAGGTAAAATGATAAAATAAATGAAGATAAATGCAGGCAATAGGATCAGTCCATGAAAACTGCTCGTACTTTTTTCCACTAATGGATTTCAAATATTCTGAAAATATAAGCTTCCCTTTTAAAATTGATAGAATCGAAAAAGGAATATCCGTCAGCATAGATTGATCCACTTATACTCCAACTTATATTTTGTTGGGTATTCATTCAGCATTTTTGATTCAGGTAATTATACAATGATATTGGCATAGTCAATTCCACAAGCCTTTGCCAGGCCAACCCATAACCATGTTCGGGCATTGATTTCAATGAGTTTATACTTGTCCATCGCGTGGATCAAACAATATATTCCACCTCACAGACACCACGTATAATTTAACTTCTTTCAAAAGTGGTGTGCTAATGTGCAAAAAACCATTGTTTTGAATACTTCTGACAAAAAGTAGCTGTACCAAATCGTAATGGGGTGTTCGCGGAGTTTTTCTCCAATCCAAGATGGTTTTAATTATCGCCATGACACAAAAAGCAGTAAATGAAACGGTTTTGTTTTTTCCTGTATAAGGAATTAATTCCTGTGTAAATAGTTTGGTCTAGATCTATCTTCTTTTGAGAATCATAGCAAGCTGAGTTGCAAGTTCGTTTTATCTTCTGCAATAAAAGCTTTTTTACCCGTAGCTTTGTAAAAATTGAGCCCTTCTTTTCCCTTTGTAACAAATGGAAAGTGACATGGTAGTTTCCATTATATCTAGATTTTACCCAATATTAGGTTTCGGGTATGGGAATACCGACATTCCTCTGCAATTTTCAAAAGTCGGATTTGTCATAGATAAAGTATGTTTTAATATTAGACGTAGAAGTTCTAAAAGGTAATATTAAGTAAGTCGATATTCCTAGAAATTGTAAATACTGCATGATCATTTGATGGTAGAGGATCCAATTTTCATTTTTTCCTCTTCAGCAAGATTAACTAAAAAACGGATAAAATTATCCGATAAATACCCGGGACACCGAAAGAATTTCGTGCAATACCTTGAGTAGTGGGCGATGCAATCATATGATCAATAACGAATACAGGAATACCGGCTTCGCCGAGAGAGCGGACATTAGACAGTCCTTGCACGTGGCCTTCAATTATTATAGCCCCAGGTTTAGAATATTCTTTATAACATTTCCACATATATATCTAATATCCTTTCAGCTACGGCATTTGAGCTTAAGCCAAGTTTGATGATTCTATCTCTGCCATTTGTGCGCCCTACATGTTGTGAGAACTCTAACGCATTCCTTATCTTTACAGATACATTGTTCGGTTCATTGTTACAAATAAAATGTCCTGGTTCATTACCAAACAACCATGGGATATCTCCCACACTTGTTGCAACTACCGGGCAATTACAGGCCATTGCTTCTTTGACTATATTAGGCGACCCCTCCCATAGTGAAGTTAGTAACAAAAGGCTGGATCTGTTTATTTCTTCAATTATTTCAGAATGGGTTCTAGAATGTATAACCCTTAATTGGACAGAACAATCAGTTAAAAGTGAACAAGCCTTTCTTGCAAGATTAAAATTCTTTTCCTTTCGAGCAGGGTTTGCAGCGAATAAGATAACATCAACTGATGTGGTTGTTTCATTCACAGACATAGGTTTGACCTTATTTAGGTCAACCCCATTTGGGATGACATGTGCCTTACTGATACCTATGCTCTTTTTTATTGATTCAGATTTAACGATAATTTTGTTCCACCAGGAGAAAACACAAAAGTGAACAGCCGCCTTAAAAAATAGTCCAGACTTTGTATCATTCCCATAAGGGATACTACTAGGGGCTTGCAACCAGCTAAGGTGGCAGCGAACGCAGAGAAAGAGTAATGAGCATGGTAAATATCAAAGTGGTTAGTTTTTATGAATCTTCGTAGCAAAAAGGCGTATTTAATATAAGCAAAAAAACCTTTTCCAACGATTGTAAAGTAGCTTACCTTCACCCCTGCATTTTGCAAAGAGTCTCCTTGGTTTTTTATACCGACCCAATGCCATCAACACCATTGCCCGAACAGATAAAAAGAATTCTCATTATTTTTTTGGAGTGGATTTATACTACATGTATTTTGATTTGATTTCATTCATCTCAATAGTAGAGGGTATTAATTTCAGATGCTTTATTTGTACTTGGAGCGACCAGTGTCAGTATTTCCTGTGTCTGTGCAGTGGAATTAATGAATTCATAAAATAGTGAATTTGTGATAGTAGTATTGTAGTTGTCCTTTCTTCGGCTTCTGTTGGGACCCCATTGTGCATATGCTATATTTAAATGGCCACGAAAAGTCACAATATCTCGCATTGAATATCTTCGGGAAGTGTTATAATCAACTAAGGGTAAATAATTACTGCTGACAAGTTTATAATATAGTGTGATGCTCTTCTTTCTTTTTCAACAAAATATTGTTCGATAGAAAGGATTTATACTTATTGACAGGAGTGGTTTTGATTAGGTTCTTTAAGAAATCGTAATCGGTAAAGGGTGAATAGCAATCGACGAAATCGTTATAGCTATTTAACTCACTGCCAAAATACTTACGAAGATTTGTTTCGAATCTGAAAGCATAATACTTTTGATTAGGAGTAGCATACTTATTTGCCATCTGTTTAATATTTAAAAGACGATGAGTTAGTTCCTCAGAAATTATTGTGTCAAGATTTCCTAATTGCTTGATTCTGGGTTACTCTTGATTTTCATAAGTACTTTTTTTACATCGAAATCACTTCTAATAAAATCAATAGTATTTGCTGACAGTACATCTCCTCCTGAGGGTCTGCCTGTTTTTAATACTTCGTCTCCAAATATTCCTGTGATTACTATGCCTGAATAGTTGGAAATCTTCCTTGCCGCATATATATAGTGTGTTCTTTTATAACTCCTTGTTCCGCCAGATAATGATATAGTCATTTTGGCATTTTGCAGGAAACTATTTTTCAGGTAACTGTGATCTAGAATGACTGGAGTGTACTGCACGTTTTCCTTTTCTGAGATGCTGCGAGGAATTGTAATATCATCTGATCTTTTGCACCAAAAGAGTATAGATGAATATTCCCTTTGTTTTCTGGAAGAAGATATGTAATACCACTCTGCTGTCCCAACCTCCGGTAAAGGACATGTTTACACTGTCACATCTCCTAATAATCTTCTCCAAAACTTTTGAGAGTCCGTCATTTATGATTGATAGAGTATCTTTCTTGTTAGCTCGATTCTGGCTAATAATTCTTTCATGCTCCAATAACTACTTCGTAAAAGCAAGAAATTTTTTATGGATATGGTAGATGCATTTGGAAGAGTACTGATGTCCTTTATAAATGTTTGATCTGAAGAGGGGATAATTAAAGTATAGATGTTCAATAATATGGTTGCGGAATCAAATTCAATAACTGGAAGTAATCCTGAGGCCAGTATACTCTCAATCCTAGAGGAAAAAAGAAAGACAGAGTCATTTTCATATATATATAGTGGCAGATGGCCAACTCATGTCATTAAACAACACCAATTCCTTTTCGTTTTTATTGTACACTACTATATTATAATTTCCTGTCAAGTATTTATGAAAACCGGAAGGATCAGAAAGAAACAGGTAGGGGATGAGATCATTATCAGTGAGAGAATTACTTAGTCCATAATTACTAATGATTCTCTTCTTTTCTTCATCATCAATAAAAGCTAATCCTTCTAATATGCAGTATATTTGAATAGATTCGGAATAGATGAACCGTTTGTTCTTTTTATGAGATATGGGCAGCAACATTACCAAAGAGGCATCCATTATCCGTGAACAGGTTTTTTAACTGGGAAGGGGAGAAAGCTAGTTTATCTAGCATTCTGTCAAACGCTTTTATATAGCTTTCTGAATCTGAAACTTTTTGTTTAAAAATGATGCCAGCAATACCAGCCATCTGCATAGGATTTTGTTTTTATTTATATGTTCAGCAATTCCCATCATAGTTCCTATCCAAAGATCACCTTTGTCCCTTTGTTTTGAAGCGTATTCAAGGAGGGGGGGGAACACTTCATTTAAAATATATGGATCCAGCGAAGGATGGAACCAAAAATGGGCCAAGGTATTTGATTGTATGGCTTTATCTAAATACCTTCTTAAACGCAATAGATAATAGTCGGTGACCATCCAATGTTCAGATCATACTCTAATGTACCTGTACTTGGGCTCACCAGTAAACCATATTGATCTCTGAAGGGATAGGCTAGTTCATATCTGCATTTTTTCCTGTAGATATCAATTTTGTATTTCTGCAAAATTTTCAAATTTCCCAGGTTCCTCCAGGGAACACCATTGATTTCAGATTTATTCCTAATTTACTTGCGGCATCACAGCATGCCCTGATTTCATCATCTGCTACTTTTGCTGGGCAATTTTTGTAAGAAAAGTCAATATGGGAAAAAGTATGAGTGCCAATTTCATGTTTTACTGTTGATCCCTGTAACCTTTGAATCAAGTCCAGGCCGTACCATTCTGGAGCATTTTTATAGCTGTCGTAAGGATCGTGGTCGTACCAGTCTCCTTCGGTAAATCTCCAGTGATCATTAAAATGGGGTATTCGTTTCATCCAGTCATGATCTCCTCTTTTGCAATTATCTAGGAAAAGGTGGCCAACTGTCGCAAATGTGATGGGGACGTTATATTTCTCAAGTAGATTTATAATTTGTGGGAAATTCATTCTTTCAATGTGACCTTTTTCTATAAAGTCTGCCCCAGTTTTAGTATAACGCCATGCCCAGGCCATTTCGAAGTCTGCTGAAATGATCAGACCTCCTTTTTCTCCATTCGGGTATTTCTTACATGAATCAATGTTGTCTTTCTTAGGGACTAGTCTGTTGGAAAGAGTAAAGGCTAACTTTGAAAGTTTCCCTTTTTGTATAGGATTCAGCCTTTTTCTTAAGCTGCTGTATAGCCTTTTCATTGCCTAGCAAGCATCTTTAATATATGCAAAAGACGAAGATTATATGAATTGTTTTCATTGAAGAATCCTTCTTCAAAAATCCATTCTCCATTTTTGCAGGTATATCTTCCTGGGATGCCATTTTTAATCATCTGGTGCGGATTTTTTTGAGCCCCAGAAACATTGAAGTTCATTCACAAGGTAACCCCGCTCTTGATTATAAAATAGATCGATTGCTTGGGACCAGAGATTATTCTGGTCAACAATTTGTTTGAGCAGGTTCAGTAGTTTTTCGTTGGGGGAATCCCAGCTAACTCTCGATGTCCCACTCATCTGGTCTCCAATATTGCGTAATTTCTTGTGCCCGAAATATGAGTCATCTACTACCACACACCTCCATTCAAACTCTGATTGTATGTATTCTTGAAATATGACAAACCATTTCTGTGGCTCAATGGTTGCTGCTCTCCTTTTCTCTTTGAAATAATCATAGGATTCATTCAAGTTAGATAGCCTTTTCTTTAAGCGCTTGAGATAATCTCCCTTACGTATATTTGGTAAATAGGTACGCTGGACGCCTCGATATGAAAAAGAATCTTTAATGTAAGAGTCTGCTTCTTTCACGTTTTTCAGAATCTTAACCCCGCTGCCACCGGCTCCGATACTAGTTTTTGCTACTATCGGGAAGGTGCATTTTCTTATATATTCGAACGCATTTAACTTTGAGTAAAACACCTTGGTAGCAGGATGTGGTATATTGTTAGCCTCCAGGAAATAAGAAAGCATACGTTTGTTCTCATAAATGTATAGTTCTTCGATTGATGGATAAACGTTAAAGCCCAAGACTTTGTTGATAATGAATATTCTTTCATCGTACAGCTGCTTGTAATAAGCAACAAGTCCGGGTGGTCGGCTCAAGAAGAAGTCATATTTTTTTCTTGTTACCATCTCAAGCCAGTTGACTTCAACTAAGTCAATTACATCAAAATCAATGATATCAGAATACTTCTTACAGGCTTCTACCCAACTTAAATGATCACATTTTGTTTCGTTTTTTAGTATGGCTAGAATATATTTCGACATATATATTAGTGTAATAAGACCTGATTAATAATCTGATAGTAATGCTTCATCATGGATTCCACTCGAAAGCTCTTCTCTATTTTGAGCTTCGAGTTATCACCAAGAGTTTCTCCAGCTTTTCTGTTTTCGAGTATGAATTTTATATGTCCATAT
>CAVQMZ010000012.1:0-8190 GCA_963713725.1 uncultured Bacteroidota bacterium
ATCAGGGCTTTTGTTAATTTTGACTCCATGATTCTTTATTGCGAAAAGGAAAGCTGATCATATATGCCAAATAAACTGAATTTGAAGTCAAGGGCAATCCTCTATATATGTCTTTTGCTTCTGGGGTCTGTTGTCCCGATAGGTCCCCGATCTTCAGATATCCTGATGGATAATTATACCCTGGATATCCGTTGGGACTATCTTGTCCATGCTTTTATATATCTGCCATTACCGATCATTTTATTTAGAAGTTTTAGAAGTATGAAATGGGGATCTTTTACCTGGCTTATATTTTTTTCATTAGTGATACCTGCCCTGTTTGAGGTTCTTCAGATGTTAATACCCTACAGGAATTTTAATATCAATGATCTTATGGCCAATGGATTTGGGGTGATCCTGGGTTGGGTTTTGGCTTTGTTCTTTAGAAAAAGTCTTTTACCTTCCGGATCGAAGTAGAGCTCTTTTGACGACATTTTTCAGGTTCTGGATCAGCAACTCCTTCAACCAGAGGATATTACTGCTATGCCATCGTTGAGGATGGATGGTGAACATGATCTGGTCGGGCAGGGCACTTTCCTTTGCAGCTTTGATGATATCATCTGTGGAATGGATGGGGTATCCCTTTTTGTTCAAGGTTTTGATTTTGCTTATCATCCACCTTGTCCCTGATGCTCACATTGTTTCCATCCCAACGTCTGCCGGTATCAGTCAGGTAAAGCACTTTGGAGTAATCCACATCAAAATAGGGTTCGCCGATTAGTTTCAGCTCCCTGTAATTGTGTTTTTTCCAGAGATCCCTGGAGTCATGGCTTGAAGTTGGACTTCCATGCATGCAGATGGTACTTACCGGAGCCAGTTTTCTTAGCTTTTCTAGGTTTTGTTTAAAGGCTTCGATGGCTGATTTTGGTCTCCTTTAAAAGTAGCCAGCTCTTCATAGTGGTATCCGATCTCGTGTCCTAAGGATGCGATCTCTGTTATGATCCCCTCATCCCAGCTTTGGGGCTTTGAGCCGAAAATTATAAGTCCCTTTTATGCCATACTGATTTTCAATCCTAGCCAGCCTGAGAGAATTTTGTGGCCTGGCATCCACATCATGCCTGATGACGATGGATTTTAGCTCTGGCCTGATAAGGAATTGCTCGAAAGTTTGAAACTGGTAATCCTTTTCCTTAAGGGCTTCCAGGAGTCTGATGTAGGTATTTACTGTAAAGTCGGGCATTGGGCCAAAGGTAAAATTTTTTAAAGCAATTTTATTCCGGTATTTTGTAGAATGAACCGAATTATTCTGCCTCTCATTTTCCTGGCCCTTTTCTCCTGTCAGCATAAGAAAACAATAGATATCTGGTATGATTTCTCTTCCCCTGTTCTTTCATACGGGGTGGAGAGGCTGGGTGCTCAAAGGGATTTTAAGGGCCATGCACTTGAAAGAACAGGAAGCCTTGAAGCGTCTGAGGGAATTTTTATTCTTAGCCCTTTAACACCATTGAATGATGATCTCAGTGAGATACTGAACAGGCATCTTCCGGGGATTGAAGATGACGGCTATAAAATTGTCAGGGAGGGAGAAAGCATATATGTGATTGGTCTTAAGGAGCAGGGCTGTCTCTATGGCCTGATGAATTTGTGTGAGCAGCTGGATGATGATGTTGATCTTTCAATGGTTAAGGAAAGGGCAGTGAATCCGGCTCTTGCCTTTCGGGCCATTAAGTTTAACCTGCCCTGGTCGCCATATCGTCCCGGGGAGGCAACGGACTTGCATTACGAGAAGTGCAGGGATCTGGATTTCTGGGAGGATTTTCTGGATATGATGGTAGAGAACCATTTTAATGCACTTTCCCTTTGGAACGCACATCCCTTTCCCTACCTGGTTCGTTCCGCTTCCTATCCCGAGGCCTGTCCCTTCAATGATGAGGAGCTGGAGGAGTGGAGGGCTTTCTGGCAGAGCCTTTTCAGGATGGCCAAAGAGCGGGGTATTGAAACTTACCTGGTGAACTGGAACATCGTAGTTTCACCTGAATTTGCTGAAGCCTATGGGGCGAAGGAGCATTTTGATCGTTCTGATATGGTAAAGGAGTATACCCGTGAGTCGGTCACCCAGGTGATCAATGAGTACGAAGATCTCACCGGACTTGGAGTGACCCTGGCCGACTGGATGGGTAACTGGGGAGAGGAGAAAATGACTCCCCGGGAGCGGGAAGACTGGATCCAGGAGACCTTTGTTGAGGGGATGAAGGCGGCTGACAGGGAAGTGAAGTTTATCCACCGGGCCGTTCTGGCTGGCGATCCGGCCGAGATGCGGCGGGTTATTGATGATGCCGATTTAAGCACGCAAACCATTGTAGAGGTAAAGTTCAACTGGTCGCACGGACATTCCACACCCCATCTTTCACTCACCCATTCCAACGATGCAGGAACCATAGCCCGTGGTTTCTGGGATCCCGCCCCGGAAAACTACTTCATTGCATGGATGATCCGGAACGAGGACTTTTTTGTCCTGCGCTGGGGTGATCCTGATTTTATCAGGGAACACATCCGCACCAACCTGCATGAATATGTAAGGGGCTATTTTGTGGGTTCCGAAGGTTATATTCCGGCGGTGGATTATTCCCATGCCGATTCAATTCAGCCTCCCTGGAATCATGCTTTTGAAAAACAATGGCTTTTCTATCGACTCTGGGGGCACTTGCTCTACAATCCCGATCAAAGCGATGAGTTCCTTGCCCGGGGATTTGACCTTAGGTATGAGGGTATTGATGCCAGGAGCATGCTGAAAGCATGGTCACTGGCCTCCAGGGTTCCCCGGTACATGGCATCCTTTTTTAAGGGTACCTGGGATTTCACACTATACAGTGAGGGATTCCTTGCGCCCTGGATTACCGGTTATGATGATGGAAAATCACCCTTTATTTCCATTGAAGAGCTGATCAGGCACCCTACCCTCGATGCCAGGTATTTAAGCATCAGTGACTATTGCAGAATTGTGGATGAAGGCAAGCTGCCCGATACCAGCTTCATCACACCGCTGGAACTGGCCCGCCATGTTGATGAAGAATGTGAACAGGCTCTTGCTTTAGTTTATTCCCTTGATTCCATCGGAGATCATTCCGGATCGGCAGGCCTGGAAAGTGAGCTGGCTGATATTCGTACCTGGTGTAAGCTGGGATTTTATTTTGCTGATAAACTGCGGGCGGGAGTTGCCCTGGAAACTTACAGGCTCTCGGGCAAGCAGACTGACAAACAGGAGGCCATTGCCCACCTTGAAGCATGTTTAAGATGGTGGGAAGATGTTGTCAGGCTTACAATCGGCAGATACAAGCCCATGCCTTATGTGAGTATGGGGCATCATGAACCGCGTTGGCCGGAGTTCACTCACTTTCACTGGAGCCTTTTTACCGACCAGGTTGAAGCCGATGTGGAGTATGCGAAAGCACTTTGACAATGATGGTAATGAACACAGCCCCCGGAAAGCTGGCTTGTTTGTTTAGTGCTTGACAACATGTTAAATTACTTGGCAATCAGGTGAATACGCCCTAATTTATCTGGAAATTAAAACAGGTAAATTATGGAAGCCACAATGAAAAGGACCCTGGGAAGGTCCGGAATTGAGATTACAGCCCTGGGCATGGGCTGCTGGGCCATTGGAGGCCCGATGAGCATGCAGGGTATGCAGCTTGGATGGGGGAAAGTTGACGATGAAGTATCTAAACAGGCACTCATGAAAGCTTATGAAATGGGTGTAAACTTCTTTGATACTGCCGATGTGTATGGCATGGGGCATTCTGAGATCTTATTGGGGGAAGTTTTTTCAGGCCGAAGAGAAGAGCTTGTTATTGCCACTAAGTTCGGGATGGTCTTTAATGAATCTGAAGTAACCGGCTTTGATGCAAGTCCCGACTATATTAAAAAGGCTGTTGAGGCGAGTCTGAAGAGATTAAAAACAGATTACATCGACCTTTATCAGCTGCACCTTGCAGATTACCCTCACGAGGAGGCCGAAAAAACCATGGAAGCACTGGAGGACCTGGTGTCGGCCGGGAAGATCAGGGCCTATGGCTGGAGTACGGACAATCCTGAGCATGCCGGCTTTTTTGCAAAGGGAAAAAATTGTGCGGCTATTCAGCAGGAATTGAATCTTTTTCTTGGAAACAAGGAAGTGCTGGCGCTCTGCGAAAAGGAAAACCTTGCCAGTCTGAACCGCGGTCCCCTGGCCATGGGCATCCTCTCCGGAAAATTCAACAAAGACAGTGTATTTCCCGAGGATGACTGCAGGACCATTGTTGACAAAAATGGCGATCCCTATTACCTTTTCTTCAGGGATGGTAAGCCCATTCCTGAATTGCTTAATCAGCTGGATGCCGTTAAGGAGATCCTGCAAAGCGAGGGGCGAACTGTGGCCCAGGGCGCACTTGCCTGGATATGGGCAAAAAGCGGGTCCACAATTCCCATCCCCGGATTTAAAACGGCAAAGCAGGTGGAAGAAAATGCGGGTGCAATGGCATTTGGTCCCCTGAAGTCTGCCCAGATGGAGGAGATTGACCGGATCCTGACTTCCATGCGCGAGGGCTAGGTATTCTTTATATGTGTCAGATTTTCTGGCCTACACCCTAAATCATAGGGTACTCGTCAATAATAGTGCAACTTCAGTGGCTGATTTGCGTAAGACTTCATATTGATCATTTATTTTAGATTTTTCTAAAAGAATAGAATATAGATATGAAGATAATTTCCGTTGTGGGTGCCAGGCCCAATTTTATGAAGATAGCGCCCTTTATCAGGGCAATTGAGAAGCATAACGCAGGTGTGGAAAAGTCAGGTGAGGGTGAAAGCCGAGCGTGGAGCACATCCTGGTGCATACCGGACAGCATTATGACCACCAGATGTCGCAGACCTTTTTTGATGCCTTGGATATTCCGCCGGCTGACATTCATCTGGGGGTGGGATCGGGTTCCCATGCCGAGCAGGTGGGGAATACCATGATTGCCTTTGAGAAGGTGGTGCTGGATGAGAAGCCGGACTGGGTGGTTGTGGTTGGCGATGTGAATGCCACGCTGGCCTGTTCGGTTACCGCCAAGAAGTTGCATGTGAAGGTCTGTCATATTGAGGCGGGATTACGTTCAGGGGATATTACCATGCCCGAGGAGGTGAACCGGCTGGTGACTGACCGTTTGTCGGATCTGCTGCTGACCCCCGATTTAATGTCTGTGGAGAACCTGAGGCAGGAAGGGGTGGTGGATTCCAGGATGGATTTTGTGGGGAACATCATGATCGATACCCTGGAGGCCCAGCGCCAGAAAGCTGCTGCCCTTAGTATTGAGTCGGTCCTGAAGGAGAATTTATTGCTGGAAGATGCGATTATTCCTGAAGTGGAAGAGGAGAATTTTGCTGTGATGACCATGCACCGGCCCTCCAATGTGGATCATAAGGATATTTTCACTGCGCTGATCGATTTTCTCTGTGATGAAGTGGCAAATGACATGCCCATGTTATGGCCCATCCATCCCCGGGCAAGAAAGCAGCTGGAAACCTTCGGGCTGTGGGACAAGGTGCTGGCTACACCAAACATGGTATTGCTTCAGCCCATTGGATATCACGACATGTTACGGCTGAATATGGGGGCTAAGATTTTTCTTACCGATTCGGGCGGATTGCAGGAAGAGTGTACCGTGCTGGGAACACCCTGTCTGACCATGCGCTGGAATACCGAACGGCCCATTACTCTCTGGGAGCATGGTGGTGCATCAGTTCTGGTGGGAAATAACGTGGAAAGGATACGGGAAGAATATCACAATGCCCTGGCCAAACCACGCAAGGCAGTCAGGCCTGAACTTTGGGATGGTCATACGGCTGAGCGCTGCCTGGCAGCCATCATCAAGGCAAGCTGATTAATCCAAGCTGATTATCGCAAGCTGAGATAAGCCTGGACCATGCGCAAGACGCCATGGCTGTATTTTCCGTTCTGTGAACGGTGTGCTTTACTGATATCCCGGGATGATTCTTTCAGGAGAAGAGCTACCTCGTTAATTGTTTTTTTCGAGAGCAGATTGCTTATATCCACTTCCTTTTCCCTGATGCCCTTCACAACATGTCCCTCGATGGTGGATGCTGCAAGATTTCGTTTTGCGGCTATCTCCTTGATGGACAGGCCCTCTTTGACCAGGCCATAGGTGATTCGGTTGGATTCTCCCTTTTCCAGCTTTACGCCCTTCTTGCGTTTTCGACCGCTTTTCCCTTTTTTGAGTTTGGGATTTGTTTCGGCGGCCTCTTGCGCCAGCTCCCACAATTCAGTTCTGCGTTTGATGGACTTTTTGTCTTCAGCTTCGGTTTTGACAATCGGCTGGTCCGAGATGATGCTGTGGCTAATATGTTCTGCCTGTTCCAGGGCTCCCCAGGCCATGGTGATCTGCTGATCGATTTCACTCAGCGCATTTCGGTAAGTTTTCGTCCGGGTAAGGCGCTCCACTTCTGCCAGGTGAAAGAGGAGCTGTTTCAGGTTCTCCTCCATAAAGGCCATAAAGTAGGCGCTTCCCTTTGCCACACGTTCAAGTAGCAGATCCCGCTTATTCTCCTGAAGCAAACTTTGCAACTGTTGGCGGAATATGGCTGTATTCTTTTCTTCATCCCTGAAACGTTGCAGGAGCAAGCCCATGGCCTTTTGCATCACTTCATCTTCAAACTCCATTTTGTCCGCTTTGAAGTTTTGCAGGTTCTCCAGTTGCCGGATTAGGTCGGAAAAGTCGAAGGTTCTGCTCAGGATCTGTTCCAGGTAGCTCCGCTGCTTTTCCATGAAGATCTCCGGAAGTGGCTCCTGTTGCTCCGTCGCCATGGAAAAAGCCTGTACATCACCATCAATGGAAATGGATGAGGTGTTGATCCGGGTTCGAAGGATGAGGCCATCCAGGCTCCTCAGTCTGCTAAGTGCCACGTAAACCTGACCGGGTGTAAAGGCCTGTCCCACATCAATAATCGCTTTCTCGAAAGTCAGACCCTGGCTCTTATGAACGGTTACGGCCCAGGCCAGCTTTACCGGGTATTGCATAAAACTGCCCGTCACCTCTTCCTCCACCTCCTTGTTCTCCTCGTTGATGGTGTATTTTTTGTTCTGCCATTCTTCTTTTCGCAGCACGTAGTTTTGTCCGCTTCCCGACAGGCTCACTGTAATTTTGTCCTCTTCAATGTTTACCACCCGTGCCAGCTTCCCATTGACATAAAGTTTCTCTTCGCTGGAGTCATTTTTCACAAACATAACCTGGGCTCCGACTTTCAATTCGATATCCCGGGGGAGGGGGTAGAGTTTATCCGGGAAGTCACCCTGAATGTCGGCTTCAAAAAAGGAGGAGGCTGAGGGAAGTGCATTCAGTTTCTTCTGGTTAATCCCATCGGCAATGTGGTTGTGGGTGGTAATGGTAATGATGTCCTGCTCGCCGGCTATTTGCTCCGCGTTTAGGTAGTGGCTGTTAAGCTGATTTATGTCCTCTCTGGTGGCAATGTTGTTGCGCAGGTGATTGAGGATCTGGATAAAACGGTCGTCGCTCTGCCGGAAGATCCTGTCCAGTTCGATGGTGACCATCTTTTCGGCTCTGAATGCATGTGCCTCAAAGAAATGCATGCTCCTGTAGTAGCTTTTCAGCACCTGCCATTCTTCCTCTTTAACAATGGGTGAGAGCTGGTACAGATCGCCGATCATCAGCAGCTGGGTCCCGCCAAAACTTTGAGCATAGTTGCCTTTGGCACTGCGCATGCGGTAATCGATGGCATCCAGGATATCAGCGCGCAACATACTTACCTCATCGATGATGAGCAAATCAGTGGCCCGAAGCACCTTTTTACGCAGACTGTTGAGGGTATGTTTACGGGAAAGTGAGTGCTTTGTAAAAAAGTGCGCGCTTCCGCTGAACTGGCCTGCAGGTTCCTGCACCGGGATGAAGCTGCCGAAGGGAAGCAGAAACTGTGAATGAATGGTTACTCCCCCTGCATTGAGGGCAGCAATGCCCGTGGGGGCTACAATCAGAAAACTTTTATGGGTCTTACTGGCCAGATTCCTCAGAAAGGTGGTTTTGCCGGTGCCGGCTTTACCCGTTAAAAAAAGGTGAGAGTTTGTACTGCCCACAAAGCGGGCAGCCATTTCCAGTTTTTCTGTTTTATGATGGACTGCTTCGGTCTTAGTCATCTGAAAACTCCCTTAGCAGTTTA